>JACQZP010000022.1 GCA_016213825.1 Acetobacterium woodii | reverse complement strand
TGGATCGTCAACACTTTTTTAGACCACTTTTTTGTGGGCTGATTTTCGATATGCCACTGGTGTCAAGTAACTCAATGACGAATGAATTCTTACGTTGTTGTACCAATTGACATAATCGGACAACATCAATTTCAGATAATCCAGGGATGGAAATACTTGCTGATTAGCGAATTCCGTTTTGAAAACCTTGAAAGTACTTTCGGCAACCGCATTATCATAAGGGCAACCTTTTTTACTGAGCGATCTTCTGATATTAAAGGTTTCCATCACGCCATCAATGGCATTGTTTTTAAACTCACTGCCACGATCAGTATGAAAAATAGTGATTAAATCCAGTCGATATTTGATTCTGGCAAAAGCCTGATAGACAAGCAATGCAGTCTTATTTGCACCGGCACTGTATCCAATGATTTCTCGATTGTGAAGATCAATGATGAGACAAACATAATTCCATTTTCCCCCAACTCGAACATAAGTCAAATCGCTGACAATAACTTCCAAATGATTTCGACCATCGAATTGCTGATTGACTTCGTTTGGAAAAGAATCGTCATTGACAGGCTGTTTGTACACCTTATATTGAGCAACGGCGTAATTTGAAACTAATCCGTTTTCTTTCATAATACGGCCAATCCGTCGACGGGAAGCGATAATGCCGCGGTCTTTAAGTTCATATTTTATTTTACGGGTTCCGTAATTCCTTCGGCTGGATTTGAAAATTTCAATCACGTCGTTGATAATTGGATCGGGTTCAGCTGTTTTCTTGGAAGTGTGATAAAAGGTACTCTTTGGAATTCCCAGGACGTCACACATTGCTGATATCGAGTATCTGTCTTGATTTGCTTTGATGACTTCTACTTTCGTCCCATTATCAGCGCGGCTTGCTTTAGGATGTCATTTTCCATCAGAAGTCGCTGATTTTCCCTGCGAAGTCGAATCAGTTCTGTTTCTTCTTCGCTGCGGTTATCTTTCTCGTTAAATGAGCCTGAAGTTTGATGTTGTTTAATCCATTTATCCAGTGATGAAGCGGTTAAGTCATATTCTCTTACGATTTCTGTTCTCGGTTTTCCATTGAGGTACAATTGGACCATCTGGTTCTTGAATTCATCGGTAAAAGTACGGCGTGGTCTTTTAGTCATCTTGGCAGGTCTCCTTTGTTTAGTGTTCTTATTTTACCTGCCCACAATTTTATTGTCCAATTAATTGTAGCCTATCCATATGTTATGGTTCAGCTTGCAGTAATTCTTCTTCTGTTTTCCCAAGGCCAATTTAAAAACATCATATGTTATGGTTCAGCGTTGTAACCGAAAATTGTCAAAGCATCGCTGTTAAACATTTAAAAACATCATATGTTATGGTTCAGCTTTCTCCCCGTCCCGATTTTAAAAACAAAGCCCTATTTAAAAACATCATATGTTATGGTTCAGCGAGTTTTTAGCTACAGTTCTAACAAAATCCCAATCTATTTAAAAACATCATATGTTATGGTTCAGCTTGCCTCAATCATTGGTCGCATCAGAAAATGTTGAATTTAAAAACATCATATGTTATGGTTCAGCCGCCAACCCCATAACTCATTGTCATATTGCCGACGGATTTAAAAACATCATATGTTATGGTTCAGCAAGATGTTTGTTAAAACGCCCCTGGTTGTTTCATCCATTTAAAAACATCATATGTTATGGTTCAGCAGTTAATGTTTCGCCAATATCTCCTTTTCGAGAACTTATTTAAAAACATCATATGTTATGGTTCAGCCGAGCATTGGTTGTATTTGAGCGGCTAGTTGTCCTATTTAAAAACATCATATGTTATGGTTCAGCTCAAGTGAGAAGATCTGTTGGATCGACTTTTATTAGATTTAAAAACATCATATGTTATGGTTCAGCTCGTTGAAAGAATTTCCCATTGGTTTGTTAATCGCATTTAAAAACATCATATGTTATGGTTCAGCACCCACAGGATTTTCAATTACGGCAAGTGGGTTAATATTTAAAAACATCATATGTTATGGTTCAGCCCAAGTCGATCTTTCCAAATGTATTTGTCTGACCCATTTAAAAACATCATATGTTATGGTTCAGCACATTGCAGATGTAGTTAATCCTGAAAGATTATTATATTTAAAAACATCATATGTTATGGTTCAGCGGGCAGCTCTGCTCGCGCTTAATTCAAATTCATCGTATTTAAAAACATCATATGTTATGGTTCAGCACTGGCAACAATTTGTTTATGTAATTTCCGTTGTTGATTTAAAAACATCATATGTTATGGTTCAGCTATTCTCGATTAAATGATTGATAATCTTTTTTTATATTTAAAAACATCATATGTTATGGTTCAGCTCAATTTATTTGTATAAGCTTTCATGGCCTCTTTGAATTTAAAAACATCATATGTTATGGTTCAGCGCTGATGAAGTTGATCGTATTGCAGCATACCGGGCATTTAAAAACATCATATGTTATGGTTCAGCTAAAGGCTGCATGACAACCGTATTCAAATTAGTTAAATTTAAAAACATCATATGTTATGGTTCAGCGCAAAATAAAGGCTGGATGAACTGGATGTCTGGCGGATTTAAAAACATCATATGTTATGGTTCAGCTGTCAACGTCAATATGAATGGCGTCACTATATCAAAATTTAAAAACATCATATGTTATGGTTCAGCAAAAATAATTGAGGATCCTTATTATGAAATTATTCCATTTAAAAACATCATATGTTATGGTTCAGCGCGAAACGTATTCCGGAATAAACTGCATGCCGTTTCGAATTTAAAAACATCATATGTTATGGTTCAGCGATAAATTTCAAAACCATTAACAGTATTTAGATATATTTAAAAACATCATATGTTATGGTTCAGCTTCCCACCATTCACTTAGTTAGTTTCGTTTTTTCTTATTTAAAAACATCATATGTTATGGTTCAGCTCACAAGATGCCATGTCAGCCATAAGACCATGTAAAATTTAAAAACATCATATGTTATGGTTCAGCCATAGTAAAATAGTCAAAAAAATAATTGAATAATCTATAATACTAAGTTATCAGAGCGTTTGAGTAAATTTTACCAGCTACTTTCGAATTTTAGTTCAAATACGCAAAATCCCATTAAAATGGTGGTTTTGAACGAAAAAAGGAAATCCGCCTGGTAAATCAAAGAAAAAGATTTTCGGCAGATTGGAAATTGCCCAAAGTTTCTTCTTCGAAAACATCACCATTAATCAATTTAATTATACACACAAAATCTTCTTCGCCAACAATAATATTTTTTAATTCCTGACGAAGCTGGATAAGTTTAGATGGTGTAATCGCACCACGGAAAACAGATTTTTGGTAATGAACTAAATATTTTTTGCAAATCTTGAAAACTTTGGTCACGCGTTTTTCGTTAATATCGTAGAAAACAAAGGCATAGTTATAATTAAGTGACTTTCCCATGAGTTATTGTTTCTCCTTACTATTGAATGGCGTAAAAGTTTGGTCTTCAAGGATTTCCTTAATTAGTTTGTAACAGTCTAATTTGATGGCGGTTCGATAGCTTACCTTCCGCTTCAGTTTGGGATGCTGAAAAACACTTTCAAGACGTTCTTCGAAAGCTCCGATAAATACTTTGCGTCCTTCTTCATTAAGAATACAGTAATTTAATTTTTTTTCAAAATGTTTATCAACTTGAAGGCGACGATTATTCACAAGATCAAAGATGGTCTTAAAAACGATCGCGGGTTTAAAAACTTCACATAAATCAAGACTCAGAGAAAATCGCCCTTCTGATGGTTCATGAAGAAAACTGATGCGCTGATCCAAATGGGTTTGATAAATTACGGATATAGTCTTGGAATAAAGCAAGCTGTTGCCAAAAGAAATCAGTGCGTTGATTGGATTGTCAGGAGGGCGCTTGACACGTTTATTCATCATAAAATCTTCAGGTAAGAAAAATTTAAAACATGAATAAAAACGCTGCCACAATTCCCCTTCAATTTGCAAAATTTGTTTTATATTGTGGGCATGAGCTAGATTTAATGGTAAATCCCTTCGAATCCAGTCAATGGTTGGTTTTACCTCTTTCTTTTCATGTTTATAATAATGGTAGAGAAGTTCATCAATATTATCTGCGATGCCCTGAACAATTGCCTTGGCAATATCGAGACGCTTATTTATTGAAGCGTTTACTTGAGCAACCAGCAAGCGGCCGCTGACCAAAGTTTCTTTAGGGTAAAAGGTGCCACTATAGCCTTCATGATAGTTGAAAAAATGGATAATGACATTGTTTTTTGAGAGGAAATCAAGAAGCTTTGTATTGATACTTACTTCAGATAGACAATAAAGTTCGCGGATCCCTTCAATGGGAATATAAGTATTTCGTCCATTCACACGAAAACAGAGTGAATTATCCTTTCTGGTTAACTCACCCATCGATGTCAGATAGCGGGTATGTCCCATAAAAAACCTCCTTTAGATACAGCAATAAGTGTAATAAGCACATTTGGTGCATTTCCGATTAATGGCAACAGATGGTGGTGTCGGCTGGTTCAACAATTCAATAATTTCCGTTTCGATGTCTGACAGCTTTTGAATGTTTTCATCATCCAGGTCTAGATAATATATTTTTCGATCACTTTTATTTTTTTCAATAAATTCGATTTTTCCTTGGCGCTCAATTCCTTTTTTCTTCAAAACACTGAGATAGAACAGAACTTGCCACTTAACGGCTTCATAGTCAGCATCGGATTTTTTGATCTCGACCAGGTAATCTCTGGTAATCTTATCAATTTTAATGTTTTCAACAGAAATTTCCGTTTCGGCACTTTCAGCTGCTTTAACCTCATGCAGCGCCTTTCCAATTTTAACATCCTCGCTGTTGTCTTCCAGATTGATCCGATTACCATGAAGCCAACATTGACGCTTGCAATGAATGTAATAATTCACCAGGGTACCGGTTACTCCCATAAGCTTACTCCTTTACAAAAAAAGATTGTTTTCATGATAATCGCGAAATGCATTTCGATCAAACTTGCCATTTGGGAAAAACGTTTCATCACGTTCACATCGATAAAGATCACCGATCTGACCTTGATAATCAAAAGAATATTTTGGCATGGGAATTTGATAAATAAAATAATCCATTTTTTCTGAAAAATTTGATAAACGCACCCGTTTTTCGGCATAGCCCATGGAATTGTCTTTCAATAAATCAAGATAGTCATTCCAGAGGACACCACTATCAATGAGAACCCCATCAATTTCGACAGGATCACCGCAGATGAACAGGGAAATTTCCTGGCGTTCGTCATCAATGAGCTTCATATGTTTTTGGAGTCCAAAATAATCAAAATTCCATAAGATTTCCCGGGCGAAATTTTCAATATTTGACTCATTGTAAGCCTGTTTGGACGCATTGATTTCTTTGAGAATGATATCATAAAATGCAGTAAAATTCTTGCTTTCAAGCAGGTTCCACATGGTTTGATCCTGGATCGTGAGGTGTTCCTGTTTTCTGAAATCGTTGTGGTATAAAAGATCAGCAGGATCATAGTTGAAAAAGAAAACCTTGGCACCTTTCTTCTTACAGGAGCGATTGATGCGGCCAAGGAACTGTTCTTCTGCATCAAAAAGCGAAATGTCTTTAAAGCCCATATCCATATCGATGTCGACGCCGGCTTCGATCACCTGAGTAGCAACCAGAATCAGATTTTTTCCGGTTCGTACTTTTTCAATAATGCGCTTTCTTTCCGCTTTATTATCGTCGCCGGTCATACATAAAACTTTGCGGTTGATTCCTTGTGCGATGAGGTTTTCATTTAATCGCGTAAAAAAATCAAGCGCCGTCGATTTTTTAATAAATTCAACCAGAATTTTGTTCTCAAAACCAACAAAATCGGGATTGTTTTCGAGGGCAATGCTGGTTTCAATTATTTTATCTAAAAGCTTATCAAGAAGAGATTCCCGATCATATTTTAACAATGAAAAATCTAAACTTACGCGGTCTTTAAAAAGCGGATGCTGGTAGTAGCGTTGCGGGTCTTTAATTAGTCTTGGTACTGGGCGAGCATCCTTCAAACTAAGTTGTCCCAAATCTGGTAGGGTGGCAGACATGATGATGATGCGCATGTTTAAAAGCTGGGCGTAATCCTGAAGAAATAGAATAATCTCTTTCCAAAGATGGTTCGGATAACTTTGGATTTCATCCACGATAATAATACTGTTAGCAAGATGGGCAAGGGGAAAAACTGATTCCCGGTCGGTGCCAAAAAGCGTGTTAAAAAAATTGACATGGGTGGTCAGAACTATCGGATAGTGCAAAAATTGTCGTGCTAAAAGGGATTGTTCATAATCAGTGCAGCGTTTTTCTACATCGGTACGTCGTTTTTCTGCGGATGTATACAACTCGCCATCTGGATAATCGTCGCCAGAAGTTGACAATGATTTAATAGAAGTAATACCATTAACCACCGTGATATCATCAGCAATGGATGGGTCAGCATTAAAAGCACTTATTAAACTGCTTTTGGTTTGCTCGACCAGCGTATTAAAAGGAAAAACATAGGTGATTTTATTGAGCCTCGAATCTGATTCCAATAGTTTTAGGGCAAGATTGATAGAGGTATTGGTTTTACCGCTTCCGGTAGGCGCTTCAAAAAAGAAAAGTGATTCATTGGGGTTTTTCAATAGATTTTCTTCAGCTTCTAAGAAAAGTTCGCTACGCAAGGTGTTAATATCATCTTTTTCAAATGGACTGCCAGTAGTACTATTCTTACTTAACTGATGTTTGTGGATGTTTTGAGTAATGGGTGATTGATTAAATGCCATGCGATAGTTGTTAATATCCTTGATCGTGCCAAAATTTTGAACGGGCCCGTTCATAAAATCAGAGGTAGCATAAAAATCACAGGAAACTAGGAGACCAAATAAAAATCGACCATAGATGATCCAGGGAATGGACTTCCACAGTTCATTTCTTTTTAGATCGGTTAGTACCTTATAGTAAGATTGCTCAATAATCCCCGGTTTGTTTATGATGCTACCAAATGATTCCAGATACAAAATACAATCATGGGGTTTTTCATTGGCTAAATCTTGACTGATTTCTTCTAGAAATTTTGAGAAACTGCTGAGATAACCATGATGCTTGCTAATGATATACGAATTAAAGACTAGGGTAAAAAATAGAAGTTGTTGTTCTGCGCCTTTAAACAAAAAGATTTTGTTGAGATAGTGATTTGCGTAAATAAGTGCTGAAAAGTAAGAATGATTTGTGTTTTTTGAGAGGGTAGCCTGATGGGCTTGGTTATCCATTTTCTGGCATTGAAAATTTGGATTGGTTTTACCAAGGTCATGTGTATAAATAGTATTATAAAAAAGCTCCTTCCATAAGTTTTTGGCTGGATCGGATAAATCGCCAACCAATCGGTCTTCGAAATGATGAAAAATCGGGTCTAAATTCTTTTCCTCAAAAAGCTTGTCGAAATAGCTCATGGTAAGGTTCATATGCTCTTCCAATAACTCTGAGATAACATTTCCATGCACATCTTTGCTAAGATGGGCATGGAAGGGAGCAGCAGTATTAAAATTCTCTGTGAAATTAAAGCGTGGAATTTGATCAAAATACATGGCAATCTCCTAAAAAAAGATAAGATTCGTTTTGTTAGCCTGGTATAGAGTTGTCGTATCTGAAAATTTTACCGGAATATTGGTGTAAATAAATGGGATGGTCTGATACTGATTGGAACAGGAATCGATAGTCAGTGGCAGCCGTTCTTCATATTTAAAATCGAGTTCTTCCATATCATCAGAAAATAAATCATCTTGAGGAACCAGTGTTCCAGATAATTTGGGAAAAAGGCTGTGGATGCGAATCGGTGAATCTGGTGATCGTATCTCGAGTGGATAAACTGCGATTTCTTCAATATTGGCATAGTGATCGTTTTTCCCAAGATAGGGGAGATAGACAAAACGTTTTTCAAGGAGTCGCTTTTTCAAATTTTGAAGTAATAAGTCGGCTTCCAAGTTCTCACACAACAAATAAATTTGCCAGGCCGGCTTTTCCAACCATTGCTCCTTGACGATCAGATTGCCACCCTCTTCTTTGGATGCATAACCAACAGAGTTGTTAAAAACCTGTACCTTTTTGGGAATATACCCCTCTTCGTTTAAAGGCCGAATGGCAACTTTTAAATGTTGCAATTGGTCATAGAATTGAGGATAAATATCTGATTTTTGTTGTTGGTTATAGCCGTCTAATCCTAAGATGGCACCGAATATTCCTAATAATGCAACCTTATGAATATGCCCGTAGGTGTAATATTGATAGGTATTGACATCCGGTTGTTTGAAAAACCCGGTTTCGCCGCTAAGCTTAAAGGTGAGTGTCTCCATATTTATACCTCAGCTTTTGTAAAGATATTAAAGAGTTTGGCTTTATTTAATTCTCCTTCAAGGATGGTCGTATAGGGATTATAATGAATTTCCACCGAAAGAACGCGGCTTTCAAGATTGTTAATTAAATCAGTCATTCCCAGGTGAATGATATCTTTACCGTCTGGATTTTTTTCAAAAGTAATATATTGGGCTAGGTCGGGCAAATAAAGTTCGGGTTCCGTTTCAATAAAAAGCGCAAATTCGTTTTCACAGCCAACCTTGGCGTTGGTATTATAAGAGGTGGCAGCTACGGATGCAGCAGTTTTGAATTTATCATAATCTTCCTGAGTATAACCATCAGTAACACCCATTTCAATGAAGTTTTTATAAACACTGGGATTAATCGCAAAACCATAAAAATAATGGGCTTCATTGCTGACGATTTTTGTTCCCAAAGTGGATTGGTCAGCCTCGTCTTTAGTACTGTCTCTAAAGGGCGAAAGAATCTGCTGTTCTTCAACATTATGACCGTCGTATTTATTAAAACCTTGAGTAATTTGAACAGCACCAGTAATCGAAAGGTTATTTCCCTCTTCAGCAAAGGTAGCACCAAAGTTTTTTATATCGATGGCGGCAAATAAATTTTTTAAAACAGTAAGATTATCCCGTTCATCTTTTAAGTTTGGAACATTAAAAACTTCTTCGTAGCGTTCTTTCAAAGACTTGGGACGGACTTTTACGGCATCTGGTTCCCCTTTCTTTTTATCCTGGTCAGTTTTAAAAGACTTGAGATAGATGACTTTTTCGCCCTGATCTTCCCACATCCGTTTGATTGGGTATTTTAGCGCTTTGTCACTTCCGAAAACTTCGCCAGTAGAGATGGATTTAGGAAACCCAGTAAAATCGGCATTCCAATTTGCCATTACTGATTTAATTCCAAGAACACCGTAAATTCGCTTATTCAACATTTGTAGTTTCCTCCTGTGTTTTGGTTTCTTTGTTTGATTCATAAAGTAGATTTGGGCTTAAATAACCGGCAATTAAGGTCGTTGAATCCATGGGACCATCAGGTACATAGGCAAAAATCATACTCTGGAGATTGCCGAAACGACGGTTAGCTTGAATATCGTAATTGTATTTGAGAAAGAGTCGTGTCAGGAGATCTTTTAATTTCTCATTTGATTTGCAATTGACAACCGGATTAACGGTTGAGTAAACCGGCTTTTTGCTCGATTTGCTTCGGGATAAATAATAATTAGTAATCTGACCAACGGCATAGAAATATTCCAGATCGTTTTCAATGGAATGATCGTCAGTGCTGTTTAGTTTTTCGCGTAATCTCTTTCTAATTGGAATTAACTGATCTGCCATGCTTGTTCCTCCTTTAAAATAAGTGATAAATCCGTCGCGCACATTAAATTGTTCAACGGCTTTAATAAAATGACCGTTACCAATCGAGTTTTTAATCAGTTCAAGGGAGCTTTGGGGAAAGAGGTTTTTAATCGTCCGGGCATCCCCCTTATAAACCCAGGTGAAAAAACCGTTTCGACATCGTAAGAGTTCTTCTTTGACTCTGAAATCATTCAGCCTGATATCGCCAGCGTCTGTAAAATAATTTGTGGTTAAAAATTTTCTAAAAAAAGTCGTATTGATAACATGCTGAACACTTTCTAAATTAAGATTATTACCGTAGGTCAGATCGGAATGGGCGTCCTTGGGAATAGGAATAACCTGCTGAATGACAAAGTGATCAAGATCCGGTGAATAGCCGGTGATTAAGTCATAATCCCGTATTTCCAGCTCTTTACCTTTTTGAATTCTTAGAAAATAGCCATTCAAATTTTTAGTGTGAGCCTGGCTGCTTTCATAAGGATAGATGGGATCTGGATCATTGCTGTCAGTGCTGAAATAGACATTTGTTTTTCCCTGGTTGGCATAATTATACAAGTAGTCGAAGAACTTTTTTTGAATATAAACGTCGTCAGTGGAAAGGAGATAAGGAACCTTGCTTTTGATACGGGTTTTGTTCTCAAGATATGGTTTTTTAGCGTTCATTCCCATGTTGTTGTTGGGCAGCCCAAAGATCTGATCATTAATTAACATGTTGTAATCGGTAGTGTTATAGATATTAGGCAGAAAGTAGCGTTGACTTTCCTGGTGATACAGACTCAGGTCAGCCAGAAAAAAGATTTTTAAATAAGTTTTATCAAATTTGATTTTAGGATCGTTAATGAATGAAAAAATATGCTCGGTGATCCACGTTTTACAAAATTCGAGTATTTCAAGGTTGGGAGCGCCAATTGATGTCTCAAGGTCGTCATACAGTTCAAGGCTTTTTTTTGTATACTTGAGTCTTGGATTTTCCAAAATACTGTAGTAGTTATTAATAATGTCTAGACTAAGTTTGGTATTGCCATTATTATTCGGCAGCAAGTTGTCTTTTTTTATCCAGAAACTCAGATAGTTATTGCTGTGAATTACTTTTTTCCCATCGATTGGCTTGTTCATATCCAATAATTTGGATAGATAATCGCACTCAATAAAGTCATCAAACCCAATGCGATCAAAGTTATTTTTGATCACATCTTTTTGATCAATGATTTGACCGTCCAAATCAACCAGGATATAGGTGCCGGGATCGAGTGTATAATTGTCAGTAATCAAAGCATCGCCAGCCGAAGAATATTTTCGCTCAAAAATATCAATGCAATCTTTTAGCATATTATCACCTCCTAGGCGAATTTATAACCACAGAAACCAAAACCACGAGAGCCTGCTTCTAATAATCCGCAGCCCAAGGCCGCGTAGGCAAGCTTTTGGGCAGATGGGTTGGGTTCAACCATGAGGGTTACCTTGTCTCCTAAAAGGTTGACATTTTTATAGGGGACGGCGATCGGTTTATGGTTATCGAATTTGATATGAGAAAAAAAGGTAAAGTCTTCGTCAATTTTAGTATTGGTAATAAGATTGTACTTCTTAATCAGGTTTTCACGCAATCTTCTTTCAAATGTATCAAGATTCATAACGGTGCGCCAATAACCGTTATCGGTCTTAAGTACACAGGGAGTAAGGGTATAGATTTTTGCGAGTTGAACTTGAGGTAATATTTTTGATTTAATGGTTAGAACCTTTAAAAATGGGGTATAAGCGTTTTGTAGTGTCGACATAAATAACTGTCCGAGTTCTTCATTGAAGGTTCGGAGAGTGAAAGAATAGACGTTACCTTCACGATAGATTTTATTTGCCTCCACGGGAATGCAGCCAGCAAATGAATAGTTTTTAAACTGATTTGTTTTATGCCATACTGACCACTTGGCATCGTTTACAAAACAGGTATCGATAAGCTCGCACTGTTTCTGCATCAATAGGGTGTTAGGAATATCTTTTAACACATAAATTTTTACTTCGTAGGATAATATTTTCATTTTGCGCCTCCTTTGTAATAATACTACTCCCAAATATGCAAATTGTCAATAAGAAAATATATACATAATAATTACACATGATTAGTAATTGAGTATCTACCCAAACTCAACATATTTAAAAAGGTTTAACATCATATGTTATGGTTCGGCAGAGTTATTGAATGAGATACATTTTAATAACACAATTTAAATACAAAAAATCTGTTGTGGTTCGAAAATTGATTATACCCGAATTTATTAAAATTGTATATGATAATTTAAGATTTTACTAATTCCTCAAAGGCCACCTTATGTTTGGATAATATTCTCTTAGCTATAGTATTCGCATCTTCATCGCTGCTGATTTCTTCTTTCTGAAACTGACTAAATTCAATTAAGACATACCGAGGCGTGTTGTTTTTCAGGATAATGGCAGCGCCATTTTCGTCGACAAGACGAGCAACTTTGGAAAAGTTCTGGTTAGCTTCAGAAATCGAAACTAGATTTTTGGTGTCAATCTGCATCATAAACACCTCCTTTTTTTCTATCATACCCTATTTTAGGATAAATATAACCTAAATGTAAAAAATAAAAGAAAATTTTTTAATACAAAAATACCCATACGTGAATTATAAATGATTTCAGTCAAGGATAACTTTTGGAAAGACTGCTATCTCAATAATTTCATATGGGTAAACTGTTTAATTTCGTGCTCACATCATCTTAATCGCTTCCATTGGACAGGCTTTCGCACAACGGGTACAGCCATTACAGAGGTAGTAGTCATCCAGCACCGGGTAGGCTTTATGGTAGCTGTCAATATCGGTTTTTCGTAGGACGATACAGCTCAGCGGGCAATCTCCAGAACAGATGCCACAGGCCATACAGTTGGCATAATCAATAACTGGTTTCTTTGAGTTAGTCATGGGTCACGTCCTCCATTTCCAAATCACAAAAGCCCAGATCCTCAAGAGCCGTTTTAGTGGGAATGCCGGTTTTTTTATCCCAGCCCATAAATTGATAATGGACACCCATCATCTCATCCATATCAAAGCTTTTTCCTTTGAGCGGACCTTCTTTTAGGGGTGGATGGCCACTGAGACGTTCGTTCATTTTAAAATTCCGGGGATTGATCCCTTCCCGGACATTAAAAGCCTGGCGTAGGGTTTGCATCCGCAGACCAATAGTCATGTATTCATTGGGCGTTTTCTGCCAGCCGGTAGCGGCGTTGAGATAGTCAAAGATTTTGAAATGGTTGAGCCCACTGACCATGGCAAAGAAACAGCCGCCGGAACCGTCTAAAATCTGCTTGATACAGGCATTAACCATTGATTTTAAACCAACCTGATTGGTGGCCTCATATTCTTCACTTTTATCCTCACCAAGCTTTACCTTGGGTGCCCAGGTCACGTCTTCCCAAATCCGCATGTAGGCATAATAACTACCGGCACCGATGGTGTGGCGACCCGGGGTGGGGTCACAGGAATAATGGATACCAAGGATCGGATCCAGTCGCGGATCATGCATACCGGGTTCCTGACCGCCGGCATGGATGGCCAGTGGAGCGGATTCGATGCCTAGAATTTCGCTGGCTTTTTTGACGCCGTTCTGTAAAATCGCCCCAAAGCCCGTTCCGGCAATCATCTGTTCAACCAGGGTCATAATAGCTTCGGCATTGCCCCAGGTGAGATCCAGGCCGCTGGTGACTTCTTGATTTAACCAGCCTTTTTCATAACATTCCATGGCAAAGGCGATGGTATTTCCGGCTGAAATACTGTCCATCCCCCCGCGGTTGAGGAGTTCGTTGATTAGAAAGATCGAATCCCGGTCTTTATTAAGCAGCAGGGAACCAAAGGCAGCCACGGTTTCGTACTCTGGTTTGTGGGTATGAGGAAAACGGCCGTTGGTGACATTCTTGATATCGCACAAGCCGCCGCATCCGATCACGCAGGAATAACAGTGATATTTTTGGGTTTCGTGTTTTTGGATCAGATCGGGATTCATATGACGATACTTGAGATAGGGAAAATCAACTACCGAACCCTTCCAATTTTTTACTGGCGTATCACCCATGGTCATACCCATGGTATTGGTAAACCCGGTACCCCATTTTTTCATAATTGCCGTCGACAGCATCCCGTCAATGGGAATGGCCTTATCAGTGGCAATCATCGATTTACCCATTAAGGGCAGGATCGCCCCGGTGACCATGGGCGGCAGATTAGAGGACTTGACTTTTTTGGCATAGTCCCGGCTGATGGTTCTAATGGTTTCCGGATTTTCGCAGTGAATCATTTTTGAACCAGCCAGCACAACAGCTTTGAGTTTTTTAGAACCCATTACTGTACCCACGCCAGATCGGGCCGCCATTCGGCCGCCATCGTTAGAAATTCCGGCAATCAGCGATTGATGTTCGCCAGCCGGACCGATGGTAGCAATGGCAAGTTTCTTTTTAGCAGTGATCATCTGATTGATGGCGGCTTCGGTTGCCACCGTATCCAGCCCCCAAAGTGCCGTGGCGTCCAAGAGCTGCGGACCCTTATTATCGATAAAGAGCATGACTGGTGTTTGGGCCTGCCCCTTAAAAAAGATACCATCATAACCACATTGCTTGATGGCCGGGGAAAAGGTGCCGCCGCAATTGGCATCGCCAAAGCCGCCGGTGAGGGGGGACTTGCAGACGGCCATCCACCGGCCGGTCATAAAGCTGCCGGTACCGGTAAGCAGACCGCTGACAAAACCAAGGATATTATCCGGCCCCAATGGATCGGCACCTTTGGGAACGTATTTGTATAAAATATAGGCACCTAAACCGACCCCGGATAGAAAATGTTCATAAATAGTATCGGGTATTTCGATTTCTTCAAAGGTGGAATCCGAAAGATTCACCATCAATATTTTTCCGCAATAGCCTCTCAAAAAATTCACCTCTCATCCTCCAGCCAACGGGAGAATAAAACTAATCACATCTCCGTCTTTTAGCTGGGTATTCAATTTAACACGTTGGTAATTCACGTGGCAGATCACCAGTGGTTGTAACACCAGAGGGATTTTCAGCCGGCGGTAAACGCTAGAAAGTCGTGCCCCTGGTTCCAGTATCAGCATACCATCCTCATCCAGTGCATTCAGGTTGGCAAAAGGCGGTGGATAGATCTGGACCTTCATTAGTCGCTGAAAGATGTTTCAGGACAAAGCTGTTGCAGAAGATCGCAACATTCCTGATAATGCATGATCCGGGGAACGGGATAAGTGGGGTTTGCCTCTTTAAGAATCCGTTTGGCCAGTTCCGGAATATCATAAGCTTTTAAGGCATAGATGGTGGTGGGAATGCCCATACCGGCATTCATGGATTTTATTTTTTCGATAAAGAGACCAGCCAGGGTTTCATCATCATACATGGCTTCGCCTAAACCAGAATAAAAAGCCAATTCAGCCAATTTTTTTTCAGCGGCTTTCCGAGAAAAGTCTAAAATAGTGGGAAGGATAATGGCATTGGCCAATCCGTGGGGAACCCCGTAAAAGCCACCCATGGCATGGGCGAAAGCATGAACATAGCCCACATAGGCGCGGGTAAAGGCCAGACCCCCATCAAAGGAAGCTTGAGCCATTTTTAGCCGCAGGTCAAGATCCTGACCGTTATGATAGCAGTCTTCCAGATTATTGATAATAATTTCGGTAGCGTTTAAAGCCTTTTCCTTAACAAAGGCGGTATCGTAGTGTCCGATATAAGCTTCCACCGCGTGGGTAAGAGCATCCATTCCGGTGGTGGCAGTCAACGATGGTGGGAGACCGGCTGTAAGCTCAGGGTCCAGAACCGTTGCCATGGGAACCAGTTTGGGATCGTTAATGGAAAATTTTTCATGATTTTTAACGTCGGTGATCACTGCGCAAATCGTTGCTTCTGAACCGGTTCCGGAGGTGGTGGGGATGGCAAAAAAGGGCGGCAGCTTGCGGGTCAGTTTATAAAGCCCTCGCATTTTTTCAATGCTTTTTCGGTTGGTGACCTTGGCCGCAATAACTTTGGCACAGTCGAGGGGAGATCCGCCGCCGAAGGCCACGACGCCGTTGCAGTTGGTGCTGTAGTACATCGCCAAACCGTCTTCCACATTTTCAAAGGTCGGGTTGGGCTGAACCTTGTCAAAAACAACGGCATCAATACCGTTTGTTTCCAGCGCACATAAAAAAGAATCCAATAAACCCAGCGCATATAAAGGTTTGTCGGTAACCACCAATATTTTGGTCACGCCGGAAAGCTTGATGATTTCAGGAAAACGCCGGACCATTCCGGGACCTTTCAGAACCGGAGGAACCGGGAGTTTGAGGACCTGGGCGACTTGCTTCATCACTAACTGGGAACTACGGTAAGGAACATTTTGAATAGTGTTGAGTACTTTTTGCATCATGTAACCTCCATTTTCGTTACTGGTAGCATTTGGATTAGATTTTTTGAAAATCAGGTATGATTATGGCAACAATGATTCAGGGCTATTAAGGGGATTGTGATTGCCGAGATCGGCGTGTTGGTAATTGTTTTGCTGATCCAATTGGTGGCGTAGCAGCTTAAGATCTGACTGAACCCGAATCAAGGTAAGTCCGGCATAGGCGTCACCGTTTTGGATTAACAGATAACAACCCAATTCTGCTTTGTGAAGCCAGGCCAGCGCCAATAATAAATCTTTGGGAATGCCATCCCCAAGCAGGAAACAGTGGCCAATGCGATATGCAATGTTGGGATATTCCGGGCTTTCAGTTTCAACAGCCTGTTCCGCCTGATTGAACCAAAAAAAAGCAATGGCAGGATCTTTTTCCACAAAGTGGCCATTGTAATACATGTCGCCAAGCTTATACATGCCATTGTGATGACCCATTTGGGCAGCTCTGGCAAAAAAAGAATAAGCCTTCTCAAAATCCTGGGGGATATCTCGGCCGTAATAATGGCAATAACCCAGATAATTAATGGCCAGGGCATTGTTCTGGGCAGCGGCTTTTTCAAACCAATGTTTAGCTTGTTTAAAATCCTGGGCAAGATTGATCCCTTCGTAGTATAGACAGCCAAGGGTGGCCATGGCGTGATCGTTGCCCTTTTCAGCCAATAATAAATAATAGTCCTTAACCATTTGAAAAACTTCTGGGGATAAGGCCTGTTTGTTGGTTTTAAAATAATAATAATCAGCCAATTCCAGCATGGCATTCTGATCACCGTTTTTGGCGAGGAAGCATAATAAGTCTAGTTTATTGTTGTTCATGAATCATCCTTTTATTTAAATGTTTTGTCTATTATAACACAACGGAAAACAAAGAAATAAAAAGCCTGAATTTTAAGTTGTTATAAAGCTTTTTTGATATGGTTTTATCATTGCATGCTCCAGATTCCAATTGATTTCTTTAATTGAATCTGAAACATGCAAAAGATAGAACACCGATAATATATCAGGGATCGGAAGCTAAGGAGGTTTCACGATAACAAATGATTAAGGTTTTATTCAATACAGCCCTGAGGGAATTCGGGGGAACAGACAATTTCTTCATAGTCTAATTCAGCGTTATCGACTACCCAAAGTCCGTGGATATCACAATATGCATAAACTCGGGTGACCTCTAATTGCTCGACATTGAATTGGGCTTCTGGTGAATTTTCCGGAGTTAGTTGAACATATTGACCGCCGTTTCGGGTTTGGACAAAAATCCAGAGAATGGAATGATCGGTTGTCATCGGATGGGGAAGGCTGCCGACTTTTACATGGAGCTTATTCCCATTAAACGTAAGAACTGGAATATGTTTTTCTTTGGATGCTTCAGTCATATTAGGCTGAAGCAGATCCTGGGAATGGCTGCAATATTGGGCGAGGGTACCATTTAATTCCAGCAGCACACTATTACAATTATCACACTGAAAAAATAGCTTGGGATCCATGAATGGTCCTCCTTTCCTGAGTGGGGATCTTAAATATAACGATGGATTAATGCCTGAACATCTTCAAGATTAACCAGTTTGTCAATCAGAGGAACGGCATCAAACAATTCCGGACGTTTTTCTTTGTAGGTGAGCGCCTGTTCCTGATACAGAATGCCAATGGGGATGGTATCTCCAAATTCCATAGCTTTTTCCATGGCAGCCAGTTTATTAGTGGCATCATAGGTCGGATCCAGTGGTTTAACCCGTTGTTTATAATAGGCGAAGGTATTCTTCTTATTAAAACTCACACAGGGCTGAAGGATATCCACCAGGGCATAGCCAGGATGTTTAATGGCGGCTTGCATGATTTCGGCCAGGTGTTCCTTGTCGCCGGAAAATGAACGGGCCACAAAAGTGGCGCCGACAGCAATGGCAATCAGCAAGGGATTAAAGGTGGCTCCCATATTGCAGGCGTTTATTTTATGCGAGAGATCACAGGGATCCGAGGTCGGTGAGGGTTGGCCCTTGGTTAGACCATAAATCTGGTTGTCATGGACAAAATGGGTGATATCGACATTTCGCCGGATGTTATGGAGAAAGTGATTGCCGCCCTCTCCGTAAGAGTCGCCATCACCAGTATTGACGATGACGGTCAGGTCGTCATTGGCAATTTTAATGGCCACTGCCGCCGGCAGTGAACGGCCATGCAGTCCGCTGAAGCCGTTGGCAGAGATGTACTGATTGGCTTTGGCAGCTTGACCAATCCCGCCCACCAGCACAACCTGATGCGGTGGGGTTTCCATCTGGTTTAAAACGCCAGTGAGCGTTTCAAGAATGGAATAATTGCCACAGCCCGGACACCAGGCTGTTTCAGAGGTGGTGAATGCTGTTTTTTTCATACTAGAAACCTCCCTTCAGATTTTTGATGCCAGTTAAGATATCGTCCACTGATAATTGCCGGCCATCGTATTTGAGAATGCTGTGGTTACAGCAGAGCAGCGCTTCCTCCCGGATCAGTGAAGCCAGCTGACCGGTGGCGTTTTGTTCAATGTTGATTATTTCCACAACCTGAGAGGCAAAATGTTTAAGTCTTTTGGTTGGCAAAGGATAGATATCCCCGAAAATAAGCGCACCATAATGGTTTTCTTTGGCATTAAGGAGATCCACAGCCTCTTTTATGGCGCCACTGGTGGAACCAAAACCAACCAATAAAGATTGGCACTGATGAGCCCCCCAAAATTCAGGTTCAATGAGTTCTTCTTTTAACAACTCCAGCTTGGCCATCCGTTTTTCCACCATCTTGTTGCGGATGTCGGCGGATTCGGTAATTTGTCCATATTCATCATGTTCATCACTGTCAATCCGCACCAGAGCCTCGGTTTTGCCCGGAATCGCCAGCGGAGAAATACCGCTTTTGGTAAGGGCATAGCGACGGTAGCGATCATTTTCATCTAAATCGCCAGCTGCTGTGGTTGGCGCAGAAATAATTTTACTGGCATCGAGAATGGGAATGGTGGTGGTTGAATCAGCCAGGTACTGGTCGCTTAAAAGAATCACCGGAATTTGATATTTATTTGCCAGGGCAAAGCTTCGGGCGGTTTGGTAGAAACAGTCGGTATGATCTTTGACCGCAATGACCATTCGGGGGAATTCGCCCTGCGAAGCGGAAATAACAAATTTTAAATCACTTTGCTCCGTTCGGGTAGGAAAACCAGTTGCTGGGCCGGGCCGCTGAACATCGACAACCACCAGTGGGATTTCGGCAATGCCGGTAAATCCAAGGGCTTCCACCATCAGTGAAAAACCGCCGCCGGAAGTGCCAGTCATGGCCGGGACACCGGCATAAGAAGCACCAATAGCCATGTTGATGGCAGCAATTTCGTCTTCGGCCTGTTCAGCAGCAACGTTCATTTTATCGCCATGGGTGCTGAAAAAGTCCAGCAGTGTGGTTGAGGGCGACATCGGATAGGCTGAATAAAATTTTATCCCGGCAGCTAAAGCTCCTAGTCCAATGGCAGTATTTCCGGATAGCAAGAGATAATCGGAGGTTAACGCGGACTTTAGGCCAAAACGAGGTTTCGTTAAGTCAAAACCGCGGTGCAGGGCACTTAAGTTGATCTCGACCAGATCAGCACGCAAATTGTTTTTAAGCGTATCAGCAGCATACTCCAACGAAAAATCAAAGATCTTAAGCAGCGCGCCAATAGCCACGCTGCTGATGACCTTGGGATTGCCAAGTTCTTTAGCAACGGCTTTTAGCGGCAGTTTAAGCGCACGATGATCATCAATTGACAGGGATTCGTCGCATAGGATAAAACCATCATCAGAAAGCTGTGATTGGTGTTCCCGATAGGTTGTTTCATCGATGGCAAAAATGCCATCAAGAGAATCCCGATGCGCGTGAAGCAGGGTATTCCCAAATCGTATCTGGGTAAAATTATGGCCACCTCGCACCCGAGACATAAAATCACGAATTGTAAAGAGATGACAACCCGATTGTTTCAGCATTTTTTCTAAAAGAGCGGACATTGTTTCAATGCCATCGCCGGCGGCTCCGCCTAAAAGTATGTTATACACACAGAACCCTCCAATCAAATAAGATAGCCAACGATAAACGTGGCTTTATTAATATTTACCCAATTATCAGGATTCTAAAAGAATGATTCTGATTTTCTTGTTTATTTTATTTAAAATACAAAATATTATGAATAATCTTTTGATTTGTCGATCAAAAGAAGTTAGAATTAGCTTAAGTTGAACGATTCGAAATAAAAAAATAAAGGGGAAAATTATGAATAAAAGAAACAACAGTCCGATAGCCATTGCAATCTTGTCCCTTTTTATGCTCATTTCCATGTTGCTGGGCGGATGCGCTCAGTCAGTTGGGGTGGATTACACAAAACAAGAGAATTGGGCATACCGGCCGGTGGGCGATGCGGTCACTCAAAATTGCGATGTGTTTTTTATTGCGCCTACAGTTTATCTGGGCACCGATGATTCACATTCTATGGACATAAATAGTGAAGAAACAAAGGCCCAGTTTTTAGGAGCGACCAATATGGAAAAGGGTCTCTATGATAGCCAAACAAATTTTTTTGCACCCTATTACCGTCAGGCAGGTCTGAACGCTTATACGATGGATGCATCGGAATCAGATCAATATTTTGATCTGGCTTATGAAGATGTTTCAAAAGCTTTTGATGTCTATCTGAAAGATTACAATCAAGGACGGCCGTTTATTCTGGCCGGTTTCAGCCAGGGTTCAGAAATGCTGCTGCGTCTGATGGAGGAAAAATTTGGGGATAAAGCTTTAAGTGATCAGCTGGTGGCCGCCTATTTAATTGGTTGGCGGGTAACTCCTGAAGAGCTGAGTAAGTATCCATTTTTAAAAATGGCCCAGAATTCCGGTGATACCGGCGTGATCGTTTCCTTTAATTCGGAAGCGGTGGGGGTACAAACCTCATTAATCGTTCCGGATAAAACCATTGGGATCAACCCGTTAAATTGGAAAACCGATAGTACCCCGGCTACTGCCAGTGAAAATCTGGGAGCTGTCTTTACCGACTACGCTGGAGGGATTGTAAAAGAAGTGCCAAACTTGACCGGAGCCTATCTGGATCCAATCCGGGGAACCCTGCGAGTAACTGATGTAACGGTAGCCGATTTTCCGCCGGTCCTCAGTATTTTCCAGGATGGCGTTTATCATTTGTATGATTATCAATTTTTCTATCGGAACCTTCAGGAAAACGTTAAAGAACGGATTGGCAATTATCTAAGCGTGGCGTCCTGAATCTTTCTTAAAGAAATTATTTTTTCTTGTCAATTATAAATTAATAGGCTATAATAACTAGGTCGTGCTAGACGGAGAGTTAGCGGTGCTTTGTAACCTGCAATCCGCTGTAGCAGGGTTGAATTCCCCACCGAGGCACCAGGGTTTGAGGTCAGCCAGAGGTAAAGTGACGTTGAGAGTTGGACCCTTCGCAATAGAACCTTATGAACCCCGTCAGGTCAGGAATGAAGCAGCGGTAAGTAAGATCTTCTATGTGCCGGAGGATTATCTGATTTGAGTTGCCTACCTATGTAACGCTTGGAAACTGGTTGTCGAAGTGGGGTGCACGACAAAAAAGTCTATTTAATACCAAACAGAGTTTGGCATTAAATAGACTTTTTTAGATTGATGTAAAATTATGATACTTAATGGTCATCATGGAATAAAAATTAGGGATGCTCTATATTTCAATAATTATTCTTGCTATAATGAAAAATGATTATCAGCACCAGTCCGTGTTGACGGATAGAGAATAAGATTAAGAATGTGAGGAAAAACCCATGCGATTTTTTCAAGTGAAGCCAGCAATTTATTATGGGGAAGGTTCCCTGAAACAAATTGAGAAACATAATTTTAAGAATGTCTGTATTGCCACTGACCAGGGTATGGTCAAGTTTGGATTGTTAAAAAAATTAACTGATGAACTGGATGCAAAAGGCGTCACTTATCATATATTTGCCGATATCGAATCCGACCCATCCACCGAAATTGTGGAAAAAGGGCTGATGCATATTATTATGAATAAGCCAGATGCCCTGATTGCCATCGGCGGCGGTTCGGTTATTGATGCCGCTAAAGCAATCATTTTCTACTGTGTTAATTTCAAACGGATCTTTTTCGAAGATCGCTATGTTCATAAACCGCTGTTTATTGCGATTCCAACAACGGCTGGAACCGGCTCCGAAGTGACCGAATACGCCGTTATTACCGATAAACAGAAGAATACTAAAATTCCCTTAACGGATATCTTGATGATGCCGGATGAGGCAATTTTAGATCCTAAGCTGATTGAAAGTGTACCAGCCGGAGCGACCGCAGCCACCGGAATGGACGTGATGACCCACGCCATTGAGGCCTTTATTTCCACCCAGAACAATCCCTTTGCCCGTTGCTATGCTAATAAAGCGGTGGAACTGGTGTTTAGAAGCTTATATCCCAGCTATGTAAATGCATCTGATCTCGAAGCAAAGGGCAGTATGCAGATTGCCTCCTGTATGGCCGGGATTGCCTTTAACAGCGCTGGGTTAGGAATTACCCACAGTATTGCCCACGCCTTTGGCGCGATGTTCCATTTACCGCATGGTCTGGCCAATGCCATTGTCTTGCCTTACGTGATTAAGTTTAACGGTCAAGATGAAAAGGTACAACATCAGTACGCAAGACTTTTAAGCGGTTCCGGGATTTTAAACGTCTCCGGAAATGCGACGGATACCCTGTATAACAGTGTTGTTTCCCTGAGTTCTTCCCTGAACATTCCGGTATCACTAAAAGTATTTGGTGTTTCCGAAGAAGATTACCTCAAAGCCCGGGAAGAAATGCTGGACAAAGCGATGGCCGATATCTGCACCACCACTAACCCGGTAGCAGTGACCAGAGAGAAGCTCAAAGGGGTTATGGATCAGGCTTATTACGGTATTTAAAGCGATTTCAACAAATTTATAACTGAATAATTACACCCGATTAAAAAGACGACGATGAAGTCTTTTCGATCGGGTGTTTTTTATACGGTGGTTTACGACTTTGATAATCAATCATCCTGCAACAACTTATTCTTTAATCAAAGGGATGATTTTAGTCAAAACAAAAGAATCATCACATTTATAAGTATAGTAACTTTTGATAGTGGGGGTATTAAAGTCCAATAGTGGGATGGAAATCAGCGAATGATCATCAAGATACTGGGAAATCAGACTTTTGGGCAGGAAACTGTAGCCAATCCCATCCAGTAAGAACGGAATTAACTTGCTGCTGTTATCAATTTCGAATTTAAATTGATGATGAGGTGGAAATAATTCCCGAATGAAAAGCCCGACTTTCTGAAGGGCGAAATTACAGAATAAGTAATCGAGTGCGATTAAGTCCTTTTGAACAATGCCATTGATAAAATCGCTATTATTCTTACTGGTTACCAGAATCAATTCATCCTCTTTAAAGGGGGTGCAGAGATAGCCGCTTTTATTAAAAGGGATATAAGTAAAAGCAATATCAATCAGACCATCCTGAAGAAAGGTAAGAATCTCAAAGGAATGATTGATAATTATTTTTGAAGCGGTATTTAAGTCATTCGATAGCACCGAACGAATAATGGGGTATAAGTAATTCTCATAGATAGAATTAGTGGTCCCGAAGCGAATCAGCTTACGATTAAAATCAGGTGAATTAATTTGCTCAATGGCTGTTTCTTCCAGTTCCAGCAATCGCTGGGCATAACTTAAAAACAACTGACCTTCGGCGGTTAAGGCAACCTGTTTTTTATCACGCGCGAACAGTTGTTTGCCAAGGGTTTTTTCCAGTTCGTTGATGCGGTTGGTGACGGTAGATTGGGCAACAAAAAGCTGTTTGGCAGTTTGGGTAAAATTTTTGGTGGATGATAACTGAATAAAGGTTTTTAAGTGTTGCGTATCCATTGGGACTCCTGTAATCATAATTTCGAATGAATGTGATCAATAACATTCATTTCACAAATTATACAATATCCGATATAATATAACAATCAATTCGAAAAGAAAATTCATGGGAGGGCAAAGATCATGGAAGACTGGAATGTAAAACTGTATCGTCAATTTGAAAAAGAACGGATACAACCTTCAATCGATCTGGTCAATCGAATCGAAGGCGATTCATTTAAACGGATCATCGATGTTGGCTGTGGATCGGGAATGAGTACCATGCCATTGCGAAATCGCTTTAAAGAAGCTGAAATTGTGGGAGCGGATTCGTCGCCAGCGATGTTAAAACAAGCAAGAACAACTGTTACAGATGTAAACTGGCTGGAACGAGACTGCAGCAAACCGATGAATGATCTGGGGAAATTTGATTTGGTTTTTTCAAATGCCGCTTTGCAATGGCTTGAAAATCAGGCAGGTGTGATCGGAAATTTAAGTGAAATGCTTGAGCCAGATGGCATACTGGCGGTTCAAATCCCTTATTTCTCGGCGATGACAATTGCTGGATGTATTGGCGAAGCGGTCAAGACATATAATGAAGATATTTTCAAGGGGATCGAAAAAGATTTATTCAGATCTTATTCACCAGGCTTTTATTATGATGAATTGGTGAATTATTTTTCAAAGATTGAACTATGGCAAACAAATTATTTACACATTATGAATAATCATGAAGAAATTTTAAAATTCTGTATGAGTACTGGACTAAGACCTTATGCAGATCGATTTGAGGAAGCCGACCGGGATGGATTTTATAAAAAAGTACTGAATGAAATCAAAAAAGGGTATAATGTTCAGAAAAACGGCAAAATTTTATTTGAATTCAAACGGATTTTTTTCATTGCGTCAAAATAATTCAATGATGCCGAACTGATTTAAAAATATGGCAGAAAGAGCAAACGCTTTCGCAGAAAGATCAGTCAGGGTTTTGGGATAATCAAAAAGTAAAATCTTGGGTTTCCAAAAAGACAAAAGGAAATGAGGGAAAAGAGATGATAATGACACTTGTGTTTTATGGATTGGCAGCCATCGGATTAATTTTTTCCTTTGTGAAAAGCAGGGAAAATACCATTCTGGCATTAAAAAAGGCCTGGAAAGCCTTCGCTAATATAATGCCCCAATTTCTGGCAATTATTCTTTTGATTGGGGTTCTGCTGAGCATTCTGTCAGCCCAGCAAATTTCTCAATTGATTGGAGCAGATTCGGGTTGGGTTGGAGTGCTGATTGCCTCGATTATCGGCTCGATTACTCTAATTCCCGGCTTTGTTGCATTTCCTCTGGCGGCAGCGTTACTGGAAAATGGGGCCGGATACATGCAGATTGGGGCTTTTGTATCGACTTTGATGATGGTTGGGATTGTAACCATGCCGATGGAGTTCCTTTATTTTGGCAAAAAAGCAACGTTTTTAAGAAATGGGATGGGCTTTGTTTTTTCAATTCTGGTTGCGATGGTGATGGGGGTCTTGTTATGATAAATAAGAAAAGCATGGAAATCTTGAAACAGTACCGTTTTTTACTGGTTATGATCGTTGTGACCCTGGTTATTTTAGCGGTTAAACCGGCTCTGGGAATAAAGATTTATGGAGCAGCGCTGGAGAATATTCTTGGTATGTTAGGGGTGCTACCACCCATCTTTATTCTAATTGGCTTGCTGGATGTGTGGGTAAAAAAAGAAACGATGGTAAAATACATGGGGAAAGACTCTGGTATTGTCGGTATTCTGCTGGGCTTTTTTCTCGGATCAGCTGCCGCCGGTCCGCTCTATGGGGCTTTTCCGGTGGCGGGGGTATTTCTTAACAAGGGCAGCCGCTTGGCCAATGTCTGGATTATTGTTGGCGCCTGGGCTTCGATGAAGATCCCATTATTATTATTTGAAGTATCGGCTATGGGAATCAAATTCACCCTGATTCGTTTTGTGATGGATATCTTTGGGGTGTTGATTATTGCCTTTGCCATGGAAAAGATATTAACGGATGATGATGAACGGGAGATTTATGAACTGGCAAGAAAAATGAGTTAGCAGAAAAGCGACATGGAAAATCTATTTATTCAAAAAAGCACCATTCATATTTAGCTGAATGGTGCTTTTTAACGGTAGTTTTTAAGTATGAGAACGGGATAAATTAGATGAACATTGCGGCTAAAACACCAACTAAGACGACGGTAAGAACCAAAAATACGATTTCTAGAATAATAACAACAAGACCAATTGTTTTTCCGGTTTTTGCTTTTTTGTTTGAAGGATCAGCAGCATACTCTTTTCTGCCAAAGACAAAAGCCAGGATCGCAAAGACTAAAACAGCCAGACCCAATATTGAAGAGAAAGCTCCTCCAACTTGTAATAATCCTAAAATAAAACCGACAGCCCAACAAATAAGTGCGATGATTCCAAAAGTAAAACCCTTCATGCCATCTTCAAAACTCATAACGGTACTCCTTCCTCTGTTCAAAATTTAATAGACTTGTAGATATCTTTATTATAACTTAATGAGCTTTTATAATCAAGATAAAAACTTGACAAAGAACAAATGGAGTGCGTTATGAAAAAAAGTGAATAGAAATTTTCTAATAGTGTGCTTATTTCGTCAATGTTACAGTGACGTCCCTAGGCAAGGCCAAACCGGCAGCAACTTCGACAACTTTTATTATACCCATCGGAACAGGACAAGCACTATGTTTACAATCAATGCGACAGGCTTCATAAATGGGCCCTTCGCCAACCTTGCTCATAATACAATCCATACCATCGACCTCGATAAGCGATGTGTTTAGATCTTTGAAAGCCGGACAGTCTGATTGAATTTCGAGGACTACCTTACTACGGTCGGATTTTTCAGCGGTGACTTCTGTTTTAAAACCGCAAACTCCACTCATTATCGTTGCTTTTGCCATGACGATCTCCTTCGTTATTTTCAATAAGAATTTTTATATAGTATAGCATAAACTGGATTAAAAAAAAGTTTTCAGATATAATAGTGGTTATGAAAACTTATGAAAATTTCAAAGAATCCTATCAAATAAAACTAAATGAGCAACAGGAAAAAGCGCTGGTTCAAATTAAAGGGCAGAGTTTACTGCTGGCAGTGCCGGGAAGTGGAAAAACGACCGTGATTATTTGCCGGATTGCCTATATGCTAAGGGTGGAGAAGATCGATCCGGGCGAGATCCTGACGCTGACCTTTAGTCGCATGGGTGCCAGAGATCTTAAACAACGCTATCAGAAAATGTTTGGAGAAAGCGAGGCCGAAGCCCTCCACTTCAGCACAATTCACAGCTTTTCCCTGGCGGTGATCCGTCACTATGAACGGAGCTACCGTCGCCGGGCCCATACGGTGCTGGCTAATACCACACCGGTGATTAGAGAACTTTATCTGCACCTGTTTAAGGAACATCCCGGCGAGATTGAACTAGGTGAAATCTGTCAACGGATCGGTTTTTGTAAGAACATGATGTTGACCGATGATGAAATAAAATTGCTGCCGACCATGGAAGTTGATTTTCCGAAAATATACGAAGCCTACGAAACCCATAAACTGAAGCAACAGCTCATGGATTTTGACGATATTTTAAAATATGCCTGGGGACTATTGAAAAAATATCCGCAAATGCTGACGTTTTTTCAGGACAAATATAAATATATCCATTTAGACGAAGCGCAGGATACCTCCAAGATTCAATTCAAGATTATTGAACTGTTAACTGGGAAAACTGGAAATCTTTTTATGGTTGGCGATGAGGATCAGAGTATTTACGGTTTTCGGGGGGCATTCCCGGAATCCTTGCTGGCCTTTAAAGAGACCTGGCCCCAGGGAGAGGTTCTTTTAATGGAAACCAACTATCGAAGCACCAAAGAGATTGTGGAAAAGGCCAATGCTTTTATTAAGCTCAACCATGAACGGTATAAGAAAGAAATGTCAACCCCAAATGGCTCCGGAGTACCCATCACCAGAGAATGGGTCAAATCCAGTGAAGCCCAATACCAGCTGATCATTGAAGCCATCAAGCGGGAAGGGAAGGAAATTGCGGTGTTATATCGTAACAATGAGTCAGCCATCCCGCTGGTGGATCTGCTGGATGGGGAAAATATAGCCTACCATATCAAGGAACACAGCCCTCAGTTTTTCACCCATTTCCTGATTAAAGATATTCAGCTCTTTTATCAGTTTGCCTGTGATCCTGGAAACATGAATGTGTTTACCCAGGTTTACTATAAGATGGATGCGGCCATTTCCCGGGAAACCATTAACCAAATGACCAGGCAGGTCAAAACCGGTGAAAATGTCTTTGATGCTTTAATTAAAATCAGCGGCGAACGAGCCTGGCAGATCAAAAAGCTCAAAGAGTTGAAAGCTGGTTTCAAGCGATTAAAAAGCGCTGGTCCTCAAAAAGGCATTCCGATGATTCTGGATGATCTGGGATATCGTTCTTATTTAAATTTCAGAATCAGTTCCGGCCAATCTGAAGAAAACATTGAACAAAAACTATCGGTGTTGCGGATTCTGGGGGGGCGGGTTCCCAATTTTCCGGAATTTTTTGAAAAATTGGAGGTGCTGGAGGAAAAACTCAGAGAACCTCAAACCAGAAAAAATAAAATCCCCCGGGTAACTCTATCCACCCTTCATTCCAGCAAAGGACTGGAATTTGAAAAGGTATTTATTATCGATGCCACCCAAGGCCAGATTCCCAATGTGTCCAATGATCCCGAGGATGAAAAGGCCTACGCTGAGGAAGTCCGACTTTTTTATGTGGGC
This sequence comes from Acetobacterium woodii, assembly GCA_016213825.1. Taxonomy (GTDB): domain Bacteria; phylum Bacillota; class Clostridia; order Eubacteriales; family Eubacteriaceae; genus Acetobacterium; species Acetobacterium woodii_A. The sequence continues at coordinate 12,231 of JACQZP010000022.1, read as the reverse complement.
GCCACCCGCGCCAAAAAAGAACTTATTTTTATTTGTGTCAAACATCGGGAGAAGGATATCAAACCCTCGCCTTTTATTACCTATCTGATCGATGGCCTGCCAAAGAAGCAGTCAAAGCCCGGCAAAACAGCAGCAAAACCGCGAAGCAAAGAGAGCTTTGGTAACCAGAGTGTTAAATGGCAGGACTATCATACCGGTCGACCCGATGAATTAAATGTGGATCTGACCAGTTATCAAGAAGGAACGACCATTTTTCATCAGCGTTTTGGGGAAGGTACCATTATTGAGCGAACGGGTGCCATTGCCAGCATTCATTTTGAAACAGCCGGCGAAAAGAAGATGAATCTAGCGGTTTGCCTTGAAAATGGTGTGATTAAATGATGGTCTTGACAAGACTAAAAATAAAAGCTATACTCATAAAAAAGCAAACCTGTGAAGGTGGAGTAAAACCATTAGCGCATTTAAAGCGAGTCGGGGGCGGTGGAAGCCTGATAAGAAGCGGATTGGTAAATGGGCACCCGAGGGTGTGAGGAAAGGGCTGAGCCTGAGTATTTCACGACGTTTCATCAGCGTTATTTGATGGCAAATGTGATAGCATTTGTTTGTTAAAGTGCGCCGATCAGAAATATGACTGGCGAATAAAGGTGGTACCGTGGGTTATGATGACTCATCCTTTTATTGTAGCAATACAATGAAGGGATGGGTCTTTTTTTATAGAGAAAGAGGAAAGTCAATGGAAGCATTAAAGAATCTACAGGATTTAGTCAAACGATTAGAAGAAAAAAGTCCTTTTTACCAGAAACGATTTAAAGAAGCCGGGGTTGTGGCGGCAGATGTGAAAACCATGGCAGATTTTGAAAAGCTGCCATTTACGGATAAAAGCGATTTGCGAAACGCCTACCCGCTGGGCTTACAGGCCGTTCCTGACAGTGAGGTCGTGCGGATTCACTCCTCATCCGGAACCACCGGTCAGCCGGTGATTATTCCCTATACCGCCAAAGATGTAGAGGACTGGGCGACGATGTTCAGCCGCTGCTATCTTTATGCCGGCATGACCAATGAGGATCGGATTCAGATTACCCCGGGATACGGGCTCTGGACTGCCGGCATCGGATTTCAGGCCGGTGCCGAAAAAATGGGCGCCATGGCCATTCCCATGGGTCCGGGTAACACCCAAAAGCAATTGCAGATGATGGTGGATTTAAAATCAACGGTACTGGCCTCCACATCTTCCTATGCGCTGCTGTTAGCTGAAGAGGTTGCCAACCAGAACCTGGGTGAGCAGCTTCATTTGCAAAGAGGGATCATCGGTTCGGAACGCTGGGGCGATAAAATGCGCAGCCGCATTGCCGAAGAACTGGGCATTGAGCTTTTTGATATCTACGGGCTGACTGAAATTTACGGTCCCGGCATTTCCATTGACTGCAGTGAGCACGACGGCCTGCATTACTGGTCAGACTATCTTTATTTTGAAATTCTCGATCAGGAAACCCTCAAACCGGTGCCCATGGGCGAGTATGGCGAACTGGTGATCACCACCTTCCGTAAAGAAGGGGCACCGCTACTGCGCTATCGTACCCATGATATTACCCGTTTTATTCCCGGCCCTTGCCCTTGCGGTTCGCCGCACCCCAAACATGACCGGATCATCGGCCGGACGGACGATATGGTCAAGGTAAAAGGGGTTAATATTTATCCCGGCCAGATTGATGAGCTGTTAAAAACTGTCGATGGAGTCAGCAGCGAATACCTGGCCACGGTGGATCATCAAGAGGGCAAAGACTGCGTGTTCCTGGCCTTTGAAATCCATGATGGGGTTGACAAACAGGGAATCGAAGCCGAGGTGAAACGCCAGTTTAAATCCCGGGTGGGTTTGAGTGTTATTCCCATTGCAAACCCAATGGGTTTTTTGCCGCGGTCCGAGAAAAAAAGCGTTCGCATCATTGATCGCCGCTTCAGCTAGAATTCGTATAGTTAAAATATCAAAGTGGTAAACTTTAGTTACTCAAAATTTTTACATTGAAAAATTGATTTTTCAGTCGGGATTGGTTATAATGAAATCGGCCTACTTGATTTAAGAGGAGAAAAGGATAGAAATGAAAACAAAAAAACAAAAGAAAAACCGATTTAAAATAGTACTCAATGAACCTACCGGAGAGACGTCCGGGTGTAAAATTATTGAAGATACTGAAACTGGAATCAACTATTTATACCATTTTGACCAATTTGGCGGCGGACTCACTGTGCTCATTGATGAGGAAGGCGAACCCTTAATTGCTCCTGAAAATTAAAATAGAGTTATGCCCTGAAAGAGATTTTCTTTTTCAGGGCTTTTTCGCATTTAAAGAGTTTATTAGATTGAATTAGGTGTATATAAACCATGAAATAAAAAAATGGAGGAAGAAAATGAACAATACTTTTATTGAAGATATTTTTGCCAGAGAAATATTGGATTCCAGAGGAAATCCCACTATTGAAGTGGATGTTATTTTAGAAGATGGAACAATGGGCCGAAGCATCGTTCCTTCAGGTGCCTCCACTGGGGCTTTTGAGGCTGTGGAACTGAGAGATAAGGATTGTAGCCGCTATCAGGGCAAAGGGGTTCTAAAAGCGGTTGACAGCGTTGCCTATGCCCTGGAATTTTTGGTAGGAATGGATGCTACCGATCAGATTGCCATTGATGCGGTGATGATCTCATTAGATGGCACCGAGAATAAGAGTAAGCTTGGAGCCAATGCGATTTTGGGGATTTCCATGGCGACCGCTCATGCGGCTGCAAAATCGCTGGGGATGCCGCTTTATAAATATTTAGGCGGAGTCAACGCCAAACTGCTGCCAACGCCGATGATGAATATTCTTAATGGCGGAGAACATGCCGATAATAATGTGGATATCCAGGAATTTCTAATTATGCCAGTGGGTGCCAGAGATTTTAGAGAAGCCGTGCGGATGGGATCGGAGATATTTCATCAGCTCAAAAAAGTGCTGAGCGAAAAAGGGCTGGCAACCTCGGTCGGTGACGAAGGTGGTTTTGCCCCTAACTTAAAATCCAATGAAGAAGCCCTGCAGTTGATTGTTCAGGCGATTGAAGGGGCTGGTTATAATCCGGGTGAAGATGTCAAACTGGCCATGGATGTGGCCGCCTCAGAAATGTATAATGAGGAAACAAAAAAATATTTCCTGGCCGGTGAAGGGGTGGAAAAAACTGCCGAAGAAATGATCGATTTTTATGAAATGCTGATTGAAAAATACCCCATCATCTCCATCGAAGATGGTCTGGACGAAGAAGACTGGGAAGGCTGGAAAATCATGACCAAGCGTCTGGGAAATAAAATCCAATTAGTTGGAGACGATATTTTTGTCACCAATACCCAACGGTTAAAACGGGGTATTGATGAAGGCGCCGCCAATTCAATTCTGGTTAAGGTCAATCAGATCGGTACCCTCACGGAAACGCTGGATACGATAGAAATGGCCAAACGGGCTGGTTATACTGTAGTCGTTTCCCATCGTTCCGGGGAAACAGAAGACGTCACTATTGCGGATTTAGTCGTTGCCGTCAATGCCGGGCAGATAAAAACCGGGGCACCGTCCCGAACCGACCGGGTTGCCAAATACAATCAGCTGATGCGGATTGAAGAACAACTGGGTCTGCTCGGAGCTTATGCCGGAAAAGACGCATTTTACAATATAAAATAATAGATAATAAGGAAGTGAAACGATGTATTTAAAAGGTGTAGGAATTGCCTGCCATCCACCGGTTTTAATACCAGAGGTTGGGGAAGGCAGAGAAAATGAAGCTGAAAAAACGGTTCGCGGCTTGCGTGATCTGGCTCTGAAAGTTGCTGAGATCAAGCCGGAAGTGATTGTCTGCATTACCCCCCATGGCAACGTGTTTCGAGATGGGGTGGCAGTGATTTATGAAAATCACCTGAAGGGCGATTTGAGAAACTTCGGTCATCCGGGCGTTGCCATGGAAAAAGACTGCGATATGGGGTTATTGGATGAACTGAATATTGGTTTTGGAAAAAATCAATGTCATACCATTTTTTTAAATAAAGAAATTGCCAAAGAATATAAAATTGACCTGAACCTTGATCATGGGGTATTGGTGCCGCTCTATTTCATCGAAAAATACTATCGGGCCTATAAGATTGTCCACATTACCATTGGCGAGTTAAGTCTGATTGAACTTTACAAAATGGGAAAGGTAATTCGCGAAGCTGTTGAAGCCCGGGGAAAAGATGCCATGATTTTAGTTTCGGCAGATCTTTCCCATTGCCTGAAAGATGAAGGTCCCTATGCATTTAATCCGATGGGACCACTTTTTGATGAAAACATTGTCAATGGCATCAAAGATAAAAATTATTATTCGATTTTGACCATTCCCCACCAGGTCTATGAACCGGCTGGTCAATGTGGTCTGAGACCCATAATTATGGGATTGGGCACCACTGATGGTTACGAAACTGAAGCGACGGTGTTTTCCTATGAAGGACCTTTTGGCGTGGGATACATGTCGGCGTTCATCGATGTGCTGGACAAAAAAATGCCCAGTCTGTTGGATCGCTATGAAGAAGATAAAATGCTTTCCTATAAAGAAAGGCGTTCAAACGAAAGTCCCTTTGTCGCATTGGCGCGAGCAACCATCAATACCTGGGTTCAGCGCGGGCGGAAACTGAACTTTGACCACTACAAGGAACAGCTTGAAATGGAAGAGGATGTCCTTGGCGAACTGGAAAACAACCAGGCCGGGGTATTTGTATCCCTTCACAAACATGGCGAATTGAGAGGCTGTATTGGCACCACCGGCCCGGTAACCGAAAACATCGCCCAGGAAATTATCAGAAATGCCATCGAAGCGGCAACCTATGATCCCCGGTTTATGCCAGTGGAAGAACATGAACTGATGGATCTGGAAATCAAGGTCGATGTGCTGGGCGTACCGGAACAAGTCAGCGGTGTGGAAGAATTGGATGCGAAAAAATATGGGGTTATTGTGGAAAAGGATTTACACCGAGGTCTGCTCTTGCCGGATCTGGAAGGGGTCAATACCCCGGAAGAACAAATTGCCATTGCCAAGCGAAAAGCCGGCATTCTGGAAAGCGATACCGATGTTATTCTGCAACGCTTCCAGGTAATCCGCCATCAATAAGCATAAAAATCTTCTATATATTACTAAGTAGGTAATTGCAGAACTACGGTGAGTTTCCAATCAGTTTTGCAATCACCTAGTCGTTGATCAGCGATAGGAGTTTGGAAAAGGCAATTGGCAAAGCCAGGTCATCAACCTGAGACAAAGCCTTAAAAGTAGTTTGATTAGCTGAAGTACTTTGTCCATTATTATCGGGAAGATAAGTGTTGGCATCCGTTTCGCAAACCAGGCCGTCCAGAGTAAAAGCGTAAACGGACATCTCCCAGATAATATGGGAGAAAACATGGCGGCTGGTTCCTATAAAAACAGGTTCACCAAGCTCGGAGATGGTTTCTCCGAGCTTTTTTTTAATATCACTGCCGTTTCCCTCAGCGGTTTCAGCGATGGGAAAAGACCACATGCCGGATAATAAACCGGATTTGGGTCGCCGCACAAAAAATAGTTCGCCGTTTTGTTTGACGATCCCCACTTCCATTTGTTTGGTAAGCTGTTTCTGTTTTTTCTTTTTCACCGGGATTTGCTCAGTGGTTCCGGCAGCATAACTCTGGCATCCGCTGCGAATCGGACAGATCAGGCATTGGGGGCCTTGGGGAGTGCAGATCATGGCACCCAGTTCCATCAGTCCTTCATTAAAATCACCGCTGGCCGCTGGCAGGATCGTCTCGATCCACTGGGTCATTCTTTTTTTTGTTTTGGCGTCGCCAATGTCATCAAAGCTGTTGCAATAACGGCTGATCACCCGGAGGACATTGCCATCCACGGCGCTGACCCGCTCATTAAAAGCGATACTGGCAATAGCACCCCCGGTATAGGGCCCGATGCCCGGGAGTTTGATCAGCTCGGCAAAGGTGTGGGGAATAATCCCTTCATAGTCGGAGACAATTGTTTTGGCTGCCTGATGAAGATTTCGGGCTCGGGAATAATAACCCAGACCTTCCCAGGCTTTGATGACCGCATCCTCAGGCGCCGCCGCCAACGAAAAAACATTGGGGAAGTTTTCAATAAATCGGTTATAATAGGGTATTAATGTATCAATTTGGGTTTGCTGCGCCATAATCTCCGAAATCCAGATAAAATAGGGATCTTTAGTTCGGCGAAAGGGCAGATCGCGTTTTGATTTTATAAACCATTTGGTCAGATCTTGCTGCAATATTTTAATTATTTGATCATTATTTTTTGTATCAAGCATAAGGTCTCCGTTCGTTTAAAATTCATACATTTTAAAACACAAGATGTAGTATAGAACAGTTTCCTAAAAACTAGCTTATTGGGGCTAAAAGCACAAAAAAAAGCGAGAACAAGAATTTACCCCAACCCCCATTATGGCATTAGAATGGGCGAAAACACAGTTTGGAATTGGGACGGCGTCACCATTTGGACCCTCAAAAGCCACAAAAAACTTGACATAAAATGGGTAGGATGGTAAACTTGCTGTAACAAACGTGTAACTTTTATTTATGCAATTTAGACAAAATGAAAGGTATTATTTATGAATAGAGACAGAGAAACAGCTGGTTTTCTCAAGAAATATCCCGGCGTTAAGATCGGAATTATTGCATTAATTCTGCTCCTCGTAGTGGGTGTTTCCAGTGCTTTTACCGTTGAAAAAGAGGTTCAGGTTAACCTCGAAGGCAAGGTATACACTGCCAAAGGAAAACTGCTCGAATCCCTGGAAGAAGTTCTGATCGCGAACGATCTTCCCGTAAGTGACGAATATAAATATAGCGCCCCATTAAATACCTTGTTCAAGGATGTCATTGATGTTCAAATCGAAAAGAAGATTTCAGGAAATATCCTGGTTGATGGAAAAACGATTGCTTATCTTTCCGGCGGTGCAACCGTCGGTGATGTGCTCGAAGAAAATGGTGTCAAACCAGATGAGGATGATAAGGTTGAGCCGGGATTAAATACCCCACTGACAACTAAAACCGGAAACATCAAGGTAACCCGAGTCAGCTATGTGGAAACAACCGGTATCAAAGATGTACCGATGAAGGCGACCATTGCTGAGAATCCTGGACTGCCAGCCGGAACCAGAAATGTTGTTCAGGTTGGACAAAATGGCAAAGCCAATATGAAAGAACGGGTTCGTTATGAAAATGGCATCGAGGTTAAACGCGAAGTCATCACCAGTGATGTCATTATGCCGGCAGTGGAAGAAATTATCGAAGTCGGTCCGTCTACGACCATCACTATGCCGGAAGCCGTACAGGTTTCATCCGTTACCGGGAATGTCAATGTTGAGAAAAGTGCCACTGGTGACGGTAGCACATCCGTTAATCAGGAAAGTGGTTTTAAAGGTAGTATGGTGGTCAGTGCGACTGCTTACACAGCAACAGGCAGCGGCACAGCTTCCGGAACTACACCACAGTCAGGTCGAACCATTGCCGCATGGGGGGGCATCCCTTTTGGAACGCAGGTTTATATCCCTGCACTTGGCGGTGTCTATACCGTAGAAGACCGGGGTGGTGCTGTGGGTTATGGTATTATCGATATTTATATGGATAGTGAAGAAGCCTGTCAGACTTGGGGCAGACAAAATATTGAAATATACTTTGTAGAATAAAGATTTGTTGGACGATGGGTAAAACCATCGTCTATTTTAGTTGGCGGATTTGTCTTTCGTTTGCAAAAAAACCGGGATAAACAATGTATTTCGAAAAAACATTGTTCTCAAAAAATACACTTGTACTTTGTATACAAAGCTTGTTATACTAATCTCATGAAATGAAATAGTGCTTGTTTTGCTATGGATATCGGAGGAAGACATGGAAATTAAAATTGTTAAAACAGTAAACCCCAAGGAAAAACCGGAAGAAGATTCGCTGATCTTCGGTGTAGAATTCACAGACTATATGTTTGAAATGGACTATACCGAAGGAGTCGGCTGGCATGATGCCGTTATTAAGCCATATGGCCCCATAGAGATCATGCCGTCAGCAATGGTTCTCCACTATGCCCAAGAAGTTTTTGAAGGCTTAAAAGCCTATAAAACGCCCACAGGCGAGGTGCAGTTATTCAGACCGGATGAAAATTTCAAACGGATGAACCGCTCCAATGCCCGGATGTGTATTCCCCAAATCGATGAAGACTTTTTACTGGAAGCACTGAAAGTGTTAGTTAAGATGGATGAAACATGGATTCCTAAGTCTCCAGGGACCTCGCTTTATATCCGTCCCTTTGTTTTTGCCACCGATCCGTTTATTGGCGTTCGGGTCTCCAAACGATATAAATTTATGATTATCATGTCTCCGGTCGGTTCGTACTATAAAGGTGGAATGGTTCCCAGTCGGATTTACGTGGAATCGGAGTTTGCCCGGACGGTTCGTGGCGGCACCGGTGAAGCGAAGTGCGGAGGAAATTATGCCGGTGGCCTGGCGGCTCAGGAAAAGGTTCATGAAATGGGCTTTGAACAGATTTTATGGCTGGACGGTGAAAAAAGACAATACATCGAAGAAGTGGGAACCAGCAATGTATTCTTTTTAATCGATGGTGTTTTTGTTACCCCATCACTGGAAGGCACTATTTTAAATGGTATCACCCGAAAAAGTGTCATCGATTTATTAAAGCATTGGGGTGAAACAGTTGAAGAGCGTCGCATTACCATCGACGAACTTTACGAAGCCCATCAACAGGGTAAAATAAAAGAAGCCTTTGCGACCGGCACAGCAGCTGTTATTTCGCCCATTGGCACATTAGGGTGGAAAGATGCGGAAATGACATTTAACGACGGTAAAATAGGCGAATACTCGCAAAGAATCTATGATACATTGTATGGTGTCCAAACCGGCAATCTGGAAGATCCACTTAACTGGATTGAAAAAATATAAATAATTAAAAATAATTAAAAAAGTTTTACAAAGCACTTGACAATATGCGTTTTCACTGGTAATATTAGTCTTGCATTTTGAATTACGAGAGGTACCGAAGTGGTCATAACGGGGCGGTCTTGAAAACCGTTAGGGTGCAAGCCCACGTGGGTTCGAATCCCACCCTCTCGGCCATCAAATGCCAGAGAATTGAATAAACAATTATGCATTATTACCTTTGGAGAAGTACTCAAGTGGCTATAAGAGGTGCCCCTGCTAAGGGTATAGGCCGTTAACGCGGTGCGTGGGTTCAAATCCCACCTTCTCCGCCACCATGAACTACGCATCAACATTGATGTTAGATAGAACCTGTTACGTTAAGTAACAGGTTTTTTAATATATAAACGAATTTGATAGAAGTGAAAAAAATAAAAAAGAATGTTGACGATGAAGATAAATAGTCTAGCGAGGGGAATTTAATTAATTGGGCATTTGAAAAAATGCAGTGTCAAAACATTAAGCCAAGGACAAAAAAATGTGAAAGTGAGTAATGAATGAAAAAGGGATTAAAAAAATCATGGAGTATTCTCATTGTCGTGTTGATATTAACAACTATGATGCCTGTTAGTGTGCTGGCAGAGGATTTAAGCACAAAGAATGAGGAAATGATTAACCAGGAGAACCAGGCGGCTCAAAGTGAAGTTGCTGAGTTGAGTAGTTTAGAGTCAGAAAATTCGATAGAATATAATGTTGATCAACAGAAAATTCAAACTGGAACTGATCGGATTAGTGAAGCAGCTCCAACCGTTCAAACAAGTGCAACAGAAAACGGATTTGAGTATGCGGACTACAACGATGGGGTGATTATTACAAAATATACGGGTAGTGGTGAACTTGTTGTTCCAATGACTTTAGGCGGAAAGAAAGTATTGAAGATTGGCGACAATGCGTTCTTTCTGTGCAATGGACTTACAAATATTATTTTACCAAACACTGTTGAAACCATTGGTAACTCTGCCTTTTTTGGATGTTCAAAATTGATAGATATTACTCTTCCAGATAGTTTAGCCGAAATTGGTGAGCTTGCTTTTCGTGGGTGTATTGCTTTAAAAAGTGTCACCTTGCCAGATAATCTGATTATTATTGGTTCGAGTGCTTTTAGTGATTGCTGGAAGTTAACCAGTGTGAATATACCAAACAGTGTAAAAACGATTGGGAGGGCTGCTTTTTCCAATTGTAATTCCTTAATACAAATGGATATACCAAGCAGTGTTGAAACGATTGGTGATGCTCTTTTTACAGAATGCGACTCATTAGAAAAGGTTACTCTACCGAGTGGGATGACAACAATCGGTGATGGCTTTTTTTCATTTTGTCGGAGCTTAACAAGCATTAGCATACCAACTAGTGTTATAACTATCGGTAATGGTGCTTTTGCAGGATGTGAATCGCTAACAAGTATTGCGATACCAAATAAAGTCACTTCAATCGGCGAAAATGTTTTTTCTAACTGCAATATGCTCTCTAAAGTGATGATTTCTCCAAGTGTAACGAGTATAAATGACAATGCATTTGATTATTCCGACATTGTATCAATTTATGGGGTTAAAGGCACCTATGCAGAAGCCTATGCAAACACACAAGGAATTCCTTTTATTAAATCGAGTCTAATAAATTGCACCTACCAGACGCATGTTCAAAATGTGGGATGGCAGGGCTGGAAAAATGAAGGCGAGATAAGTGGTACATCTGCTCAGGGACTGCGTCTCGAAGGGATTGAAATTAAAGTTGATAATCTCGGTTATGATGTTGGAGTTGACTATCAAACCCAAATAGAGAATATCGGATGGCAGGGTTTTAAAAGTGATGGTGATCCGAGTGGGACATCTGGAAAAGGCCTGCGATTGGAAGCCATTCAAATAAAACTAACCGGATCTGATGCTGATAAATGTGATATCTATTACCAGGTGCATGCTCAAAACTACGGTTGGCTTGGCTGGGCGAAGAATGGCGAAAGTGCTGGAACCGAAGGATTTGGCTATCGACTGGAAGCGATAAACATTGTGGTAGTAGCTAAAGATTCAGAAGCCCCGGGGACAACCGAACAGCCCTTTGTTAAAAATGTCTATTGCAGTTATCAAACGCAAGTTCAGAATATTGGATGGCAGGGAGTTAAAAGTAATGACGAAATGAGTGGAACCGACGGAATGGGCCTCCGATTAGAAGGTATTACAATAAAAACAAGCGATCCAACAAACTTGGGCGTTGAGTACCAAACCCAGGTCCAAAATATTGGATGGCAAGGTTTTAAAAATAACGGAGAAATGAGTGGAACATCAGGAGAATCATTACGATTGGAAGCCATTCAAATAAACCTCACCGGAGGCGATGCTGATAAATATGATATTTATTATCAGGTTCACGCCCAGAACTATGGTTGGTTGGGGTGGGCGAAGAATGGTGAAAGTGCTGGAACCGAAGGCTTGGGATATCGCTTAGAAGCCATTAAGATCATTGTAGTTCCCAAAGGTGCGACGGCACCTAGTTCAACCGAACGGCCATTTATAAAACAAATTTAGTAATGGTATAAGTAATAGGATAAATTCGAACAAAACAGTAGATAGGATAAAAGTAGAAGAACCAGATACATTAACACCGAAACAGCGGTAAATAAGGATTTAGTCAAAGTCACGTATAACGTGGCTTTTCCTTTTTGCGAAAAAATGCAGCAACCTATCGATTCACCAAAGAACTGGGGCGTGAAGAACTGAAGGAGAGCGGCAGTATTAGATTCGGAAGGCGGTTTAATTGATGTGTGTTTAATGTTAAAACATAGGAAATGGGGCAGATGTTTTTAAAAAATCTATAATTATCTTATAGGAGTGAATGATTAAAAGCAAGAAAGGAATTTATAAATTGATGACTCTGGATGTTTTAAAATATGATTACAGAGCCATTTTACTAATAATTAAGTAATTCTTTCTGGAAACGTGTGTATTGAAAATAATTACGAGTGAATGGTGAAGATTATGACTAATAATAGAATATAAATCAATCATAAGATGATTTTTTTGTTTGAAAATTTTGAACATGTCATTTACAATCGAAATGAATAATATAAACAGACGTCATTCGTTGCTTAAATATTAAATAAAATAGAATATAATGGCTTCGTTTAGTTGTTAAGAGTGCAATTGATGAATCATTATGCTATAATTTAAATTAATAAATTATTAAATGAAGGATAATTTGTAATTATCCTTGGTT
>JACQZP010000021.1 GCA_016213825.1 Acetobacterium woodii | reverse complement strand
GGTTATCTTGGAATAAAAGCCCCGCTTCAATCCTTTTTTAAAACCGCATAACAGCGCCGATTCTGGTACGGTTTGGAATCATATAAAAGCGCTTTTCCAATCCATGAGGCCGGAGGTTCAAATCCTCTCACTCCGACCATTAAGAAATAGTTAAGACAGCTAGCAATGGCTGTCTTTTTTTGTGATCAGTTTAAAAACCTGCGGACTTGAACTTTTCGGATAACCGTTGATAGGTCGGCATGGCAACCGAGTAGTGTTCGCCCATCCGTAGGACTTCATAAACTAGGCCGTCAATTTCTGATTTTTTCCCTTGGCTAAGATCACGCTGCATCGAAGTGGAAGCGGTTGGCGCCAGGGCGTCCAGAATATCCAGATTGAACTGAATCAGATCAACGTCAAAATGAATGTCCATAGCTGCAGCCAGGGTGGTAATTTCCGTTATTAAATTAATGAAGGTATCTCTGATTTCGCCGGGTTGCTGAACGGCTCCGGCTTCGGCCTGATAATACAAACCGCAGGCGGCCATAGCTGACACATATGAAAATTTCTGCAAAGCGTCCTTACGAATATCCGCCGACAGCACCCCCAGAATCTGGCTGTCATTTAAATCCGCTTCAATTTCTTTGAGGATCGGTTTGAACTCAGTGGGATCACGGACACCGAAAAAAATTCGAAAAATATTACCGTGCATTTTAATCTTTCCTGGATTGACAATATTGGCAGAAATATAAATACAGCCGTCGGTAACCAGCAGTTCGGGGAGCATTTTCTGGAGTTTGCCGCCAGTTCCATAAATGTTTAAAATGGGAATCACCACCGTGGTTTGGTGCGCGACCCGTTTGATAAACGGAACAATATCGGCCAGCGAATAGCCTTTGACACAGACAAAAATCACGTCTGGCGTTTCCTGATAATGCTGGGCATCTTCCGCTTTTATCGGAAAAACGGGATAAGTCCCTTGCCAATTGGTTTCCACCTGAATCCCGTTTGCCCGGATTGCTGCCAGGTGTTCGTCGCGGGCAATTAAGGTTACGTCTTTTCCGGATTTGGCCAGATAAGCCCCAATGCATCCGCCGGTCCCACCGGCGCCAATAACCAAATATTTCATCATTTCTCCTCTTGTTTTATTAATATAGACACTTGCGAAACTAATTGCAAGGCTTACTATAATATCCAATTACTTGATTGATTTTTAAAAAATCGTGAATTTATCTTGATTCTATGTCATTTAAAATAATTTTGCAAGGGTGCATTTTTTAAAACTTTTTTTAGTTATCAACTTGAAAAAATTAACGTATCGGATAGTGCAACCAAAGCGGGCTATTACCTAATGGGGTAGTGTTTTTATTTTTATAGTCTTTCTATTGCGTGCAATAAAATGATACAATAATTCCAGCCAAGAAGAGCCGATCAAACAATTGAAGGGACGTTTTTTTGTATAGTAGCCACTTGCGAGAATACAAGAGAATGAACTGTCTCTTAATGTAGATTCTTCACGCTCGCAGTTTAAATTAAAACAGCCGCCTCACCATGGTCACTTTTGCAACTGCCAAATGATTTTTAAAAAAGAAAGAAGGAAAACCTTAATGATTAAATTTACGCACACCAACATCATTGCCAAAGACTGGAAAAAACTGTCCCGGTTTTATCAGGAGGTTTTTGGATGCGTACCGGTCCCTCCGGCACGGGACATACAAGGGGACTGGATCGATCGGCTGACAGGGATCAGAGGGGCCCATATTTGTGGGGAACACCTTTGTTTACCAGGTTATGAAGATCAACTACCGACTTTGGAAATTTTTTCCTATGACGATTGGATCGACGGCGGATTGCCGCAGATTAATCGGACTGGCTTTGGACATATTGCTTTTGAAGTAGACGATGTAGCGTCCATACTTGAGAAATTGCGGGCTGCCGGTGGTGGGCAGATCGGCGAGCAGATTATTGCCGACTATCCCAATAATGTAGTGGCCACCTTTGTTTACGCCACCGATCCCGAAGGCAATATTGTCGAACTGCAGAATTGGAGTACCCGATAACCAATTAAAAAAATATAGAGAGGAAGTAGAAAGCTTGGATACTGCAACCGGATTATTAATTACAACCGTGATTATGGCATTAGGTGCAATCACTTTTGCCGCACTCACAATGGCATTTGACCGAAGTCATAATCGCAAAAGCGTCAGACCATTTTGTAACATTCATAAAAAAGTTACGGATACGGAGATAAATATAAGTATACAGAATGCTGGGATGGGTCCCATGCGGATTCAGAAGATCGTTCTTTTGAATAATCAGGATGACTTCATTCAAGCAGGGATTCAATTAGGCAAGGTTTTGCCGTTTGAATTAAATTGTGACATATTTATCCAACATACCGATGAATATGTTTTGGCATCATTATGTGAATTGAACCTGATTCAGGGGATCCTGGAACAGCATCAAATGACACGAGTGAAAGAAACACTAGCTGGTTATTATATATGCATTGAATACACCGATGTTTATGATGACGTTTATGAACAAAGAAGCAAACTAATAAATATTCCAGGCTTGGTGAGGTGATGCAGATGCTTAAAAAAATAGGGAAACCGATGGTGCTGTTTTTGGTCATCCTCCTGTTTATCGGACTCTTTGGGCTTTTGTTTGGTAGTGATAATGTGACCCTTGGGGTCAGCACTGTGCTGGCGGTGCTAATGTATCTGTCACGCGATCTGACAGCCAATCCGGTCAAAAACACGCTTAAACTGATCCTGTTCAATGTCATCATGGGACTGGTAGCCTATCTGTCATCACTGAATCTTTTTCTGGCGATTCCCATCAATTTCATCAGCTTATTCACCATTGCAGCTGCCTTGAGCTATACCATCAGCTCGCCGATTTCGACGCCCTTTTGCATGCAGTATATCTTTCTGATTGCCTATCCGGTCAGTCTTGAAGCTTTACCACTGCGGCTGGCGGCGCTGATCACCGGAGCGGTCATCATCATGGCTGTGCAATGGCGGGTCAACCGGAATCGGGTGGGGGTACAGAGCAGCAAGATTTTTCAGACAATCATAAAAAATCTCAGCTTGAAAATCGTCGGTATCAAAAATGGGGAAGACCTAAAACCTTCGGATGACGCTATTCGGGCGGCTACCAATCAGCTCAAGCGGATTCTTTACGACGCTCGGATCGATCAGTATTATTTTACTCGCGAAAGTGAAATCAACCTCGATCTGGCCATTGCCTTTGAACGGATTAATGAACTTTTGCCACAGCTTGCGGGTGTTTCGGACCAGGATACGCTGCTTGATGATCTGGGTCTTTTAATGGTGCAAATCGGTGCTTATTTTGAAGCAAAAAACAAAGCCGATTTAGCGTCTGAGATCGGCTCTGTTCGGTTTTTTGAGCAATATGGGGACGAGTCAACCGCTGATCTGGCGGTGCTGCGCGTGATCAGCCAGCTGGCATTTGTGAAGGATGGTTTGGATGCCACCAGCCAATCGGAACACCATCACAGAAGGCGTTCCGAGCGCTCCCGTCATTCTGGGGAAGTCAAACGCTATCAGGTCAAGCTGTCAATCGATGCTCTGAGCCTGTCCTATGCTTTCCGGTTGGCTTTTGCCATCTCGATCTGTGCTTTTTTAGTCAACTACTTTGAGCTGGAACACGGCAGCTGGCTACTATTTACCATTTCGTCGCTGACCTATCCCTTTTATGAAATGTCCCGGCAAAAAACCGGCTCGCGGATCGTTGGCACCATCATTGGCGGCGCCATCGTGGTTTTAATCTTTTCGATCCTGCATCTGCAGAATGCCGGCATGCTGGTGTTGCTCGTCTCGCTGTTTCTGACAATAGTCTTTATGAATCAGTACATTTACTCGATGATCTTTACAACCATCACCGCCATCAGTTCCCTGGTGCTGATTGACAATGCCGCCAATCTAAGCCTTGATCGCATCATCTACGTGATCATTGGTGGTATCCTGGTGATGTTATTGAGTAAATTTGTGTTGCCCTATACTGAGAAAGATGCCAAAAAGGATCTGTTTAACATGTATGATGAGATCATCATTAACTTTTTTAAAGATATCAAAAACTCGGCCAATTACACTGCTGATTTCAAACTCAAGATCATGAATCTGATGCTGACCACTTCCCTCATTGAAGACAAGTTGACAGCTTTCGATGACCCTGAAAGTGGGTCTGACATGGAGTTTTTTATTGGCATCCGCCGCGGATTGATTATCCATCTCGATCAGGCCTATTGGTGGCTGCTAAAAAACAAAGACAGCCTCGATGAATTTAGAGCTGTCTTCCTATTTATTAATAATAATCAAGACATCGTTCTGGAAGCGACAGATGATGGGATGATCGCTGCTATTAAAAGCGATTATCCCCGGATCAATCGGGTGGTGATTGGTGAATGTCTTGCTATTTTCAGGGCCATGCAGCAATTGAAATTGTTTGATACTGCTACGCTGAAGTAATTTTCTTTTCAGTTCAGGTACCCTTAACTTAAAACCAGGAGATCCCACTAAGTTCTGCTTAGGATTAGGAAACTCGATCAAAAAATTTTAGATTGCAAATAAAGGGTGAACACATACGAAAGATTGAATCCACTAGTCGGATCGCCGATAATTGGATCGTTGGGCAATCAGCCGGTAGATCGGATCGGTTTGCTGTTCAACCATCATACAGACAACGCAAAAAACCAGATAAACATGGAGCCCTAGATAACGGCTAATCAGCCAGAAATGTCGGTCATAAAGGATCGCCCGGACTTTTGACAGATCCCAGGTTTCATGGGTTTCTTCTGCCAGCTCCTTCATCGTTCGGGTGAGTAGTAGTTGGGACATAACCCGCAGAGTGAGGAGTTTGCGGAGGGCCCGGTCTAATGAGTACAAGACAAAGGGGTTGTCATATTTCTCGTAGAAGACGAGGGCAATCTGGGTATAAATATTTTTATTGGCGCCATCAAAATCCGGATCGGAACTCAAATCAGCCCTGCTTTTTAAGTGATACTGTTTTAATCGATAGTCGCTGGAACGTTTTTCCAGGTAACGATACATGGCACAAAAACTGTATATTAGCAAAAAGATGCTGGGCAAAAAGACGATCGTTAAAAAAGCAATGAATAATCGCGATAATATTAAGCGGGTTAGATAAATAAAAGGCGTAATGGTAAGGCTGTCAAGCAAATTGAGCGTGACAGCCGTAAGAATGAGTGCGGTGATCAGAATAAGGTGCTCTTTGGACGCTAAGGCGAGCGAAAAGCGGGCGCTGTTTAGCTGCGCATTTAATCGAGCGAGATTTTTCTTGGCATAGTAAAGTCCGCCAATGACGGCGATGGCGGTTATAATCAATTCTAAATAGGTTATGATAAAGCCCCCCTTTTGGTTTGTAAAGTTAGAAGTATTATAACATATCTAGGGGTGTCAGGATAACTTTTGGCAACGAAATAGACAAAAATATCATGGAGATCGTTTCTCAGACTGGGTAAAGAACGAATGATATAAAAACATCCATGGCATTAAAGCTACAGTTGGTGTTGACACTAGCGATATGGAAAAAAGTTTATTGTTATTGATGAAAAATATAGCTTATGAACACCTACTTAAAAGAAGTAATTAGTCTTACCGATGAAGACCTGACAAAGTTGCGAGACTTGGATCTTGAATAATCATATTTGATAGCGCTCAAGGAGGCCGAATGACGATGGAAAAACTCAGGACATTACTGATTAATAACCAGGTGGATTTTGAAATATTACACAATGAAAAACCTATTTTAGCGGTTAGTGATGCCAAAGGCGTTTATGAAATTGATGCGACGGCACCAACAATCATCATTAAAAGTGAAAAGGGTTATTTTGCGCTGCTCCTATCCGGCGACCGGGGCCGGATCGATTTTAAACAGATCAAAAAAATTTTGCAATGTAAGAATGTCAGAATAGCCAGCAAGGAAGAGGTTTTTGAAACGATCGGCTTTGAAGTTGGCAGTGTTCCTCTGATCGGGCATGGCTTGCCCTGTGTGCTGGATCAGCATTTGTTAAAGTATCCCTACGTTTATGGGGGAGTTGGCGATGCGTATTTCACGTTGAAAATTAATCCCAGGGATCTTGTTAAGGTTAATAACATTGTGTCAGAAATTGATTAGGCGATTATGGAGCAGTTCACTCCTTTACAAAGTTTTTTTGTTTCACGATTTATCAAGATAACAAATTTTTGATTGGAGTAGTGGGCACAGCTTATCAGACAAGGGGGACATTCGGTTGTCTGCAACTAAGGATTATGAAAACTTCTATTGAGATCATTTCTTAGCAGTGATAAGCACAAACCCCAAGAAAACTAAAAACGGAAGTAAAAATAAAATCAAATTTTAAACCCCTGTTTGTCCTCGGCAATAATGCTTATATAATAGGTAATTGGTTCAATTTGTATTGCTAACCAGTAAACTATTAGAACTAGTTCGTCCCCAAAACCGGAAAACCAGGCTAAATATATGAAATTAAGAAAACAAAAGAAACTTAAAATACTTCTTTAAAGATGATATACGCCAGGAAACCAATTTTCGCAACATCGATCAGAACATCGGAGTGCTATCGGTGCCGATTGAAAAACTAGCCCCGCCTGACGCCCGGAAAATCCCCTTGCTTGAACCAGCCTACCTTTGCGATCGGCGAAATGCCCATAAAATCAGCCATTTCGCATCAGGAATCACGGCGGAAATTTACAAACCAGGCTCTGACTATTGAAGAATTGTCATTCCTGATCTGGTCTACCCAGGGAGTTCAGGCATGGCGTCAGAAAAATGCCCTGCGAACGGTTCCCACAGCCGGAAACCGGCATGCCCTGGAAACGTATCTGATGGTGTTCAATGTCGATGTTCTAGAACCGTGGATTTACTGTTATCTGCAATTGGTGCTGGAAGCAACGCCGGATCATCTCAATGATCAGAGGATTGATGCGGCTCGTGATCAGCAATTATTGTCCAGCATCTTAAAAGACAGATAAAGATACAGCATCTTCTCCGAATCGTCATAGTCGATGCCGGTGAGTTCCTGCATCCGTTTAAGTCGATAAACCATGGTGGCGTGATGGATGAACAAGGCTTTGGCGGTTTGGGTGGCGATCATTTTGTTTTCCAGATAGGTTTTCAGGGTTAGATAATAGTCGGTCTTTTTCCAACAGTCATAATTTTTCAGCACCAACAGCTCCGGCGCACACAAAAGTTCCGCCGGCATTTCATGGCAGGCTTCCTGAAGCAGATGAGAAAAAGCTAGATTGGCAAATTTATGACACCAGATGGTCTGATCTTTGCGGAGCCCATCATCCACAGCAATTTCAGCCTGACGCTGGAAAAAAGCCAGCTGCATCAGATCCGCACACAGGTTGCTGATGCCAAACCGGAAATTACCATCCCGGATGAACAAATTGAACTGGGACAAAAAATGGTCGGCTTTGGGATAAACACTTTCCCGGATAATCAGAATCAGGTGGTCTTTGCGGTCGAGGGAATAAACCCCGGTAAAATTTCTGGTAATGTAGCGATTATAATAATGAGAATTCATCAGTTGATTTTCATAAGGATAAAGCAGAAGGCAGCCCACATGGCAGCCTTCATTTTTTTTCCAGCCGTTGCGAAAAAGCACCGTATCCAGCTGACTGGCATCAACCCGCTGGTTTGTCAGCAGCTGATCGATGATGGTGATCAGGCTGGAGCTGCTATCGGGATTGCCCTGATCGGACATCACTGCCAGGTTATTCTGGCGGATCATCAGCTGGAGGGCATTGCCGAGAAGTGCCATCAGGTGGTAGTCGCCAGGGTCAAAGCCAGTGCGGTTGATTTCGTCGATGATGATAATCCGGCAGAAATAGACATTGTTTTCAAAAATATCTTTACAGAGAGCATCGGCATTGAGGATCCCCGCCGGATAGAGAAAGGTTTCCTGGGTGCTCAGCGAGGGTTCGATGGCAGTCTCGTTTTTTAAATGGTTGAATACTTCCAGCGGCACCTGAGACTGAACCCCCAGATAATCCAGACAGGGGCCGGAAGCTGCCAGGTATTTCCCCTCATTTCCGGCAACATAGATGGATTTACGAAAAATTGGCTGGGAAACATCCAGCAGCACCTGGATGTTTTCATTCTCCACCGCCAGATAGAGGTTTTCCTGCCAGCTGGCGTATTTCTGGAAGATATCATAGAGCCGCGAAAAGACCTGGTTATAAAAACGATAGTCGGCAGCGGGGGTGTCGTCTACTGCTGGGTTTTCATTTATGATACATAGATAAGTAATCTGGTAAGACTCAAGCTCCGCCGCCAGATTTTCAAGCACGCAAAGCACCGCATCGGATTTTTCCAGCATCCCGAGCAGCACCGGATCTGACTGCAGATCACAGCCCGGCACGACGAGATAGAGGGTTCCGCTCTTTACCTGGGTAGCAGTATCAAATGAACAGATGCCAGCTAAGTTCATTGCCGAAAAATCCCCATATTTGGAGTGCTTCAGGGTGCATGCTAGGGCTTCCTCAGTTAATTCCCGGAGAATCAGTTCCAGTGATATTTTCATAAAAAGGGTCTCCTCTTGATAGATTTTTCCTAATCACAGCAAATATTTTTTACAAAACCCGGCTCAAAAAAACGGATTATCGGGTGGTCAGGCGGGTTTAAAAATTACCTTATCAACATTATATAAGGTGAGCTGTCAAATTTCAATAAGCAATGGGAATTTACAAAACAACCCGGGCTGTTTATACTGAATAACAGATGGATTGTATCGTTTACATATTTTTTTAAACTATTTACGAACTAATCCCTTGAATTTACGAAAAGAGGAATGATAATGACTGCACAACGTACTCAAAAACAGAATTTTCTGGATCTGTCCAAAGGGATTCCTTCCGACACCTTGCTCCAATTTGTCTATGGACCCAATCCCTACTCCCAACGGCCGGCATTAAATATGTTTTACGGACCGGGGTTACTCAATTCCCACCGCGGCCCCCAGGGCGGGGAGGATATCTGGGGCGTTCCCTATGTGTCAAACAAGGAAACCGGCTATCAGGTCATGCCGGTGCCCAATCATTTTATTCTTGATGATATCACCAAATGGCGGGATGTGATTAAAGCACCGGATCTTTCTCAGGTCGACTGGGCCGAAATGGCCAAAAATGATCGGGCATTTCTGGCCAGCATCGGCATCAATCCCGAGGAAACAGCCCTGGCCTTTAATCTTCACGGTGGTTATTTTATTGCTTTGATGTCGTTTATGGGCTTTACCGAAGGGCTCTGTGCCATTGCCGAAGAACCGGAAGAGGTCAAAGCGCTGATGCAATATCTTTGTGATTTCTACATGGACGTGGCCGAAAAATCAATCGACTATTACAAACCGGACATGGTCGAGCTGGTGGATGATGTGGCCGCCTGGGCAGCACCGTTTATTTCCATCGAACAGTACCGGGAGCTGATCAAACCCTTTGTTGCCCGGGAAGCCAAATTTGCCCAGGAAAAAGGACTGCCGATTATTATGCACTGCTGTGGTAAATGCGAAGCCCTGCTTGACGACTTTTTGGACATGGGGGTTCAGTATTGGGAGCCGGCCCAGACCTGTAACGATCTGGTGGGGATTAAGAAAAGATACGGCAGCGATCTGGTGGTGATCGGTGGATTTGATATGATGGAAGGCCATCTGGCTTTGGAGGACTGTTCGGAAGAAGTCTTTAAGCAGGCGGTTAAAGAGACCATCGATAGCTTGTCAGTGGGGGGCAACTATGTGTTTGACGGCTGGATCTTTGCCGACCCGGAAAACGAAGCTCTGAACAATAAAAACAAATGGTTGACGGAAGTCGTTGAGGATTATGGGGACAAACTCTACCGCGGTCAAATCTGAGCCGATGAAAATTGTCATTCTCGGGGGCTTTCTCGGTTCCGGCAAAACCAGCGTGCTGATCCAGCTGCTGGGCTACCTGGCCGGGCAGACATTATCGGATGAAATAAAATCTGATCAGATAAAATCAGAACAGATAAAATCAGAACAGATAAAATCAGAACAGATTAAATCAGAACAGATTAAAGTTGCGGTCATCGAGAACGAAATCGGTGAAATCGGGGTTGACAATGCGTTAGTCACTGGGGCGGGTTATACGGTCAAGAATCTGTTTGCCGGCTGTGTCTGCTGCACCATGGCCGGCGATCTGGTGCGCAGTATCGAGCGGATCCAGAAAGACCTGGCACCGGAATGGCTTGTGGTAGAAAGTACTGGAGTGGCTTACCCTAAAGCCATGAAAGAAGTGATCCAGACAACCTTTGAGATTGTACCCCGGATCTGTATTATCGTCGACGCAAAACGCTGGCAGCGGCTGTTAGGTCCGCTGCAGCATCTGATTACCGGCCAGTTGGAAGAGGCGGATACCATCCTGATTAATAAAACCGATCTGGTATCCATGGAGGCTCTGGAAGCCATTCAGACATTGGTGTTCGGTTTTAATGGCAGCGCCGTCCAGATACCGATCTGTGCCACCCTGCCGATTGATGCTAGTCTTTTGGAAAATGTTATCAGACCTCAGAAAAACAATTATGGCTGAAGGTCACTTTATAGTTAGATACAATTAGCAAATTCACAATTTTTGATCAAAAGGAAGGTACAGTTAAAAAACAGTACCTTCCTTTTGGCCGTTTTGAATGAATCATTCATAAAATATTTGGATATATCTACTTTTTCAAGAAAAATATGGCGCATTTAAAAAAGTGTGGGTATAAATTTAAAGACAGTGTAATTCGCATTTATTGATATGAGAGATTGCAACCTGTTGGGGGGCTTGTTTATGAATATAACATTAAAAGAACTGATTACATCGTTTACTAAATCCATTGATCTATACAATTATCTGCTAAAGAATCATCACCGGCGAACGGCGATTGCCGCCTATCATATTGGTGTTCAGATGGGGTTGTCTGCCGAACGGCTGAGCGATCTGATTATTGCGGCATCCCTACATGATATTGGCGCGCTAACCATCAGTGAAAGAGACAGCCTGATCCAGATGGATGTGGAGAATCCTTTTCCCCACAGTAGTTTAGGCAGTTATATGCTGTCGTCATTTTCTCCATTTGAAAAAATTTCCCGGATCATTTTTTATCATCATTGGCATTATGATCTGGATAACACCTATGTGCCAGAACTGGGCCCGGTGCCGCTGGAATCCTATATTCTTCACGTGGCCGATCGGACAGATATATTGGTCCAGCCGGATTATTCAATTCTGGCGCAAAAACAGAAAATAATAACGAAAATGCAATCCTATCGCGGCAACGTCTTTCATCCCGAGGTGATTGACGCTTATTTGGCCCAGGCACAGAAGGATTCTTTTTGGTTGGATATTGACAACTGGGATATGGAAACAATTCTCGGACTCGGCATTTGTGATCGCTACGAGATTACCCTGACCATGGATTTGCTAGAGGAATTTGCCCTGACCCTTTCCAAAATTATTGACTCCAGAAGTAAATTTGCTATTTCTCACTCATTTGGCGTGAGTCAGGTGGCCTATACAATTGCCAAAAGAATGGACTATTCTCAAGAAAACTGTCAAAAAATACGGGTTGCCGGCTTGTTGCACGATATTGGTAAAATTGCCATTGCCACGGAACTGATTGAAAAAAAAGAGCAATTATCAGAAACGGAACGGGCTGATATCCGTACTCATGCCTACTTCACCTATCTGATTCTGGGCCACATTTCTGGCTTGGAAGGGATTGTCGAATGGGCCTCTGGTCATCATGAAAATCACGATGGATCAGGCTATCCCATGAATCTGGCCGATGTTGGAATTTCTCAGGAGATGGATATTGTCTCCTATGCGGACATTTATACCGCCCTTTCAGAGGATCGGCCATACCGGCCAGGCATGACAACGGATCGGATTATTCAAATTCTGCAAGACGAATTTTCTTCAAAGCATGGGGAACCGGTGTTGCAGGTGATTTTGAATAATCTGGATGAGATTGATATGATCTGCAAAGCATCTGTCCAGGTGGGCATTTCGCGGTTTCACTGTTATCAAAAATTGGCTGAAGTACAAGAACAATCCATAAAAGGCAGGGTAAATCGATGAAAAATGAAAAGAACCGCAACTTAAAGTATTTCTTAAAAGATGATATTCGTCAGGAAACGGATTTTAACCAAACCGATCAGAATATCGGGGTGCCGGCACCGCCGATAGAAAAACCGCCGCCGCCCGAAGCCAGAAAAATCCCCTTGCTTAAACCAGCTGTCGGGGAGATGGGGGCGGTACCCTTAGCAACCGCCATGGCCCACCGGGAGTCACGGCGGAAATTTACAAACCAGCCCTTGTCGCTTGAAGAATTGTCATTCCTGCTCTGGGCTACCCAGGGCGTTCGTCAATGGCGTCAGAAAAATGCTCTGCGAACCGTTCCCTCGGCGGGCAATCGCCATGCCCTGGAAACCTATCTGGCGGTTTTTCATGTCGATGGTCTGGAATCGGGGATCTATCGCTATCTGCCGTCGCAGCATCAATTAGTGCTGGAATCGACACCGGATCACCTCAAAGAAAAGCTGATTGAGGCGGCCCTTAATCAGCAATTTGCCGGTTCTGGCGCGGTTACCTTTATCTGGACAGCCGTTCCGTATCGGATGGAATGGCGCTATGCCCAGGCATCTTATAAGGTAATCGCCCTGGATGCCGGGCATGTCTGTCAAAACCTTTATCTGGCCTGCGAAGCCATCGGGGCGGGAACCTGTGCCATTGCTGCCTATCATCAGCAAAGTGCCGATCGGTTATTAGCGGTTGATGGGGAAGATGAGTTTGTCATTTATCTGGCGCCGGTGGGCAAAATAAAAGCATAATTTTGGGGACTGCGTCAAGTTTTTGGCGCAGTCTCAAATATTTGTAAAGATCTTTTTGACTATTGGATTTTGGCATGTTATCATAATAACACACTAATCATATAGGATACGGGTGAATGTTGTGAAATTTGTTGAAAAGTTAAACATGAATTCAATGTCAGCGAGGATAATCGTAATGGTTATTATTGGCGGTCTGGCAGTCGGCCTGATCGGAATTTTTTCATATTTCGCGGGAAATTCCGGCAATGCGCAGCTTATTGGTAACTGGGAAGTAAAATATGGAACGGCCGCGGGGATTGATTATCTCAACGCGACCTTCAATGACGATCAGACCTTCACCTGGATCGTCAAGCCGGCGGATCAAAAAGAACTCATTTACACCGGCACTTATGAAATGGCCGCAAACAAGCAAGTGATCATCAAGCTCTCTGATGAAAATGCAATGAGTAGCGGGATCAGTAACCAGGTCGAACTAGCCGATGGAAATTTAGTGTATGGCGATGTGGCCCTGGTAAAGGTCAAAGAATTTTCCGCAAAGAATTCGGCAGACCCGAATCCGGCGGCTACAAATTCAAATCCAGCAACGTCATGCCACTGATAGGGGTAGAAAACTTATAATGCAACCGGCAATTAGCGAAGCCGCCGAATTTGTGTTTCTTGAGATAAATATAAATGATTTAAAAACATAAAAAAGGGGCACCTGATCGAACAGGCCACCCCTTTAAATGGTTGGAACACCGCTATTTTTTATTTGGCTGGAATTTCCAATTGACAAATGTCAGATTCGCGGTTTGTCCGCTGCCAACGGTAATCGTTGCACCGTTGGCGGCGATGGTATCGTTGTCGCCAGTGATACTCTTTAATACGTATTTGGAATCAATCAATTGCATGATCGTATAAGTACCCGGGGCTAAGTGATCATAGGAAGCGGATAAGGTTTGTGAAATAAATTGGTTCGTTGATCCATCCAATTGTACCGTGAAGAGATGGGGATCAATGACGTTCATACCCTTCCAGTTTCTAACATCGGTTGAAACAACAATGGTTGCCCATTTTTCAACGGTGACGGTGCGGGTCACTTCAATAGCCGGGTTTCCGGCGGCATCGGTGTAATTGTAGGTAACCACATAGTTACCTGGAATCAGCGTATTGACGGTTTGACCGCCAATGATGGGAGAACCTGTGCCATCAACAGCATCGGTCCAGATTGCTCCGGGATCGGTATAGATGCTGGCATAGTGGATTGAATAAGGATTGTTGCCGGTCAGCGTAATAACGGGTGCGGTCGTATCT
This sequence comes from Acetobacterium woodii, assembly GCA_016213825.1. Classification (GTDB taxonomy): domain Bacteria; phylum Bacillota; class Clostridia; order Eubacteriales; family Eubacteriaceae; genus Acetobacterium; species Acetobacterium woodii_A. Next base: position 472,216 of record JACQZP010000021.1, on the reverse strand, counting down.
ACGACGGTGACGTTAAAGGTCACTGGGATAGCAGCATTTCCAGCCAGATCCACCGCGTTGCAGGTTACCAGAGTGGTTCCCAGCGTAAATTGTGATCCGGATGCCGGGGTGGTTGTGACGGTGACGGTCGGGTCAAAATTATCCGTCGCAGTTGGCGTGAAACTGACGATGGCCCCGTTGGCACTGGTGGCTTCGACGATCATGTTACTTTGAGCGGCGATGATCGGTGGGACAGTGTCAAGAACGTTGACGGTTCGGGTAACCTGAAGGGCCGGGTTCCCGGCGGTATCGGTATAATTGTAGGTAACCAGATAGGTACCGGGAATGCTGGTATTGACGACATCACCGCCAACAATGGCAGCGCCGCTGCCGTCGACAGCATCTGTCCAGGTTGCGCCTTCTTCAGTATAGGGGGTATCTTGGTTGATGTTCACCGGATCATTGCCGGTCAGGCTAATGACTGGTGCGGTTGTATCCTGCACCGTGACATCAAAAGTCACCGGAATAGCTGGGTTCCCTGCCAGATCCGTGGCATTACAGGTTACCTGGGTGGTCCCCATGGGGAACTGCGAGCCAGATGCAGGGGACGTGACGACGGTCACGGATGGGTCAACATTATCGGTCGCGGTTGGTGCAAAATTGACAATGGCCCCATTGGCATCGGTCGCTTCGACGAACATATTACTCTGGGATGCGATAACCGGCGGGGTGGTGTCAGTGGCTGGCGGCGTATAGTAAACAGTCATGCCGATATAATCAACAAAAGCCGTTACCCCGGAACCAGATTTTACCGGGCTCAGTAAAAAGCCAAACCCACCATTGTTGATATCTGCCGGTGTTAAAGTCATGCCCCATAGATCGGTGGGACCACCGAATACTTTTGTTTCTTCAGAAAATCGCGACCAGTAGGTCCACAAAACAGCGCGGTTAGAATTATAATTTGGGGACCCGTTGATGATCAGACAGGCCATGCTGTCCGCATAACTGGAGTACCAATTATTAATATACCTTTCGACTTGAACTTCAACACCATTAATTGTCGATCCTTCAGGTATTGAAAAGCCAAACTGGGTCGAAGAAAGGTTGCCCGAGTAAGTTAAGGTACTGTACACGTTGTCGGAAACAGTCGAATTATTTGGATTTGTCCAGCCTGTGACTGTCGATGCGCTATGCACCCCAGAACTGTCAGCGAAAACGTCAAATGCAGATAACGAAAAGATCATAAAAAGCGACAGCATCATAACTAAAGTTTTTAATCCAACTTTTTTATGATTTGATTGTCGTTTAGACATTGATTTATCAGTCATTTCATTTTCCTCCTTAGAATTACTGACTATTGTTATCCGTAACTTTTGTTAAGATTATTCATTCGTATTTAATTTCTGCTAAATCGAGCAAAAACAAAGGCTATCTGTACCAAACGGATTATTTACCACCTCCCATTCATGTGAATTCAATCATTAAAAACCAGGATCTAGCTAACATTGAAACAAAAAAACCGACCAATGGCCGGTTACGCTATTCACTCGTGCCTGACTAAAGCGTCCAAATAAGGTCAGGCAGTCTTCGCTTCCAAGAATTATTATTAAATTGTCACGGTGCAACTTTGCTGTTGAAACAAAAAAACCGGCCAAATGGCCGGTTACGCTATTCACTCGTATCTGACTAAAGCGTCCAGATAAGGTCAGACAGTCTTCGCTTCCATGAATTATTATTCTCTATTTACATAGCAGTTCTTCTTTGAATTATCATATCACTATCCCTGGCAAATAGCAACTACAAGTTTGTTTATTCTCAATGCTGTCGCTATTTCAATAAACCGAGATTGTCAAGGGGTTTGTGAGGCAGTAACCAGTGGTATTAAAACACCGCACTTTATAAATCAACTTGTTTTCTAACACATTTGATTACGGTCTGGGCAAAGGTCCGACAGGCGGCATCGCAGTCTGAGGAGGTACCGGTAAAAATGGCTCCGCTGCGGTTTGTCGTTGTTGGCGTGTCCCAAAATTCAACCACTGTCACTTCAGTAGTTCTGAGAACCTCATCCACCCCGATGATTCCTTCCAGAGGAGGCGCTGCGACATAGGCAATGGCGGTTCCTTTGGGTAGATTCAGTCGGTTGGAAAAATAACTGCCAATACTGGCGACAGTCTGGGCAAAATAGGTAATGCTGCCATCATCATTAGCACTGTATAAGCCGGACTTGCGGCTGATAAAATCAACGATGTAACGCAGTCCGGCTTTGACATCGTCAATCGAAGTGCCGGAGATAACCCCCAGCATCTGGCCGCCGTTTTCACAGCCGACCCCGCCATAGCTTGAGCGGGCATAAGCTGCCGTGATGTTGGCTTCTTTGGTGGCTTCGTCAATGGCCACATAGCCGGCCTCGTCGGTTTCAGTGGTAAAAATACCAATATCCGAATGGTTTTCGGGAAGCTCAAATTTTTTGATCATGATATCATCCACCGCGGTTAACAATTTTGCTGAGATTACTTTAGCTTTAAGTGAATCACCGGTCATTTTGTTCCTCCTGGTATTTATTATTTTATTTTTGTAGTAATATCCAAATTTGTAGAACCCAAGCGTTAAGGAGCATTGGGCTGATTATCTGATATCGGAACAAAAAACAAATATAATCGATCGATGAAAATATTCTTTTGCACCGCCAATCAGATTTAATGACGGATGATCTTAATCTGGTGTCGTTTCTTTGTCTTTTTTATAATTGACCCGCAACTCATCATCGATAATATCCCAATTCCAGGCTTCGTCCAGACTTTCATTTTCAACATCCTGCAAAAACTTTTGTTTTTGGGCTTCAGTAACATTTAAAGTGATGCTTAAGCTATCCGAATCTGTTAGGCCGCCTTCAGTTTTCTTTTTTTCGATTTCTTTCTTTATTCGTTCTAACATTGTTAAATTCTCCCTAAAATATTTTTTATAAAATAATCTTCTAATTTTATAATACCCTTGTAGGGATGCTGTGAAACAATCTTAAAAAAATTTATTATTGGTGATGGGGAAATGAATTTAGATAGTCTTAAAAAGAATATGATACGATAATAATCTAAGAAAAAAGCAATCAAGAACACGAAAAAGGTAGAACTAATTGAAAATTATAAAAAGTCAAAGAACAAAAAAAGAAAAACGAACGATCATCAGCATCATCGTTGTGATAGCCCTGGTAATTGGGGTTGTTGCAACAAGTATTTATTTAAATGCGGATAAACCCGCAGCAGTCAACGGCACCATCGAAATTCAGCGCGACGGCGAGGTGATCAATCCGGAAATCGCTGCCCCGATTAACGACTACTTTAATAAAACCTTCGAAGCCACTGCTAATTTGCAGACCGTCGATATGTCTGAACTTTTCTATGATCCTACTGGCGAAAACGCAGTCCTGAATCAAAGTGCCCTGGATTATCTGATCCAACTGCGACTCAAACAGAGCAACGATTTAAAAATGATCAATTATCAATACCAATTAAATGTCCTGGCATTAAACGAAGTTGACGAAGCGGTTGAAGTTGAACTGCTCGAAAATTACACCGTGAATTTTGCCTTTGTCCCGGAGGTTGATTCAGTGACCAGTGGTATCCGGCATCATTTCTGGCTGATCAAAAAAGGGGATACTTATAAGATCGCCGAGCATCTTCAGGATGAAGACAGTTTTAACCTGGTGCAGGACGCTATCGGCGCTCAGCCTGGCCAATCAACTGCAGTTATCGAGGAACTTCTCGGCAAATCCACAGCAGCGGTGGACGAATTGGCGACGGCAAAACAGGCCTTTAATACGGGCGAACGGCCAGCCGCACAAGCATTTACTGGCAACCCCTATCAGCCAGAGGCCGCCGTGAACTACGCCATGACTTGGGTTGATCCCGAAAAAACGTTGCGCAACCTGGCGCAGTTTGGCGTCTACGATGATGTTGGTGGCAACTGCAACAATTACATCTCCCAATGCCTCAATGCCGGGGGCATTCCCATGGATATTTTTGGCGACGAGTTTACCCAGTGGAAGTGGTATAGTGATGAGTTAAATCTTGACGAAATAGAGTCCGGACGGAGTCCGGCCTGGGCAGGGGTTAACGAATTTTATCTTTATGCCAGGGAGAACACCGGTTATGGCTTAAGTGCCGTGGTTGATGAGAATGTCTATAGTGGAGCGGTGGGGGATATCCTGCAATTTGGTTATGATAACCAGTGGCTTCATTCAGTGATCATTACCCAGGTGATCAAAGATCAAGACGGCAAGGTCGTCGATTATCTGATCAATTCAAATACTACTGACCGAATCAGTTATCCGGCCAGTGCCTATGGCTATCCCCAGCAACGCTTAATAAAAATACTGGGTTGGAACGATCTGGAAATAACCCTATCCGAATAGCTGAAATAATTTGTAATGATCCGTAAAAAGCCATTCTGTGTCAATTAAAAAATCCTTCCCAGCTAAGACTTGTTTAGCTGGGAAGGATTTTTTGCTTTTATTATATAGATGATTGCTCAAGTGGTTTTATTGATTAGGTTGAAGGTGATAGTAGGACGCTATTGCCAGCGCGTCGGCTTTTCCAAGCCGTTCCAATTTTTCCGGGCTGGAAAGAAAATAATGATAGTCATCAGCGTTATCCATAAATAAATGCTCGATGATGATTCCGGGAAAACCGGCTTTGACACTATTGTTGATGATTGTATAGGTATTGCTGTATTTGACTCCCCGATTTGTAAATACGACGGCACCATTTTCGGGCGTTATTTCGTCTGCCATTGTTTTGATTTCGCCCAATATCAACGCTCCCAACGCAGATGAAGAAGCTTTATAGCTTTTGTTGCTTGATACCCAGACTTCGGTCCCCCGGGCTTTGCCGTCATAGGCATTGTTATGAATACTTACCAGAATATCGGCATTATTGGCAGCTGCCAATGCAACCCGATCCGTCAGTGACAGATAGGTATCCTCCGTTCTGGTCAGATTAACAGTCACGCCTGAGTAATTTGACATGAGATAAGTTTGGGCCGCTTCGGCAACTGCGAGGTTGAAATACGCTTCATCATTATCAGAAAACTGCGTCAGAGCTCCGGGGTCACTGCCGCCATGTCCGGGATCCAAGTAGATAACGACATTATCAGGGGTAGGCGGTGGATCAGGTGGCTGGGTTGACTTGGCAAAAACTGTGGTGTCTGTCATTATCACTGTGGATAAACATGCAATAAGTATTGATGTAACAGCGAATTTTTTAAATAATTTCATTATTATCTCCTTAATTACACAAATAGTTTATTATATTTATACACGAAAAGGATGAATGTTGCAATGTTTTTATAGTGCAATATTTTTTTAAAGTTATTGTATTTTAAATCATTGTATATAAATAAAAGAGATTGACAAAAAGAGGAAGCCAGAGGTATAATTGCCATACGATATATGAATGATTGCTCAATTGTTCATGCGTTATGATGCTATATAATAAAAGAAGAGGTGAACCATGTCTAATAAATTACCGCCCATCGATCGCTGTCATTGTGATGTGATCCATGAGGACATCGTCAATCAGGTCAAAGAAAAAATGCCCCCGGAAGAAACGCTCTATGATCTGGCAGAATTGTTTAAGGTTTTTGGCGATTCCACCAGAATAAAAATCCTTTGGGCCTTGGATGAAGCCGAGATTTGTGTCTGTGATATTGCTTATTTGCTGAATATGACCCAATCGGCTATTTCCCACCAGCTGCGGATTTTAAAAAATGCCAACTTGGTCAAGAGCCGCAAAGATGGAAAAATTGTCTTTTATTCGTTAAATGATGAGCATGTTAAACAAATCTTTGAACAGGGTCTGGTTCATATTTCAGAGGAAAACAGCTAGGAGAAAACCGCCATGACAAAAAAAGAATTAATACTCGACGGCTTGTGCTGCGCCAACTGTGCGGCTAAGATCGAACAGGAAGTCAATGCCATCCCGGGGATTACTGCCAGTATGAATTTTATCAGCAAAACCTTAGTTATTGAAACTGCCGCCGCAGATAGTGAAACCGCGGGCATTGTGGAGCAGGTGAAGACAATCGTCTATAAGCACGAACCAGGGGTTCTGGTTAAAGAAAAACTGGTGATTAACAGCCTTCGAAAAGTTTTTATCCTCGAAGGGCTTTGCTGTGCCAATTGCGCCTCGAAAATCGAAACCGAAGTCGGCAAACAGGCCGGTGTCACCGCCGCTTCCATCGATTTCATTTCAAAAAAACTGACCCTGAAAACCGAGCCTCAGGTCAGTCTGTCGGCCTTATTCCAACAAATCGAAGCGATTGTCAACAAAATTGAGCCGGGGGTACGGGTAATCCTGGCCGATAATCAGGCCAACCCCGGCGCACCGGAACTAGCTCGGCAGGAAGGGGAAGAGGGCGGTCAACGTAAAAAACTGCTGACCAAACTGGCTCTTGGCGGAACACTATTTGCCGTGGTGCTGCTTTTCAGTCTGCCCGATTGGCTCGAAATCAGTCTGTTTTTAGTATCCTATCTGATTGTCGGCGGTGATGTGGTGTGGCGGGCCATTAAGGGAATCGCCAGCGGTCAGGTCTTCAGCGAACATTTTCTGATGACTGTTGCCACTATTGGGGCCTTTTTAGTCGGCCAGTACCCGGAAGGGGTAGCAGTAATGATGTTTTATCTGGTTGGCGAGCTGTTCCAGGATATGGCAGTGGATCACTCCCGGAAATCGATCAGCGCATTAATGGATATCCGGCCGGATTATGCCAATCTGAAAGTCGGCGACAGCTTCCGTAAGGTCGCTCCGGAAGAGGTCAAAGTCGGCGACATCATCCTTGTTAAGCCCGGCGAAAAAATTCCTCTGGATGGGGTGGTAGACGCGGGGATCTCCATGGCGGACACCTCAGCCCTCACCGGCGAATCGCTGCCCCGGGAATTAGCCCCCGGAGCGGCAGCGCTCAGCGGCTTTATCAATAAGAATGGGGTCTTAACCATTAAGGTCACCAAAACTTTTGGTGAATCCACGGTGGCCAAGATTTTAGATCTGGTCCAGAATGCCAGCAGCCGTAAAGCCCCCACGGAAAAGTTTATTACGAAATTTGCCCGTTATTATACCCCGGCAGTGGTTTTTGCTGCCCTGGCGTTAGGGGTCATTCCGCCACTACTGATTCCCGGGGCGACTTTCGCCGATTGGATCTATCGGGCGCTGATTTTTCTCGTGGTGTCCTGTCCCTGTGCCCTGGTTATTTCGATTCCGCTGGGCTTCTTCGGCGGGATAGGCGGGGCCTCTAAGATGGGGATCCTGATAAAAGGGAGCAACTATCTGGAAGCCTTAAACAGCGTTGAGACCGTGGTGTTTGATAAAACCGGCACCCTGACCAAAGGAGTTTTCAAGGTCACCGAAATTAATCCCCAGTCGGGCTTCAGTGCCGCAGCGCTACTGGATTATGCCGCCCATGCCGAAAGTTTTTCCAATCACCCGATCGCCAAATCGATTGTTACGGCCTATCCTGAAGAGATCCAGCAAGACCGTATTCAGAACCATCAGGAACTGCCGGGCTCCGGCCTCCGGGTCACCATCGACAACCAGGAAGTATTAGCCGGCAATAGCCGTTTGATGGCGGATAAGAACATCCCAATCAGCCCCTTCGAGACTTTGGGAACCGTGGTTTATCTGGCAGTCGACCAGGTCTATGCCGGTCATCTGATTATTTCTGATGAGGTCAAAGAAGATGCTGCCCAGGCGATCAAGTCACTCAAAGCCATCGGCATTAAAAAAACTGTCATGCTCACCGGTGACCTCAAGCAGGTCGGCGACCAGATCGGTCAACAATTGGGTCTCGATCAGGTCTATTCGGAATTGCTTCCGGCAGACAAGGTTGACAAATTCGAATGGCTGGAAAGCCATAAATCCAACAAAGAAAAAATTATCTTTGTCGGCGATGGCATCAACGATGCGCCAGTGCTGGCCCGAGCCGATATCGGCATGGCCATGGGCGGTCTGGGTTCGGACGCCGCCATTGAAGCCGCCGATATTGTGATTATGACTGATGAGCCGTCAAAAATTGTCACAGCCATTAAAATTGCCCGGAAGACCCGGAAAATTGTCCTCCAGAATATTGTTTTTGCTTTGGGGATTAAAGCGGTGTTTCTGATCATGGCCATGTTTGGCGTGGCGACCATGTGGGAAGCTGTCTTTGCCGATGTCGGCGTGACCCTGATTGCCGTCTTTAATGCAATGCGAGTAATGAATACCAAAAACATTTAAAATAATAAAATAATTTCCCAACAAAAAACAGGAGCTGTCGCTTTAGGTGCAGTTCCTGTTTTTTTAGGTTTTATTCAGTTTGATATTTCAACTTTCTCAGGAATTGACCACATCCCCATAAACAGCCGGAGCAGCAGTACAGAAATCATCAGGGCGCAATTGAAGCTGCAGCCCGATTTTGCCGCCGCTGATATAGATTTTATCAAGCTCGCTGGCGGTATCGTTGATGACGGTGGTAAACTGCTTTTTCATGCCAATGGCGGTACAACCGCCCCGGACATAGCCGGTAATGGCGGTCAGATCTTTTAAATGAATCATCGCTACTGCTTTTTCGCCTACCGCTTTGGCGGCTTTCTTCATATCCAGTTCCTTGTCGATGGGGATTACAAAGACAAAATAATTCTTGCTTTTGCCTTCAGTTACCAGGGTCTTATAGACCCGTTCATAGGGTAGATTTAAGAGGTCCGCCGTCTGTAGTCCATCCACAAATTCATCGCATGCATAGGTTTGATGGGTATAGTCAATCTTCAATTTATCCAAAATGCGCATCGCATTGGTTTTGACTTCTTTCGGTTTAGCCATTGGTGGTTTTCTCCTTTAAATGTAGCTGATCTGGTTATTAGTTTATTTTACCAGATTTGTTTTAGTAAATTTATTTTATCAGAAAACGATCGGTTGCGCTTCTTTTTTTGTTGGGCAATCATCAATGATTAAGTTGTTTGCGAGATTGAATCTGCTAAAAAAGGGTTGAGTTTACAATAAATAAAAAAACAGCCAGAAGAAAAGCGCAAACTTTTTCTTTCGGCTATTTTTGTTTTTATCAATAAACTCTAAAGCTCCTCAATCGGAGTCAGTTGTTTTTTAGTGGTTTTTGAAGGCACAACCGGTTTTCTAAAGAGCAGATAAAGCAGTGCTAAAATCAGCAGGATCGCCACTGCGGTAAAGAAGCCAAAGCCGCCACCGGTAAAGAATAACCCCAGCTGATAAATGATCAGGGCAATGGTGTAGGCAAAAGCGGTTTGATAGCCCACCGCGATCAGTGTCCATTTGGCACTGCCCATTTCCTGGCGAATAGCGCCAATGGCGGCAAAGCAGGGGGCACAGAGCAGATTGAAGACCAGGAACGAAAATGCCGATAATTGGGTAAAGGATTGCTGCAGTAGAGGCCAGATTTCAGTGCCATCTGCAGCAACTTCAGCAAACCCGAAGAGTACCCCAAAGGTACTGACAATCGTTTCTTTGGCAATCAAACCGGTAATTGCGGCAACGGTTGATTCCCAGTTGCCAAAACCAAGCGGTGCAAAGATGGGGGCGATAATCATGCCCAGGGAGGCCAAAATCGAATCTGAGGTGTCCACCATTGTCAGGGTCCAGTTAAAGGAACTTAAGAACCAGATGGTAATGCTGGCCACAAAAATAATCGTTCCGGCTTTTTTAATAAAAGACTTACCCCGCTCCCACATGTGAATCAGCACCCCTTTGGCTCCAGGAATATGGTAGGTCGGCAACTCCATAATAAAGGGCGCTGGATCGCCGCTGAAGCCCCGGGTTTTCTTTAAAACAATTCCCGAAACAATAATCGACGCCACGCCGATAAAATAAGCCGAAGGGGCCACCCACACTGATCCCGGGAATAAGGCGCCGGCGATCAGGGCGATAATTGGCAGCTTGGCGGAGCAGGGAATAAAGGAGGTGGTCATAATCGTCATTTTGCGGTCCCGCTCATTTTCAATGGTCCGGGAGGCCATAATTCCAGGGACACTGCAACCAGTGCCGATTAATAGCGGAATAAATGACTTGCCGGAAAGCCCGAATTTGCGGAACACCCGATCCATAATAAAAGCAACCCGGGCCATGTAACCACAATCTTCCAGAATCGCCAGAAAGAAAAACAGGACAAACATCTGGGGCACAAAGCCCAGTATTGCCCCAACGCCACCGATAATTCCATTAAGAATCAGTGAGTTCAACCAGTCAGCTGTGCCAAGCGTCATAAGCAAGTTCTCCGCTCCGGGTGTGATAATTTGCCCGAACAGTACATCATTGGCCCAATCGGTGGCCCAGGCACCAACGGTGGAAACTGAAACAAAATACATCAAAAACATAATTCCGGCAAAAATCGGCAAGGCCAGGAAACGATTGGTCACCACCCGGTCAATTTTATCTGAGGTGGTCATGCCAGAACTGGCTTTTTTCTTAATCGTGTCCGCAACAATCCGGCCGATGGTCTGATAGCGTTCATAGGTGATAATGCTTTCACTGTCATCATCCAAAGCATCTTCACAGGCTTCCGTAAGTGCAGCGATCAGTTGCATTGCAGATTCCGGCAGGTTAAGCTGCTCAATTGCCTTTTCATCGCGTTCGAACTGCTTGAGGGCATAAAAATCGGCGTGCTCCCTTGATTTGGTTTCTATTATAATTGCTTCAATCTGTTTAAGGGTTTCCGTAACTTCGGCTGAAAAAAGCTGCAGCGGTTTGGAATGTTGTTTGGCTTTAGCCAAGGCAATGGCTTTCTCGGCCACCTCAGTACAGCCTTCGCTTTTGACTGCAGCGGTTTCAATGACTTCGCAGCCCAGCCGTTTCGCCAGAGCCTTAACATTGATGACATCCCCACGTTTTCTGACAATATCGGTCATATTCAAAGCCAGAATCATGGGAATGCCCATTTCCAGCAATTGGGTGGTTAAATATAAATTTCGTTCGATATTGCTGCTGTCGACAATGTTAATCAGCACGTCGGGTTTCTCGTTTAGCAGATAATTTCGTGAAATAACTTCCTCCAGGGTATAGGGGGACAGGGAATAGATGCCCGGTAAATCGATGATTTCTACATCACTGTGGTTTTTTAGTTTGCCAGATTTTTTCTCCACGGTAACCCCCGGCCAATTGCCGACGTATTGAGAGCTGCCGGTAAGGGCGTTGAACATGGTTGTTTTACCGCAGTTGGGATTACCAACTAATGCTATTTTTAAATTCATATAAAGTTCTCCTCTTTTAATTGGTAGTTGCAGCTAACAGTTTCAGCAAAAATTTGACAGCCTAAGCTGTCGAAAAATACAAATAAAATGCAGAAAAACGAAAGTGCTCTTAGTTAATTGTGATCGAGTTCAATAAGTGCAATAGCAGGTCAGAAAACCCGGTCAGATTGTAATAAAATAAAGAATTCATCAAAAACTAGGATGTCAATAATTTATACAACCTCGATTAATTCAGCATCCTGTTTGCGAATGCTCAGTTCATAATCAAGAACGGTTATCTCAATGGGATCACCCAGCGGGGCGACCTTGCGCACAAAAATATTAACGCCTTTGGTAATACCCATATCCATAATGCGACGTTTGATGGGACCTTGGCCGTGAAGCCTAACAACCGTGGTGGACTCACCACATTTGACGGATTTTAGTGTTTTCATTGTATTCATGGGGCTCTCCTTAAATTATAATGCGGTTGGCCATGCTCTTATCAATAGCAACCCGAGTATCTTTGATAATTAAAATAATATTCCCTGCAAGTTCGGAAATGATGGTAACATCAGCTCCCTCAACAAAGCCAAGGCTTGCCAAAAATTGATGAGTAGTATCTTTGCCGGTAATTTTTTTAATGGAGTTTTTTTCTCCAGGTGTTGCCATAGATAGCAGCATGGTCATCCTCCTGAAAGGTTAGAAACATCTAACTTGTATTTTATAAAAATTGAGTTAGTATATTCTAACTCAATGAGTAAAGTCTAACACTGCGCGTTTTATTTGTCAATAGTTTTAATAAATAAAGAATGAAATTAAAAAAAGCTGTTAAGAATATAAAAAGAAAATAAATGTTATTCCCTAGCAAACAAAGGGAATTAGTTAGTTAGAATTAATCTGTTTTATGGTATAATTAAAAAAATTTTGTACAGTTCACACCGTTTTACCTGTACGACAACGGAAAGGTTATAAGCATGATCGAAATATTAAAAAATAAAATGACACCAGAAAGTATATTAACCGCAGGGTTTGGGGTAGAACGGGAGGGGCTTCGGGTTACCCCACAGGGAAAACTGGCTCTGACCCCCCACCCGCCAATTTTTGGAGACAAACTGGAAAATCCTTATATAACCACTGATTTTTCAGAAAGTCAGGTGGAACTGGTTACTCCGGTTTTTTATTCAGTTGATGAAACCTATGACTTTCTGGAGGCCTTAACCGATATTGTGATTGGTGAAATCGGCAATAACGATGAACTTTATTGGCCGTACTCCATGCCTTGTGACATTCCCGATGATGAGTTTATCCCGATCGCCACTTATCAGGGAGAAGCCGGGAAAAAAGCCAGAGCCTATCGGGAAAAACTGATGGCCAAATATGGCGGAAAACGCCAACTCATTTCCGGGATTCATTATAACTTTTCCTTTGGTGATGACTTTTTAACAACTATCTGGCAAGAGTCGGACTCAAACGAAACCTATAAAGAATTTAAAGATCGCATTTACTTAAAAGTATTGCGGAACTTTTTACGTTATCGCTGGCTGATTATTTATTTGATGGGTTGTACTCCTGGTTTGCATAGTTCTTATATCAAAGAATGTTTAGAGTGTATGACCGATTGCGGCAACGATACCCGTTACAAAAAAGGCGGGATCTCAGCCCGAAATGGCAGCTGCAGTGGCTATAAAAACGAAATCGATTTATACCCTGATTATAGTTCCACCAAAGAATTTATCCGCAGCATCAATGAATTTGTGAAACGGGGGGACATATCAGAAGCCAAAGAACTCTATGCCCAAATCCGCTTAAAACCGAAAGATGTCCGTAATGTCCTGGAATCGCTGGAAAATGATGGTATTCAATACCTGGAAATCCGTACCATCGATCTGAACGTTTTTGATAAATGTGGGATTGCCAAAGTCGATCTTGAGTTCATGAACATATTCATGCTCTTTCTTTTATTGGAAGGTGAAGAATTTTTTGAGACTTGGCAGCAGGAAGCCCTGATTAATGAGGTTGCAGTAGCCGAAAGCGGGCTGGAGCCAGATCTGGAACTCTTGGATCATCGTCATTGGACCCTCAAAACCGCCTGGGCTGAGGATATTCTGGATAAGGTGGCGGAGGTGAACGAATACCTGAATTTAAATCAGGATGCCTGCATTGCAGTCATGCAGCAGCGGGTCACCAACCCGGAAACCACCTATGCCCATCGATTGAAGGTATTAATGCAGGAAAAAGGATGTCTGGAGGCGAATCTGGAGCTGGCCAATAATTACAAGACCCAATCAGACCGGGACCATTATCGCCTGAAGGGCTTTGAAAACTGGGAGATGTCTACTCAGATCTTAATCAAAGAAGCGCTGACCCGAGGGGTAAAAGTAACTCCGGTGGATGCGGCCGATAATATTGTTTTACTTCAAAAAAATGGCCACAAGGAATATGTCAAGCAGGCCACCAAAACCAGCGTAGACACCTATATTACCCCGTTGCTGATGGAAAATAAGGTAGTGACCAAAAAAATTCTCAAAGAAGCCGGTTTGCCAGTGCCGGAGGGAGAAGAATATTTTTCTTTTCAGGAAGCAAAACAGAAACTCCCCAAATATATTGGTAAAAAAGTGGTCATTAAGCCAAAATCCACTAATTTTGGTTTGGGAATCTGCATTTTCGATCAGGGTGGTAACCTGGAAGAGCTTCTTGAGGGAGCCCGGATCGCCTTTGAACATGATACGACTATTTTAATCGAGGATTATATTTCCGGTCTGGAATATCGCTTCCTGACCATGGGGGATGAGGTCGTGGCGGTGCTCCATCGTCGTCCGGCCAATGTGGTGGGCGACGGTGTTTCCACGATCCAGGAACTGATTGATGAGAAAAACAAGCATCCCTACCGGGGGGATGGTCATACCAGCCCGCTGAAGAAAATTGAACTGGATGATCAGTCGATCATGTTTTTAAAAAAACAGGGTCTCACCAATCAGTCGGTGCCTAAAAAAGACGAAATGATTTTTTTGCGGGGAAATTCTAATATCAGTACCGGCGGCGACAGCATTGATTTTACGGAAAAGATGCATCCGCATTTTTCAGAAATTGCTTTAAAAGCAGCCAAAGCTTTTGAGGCCAAATTTTGCGGCATTGATATTATTATTGAAGATTGCAGTGATCCCAATTCTGCTTACGGAATCATTGAATTGAATTTTAACCCGATGATTGTCATGCATGCCTTTCCTTATGAAGGACAGGAAAGACGCTTAGGTTATAATATCCTTAAGACCATCGGTTTGATAAATTAACTAATGTAAAAAATGCTCAATAAATGATCAAAAAATCAATTTTCGAACGCCAGAAAGCTATAAATTTTTGCACTTGACCATAACATTTCTGTAATCCATTGAATAAAAGGTAAAATTTGGGTATAATGATAATGGTTACAAATAAATAAAATTTAGGAGGCGTACGAAATGTTTGGTTACATGGGAAAAATATTACGTATTAATTTGACGACCGGTGAAATTGGCACTGAAGATCTTGATTTTGAGTTGGCCAAGAAATATATTGGCGGTCGTGGTTTAGGAACAAAGCTTTATATGGATGAGGTTGATCCAAAAGTTGATCCGTTTGCCGCAGAAAATAAAATTGTCTTTATCAATGGTCCGTTGTCTGGAACAGCGACTCCTACCGGTGGTCGGTACATGGTCGTTACCAAATCGCCATTAACCGGCTGTATTGCGTCATCAAACTCCGGCGGCGAATGGGGCGCTTACCTGAAATATGCCGGTTACGATGCCATCATTGTTGAAGGAAAAGCCAGCCTGCCAGTTTACATCAGCATTGATGAAGAAAAGGTTGAAATTTTACCGGCACTTGATCTGTGGGGCAAAATGGTTTCCGAAACAAGCGACGCCTTAAAAGAAAAACAACCCGGCGCCAAGGTTTTAACCATCGGTCCAGCTGGTGAAAAACTGTCCCAGATGGCCGCCATCATGAACGAAAAAGACCGTGCCGCTGGTCGTTCCGGCGTAGGTGCGGTGATGGGTTCGAAAAACCTCAAAGCCATTACGGTTAAAGGCAACCTCAAACCGGAAATCGCCAATCCTGACGGCTTAAAAGCCGTTACTAAAGAATGCCGAACCTTAATAAAAGAAAACGGTGTCACCGGTGGTGGTCTGCCAACCTACGGTACCGCGGTGCTGGTTAATATTATCAATGAACATGGGGTTTATCCGACCAACAACTTTCAGGGGGGTGTCGATCCCAATGCTGAAGCTGTCAGCGGTGAAACTCTGACCGAAAAATACCTGATCAAACGGAATCCCTGTCATCATTGCCCGATTGGCTGCGGCCGCTGGGTAAAAAGCGACAAGAGTCCGGATGGCATCGGCGGACCCGAATATGAAACCCTCTGGGTATTTGCCGCTGATTTAGGCATTGATGACATGGAAGTGGTTATCGACGCCAATTACTGGTGTAATGAACTGGGAATTGATACCATCTCAGCTGGGGCAACCCTGGCCGCTGCCATGGAGCTCTATCAACGGGGTTATATCACCGATGAAATGCTCGATGACGACGTGATCCTGAAGTTCGGCAACGCGGATTCAGTGGTTCACTGGCTCAAGAAAATGGGTAACCGGGAAGGCTTTGGCGATTTACTGGCCCGGGGCTCTTACCGACTGGCTGATTTCTTCGGTGTTCCCGAATACTCCATGTCTGTTAAAAAACAGGATCTGCCAGCTTATGACCCCCGTGGAATCCAGGGCATGGGTCTGCAATATGCAACCTCCAACCGTGGCGGCTGTCATGTGCGTGGCTACCTGATCTCACCTGAAATTCTGGGCTTGCCGGAAAAACTGGATCGCTTTGAATTAGCCGGAAAACCAACTTGGGCAAAAATCTTCCAGGATCTGACCGCTGTCATTGACTCCACCGGCTTATGTCTGTTTACCTCATTTGCGTTGGGTGCCCAACAATATGCTGATATGTTAAATGAAACTTTAGGCACAAACTGGTCGGCTGATGATGTGCTGTTAGCCGGCGAACGAATCTGGAATCTGGAAAAGCTCTTTAATTTAGAAGCTGGTATTTCACCAGATGAAGATACCCTGCCACCGCGTCTGCTAGAAGAAGAAATGCCGGAAGGACCAACCAAAGGTTGGGTTCACAAATTGGATGAATTACTGCCACTGTACTACAAAGAACGTGGCTGGGACGAAGATGGGATTCCTACCGAAGAACGTCTGGAAAAATTAGGCTTGTTATAAAATAAAGTCAGGGGACGATCTCAGATCGTCCCTTTCGCTTAGGAGGAAATATGGCAATTAAAGTTAAACTGTTTGCGAACTTCAGAGAAGGCCGGGGGAAGATTGTTGAAGTAGACTATACGCCTGGGATGACAGGTCAGGATGTCATTGACAGCTTGGGCATTACGGCCCCGGAAATTGCCGCATTGATTGTGGATGGGGTTGATGGAAAAGTTGATGCCATGCTCACTGTTCCGATCAAAGAAGATGGTTACATGGCAATTTTTCCTCCTGTTGCAGGAGGCTGATTTTGCAGATCAACCTAAAAAAGATGAGCATCAGAAAACAGCGTATGCGTTTTCTGATGCTCATCTTTAGTTAGAACGCTCAATGTTTATAAAACAAAAAAAACCAAAGCCGGTTGGTTAGTCCGGCTTAAGCTTATAAAAGAAAGTGTCCTGATTTCGTAATATTTCGGTTACAAATAAATAAAATTCAGGGACGCTCTGGGAAAAAAAAGACCACTCCTAATGGAATGGTCTTTTTTTTCTGCACTTAACAAATGCAAAATAACACAGACATAAGCCCGGTTAAGCCCCTTTTCCACACTGGGAGACATAATCGTTTCCGATTATACCCTACGGGTTTAAGTTCATAGTTAAAAATACCTTAGAAATCTTAAACTTCGGAGTAATTTTATTATACACGATTTTAGGTGATAATGCAACGCAAAACGACTATCTTTGCTTAAAATTTTGCTTGAAATCTTGATTGAAATTAAAAAAATTAACTTAAATGATTCATAAAAAAGATTCATCTTAGTTAATATCACTTGACAGAAATCGAAAATTGGAATATTTTAAAACTAGTAATATGAATATGTTTTCATCTGAGTACAATCTGATAAAAAACTTATTCCTGTGATTTTTATAAATAAGAGAAGATGAAATGGAGAATGTCATGAAAACAATTGAAATATATGACCCTATTACAAGTAACAAACCAATTGGATGTGGTCCTGGAGGCGATCGGGAATTATTTCGGATGTCAACCATGATCAAAGCCCTGGAAAACGAAGGAAAATCAATCAAACGATATGGGCTGGCTGAAAATCCGGAAATGTTTGCCATGAACAAAACCGTTAATGACCTTGTTGAAAGTGAGGGGGTAGCAGCCCTGCCAATTGTTGTCGTTGATGGTGAAATCAAAAGTAAGGGATCCTATCCCTCTAATCATGATTTGGCAACCTGGGCGGGTATGTCCAAAGATGAATTGGTGATGATGATGATGAAAGCTAAAATGGCTAATAAAAGCTTTTGTGGCGGAGATTGTTGTTAAAATCCTTGACAAAAGCTACATTTTGACATATCATATGAGTACAAAGTGATCTGAGCTTTATTGAGCTACAGGCGACAAAGCATCACAAATTATGATTAATGAAATGGAGAATTGAATATGAGTAAAGTCGAAATATTTGAACCAGCAATGTGCTGTTCAACCGGTGTCTGCGGACCTGGAGTTGATCCTGAGCTGTTGAGAGTTTCAACGTTTCTAAATGAGCTGGAAGGCGAAGGCAGAAAAATCAGCCGTTACAATCTTTCCAGTGACCCGATGGCGTTTGTGACCAATAAAGAAGTCAATGATACGATTGCCAACGAAGGCACTGAAGCGCTACCGATTACAGTTGTGGATGGCGAAATCAGACAAAAGGGATCTTATCCTTCCAATGCAAATTTTGCTGAATGGGCCGGCATGACGAGAGAAGATATTGTCAAGATGGTTCAAAAAGCGCAAAAACCCGCCGATGGCGGCTGTGGGTGTGGCTGTGGCGAAGTAAAAAGCGACTGCTGTTAAGTGACAATTATTAAATATAAATTATCGGATTAGAATTAAAGGGACGTGAGCTTACGTCTCTTTTTATTTGAAAAAAAATCCGAAGTTTAGCTGAAAAATAAAAAACCGATTAAAAGAAATTCTTCTAACCGGTATGGGATAGGCTTATTTATGGCGTTTGGTCAGTTCCTGGAAAAGTGATTCCAGATCAACATTTTGATTATTAAGCAGAACCAGCAGATGATAGATAAGATCCGAGGCTTCATAAATCAACTCATCGGGATCGTTGTTTTTGGCCGCAATAATGGTTTCCGCAGCCTCTTCACCAATTTTTTTACAAATCTTATCAACCCCTTTTTCGAACAGGTAATTAGTGTAGGAACCGGCAATCGGGGTGGTTTTACGCTCAGCAATCAGATCGTAAAGCATGGTCAGAATTTCCATATTTCCCAGGTTGGCCTCCTGATCGATGGCCAGGCTGCGATAGAAACAGGAAGTATTGCCGGTATGACAAGCTGGTCCTTCAGGGTTCACCTGTAGCAACAGGGTATCGCCGTCGCAGTCATAATTGATTTTAACCACTGCTTGCGTGTTGCCAGAGGTTTCGCCTTTGATCCACAGCGCCTGGCGGCTGCGACTGTAAAAGGTAGCTTTTTTAGTCTCGATGGTCAGTTTTAACGCTTCTTCATTCATCCACGCCATCATCAATACCTGACGGGTCTCGTAATCCTGAACGATAGCCGGTACTAAACCGGCCTCGTTGTATTTAATATTTTCTAAATCCATAGTCTGCCTTTCTATACCCGTCTCATGGGTATCTGCTGGTCGTGTAAATAATTTTTCAGATCAGCGATTGGTATTTCTTTGTAATGAAAAACGGATGCAGCCAGGGCGGCATCGGCACCGACTTTTAACACATCGGCAAAGTCTGACATTTTCCCGGCACCGCCGGAAGCGATGATCGGAATGGTCAGCAGGCTGGATAGCTTCTGGTTCAGCTCCAGATCATAGCCTTTTTTAACCCCATCGGTATCAATGGAGTTGATGCAGATTTCGCCGGCTCCCAGATCCTGACCCTGCTTGGCCCACTCAATGGCATCGATGCCAGTATTTTCCCGGCCACCCTTAACATAGACATCCCAGGAGCCCTTATTATTACGTTTGGCATCAATCGATAACACCACACATTGGGCGCCAAACCGCAGCGCCGCTTCTCTGATCAGCTGGGGGTTTTTAACGGCTGCGGAGTTGACGGAGACCTTGTCGGCGCCAGCCATCAGCACTTTGCGGAAATCTTCCACTTTGCTGATGCCGCCGCCAATGGTAAAGGGGATC
Source organism: Acetobacterium woodii (assembly GCA_016213825.1). GTDB lineage: Bacteria > Bacillota > Clostridia > Eubacteriales > Eubacteriaceae > Acetobacterium > Acetobacterium woodii_A. Next base: position 452,611 of record JACQZP010000021.1, on the reverse strand, counting down.
CGGATGGCTTCGGCTACTTTTTCAACAATATGGATAAAAATATCCCGGTCTTCATAGCTAGCAGTGATGTCGTAGAAAACCAGCTCGTCAGCGCCCTGCTCAGAGTAGTAACGACCCAGTTCCACCGGATCAGCGACGTCCTGAATGTCCTGAAATTTTTTACCTTTTACCACCCGGCCATGATCGACGTCAAGGCAGGGGATGATTCGTTTGGTCAGCATGGTTTAAGCTCCTCTTTCAGCAGTTTTTCCAGATCGATGGCGCCTTCATAGAGGGCTTTGCCAGTGATCGCGCCGTACATCCCCATGGCTTCCAGGCGGATCAGATCGGCAGATTTGGAGATCCCGCCAGATGCGATAATATCCATTTTGAGGTTGTCGTTAAGCACTTGAAGCATCTCAAAATTAGGGCCGGTCATCATACCGTCTTTGGAAATATCGGTGTATACCAGCGTCGACAGACCCAGTTTTTCCAGGTTACTGGCCAGTTCCAGGGCTTCGATGTTGCTGCTTTCGACCCAGCCTTCGGTACAGACCAGCCCGTTTTTGGCATCGATGGAAACGCAGACCTTATCATCATAAAGATCCAGGAGTTTGACAATGAATTCAAAATCCTTTACCGCCTGGGTACCGATAATGATCCGGGAAACACCGCTGTCGATGTAGTCCTTGGCAATTTCCAGGGTGCGGATACCGCCCCCCAGTTCAACCGGGATATCCAGGGCAGAAACGATCTCCTTAACCAGTTCCAGATTTTTGGGCTGCCCGTCAAAGGCCCCGTCCAGATCCACCAGATGCAGATACTGAGCTCCCTTGGACTGCCACTTTAAGGCGACGTCCACCGGGTTGTCAAAATAAATGGTTTCGGCGTCTTTTTGTCCTTGCATTAAGCGGACACACTTGCCGTTTTTTAAATCGATGGCAGGAAATACAATCATGATATCATCTCCTTAAAGTTCTTTAGTAATTGCAGGCCCACAGTGGAGCTTTTTTCCGGGTGAAACTGCATCCCGATGACATTGTCTCTCTGGACGATCCCCGGCACCTTAACGCTGTATTCGGCATAAGCCACCACATCGTCAAAATGTTCCGGTTTGGCGTAGTAGGAATGGACAAAATAGACATAATCTTCTGTGCCAATGTTTTTTACCAGTGGGCTCTCCCGGTTGATGATCAGGTTGTTCCAGCCCATGTGGGGAATCTTGATGCCCGGAGCATCAAATTTAACAATTTCACCGGGAATATAAGAGAGACCGACAAATTCGCCGTCTTCATAGCTTTTATCAAAAAGCAGCTGCATCCCCAGACAGATTCCCATCAGGATTTTGCCTTTTTTAACATTGGCATTTAAGGTATCAATCAGATCAAATTTTCTGAGGTTGTCCATGGCATCTGAAAAGGCGCCAACGCCTGGCAGGATGATGGCATCGGCCTGATCCAATATTTTTTTATCCCGGGTGATGGTTCCTTCCAGACCCACGTCGCCCAGAGCAGTATAAACATTTTTTAAGTTTCCGACATCATAGTCGACAATTGCGATCAATGGTTGTCCTCCTGTTATTTTATAATTTCATTCGATAATTGCAAAACGAATAAACATCGAACAGATAGCGCTTTGGGTTTAGTTTCCACAAACGATTTTGTAACGTGTAGGCGAACAGGCGTTAGCCTGTCCGCCGTACAGTGTAAAAATTGTTTCGTGCGAAACTGGACACAAAGCTCACGGCACTTTCGTAATGGCTATTCAATAATTCCTTTGGTAGAAGGGATTTCGGTGTTGCCGGCTTCGATGGCGCAGGCACTTTTCAAGGTGCGACCCAGGGATTTGAAAATCCCTTCGACAATGTGGTGGTTGTTGGTGCCGTAAAGCGACGCCACGTGGAGGGTCATCTTACTGTTATGGGTAAAGGCCACGAAAAATTCTTCCAGCATTTCGGTTTCGAAGTCGCCGATGAATTCCCGGGTTAGTGGCACATCAAAGACCAGAAAGCTGCGGCCGCTGATATCCACACAAGTGCGGCACAGGGCTTCGTCCATTGGCGTAAACTGAAAGGCATAGCGGTTGATTCCGGCCTTGTCGCCCAGAGCTTCATAGAAAGCCTTGCCCAGCAGGATGCCGATGTCTTCGATGGCATGATGATTATCCGCTTCGTCGCCGGTGGCCGCGATGGTCAGGTCAAATTTACCGTGTTTGGTAAAAAGTGTCAGCATGTGATCAAAAAAGCCCACCCCGGTGTTGATATCGGCAAGTCCGGTGCCATCAAGATTCAGGGTCAGGGCAATGGTGGTTTCGCTGGTACTGCGATTTAATGTAGAGCTACGCTTCATTGTACACGACCTCCTTGATAATTTCCAGAATCTTTTGATTTTCCTGGGGTTTTCCCATGGAAAAACGAATGCTGCCGGGGTTAGATTGGGATTCGGCAAAGCGTTTGATTAAGATATTCTTTTTCAGCAGTGCCTCAAAAATAGCTTCAGCTTTGGTGGTTTCAAAATAAATGAAGTTGGAACCGGATGGAAAAACGGTGATTCCGGGCAAAGCTTCAAGCACCGCAATGGCTTTAAGCCGTTCAGCCTTTAAGATTTCCAGATTGCGCAAAATTTCAGTCCGATTTTTTAGGGCGATCACCGCCAGTTTCTGAGTCAACACATTAAGGTTATAAGGGCCTTTTACCTTATAAAGAATATCAATGACATCCTTATTGCCCAGCGCATAACCACAGCGGATGCCAGCCAGGCCAAAAGCTTTGGACAGCGTTCGCAGGATTAACAATCGGGGATATTTAGCCAATAGATCGACATTGGATTCGCCAAAAAATTCAATATAGGCTTCATCTAAAACCACCAGCGAAGGCACCGCATCCAGCATTTTAATGATGTCATCCTGATCAAAGATATAACCGGTCGGGTTGTTGGGATTGCAGATATAGAGAATCTTGGCCTGAGTGTCACAGGCAGCCGCAATCAGACCGTCTACATCGGGAATATGTCCCGGTAAATCGTCCACCATGATATGTTTGGCATTGGAAATGGTCGCCCAGATGTCATACATGGCAAAGGAGGGGGTGTGAGAAACCACTACATCACCGGGGTCCACAAAGGCCTGATTAATCATCGCAATCAGCTCATCAGAGCCGGAGCCGCAGATAATGCCTTCCTGGGGCACGCCAGTGTAGCCGGTGAGTTCAGCCAGCAATTCAGGGAAGCAGGCTTCCGGGTAGCGGTTTAAATCGGTGTTGCAGATGTCGTCACAAAATTTGCGTTTTAATTGCATCGGAAAATCAAAAGGACTTTCGTTGGCGTTGACCACAATATCGTATTGAGGGGCGTCAACCTTATAAGCAACCAGACTTTCAATATTTTTTCGAACAAGTTTTTCCATTAGTTTTCAAACCGCCTTTCAACTGCTTTCGCGTGGGCATCCAGCCCTTCCGACCGGGCAAAGGCCGCAATCTTGGTATAGACGTCGCCCAGCGCCGCCTGATCGTAGGAAAGAATGCTGGATTTTTTAAGATAATCATAAACCCCCAGTGGTGATGAGAATTTGGCGGTGCCCGAGGTGGGGAGGGTATGGTTGGGGCCGGCAAAATAATCACCCAGGGGTTCTGGGGTATAGGCGCCCATAAAAATAGCACCGGCATTTTTTACTTTTTCCAGGGAATCCATGGGATGAGCAATCAGCAGTTCGAGGTGCTCTGGGGCAATCTGGTTGGACAGCTCAAAGGCTTCATCCAGATCCTTAACGATAAAAACAAAACCAAAATCATCCACCGATTTTTTAGCGATTTCTTTACGGCTTAAATCTTCGCTGATCTGGCGGTAAACTTCATCGATCACCTGATTGCCCAGCTCTTCCGAGGTCGTCACCAGAATCGGCATGGCCAGTTCATCATGCTCGGCCTGGGACAGCAAATCAGCCGCCGCAAAAACCGGGTTGGCATTTTCATCAGCAATAATCAGCACTTCACTAGGGCCGGCAATCATATCGATGTCGACCTTGCCAAAGACTTCTTTTTTGGCAGTGGCCACATAAATATTTCCAGGCCCGACAATTTTATTAACGGGTTTAATGGTTTCGGTACCGTAGGCCAGCGCGGCAATGGCTTGAGCCCCGCCGATTTTATAAATTTCGTGAACCCCGGCAATTTTGGCAGCGGCTAAAATCGTCGGATTAATTTTCCCATCTCGTCCCGGTGGGGTCACCATCACTAGCGATTGCACTCCGGCCACCAGCGCCGGAATCGCATCCATCAGCACCGTCGACGGATAGGTAGCCTTACCTCCTGGGACATAAAGCCCCACCCGTTCAATCGGGGTAATGTGCTGGCCGAGAATCACCCCGGGTTTAGGCGCGTAAGTCCAGGTAGTTTCCAGCTGTTTTTCATGGAAGTCCCGGATATTCTCGGCCGCTTCCCGGATGATTTCCAATAGTTCATCAGGAACCGTCGTAAAGGCTTCGTCGATTTCCGCTTCGGTGACCTGCAGGTGGGTCAGCACACAGTGATCCAGCGCCTGGGTATAATATAACAGGGCGGCGTTGCCTTCTTTTCGAACACCCTTGATAATTTCCAATACCGCATTCCTTATATCTTCCCGCTCGTCATCGTTGCGTTTTAAAATGGTGTCAAGATCCATGTCTTTTTTATATTTGATAGTTTTCATTTTAATCCTCTCTACATTATTAAATAACTCAATGAAAAAATTCGAACCGTACCGACAATTGTTATATCATGTTGTGTGCCTCAAGGCGAACAGTTGCTTGATTGAAGTAATAATTTAAACAAAAATGTATTTGCAACTGTACGAATTGCGCGCATACAACAGATTAACAATTGGTCGGTACTAACTCTCATCGATAGTCCAATATAACTACAGCTGGTTTTCGAAGGCCTTGATAATCGGGTCGATCATTTCCCGTTTGGTTTTCAGGCTGACCTGATTCACAATCAGTCGGGAGCTGATCTCACAGATTTCTTCCAATACCGACAGGCCGTTTTCTTTAAGGGTACTGCCGCTTTCGACAATATCGACGATGCAGTCGGCCAACCCGATCAGGGGTGCCAGCTCTACTGATCCGTTGATTTTAATAATGTCAACCAACTGATTTTTAGTGTGAAAATATTCCTTGGCGATGACTGGGTATTTGGTGCCCACCACCATTTTCTTGCCATAGGGGATGGGACGGTTTTCAAAACCAGCCACACACATTTTGCATTTACCGATGTTTAAATTCAACATCTCATAAACCTGGGCGGGGTGCTCCAGCAGCACATCTTTTCCGACGATGCCGATATCCGCCGCCCCTTTTTCAACATAGGTGGGAACATCCGGCGATTTAACCAGAAAGAATTCAATGGTGCCGGTGGTATCGGTAAAAATCAGCTTACGGCTTTTTTCCGAGTAGTCGGAAAAAACATAACCCAGATCAATTAACAGTTCAATGGCTTTTTTAGCCACCCGGCCTTTGGCCAGGGCAAAACGGATCACCATTTATTCCACCTCACTTTCAGTTGGGATCTTGTCAATACAAAGAAATTCAGCATTCTTTTCCAGCTCCAGTTTTTTATCTCGCAGATAATAAATGCGGGCATTTTTATACAAGGGGTTTTGATGCAGGGTTTTCACCTGGTCTGTTACGGTTGTTTTAATAATAAAGACCTCGGCAATTTTTCCTGCTTGTCGCAGTTCATCAGCCAGTTTGTAAGCACCGGCTTTATCCGTCGGTTCATAAAGAATCACATGAACCGTTTCATTATCCAAAGGCAGCAACTGGTGCTGTTCCATGTAATCAATAACTTTCAGCAGGTCGATGGCAAAACCACAGGCCGGTCGGGGAATTCCGAATTTTTCGGACAGGTGATTATAGCGTCCACCGCTGATCACTGGTTCACCGCAGCTGTTAATATAACCCTTGAAGTTGATGTCACTGTAATAGTTCATTTGATTGGTGAAGCCCAGATCAAAGCTTACATATTGGGACAGTCCGATGACTTCCAGATGAGCATAGATCTCAGAAATTTTCTCGACCACCTGGCGCATCTTATCGTTAATGCAGAGGGCCGCCATTTCTTCGGCGACAGCTTTGGGCTCGCCATAAAGCAGTGGCAGCTTGAGGATAATCGCTTTTTTGTCATCCGGCAAGGCCAACTTTCCTAGATAATCGGCGATGTCACCGATGTTTTTATTTTCAATGTATTTAAATAAGGTCGCTTTTTCTTTGGTGCTAAAGGCCAGGTCATCAAAAAGAAAATTGATAAAGCCGACATGACCCAGGTCGATATGAACATCCTCGATGCCGTTTTCCAAAAGCGAGCGGATCGCCAGGGCAATCACTTCGCCGTCACATTCCGGGCTGTCATTGCCAAAATATTCAATCCCGATTTGGGTGATTTCTTTTTTGATAATCTCCGGTGATGAGAAATTACGGTAGATGTTGGTTTCATAAGAGAACTTGATGATGTCCTCAGCATTGGGATGATTCATCGCCGCCATCCGGGTCACTGGCAGGGTTGCATCCGGCTTTAGCACCAGCACCTTGCCCTGATGATTCACCAGCTTAAAAAGGTCGTCACTGGGAATAGAATCCTCATTCACGTAAAGATCATAGGTTTCAAAGGTCGGGGTGGAGATCTGATGGTAGCCATGAGATCGGTAAAGGGACATCAATTTATCATTAATTTGTTGTAAGGCAAAATAATCCTGATGCTGGATATTTTCAAAGCCGTCAATGGTATAGTTGAAAAGCATGTGAACCTCCTTGTTCAAACGAACACTTCATTACTGTAACTTGATGAAGCAATAAGTCTATTGTAACATTTAAATTTATTTTGTCAAAGTATTTAATTATTTTTTGATTTGTTATTATTTTAGTCATGATAATCAATAATTAATCTTTTAATTATTGTAAAACTTCATTTTCATCAATTTTGTAAATAATGATGAACGGTCATGGATTTTGCTGACACTATGTATTATAATATATCTATGATTTGATGGCAAACTGTGTTGAGGATAATCACCCGTTGTCGATGATAAGGTTGAAATTTAGAAAAAACGAGAAAAATCAGAAAGCAAGGTGTTCTTAAGTGATTAATATATTAAACCTGAATTCTGAAGAACAGATAATTACGATGATAATTTTTGGCATTATTATTATTTTTATTTTCGCAGCGCTAGCCTTTCATATATATTTCATCAGTAGAAAACTGGAAGATGAAGAACGAGACGAAAAAATGTTCAGTTCGATATTCAATCAGGTTGCTGATAGTATTGTGGTAGTTGATGAGGATATGATTATCTATAAAGCTAATGAGGCATTTTTAAATTATCAGGGTAAGCCTGCGGACAAGATAATCGGAAAAAATATTCAGCGAATTCCGACGGATTATGATTTTGATGTGGACAATAAAGAATTAAGAGACGTCATTAAAGAAAAAGGTGTTTATGAGAAAAATATTAACTTTTTTCATAGCAATGGTGAGGTGATCCCGCTTCATCTGATGTTTAAACCGATATTCATTGATGACAAAAAAGGCGGACAAAAGAAATTTACGGTTATCACCGGAACCGATATGAAAAATACTCAGGAAAAAGATGATTATATTAAGCAACAGAAGGATGAATTGCTGGAAATTCAGCATCTAGCTCATCTGGGCTACTGGGAAATGAATTATATCACAAAAAAAGTATTCTGGTCCCAAGAACTTTATAGTATACTTGGCTATGAAGAAGGGGAAGTCGAACCCAATCTTGACATTATTTACTGGATGGCCTATGAGGATGATCAGAACCGCGTTTGGAAAGCTTTTTTAAAGGCTTTTCAGGCCCAGGAAAAGGTCGATACCCACTACCGGATTAAAAATAATCGGGGTGAAATGCGAGATATTTATTTAAGAATACGACATTTTTTCACAGATGACAATGAACATTTGCGAACCATTGGGATATTACAGGATGTGACCAAGCAGGCAAGTTTAAAGGATGAACTCACCGCCCAGATGATTTTCACAGATAAGGTACTCAATAATAGCAGTCTTCTTTACATCGAATATAATAAAGATTTTGAGGTGAAAAATATCAATAAATGGGTGAGTCAATTAAGTGACATTTCTTATGATGAAGCTGATGGCAAATCATTAATGGATATTTTTGGAAAACTTGGCCGAGCCCATAAGAAGTTTATTAACGAGAATTTGAATTTCAATCGTCCTTTGCCATTTAAAGATGCTAAAGGAACGATCCATTATATCCAATGGGATCATGCAACTTTTACTAAAAAATCAGGTGAAAACACCAATATTCTAATGGGAATTGATGTTACTGAAACCATTGAGAAGCGCAAAGCCCTAGAAGAGTCTTTTATCCTGGATCCTATTACCAAATTGCCCAATCGCTATAAACTGGAACAGGTTTTGGAAAATTATTTTATTAAAAATGGAAATAATCCAAATAAAAACCTGGCACTGATATTTCTGCAAATTGACGGAATTCACACTGTGGGTGATGCCTATGGTCAGAATATAGAAGATCAATTGATGTGTGCCTTAAGTGAGCGGCTTTATGGAGCCATTGGCAAATACGGACTTTTTGTACGTCGCTATACTGATCAGTTTGTCTTATTTTATCCCTGTGACCCTGGTATCAAAAAACTGATGGAAATTTGCGAACTGGTTGCCGAGTTACTTAAAATACCTTTTGTTATCGAAGGTAGTTCATTTAAATTAAAAAATCATCTTGGTATTTCAAAATTTCCAGATCATGCTAAAACGAAAGAAGATCTGATCCGATTTGGAAGTGCCGCAATGCATGAGGCTCAACGATTAAATTTAGATTACTACTTTTATCATGAATCATTTGAAAAAAAGTTAAAAAGCAAAGTTAATGGATATGAACTAAATAACAACTAAAATAGAGGAGTCATATATGACCTATAAATGCGTGGTTTTCGATTTTGATGGTACCCTTGCAGATACTGAAGAGAAAGCCTTTAATATATACAATGAACTGGCGACTAAATATAAATACAGCACCGTTACGATGGAGGAATTACAGCATATTAAAAACCTACATATTAAAGAGATCAAAGAAATCGTGGATATTCCTTTTTATCAATTTCCCCGGGCATTAAGAGATGGACAGAAAATGATGAGGAAGGAGTCGACTGAGATTCATTCCTTTTCGCCAGATATTCATACTTTTTTTGCCGAACTGAGAAAAGAGACCGACCATATCGGGATACTTACCTCCAATATTAAAAAGACGGTTGCCCAATTTCTGATAACCTACGATATCAGTCACGAAATTGAGTTTATCATGTGTTCAGCGCTAATGTCCAAAGCTAAAAAAATAAAGAAAGTGCTTCGGAAGTACGATATTAAACCTAATGAAATGTTGTACATTGGGGATGAGGTGCGGGATATTGAAGCCTGCCATAAGGTGGGGGTCGATGTGATTGCGGTAAAATGGGGGTATAATACACCTTCGGCTCTTGAAAAGTGCAAACCGACCTTTATGATTGAGAACCTTTGGGATGTCATCGATATTGTAAAATCAAAAAATCAATCCCAAGTCGGATAGAATAATCACAACTATAAATGATACTAATTAAAAGTGGACTTGTCAGAACGGACAAGTCCACTTTTGTTTAGATATTACTATTGTTATGGTGTTTAAGAAAAGCGTTTTCCCAGTTTTCTTTTATCTCATTAAATTCAATGAGGATGTCATTCAATATTTTTTGGCAAGCCAGACTGTTTTTTTCAGCAGCTGCTTTTTCCAATTGAATGGTATAAAAATTAATCGCATCAATTCTTAAATTACTGGAAGAGCCTTTGAGTTGATGAGCGGCTTTCTGAAGTTGGATAAAATCAATGGAATCTAAACAAGCGACCAGGATGGCTAATATTGCTGGCGTATACTCAAAGAAGTCACCGAAAATTTCTAATGCGTCGGATTGCGACAATCCAGTTTCTGTCATAAAGCGGTCCATGTTCTGTATAAGGGGGCTTATTATTGGGGGTGATATGTGTTGTTGCTTTCCATAAATAGCAAGCAGGCGAAGCATTTTATCATAGTCAATTGGTTTGCTAAGATAATCATTCATACCGGCTGCCAGACACTTTTCCTGATCACCTTCCATGGCATTGGCGGTCATTGCTATAATAGGAATGTCCTTTTTAGGTCCTTGTAAGCTTCTAATAGCAATAGTGCTTTCATAACCATCCATCATCGGCATTTGACAATCCATTAAAATCAGATCATAATCTTTATTCTGAACTGCTTCAAGTGCTTCTTGCCCATTCCCGGCAAGATCACAATCATTATTATGCAGTTTAAGTATTTTTGAAACAATTTTTTGATTTGTCAGATTATCTTCAACTAATAGGATATTGAGATTTGACAGATCTAAATTAGTTTCGATCGATTGTGTGGCATTATCTGGTACTAAAGCTTCTGGATTAATAGGCTTCAATTCTTCAAAACCCACTTTGTCATTTTCAATGACTAATTTCGAACCGAAAAATAGATTGAAATTAAAGGTCGTACCAGCACCAAAGGTGCTGCAGATGTGAATAGTCCCATCCATCAGGTGAATTAATTCTTTGGCTATGGCAAGACCCAGGCCAGAGCCCCCGTATTTTCTGGTTGTGGATGGATCTCCCTGAACAAAGGGCTTAAACAGTTTTTGCTGTTGTTCCTCAGAAATACCAATCCCGGTATCTGAAATTTCAAAAATAATTTCTGCTTTTTTATGTTTGTATGAACCTAGCTGAACAGTTATGATAATCTCACCGGAGTCGGTGAATTTTATGGCATTGCTGATCAGGTTACTTAAAATTTGTCCGACTCGAGCTGGATCGCCTAGGACATACTTAGGGATCGTGGGATCGAAGTTTGTTTTCAAGCTCAGGTTTTTTTCTAAGACTTTGGGAAGGAACATAGAAAGAGAGTCTTCCACGGTTTTTAATAAATCAAATTCGATGGATTCAATGGACAACTGCCCACTTTCAATTTTGGAAAAATCCAAAATATCATTCAACAAATACAGTAGGATTTCGGTGGCAGATTTTGATTCTTGTACGTATTCTTTCTGTTCAGTGGATAACTGGGTATATTGAAGCAGCTCAAGATAACCCATAATTCCATTAATTGGCGTTCTGATTTCATGGGACATATTGGCAAGAAATCGACTTTTCATATTGTTTGCCAGTTCAGCCTGATTTTTAGCCAGTTCCAGTTCTTCTTCAATCTGGCGACGTTCAATTGCTTTTCCCAAAGAATTAACATAGGCAAAAAGAGTAGAAAATTCTGCTTCAGACCATTGACGTTCCTCTTTACACTCATCAAAGCCGATGAATCCCCAGAACAGACCATTGACAATAATTGGCACAACGAGGATCGACAATATTCCCTGAGCCCAGAGAATTTCTTTGGTGCGGGTGTTTTTGAGTTCTCCGACGATTCCATAAAACGGCTGGCCCTGAATCAGCGGGGCGATAAAATCCTGGATATCCTCAAAAGAGATTTGCTGAAGCAAAGGATTATTGATTTGAGGCGTCGCATTTTCAGCAGTCCACTCGATGCGTTGGCTGGTGCGTCCATGCCCCAGTTCATCATAATCATTTTCCCAAAGATAGACCCGATCCACCTTAGCTGCCTGGCCGATTAATTCAAAGCCTTTGGTTGTTGCCGCGATCACATCGCGATTGTCCAAAAATTCCTCAATCGCAGTGGCCACAGCGGTTAGAATCGACTCATGAATCTGTAAATTTCGTTCCATTTTTCGCCGTTCCGAGATGTTTCTGACGATGGCGATAATTTGATTGGAAGCGAAAGGAACCATGCGACATTCATAATAGTTTTGGACATTTTGCATTGTCAGTTCATATTCAAATGAAGAGACGGACTGATGCATGTAAATATGCTCAAGGGCAGTTTGAATACTTTGGGCCAAGGATTCAGGGAAGATATCGATGACGTTTTTGCCCACAAAAAGATCAGGAGATAAATACAAATCACTTTCAGGACCGTTTTTATAATCAATAAAAAAGCCATGATGATCGAGAATAAACAGCAAATCCGGAATCGCTTCTAAGATGGCATTTTGATAAGACATACTATATTCAAGGGCCTTCTGATTTTCTACTTCCTGGGTGATGTCAATAAAAACGGCGATAAAATGGTATTTTTTTGGAGAATAAGCCCGGATACGATACCATTTCTGAAAATAGGAGACGTATTGCTCAATTTCAGGGGAAGGTTGCTTATTCTGATTGATAGCCATCTTGCCGTAACGATCAAACCAGTCAAATTCGTTGCGATATTGTTCTGGAACAATATCGTAAAGTCTTTTGCCAATCAGCTGAGACCGTGAAAATCCGGACATCTGCTCAAAAGTAAGATTGATATCAAGAAATTGATAATCGGTGGGATGATCATCAGGATCGCAGATAACTTTGCAATAAGCGTAGCCACAGGGTAGATTTTCTTTTAATTGTTCATAAAATTCAGTCTCCATCGATTGTTTCCTCCGCTTATTTAATCATTTTAGCAAGTATGAAACTGCCGAGAGCCTAGCTGCCGGTTTATTCCAAATAGATTCTCACTCATGGTTCTTATTTAGCCCTTTTAACAGTGAAATAATCAATTTGTAGAAAATTTATCTATTTATTTTACAAAAAAAGACTCGGAACGAGCTTTAATGATTAAACTGAGCCAAAAGAAGCACCTGTTGACAGGTGCTTCTTTTGGAGCTAAAAAAAGATAAGTAAGCTTGGTTTATGGGGTAATCAAGCGGTATTGACTGGTGCTTTTGGATACAAGAACCGGAACGTTGAGTTCACTATTGATTTCTTTAACAACGGCGGCAATGGCTTCATCATCGGCGCCGTAGATCACGCAATTCAGGGTTGTTTCATCTACGATTAAGGCGCCAACATAGTAGTAACCATTGGATATTGTAATGGTGACCCCACTGACATGACTCAAGAGTTTCATCTTGACAATTTCGGTAGCTTGTTGGGTATCCACAAGTTGTTTTCCGGCATCTACATCATTCAGGCCGATGAGCAGTTCATAGCGGTTGGTCGTATCTAAATCCAGGGAGTTAGAAGCACCAGTAGAATCCGTTTTAGGCATACAGCCGGAAAGGGTTGCCAGACTTAAGACGAAAAGACAGAATAATAGTAGTTTCTTTTTCAAAGTTAACCTCCTAAAAACATATTTTTTATCATAACATAATATAGGGATAAAAGAAATGTTGATAATTAAGGTGTCCAGAAAAGGAGAATTGATGGATGAATTGTCGCTATGGCAGAGATTGATGATTTTTATCGATAAGATCACTAAAGAAACAAAACTGGAGTAGCTGGTGCAATTTAAGGATATCGCTTATTTATTCTGGTATAATACTCAAGTAAAAACAAATAAATACGATAAAAGATACAGATGCATTTGCATTTTATTAAACGGATATCAGGACTAAAATTCAATGGTGTAAATTCGCACATGAATAACATCAAAAGAAAGGTGGAATGAATATGGATATTGCAGCACTATCAATGGGAATGAATCAAATGCAGGTTGCCCAACAGGCCAGCTTGTCGGTGATGAAAATGGCCATGGAAACCGGGACGCAACAAATGACAGATATGGTAGCAATGGTAGAAACCAGTACTCCGACAGCGTCTGCGGCAGGTCCTTCACCAGACCCGAACATTGGACAGTTACTAGATATCTCCGTTTAAAAAAGAATCCAGTCGATTGGTGTCGGCTGGATTCTTTTGAAATGAGAATTGACGCATCACAGATAAGATAAAAACCGTCGGATCGAACCGAGTCTTAATTATTCAGAGAAAATTGGTTTAGACTTTAAAAAAAGGGTAAAAAATTAAAATAATGTATAGAAAGTTGGAGGGAATAAAAATGTGTTGTAATAAAAATGAAGATAGCCAAAGTTGCGTAATGGCTCATAAGGAAAAAATTGTTGCTTGTGCGTTAGTAACACTCACGATTGCATTTACAGTAACTGGTTTTATCATTGGGCATCGGTTTATGGGAAAAGGGTGCTGTAAAAAATCAGAGCAAGAATAATTATCATTGAGGATTAAAAAAGAACCGTTGCAACTATGGTTGTAGCGGTCCTTTTTATATCATGCAGTCGTTATATTGGTGATTGCGAAATTTAAAAGGTAATGAACAAAAATTGTTTAGTGCAAACCAATAGCGAAACGTACGGTACTCTCACAATTACCAATAGTGGTTATAGTGAGGTTGTTTCCATTTTTACCGGATATTTTTGTTTCAGGTCTTCAACTTTGCCAATAAAGGCTTTGTTTTGTTTTTCCCGTAATAAAAAGGTACGGGCGTTTTCTTTAACAGCTTCAAAAGGAATGGTTTGGGCAATCTTGCGGTCTGTCAGTTTGATAATATGGAAACCAAACTGGGTTTGAACTGGCATTTCGGTCATTTCATCCACTTCCAGAGCAAAGGCAGCCGTTTCAAATTCAGGAACCATTTGTCCTTTTGAAAAATAACTCAAATCTCCGCCTTTTTCATTAGAAGGACAGATGGAGTATTCTTTTGCAGCCGCTTCAAAAGATTTGCCATTTTTAATTTCGTCAATAATTGTAGTGGCCTGCTCTTCGGTAGGGAGAAGAATATGGCTGGCACGGATGCTGTCCGGGGCAATGAACTGTCCGGGGTTTTCATCATAGAATTTCTGCACTTCTTCGTCCGGTACAGTAATATCCATCATAAAGGTTGCAATCATATGAGTTTTTAGCAGTTTTTCTTCGGCATCGATGAGCATTTTTTGAAATTCTTCGCTTTCATCGACCTTTGCTGCTTTACCTTCTAAATAAAAAAGTTCCTGAGCAATGAGTTCTTCAAGTAATTGACGGCGGCCTTCTTTTGATTTGAATTGGTTCGCCTGTTCCTGAGGTAATTGTTTTATTAAGGCATCTAAGTCCGCAGTGTAAATTGTTTTACCAGCCACGGTAGCCAAAGGGGTTTTTTCCATAATTGTCTCCTTTAGTTCCAAATTAATTTATTATCCTAGAATCATAGCCTTTCATAGGATTTTTGTCAATATCCAGAACAATAAAGGTATGGTAGGCATTCGTCAACAATTAGTATTATCTGGTTTTAATTGCTGAAAACCAGCAATTAAAGGCCCTGAGATTTATAGATAAGGTGATCGAAAAATTAAGTAATGCTTAACGATTCTAAATAAGTTTGACCTGATATTGACAAGTATCTGGTTGGGGAGTATACTGTTAACAAGTAGTTAGGTAATGACTAACTAATAAAAAAGTTGGGTGATAATATGGCATGTAAGAAGAATGAATTATATGAGGCTTATCATAAACTGCTGAAGCTGAATGCAGCACTTCATGAAAATGAAACCTGTCAGTGTCAGGCCGAAGATGTAACCTCAAAACAGAAATATTATCTGAAAGTCATCGATCAGAATTATCGGGTAACCTTCAGCCAGTTAGCTCAGGAAACCCAGAATTCAAAACCGACGATTACCGAATTGATTAGTAAATTTATTTCCATGGGCTGTGTATACCGGGAACGTTCACCCGAGGACGGCAGGGTGTATTTTATCTATCTTACACCAAAGGGTCAATCAATTGCCAGATCCGAAGAAAGAACCCAGATACAAGTGATTGAACGCATCAAAAACAGTCTGACTGATGAAGAGCTGGATCAATTGATCACCTTACTAAACAAAATCCTTTAATAAAAATAAACTTATGGTTAGAGGATGAGGAGGAAGAAAAATGAACACATTAGAAATCAAAAACGCACCATTAATCCCGATTACAGAAACTGTAATCTATCCGGGGATTTCCAATCGTATTTTTGTGAATGAGGATATTGGCAACAATATCAAAGAACTGATCATCAAAAATAACACCCTGGCCATTGGTTTATCAACGAAAGACTACAAAGGATTGGTCCAATTAACTGCTGATTCGTTTTATCGTATCGGTGTGTTGATGAAATTTGATAATATACAAAAGTCAGACAATGGCTTTATCATTGATATTACCACCATCAATCGTGTTAAAGTACTGGATTTTACCTTTGAAGAAAAACAGATCACTGCTTCTTATACTATTCAGGAAGATATCATCGATGTCAATGAAGATGAAGAACAAGAGATGATCGTTTATATTAAAGGATTAATGAAAGATTTAAGCCATAATTTTAAAGGGGCTGAATATTTTGTCAGTATTCTTGATGGACTACCTTCTTTAGAAGAAATTATGGGATATACTGTTCCGATGATGGGGATTCCATTAAAGAGTAAACAAGCGTTACTGGAAATTGATTCCGTCAAAGAACGAACCCTCAGCTTTATTGATTATATTATCAGAGAAAAAGACTCGGTTCATCTGCAATTGGAAATCAGTAAAAAATACTCTCAACGAAAAGATAAAACCTATCGCGAAGCGATGTTGCGGGAACAATTGAAAAATATAAAAGCCGAACTGGGTGAATTGGACGAAGAACTTGAAGAAGAAGCGGATTATCGCAAAAGAGTTCTGGAAACCGATATGCCTGAAGATATTAAAAAAATTGCGTTAAAAGAAGTTCGGAAATTCGAAAACTCACCGCCAAACGGAGGCGAAAGCAATGTCATCATGAATTATCTTGATCTGCTTTTGGAATTACCATGGACCAGTGAGAAAAAAGAAATTGACATTGAACACGCCAGACAGGTACTAGAGTCTCACCACTTTGGTATTGATGATGTAAAAAAACGAATCATTGAACACCTGGCAGTCATGAAATTAAAAGAAGATAAACAAGGCTCAATTCTATTGCTTGTGGGACCTCCGGGAACCGGTAAAACCAGCTTGGGTAAGAGCATTGCCGAAGCCTTAGATCGTAAATATGTCCGCGCCAGCTTGGGTGGGGTTCGCGATGAAGCCGAAATTCGGGGACATCGTAAGACTTATCTGGGCGCAATGCCAGGACGTATCATTAAGGGAATTGCCAACGCAGAAGCGAAAAATCCAGTTTTTATTCTGGACGAAATTGACAAGATGGGCATGTCCCACCAAGGCGATCCCGGTTCAGCATTGCTGGAAGTTTTAGATCCTGAACAAAATTGTACCTTCTCAGATCACTATTTAGAAATACCCTACGATTTATCCGAGGTATTCTTTATTGCCACCGCTAATGACCTTAGCACCATTCCGGCACCTTTGCTGGATCGGGCTGAAATTATTCAACTGTCAAGTTATACCAACGGTGAAAAGAAACGAATTGCCATCGATCACTTGTTGCCAAGTGTGTTAAAAGATCATGGTTTAACCAATGAAATGCTTCAAATCGAAGAAACTGCGGTTGAAGCGATCGTCGAAAACTATACGGCCGAAGCTGGGGTACGTGGTTTGACCAAGCAACTGGCAAAAATTGCCCGAGTTGTTTCAGAAAAAATCGTCTCAAAAAAAGTTGAACTGCCTTTTGTGGTAACAACACAAAACCTCAGTGAAGTATTGGGGAACAAAACCAGACGTCACGAAAAAGCGGGTGAAAATAATAAACCAGGCGTCGTAACCGGAATGGCATGGACAGCAGTTGGCGGCGAAATTCTCTTTACCGAAGCCAGTTTGATGCCAGGTAGCGGCAAGCTGACCTTAACAGGTCAATTGGGCGATGTGATGAAAGAAAGTGCCACCATTGCCATGAGCCTGATCCGATCACGGTTAGGTGATTTGGCCAACGGCTTTGATTATTTCAAAAACGACACCCATATCCATGTGCCATCTGGTTCAACACCAAAAGATGGGCCATCTGCCGGGGTTACATTAACAACCGCTTTGGCATCATTAATCTTGGGCAAACCAGTGGATTCAAAACTTTCGATGACCGGTGAAATTACTTTAAGCGGTCAGGTGCTTCCAGTTGGCGGCATCAAGGAAAAGGTTATCGCAGCACAACGCAGCGGTATTACCACAATTCTGTTACCAAAAGATAATGAAAAAGATGTCATTGATATTCCGGAAGAAGTCAGAAATGCCTTGACCATCATTCATGTATCGACCATTGAGGAAGTCTTAAAAGAAGCATTGGGCATCGAGTTGCCAGAAGTTAAACCGATTCTCAACCGACCCAAAGGCGATTCCAATGTACAACTGAGCATGGATAGCGAATAATTTTCAGTAAACAAGCGGGAGCTGTCTTAGGACAGTTCCTGTTTTTTTAACTGCTATTGTTTTAAGTCTTGTTGTGATAACTCTTTTTTCCGACAGGTTTTATCGACGGTCCGTTTTTCTTGTGATATAATATTTCTTATGAAAATCAAGATGTTAAATAATGAAACAATTAATAAAATAGCCGCTGGTGAGGTTATTATCCGACCTGTCTCAGTGGTCAAAGAATTGGTGGAAAACGCCATCGATGCTGGTGCCGATCAAATTGCGGTGATTATTGAGGCGGGCGGCAAAAACCGGATTACTGTCCGGGACAATGGCTGCGGTATCGCCTATAATGAAATTCCGCTAGCTTTTAAGCGCCATGCGACCAGTAAGCTCTCGGCCATCGAGGATCTGGAATCGATTGACTCGCTGGGGTTTCGAGGGGAGGCCTTATCCAGCGTTTCAGCCGTAGCTAAAGTACAAATCACCACCCGGTATAAGGATGAAGAGGTCGGTAGTCTGACCATTTTTGAAGGTGGCAAGCTGATTAATCAACGGGTATGTGCGTATAACCGGGGGACTGAAATTACTGTTAGAGAGCTCTTTTACAACACGCCGGCGCGCCGCAAACACCTGGAGAAGGACAAAAAAGAAGAAACCATTGTCCGTGATCTGGTGGAAAAAATTGCGGTTTCCCATCCGGGAATTCGCTTTCAGGTAAGCAGCAACGGCCGGAAAGTTCTGGATACTCCCGGCACCGAAAAGGTGCTGGATGTGGTGACAGGACTTTATGGTGTTGAGGTTGCTGACAATCTGATTGCCCTTGACTACGAAAACAAACCGATGAAGTTGGCCGGCTTTGTCGGAAATCTAAAGACCATGCGAAGTCACCGTGAAGATCAGGTGTTTTTTATCAATGGTCGATATGTAAAAAATAGCCGGCTGGCCCAGGCTTTAGATGAAGCCTACGAAGGTTACAGTATGAAGCACCAGCATCCGCTGGGAATTATTTTTATCGAACTGCCCGGCCGGATGCTGGATATAAATATCCATCCAGCTAAAACGGAAATAAAAATTCTCAATGAAAGTCTGGTTTGTCTGCTGTTTAAGCAGGGGATTCGGGAAACACTCCGGAATGCCAATCTGATTGTTGATGTGGGAACTCAAGATGATCAGAATCAAAGAACTTCCTGCTCACAAGCTGAGGAAATAAACAGTTCAGCGAATCACCAAAAAGAAAAGTATAAAATTGAAAGCACCGGTAAAGACGTTAGTAAAACCGAAGAGATCCAAAACCAGACGACTCTGGAGTCTTTTTTATGGACAAAACCTGGAGAGCCTACTATCAATGGAACAGATCTGGAAAAATCTGCTGAACTAATTAAACCCTCTGGAAGAACGGATCAAATCATGGATTTGACGGCAAAAGAGGATCAATTGCCACTAAGGGAAAAGACAAGGATATATATTGCACAAAATAGCAGGATGTCTGAAGAATTAGAAAACCAGCGCGATGCATCTGCATCTAAAAGGCCAGAGATATCTGAGGAGTCAGAAGTTAAGCCACGTGAACCAGTATTAAGCAATCAGGACGATCCACTGAAGCAATCGTTCTTGACAATTGACCCATTACCAGTCTTTGGTGATCAAAACCGGGTCGCCGAAACGTCTGTCATATTTGCTGGATTGGAATCAGCTCAAGAGCCCCCTTCTCGACAAAACCTTTATCAAGAAAATATCAGACAAGTGTCAAACCAGCCAGTTGCAAAACCGGGTGTTAACGATTTGGCAAAAATGAAAATTGTCGGTCAGTTATTTAACGTCTATATTCTGTTAGAAGGCGAAAAGGAAATTTACCTGCTGGATCAGCATGCTGCTCATGAAGCGTTTATCACCCAGGAGCTTTTGGGAATTTTCAAACGGGGTGATAGGCTCCCCAGTCAGGGTCTGATGACACCGATACCCATAAAAATTCGTCCCAAAGATTTGGATCAGGTGGAAATGGCGCTAATGGATTATCAAAAACTGGGTTATGACTGTGATATTTTTGGTGAAAATACCTTATTGGTGCGCAGTGTGCCAGTGCTTTTAGGAGAGCCTCAAAGCGTTGCATTACTCAAAACCATGATTGATGAAAATCTTTTTGAAAGAGATGACAATAACTTGTCAAAGACTGCTTTTTCGGAAAATGCTAAAAACAGGATCATTACCATGGCCTGTAAAGCAGCCATTAAGGGGGGGCAACAGCTCACGCACAGTGAAATCAGCAAACTGCTGGAAAACCTGATGGCATTAGATAATCCTTATACCTGCCCCCATGGCCGACCGATTATTATGAGATTAAAGGAATATGAATTAATGAAATTATTCAAACGGGTAGTATAAGATGGAAGTGAATAAACCCAAAGTTTTAGTCCTAGTCGGGCCCACCGCTAGCGGAAAAACCGCCTTGGGAGTGGCGCTTGCTAAAAAGCTTGGCGGCGAAATTATCTCAGCTGATTCGATGCAAATTTATAAGTATATGAACATCGGAACGGCCAAGGTCACCCTTGAAGAAATGCAAGGGATTCCTCATCATCTGGTGGACTGTGTGCTACCGAATGAAGAATTCAGCGTGGCAAGTTTTAAAGCAGCGGCCCTCCATGCCATTGAAACAATTCTTGCCAACGGAAAACTTCCGATTATCTTGGGGGGGACAGGACTCTACATCAATAGCCTCACCCTACCCTGGGATTTTCAGAAAAAAGACTGTGATGAAGAAATTCGCTGGCGGCTCACTGCCGAAGCCGAAATCCTTGGACGGGACGCTCTTTATGAACGGCTGAAATCGGTGGATCCGGTTACGGCTGAAATTGTACATCCCAATAATCTGAATCGGGTTATCCGGGCACTGGAAATTTATGAGCTCACCGGGAAGCCAAAATCCTATTTTGATGAGGAGACCAAAAAACAGGACGTCCCCTACGATTACGTGATGCTTGGTTTAGACTGGGAACGTGAGATTCTTTATGGTCGCATTAATCACCGGGTTGATCTAATGATAGAGGATGGTCTCATTGATGAAACGAAAATGCTGATTGATCGGGGCTATGACTGGAGCCTGACCGCGCTGAAAGCGATTGGTTATAAGGAACTAAAGCCTTATCTGGAAGGCCAGTCTTCCCTGGAGGATGCTGTTACCATTTTAAAACGTGATTCCCGGCATTATGCTAAGCGGCAGATGACCTGGTTCCGAAAAGATGAACGGATCCATTGGATAAAAATGAGTGAAAACAAGAATCTGGAAACTCAGATGTATAACTGCCTTGATTTGGTACAGCCGCTACTTGAATTAAATTGAAATGAAACATAGGAAAGCGAGAAATTGTTTGAACACTAAAAAAGACATTAAAAGCTATCTTGAAAAAGAATTTGCAATTTCAGCAGAAGTTATTGATTTTGTAAAACAAATTGAAAATGAAGTTGCGCCCCAGCTAAAAAAACTGGATGACATGTCCGAGCTTCACCAATATCGGGTGATTAAGGCCATGCAAAGGGCTGGTTTGGGGGAACGTCATTTTTCCGTTTCCACCGGCTATGGTTATGACGATATCGGTCGGGAAGTAGTGGAAACCATCTATGCCAATGTATTTGGCGCCGAAGACGCCCTGGTGAGACCTCATATTTCATCTGGAACCCATGCCATTTCATTGGCACTCTATGGGGTGCTGCGGCCAGGGGATCACCTGCTGGCCATTACCGGTTCCCCCTATGATACCATCCGTACCGTTATTGGCTTGGAAGATGCCTGTGTGGGACAGGGGACCATTAAAGAATTCGGCGTGAGCTACGACCAGATTGAACTCCTCTCGGACGGCGGCTTTGACGAAGCGGCGATTCTCGCCGCCATTGCCCCCAACACAAAAATGATTTATCTTCAGCGTTCCACTGGCTATAGCTGGCGGGCGGCCTTAACCATGGAGATTATGGCAGCGATGATTAAAAAAATTCGGGAAGTCAAACCGGATGTGGTGGTGTTTGTGGACAATTGCTATGGGGAATTTATGGATCGTCAGGAACCGGTTTCCATCGGTGCTGATCTCATCGCCGGTTCTCTGATAAAAAATCCCGGCGGCGGTTTAGCACCCACCGGTGGTTATGTAGCTGGTCGCGCGGATTTGGTTCACCTGGCCGCTTGCCGTTTGGCAGCACCAGGCGTTGCCCGAGAAACCGGTGCCACTCTGGGGATCAACCGAACCTTGCTTCAAGGTTTGTTTCTAGCCCCAACAGTGGTGGCTCAAGCCATTAAATCAGCGGTGCTCCTGGCCGCCTGCTATAAAAAACTGGGTTTTGCTGTTTGTCCGGAAGTCACGGACTACCGTAGTGATATTATCCAGAGCGTCTGCCTTAACACGGCTGAAGGGGTTAAAACCTTTTGTCAGGCCATTCAGGAGGCTGCTCCGGTGGATAGTCAGGCCATTCCGGAACCCTGGGATATGCCTGGTTATTCGGACCCGATCATTATGGCAGCTGGTGCCTTTATTCAGGGCTCATCCATTGAATTGTCAGCTGATGCACCGATGCGGGAACCATACTATGTTTATTTTCAGGGAGGATTAACCCATTTTCACGGAAAATTGGGAATTTTATTAAGTTTACAACGTTTATTAGAAAATAAAATGATTAAAATAAATTTTTAGGGTAGATATTAAAGGAGGCAGTTATGATCACAAAAGAAAAAATTGAACGCATTAATGAATTGGCGCGCAAAAAAAAGATTGGAACATTGACAGAAGATGAATTAGATGAACAAATGACCTTACGTGCTGAATATTTGGCAGCAATTAGAAAGAATTGTCGCGAACAATTGGATTCGATTATTATTGTGGATGAACCGCAATGTGATAATAAAGGAGGAAATAAAATGAAAAACGATGAAAAAAACGGGAGTTATGGTGAAGCCGAAGCTTTAGGGAACAAAGAAAAAGGTGAAGCAGGCGGAGCAGATTCAATTTATAGTAATGCTGAAGAATTAGGGAAAAAAAATGCCACCGATCCACATGAATTTATGGCTGGTGAAGAAGACGAAAAAGCAAGAGACAAAGAATAAGTTTGTAGGCAATTGCAAAATTAAAAAACAACGAACAACGGTTGCTTTGGTGCAGTTTCCACAAACACTTTCGTAACGTGTATGCGAACAGCACAAGAAGATGTTGTTCGCCCTGGTGTAGAAATTGTTTTGTGCGAAACTGGGCACAAAGCTTACGGCACTTTTGCAATTACCTAAATAAGTTTGAATAGGGAGATTTCAATTAACTATGATTATTGACGAAAAAGAAAAAAGCATCGGGGTACAGTTGCAGGAAAAATTAACCAGAAAATGGGATATTGCATGGAAAGATCTAAATAACGAAGATAACCAGAAAATTCAAGAAATCAGCAATGATTACCTGACCTTTCTTACAAGTGGCAAAACAGAACGTCAATGTGTAGAAATCAGCGTAAAAATGGCAGAGGAAAAAGGATTTAAACCCCTTCATACCTATATTGAAACCGGAAAAATTGTTCCTGGTGATAGAATTTACATGGTACATAAACAAAAAACAGTGGTTTTCTTTGTTGCTGGATCTGATCCAATTGAAAATGGTATGGCTATTGTGGGCGCTCATATTGATGCGCCCCGTTTGGATTTAAAACCGTCACCGCTTTATGAAAGTGATGATATGGCTTTTTTTAAGACCCACTATTATGGTGGCATTAAAAAATATCATTGGGTAACCATTCCCTTGGCATTACATGGCACCGTGGTGAGAAAAGATGGATCGACTATTAATATTTCCATCGGTGAAGCACCGGAAGATCCGGTTTTTTGTATTACTGATCTATTACCCCACCTTTCTCAAGAGCAAAATACCAAAAAAATGACCGAAGGCATTACCGGAGAGGGGCTTAATATCATCGTCGGTAGTCAGCCTTATCCAGAAAAAGATTTAAAAGATGGTGTTAAACTCAATATATTAAACCATCTTTATACCAAATATGGCATGCTTGAAGAAGATTTTGCAACGGCTGAACTAGAAGTGGTACCAGCTGGTGCCGCCCGTAACGTTGGATTCGATGAAAGTCTGATTGGTGGATATGGTCAGGATGACCGTATCTGTTCTTATACAGCACTTAGAGCAATTCTTGATCGTGAGAATCCTAAGCGGACCCTCTGTATTATTTTGGCTGATAAAGAAGAAATCGGCAGTGTCGGTAATACTGGCATGCAGTCCCGATTCTTTGAAAATGCGGTTGCTGAGGTAATTGACCTGATGGCTGTTGAAAAACCGGAAATGGTTATGCGCCGTTGTTTTATGAACTCCGAAATGCTTTCAGCCGATGTCACTGCTGGAGTGGATCCCAATTTCACTGGAACCCATGACAAAGGAAATGCCCCATATATCGGAAAAGGGATTGTCTTATCAAAATACGGTGGCTCTCGGGGTAAATCCGGTTCCAATGATGCCCATGCTGAATTTATGGGAAAAATGAGACAGACTCTCGAAGTTGCCGGCGTCATCTGGCAAATGGGCGAGCTTGGCCGAGTAGACCTTGGCGGCGGTGGTACCATTGCCCATATTCTTGCTGAATACGGGATGGATGTGTTGGATTGTGGCCCAGCCCTATTGAGCATGCATTCTCCATTTGAATTGGCATCAAAGGTTGATTTGTATATGTGTTATAAAGGATATAAAGCCTTTTTGGCTTGATTTAAAAAAGTGTGAGTTTATTGTCCTGAGTGGGATACTCTTTAAAGAGCATCCTGCTTTTTTTATGTGATTATTCAGAGAAAAAGTATTAAATGGTAAGAATAAAAATTCGAAAAATAAAAATTCTGACAAGTGGAAATACAATAAAGTAAAAAAATTTAAAATGCTTGTTTCTATATTTGCGTGGTACATATAGGTTAATGGCAAGTTTCTACTAAAGTTACGATTAGGGGTGTTTAGTTAAAATGAATCTTAAACATGGGATCTTTAACGGGGGGATCCACCATATCAAAAGGAAAAAACAGCAAGTGTACCACTATCCTATGGCACTATGCCAAAATCGTTATAATCCCAATGTCATTACCATGCACGCCCGTTGTAAAAAAAGGCGATCTGGTTGAAATACGACCACAAAAAGTAAGATCATAAAACAGCCAATTTATTAAAGACTCCCTATTGAAAAATGAGGAGTCTTTTTCCTTAAGAATTTATGACAATTAAACCACTTAGTCAAAATTTTAATGAGAATTTTAGGAAACATGTATAAAATGATTCGAGATTCTGTTAAAATAGTAATATTGTTGATCCGAGGAGGCTTACTGTGAGCGAAAAGTCTGTTTACCATGCGTCCATAAAAGAACTGCCCGAGGACGAACGGCCTCAGGAAAAGCTAATTCGTTATGGGGCAGGAAGTTTAAGCAACGCAGAGCTCCTTGCTATTATTATCCGCACAGGAACTCGGGATGCCACATCAGTTGAAGTTGGACGAAAAATCATTGAGTATCTTGACAATGATTTGTCTTATTTTCATCAGGTTGATGTTTTAGAACTGAAACGGAATCCTAATTTGTCCGGAGTTGGCATTGTTAAAGCTTGTCAAATAAAAGCAGCCATTGAATTAGGACTGCGGACAAAACAACAAGATATCGCAAATATGAAAGTTTCCTCACCGCAGGATGTAGTGGATCTATTAATGGATGAAATGCAGTATCTCAAACAGGAGTGCTTTAAAACGATCTTATTGGATACTAAAAACAAGGTGATTAAAGTTGAAGAGATCAGCCTTGGTACCCTCAGCTCTTCATTGATTCACCCCCGGGAAGTCTTTGTTAAAGCGATCAGACAACATGCGGCATCGATCATTCTGGCGCACAATCATCCCTCGGGAGAGACCGAGCCCAGTGCTGAAGATAGACACATCACCAAACGACTGGTAGAGGCAGGTGAACTCCTGGGGATATCGGTTCTTGATCATATCATTATTGGTCGAGGAACATTTTTGAGCTTTAAGCAGCAAAAAATTTTGTAAAAGTCGTTTGTTGGGGGATCCGATAAATTTGCTAACGTATCCATTTTATTTAGGTTATAATATAAGGAATCTTGATCTTCAATTATATTGATCAAAAGACAGCAAAAAATTCATTTAAAAAACCGGGAGGTAGAATTATTAGTCTCGTTTATACATATCATATTTCGGAAAATCACGAAAAATTAGTCAGAGAAGAGTTGGTCAATCGTTACAGTTACTCCAGCCGATTGATCAGAGAAATTAAGCGGATTGGAAAAATCAGCTTAAACCAAAAGGAGTGTTTTCTGGGACAGACGATTAAGTCAGGGGATGTTATTGAAATTAGAATGCCTCAGGAAGATATCGATGGGGAGCCAGTTCTGGGTAAAATTAATGTTGTCTACGAAGATGATGAGTTATTAGTGATTAACAAACCGCCATTTTGTGTGACGCATCCGACAAAAAGTCATCAATTGGATACCCTGGCAAATTATATCAGCTATTATTGGAAAAATAATGGGGTTTCTGCAAAAATTCGTTTTATCAATCGGCTGGATCGGGATACAACCGGAATTGTCGCCATTGCCAAAAATAAGTATGTGCACCATTACGTTCAAAAAGAAATGAATCTGGGTCAGGTCAGGAAGGTTTACCATGCTTTTGTTCATGGCAAGCTTCCCCATAAGGAAGGAATCATTGATGCCCCTATCGGACAACCCTATGAGGACTGTATTCATCGGGTGGTGATGGATGAGGGTAAACCTTCAGTTACGCACTACAAGGTGCTGGAAGAATATCAAAACGCATCATTAGTGGAATTGGTTCTGGAAACCGGACGAACCCACCAAATACGGGTGCATTTAAAACATCTGGGAAATCCAATTATCGGTGATCCTTTATATAATAAGGCCAATTCAGATAAAACAGATTGTTATGAAATGGCCCATCAGGCGCTGCACGCCAGAAGTCTTGAGTTATCACTTCCAAGTAAAAAACAATTGAATTTTATGGCAGAATATGGAAAAGAACTAACAGACCTAAAAAAGCGTCTAATAGATAATAAATAGAAAAGGTGATAAAATGAGTGAAAAGCAAACAAAAGGAATAAAAAGACGTAAAAAGAAAAAACATATCGGAGTAAAGGTGCTGATCGTCCTCTTAGTTCTGGGAATTCTGGGGGTTGGGGTGATGTACTCTATTTACGCTGCCAACCGGATGGATATATCAGATTATCAGTATATGGCTAAGGATAAAACAGAAATTTATTCAGCCGATAATGTAGTCATTGCTCAGTTATATACCAAGAACAGAACCAATGTTACCATTGATCAGATCCCAAAACAATTACAGCAAGCTCTGGTATCGGTGGAAGATTCCCGGTTTTATGAGCATTTCGGAATTGACATCTTTGGGATTGGCCGGGCTTTCTTTTCGAATATTGCCAACAATGGCATCGGTGAAGGCGCCAGTACGATTACTCAACAGCTTGCCAGAGTGTTGTTCCTACCGGATATTGCAACTGAACAAACCTTCCAACAGTCAATGGTCAGAAAATTAAAGGAAATATCAATTGCACTACAGTTGGAAGAAAAATATACCAAGGATCAGATCCTGGAGATGTATTTTAATGAATACTATTTTGGTTCAGGAGCCTATGGGATTGAAGAAGCAGCACAGACTTATTTTAATAAACCAGTATCTCAGGTTAATCTGGCAGAAGCCGCCATGCTGGCAGGTTTGCCTCAGGCACCAAGTGCTTATGCCCCTAATACAAATTTTGAAGCTGCAAAAAAACGCCAGCTGGAAGTTTTAACCCGAATGGTTAAAGAAAAATATATTACCCAGGAAGAGGCTGATGCTGCCTATGCAACTGAGCTGGTGATCAGAGATCCGGCCACCATCAATAATGATGATCAGATTGTGGATAATTACGAAGCGTTTGTATCCCAGACATTAGATGAATATGCAACACTAAAAGCATCAGCGGTTATGCAGGAACGTGGAATTACCCAAGAACAGGCCATTGACTATATTAAAGAAAATATCGCCAACGGTGGCTATCGCATTTATACAACAATCGATTCAAACATGCAGGCGGATGCCATTAATAGTTTATACACTGGCCTGGATGATTATGGTATGACAGAGGAAACTGGGGCTGTGGTAACAGTTGATCTGGATGGTAGTGTTAAAGCTTATTATGGTGGTAATACCCAAATTGATATGGCCAATACGCCGAGACAGCCAGGCTCTAATATTAAACCGCTTTATTATTCCGGAGCCATGGAAAATGGACTGATTACACCTTCAACGGTCATTTCGGATACTTATACAGATTTTGGTGGCTATGCTCCAAGTAATTTTGATCATAGCTATCATGGAAATGTAACTGTCAGATCGGCACTGGTTAATTCTTATAATATCCCATCTGTTAAAGTTTTTGACAAATTCGGAGTTGATGAGTCCATTGCTTTTATGCAAAAAATGGGAATAACAACTTTTGAAGATGATGATTACAATCTTGCGACTGCTTTGGGCGGGATGACTTACGGGATTAAACCGGTAGAAATGGCGGGCGCGTTTAATATTTTCAATAATGCCGGCGTTTACAATAAGCCTCATTTTATTACCAAAATGGAGCAGATCAATGGTGACGTGATCTTTACAAGAGATGCCTCCAATTCAGTAACTCGCAAAGTCATGAAAGATACAACCGCAACGAACATGATGAGTATTCTAACAGATGAAGTAAGCTACGGAACTGGGAGTGGCGCTGCCCAAATCTATTCGACCGCTGGGAAAACAGGGACAACAAATGATAACAAGGACTTATGGTTTACCGGGATTACTGGAAATTTGACGACCTCAGTTTGGCTTGGTAGCCCTGAGAATTATATCATCGGTGGCGGAAGTTATATGGCAGCTGGAATTTATGGAAGCTACCTGAGTCAAGTCATTGATCAGGGATTATTAACGACTCCTGAAATCGAACGGACTTCCAATGAAGGTGATAATGATGGCGTCTCTTCGATTGATTCCGGATCTTCAACAACAAATAAAGAAGATACAACTACAACTACGGATACAACAACGACGACGCCAACGTCCCCAACGTCCCCAACAACAACGACCCCGACGACCCCAACGACCCCGACGACCCCGACGACCCCAACAACTCCAACGACACCAACTGAACCGACAACCCCAACGACGCCGACCGAGCCAACGACGCCAACTGAACCGACGACGCCAACCGAGCCGACGACCCCAACAACCCCAACGACAACTTAAATGGAGGATTTCAATGATTATAAAAAATGAAGCTAAACGTCTGGAAATAAAACAAAACATGCGTGGCGGCAATGGGAATATTGAAATTAACCATATTGCTGAAAGCCAAATTCTGGGAGAAAACTGCAGGATGTTTTCCCAAATCACGGTGAAGCCTGGAGACTCCATCGGCGAACATCAGCATGTTGGTGAACAGGAAATATTCTATTTTGTTCAGGGCAACGGCATCGTCATTGATGACGGCATCACATTCGATATTGGACCCGGAGATGTGATGGTCACTCCGGATCAAAGCAGCCACAGTGTTATCAATACTGGTGAGTCTGATTTGGTGTTTATGGCATTGATCCTCAAACAGGCATAATGACAAAAAAAAATATTGAACAAATTTTAGCCACACTGAAAAGTCTTTACGGGCAGGAAAAGTGTGGCTTAGATTTTAATACGCCCTTTGAACTGCTGATTGCAACCATCTTATCAGCCCAATGTACTGATGTTCGGGTCAATATCGTCACCAGTGATTTGTTTCAAAATTACAATACCCCAGAATCCATTTTGAGACTGGGCGAAGCAGGTCTGCTCGCGAAAATCAAAACTTGCGGACTTGCCAATACCAAAGCTAAAAATATCATTCTGACCTGTCACCGACTTTTATCTGAATACAATGGTGTAGTGCCAAAGCAGATGGAAGAACTAATGACCCTTCCAGGAGTTGGCCGCAAAACTGCCAATGTTGTATTAAGCAATGCCTATGATGTTCCAGCAATCGCCGTAGATACCCATGTTTTCAGGGTTTCCAATCGGATCGGTCTGGCTGATGGTAAAACAGTTTTGGAAGTTGAAAAACAACTAATGAAGAATATTCCCAAAGACCAGTGGTCTCAGGCACATCATTGGTTGATCTGGCATGGTCGAAAATGCTGTACCGCCCGAAACCCCAATTGTGGTGAATGTCTGTTACACAATCTCTGCGTTTTTGGCAAGCGAAATTTTAAAGAAGCATAGCTTAAAAGCATTTATTTCTTGTATTTTTCTTAGGAATGGTTTATGATAATCACTAGAAATAATCATTGAAAAGAAAAAGGAGGAAAAGAAATGAAGAAAAAAGTCGTAAGTGTTTTATCTGTTGTTATGCTGATCGCTTCCGTTTTTGCATTCGCAGGATGTTCATCATCAGCTAAGTCTGATGTGATCAAACTTGGTTTTATTGGACCAATGACTGGTGATGCAGCTATCTATGGAAGTTCAGCAGATGCAGGTGCAAAATTAGCTGTCAAAGAAATTAATGCCGCAGGTGGTATTGATGGCAAAAACATAGAATTGATTGGGTATGATTCTAAAGCAGATCAAACTGAAGCAATCAATGCCTATAATCGCTTAAGAGACCAGGATGGTGTTGTTGCAGTGATTGGTGGAACCCTAAGTGGTGAAACTTTAGCTATGAAAGACATTATGGTTAAAGACAATATGCCAGTCTTATCACCAACAGCAACAGCCGTTGAAGTAACCCAAGATGCACCAAATATTTTCAGAGCGTGCTTCCTTGATGATTACCAAGGTCAGGCAGCTGCAAATTTTGCTGCAACAACTTTAGGTGCTAAAACAGCAGCTTTATTAATTGGAACTGGTAATCCATATTCTGAAGGCGTATCAGCAGCGTTTAAAACTGCGTTTACAGCCAAAGGTGGAACAATTGCCGGTAGCGAATCCTATGGTACTGCTGATAAAGATTTCAGCGCTCAATTAACAAAAATCAAAGAAATGAACCCAGACGTAGTCTTTGTACCAGATTATGTCCAAACAGTTGGTCCGATTCTTCAAAAAGCAAAAGAAATGGGAATTACCGCGAAATTTATTGGAGCAGATGGTTGGGATGGCGTTCAGGTAGAATATGCTGATGCTGCTCAAGGAAATTATTTCACAAACCACTATGCAGCCGATTCACCATCACCAACAGTTCAAAACTTTATTAAAGCATATCAGACAGAATACAATAAAGTGCCAAATTCATTTGCGGCTTTAGGCTATGATGCAGTTTATGCCATGGTTGATGCGATTAAAGCAGCTGGTTCAACAGATTCAGCAGACATCATCAAAGCTTTGAATGCGACCAACTATGCCGGTGTTACTGGTAACCTTAAATTTGATGAACAAGGTAATCCAAAAGACAAAGAAGTAACAATTATCAAGATTGATGGCGGTCAGTTAAAATATGACTCCACCGTTGTTAACAATTAGTTTTTAGAAAAATTACAATATTATAAAAAAACACAAGGGATATAGGAGAGGGAAATCTCTTCTATATCCATTTTATGTTTTTCAATAGATTATTCTATAAAAGGAGGATACATCGTGAATTTATTTCTGCAACAGCTGATCAACGGGCTTAATGTAGGGAGTATCTATGCGCTCATCGCAATCGGTTATACCATGGTTTATGGCATTATAAAACTTATCAATTTTGCCCATGGTGAAATCATGATGTTTGGCGCATATTTTGCATTCATAGCGGCGACCAGTTTTCATTTACCGGTTTGGGCGGTACTTTTATCATCAATGGTAATTATGGCCATTATTGGTGTGACCATCGAATTTATTGCGTATCGACCACTTAGAAATGCACCCCGATTGTCAGCTCTGATCACTGCCATTGGTGTAAGTTTGTTTTTACAAAACCTGGCACTGCTTATTTTCAAACCGGATCCTAAGGTTATGCCGAAGATTTTTCCAGAAACGATTTATAAACTTGGTGAAATCGAAATCAGTTCAACCACATTGATTACCATTGGTCTATCTATATTTTTTATGGTTTTACTGGATCTTTATATCCGTAAAACAAAACAGGGTCGTGCCATGCGTGCCGTATCAGAAGACAAGGATGCTGCGATTCTGATGGGGATTAATGTTAATCGAACGATTTCTTTAACCTTCGCTGTGGGTTCTGCTTTAGGCGCATTGGGTGGAGTGCTTTACAGTGTGGCCTATATTCAGGTTTATCCAACGATGGGGGTTATGCCTGGGCTTAAAGCATTTATTGCTGCAGTTTTAGGTGGAATTGGGATCATTCCCGGAGCCATGTTAGGTGGATTTATTATCGGGATGGTAGAAACAATGACAAAAGCATATCTTTCCACAACCTGGGCAGATGCGATTGTTTTTGGTATTTTGATCGTAGTTCTGCTTTTCAAACCAACCGGTATTCTGGGGAAAAATACGAGAGAGAAGGTATAGACAATGGATCACAACAAGAAAAAATCATACTTAATCAATGCAATTGCGATCGTCGCTCTCTACCTCGTCTTTTTTGTGTTAATCCAGACTAAAACCATGAATAATTATTTTGTGGGAATTGCGATTATGACCTGTATTATGATTATCATGGCCATGAGTTTGAATATTGTCGCCGGATTTTTAGGTGAGATGGCATTAGGGCATGCCGGTTTTATGGCGATTGGTGCCTATTCTTCAGCTAGTTTTTCAATCGCTTTGGTCGATAGTGGCTTGCCGCTACCACATTTGGTAATTCTTATTCTAGCTATGATTGTGGGTGGTATCGTCGCCGGGATTTTTGGTTTCCTGATTGGGACACCGACACTGCGGTTGCGCGGCGATTACCTGGGAATCGTAACTATTGGGTTTTCTGAAATTATTCGGATCTTCTTTATTAATTTTGGACCCACTGGTGGTGCGGCTGGCTTAAAAGGGATTACCCGGCTAGTCAATTTTAACAATGTTTATTGGATAACAATTCTGGTGGCGGTATTGATTTTCACCTTAGGCCGCTCAAAACAAGGGCGAGCGATTATTTCCATTAGAGAAGATGAGATTGCTTCAGAGGCAGCAGGGATTCCTACCACTCGTTATAAGGTGCTGGCATTCTCACTCGCAGCTTTCTTTGCCGGCATTGGGGGAGCCCTTTATGCTCACTATCAATCGTTTTTGGAACCAAGTAAATTTGGTTTTATGTTTTCAATTGAGATGTTTGTTATTGTCGTTCTTGGTGGCTTGGGAAGTTTAACCGGCTCGATTATATCAGCGATTGTGCTAACCATTTTACCGGAAATGCTGCGCGGTTTTTCTGAATATCGTCTATTAGTCTATTCACTGGTGTTGATTATCATGATGATTTTCCGTCCGCAAGGGATCTTTGGACGATCAGAATTCTCATTGACCGCCTTTATTGAATCCCTTATCCAACGAAAAAATGTCAAAAATTCCATTGGAGGGGGTGAAGCATCATGACGGTATTATCAGCAAAAAATATTACGATGCAATTTGGCGGATTAACGGCGGTGGACCAATTTAATCTCGAATTGGATTCCAATGAATTAGTTGGTTTAATTGGGCCAAATGGAGCTGGAAAAACTACCATTTTTAATATGCTAACTGGGGTGTATGTTCCGACAATGGGCGAGATTGTTCTCAATGATCAGAGTATCATCAAAAAAACTCCCCACGATATAGTAAAACTGGGCGCCAGCCGAACTTTTCAGAACATTCGGCTATTTAAAGACTTAACCGCCATTGAAAATGTAAAAATTGCCTATCATAATTTCATTGAGTATAATATGATTCAGGGAATGTTCCGAACCAAAAAATTCTGGGAAGGTGAGAAAAAAGCTCAGATTGAATGCATGAAATTGCTGGAAATTTTTGACATGGGCGAATATGCCGATACCTTAGCTAAAAACCTGCCCTATGGTCAGCAACGAAAGCTGGAAATTGCCAGAGCTTTGGCATCGGATCCCAAAGTATTGATGCTCGACGAGCCAGCCGCGGGAATGAATCCAAACGAAACAGCTGAGCTCATGGAAACGATCCATTTTATCCGTAACAAATTCGACATTACTGTGTTACTTATTGAACATGATATGAAACTGGTTATGGGAATTTGCGAACGAATTATTGTTGTGGATTATGGAAAAACAATTGCAGAAGGCACTCCGGATGAGATAAAGAACAACCCCGATGTTATTCGTGCTTATTTAGGAGATTAGGAGGCCGCGATGCTAAAAGTAAAAGATTTAAATGTACATTATGGAAAAATTCATGCCATTAAGGGAATTAGCTTTGAAGTGAATGAGGGTGAGATTGTCACCTTGATCGGTGCCAACGGAGCCGGCAAGACAACCATTCTTCAAACGATTTCCGGACTCTTAAAGCCAAGTGAAGGGATGATTACCTTTGATGGTGAAAACCTGAGTAAGGTGCCAGCCCATCAGATACCCGTTCTAGGAATCGCTCACGTTCCTGAAGGACGGCGGATTTTTGCAGATATGACGGTTTATGAAAATCTGCAAATGGGTGCTTACATTCGAAAAGATAAAGATCAGATTCAGGAAGACATGGAAAAAATATTTTTGAATTTTCCACGTCTTAAAGAGCGCATCAAGCAAATTGCCGGAACGCTTAGTGGTGGTGAACAGCAAATGCTGGCAATGGGACGGGCACTGATGACCCGCCCAAAACTGATTTTACTGGATGAACCATCAATGGGGCTGGCACCACTACTGGTTGATGAAATCTTTAATATGATTCAAACGGTTAATGATGCTGGGACAACGGTATTACTCGTGGAACAGAATGCGAATAAAGCGCTGCATATTGCCAACCGTGCCTATGTTTTGGAAACCGGATACATAAAACTTTCTGGAAATGCTAGAGAACTGCTGGCGAACCCGGAAGTGCAGCAAGCCTATTTAGGTGGCTGATTGAAAAAACTGTCTCAATTGAGGCAGTTTTTTAATGGGAAAGCATCAACTTTGCAAAAATTGACCCCATATACCCATAAATAATTCTTAAACACCTTAATTTTGGTTCTTGATATGAAAATATACCTATGATATACTGTTAAAATTGAATGTGAATATAATTTATAGTGAAAGATACGGAGGATAACATGAGTGCTACAGTAGAAAGTATTGAAAAAAATATTGCAACCTTAAAAATTGAAATTAGTCCGGAGGATTACTCAAAGGCTGTCAAAAAGTCCTATGATAAAAATAAAAAACGTTTTTCGGTTCCTGGATTTAGAAAAGGAAAGGTTCCCAAAACCGTTGTTGAATCCTATTATGGAAAAAATGTATTTATGGAAGATGCCATCGACTTTGCATTTGCACCAGCTTACGCAAGCGCTTTGGAAGAAACCGAAATTAAACCGGTAACCCGACCTGATCTTGAAAACATTGAAAAGATTAGTGAAGAGGAAGGTGCAACTTTTATTGTTAAAGTTGGCGTTAAACCAGAGATTAAATTAGGTGACTACAAAGGGGCTGAAGTTGATTCATTGGATGCTATTATTTCTGAGGAAGAAATTGCTGAAGATTTAGCCAAAATGCAAGATCAAAATGCCCGATTGATTACCTTAGAAACTGGTGATGTAAAAGACGGTCATACAGCAACCATTGATTATGAAGGATTTTTGGATGACGAACCTTTCGTTGGTGGAAAAGATACTGATTATGATTTAGTGATTGGTAGCGGTACCTTTATTCCCGGTTTTGAAGAACAATTAATTGGCGCAAAAATCGGAGTTGAAACAACCGTTAATGTAAGCTTCCCGGAAGAATATCACGCTGAAAACCTTAAAGGAAAAGATGTTGTCTTCAAAGTTACAGTTAAAAGTATTAAAGAAAAAGAGTTGCCAGAACTTGATGATGATTTTGCCAAAGATACCAGTGAATTTGATACATTAGCTGAATTAAAAGCAGATATTGAAAATCGATTAAAAGATGCCAAAACTGCGGAGTTGAGAAAAGCGGCAGAAATTGCAGCTGTAAATTTTGCGGTGAATAATGCTGAAATTGATGTGCCGTATCTTATGATCGAAGAAGAAGTTGACAACAATTTACAAAACTTTGAAACTCAGATGCAACAACAGGGAATTTCTCTTGATGACTACTTTAAGTTCACCAATGTAAATCGGGATGACTTCAGAGAAAATTTAAAAGAAGATGCAGAAAGAAACATCAAAACCGAATTAGTTCTTTCTAAAATCGGTGAAGTTGAAGCATTAGAAGCAACCGAAGCAGAAATGGATGAAGAAATCAAAGTATTTGCAGATGCCTATGGTCATGACTTTGACGAATATAAAAAAGGACTTCAGGAAAGAATGTTAGACTACATCAAAGCGAATATTATCAGAAGAAAGACAGTAGAAATGCTGGTAGATGTGGCAACTACTAAAATTTCAGAGTAATAAAAAAGAAAGCAGGAAAGTGTATTCATGCTAACAAGTAAAACAACACAATCGTTAATTACAAATAATTTGGTACCCATGGTCGTTGAGCAAACTGGCCGTGGTGAGCGATCTTATGATCTGTTTTCAAGATTATTGAAAGAACGAATCATATTTTTAAACGGAGAAATTAACGAAAATCTTTCATCCTTAATTGTCGGTCAATTGATTTTTCTAGAAGCTGATAATGCAGAGAAAGATATTCAGATTTATATTAATAGTCCGGGTGGATCAGTGACAGCAGGACTTGCGATCTACGACACCATGAATTATATTCGCTGTGATGTATCTACCATTTGTGTGGGACTGGCAGCATCAATGGGTGCGTTTTTATTAGCTGCTGGCAAAAAAGGAAAGCGATTTTCTTTGCCAAACAGTGAAATCATGATTCATCAACCACTGGGCGGAGCCCAGGGACAAAGTACAGATGTGGAGATTTATGCAAAACGTCTGATCAAAACACGAGAAAAATTAAATTTAATCCTGAGCGAGCAAACAGGTCAACCCCTGGAAACAATTGCTAAGGATACTGATCGCGATAATTTTATGGATCCTGACGAAGCGAAGGCCTACGGATTGATTGATGAGATCATTGTGTCGAGATAGGAGGCTTAAAAATGGCAAGAAATGAAGATAGCATCGAGAATGCTCGTTGTTCCTTTTGTGGTAAAAGCCAATCTCAGGTGAAACGAATGGTTGCAGGACCAGGGGTCTATATTTGCAATGAATGTATCGAACTCTGTGAAGAAATCATGGATGTCGACAGCATGCCGGATGATATCGTCTTTGACGATGTCCCAAAACCAAAGGAGATCAAGCAAAAACTCAGTGAATATGTTATTGCTCAGAACCGGGCAAAACGTGCGTTAGCGGTGGCTGTTTACAATCATTACAAACGAATCACATCAATGGATGAAACTGATGCCGAAGTAGAACTGCAAAAAAGCAATATTCTTTTGATCGGACCAACTGGATCGGGAAAAACCTTACTGGCACAGACTTTAGCCCGGGTTTTAAATGTTCCTTTTGCGATTGCTGATGCGACTTCATTAACTGAAGCCGGCTATGTTGGCGAGGATGTCGAAAACATTCTGCTAAAACTGTTACAGGCAGCCAATTTTGATGTCGCTAAAGCTGAAAAAGGAATTATCTACATTGATGAGATCGATAAAATAGCCCGAAAAGGGGACAATCCTTCAATTACCCGTGATGTCAGTGGGGAAGGTGTGCAACAGGCGCTTTTGAAAATTTTGGAAGGCACCGTTGCTAATGTACCACCTCAGGGCGGCCGTAAGCATCCCCATCAGGATTTTATTCAGATCAACACCAATAATATTTTATTTATTTGCGGTGGAGCTTTTGATGGGATGGACAAAGTCATTGAACAACGGACTGAAAAAAGCTCAATGGGATTTGGCGCAGATATCCGCAGCACCAAGGAAAAAATTGAAGATGACAATCTCAGTTCTGTTCAACCCCAGGATTTGTTGAAATACGGCCTGATTCCTGAATTTATTGGACGAATTCCAGTGATTGCCTCACTTGAACATCTGGACGAGGAGGCCCTCATTCAAATTTTGACTGAGCCAAGAAACGCCCTGGTAAAACAATATATTAAAATGTTTAGAATTGAAGGCGTAGAGTTGGAATTCCACCAGGATGCCTTAGTAGCCATTGCAAAAAAAGCACTGGACACCAAAACTGGCGCCAGAGGTCTCCGTGGAATCATTGAGAATATTATGCTTGATATTATGTTTGAAGTGCCCTCGAATGAAAATATTGAAAAAGTAATCATTACCAAAGAAGTTGTTGAGAAACAAGTTGAACCGATTATGATTTTAGGGCAGAAAAATGATTGCAAAGATGAAAAAAATGATGTAGTATCATAACTTTTACTTTATGGCCGTTCAAAAGTCAAACTACTCTTTGGTATCTGATACCGTGTATTTGAAATTTTTGTGCGGCTTTTTTTAAAAAATTGGGTATATACAAAAAAGCAATTAAATTATATCTAAAAAGCATATTACTATTCATAAAAAAGAGGTAAGGAGTTGATTAAGTTGAGTATCGAAAAAAAAGAAATTCCAGAAGAAAACACCGACCATATAGGACTGACTGAACCGGAATTATTTGTTCAGGAAAAAGAAACCTTACCACTAATACCACTTCGTGGGATGAGTGTGTTTCCAGGCATGGTGGTTCATTTTGATGTTGGCCGGGAGAAATCTGTAAAAGCTTTGGAAGCCGCCATGGAAAGAGATCAAATGGCGTTTTTGGTTACCCAAAAAGAAGTGATTAAGGAAGACATCACTCCAGATGATTTCTATAATATTGGTTGTAAGGTCAAGGTCAAACAGCTATTAAAAATGCCGGATAATCTTGTCCGGGTTTTAGTAGAAGTACAGGAAAGACGTGAAATTGCTGAATTTGAAAGTCTGGATCCATACTTTTTAGTAACGACTAAACCGGTCCGATCTGTCTATTATGACACCAAAGAAAATCGTACATTAATACGAATGATTCGCGAATCATTTGCTAATTACATGAATGTAACACGAAAAGTTGCCACCGATCTGATTCTAGCAATGGATTCTTTGGAAGACCCTGATCAGCTGATCGACATCATTGGTGCAAACTTGTTCCTTGATTTGGAAGATAGTCAACGTTTAATTCAGGAAACCGATGTGAATAAACGTTTAGTGCTCACCTACGAAATCTTAGTCGAAGAAGTGGAAATGATTAAAATCGAACACAATATCGACGAGAAAGTTCGCAGTGAGATGTACAAGCATCAGCGCGAATATTATCTACGAGAACAGATAAAAGTTATTCAGAATGAATTGGGTGAAGGTGATGTTCAAAATGAACTGGACGTCTACCGGGAACGTTTGGCAGCCCTGGATGTGCCCGATGAAGTTCGGGACAAGGTATCAGGAGAGCTCAATCGATTGGTAAAAGTCCCGCAGGGCTCTTCGGAAGCTGGCCTCATTCAGACTTATGTAGAATGGATATTAGATCTTCCCTGGAATACCTTGACCGAAGAAACCATCGATGTTTCAGTAGCCAGAAAAATATTAGATGAAGATCATTATGCATTAAAGAAGGTAAAGGAACGTATTCTCGAGTACATTTCGGTTTTGCAACTTTCAAAAAGTTTGAAATCACCCATAATTTGTCTAGTTGGACCTCCGGGGGTTGGTAAAACATCCATTGCAAAATCCATCGCCCGAGCCTTGAATCGTAAATATGTGAGAATGTCTTTGGGTGGAATGCGCGATGAAGCCGAGATCAGAGGGCATCGCCGCACCTATATTGGGGCGATCCCAGGACGGATTATTTACAACATTAAAAAATGCGGAACCAGAAACCCACTATTTTTGTTGGATGAAATTGATAAATTAGGCCAAGATTTTAATGGCGATCCGGCCTCAGCACTGCTGGAAGTTTTAGATCCTGAACAGAATAATACCTTTACGGATCACTATTTGGAACTGCCATTTGATTTATCTCAGGTATTGTTTTTAACCACTGCTAACTCGTTGTCGACAATTCCAAGACCGTTGCTAGATCGAATGGAAATCATTGATGTTAACGGCTATGTTGAAAGTGAAAAGGTTGAAATTGCTCAACGTTACCTGATTCCCAAGCAATTGGAAATCCATGGGCTCAAAAAATCAACCTGTAAGTTCAGTGAAGCGGTGATAAAAAATACCATCGAGTATTATACCAGAGAATCCGGTGTGCGAGAACTGGAACGAAAAATTGCTCAAATTTGCCGGGTAGCGGCCAAAGAAATTGTTGAAAA
The DNA here is from genome assembly GCA_016213825.1 of Acetobacterium woodii. Taxonomy (GTDB): domain Bacteria; phylum Bacillota; class Clostridia; order Eubacteriales; family Eubacteriaceae; genus Acetobacterium; species Acetobacterium woodii_A. The sequence continues at coordinate 412,105 of JACQZP010000021.1, read as the reverse complement.
TAAGAAAAAAAGCATTAGCATTACCCAGAAAAATCTGGAAAAATTCCTCGGAAAACATCGCTATTCCTTTGATACCGTGGGAGATAAAAAGGAAGTGGGTCTGGTCAATGGTCTGGCCTGGACACCGGTTGGGGGCGATACCCTGCAAATCGAAGTGATTGTTGTTGATGGAACTGGAAAAATTGAAATCACCGGCCAGTTGGGTGATGTCATGAAAGAGTCAGTGCGAGCTGGAATCAGTTACATTCGCTCTCAGGCAAGCGTGCTGGGGATCGAATCTGATTTTTACTCAAAGAAAGATATCCATTTACATGTGCCTGAAGGGGCAGTACCTAAAGATGGCCCTTCAGCAGGGATTACTGTCACAACGGCGCTTATTTCATCACTTACCAATGTCCCGGTTCCTCAAAACCTGGCCATGACCGGGGAAATAACCTTAAGTGGTCGAGTTTTGCCAATTGGCGGACTTCGTGAAAAACTAACAGCTGCTCATCGCGCCGGTATTAAAGAAATTATTTTGCCAAAAGAAAATGAAAAAGACCTGGAAGATGTTCCAAGTGTTGTATTGGAGGCTTTACATATTCAGTCTGTTTCAAAAATGAGCGAGGTCACAGAGATTGTCTTTAAGCAACTACAATAGAGTCAGTGACCAAACTCTCAGAAAATGGAGATAGTTAAATGAAAGTAACAAAAGCGGAGATTGTTATCAGTGCGGTGGCGGAAGCTCAGTATCCTGATGACAATCTGCCTGAAATAGTCTTGCTGGGGCGTTCAAACGTTGGGAAATCAACTTTTGTCAATACCTTGATTGAACGTCGAAGTCTGGCACGAACCAGTTCCCAACCGGGAAAAACTCAAACGATGAATTTTTATCGGATCAATGAACTATTTCATTTTGTCGATATGCCCGGCTATGGATATGCTAAGGCATCGAAAACAGAGCGGGAAAAATGGGGAAAAATGATTGAGAAGTATCTCAGAAATCGTGAAAATGTTGTGATGATTTTTCAACTGATTGACTCTCGACATGATCCTTCGGAAGATGATCTGTTGATGTATGAATGGTTGGTACACTATGGCTTGAATCCGATGATTATTGGCACGAAAGCCGACAAGATTTCGAAAACAAATCAGAAAAAATCAATTAGTCATATTGCCAGAGCCTTAAATCTAAGAAGTGACCGTGAAGTGATTCTGTTTTCTGCTGAAACGAAACTCGGGAAAGAAGAAGTTTGGGAACACATCGAGAGAGTATTATAATAAATTAAAAGCAAGCTTCCTGAATAGGGAAGCTTTTTGCTGTTTCATGGTATTCGGAAAGGGGAAATATGACTGAAGAAAAAATCCGGAAGCTGGCGGAACAAATCGGCATTGACCTGATTGGTTTTTTTTCGACTGAACCCCTGACAGAGTGTCTGCCATATTTAATCAAACGTGATGAAGCTGGGTTTTCAACTGGTTTCGAAGGCGGACCACCCCAGGAACGGATTAATTATCAAAAGCAGTTTCCTCCTGCCAAAGCCGGAATTGCCATTGGAATTAGTAATTATCAAAAATTAGAAATACCTGATGACAAAAAGGTAAGAGGCAAGCTGGCGTCGGTTTCCTGGGGGGCGGATTATCATCAGGTTGTAAAGTTTCGGATGAATCAATTAATGAATGCGATCAACTCTGAACAAGTAAAAAATCAAAAGCCTTTAATAAATTACAAGCTTTTTGTTGATAATAGCCCATTGGTCGATCGGGGATCGGCTTACCGAGCTGGTCTGGGATTTTTCGGAAAAAACAACTGTCTTATCAATGATAAACTCGGCTCTTTTTTCTTTATTGGCCAAATTCTTGTGGACAGCGAAATTTTATTTGCGCCGTTAGCTCCCATTGAAAATAGCTGTAAAAAATGTCGACGCTGCCTTGATGCCTGTCCCAATGGCGCGCTCGGAGAAGGCTTTAGTTTGAATCCATCTAAGTGTATTTCCTATCTAACGCAAAAGAAAGTGCTGTTACCGGAAGAAGAGTCGCGGATTACCACCTATCTTTATGGCTGTGATATCTGTCAGCAGGTATGTCCCTATAATCAGAATTTGCCGGAAACAAGTGAAGAGTCTTTTTGGATCAACGCTGAAACTGCCAATCCGCCGATTGATGAAATCTTGAAACTGTCGAATAAATCATTTAAAATTCAGTTTGGAAAAACCGCTAGTGGCTGGCGAGGAAAAAATGTTCTGATGCAGAATGCGCAGTTAATCAAAAAAAATAAATTAAAGAATGATTAATTGACTAATAGATGTTATAATAACCAAGTTAGAGAACTTTTAATATTTAACTAAATTAAACATGGAGGCATAAATGGTACGAGATCGCTTTGCACCGAGCCCAACGGGAAATGTTCATGTTGGAAGCTTACGGACAGCGCTATATAATTATTTATATGCAAAAAAAATGGGTGGCGAATTTTTGCTGCGCCTTGAAGATACCGATCAGACACGGCTTGAAGCAGGAGCCGTGGAAAATTTGCTTGATGCACTTAATCTGACTGGTGTGATTCCAGATGAAGGTTTGCAAAAAATAAATGGTACAATAACACAAGCAGGCGCGCATGGCCCTTATATCCAATCGGAGCGACTGAATATTTATAAAAAATATATTGATATTCTACTGGAAATGGGACAGGCTTATTATTGTTTTTGTTCAAAAGAGCGATTGGAAGAAGTTCGAAATGCTCAAAAAGAAAAGGGGGAAACACCTCGCTATGATGGTAAATGCCGGGAACTGACGAAGGATGAAATAAAAAAGAATCTTGAAGCAGGATTACCCTATACGATCCGATTAAAATTCCCGAAAAATCATGTGATTCGCTTTGACGATCTGGTTAGAGGGGTGATCGAAATGAATACCGACGATCTGGATGATCAGGTATTGCTAAAGGCTGATGGTTTCCCCACTTATCACATGGCGGTGGTGGTTGATGATCACTTAATGGAGATCACTCATGTTATTCGGGGCGAAGAATGGCTGCCTTCGACGCCAAAACATGTTTATTTGTATGAGTGTTTTGGTTGGGATCCACCGTATTTTGTGCATCTGCCAAATATTCTAAATGATGATCGAAAAAAACTCAGTAAACGTCAAGGTGACGTGTCAGTGGGGGATTTCCTGGCTAAAGGATACCTGCCCGAAGCATTGGTAAACTTCTTAGCCCTTTTGGGCTGGAGTCCCGAGACGGAACAAGAAATATTTTCAATGGCAGAACTGATCGACGCATTTGATCTTTCCAGAGTCAATAAATCAGGTGCCGTTTTTGACCGAGCCAAGTTAAACTGGATGAATGCTCATTATATCAAAGAATTGCCAATCGACAGACTGGTTAATCATTTAACTCCATTTTTAGTGCAAGCAGGGTTACTGGGATCAAATGAAGTACACGATAAACAAGATTGGTTAATTAAAATAGCTGAACTGTTACGAGAGCGTATTGAATATTTCGCCCAGGCACCCCAGGAGTTGGAAGTTATTCTAAACAGCGATATTGTTATTACTGATCCGGAAGCTCTGGCATTGTTGCAAGAAGAATCATCCAAGCGGCTGTTTGAGGCAATCGTCACAAAAATCGAAGCATCAGAAACCCTTGATGCGAACAGAGGAAAAGCAATCTTAAAAGAAATTCAAAAAGAAGAGAAAATTAAAGGGAAACTGCTTTACATGCCCAGTCGGATTATGATTACCGGGGAAATGCACGGTCCCGATCTAACATTAATCATGGATGTTCTGGGAAAAGATGAGGTATTGACTCGGATCAAATCAGCAGCATCTTTTATGAAATAAATATTAAATGGACAAAGGAGGAAAGCAAATGAACGAACGAAAAGTTGACAAAAAAAGCGTCGCTGAGTTTATCCTTGTAATTGCACTTATTATTGCTACTGGTTACGTTTTGTTTTTTGGCGTGACAATTGGAGTTTACGACATCGGAAATATCAGCAAAAATATTAATTATGGTTTGGATTTAACAGGTGGGGTTAATGTGGTGCTCGAAGCAGAAAGCACTGATGGTGATGCGGTTACTTCTGAAAAAATAGATTCAGCTATTTTAACCATCCGCCAACGGATTGACTCCATTGGTGTTTCAGAACCGACGATCATCAAGCAAGGTGATAATCGGATCCGTGTTTCCATTCCATCGGTAACGGATCAGAATGAAGCATTAGATCTCATTGGTAAAACAGCTCAGCTAGAGTTTTTAGCGCCAGATGGATCAGTAATCTTAACTGGGAAAGACGTCACCGATTCTAAGGGTGTTATGCAGAAAGATAACTCGGGAATTGAAAGTGCGGTAGTTACCTTAAAATTCAATGAAGAAGGTACGAAGCTTTTTGCTGATGCAACCCAAAAATATATTGGTCAGGTTATTCAGATTAAACTGGATGACGAAGTGATCTCGTCACCAACGGTAAATGTTGCTATTACTAATGGTGAAGCCGTCATTGAAGGAATGGCTGATATTACCGAAGCCGGTAATCTGGCATCATTGATTCGTGGGGGAGCACTTCCGGTAAAACTGACACCGGTTGAAATTCGGACCATTGGACCTACTTTGGGACAAGATTCGTTAAATGATAGTATTTATGCCGGTATTATTGGGATCGGTCTGGTACTTATCTTTATGCTAGTTATGTATCGGGGCTTGGGCTTCCTGGCTGATCTGGCACTGATTATTTTTATTATGATTGTTTTAACGGTTATGTCGGTGATGAATGTCACGCTGACCTTGCCGGGGATTGCCGGGCTCATTCTAACAGTTGGGGTGGCAGTTGATGCCAATGTTATTATTTTCTCGCGAATAAGAGAAGAAGCCAGGTTGGGAAAATCCCTGATGACGGCCATCGATAATGGTTTTTCAAAAGCTTTTGGGACTATTTTAGATTCAAATGTTACAACCTTGATAGCTGGTTTCGTACTTTTCTTTATGGGGACAGGAAGCGTCCAGGGTTTTGCAGTTACGTTGATTTTAGGGATTGTCGTGAGTATGTTTACGGCAGTTGTCATAACAAAAAAACTTGTTAAATTATTAGTAAAAACAGGCTTATTTAACAGTAATGCCTTTTACGGAATATAGGGAGGTGGAAAAAATGAAAAGAATACCAGTTGCAGAAAAATGTAAAATTTGGTTTGCCATCTCTTTGGTACTAATTACGATCAGTTTAGGCTCTCTAATAATCCAGGGGTTGAATTTTGGGATTGACTTTGTCGGTGGAACCATTGTCACCATGGAACTCAATACAACCTTTGAAAATGCAGATGCCCGAGCCATTGTTGATAAATTTGACGCAGAAGCGGATATTACATATGCCGGCGATGCTAAAACGCAAATTATTATTACCACAAAAGAAAGTTTGACAAAAGAAGAAAGTCAGGAATTGTTTGCAGGTTTTAAAGAAAAGTATAACTTACAGGATACGAACTTATTATCTGTGGATTCGGTAAACGCTTCTATTGGAGCGGAAATGGCGACTAAATCTATTTTGGCAGTAACCGTTGCGGTAGTCTTAATGTTGATTTATATTTGGTTTCGGTTTGAATTTTTATTTGGGCTCACCGCTATTTTTGCTTTGATCCACGATTTAATTGTGGTATTGGGTGTCTATTCGGTTTTCCAGATTCAGGTAAACTCACCATTTATTGCGGCCATTTTGACAATTCTAGGGTACTCAATCATGGACACAGTGGTTGTTTTTGACCGTATTCGTGAGAATCGTCCTAAATTTGGAAGATATGCTTATGTAGATTTGGTGGATACCAGTGTTACCCAGACCATTGGACGAAGTATTAACACATCGATGACAACCTTTATTGCGATAACCGCGCTCTATATCTTTGGCGTGCCGGCAATTAAGGATTTTGCATTGCCATTAATGGTGGGAATCATTTGTGGAACGTACTCTTCAATTTTCAATGCCAGTGCTTTATGGTACGTCATTAAGGAATACCAACACAAAAAACAAGTCAGTGCAAATGCATAAAATAATCAAAAATTATTTGATTTTACCGAGCGTCAGAGGGATAAACTCTGACGCTTTTTAAATAAGAACGCATCGATTAGATTTTATTACAATGAATAGCACAATAGGGGTATAAGATATGGCAATCAAAACAAACTGGATGCGACGTCACCAGCGTTCACCCATGCAATTGAATCAAAATGAAGCGGTTTTTAAGAACGAATTAAAAGAAAAATTCGGATTGAGTCCATTTGTAGTTGAAATTCTGATTAATCGGGGTTGCTCATCAATAGAAGAAACCGAACGGTTTCTTAGTCCAACTATGTCAGACCTGCATGACCCCTTCTTATTTGAAGATATGGAAAAGGCCGTCAATCGGATTCTTCAAGCTAAAGAACGCAATGAGACGATTTGCCTCTATGGAGATTATGATGCGGATGGAACAATTGGGACTTCAATCTTATTTAAGTATATGAAAAGTAATGGGTTCAATGTTTCTTACTTTATTCCCAATCGCTTGATTACCGGTTATGGACTTCATCAAACGCCGCTTGAGGAAATAATTGCTTCAGGTGTTTCATTACTAATTACGATTGATAATGGCATTTCGGCCAATGAACAGGTCGAGTTTTGCAACGCCCATAACCTGGATGTCATTGTTACCGATCATCATGAATGCCATGGTACCTTGCCCAATGCATTCGGCATCATCAATCCCAAACTGCCAGATACGGCCTATCCGTTTAAAGAACTATGTGGAGCAGGAGTGGCATTTAAACTACTACAGGCTTTATGTCTGGCAACAGAAACTGCGATTGATTTTCAGGAGTCTATTGAATGTGTGGCTTTGGCAACAGTAGCGGATCTGGTACCACTTCAGGATGAAAACCGCTGTTTTGTTTCATTAGGACTAAATTATTTAAATCAATGCCCCAAAAATCTGGGGATCCGCGCGTTAATCGCGGTAAGTGAATTATCAGAGCTGAAAGCTTGGCATTTTGGCTTTGTCTTGGGGCCCAAGATAAATGCGGCCGGTCGCTTGGGCGAAGCAAACCAGATTGTCGAATTACTGACCAGTGAGAATCATGAAAGAATCACAAATCTAGCAAAATTTTTGAGTGAAGAAAATCGGAAACGTCAGGAATTGGAAGCCCATATTCTGGAAAGTGCCCTTGAAAAAGTTGAGTCCCAAAAACTTGATGAAGAAGATATTCTTATTATTGTGGGAGAAAATTGGCACTCCGGGGTTATCGGGATCGTCGCCAGCCGAATTCAGGATAAATACTTCAAACCGGTGATTGTTATCAGTGTTGAAAACGGTGTGGGTAAAGCTTCATGCAGAAGCGTGGAAGGGTTTAATATTTTTGAAGCATTACAATCCGCCAGTGATTTGTTTCTTAGTTTTGGTGGGCATGAACAGGCGGCTGGGTTTAGTATTAATGAAGAAAATATTGAAATCATGTCAGAAAAAATTATCGACTATGGTAAATCTGTGGAACTGCAGCAGCATCTGGTAAAAAAAATCTATTATGATGCCGAAATCACAGAAGATGATCTTAACTGGAACTTGTATGAAGAACTGCATCAAATTGAACCCTGCGGGCTTGGGAATCCGGGGGTCCAATTTGTCATAAACGAGCCGAAAATCATCTCAATGGGAACAATGGGAAAGGAACATAACCATCTGCGGGTTGCATTAAAAAATGATTTCCGTGGCGTTGGATTTAATTTAGGATTTTTCTATTTAAATCGTCCAGATCTGATCGCTGGAAATTATGCGGGCATTCAACTCTTAGCTCGATTGGATATGAATGAATTTCGTGGAAAAAAAAGTTTGCAGCTGTTGATCAAAGATATCAAACAAAATCCCATTTGGCAAATTGATTTAGCGATGAGACTGATCAGAACGATTGTAAAGGAAGATAATCCCAAAGAAGTGATTAGTACAGCAAAAAACGATGTTAATTTTAAAGATTTACAGGTAGAATTGAAAATAATCAGAACAATCTATCAGTTGCTTAAAAAGTCAGCTGAATCCGGTTTGCCACTGCAAAATACCACCGAAATTAGCCAATGGCCTTCACCTTATCACTTATTGATGTCCTGTGAAATACTCAGAGAAGCAGGATTACTTGCTTACCGAATAAATGATGGGATGATTTTTTCTAAAATAATAGCTACCACGGAAAAAAAGGATATTCAAAACACGAAACTAATGATAAAATTAGAAAAAATGATTAATGATTGATAAGGGAGATTTAAAATGGATCTAAAAGAGAATATTGGTATTTATGAAGATTTTCCAAAAGAAGGCATTAGCTTTAAGGACATTAACAGCCTGATTTTAAACCCCAAGGCCTTTCAATATGTTATTGATGAAATGACAAAGGTTGCAAAAGCACTTGATGCCAACATAGTGGTTATACCAGAAGCGAGGGGCTACATCTTTGGTACGCCACTGGCTTATTTAATTGGAGCAGGTTTGGTGCCGATTCGAAAACCGGGTAAACTACCGGGTGAAATCACTTCGGAAGCTTACGATTTGGAATATGGATCAAATATTGTAGAGATCCAAAGAAATGCCATTAAGCCTGGCGATCGGGTTATTATCGTGGATGATTTATTAGCCACCGGCGGAACCCTGAAAGCAGCTACTAAACTGATTGAAAATTTGGGTGGTGAGGTATCGGGGATTATTACTCTCATCGAACTGACTGAATTAGGTGGTCGTGATTTACTTAAAAACTATTTTGTTCACTCAATTGTGACCTACCCCTACTAAACACCCCTACTCATTAATTAAAAAGGCAGAAACGATATGGATAATGACGCAGTAAGAGGAAAAATTGACAATGTAATAAACCTGGTAAAAGCAAATAACCCAGAAGCTGAAACAGAAATGATCTATAAGGCCTATGACCTGGCTCGGGAAGCTCATAAGGATCAGAAACGTCTTTCTGGAGAGGACTATGTAATTCATCCGGTTTCTGTCGCATACATTTTAGCTGAAATGCAAATGGATACAGAAACAATTGTTGCTGCCATTTTACATGATGTAATAGAAGATACGATCTATTCCTATGATTATATTAAAGAAGAGTTTAACGAGAACATTGCCGATCTGGTGGAAGGTGTCACAAAAATCGGTCGGATTGGTTTTCAATCCAAAGAAGAAAGCCAGGCAGAGAATCTACGAAAAATGATTTTGGCGATGTCAAAAGATATTCGGGTCATTCTGATTAAGCTGGTTGACAGACTCCATAATATGCGTACCCTGGAATATATGCGTGAAGCAAAACAGGTTGAAAAAGCTAAAGAGACCCTGGATATTTACGCACCCCTGGCCAATCGACTGGGGATTTCCACGATTAAGTGGGAATTGGAAGATTTAGCTTTAAAATATCTGGATCCAGAAGGCTATTATGATTTAGTACAGAAGATAAAAATTAAAAAAAGTGCCCGGGAAGCTTATATTGCAGATGTAATTGATGTACTGTCCAGAGAAATTGAAAAAGTCGGAACCCACGCAGAAATTTACGGTCGATCCAAACATTTTTACAGCATCTACCGAAAAATGCAAAGTCAGAATAGAAGTTTTGATGAAATCTATGATTTAATTGCCGTCCGGGTAATCGTTGATTCGTTAAAAGATTGTTATGGCGTACTGGGTGTCGTTCATTCCCAATGGACACCGATTCCGGGACGGTTTAAAGATTATATTGCCATGCCCAAGCCCAATCTCTATCAATCGATTCATACCACCGTTATGGGTCCCAAAGGGGAGCCCTTTGAAATTCAGATACGAACCAGAGAAATGCATGAAACTGCAGAGTATGGGATTGCTGCCCACTGGAAGTATAAAGAAGGCCGAATGGATGCCAAGGACAACAAGTATGAAGTCCAGATGTCCTGGCTCCGACAAATGTTGGAATTGCAGCGGGACTCTGAAGATGCCGGGGAACTGGTTGAAACAATCAAGGTGGATCTGCTAAATGAAGAGGTTTATGTGTTTTCTCCAAAAGGGGCCGTGGTTCCATTGCCGGCTGGCTCATGCCCTTTAGATTTCGCCTATCGGATTCACAGCGATATTGGCAACAATTGTGTGGGGGCCAGAGTTAATAATAAAATAGTCCCACTTAACAGTCCCTTAAAAAGCGGGGATATTGTCGAGGTCATGACCTCCAAAAACTCTAATGGACCCAGTCGTGATTGGTTAAGTTTTGTTAAAAGTCCTCATGCCCGGAACAAGATTAAACAGTATTTCAAAAAAGAAGAAAAAGATGAAAACATTCAAAAAGGAAGAAGCATCCTGGAGCGTGAAATTAAACGGGAGGGTCTGCAGCATTCCAACCTTCTGAATCTGAATAATCTGGAATTACTGGCAGAAAAATGCAGTTATAAGACCCTTAACGATTTTTATGCAGCGATTGGCTATAATGGCATTAAAATTGGAACAGTTTTCCAGAAAATGAGACTGCTCTTTCCCAAGGAATTTCCTGAAGAAGTAGAAGAAATTGTTCTCAAAAAACCTTCCAAAGAATCGAAAAAAACCAGCAGCACCGTAATTGTAGCTGGTCAAAACGAGATTGATGTACATTTTGCCAAATGCTGCAACCCAGTTCCGGGAGATAAAATAGTTGGATATATTACCAAAGGTCGAGGAATCTCGGTGCATCGTGCCGATTGCTCCAACGTTTTAAACCTGACCGATCCCAATCGGATCGTCGAAGTTGAATGGAACAAATACAGTACCGGATCCTTTACTGCAGAAATTCACATCAAAGCCAGAGAAGCACCGGGAACCATTATTCAGATTTCGAAGACATTTTTGGATATGGGAATTCCAGTTACGGCACTCAATGCAAAAACTGAAAAAAATGAGTATGATTTCTTCTCGGCAACCCTTGAAGTTAAAAGTCGTCGGGAGTTAAATTTACTCATCAAGAATTTAAATAAAATCAAAGAAATCATCCAGATTTACCGAGTATAAGGAGAAGCAATGCGGGCAGTTATTCAACGGGTTTCCTCATCAGAGGTGAGAATCAACGACGAGTCAGTTGGTAAAATCGGTTATGGACTCAACGTTCTTTTGGGCATCAAAGATGATGATACAGAAGCAGACATGGATTATATTATTAACAAACTGGTTAATTTGAGAATATTTGAAGATGACGACGGAAAAATGAATCGATCAATTTTGGATGTTGAAGGAGAACTGCTCCTCGTTTCTCAATTCACCCTCTATGGCGATTGTCGAAAAGGGCGACGACCTGGTTTTACCCGAAGTGGTCCAGTGGCTGAAGCTGAAAAGAAATACGAAATTTTTGTCGAAAAATTAAAGGCACAACCCATAAAAAAAATCGAAACTGGTGTTTTTCAGGCCGAAATGGAAGTATTAATTATTAATGATGGACCAGTAACCTTATTATTAGATAGTGAAAAAAATTTTTAAAACATTTAGGGAGCGTATATGGAAGTAATAAAAAAATCCCTGGGACAGATGGGAACTAATTGCTATGTGATTTGGGATGAAAAATCGCTGGAAGCTGCAGTGATCGATCCCGGATTTGAAGATCAGCGGATTATCGATATAATTAAAGAGAACAAATTAAATGTAAAATATATTTTGCTGACCCATGGCCATTTTGACCATCTCGGTGGTGTTGCTCAGATAAAACAATTAACCGATGCCAAGGTGTTGATTCACGAAAATGACGCTGATTGCCTTGGTGAGTCCCGACGTAATCTTTCGGTATTGGCCGGAATGTCGATGGAATTGGAACCAGCTGATGGGTTTTTAAAAGAAGACGAACCGATTATGTTGGGAGATATCAGTATTCGCGTTATCCACACACCTGGTCATTCAAAGGGAGGAGTCTGTCTTTTGGCAGGGGATGTTCTCTTCTCAGGAGATACTCTGTTTAATACCTCAATTGGACGAACTGATTTTGCCGATGGCGATTTAAATGAGCTTTTAAGCGGAATAACCGCAAAATTATTTATTTTAGATGATTCCATGAAGGTTCTGCCTGGGCACGGTGATAATACCACCATTGGGTATGAAAAAATGAATAATCCGTTCTTAAAGGGGCGTTTCTAGGAGCAAGTCAATGAGAATACTTCGTTTTGATTTACAGCGCCCGGAGTTGGAATATTATTTTCATGAATTATACCAGGCTTTTGACCCCGGGGTTAAAAATGTCCTCGACGGAGAAGCCGATGGGGTCTTGTCACAAAGGAATGAAGACAATCGTGTGGTTCTGCATTTAAACTGGAATAATGGAAAAGAGCTCGTTCGTTCTTTTCAATTCAATATGATAAATGATCCTCTTGATAATAGTATTTACAAGGGGTTTCTTTATGATTTTTTATGTGAATACTTCGACAAACAGCTGGAATGGGGCATTTTAACCGGAATTAAACCAGTTAAAATGGTCCAGAAATATTTAAAGCAAGGTTGGGAACTTTCAAAAATCAGAGATCTGTTTAGAACGTATTACCGAGTAAGTAATGACCGCACGGACTTATTGATAAATATTGCCAAAAAACAAGCGGGTTTTATTTTGGATGAGCTTAATGATCTAAATCAGCGTCGTATCAGCATCTATGTGGGTATTCCACTTTGCCCTTCAAAATGTGATTATTGCTCTTTTGTCTCGACCATTGTCGATAAAAATGGTGATAATCTGCAAACATACTTCGAGCATCTTCTAGTTGAAGTTCGTCGGACTGGCGAGCTTTTCGAGACCCTGAATTTGAGTATTGATACCTTATATATCGGTGGTGGCACACCGACAGTATTAAGTGCCAATCAGCTAGATGTTTTGATGTCAGCACTGGAGAAATCTTTTGACCTGTCCAGCATCAGGGAATATACATTAGAAGCCGGACGCCCTGAGACGATTAACCGTGAAAAACTTGATATAGCCAAAGCTCACGGTGTGGATCGTATTTGTCTGAATCCCCAATCCATGAATCACGAGACCTTAATAAGCGTGGGGAGACCTTGGGAAGAGGGACTGATAAAAAAACAAGTAGCCATGATCAAATCAATTGGATTTAAAACATTGAATATGGATCTGATTGTGGGGTTGGGAAATGAAACGCCCGCTGACTTTTTTAGATCACTTGAAGCGGTCATTGCCTTGAACCCCCAAAATATCACCATCCATAATTTATCGATTAAAAAAGGTTCTAGAATAAAAGATCAAAATGGAATTGTGGTAAAAGAGGGATATGGGGAAGAATTCTATCAGGCGGTGAAGAAGCGGCTTAACAGTGAGAATTTTGAACCTTATTACTTATACCGTTTAAAATATACCAGAGACAACAGTGAAAACATCGGGTATGCCAAACCGGGATATGAAGGGATCTATAATATTCTGATGATGGCCGAGTGCCAGACAACCATCGGGATCGGTGCTGGGGCGACGGGTAACCTTTATGATCTAGAAACAGATAAAATCCAGAAGGTCTTTACCGTGAAAGATGTCAAGACATACAACGAGCGATTTGAAGATATTGTAGAGAGAAAAATGCAGGCATTAGACAATTTTTATATTATATAAAAATTGTCGTTAATAAAAAAACCAAAAAGTGGCAGTATCAGCCACTTTTTGGTTTTTTCTATTAGCGCTAACTATTTCAATTTTTTTGCTAACATCTCAGGATTAGTAGCATAATGCAACGCTGTTTTTTCAGTTATCGAGCCTTGCTTAAATAACTTAAGAAGACTGGAATCCATAGAAATTGTGTTTTCTCCTGAAGATGAATAAACCATACCATCAATCTGATGCACTTTCCCATCACGGATCATATTTCGGATGGCAGGTGTTACTGTCATTATTTCGAAAACAGGTATCTGCTTTCCTTCAATATTTGGAACAAGCTGCTGAGACACTACGGCATCCAACACCATAGAAAGCTGCATGGCAATTTGGTTTTGTTGATTGGGGGGGAATACATCAATAACGCGATCAATGGTGTTTGCAGCTCCGATGGTATGAAGCATTGAAATAATTAAATGTCCCGTTTCTGCAGCAGTCATGGCTACATTGATTGTTTCATAATCGCGCATTTCACCCAACAAAATAACATCAGGACTTTGCCGCAAAGAGGCTCTTAAGGCTGTTACATAATTTTGGGTATCTGTACAAATTTCCCGTTGACTGACAATGCTTTTTTTGTGCATATGGAGATGTTCTAATGGATCTTCCAGGGTAATGATATGGCTGCGACGTTCGGAGTTAATATGGTCAATCATACAGGCAAGCGTTGTAGATTTACCGCTTCCCGCAGGGCCTGTAACCAAGATCATACCTTTATTGAAATACGTTAAATTAATAACGGCATCAGGAATACCCAAGTCCTCGGGTTTGGGCAAAAAAAAGGCAATTACTCGAACTACAGCAGCATAGGAACCACGTTGTTTATAAGTGCTGACTCGAAAGCGGGAAATACCTTTAATTGAAAAAGAAAAATCATCGTCCCCTTTATTAGAAAATTCGGAAAAGTCACGTTGATTGGCTAGTTCATAAATTCCACGAACGAGTTCTTCAGTTTGAGGAGGAAAAAGTTTATCTTGATCTTTTTCTTGAATGACACCATTTATTTTATAGGAAAGTGGAAGACCAGCAACAATAAATATATCGGTTGCACAAAGGTCAGTAGCTTCTTTTAATATTGTTATAACATCCATCTTCATCTCCATGTTCTATAATTAGGGCAAATATAATAAACTCAATGTTTTGCTTGCTGATACACACATATATAGAAATTAACAAAATTTATTAATGTATTCTCAGTCGATTTGCATTAAATTAAGAGAATTATCAGGTTGCCAAGAGGCGGTATTTGATTCCTGCCAGCTGGTTAGTTTATAAAAACGATTATTCTCAGAATTGGGGTAGATAACATCAAGGGAAACAGTAAGAACCAGATTTGATGAAATCACCTGGGTATAGGAAATGCTTCTGTTTACGGGATTATAATTAAATTCATCCCCAGTCTGTTTTAATTGCGCTTGACACTTATTGAAATAATCTAATTCTGAGGAGCTGTTGTGGTAAATAAATAGTAGGCGATTATCAATTGTATTTAAAGTATTTTCTGCTTGGTTGGAAGCTAGATAATAGTTCTTGGTTCGGTCATCCAAAGTTTGACTTAACTTGTAATCTGCATGTGCACTCACCACAGAAAGAGTAGCAAAAGTAACAAGACAAAGAACAATAAATATTACTAATAAAGAAGAAGTACCTATATTCAAAATATTCTGACCTTTTTTATTCATAACTAAAAACTCCTAATTAATTTTGTTTTGAATATGCTTTATGACGTCAAGTTTATAGATTTCAACTTCATCTGAATCGTGCAAAAGTGATTCTTTATCAATCTGAACAGTTGCTATAAGCATTTGATCCTTATGTTCCCAGTCAATTTGCATTAAATAATATGCATTACTTAACGAACAAACCTCCCAATTCTCATTAAATCCGAGTTGTATAGATTGACCATTCAGACTAGCTTCTGAAAATGCCGCACTGAGTGCAGTTTCTGGATGGATCGGATCACTTTTAATTATTTCAGCTGCTCCTTCAGCTTTAGTAATAGCGATGTTTAATTCTCTGGTTGAAGTGCTCAATACATGAGCTTTTGCATAAAGTTGTACACAAACTGAACTTGAAATGGCAAAGAAGAAGATTACAATAATCAATTCAAGAAGAAAAAGACTATATTTTGATGATTGTTGTTTTAACATAGTACACGCCCTTTCAGATAAGGTCAATTTGTGCTTTGTAAGTTTATAAAAGTATCAAGTTTCGTACCTTCATTACTGGTGGTTTCAAGCTTTATTAAATTTTCACCAACTTTCGATATAGTAAAGTTTTTAACTCCCATAATCGATTCACCCTCACCAGGGGAGAAAAGCTGATCTTTTTTAATAAATAATTCTTTTAATTCGCCATCGTAAGCGTAAATATATGTACAATACGGAACGTTATCATAAATTTTTTCTATAATAATTGCAGACTGTCCTTGTATATCACCAACAGAAATATTTCCGGTACCATCATTTTGACGAACTTTTTCCAATACATAAGTCAAGGATGTTCTGCTCGTGTAGTTTTCGTTCATATTCGTAACCGTAGATTTATAAACATTCACGCCGATAAGGACAACGACCAAAGCAGATGCGGCAAAAACACAAAAAAGTGATAAGATGAAGAAATAGTCAATCACATGTGTTTTTGGCTTATTAAAATTCATGATTGATCCTCCAAATAGATGACTGTAACTTCTGGCATAATATTAGAAGCAAATGGCTTGTAGTCGACCAAAAACTTTGTTTTATCATAAGTGATGCCATAATGTTCGATTATGTAATCCAAATTTTCTGGATATGTGCCTTCAGTTGAATAACAATGTACAATGGCATGGTTAATTGCAGTTTCAAGGCTTTGCATTTCTTCTGTTGTTGATGTTTGAGAAATAGAAGAAATACCATAATTAAAAATGAAGAATAGACTTGCAAAAATAACAAGCGGAAGGAATAATCCCTGTAATGATGAAAGTGATATTCTTTGTTTATGAAATCGGTTCATTTTATTTCTCCCTTGTTATTTTATCCTATCGTTGACATGATTCCCAAGAGTGGTAGCATGACTGAAAGTAAAATCATACCAACAATGATCGATAAAATAGCAACTAAGGTTGGTTCTAAAATCGATAATAAATGACCGACTGAAGTATCAACATCATCATTATATTGGTTTGCTATTTTTTGCATTGCTTCATCCATGACTCCAGATTTATACCCAATTGATAGCATTCGAGAATATACACCGGAAAAAATATGTGATTTACTTAAAGCGTCAGAAAAACTTTCGCCTTCTGAAATATAGTTTTGACAATGCGCTATTTTTTCAAGAAGCTCGGGATGATCGGCCAATTGAGAAACCAGTTCAATACTTTGGTCCGTATCTAAGCCGCTACTTAAAGTCATCGCCAGACCATTTGTAAATCGCCCTAATGCTATTTTTTCATACAAATTTTTGGTTAAAAAGAACTTTGAGCCGAAATGTTTTAATTTCTCTCTACCGCTATTGGATTTATTGAAATATAAGCCCAAAATTAAAAGTAAAGCAATCAGAATTACAAATATAGCCGAATAACGGCTTAGTGTAGTACCGAAATCTAAAACACCTCTGGAAAATCCAGTCATTTCACTGCCTAATTGAATAAAAACCTGATTAAAAATCGGCATTACTTTTACAATTAATACTGAAATGACTAAAATCATCATTCCAATCATAATCAAGGGATACATGATGGCATTTTTTATTCCCAAAGAAATATTTTCTTCCCGTTGGTAATAAAGAGCAAGAGAATCCATTACTTCGTCTAACTTTCCAGATGTTTCACCAAGATTTATCATATCCAACACGTATTTGGGAAACACATGGGTGGAAGCCAAAGCTGAATACAAACTACCAGTTAAATCGAGCTGGGTGTAGATTTCATCGAGGATGTTTTTTCCTTCGCCTTCACTGGCATCTTCAAGCATAATTGAAATGCCTTCTATCGAAGAAATACCTGCTTTGAGAATCATCCCCATTTGTTCGCAAAAAGTATAAATTTCGTTATTTGTCAGTGGTTTTCGTTGATGAGTGGTCAATATTAAATCCTCCTTTTGGATAGAACTATTTACGAAGTTAATAAATATATTTTGTTTGGTATTTACTGCCATCTCCAATAAAATCTTTTAACGCACTTTCAGAGTTATTGGAAGCAAAGGTTGGATCCATAAGCTTCCATTGCGTTCCGTCAAATTCTATAATGCCATTCACCCAACCCAAATCATCCAAATGGACACTGACCCAGGCATGGTAGGCGGTTCCAGCATAACCAACTTCAAGACGTGTGGGGATATCCTGAGAGCGCAGCATGGTCGCCATTACTGCAGCATAATCAAAACAAATGCCAGTACCGCTTGCCAATATTTCATCAACGACTGGAAGATAACCACTTTTTACTGAAGTAGCTTTACTATTGTCATATTTGATATTCTTGATTACATAATTATAGACATTTGTCACGACCTCTAAATCAGTTTTTGAACCAGCAGCTAGTTCGCTAGCTTTGGCAACTGTTTTAGAATCAGAATTAAAATTTACATATTCATTAGGGTAAAGATATGGATCATACTCATTTAAGATACTTACGTCAATGGATTGAGAAAAAGCTGTGGCGTATTGATCGCCACTTACGTTTTCAAAAATAACAATTTGGTAATTACCATTTCCTCCAGTTAACGGGAAGGTTTCATATCCACTGCTATGTAAATTATATGTATAAAGAATACCAGTTGGATCCGTGATTTGCAATTTTACATTTGGATTTGAACCCTCATAATTGATAAGCACATAGCCTTGATCTATATGAGAAGCATCAATTACTACGTCACCTGAACCATAGGTGGTAAGGCCATCTGCTGTCGGTTTTCTTACAACTGGAGAATTTTCTCGAGTCCCGGACGAATTAACGGTCGATACAGTATTGCTAGAGTTAGTACATGAAGTCATTAATAATGCAAGCAATAGAATGCTTGCTATATAAATTTTGTACAAATGCATTTTGTACATAAATTAATCCGTCCTTTCATAAAGGGTATCATTGTTTAAATAACTATTTCAAGTTGGTGATTGTTGATGTTTTTAAGCTTTGCTGATAATTAAAACCAGTGACAATAACTTCCAATTCGCCATTGTCGGTTATCTCCACTAAATATAAAGAATCAGATATTTTCTTGATGGGCAAAGGTTTATTATTCATGGTTACATCAATAGAAACCGGCTTCATAATCTTTGAAACTTCAATATTCATAGTGATCATATCTTGATTGATCGATTGCGAATTTAAACTAAATTGAGGCCGTATAAATAAAAGCGGACAAATTATCAAAAAAACAAGACCAATAACACATAGTGATATGATTGCGCGATGAAAACGCATAATGTTTTTATGTTCGACCATCAGCAAAGTGAGAGGCGTTTTATTGGGTTCTTTGTTGCATGCATTAAAAACATTTTCCAGGGTTTTTTCAGCTTGATCTATGGGTATATCAGGCAATTGTTCGTTTGATTTTTTAGTATTGAAGCTCATTTGTCTCCTCCTCAAGCTGAATATTATATAAATGTTTCCTGCCTTTAGATAAATATCGTTTCACCGAGCTTAAACTACATCCCATATATCTGGCGATTTCCTCCTGCTTCATATTTGAAACAAATTTTAAAAGTAAAGCATCTCGCTCCATTGTCGGTAATTTTTTTATCGCATTTTGAATTTTCATCTGCTTTGATGTCATCATAATCTTAGCCTCAGGATTATTGTCAATATGTTCGTCATAAACATATGCCAGTTCTTCGTCACTTGCGCCTTCTTTGGCTTCAATCGTTTGTTTGCTGTGATTCATATCATAGCAAACACGAAAAGATATTTGTTTCAACCATGAAATAAAAACCTGGGGCTCCTTTAAAGTGTGGATGTTTTTCAGCACAAGTATATAAATTTCTTGAAGGGCATCCTGCGCAAGGTCTTTATCCTTTAAATAATTGCATGCGTAAATGTATTGACTTTTATATGTGAGCGAATATAGTTCTGCAAAAGCATCACTATCATTGAATTGTGCCTTTTTTACTAACAGTGCGATATAGTTAAAATCATACTCTGCCATAGAATCCCCTCTCTATTTATACTAGAAAATTTTAAATAAACTGATTAATGCTACTGACAATCCTTATTATTTTGCATTTTTTGTATAGATGAGGAAATAATCTGTGAGATAGTACCATAATGTTCTTCACAATTTAAAACATAACCATAACGATAATTGATCCCCTGATAGTTTAAAAGTGTATTATGTCCATATACTTGTATATTTAATTCTTTTAGTAAGGCATCGATTTTTTCAAGATTGCATTTTCTTATGACAACAATAAACTCATTACCACTGTTTCTTCCGAAAATTCCAAAATTATCGCTGACTTCATTAAGCATTTCTGCAAAATCCCGTATGATTTCATCTCCCTGCTGATACCCTTTGGTCTCATTAATTGATGGTAAATTGATGAGAGAAAATGAAATGCATCCAATTTCAGGAAGTTCATCAACCGTTGCAAAATCTTTCAATAATAAATCGAAGCTAAAACGATTTGATTTGCCGGTTAATTGGTCTAAATAGGCTATTTTGTTTACATCAAAATAATCGAGGCTCATTTTTTGAAATAATGATAGATCTAGAAGAATACAAATAAAATTGATAATAAACACGATTAATATACAAATAAATAGAAAAGTCAGATAAACATTTTGAGCTTTTGGTAGATTAAGATGACTGATATATAGAGCAAGGCTAAAGCATAATATTGCAAAAAAAAGCATTGTTATACTTTGGAAAAGTTTATAAGGTCTAAATTGTTTCATAATAGTTATCCTCTAAAATACGTATTTAATAAATAAGTTACATGATTAATTATAGCTTATTTACTAAAAATCTCAAGACTTATTAAATTTAAAAATTGCGTTAAATTTAATTTTTGAAATAAATTTAATTTAAAGCTCATTCATTTCATGAAAAGAAATTATAAATATATATATAAATTGACCTGTTTTGTTTCATAAAACAGTCTTTATATAATAAGGGGAAAAACTATTGAAATAATAAAAGTAAATTAAGTAGAAGGAGGGATGAAGAAATGATGAGACGAATGCAAAAATGGTTTTTAATTGAAAGGAGGGAATAGACATGTTTAAAATGTTTGAGTCAACATAACTGGAGAAGAAAAATCTAAAGTAGAGAGGTAGTAAATGGTAAGAAAAATGCATTCAAAAAATTATATGGAAGGAGGTATTTATGTTTAATAAGTTTAGACGGATAATGGCAATGTTCTTGGCTTTTATGATGTTGTTTCAAATGTCAGGAGTAGATGCAATTGTCGCTTATGCAATGGAACCGGATCAAGCAATGACTGAAACACCAGCAGTGGAAACACCAGCAGTGGAAACACCAGCAGTGGAAACACCACCAGCAGTGGAAACACCACCAGCAGTGGAAACACCACCAGCAGTGGAAACACCACCAGCAGTGGCAACACCAGTAATAGCTGATCCTGCAGCTGAAAAAGCAGCAGCGGACAAAGCGGCAGCTGATCAGGCAGCAGCGGACAAAGCGGCAGCAGATCAGGCAGCAGCTGAGAAAGCGGCAGCAGATCAGGCAGCAGCTGAGAAAGCAGCAGCAGATCAGGCAGCAGCTGAGAAAGCAGCAGCTGAAAAAGCAGCAGCTGAAAAAGCAGCTGAAGTCAAAAAATTCAATGTAAGGTTCAATGTCGGATCGTCAGAAAATGGAACCATTGCCGTTGATTTAGCAGCAGTAAATCCAGACAGCTTCACAAAAGAGATTGAAGAAGGTAAATCTTTTGCCTTTCGTATTACACCAAAAGATGGATACAAAATTTCGAGTGTGAAAGTGGACGGAATTGACGTGGCATCACCAGCAATAAATGCTTATCAAATTGATAACATTGCTAAAGAAACCACAATCAATATTGTTTTTGACAAAATTCCAGAATTGAATAGCCCAGTTGACAGCGTGATAAAACCTGCTGATCCAGTTGATTCAGGAAATGGTACAGGGACAGTTACACCAGTAACCCCACCCCCATTTCAGATTGAACTGCCAGTTGTTGAGCCGGAACCTGGTACTTCACCAACGAAGCCAGAATTGCCTTCAACACCAGCAGAGGAGCCTATTGATGTTGTACCGGCAACCAGTGTTACTGTAGTAGCTGGAGCTAATTCAATCTTAGCTGGAAGTACAACCAGCGTTACGGCAACGGTTTTATCTTCAGAACTAATGGATAATTCAGTTGTCTGGACATCCAGCAATGTAAGTGTGGCTACGGTAGCCGCTGATGGAACGGTCACTGGGATTTCTCCAGGGAACACGACAATCACGGCTACAACCAAGAATGGTGTAACAGGTAGTATAACAGTTATCGTTGCAGCATCAGAAGATAAAAAACCGGTAATAAACCCCGTAGCACCTGTTGTGGTAAACGGAGGCAGCTACGAAATTGCGATTGGAGAGGATCCAATTACGATTATCGGTCAGACCGGAACAGAACATGCCTGGATTGCTGACAATGATAACATCACAGTGGTCTCTGATGGCAACAGTGCTAAAATCACTGGAACAAAAACAGGAACAGTCACTTTAACTCATACCTATCAATCAGAAACAAAAGCGACTGTAGCACCTGAAAATCCAATAAGTGATAGTACAACCGTCAATCCAACGACAGAAGCAACCAATGTGATCGATACAACCCAGACCGATATAATCGAATCTGGAAATAATGTGAGTTACATTGAAACCATAACGGTGGAAGTCAAAGAAGCAAAACCAGAAGTATCATTTAAAACCACAGTTAATGGCGTACTTATTACTCTGTTTGCACCAGAAGGAACACTTCCTGAAGGTTCACAGCTTAATGCAGTGGCTATCAACAGCGCAAGTGTGGAAGGTGCCATTGAAAATGCTGTAAGTGATGATAAAGAAGTCACTGACCTGAAAGCATTTGATATCACTATTCTGGATAAAGATGGAAATGCCATTCAACCAACAGGTAACGTTCGGATCACGTTTGCATCACTTTCTTTAGAAGGCGACCAAATGGAAGCTTTTCATGTTACTAATGACTGTACTTCAGCGGAACCTTTAGCAACAGGTGGATCAACATCAGTTGATTTTGAAACGAATCACTTTTCGATTTATGTAGTTGCAGGAACCAATCGAGGAACAGGTAATGGTCAAACTTCAGCCAATACTTATAAAATAAATTATAAAGATGCTATAACATTAGCCAGTCTTTATAATATTGACACAGTAACAACAAAAACCATAACTTCAGATACTTGGAAGGTAGACAGTGGGAGTGAATTCATTGATTTTACTCCGTCAGCAGATAAAAAACAAGTTGTTGTTTATGGCAAAAAGCCCGGAGATGTTGTGATTTCCCATGTATATACATACACCTACACATCTATGAACCAAACAAAAACAGGTAGTGCAAAAGAAATGTTTTATGTTTCTGTGCTAGGTAGCACCATCACCTTTAATTCAAACGGTGGAAATATCTCTGCATCACCTATCACTGAAACAAATGGTACAGAAATAACCATGCCTGGTTCGCCTGGTGAAAAATCAAATTGTGAGTTTATTGGATGGAGCACAAATATTGATGCAAACAGTAATTCACAATATACGAGTTTAATTTACCACGAAGGTGATCTTTACAAAGTAACAAAAAATGAAACTCTCTATGCGATATGGGGAAGTAAAACAGCAGAAACTGCTTATTTTTATGTTCGTTATGACGGAAAAATCCCATATGAACCAAGTGGTTATTCTTCGTCATTGTATAGTGATGGAATAAGAATTGATGGAACATTAAAAGTACAAAAAAATGTAAATAATGATTACGGTGCTGTACTTGCAAACTTAAATTCAATTCCATCAGACGACCAAATAATTAGTGTATTCCCATCATACAATCCAGCAACTCAGTATGTTGTTTGGTATGTAATCAAACATGAATCAACTTGGCATGTTGATGGAGTAGTACAAGACCGAGAAAAAATAACATTAACCTATAATCCAAACTGTAACGATTGGACTGGGGATGTACCGAGTGCTGTGCAATATCCAATTGGAACAAATGTGACTGTCGCTAGTAAAGGCACATTAACTAGAGCAGGTTATGTCTTTAATGGATGGAATGCAGCAATGAATGGATCAGGAACTAATTATGCAGCAGGAAGCAGTGTAAAACTGGATAGTGCAGTTACTTTATACGCGCAGTGGACGGAAAGCGATGCAACACAATATAAAGTAGAACACTATTTGCAAAATGCTGATAGTACTTATCCAAAAGTTCCTACGGATACAATAGTCAAAACAGGAACGACAAATGCAAAAGTATATGATAAGGATAATATAAAAGATTATCCTGGATATGCTTATGCAGCAGGAGCTGTGGATAGTAAGACAGAAGAATTTATTACTGCAGATGGAAATACTGCACTGAGGTTATACTATTCAAAGTGTAAATATAGCGTCAGCTATGATCCGGGAACCCAGGGGACATTCAGCAAACAGACAACGGGCAATCTAGTCTATGGCGCTGACACACCGGCCGCACCGGCCGTTACCGGACAGGCAGGCTACACCTTTACTGGCTGGAGTCCTGTGAAAACAGATAAGGTAACCGGAAGTGTGACCTATACAGCCCAATGGAACCAGGATAAATACAGCGTAAGCTATGATCCGGGAACCCAGGGGACATTCAGCAAACAGACAACGGGCAACCTAGTCTATGGCGCTGACACACCGGCCGCACCGACTGTTACCGGAAAAGCAGGCTACACCTTCACCGGCTGGAGTCCTGAGTTAAAAACAACAGTTGACGGCAGCAAAACCTATGTTGCCCAATGGACGGCCAACACCGATACCAAGTATACAGTGGAAACCTACCAGCAGGGAACAGACGGAACCTATCCAAGTGTAGCGACCAGTAAAACGGAACGCACCGGAAAAACCGGCATCAATGCCAGTATGACGGATGCGGATAAAACTGCACCAAGCGGATATGCATTAGACAGCAGTGCCGGGAACGTCTTTGAAGCAACCATTCAAGGCGATGGAACGACCGTATTAAAAGTGTACTTCAAAGGTCAATACAGTGTCAGCTACGAACCAGGGACACAGGGAACCTTCGGAATCAGCACCACCAATAATCTGGATTACGGCAGTCAAACCCCATCTGCACCGGATGCAGTCAATAACCATAACCCGGGCTACACCTTCACCGGCTGGAGTCCTGAGTTAAAAACAACAGTTGACGGCAGCAAAACCTATGTTGCCCAATGGACACAGGACATTACCTTAACCGCAAACAGTGACACATTTACCTATAACGGCTCAGAACAAACCTTGACAGGATTTACAACAAGCATTCCGTTGCCAACAGGTTATAGTATTCAAGCTACAGCATTAGGAAGTGGAACAGATGTTGGAGATTACCCTGTGACTTTCAATGAAGGCATCCAGATTTTTGACGCCAACGGAGAACCAGTCACAGAAAACTACAGTATCACGACAGTTAACGGAACTCTGACGATTCAAAAGAAACAAGTAACAATCACAGCAAATGATAAGTCCAAAACTCTTGGTACTACAGATCCTAAGCTAACTGCAACAGTTGTAGGGCTCTTAGGTGACGATACAGTCGATTACTCATTGACTAGAGAACCAGGTGAAGATGTTGGAACTTATGACATTTATGTGAATCTACGAGAATTCAGCAACTCTGATATGGCTGCAATGTCCAGTTTCTATGATGGTGAATACAGCTATCCAAGCGATATTTACAGAAACTATGATATTGAAACAGTGAACGGTACATTCACAATTTTACCAATGTCGATCACGGTAAGTAACATCAACTACTTACCTGGAGCCACAGGTGTTACCAATATGCCTGCCAATCAGACCAATATTGTTGCTGGTACTCAACAAACCGTATCAACTCAGGTACCGGTTAGAACCGGATACACCTTTACAGGATGGGAAGTAAGCGGCGCAACTGCAGTTGATGGTGCATTTACTATGCCAGCTAATGATGTTAATATCACAGCTACATGGAAGGTCAATCAATACGACTTGACCATTATCTATCAATACGCAGTTGGCCAGGAAGGCGACCTTTCTGCCTTGCCAGCTACAGTTAATGAAAAACTTAACTTTGGTGAAAACT
Organism: Acetobacterium woodii; assembly: GCA_016213825.1. Taxonomy (GTDB): domain Bacteria; phylum Bacillota; class Clostridia; order Eubacteriales; family Eubacteriaceae; genus Acetobacterium; species Acetobacterium woodii_A. Next base: position 386,238 of record JACQZP010000021.1, on the reverse strand, counting down.
TTAGTAAGACCAGCGGGTCTATTCCAGGCTATAATGCCAATCCAATTGTAGTCAGTGGCACCATGGGTGTTAATGGTTACAGTGCTATAGTTATCTACAGCAAAGCGGATGGTCAATGGAATAACATCAACTACATCCCTGGAGCTAACAATGTCACCAATATGCCTGGCAATCAAACTAGTATTTTAGTTGGAACACCAGAGATCGTATCAACACAGATTCCTGTCCGAAACGGTTATACCTTTAACGGATGGGTAGTTAGCGGAGTTATTGCAACTGATGGAAAATTCAACATGCCAGCGAATGATGTAAACATCACGGCTACTTGGACAGCAATTCCAGTTGTGCCAGTAACACCAGCGACGCCGGTTACCCCAGCAGCAGTTACACCAGCTGTAGTGACGCCGGTTGCAGCACTAGTACCAGCAGCAGTTGGATTAACAACCATTGCTGATCCAGCAACACCACTTGCAGCAGGAAATACAACAACGATTGAAGATCAAAAAACACCACTAGCAAGCACTGAACTGGATGAACACAAATGCTGTATACTTCACTTCTTAATTCTACTGCTCGCTTTATTAATCTTGATTCTTTACACAAGAAGCATGAAAAAGCGACAGGAACATATTTTTGAATTAAGAACAATGATCGCAGAAGATGATCATAAAGATCCAGAAAGAATAAGTTAAGAGGAGGATTAAAAATGTTAGAAGCAATTTTCACACATTCAACGTTGGGATTTTGTATCTGGGACATTCCGGCTTTAATTGTTCTTATAGCAATTGTCGTTATTTTCATTGTGCATCGTCACAATCAGAAAAAACGCGAGAAGGATTTTGAAGATCAATTAGCAGAACGATGGGCTGACAAATCAGTCGATTCAAAGACAGCATAACGTGCCTAAAGAATTCAGATTAAGTGATTAATCAAAAAAGGAGATAGAGAAATCTATCTTCTTTTTTTAGGCAATTAAAAAATTTCCTTCTTTTACCAGTTCTTGGCATTCCCGCTTGACATCTTCCTAACAACTTCATTATAATATAAAGGTTAAGAAGATAAAATAAATTATTATATATGTCGGAGGTAGAATGAATACTTATTATAGAAATACCATGTGTGGAGAATTATCAGCTGATAATGTTGGTCAGGTCGTTCAACTGGCAGGCTGGGTAGATAATCGTCGAAACCTTGGCGGGGTTCTTTTTATTGATTTAAGAGACCGCTCAGGAAAGATTCAGCTTGTAGTTAATGAAGAAAGACCGGAAGCATTTGAGATCGCTGAAAAGGTTAGAAATGAATATGTCCTGTCTGTTAAAGGGACGGTCGTACTAAGAAGTCCAGAAAATGTCAATAAAAATATACCAACCGGTGAAATTGAAGTCGAGATTAATGAACTGAAAATTCTGGATTCTTCAGAAACACCACCGATTTATATTGAAGATAATGATCAGACCAATGAAGCAGTACGTTTAAAATATCGATATCTGGATTTAAGAAAACCGAAATATCAAAAGATCTTGAGGATTCGCCATCAAACAGCAGCTATCGCCAGAAACTTCTTAAACGAACAAGGATTCCTGGAAGTTGAGACCCCAATGCTAGCCAAACCAACCCCTGAAGGAGCCAGAGATTTCCTGGTACCATCCCGGGTTCAAAAAGGGAAATTCTTCGGACTGCCCCAATCACCCCAGTTATACAAACAAATTTTAATGATTTCTGGAGTAGATCGTTACTATCAAGTGGCAAAATGTTTCAGAGATGAAGATTTAAGACAAGATCGTCAACCGGAGTTTACTCAGATTGATATGGAAATGTCTTTCATCGATAAAGATGATATTATAAAAATCAACGAAGATATGATTGCTAAAATCATGAAAGAAGTCAAAGGTGTTGAAGTTCAAACCCCAATGGTGCGAATGACCTATCAGGAAGCCATGGATCAATATGGTTCCGACAAGCCAGACACCCGATTTGGATTAAAACTGATTGACTTATCCGAAATTGTCGAAAATTCAGAATTCAAAGTATTTTCCGGTGCCGTGAAAAAAGGCGGAAGCGTTCGTGCCATTAATGCCAAAGGAGCTCAAGACAAATTAAGCAAAAAAGGAATTAAAGGACTGGAGAACTTTGCCAAGATTTATAAGGCTAAGGGTCTGGCCTGGATTGATGTATCAGAAGATGAAATGAAATCGCCAATTCTAAAATTTATCTCGGAAGCAGAAAAAGAAGCGATCTTCAAAATAACCGATGCAGAACCAGGCGATTTAATCTTCATTATTGCTGATACCAACGAAATAGTTTGTAATGCTCTAGGCCAATTGCGTTTGGAACTGGCACGTAAATTAGAATATGATTTAAAAGACCAGTACAATTTTCTGTGGGTAACAGATTTTCCACTACTCGAATACGACGTAGAAGCTGGACGTTATACTGCGAAACATCATCCATTTACGATGCCGTTAGAAGAGGACTTGCAATATCTGGAAACAGATCTGTTAAAAGTTCGTGCAGATGCTTATGATATGGTTGTTAATGGTGTCGAATTAGGTGGCGGTAGCATTCGTATTCATAACCAGGGGATTCAGGAAAAAGTATTTAAAGCACTTGGTTTTACCCAGGAATCAGCATGGGAACAATTTGGCTTCCTGCTGGAAGCACTGAAATATGGAACCCCTCCTCATGGTGGATTAGCATTTGGTTTAGACCGATTGGTTATGCTACTCACCGATAACGAAAATATCCGTGATGTTATTGCATTTCCAAAAACCCAGAACCATGGCTGTCTGATGATGGATGCTCCGGCCAGTGCTAGCTTGGATCAACTCATTGATCTGGGTATCAGTATTGATGAACTGTAATAAAAGAAATATAAACATATAACTATAAGCATTATTGAAGCAACAGAAACAATAAAACGCCAATAGCGTCACGAATGAATCTTTAATTTTAAGGGTATCTGCAAGTTTTAAGCGCAGATACCCTTAAAATAAAATAAATTTTACTGAATTAAATGAATTAAATAAAAAAAAACTTGATTAATCCTTCATTTATCATTATAATATATTTACTGTCTGGGTGTAGCGCAGCTTGGTAGCGCGCTTGACTGGGGGTCAAGAGGCCGGAGGTTCAAATCCTCTCACTCAGACCATTTTTATATAAGGTGAATATATGGGACAAATTAAGAGAAAAAATAATAGACGGGTCAATTCATTAAGAAATATTATTGTTGGCATCGTTTTTTTTTTATTGTAGCAATAATCTTTTTTTTCAGTTATCGAAGTAATATGAGCATGTTGCTTGAAAAAAAGCAATATACTGAATCATATAAAACCGAAATGTATTTTTTTAAAGATATCGATTATCGGGTAATCGATAATTTTCAGGCAAGCGATCTTTCGCTTTTAGAAGGTGAAAAAGCGAATGGATACAAACCATTGACAAATTCTCCAAAGGTTGTCAATACTGATTATCTGAATGAACAGATCGCAGTTATCGATACGATCATTACTGAGGAATATTATAATAATTGGAGCCGCATCATTGGTGATATTGTGTCCAACTATTCGGGCATATCTAATATTACCAATCAAATCGGAGAAACTGAACGGGAAAGAAAGAAATTTCTAATTGAAGCTGTTCAATATATGGGTCTTGATTTACCGGCGTTGCAGCAGAAACGTCAAACACTGGTCGGTTTGTTGGGTGGTGTACCAAGAAACATTGCACTTAATGAATTGGGTCTGTTGTCCAGTGGTTATGTTTATACGACCATTAAGCCAGTTGAAAAAACTCTAAGCGAAAGTATGTTGCCGTACATTAATTCGACATTCTTGAAAACGGTCAGTAAAGTTGATCAAGAATCAGAGAATGTCCTTAAAGTCGTCAATAATGACCATGTTTATGTTGCATTCTCAATTCCGAGCGATAAAAAAATAATGGGTGAAGACGAAGTAGTCACCCTCAAAACTGAATTGATGGGAACGGCAGATAGTGGGATCGATCAAGATTATTATGATTTCTTAATCAAACGTGTTGATCAGCTCTATTATTTTCCAAAACTTCGGTTTGAATATAACAATCGCGTTTATTCCGGCTACTTTGTCAATGTTATTGATGAAGGTAGTCAAAAAATTATTGTATTAATGCTTAAAGATTATGTCAATGATTTTTCACAAGTTGTAATTGGAAAATCCGATGTATACATTCAAGATTATAGTGCCTACGAGATACCAGGAAGTGCTGTTTATAAAAAAGATGAAGAAACTATGATAGATACTGTGACAAAAGGCTATTTCAGCGATTCACTACCGGTTGTTGTAGAAAAGTACAATAACGGTAATGCTATTTTAAAATCTGTGGACAATCCCAGCTTAAGTAGCGGCATGCGTATCAGTGTGTATCCTTAAGGATGTGAAAACCAGTGATTTCAGACAATATTAATCGAATCAAATCCGAAATACCAGAACAAGTTACACTCGTTGCTGTTTCCAAGTATCAAAGTGTGGAAGATACCCAAGCGGTATTGGATGCAGGGGTCTATGATCTTGGCGAAAGCAAGGTTCAAGATTTTCTAATAAAACACGAAATTTTAGGAGATCGTCCAAGATGGCATTTTATCGGACACTTGCAAAAAAATAAGGTAAAATATCTGATTGGAAAAACGTTTCTGATCCATTCTGTTGACTCGATCGAATTACTTGATGTGATTGAGCGGGAAGGAAAAAAACAAGGAATCGTAACAGATGTACTGCTTCAATTGAATTTAGCGCGCGAGGACAGTAAGTCAGGGATTCTCATTGAAGAACTGGGGATCGTTCTCGAATCCTTGCCTAAATATCAGTTTGTTAAAGTCAAAGGACTGATGGCAATGGGACCATTAACCCAAAATAATGATAAAATTCGTGAGATTTTTGTGGAATTAAAAAAAATTTATGATAGAATAAAAGAGGAATCTATGGACGAGGTTTTAGAAATGAACTATCTGTCCATGGGTATGACTGATGATTATACCATTGCAATAGAAGAAGGCTCCAATATGATAAGAGTTGGACGCAAAATATTTAGTTAGTTAGGAGATATACAATGGCAGCAGAAAAATTTAAGGATAAAATTATTAAGGTTTTTGGCATGGAAGTAGACAATGAGGATGGTTATGATGAAATCTACGAAGAAGATGTTTATGATAACGACACCGAAGACACTAAAAGCGCGTTTAGTGCTCCAAAGGCTAAAAAGACAACTCCCTCAAGACGCAGTGAATTATCCCTTGACGACGGTCCAGAAGTTTTAGTGTTGGAACCTGAAGTTTTCAAAGATGCTCCAAGTATTTGTAATAAAATCCGGAACAATAAAACAGTGGTACTTAATCTAAAAAATACCGATTATGAAAATGGTCGCAAAATATTTGATTTTTTAAGTGGTGCTCTCTTTGCACTGGATGGATCAATTAATAAGATTGCGGATAACGTATTTATTTTAGCCCCAAAAGCGGTAGCGGTTTTAACCAATCCTCAACAGGATGATTTGGATTTCAATGCGCCAATTTTAGAGTGGGATGAGGATATGGAATAGGTTTTTTATGATCCAGGGAATTCTCATTCAGGCGGGTAATTTATTATTTGAACTTGTGACACTGTTAATTATCGCCAACATCATTTTAAGCTGGGTCAACCCAGATCCGAATAATATCATTGTCAAAACTATTTACGGCTTAACAGAACCTATTTTATCGCCATTGCGACGTTTTACGGTAATTGGACCATTGGATTTATCGGCTTTTGCAGCGATATTATTAATGCAAATCGTATTATTTCCAATCTATAAGATGGTAGTTATGCTGATATTTTAATGAATTTAATCAAGCATATTAATGTGAAGGGATGTCTTATGACAGATAAAAAAGATTATTTTTTATTATCACGGATAGCGGATGCTTGCAACAAAACTTTCGAACCTCAATTCTTTGATTTTTATGATGAAGTTTTTCAAAAGAAAATAGCGGACACCATTAGGAATAATGGTGTCCCTTATCTGTTTTTTGGAGGACACCCGGATGCAGAACGAAAAATGTTATGCATTTATCCGGATTATATATCGGAAGAGGAGCTTCAATGGCCGATCTTTGCCATCGAGTTTGATAAAACAATTCCGATTGATCATCGCAATGTTCTTGGGGAGCTCATGCATCTGGGAATTACCCGAGAAAGTATTGGTGATATTGATGTGGCTGATGATAAAGTGCAGATCATTGCGCACAAGCGGCTTCAAGATTTTTTATGGATCAATCTAAATCAGATCAAAGGTCGAGAAATAAAAACCCGAATTAAAGAAGGTTCAGAGATTAGCAGTTTTGAAAAGAATTTTAAACGGCTATCGGTCGTCGTCGCGTCTAATCGGTTGGACGGCATTATCAATAAAATATGGGGGTTTTCAAGACAGAATAGCCTTGTGTTTATTAAACAGGGCAAGGTGCGGGTGAATTATACAGAAATAAGCAAAAATGATTTCAGACTGCAAGCGGGAGATATTATTTCTCTCCGGGGAAAAGGAAAAGCTAAGATCATCAGCATGGATGAGCGGACAAAAAAAGGAAATATTCGATTGGAAGTTGATCGTTACATATAATACTAAGGAGAAGTTCTTTATGAATAAACAACGTTTTGAATATATCGTGCCAGCAGAAACAGATGAACGACTGGATCATTTTTGTTGTACATTGCCGGGAGATTATTCAAGAGAATATATAAAACGACTGATCGCTTCTGGCGATGTTCTGGTAAGCGGTCAAAAAAAGAAAGCCAGTTACCATTTAAAAGGGGGCGAAAACATTAGCCTGGTGATCCCTGAACCGACAGAATGTCATATGGTGGCCGAAGACATTCCCCTGACTATTGTTTATGAAGATGAGGACGTGATCGTGGTAAATAAGCCTCAGGGAATGGTGGTTCATCCGGCCCCGGGTAACAGCACCGGGACCTTGGTGAATGGTCTGCTTTTTCATACCAAAAATCTGTCGAATATTAACGGGGTCATGCGGCCGGGAATTATCCACCGCATTGATAAGGATACCTCAGGGTTGCTGATGATTGCCAAAAACGATATGGCCCATCGGAGTTTATCGGAACAACTTAAAGAACATACCATTCTTAGACGCTACTATGGCTTAGTTAAAGGAAATGTTAAACCAAATAAGGGGACGGTGGATATGCCAATTGGCCGACATGAGCAGCTTCGCATAAAAATGGCTGTGGTAGAAAAGAATTCTAAAACAGCCATTACGCATTTTGAAGTGATTAAACGCTATTCGCAATATACACTGCTACGCTTTCAGCTGGAAACAGGACGTACCCATCAGATTCGGGTTCATATGGAAAAAATCGGTCATCCGCTGGCTGGGGATCCATTGTACGGCAGAGGCGACAAGAACAATCCCTTTAAAACAGATGGTCAATGTCTCCATGCGTATACCTTGGGTTTTATCCACCCCCGAACTGGGGAAAAACTAATCTTTAAGGCACCGGTGCCAGAGAATTTTAAAAAGATACTAAAGGAACTAAAATAGTCTAAATTTGATCAACAACCACATCCATCGCTTCAACGCCATCTTGGCTTGGGGTTACATACATGGTGTTTTGGTTGGTAAAAATAACCATCCCTGGTTTTGCCTTGCTGGGTTTTTTTAAATATTTAAACTCCAGATAATCAACCGGTACATTACTGGAGCCCCTTGACTTACTGTACCATGCAGCTAGATTGCCGGCTTCTAACAGGGTTTTCTCAGTAATAAAACGACCGCCGGCAACAATCAGCACATGAGAACCCGGAGCATCTTTAACATGCAGCCAGCAATCCTCGTTTTTGCCCATTTTGGTCGAGATAAAATCATTTTGATAATTATTTTTACCAACAAAAATATGAAAGCCTTCGGATGAAAGATAGTGCAATGGTTTTGAAGGTGCCTGCTTTTTCTTGTCTTCTTTGGAAAGGGCTTTTTTATTAAATTCGGAATGCAGGAATTCATGGCGAATTTCATCCAGTTCAGTTAATTCGGTAGACTGTTCAAGGCTGTTGATCAGGCTTTCCAGATAGTAAATTTTTTCTTCGGTTTCTAAAATATAGCCAGCCAGATGCTGCAATGCGATTTTGCTTTTATTATATTTTTTGTAGTAGTGCTGGGCGTTCTGGGCCGGGGTTCGGTTGACTTTTAAGGGAATTTCAATCGTTTGATAGTCAGGATCATAGTAATTTATCAATGTTGCTGTTTCCTGACCTTTTTCAATGGCATAGATATTTGCCGTGATCAGATCACCATAAAGTTTGAATTTTTCATTTTTATGCGATGTCGCGACATCCTGTTGCAGGTTGTCCAGTTTTTTGATATTTTTTTTAATCAGAATATCAAGCTGCTGACGGAGATTGGCGGCTCTGGTTTTAAATCGAAGCGCTTTATCACGCTTGAAATAGTAGTCCTCCAGCATTTTGGAAATGGATGCGTAGGGTTCGCAGCGGTGTTCATCACGCAAATAATGGAGATCAACGGTTGAAAAATCGACCATTTTTCTGCCTAGATAAATAATGCCGGGTTCAGCTTTTGCTTTAATATCAGAAACAACCTGGGAAAAACTTTCGTATAAAAATTGTTTTTGTTTCTTACTGAGATCAGCTATTTTGAGATTGGGATCAATACCGCTTCGAAAAGCAATTTCTCTACCAATGTTCGGACTAATTCCAAGAAAAGCCTGTATAAAGAATTTTTCAACCGTCACATCTTCATAATTTGTTAAACGATCATTAAAGGTATCTACACTGATATCAAAAAATCCAAGGCGGTTATTTTCAGGTGGATAAATATAGTCCCGGCCGGGAAGAATCTGGCGGTAACGGCTGGAGGTGGAACCGACTTTTTTCATCGAATCCAGGATTTTCATCGATTCGTCAACCAGGATAATATTGCTGTTTCGACCCATTATTTCTACTAATAGTTTTCGTACAACTGTTTCATTAAAATCGTTCTTCGAAGAAATGGAAATTTCCATCATTCGATCGGTTTCATGTTGAGCAATATCCACAATTGTGCCGTTTAAAATGTACTTTCTCAGGACCATGCAAAAATTAGGTGGAGCACTGGGATTTTCTTTTATTTTTTCGGTAATGTATGCTCTGGGATTACTGGCATTGGCAGATAATAACAGATGATATTTTTGATTTCCCTGGTTAACTAAAATGCGGACCTCATCTGTTTCAGGTTGATAGATTTTTCGGATCCGTCCTCCGATTAAGAGAGTTTTAAATTCGTTTATTAAGTGATATAGGGTAACGCCATCATAAGCCATGTTATTAATGCTCCTTTCAAATCGATGGGATGATTTTATCATGTTATGGCAGGATGGAAAAGGCTTTTAAAAACAAAGACCTAAGAAACAATTAAGAAATGTAAAAGTGAATGCTATTTAGTGTTTAATAAGTAGGGAATTATTGACTTTTATATGAGAATTAGATATAGTGTATGGATTAGGTAGCTATGTAATAAAATCGAATTTTTAGTCATCGTACCTAATAATCTAACAGTTGGTTGGTATTAAATTGTAATTACAAAAAATGCATTGGCCTGGCAATAATTTCGTTTTGAATAGCAGGAAGCTGAAATTAACTGGGTGGATTAAAATGGAAATGGAGAAACATCATGAAAAGTATGACAGGCTTTGGGCGGAAAGATTATCGTGATGAGGAAATCGATTGTTCAATTGAAATTAAAACAATTAACCATCGGTTTAGAGATTTTTTTATTAAAATTCCAAAAACCCTTAATCCAATTGAAGAGAAAATCAGAAATACAGTCTCACAAAGTATTTCCCGAGGACGGATTGAGATTTTCATAAAATACACGGAATTAGGTACAAAAAATCGGCAAATTGTTTTTAATAAGGATTTAGCCAAAAATTATATTTCGGTATTAAATGAAATTCGTCGACTTGACTCAATGATTGGCGACGACTTGAGTTTATCGTTGATTTCAAAGTTTCCAGATGTCATTATGATTGAGGAAGATATCGATGATTATGAGAGCATCTGGTTAAAAATTCAACCGGTGTTAATAAAAACACTTACGGAGGTGGATGCCAGTCGAGAACGCGAAGGAAGCGCTCTTAAAAAAGATGTGGTCAATCGTTGTCGTTATATCCGAGAGCATGTTCAAGAGATAAAAGATAAAAGTCCGAATATGTTGGAGCGATATCGAGATGAACTGCGGGATAAAATAACTTCTTATGTAGAGTCCGTTGAAATAGATGAAAAACGTCTATTGACGGAGGTAGCCCTTATGACAGACAAGCTGAACATCGACGAAGAATTAACCCGACTTCAAAGCCATTTGGTTCGACTGGAGGGAATGGTTGAGGAAACCGAACCAGTTGGCCGTAAACTGGATTTTCTGATTCAGGAAGTGAATCGTGAGATCAATACGATTGGGTCAAAAGCCAGTGATTTAGCCATTGCAAATATTGTAGTTGATGTAAAAAGTGAGATTGAAAAAATTAGAGAACAAATACAAAATATTGAGTAGGGGTGTTAAATAAGTCTATGAGTGATTGTCCAGTAGTAACTAAAGAATTAAAAGAAGAACAATTAACTGAATCTTTTTTCGAAAGAGAGAAAGGGATTCTCATTGTCATTTCAGGACCATCCTGTGCCGGCAAAGGGAGTGTTTGTAAGATTATCTGCCAAAAGAACCCAGATCTGCGGCTGTCAATTTCTGAAACAACACGTCAGCCAAGAAACAATGAGAAACATGGTCGAGAATATTTTTATATTGCTAAGGAAAGTTTTGAAGAAAGAATCAAACAAGGACAATACCTGGAATATGCGACAGTCTATGAAAACTATTATGGAACACCAAAAGATTATGTGGAAAATTTATTAAATTCAGGATTTGATGTCATTTTAGAGATTGATATCCAAGGGGCAGCGAAGGTTCGGGTCAACTATAAAGAAGGCATTTATATTTTTATTGTTCCGCCATCAATGCAGGAATTGCGACGACGGATCGAAGAACGGGGAACTGAGAGCAAAGAACAAATGGAAATGCGCTTGAATTGCGCCTATGAAGAAATGAAAAATGCTGATGATTACAGCTATATTGTCATCAATGATGATCTTGAAGATGCCGCACAAAGAGTGCAGAGTATTATAACGGCAGAAAAATGCCGAACGGAACGACTTAAAAATAAAATTGAAGATATACTTGGGAGGTAACGAATGCGATATCCTGCATTAAATGATTTAATTAAATTGGCGGACAATAAATATTCACTGGTATTGGCAACAGCAAAGCGAGCCAGAGAAATAGTCGATGGTGACGAGCCGCTGGTAAAAATAAAAATAGATAACCCGGTTACCATCGCAACCAATGAGATCTCTGAAGAAATGATTCATTGCGTCCATCGAGTTCACACCCCAGAAGCTGAATTACTTGAAGAGACTAATGAAACGGAAGTACTGCTCTTTGACGCCGAAGAAAATAAAGATGCGTCAATTGTGATGGAATAGGACCCAGACGATTGTGAAAATTGCCGAAGTTTTTTTAAACCAAAAGAACAAGCGCATTGATCATGCTTACGATTATCGCATTCCACAACAATTGGAATCGGTTCTAAAAGTTGGGATGCGTGTGGTTGTTTTATTTGGAAACGGAAATCGGCGGGTGGAAGGTTTTGTTGTATTTATTAAGGAAGCAACTGATTATTCAGGCAGAATTAAAGAAATTATTGAGAATATTGATAGTCAGCCCGTTTTAAATAAAGAACAAATAGAATTGTGTCTTTGGATGAAGACCTCCTATTGTTCTTTATTTTATGAAGCCCTTTCTTACTTTACGATGTCTGTTAAAATCAGTCAGGAAATTCATTACTATTTTAGAAAAGACAATCTTGAGCTCGATCTAAAGGAGCACTGGTTTATTGAACATTATTTTAATGGAAAAAATGTAGCGCTCACACTGAATAAAGTCAAGTTGGAAGATCGAGCCACTTTAAATGGTCTGATTGAAAAAAAAGTCGTCGATACTGAGAAAAGCTGGAAAACTTTAATTGTGTCCAGTGAGGACAATAATTCGGCGGCGACACTATACCAGTTAACAGAGATCGGGCGAGAAGCAATCACTCTTGATAAAAAAATCGGAAAAAATCAGCGGATGCTACTTGATTATTTATTACTCAAGGATATGTCGGCTGGGGAACTGAAAATGCTCTCGACCCAATTTGAAAAAAGTCTAAACCCACTGATCAAGAAAAACTATGTGCGTCAATACCTACCAAAATTACCAAGTCAGACAGCTGATTATTTGTCAGTAATACAAAAAAGTGAGCAGACAGTCGTTTTAACAGAAAAGGAACAGTTTTATTTTAAACAATGTCTGAAATCAATCAGAAAAAGAACCGGTGTATTTTTTCATGTTTTTGACGGAGCCAGCAAATATCGACTGTTTTTTAAAGCAATCGAAGATCAATTAAAATTGGGTAAATCATCGGTTATTATTTTTCCAGAAGTTAATATGACCTTCCAGCGAATGGAAATGTTTTATAAGTACTTTGGTGACCGGGTTGGTGTTTTTCATGGCCGCTTAACGCCAAAGCAACGAGCTGATTTATATAGCAAGGTAAAAGACGGAGCGGTTCAGGTCGTAATTGGCGTGCGATCTGCTTTGTTTTTACCATTTAAAAACCTTGGTTTGATTATTATTGATGATGAACATGATGCATCACATATAACCATTTCAACCCCAAAGTTTCACATTACCGATATCGCAAAAAAGACGAGTGAGATTATGGGAGCAGCCTATATCTTGGCAGATACAATACCAAGGATTGCAACCTGGTATCAAATTCAAAAAAAAGAAATGGATAGCATCCAAATTGGGGAACCTCAAATTCAGCGCAATACAATTCAAATTGTTGATATGCAAAAGGAAATGCATCAGGGCAATATGGGCATTTTGAGTCGTGAATTACTTAAACAAATGCGCGATTCGTTAAATCATAACCGGATCAACGTGTTGTTTATAAATAATAAAGGTTATGCAAACAGTGTTTTTTGCCGAAATTGTGGTCATCTTGAGAAATGCCCAAACTGCGGTGTTTCTTTAAAGTACTTTAATCATGATCAGGCACTTCATTGCCATTATTGTGGTTATAAAAAACCGGTTCCGCGGCAATGTTCGGCTTGTGGTAGTGATAAAATCAGACATATGGGTTTTGGCATTGAGCAGTTGGAAGAATATATCAGAAAAGCTTTTCCAGGCAAACGCGTTGAAATCGTCCAGGGAAATATGAACCGAACTGAGATAAAAAGAATAAATAAGGCACTATCACATGGTGAGATTGATATTTTAATAGGAACACAGGTTATTGTTAAACATTTTAATTTAGTAAATGTCGGGGTAGCGGCAGCAGTTCTGATCGATCGAGATCTGAATCAGGGAAATTATCAGGCGGCTGAAATTGTTTATCAGACCTATCGTCTTTTTTTTGAAAAGGCCATGGACGCACAAACAATCGGACTGATTCAGACTCACGAGCCAGATAATGAAACAATTTATTCGATCAAAAATGAAAGTTATCAGGAATTTTATCGTGGCGAAATAAGATATCGAGAGCTGATGAAATATCCGCCAGTTGTTAACATGATCAGCTTTGGTGTTTTTCAGCCACATGATAAGGATGCCGAAAATGACGCTTTCCGACTCTATGTTGCTTTGAAAAGTGAATTAAAACAAATCGGCCAATCATTTGAAATTTACAAACCGGTCCGAATCGGGGTTGTTAAAGGCGGTAATATTACCTATCAAATCGTGCTGAAACTTTCAGAACCCAATGTATTTCAAAATCTAATGCCTAAGATAATCAAACTTGGTATTATTGAAGGGTTGAAATCAAAAGTATCCATACAAATCAATTTATAAAATTTTGTACAAACGCAGCTTTAATAATAGTAGTAATTACGAAACAGAACATAAAACCAGGTGCACTCGCGTGACTAGCTTGGTAGTAATAACAAAACAGGAGGAGCAGATGGCAATCAGACAAATAAGGATCGATGATGACCCAATTCTTAGAAAGAAATCGCGGGACATCGAAGAAATTGATGAAAAAATTGTAACATTAAATAACGATATGGTTGAAACCATGAAAAAAGCAGAGGGAGTTGGTTTGGCTGCGCCCCAGGTTGGTATTTTAAAACGGTTGTTTGTTGTTGATGTGGGTGATGGACCGATGACCTTTATCAATCCAACGATTATTTCAACCGAAGGCGAAGAAGTTGATGAAGAAGCCTGTCTCAGTCTTCCCGAACAATCAGGAATGGTTAAACGACCAGAATCACTGGTGGTTGAAGCGACTGACCTGGATGGCACGCTTTTTCAACTTTTCTGTTCAGATTTGCTGGCCAGAGCGGTTTGTCATGAATTGGATCACCTGGATGGAATTCTATTTATTGATCGCGTTGAAAAATGAAAACAATGAAAGTGATCTTCATGGGAACCACCGACTTTGGGGTTCCGGCGCTGGAAAAACTGGTTTCAGAAAACTATCAGGTTGTCGCCGTCGTTTGTCAGCCAGATCGGCCGAATAAAAGAGGTAACAAGATTGAAATTCTGCCTTTAAAGGCGAAAGCGTTAGCATTAGGTATTGCTGTTTTACAACCTGAAAAAGTGAAAGATCCCGAATTTGTGGAACAATTAAGAAGTTATGAAGCAGATATTTTTATCGTTGCTGCTTATGGACAGATGCTATCAAAAGAAATTTTAGAGATGCCAACCTATGGTGCATTAAATATTCATGGTTCGCTGTTGCCGGAATACCGTGGCGCGGCACCGATTCAACGCGCGATCATTGATGGTAAAACTAAAACCGGGATAACGATTATGCAAATGAGCGAAGGGATGGATACCGGTGAGATGCTCGCTAAAGCAGAATGTTCGATTACTGACACAACGACGTTTGCAAGTCTCTATCAAGAATTAGCTGTTCTGGGAGGAGCTTTATTAGTCACCACATTGAGCGGTTTATTAAATGATAAAATCAAACCGGTCATTCAAGATGAAGCTCTGGCGACTTATGCAGAAAAAATACTCAAGAACACTGGGCACATTGATTGGACAAAAAACAGTCGGGAAATATTAGCGCTCATGAATGGAACGGATCCAACGCCAGGAGCATATATGATCTATCAGGAAGATAAAATTAAATGTTTTTTACCTGAGGTTGTTCTGTGGACAGGTAATGAAGAGCCAGGTACGGTGCTGGTTGCCAGCGATCGGGAGGGACTGATTGTAAAAACAAATGATAGTGCAATTAAAATTGGGGAAGTACAAATTCCTGGAAAAAAAAGAATGAAAACAACCATTGTTTTGCGCGGTAAAAAAATGGAAATCGGAACAATTTTAAACTAGTCTAAGCAGTTCTTTAGGATACTATGATAGAATTAGTTCAGTTACGATATAAGGAGGAATAGCTATGTTTTTTGTACCTTTTGATATGACTTTTTTGCTACTCATTCCCGGTTTAATATTTGCAGCCTATGCTCAACATCAGGTGAGCAGTGCTTATAAAGCATATAGTAAAGTCGCCACCAAAAATGGCATGACCGGTGCTGATGCTGCCCGGAGATTATTAAATGCCAATGGTTTAAATACCATCGACATTGAAAATGTCGCAGGAAATTTAACCGATCACTATGATCCCAGACATAAAGTTATGCGATTATCATCCGGGGTTGGTCAGCAAGCCAGTGTCGCCGCAGTTGGGATTGCTGCTCATGAAACAGGACACGCTATTCAGGATGCCGAAGGATATTGGCCACTGCGATTCAGAAGCTTTATTGTGCCAATTACAGGATTTGCCTCGAATCTGGCCTGGCCGATTTTTATTTTGGGTTTTTTCTTTGCCCAATCATCCTGGGGAGTGATGTTTATGGATTTGGGGATTATCCTGTTTTCGCTCGCATTGCTATTCAGCGTGATCACCCTGCCAGTAGAATTTAATGCCAGTAAACGCGCCATCGCAGCTTTGGTTGACAATAATCTGATCCAGCCAGGAGAAGAAGTCGGCGTTAAAAAAGTTTTAAAAGCAGCAGCGCTTACTTATGTGGCGGCTGCGCTGATGTCATTGTTAACGCTGCTTCGGCTTGTTATTTTGAGAGGTTCAAGAGACTGATGAATATTCGCAAACAAGCTTTAGAAACGCTCTTGAAAATTAATTATGAAGGTGCCTATTCAAATCTTGAGATTAAACGGGTGCTTAGTAATTATCCCCTGAAAGACGAAGATCGACGCCTTTATTTAAACATTGTCTATGGGTGTCTGCAAAACCAGATATATCTGGATTACATTATCAAACAGCAAAGTAGCCGGCCGGTGAATAAACTCCACAAAGAGGTTAGCGAAATACTAAGAATCGCCATCTATCAAATTTACTTTTTGGATAAGATCCCCAATTATGCCATTGTTAACGAATCGGTCAATTTAGCCGCTGAAATACAACCTCAAGCTAAAGGGTTCATTAATGGGGTACTGAGAAATATTATGCGAAAAATTGAAAAAGATGGTAAAGAATTTAAATTCGAAAACTGGGATAATGAAAAAGAAGCTTTGTCTATCCGTTATTCGGTGCCGCTATGGATTGTTCATAAATATTACGAAGTATATGGCGTCGAGAAAGCAGAAACCATTATTCCCATGCTTAATGAAAAACCACCTTTTACCATCCGCTGTAATACCTTAAAAACATCACGAGATCAATTGATTCAGGAATTAAAAGCTTTTGGTGTTGAAGCTCTTCCCGGGATACTGTCACCCAACGCAATACAACTAGCAAACCTGGGTGTTTTCGAGAATAATATTGAAAATACGCATTTATATCGTGAAGGTCATTTTATGATGCAGGATCAGGCCGCCATGCTTACCGTTGAACGTCTGAATCCACAGCCAGGTCAGCAGGTATTGGACATGTGTGCGGCACCAGGCGGAAAAACCACCTATATCAGTCAGTTGATGAATAACGAAGGCCAGATAATTGGACGTGACGTCTTTGCTAATCGGTTAAATCTCGTAAAACAGAGCATGCAACGGCTGGGTTGCACAAATATCGAGCTCGAAGATCAGAATGGCTGCGTTCTTTTGGAAGCAGATGAAATGCGTTATGATAAAATATTGCTGGATGCCCCCTGTACCGGCCTCGGGGTAATCAGACGAAAACCGGAAATAAAGTACCACAGTACCAAAGAGGGGCGAAAAGAATTGGTCAAGATTCAGGCGAATCTGCTTGAAAATGCGGTCCGATATTTAAAAGCAGGCGGCGAATTGCTTTATTCAACATGTACCATTAATAAAGATGAAAATGAAAACCAGATCAACAAGATATTAAACAAGTATCCAGATGTGAAGATCGTACCAGATAAAAATGGTGAGGCCTATACCTATACCAGCCCGTTAATGGATGGATGCGACAGCTTTTTTATGTGCTTGTTGAAGAAATAAATCTAAAAATACTATTTTGGAAAGTCATCTTCGAATTTATCCAAAGATGACTTTCCAAATCAAACAGACAAAAAGAACTTTGAAAAAATTGAATTCAATCAAATTTTTTGATATAATATAATAATCTATGTAAAGCATCCCGTTGAGTGTAATGCTTCTCTGATAGTTTAGGAGTAAAACATGAAGGAAAATATTTTTGGCAAAGACATAAATGAATGTGAAACTCTCATGGCTGACATTGGCGAAGCGAAGTATCGCGGTCGTCAGTTATACCAATGGTTGTATGAGAAGAGATGTGCAGATTTCAAAGAAATGACCAATTTTTCCAGTCAGTTAAGAGAAAAGTTGATGAATAATTTTGAATTAACTCATGGTAGAATTGAGGAGGTCCAAAAAGACCAGTACGATGGTACGAAGAAATATTTGATTGAGCTTTATGATGGTCAGTACATTGAAGCTGTGTTAATGCACTATGATCATGGTGCTTCTTTATGTGTGTCAACACAGGTTGGATGTAATATGGGGTGCAAATTCTGTGCCTCCACTCGAGGCGGCAAAATAAGAGATTTAAGCGCCGCTGAAATTTTAGATCAAATATATTTAGCAGAAAAAGAAGAAAAACTGCGCATTTCAAATATTGTGATCATGGGTATTGGTGAACCACTTGAAAACTATCACGAAGTAATTAAATTTATTCGAATCGCCAATACCGGTTTTGGAATCGGACAGCGAAAAATAAGTCTTTCCACCTGTGGCATTATTCCGGGGATTGAAGCGTTAGCAGACGAAAATCTGCAAATAAACCTTGCGATTTCGTTACACTCGGCCTTTGCCGATCGCCGTAGAATGTTAATGCCCATTGCTAAGCAATACGATCTGGAACCGTTGATGGCAGCATGCAAAGCTTATTTTGACAAGACTGGCCGACGCATTACTTATGAATACGCATTGATTGAAAGCTACAATGATCGGGATGAAGATATTGCCGGATTAGTGAAACTTTTAAAAGGAAGTCAAAACCATTTAAATCTGATTGGTTTAAATGAGGTTCAGGAAACTGACTACAAAGAAAGTAGCCGATTGGGTTATTTTCAGGCCGAATTGGAAAAACAGGGAATAAATGTTACGTTGAGACGTAAAATGGGGAGAGAAATTGATGCCGCATGTGGTCAGCTTCGAAAAAAAAGATATGAGGATAAGGTGAGTGTATGAAATGTGCCTATGGATCCAATGTTGGATCACTAAGAAAGGTGAATCAAGATGCCTACTTGGCAGCAACCATAAAAAACGTTGATCGTATTTCTTATGTTTTTGCAGTGGCAGATGGTTTGGGAGGCCACCGGAGTGGGGAAATAGCAAGCAAAACTGCGGTGGATTTTATTAAAAATAACCTATCTGGAATTCGCAACTATTTTGATCCCGAAGAAATGATGTCCTTTGTGAAATCGATCAATTTGGAGCTGAAAAAAATAGGTGACGATGAACCTGCACGTTTGGGCATGGCAACCACTTTAACCATGTGTATTGTTGACGGGAACTATTTATGTATTTGTCATGTTGGCGACAGCCGCACCTATTGCATCACAAGCGATGAGATTATCCGCCTGACAAAAGATCATTCACTGGTTCAGATCTTAGTCGACGAAGGAAAAATAACTCAGGAAGAGGCGGAAATACATCCGCAGAAAAACGTCATTACCCGAGCTCTGGGAACTGATAATTCAGTAAATGTGGATTTTTATCGCTATGAGATAAATCCCGATGCGGTTTATTTGATCTGTTCGGATGGTCTTTTTAATATGGTTTGCGATCAGGATATGAAGACAATAATAATGGAAAATAGCCTGGAAGATGCAGCTAAAAAACTCATCGATCTGGCCAACATAAACGGAGGTAAGGACAATATCACTGTCGTGCTATTTAAACCTTTGGAAGGAGTGCCAAATGCTCAGTAGAACATTGGGAAAACGTTATGAAATTGTAGAGCTAATAGGACGAGGCGGAATGGCCTATGTTTATAAAGCACGGGATTTAAAACTGAATCGTTATGTTGCAGTGAAAGTACTTCGCGAAGAATATACAGAAAATGAACAGTTTATAAAAAAATTCGATCGAGAATCCCAGGCAGTTGCCTGTTTATCCCATCCTAATATCGTCGGTGTTTATGATGTTGGCGTCCAGGATAATATCTACTACATTATTATGGAATATGTTGATGGCATTACCCTAAAACAGTATTTGATGCGAAAAGGACGCTTGGATTATACCGAAGCAACTCGTTTTGTGATGGATATATCCAATGCCTTACGTTGTGCCCACGAGAATAAAATTATCCATCGGGATATTAAGCCTCATAATATTTTATTAACCAGAGATCTGGTTCCCAAGGTAGCTGATTTCGGGATTGCCCGGGCGATCACCAGTTCAACCGTCACGATGACCAATCAAACCATGGGTTCGGTCCATTATATTTCACCCGAACAGGCCAAAGGTGGATTTGTGGATGAACGTTCAGATCTCTATTCGCTGGGGATTTTATACTATGAACTGTTGACAGGAAAGCTGCCTTTTGATGAAGAAAATACGGTAACGATAGCAATTAAACATATCCAGGAAGAGATCGTTCCGCCAAAAATGTTGGAACCTAAAATTCCTGAACGGGTTAATCAGATCGTTATCAAATTGACCCAGAAAAAACCAGATGAACGGTATCAAAATACGGATGAACTGATGGAAGATCTTGAAGCGGTTCTTGAAAATTCAAGTTTCGGCGCGGGCGAAGGAAACCATTTGGGCAATGACACCCACATTATGCGCGAAGGCCTTTTTCATGTTGAAAATACCGGGAGTCATGCAACGGTGCATCCTGAAGAAGATGAGGATGACGACGAGTATTATTATGAAACCCCTAAGGAAACCGCTGCCCGAAAAAAGAAACGCAAGATTATTTTAATCGCAGTATTTGCGGCAGTGGCAGTGGTGGCAATGGGCATCATGGCTTATGCTTTCTTTTCAGGAAAAACGGTTGAAGTGCCGGATATTAAAGGAAAAACGACGGCCGAAGCCAAGACAACCTTGGAAAAACTGGATTTGGTTCTGGAAGTTGAAAAAGAAGTTTATAACGCTGATGTTGCAGCGGGGTTAATCATCACTCAAAATCCAGAAAGCGGTAAAGAACTGCAAAGTGGAAAAACCGTCAAGGTAACAGTCAGTAAGGGTGTTAAAACCGGAACAATTCCTTCGGTTATCGGCATGAGCGAGGCAGATGCAGTCAAAGCCATTGAAGCAGCTAACTTCGTTGTGGGTGAAATCAAACGAGAGTATAACAGTAACTACAATGCGGATATCGTCTTTCAAATGAACCCTAACGGCGCGACAACTGCTAATGAAGGAACAAAGGTAACAATCTATGTCAGCAAGGGTGAGGATCTGATTACGGTCCCAAGTGTGGTTGGACAAACTGAAACAGATGCAAAAAGCACGATTAAGAACGCCGGTCTGACTGTTGGAACTGTCACTAATGAAGCTAGTACCGATTATGCAAAGGGTATGGTCATAAGACAATCCCCCACTGATGGGAATCAAGTTGCCAAAGGGTCAGATGTGGCCATTGTCGTCAGCAGCGGGAAAATATCTACCCAGAAATTAACCATTGATTTAAGTGAATATATTCAAACGACACCGGCAAAATCGGTTAAGGTTAAGGTTGTTTTATCAGCCACAGACAAAAGTGATAAGGTGATCTATGAAGGTACAAATATGTCAGATGATGTTTTCTCTGTTAATGTTGAAGGTTATGGTCGAGAAACATATGAAGTATTTATTGATGGGACCAGCGTCGGAACTGGCTACATCGACTTTTAATTAAATTTTATTGAGACTTACGGGTTTTTATATAACAATTATTCATTCAATTCGCACATTTCGATGAAAGGTTCGTCTGGGATGATGGTTTAATTGATTATAAAAACCCGTATTTATATTAGCAAAACCCACAAAAATAAATGAGGAGGCTTATTATTTGATATCAAACGAACACGTAACTGGAAAGATAATTAAGGGAATTGGCGGATTTTATTATGTAAAAACAAATATCCATAATGGTGTTCTGGAATGTAAAGCCAGAGGTGTGTTAAGGCACCAGAAAATTATCCCAACAGTTGGCGATGAGGTGTTGATTCAGTCCGATAACCCAGGAGAATGGATGATTGAATCGATTCTGCCACGAAAGAATATCTTTTTAAGACCACCGGTGGCCAATGTTGATATTGGTCTCATTGTTTTTTCGATGAAAAACCCAAAACCAAATATGCTGCTTTTGGATATGCTGTTAATCAGTTCAGAAATTCAAAATGTGGAACCGATCGTGTGTTTCACTAAAAAAGATCTAACAAGTTCATCAGAGGAAGCTGCTATTAGAGAAATCTATGAAAAAACCCCATATAAACTCTTTTTTTTCAGTAAGGATGATACCGGGACAATGGACGAGATTGTTGGTGAAATAGGCGGAAAAACAGCTTTTATGGCAGGTCCATCCGGGGTTGGTAAGTCGACAATGGCAAACTATCTGTGCGAAGACCAAACCATGGAAACAGGTGCGCTGAGTCAGAAGCTAAAAAGAGGAAAACACACCACCCGTCATGTGGAATTGCTGGATACCAAAAATGGTGGATTTCTGCTGGACACACCAGGATTTTCATCATATAAGATCTCAGAAATGATTGAACCAGAAGAGCTCAGAGAATATTTCCCTGAATTTTCAAGAGGGAAGTGTCGTTTCAAGAGTTGCCTTCACAATGAAGAGCCGGGATGTGATGTCAAAAAAGCGGTGAAAGCCGGTGAAATCAGCCCAGTTCGTTATGAGCATTATTTAAGTTTGCTGGATGAAATAAAAAAGGAACAGTATCGATGAAAGCTGTCATTTTTACAAATGGTGAATATCAGAACAAGGTCTTTTATGAAGATTATTTAGTAAAAATTAAGCCGGATTACATCATCTGCGCTGATGGCGGGGCAAATTATGCCAAAGAACTCAATGTCCGGCCAGATATCATTTTAGGAGATATGGATTCAATCACAGAAGAAACAAAGGCTTTCTATCAGGGGCGTGAATTTTTATATTTTCCACCAAAAAAAGATGAGACCGATACTGAGCTGGCGATTGCGCATGCGATTGCAATTGGTGCCAAAGAAGTAACGATTCTCGGCGGGCTGGGATCGCGAATGGATCATAGTCTGGGAAATATTTATTTGCTGAAACGCTTCTTCGATGCAGATATTAAGGCTGAAATAGTTAATGAAAATAATATTATTCGATTAATCGGAAGAACAGCAGAATTTCAATTACCGATTGGTACCGTAGTTTCATTACTGCCAATTGGAGGAGACGTCGAAGGATTGACGATCACAGGATTTGAATACCCGATTGATGAAGGCCGAATGACAATGAATAACCCCTATGGTATCAGTAACGTGACAAATCTGGAAAATCAAAAAATAGCTTTCAAACAGGGAATGCTTTTGGTTATTATCCCGAAAGATTGACGAGATAGCGATAAATTGAAGATAAAATAGTCCGATTCTTATTTCGACAGAATCGGCGCGGTGCAGGCGATTCAAAAAGAAAAAAGAGCCTTATAAAAAGACTCTTCTACTATCTTTCCGAAGATACAGAGACTAAGCTCTTTCGACTTTACCGGATCTCAAACAACGTGTACAAACACTAATTCGTTGTGGTGTACCTTCAATTACAACTTTAACTCTTTGCAAATTGGGTTTCCAAACTCGTTTATTGTGTTTATTTGAATGACTAACCTGGTTGCCACTTACAACGGTTTTTTTACATACAAAACATTCTTTAGCCATGACATAACCTCCCTTACGCTTACCTTTTATAAAACAAGGTGTATTATATCATGAAAAATAAAAATATTGCAATAGAAATTTTGACTTAAGTGGAATTATTATGTAAAATAGAGAAAGAAAAAATAAAGGAGCAATTCGATGAAAGTAAATAGTGAGTTAGGATATATTGATATTACCCGAAAAGCAATTGCAGATATTGCCGGAAACGCCGCCATGGAGTGTTATGGCTTGGTAGGCATGGCTCATAAACGTGGGAAAGATGGATTAATCGAAATTCTTTCAGGAGAGCAGGCAAACAAGGGCGTAGGTGTAACCATTGAAGATGACCGCTTAGTGATTGACTTATATGTCATTGTGGAATATGCTATCAAAATTTCAGTTGTTGCTGAAAATATCATTTCCAATGTAAAATATCGGGTAGAAAAAGAAACATCATTAAAAGTGAAACGAATAAGCGTGAATGTTGTAAGCGTGCGTGTATAAATGGAGGACAGAATGAAGACCCAGACAATTGACGGTGAAATGCTGGTAAAAATGTTTCGTTATGGGGCGAAAAATTTAGAAATAAACAAACGAATTGTGGATGAGCTTAATGTTTTTCCGGTGCCGGATGGTGATACAGGAACAAACATGTCACTGACCTTCAGTCACTCGGTATCGGAATTTGATAAAATCGAAAAACTTAACGTATACAGTGTTGCTAAAACAGCTTCTTCGGGAGCTTTAATCGGTGCTAGGGGAAATTCAGGGGTTATTCTTTCCCAATTACTAAGAGGGTTTGCCGAAGGCTGTAAAGCTCAGGAAGACCTGGATATCCCTTCATTGGCAGGCGCTTTAAAGCTGGCTGCAGATGTAGCCTATAAAGCGGTAATGAAACCAACTGAAGGAACCATTCTAACCGTTGCCCGGGAAATGGGTGAATTTGCCATGGCGAATTACGAATCCTATGACAATCTGGAAAGCTTTATGACGGATGTGATCAATCACGGCAAGGTCACATTGAAAAAAACTCCGGAAATGCTTCCGGTCCTAAAAGAAGCAGGAGTGGTTGATGCCGGTGGACAAGGCCTTATTTATATTGTTGAAGGTGCTCTGAAAGCGCTTCTGAATGAAGAACTGGGCGTGGAAATTGAGCTTAAAAAAAGTGATCTGGATAAATTCGTCGATGATTCTCATATGAAACCCGAAGATATCACCTTTGGTTATTGTACCGAGTTTATCATTAAAGAAGCCGCTGAAGTAGATGACAATGATCTGCGAGAGTACTTAAACACCCTTGGGGATAGCGTTGTTGTGGTTAAAGACGATGAAATCATCAAGGTTCATTTACACACTGATAATCCCGGTTTGGCTTTAGAGCGAGCCAGCAGTCTGGGCAGTCTGATCCGAATAAAAATCGATAATATGCGAGAACAGTTTTCCACCAAGGGGACAAAGGTTGAAGAAGCTCCAATTCCTTATGGATTTATCGCCGTTTCTCCGGGAGAAGGATTAACAAAGCTGTTTAAAGATTTAGGCGTAACCCGGGTTATTTCTGGTGGACAGACCATGAATCCCAGTACCCAGGATTTCCTGAATGAAGTGGATAAGTTAAATGCCGAAACCATTTTTATTTTTCCCAATAACAGCAACATCATCATGGCCGCCAAGCAAGCCAGTGAGATCTCGGACAAACATGTTCATGTCATCGCATCTAAGAACATTCCTCAGTGTATAGCCGCCATGCTGGCATTTTCGCCAGAAGTTAAACCAGAAGAAAACGAATCGGCTATGTCGGAATCGATTAATCAGGTTGCTACCGGAGAAGTAACTTACGCGGTCAGAGACACTAAAATAAATGGCTTAAAAATCAAAAAATCGAATATTATTGGTATTACCGGTGGTGAAATAAAGTTTACCGGAAAAAATATTAAACAAGTGACTGAAGACCTGTTAAATGACATGGTGAATGAGGACAGTGAGCTGATATCGATTTATTATGGAAAAGATGTCTCAGAAGATGATGCCAATATGCTGGTTGAGGAAATTGCCGAAAGCTTTGAGGATTGCGACGTTGAAATGCATTATGGCGGTCAACCATTATACTATTACATTGTATCAGTCGAATAACAGGATTTATTGAAAAAGAAACATGAGGCTAAAACCATGAAATGGGAAGATTCACTGGGACAAATAAAAGGAGTCGGGCCAAAGCGAAAAGAGATTTTGGAAAGCGCTGGTATTAAAACGATCGGAAATCTTTTGTCTTGCTACCCAAGAAAATACCTTGACCGTAATGTCCTGGGAACACCCGGTGAATTTTCTGAAGATCAGGAAATCTCTATCAAAGCCACTGTTTTAGACAGTGGGAGGGTTCAACGGATTCGCGGTAATCTTTCTATTTTAACTGTGCCACTGCTTTGGGAAGAAAAAAAGGTTTCAGCCGTTTTTTTTAATCAGCCCTATTTGAAAAGTAGTTTTATCGAAAATGAGGATTATTATTTTTATGGTAAGATAAAAAAGGCCTATGGTGGGACAAAAATTACTAATCCGCAGTTTGTTCGTGCCAATAATCCCGGTAATTTTTTCGAATTAACACCGTTATATAAAAGTATTCAGGGATTGCCCAAGAATGTTTTGCCCAAAATGCTCAGTCAAATATTCACTGACGATTTAGATCTACCGGATCCGATGCCGGAGCAAATAAGATTAGCTGAAAGATTATTGGATTTAAAGAGTGCATTAAAGGTCATCCATTTTCCGCAAAAAGCTGAAGATGTCTTGCAGGGCATCGAGCGACTTAAATTTAATGAGGCGCTGAAAATTAACATGGGAATCTTGTCCAATTCTTTGGATAAACGATACTCGGACATTGAAGTTAATTTATTCTCGGGCTTAGAACCCTTTATCAGCAGTTTGCCCTATGATTTGACAACCAGTCAGCGATCCGTGATTAATGACATGATTGCAGATTTAAAAAGCGGTCAGGTAATGAATCGGCTGGTACAGGGAGATGTGGGCTCAGGAAAAACGGTCATTGCCATCATAGCGTCTTGTTTAATGGCTCAAAATGGCTATCAAACCGCATATATGGCGCCCACTGAGATTTTAGCGCAACAGCATGGGCGCAGTTTTAAAGAGCTGTTAAAGCACACTGGTATTTCCGCGGAAGTGATTACCGGAAGCTTAAAAGTAAAAGAAAAGCGGGAAATTCTAGAGCGGGTTTCCAAGGGCGAAGTATCCGTGATTATTGGTACCCATGCTCTGATTCAGGACGCTGTGGATTATTACAATCTGGGACTGGTGATCACCGATGAACAGCATCGGTTTGGAGTCAAACAACGCAGTCGGCTATCGCTAAAAGGGAATCAACCTCATAACATGGTAATGAGTGCCACGCCGATTCCCCGAACCCTGGCATTGATTCTATATGGAGATCTGTCAGTTTCTTATATCGATGAGCTGCCCAAAGGCCGCAAACCGATAAAAACCTATTGTTATAACGAAGCTTCATTTCATAAAATTTTGAAATTCTTGCAAGATGAGATGGATAAAGGCCGACAGACTTTTGTCATCTGTCCTTTCATTGAGGCATCCGAAGAACTGGATGAGGTTCGTGACACGGAATCAGTATATTTGGAACTGCTTCAAAAAATCGATGCCCGATATCAGGTGGCTTGTCTTCATGGTCGGCTGAAAAACGAAGCTAAGGAAGCGATTGTCCAATCTTTCAATCAGGGCGAAATTCATTGTCTGGTGGCGACCAGTATTATTGAAGTTGGTATTGATGTACCCAACGTCAGTACGATAGTGATTCTCAGCGCTGAGCGGTTTGGTTTATCCCAACTGCATCAACTGCGGGGCCGAGTCGGCCGGGGAATTCATCAATCCTTTTGTTTTCTGGTGACCAATTCCAAAAGCGAGGAGACCATCTCTCGGATGAAGGTCATTGTTAACAATACAAGTGGCAGAAAAATTGCCGATGAAGATTTTCGTCTCCGGGGACCTGGTGATTATTTCGGATTTAAGCAACATGGGTTACCTCGCTTGGGGTTACTTAATCCGATGGAAGAACTGGCGTTAATCAGTCGCACCAAAAAAATCGCCGAAGTTGTGTTTGCATCAAATGATGAAAAAATGATGACATTTCGAAATGAAGTGCTGAAATCATTTTATCTGGATATAGAGGAAGTTTCATTTAATTAAGGAGACAAAATGCGGATTATTGCCGGTGAAAAACGTGGTAAAAAACTAGTCGAAATCACAGGAAATAAGGTCAGACCGACAACAGATAAAATAAAGGGGGCAATTTTCAATAGCCTTCAAAATGACATACGGCAGGCAAAAGTGTTTGTTGATCTGTTCTCGGGAACTGGGGCGATGGGACTGGAAGCCCTGAGTCGGGGAGTCGATCAGGCGTATTTTTTTGATGTTTCCAGAGAGAGTATCCAAATAACTAGAAAAAACATTACCTTGCTTGGGTATGAAGATCATGCGAAGGTATTTAATCAATCTGCGTTAAGCGGTGTGGAAATGCTGGAACAAAAAAAAGTAAGGTGTGATATCATATTTATTGATCCGCCTTATTCTCAGGTTGAGGAAATCCAAAATTTACTGGAAATTCTTTCTGAAAAAGAAATTCTTTCTGAAAATGGAAAATTAGTGATAGAAACAGAAAAATCTGTTATAATGCCATTAGTAAAAAATAAATTGTCATGTTATAAGTCAAAAAAATACGGTATCACGACAATTAGTTATTATTCTAGGGAGAATTATGAGCTTGAAAATTGCAGTTTACCCAGGGAGTTTTGATCCCATTACCAAAGGTCATCTTGATATGATAGAAAGAGCGACGAAAATATTTGATCAGGTGATTGTTTGCGTGATGGTTAACAGCACCAAAAAATATCTTTTCACCTGTGAGGAACGTGTGGAGCTGATTAAAGATTGTCTTCATGGAATTGAAAATGTGGAGGTTGATTTCTATGATGGTCTCCTCATTGATTATGTGAGAATGAGAAATACCAATATCATTGTCAAGGGGCTTCGCGCTTTTTTGGATTTTGAATATGAGTTTCAAATGGCATTAACGAATAAGCATCTTGATAATGAGATTGAAACATTTTTTATGATAACCAGTAATAAACATTCTTATTTAAGCTCGACATTAGTAAAAGAACTTGTTAAATATCAGGGAGATGTGTCTGATTTTCTCCCCAAAAACGTTGAAAGAGCAGTACAAAAGAAGTATGAGGAAGGATGTATGAAATGAGGGTACTTGACTTATTAGCAGAATTAGAAGAAGTCGTGGAAAAAGGAAACACGCTTCCCTTTTCATCTAAAGCGTTAGTAAATCCTGAAGAAGTTATAGATATCATTGACGAAATAAGAGATTCACTACCGGAAGAATTGGCGGAAGCAAAAAAAATAGTTGCAGAGCGAAAGAAAATTATTTTTGCGGCACAAAGCGAAGCAGATCACATCAAAGCCGAAGCAGAAAAGCGATTAAGAGAATTAATCGATACCAATGAAATTACGAAAAGTGCAACGGCAAATGCCAACGAGATTATGAAAAACGCAAATGTCAGTGCTAAAGCATTAAAAACCGGCACACAAAATTATGCCGATAAATTATTGTATAGTTTTCAAATTCAGTTAAAAGAAATGAACGATCAAATTGAACAGAATCGGCGCGAACTAAAAAACATGAAATAATTTGGTAAAACAAGGGTTGTGTGATGAACACGGCCTTTTTTATGCCTATTCACTAAAATAAACGAGGTTTAAGAAATGATAACAGTAGGAAAAGTACAAATATTAAAAATAGAACGGATTACACCGATTGGCGCATATTTATCTGACGGAACCGATGAAAAAGATGTGGTTTTGTTACCCGAAAAAGAAGTGTCAAGAAATTCCCGGGTTGGCAATGAAATTGAAGTGTTTGTGTATCGTGATTCAAAGGACCGTCTGATTTCAACAATGCGGGAACCTAAAATTCAACTGGGTGAATTTGCAGTACTTAAGGTTGCTGATGTTACCAAGGTCGGAGCATTTATGGATTGGGGATTGGAAAAAGATCTGTTGCTTCCCTATAATGAGCAAACCATGAAGGTACTCAAAGGACGCGATTATCTGGTTAATCTCTATACCGATAAGAGTGACCGTTTATGTGCAACCATGAAAATATATCCATTATTAAAAGTGGGGGCACCTTACAAGGTTGGTGACTGGGTAGAAGGGTATGTCTACCAAATTAATCCGGAGATTGGTGCCTTTGTAGCAATTGATAACTTATATCATGGATTGATTCTGACAAAAGACGCTAATTCGGATATTCATTGTGGGGAAAAAGTTCATGCCCGAGTAGCAGAACTTCGCAATGACGGAAAACTGGTTTTGAGTCCAAATAAAAAAGCATATAAAGAAATTCCCAAAGACGCTATTATGATATTAACAAAATTAAATGAAAGTCAAGGTTTCTTACCGTATAATGATAAGACTGACGCATACATAATAAAAAAAGAATTAGATATGAGCAAGAGTTCTTTTAAGCGTGCAGTGGGTAAATTATTAAAAGAGAAAAAAATTAAAATTACGGAAAGAGGCATTGAAAAAAATGGAAAATAAAAAATCTCGAGTAGTTATTATGGGATGTGAGTCTTATGATAATGAACTGGTTTATGAAAAATTAAAAACTGCCGTTGAACTTTTAGGAGGAATTGAACAGTTTGTAAATAACCAGGAGCGAGTTTTACTCAAACCGAATTTGTTAAGAGGGAAAAATCCAGATGCTGGTGTTACTACGCATCCGGCTGTTTTTGAGGCGATGATTCGGTTATTAAAAGAAGCCGAGATCAATCATTTAAGCTATGGAGATTCTCCTGGCTTTGGTTCACCGACAGGCGCTGCCAAAGAGAGTGGTCTGGCAGCGATTGCCGATAAGTATGAAATTCCGCTGAAAGAATTCAGTCATGGTCAGCAGATGGATTTTTTTCTGGGAATTGGTACAAAGAAGTTTGATATCGCCCAGGGTGTGTTAGAGAGCGATGCCATTATCAGTTTGTCGAAAATGAAAACACATGGTCTCACCCGGATCACTGGTGCAATAAAAAATCAGTTTGGCTGTGTCTATGGTCTGAACAAAGGAATGTCTCACGCGCATTATCCGAATGTGAGAAGCTTTTCTAAGATGTTAGTCGATTTGAACCGTTATCTGATTCCTAAATTGAGGCTTTTTGTTATGGACGGCATTAGTGCGATGGAGGGGAATGGGCCGGCCTCCGGAAAACCAGTCCCAATGAAGGTCTTATTGGTGTCAGATGATCCGGTGGCCTTGGATGCTACCTTTGCCAGAATGATTAACCTGGATCCGACCTTTGTCCCAACCATCACCTATGGCGAAGAAATGGAATTAGGTTTTTGGTCTGAGGAAAACATTGAAATTATGGGAGAACCGCTGGAAAAATTCTACAAATCCGATTTTGATGTGGTGCGATTGCCAGTCAGTGAAAAAGAGCCATCAACACTTTCTTTTTTAAAACCGATTCAGGATTTTATCATCCCAAAACCGGTCGTCGATAAGGAAAAATGCATTGGCTGCGGCGTTTGTGAAAAAAGTTGTCCGGTCGAGAAAAAAGCAATCCGGATAGTTGAACGAAAGCGTCGAAAATATCCCTTATATTTCTATAATCGATGTATCAGATGCTACTGTTGCCAGGAAATGTGTCCAGTTGGGGCAATTACAGTAAAAACCCCAATGCTCGGCAAATTAACGATTTATAAAAATAAATAAAATTGAGCGAATACTAACAAACAAAAAACTGCTCGTTCAAATAAAAAAAAGACATTGACAAAAGGTCCGAAATTTAATATGATAACCGGAAATACTTAAAAAGGGAGTGATTCCACTGTTAGCATCAAAATTAATTTTAAAATGTCTCGAACGAGAAAATGTTGAGTTTGTGTTTGGTTATCCGGGAGGTGCTTTACTACCCCTCTATGAAGCATTTAGAACATCTCCGATTAAACATATTTTAGTGCGAAACGAGCAAACAGCACCGCATTATGCGAGTGGATATGCCAGAGAATCGGGACGTGTTGGCGTATGTTTGGCAACATCGGGACCCGGAGCAACCAATCTGGTAACCGGTATTGCAACCGCTTACCTTGATTCAATTCCAATCGTTGCCATTACTGGCCAGGTGGATCGGGCTTTGATTGGGACGGATGCCTTTCAAGAGGCTGATATCACCGGAGCAACTGCTCCCTTTACGAAGCATAGTTATCTTGTCCAGGATGCAGCGGACATCCCGAGAATTATTAGAGAGGCCTTTCATATTGCTTCGACGGGTCGACCGGGACCGGTGCTGATTGATATCCCCAGAGATGTCCAATTGGAAAATGTCAAAACTGGACTGACTTATGATAAGGTCGATATTTTAGGATATAAACCTAATCAGAGCGGTCACAGTGGTCAGGTCAAAAGAGCCATTAAAAAAATTAAAGAAGCCGATAAACCGGTTATTTACGCTGGCGGTGGGGTTGTCTTAGGTCACGCCGAAAAAGAACTGCTGGCATTTGCTGAAAAAAATAATATCCCAGTAATTACTTCACTGATGGGGATAGGTGCTTTTCCGGAAGATCACCCGCTCTATTGCGGCATCGTTGGCAGTCATGGTTACGCATATTCAAATGTGGTCATGAATGGCGCAGATTTGATCATCAATATTGGTGCACGGATGTCCAACCGAGCAACTTCGAAACTCACCAGTTTTGAGAACAATACCGAATTTGTTCATATTGATATCGATCCAGCCGAAATTGGTAAAAATATGGAGACAAGTATTCCCATCGTTGGGGATGCAAAAACAGTTTTAACCGATTTGTTACAAAAAGATACTTTGAAAGATCGAAGTGGATGGTTGGCCGAAATTGACAAAATCAAGGAACTTAATCCGTTGGTTTATGACGCCGATCCACCCTGCAGCGATTTAATTAATCCCAAGGTGTTGTTCCGCTCCATGTCCGAAGTCACCTCAGATAACGCCACTGTCGTAGCCGACGTTGGTTTAAACCAAATTTGGTCGGCACTGTATTATCACATTATTAAAGATCGAAAATACTTTACATCGGGTGGTTTGGGTACCATGGGTTACAGCATTCCTGCCGCCGCCGGGGCAAGCTTTGCCACATTGGATCAACCCAAACAGATATTCATTGTCTGCGGTGATGGCAGCTTTCAGATGAGTATGGGAGAACTGGGTGTCATTGCCGAACATCAATTGAATGTAAATATTATTTTAATTACTAATACCAAGCTGGGAATGGTAAGACAATTGCAATTTGACAATTATGGAAAAGGCCATTACAGCGGTACGGATATTAATTTTGACATTGATTTTATGAAATTGGCTGAGGCTTATGGTATCAAACACTATAAGGTCGATAAAAACGATGACTTTAACAAGGTTTTACCTGAGGCAATAAAACATCAGGGTCCAACCTTGATACAATGTCAGGTTCATCCAGATTTCATAAGGATTTAGGGAGAGTGATTATGGAGAAAAAAACCTGTTTATCTTTATTAGTAGAAAATAATTTCGGGGTACTTAGTCGCATTTCTGGGCTTTTTGCTAGACGTGGTTACAATATTGACAGCCTTACTGTGGGAACAACTGAAAATGCGGAGCTTTCGCGGATTACTATCACTGTTACAGGTGATGATCAAATTCTGACTCAGATAAAAAAGCAGCTGAACAAACTGATTGATGTGATTACCGTTATTGAACTGAAACCGGACGAATCAATTATTAGAGAATTGGTGTTTATCAAGGTGAAAGCCGATGATACAACCCGATCTCAGATTGTCGAAATTGCTAATATGTTCCGGGCCAATATTGTTGATGTAGCCAGAGAAAGTCTCGTTATCGAAATTACCGGAACTCGTTATAAAATCGAAGGCTTCTTTGAGATGGTTGAACCCTATGGCATTTTAGAGTTCGTTCGATCAGGAGATACCGGCTTACAACGGGGAGCAAAGATTTTATCCCATTAACGCAAACATAAATAAAAGAAAAATCGTACAAACATGACCGCTGGAAATTTATTTTTCAGCGGTCTATAACATTTACAGTTTTTTAAATTATTTACTTAAATTGTACGCAAATGTACAATTTTTTCTGCTAAAAAAAGTGTATAATTATAAAGAATAAAAAACAATAACTTAACTGCCGAAATTGAAAGGAGTTTTATTATATGAGTCAAGAAATACACGACCACCACCATGCGCATGAACCCGACTGCGGTTGCGGTTGCCACGGCGACCAGCCCAATCCCTTTGAGGAGCTTTCCCCAGTATTGGATCGCTACGCCGACATCCCCGGCAGCTTGATTACGATCCTCCAGAAAGCCCAGGAGCTTTACGGCTTTTTATCGGTGGAGCTGATGCGCTATATTGCTCTTGAGACCCACACCGCCATTGCCAAGGTTTACGGGGTTGCCACCTTCTACACCCAGTTCCGCTTTAAACCGGTGGGGAAATACCTGATCATGCTGTGCCAAGGCACCGCCTGTCATGTCAACGGCTCCAAACAGGTCGAAGAAGCCGTGATGGACTACCTGGATATCACCGAGGGTGAAACCACCCCCGATGGGTTGTTCACCCTGAACAACGTCGCCTGTCTGGGCTGCTGTAGTTTGTCACCGGTGATGATGATCAATGACGATACCTATGGTCAGTTGACCCGCGACAAGGTCACCCATATCTTGGCCGAATTAAAAGAAAAAGCCGGTCAGGATCCAATGGATTCAGAGATCAGCGCCCAGGAGGTAAACGCATGAAAGTGATTATCGGATCAGGCAGCTGCGGCATCGCCGCCGGCGCCCATAAGGTTCAGACCGCTTTTGAAGCGATCATCGCCGAAAAAGGACTGGCGCTGTCCGTTGAACAGACCGGCTGTATCGGTACCTGTTACCTGGAACCCATTGTTGACGTGGTTGACGATGCCGGCAATAAAGTTACCTTCGTCAACGTCACCACCGACGATGCCCGGCGGATTATCGACGATTATGTGATTGCCCAACAAGAACTGGCAGATTTACGGATCTCCCAGGATGATCTCACCATGATCGGTAAACAGCAACGAATTGTCCTGAGAAACTCTGGGATCATTGATCCCGAGCAGATTGATGACTATCTGGCTGTTGACGGTTACGCCGCCGCCCGAAAATGCCTGACTGAAATGACCCCCGAGGCCATCATCGAAACCGTCAAAATCGCCGGCTTAAAAGGTCGGGGCGGCGCCGGTTTCCCGACCTGGTTCAAATGGGACGCCGCCAAAAAATCCCCCGGAACCACCAAATATATGGTCTGTAACGCCGATGAAGGCGACCCCGGGGCCTTCATGGACCGCTCTGTCCTCGAAAGCGATCCCCATGCTTTAATCGAAGGGATGCTCATCGGTGCCCGGGCCATCGGCGCCAACGAAGGGATCGTCTACGTCCGGGCCGAATACCCCCTGGCCATCGTCCGGCTCCAGAAGGCCATTGATCAGGCCCGGGAAAAAGGCTATCTCGGCAACGATATTTTCGGCACCGGATTCGCCTTCGATCTGCGCATCAAAGCCGGCGCCGGGGCCTTTGTCTGCGGCGAAGAAACCGCGCTGATCGCTTCACTAGAAGGCGAACGGGGAATGCCCCGGTTAAAGCCCCCCTTCCCGGCCCAGAAAGGCTACTGGAACAAACCCACCAACATCAACAACGTCGAAACCTTTGCCAATGTTCCTTGGATCTTTCGCAACGGCGGCGCGGCCTATGCCGCTCTGGGCACCAAAGAAAGCAAGGGCACCAAGGTCTTTGCCTTAACCGGCAAGGTCAAAAAAGGCGGTCTGGTGGAGATCCCCATGGGTCTGACCCTAAAAGATGTTATTTTTGACATCGGCGGTGGGATTAAACAGGACAAAGCCTTTAAAGCCGTACAGATGGGTGGCCCTTCCGGCGGCTGTATTCCCGCCAGTCTTTTGGATACCCAGATTGACTACGCCGAAATCACCAAAACCGGTGCCATTATGGGCTCCGGCGGGATGGTTGTCATGGATGAAACCACCTGTATGGTGGACATGGCCCGGTTCTTCCTGGACTTCACCTGTAAAGAATCCTGCGGCAAATGCACCTACTGCCGGGTCGGCACCACCCGGATGCTCGAAATCCTCAACCGGATTACCCAGGGCGAAGGCCGGGACGGCGACATTGAACTGCTCGAAGAACTCTGTTACAAGATTAAAGACGGTTCCCTATGCGGGCTGGGTCAGACCGCCCCCAACCCGGTGCTGACCACCATCAAATATTTCCGTAACGAATATGAAGACCATATTTATCATCATAAATGCACCGCCAGAAGCTGCAAGCCGCTGTTAACCTATACCATTGACAAAGACAAATGCGTCGGTTGCGGCGCCTGTAAGAAGAACTGTCCGGTAGCTGCCATTACCGGCGAAAAGAAGCTGGTCCATGAGATCAATCAGGACATCTGCATCAAGTGCGGCAAATGCTTCACCGTCTGTAAATTTGATTCCGTCATCATTGACTAGAAAGGAGTGGGAGAATGAAAAAATTTAAACTAAACATCGATGGAAAAGAAGTCACCGGCATTCCCGGACAAACCATTTTAGACGTCGCCCGGGAAAATGCAATTGATATTCCCACCCTGTGCTATGACGACCGCCTGGAGATTTACGGTTCCTGCGGCCTCTGTGTGGTGGAAGTTGCGGGAATTCCCAAGATTTTAAAAGCCTGCGCCACCGAAATCAGCGACAACATGGTGGTCAGCACCAGGACCCCCCGGGTGATTGAATCCCGCAAAACCAACCTGGAGCTGTTACTTTCCAAACACATCGGCGACTGCGTCGCTCCCTGTAAACGGGCCTGTCCCGGCACCACCGACTGCCAGGGCTATGTTGGCTTAATTGCCAATGGCGAATTCGAAGAAGCGTTGAAGCTGATCAAAGAACAACTGCCCCTGCCCGGGGCCATTGGCCGGGTCTGTCCCCATCCCTGTGAAGATGCCTGCCGGCGCGGCGACGTCGATCAACCGATCGCCATTGCCTGGCTCAAACGCTTTGCCGCCGACTTTGATATGACCCATGAGATGTTCATGCCAGAAATTGCACCAGCTACCGGTAAATCAATTGGTATTATCGGCGGCGGCCCCGGCGGTCTCACCGCCGCTTATTATCTGATCCAGTCCGGCCACGCCGTTACCATTTATGACGCCATGCCCAAAATGGGTGGGATGCTCCGCTACGGGATTCCTGAATACCGCCTGCCCAAAGGCGTCGTTGACGAAGAAGTGGGACTGATCGAAGACATGGGGGTGGTCTTTAAAAACAACACCCGCATCGGTGTTGATCTTCCCTTTGAAACCATCCGCAACACTCATGACGCCGTCTATGTGGCTTTAGGTGCCTGGACCAGCTCCGGCTTAAGATGTGACGGCATCGACGCCAAAGGTGTCATCGGTGGGATCGAACTGCTGCAGCAGGTGGCCAACAACGAACCGATTACCCTTGGCGAAAAAGTCGCCATTGTCGGCGGCGGCAACACCGCCATGGATGCCTGCCGGACGGCCCTGCGGCTCGGTGCTAAAGAAGTCTACAACATCTACCGCCGAACTAAAGCCGAAATGCCGGCGGAGGAAATCGAAATCAGCGAAGCCGAAGAAGAAGGGGTGATCTTTAAGAACCTGACCAACCCCATCGAGGTCATTAAAGGCGACGACTGCCAGATCGTTAAAATCCGGCTCCAGAAAATGGCTCTCGGCGAACCCGATGCCAGTGGACGACGCAGCCCGGTTCCGATTGAAGGGGAAGAAGAGATCCTTGACATCGATACCCTGATTCTGGCCATTGGCCAGGGCATCAATCCCGATGGGATTGGCGGAGAAAATGGTCTGGCGCTAACCAAATGGAATACTGTGCTGGCCGACGAACAGACCTTCCGGACCAATCTCGACGGTGTTTTTGCCGGCGGCGACTGCATCAACAGCGGCGCTTCAATTGTCATTAAAGCCGTTGGCGATGCAAAAAAAGCGGTGCCCTTTATCGAAGGCTATTTAAGCGGCGAAACCATTGCCTACCACGAACCCTACTTTGTCATCCGGGAAGCGGTCGATCAGGACTATCTGGAAAGTATTAAGAAAAACAAACGCCCGGTGATGGTTCATCTCTTACCAGAAGAGCGTAACGATAACTTCCTGGAAGTGGTCGAAGGCTACAACCCCTTACAGGCTGTCGAAGAAGGCAAACGCTGCCTTGAATGCGGTTGTCAGGATTACTTTGAATGTAAGTTGATCGCCTATGCCAATGAATATGATGTTAAACCTGAACGCTTCAAGGGCAAGAACCCGGAAGCCAAGATTCAGGACGACCATCCCTTTGTCATCCGCGACAACAGCAAGTGCATCACCTGCGGCCTCTGTGTCCGGGTCTGCGACGAAATCGTCGGCGCCGAAGCCCTCGGTCTGGTTGACCGGGGCTTTGAGACCATTGTCGAACCGGCCCTCCGCCAACCGCTGAAAGACACCGGCTGCGTCAGCTGTGGCATGTGCATCTCGGTTTGTCCCACCGGCGCGCTTAGAGAAGGCCTTACCGGGATTAAACAGATTCCCATGAATACCGACAAAACCGCATCGACCTGCGGCTACTGTTCCGCTGGCTGCCAGATCATCATCGAATCCAAGGGTGATACCATCATCAAAGCGATCCCGCAGAAAAACCACCAAGACCTCAATCAGGGGGTGATGTGCGGCCGCGGCCGCTTTGGCACCAACCTGGTCCAGTGGGGCGATCGCATCACCACCCCGCTGATCAGAAGCAAAGCCGGTGAGCTGGAAGAAGCTACCTGGTACGATGCCCTGGTGACGATAGCCAAAAAATCCCAGAGCATCGCCGCCCGGTACAGTGCTGATGCCGTGAAGATGGGCATCTCCCCCAAGTATACCAATGAGGAAATTTATACCTTCACTCAGCTGGCCGAGGTACTGCGGGCGGAGACTTTCAGCTTTAGTAACCGCAGTCACGGCGAGACCGAGGTGCTGATTAATACACCAGGAATCACCGATATGAACGCCATTGTTACCGCTGATACCATCCTGGTATTGGGCATGTTGCCGGTGAACAATCCGATTGTCAAGTATAAGCTGTCCCAGGCATCAAAAAATGGTGCCAGCATCTTTGTCATCAACCATCTCGAAAGCGGTTATGATCACATCGCCGATGAATTTATCACCGAATGTGATGATCTGGAGTTCCTGGGCGAAATCACCAAATATGTCCTGGAGAACCGCACCACAAAGACAGACCTAAAAAATCTGGACGTCTTAACCGCTTCTCTGACCGATTTTGACATCTGTGATGAAGCCCAGATCATTGGCGAAGGTCTGGTCAATGCCAAGAATTTGGTCATTGTCCTGGGTGACAAGTATATCACGGCTGAAGCTTCAGCTCTGGTGGGCGATATCCTTGGACTGCTGGGTAAAACCGACGGCAAACGCAGCGGTATTTTCAGAGTGGCGAATAAGAACAACAGCATCGGACTGAATGCACTGGGCGTAACCAATACCCCTGCTGTAATTAAAGATGCTAAAGCCCTGCTGCTCTTCGGCGAAGATCCGAATGCAGACTTAAGCGGGTATGAATTCCTGATGGTTCAGGATACCCACCTGACCCAAGCGGCCGAAAAAGCCGACGTGGTGCTACCGGCGCTGGCTTTCCCGGAAGTGAACGGGACCTTTGTGAATACCGAAGGACGATTGCTGAAGGTTAAAAAAGCCGTGGGGAACTCGCTGGAACTCAATAATCTGAAAATGGCTCAAGCCATTGCCGATATTCTATCAACTGATTTGGGATCAGCCTGTCCGGGAAAAATTTTAAAAGCTATTGGGGTAACCAATGATGCATTTAAAAATGTTGGAGTTGGCGAAATTCTCAATTACCAGAAAACTGATTCAGTTGAGATTGCGCTCAAACCATATACCGAAGGACGTCTTTTCACTGAAATTCCCTATACGGATTATCTGATGAATGAGATCCAAGGGGAATTGAATAAGGTCATTAAACATTAAATTTCCGTTTATCTTGCTGTCTCAAAATAGATGTTTATCTTAGTTACAATAACTCGGAATAACTTTTTACCAAAAGCACCGTTTTGATACCATACATATCAAAACGGTGCTTTTTTGGATAAAAGAATTAGAAACTAAAATGGCAGCTTATTGGTGAGGTTAATCTTCTTCGCAAATTAATAAGAATAGCTCTCGGGCAACACCAGTAAGATTGGTTTGATCTTCAAAGGACAGGTTTCGGATTTTGGCTACAATGGGATCATTTTCAGAATATAAGCGGTCAGCTTCCATCACGGTTTTCATTTGCGTTGGCGACATGTTTGTCAATTGATAGGAAGCCGGATTAAGGGTGATTCCAATCCGCCTTTCATTTTTGACAAATTCCATCCGATTTCCACAAACAAGACCTTGTGCAAGGTAGGTCCAACCTTCATTTTGGGCTTTTGCTAATATTTTCTTCATTGTCAGCAGCTCCTATTGAAATAAAATTATTGAACATTGTCCAATTGACCATGTTGTAATTTGTTGGCGGATTTTGCATAAATCAGGGTTTGAGTAATCCATAAAAATCCGATCAGTAAATATGGAAAGACGCCAATATTAATGACAATTGAAATGAGGAGAAAAAGGGTCAAGACACCGCAGTAAACAAAATTCATGAGCTGGTAACACCGATAGGAAGCCTTATAAATCACAAATTTTTCGGCTTCATCACAGCTTTTAATCCATTCTTTATCAAAGTTAAAATCGAGTGGATTGCCTTTTTTCTCAGGGTATAAGATTTTTGTCAGCTTGATGGTAAGAACCGTCATAATTAGGGTAAAGGCGGTATTGAACATAAAGAGGATTAGGCCAGGAAGAACTGGTTCATTTAAAGCATTAGTAACAGTGATTCCAAATAAACACAAACCGCCGATCATGGTTGCTGAAATAAATGGCAGCAAAAATCCAAGTTGATGATCAATTTGATCAAAAAAAGCATCGTCATTTTGTTCTAATCGCTTTAATTTGCGTTTAGCAGAGAAAAAGACAATTAATATAATTACCGCACACAGTCCTAAAATAACGGATTGAATTAAATAATTATTTCTCAAAATAAAATCCTGGAGATTGATAATACTTTGGTAGATTACAGCTTCAAAATGAATGAGGCTCCCGCCCAATAAACCTCCTAATATGGCTGAAATGCAGATAATGGATAGAAATTTAAGCGTTGGTTTCTGTTTTTTCATAAGTTTACTCCTCTTCTAATAAAAACAATTCTTCAACGGTTGTTCCAAAAACTTTAGCGATTTTTAGAGCCAAAATAACAGATGGTGAATAATCACCCCGTTCAATCAGACTGATGGTTTGTCGGGAAGCCCCGACTAATTTTCCCAAATCTGACTGGTTCAGATTATCTCGGGCCCGATATTGTTTTAAACGATTCTCCAATCCCACAAGTTACCTCCTTAGCATCATTCAAAATGACAATAATAATTGCTATAGTGACAATTATTATTGTCACTAGTAGGATAACTCTGACAACTATAATTGTCAAGTATTGTTTTTAAATTTATTCAATGTTCAATGTCCGATACTTTTGGTATAATAACTATGTTTGTTTTATTGAGAAAAAAAGAATAAAAAAGAGATCGAAAAAAGAAAGTGAGTTCAACATGAAAAGTATCTTAATTGATGGAAATAGCTTGTTTTATCGGACATTCTATGCCATCCGGGAAATGTCCAATTCTAAAGGGG
The DNA here is from genome assembly GCA_016213825.1 of Acetobacterium woodii. Lineage (GTDB taxonomy): Bacteria > Bacillota > Clostridia > Eubacteriales > Eubacteriaceae > Acetobacterium > Acetobacterium woodii_A. Next base: position 345,004 of record JACQZP010000021.1, on the reverse strand, counting down.
TACCAACTAATGCCATTTATGGTTTTGTTAACATATTAGTAAAAATACAGGAAGAGTATCAACCAGATTATTTGGGAGTTGCTTTTGACCTAAAAGAACCAACATTCAGGCATTTGGCCTATAAAGAATACAAGGGTGGTCGACATAAAATGCCTGAATCCTTAGAAGAACAATTTCCAATCTTGAAAGAGCTGCTATCTAAAATGAATATCGCTATTCTTGAGTTGGAAAGTTATGAAGCTGATGATATTATTGGAACCCTGGCAACAATGGGCTCTCAAAAAGGACTTGAAACTGAAATTATCACGGGCGATCGTGATGCCTTTCAGTTAGTATGTTCAAATATAAAAGTACTGTATACCAAAAAAGGTATTTCACAATTGGACGAAGTCGATGAAGGCTGGATAAAAGAGCAATATGGGTTGGCACCCAAAGATCTGATCGACTTAAAAGCGCTCATGGGTGATAAGTCGGATAATATCCCTGGGATTGCCGGGATTGGAGAAAAAACGGCGATTAAGTTATTACAGCAATATGGATCACTGGAAAAGATTTACGAAAACATTGAGGAACAAAAAGGCAAACAGAAAGAAAAAATAATTTCCGGAAAAGATGATGCCTTCATGAGCCGGATGCTGGGAACCATCAAACTGGATGTTCCCTGGGAAGGTGATTTTGAAGAATTGGCCTTTCACGATATTTTTAACGACGAAAGTATTGCTTTGCTTAAAGAATTGGAATTTAATACGGTCTTGTCAAAAATAGATGCGTCTGATGAAATCAAGACCATTGAAAAATCATTAGACTTTACTTGGATTAAAACAAACGCAGACATGGACAAATTGTTTGAAAAGCTTTCGAAAACCAATGAAGTTATCATCTATTATCACCAGGAAGAAACACAGATTTATTTAGCATTGGGGATTGCACAGGATTATTACTATTTAAATCCTGAAACGGTAGAGGGTCTGGAATTCTTTAATAGACTAAAAAATCTGCCAAATATAAAGGAACTGGGCATTATCAGTCAGGACCTAAAAAATCTGATCCATATTCTTCATAAAAATGGTATCACTGAAGTCAGGGAAGCGTTTGATACCTACATCGCGACCTATCTGCTGAGCCCTGGAGACCAGCGATATGATTTGAAAACAGCGGCCTTTAAGTACCTGAATCTCAGCATCCTGGATGATGAAGAGATGTTTGGAAAGGGTAAAAAAACAGTCCGGGCGGATGGATTAGATGAACAGCTGTTGGCAGATTATGTGGTTAAGAATTGTGAAACGGTAAAAAATTTAAAAGCAGTGCTGGAAAAAGAACTTCTAGAAACTGAAATGATGACCTTATTTAAAACCATTGAAATGCCCTTGTTGGAAGTGATGGTGTCAATGGAAGAACTGGGGTTCAAAATTGATTTGGCTCAATTGGAAGTTCTCTCTGAAGAATTTGAAAATAAACTAAAAGGCTTGACTACTGAAATATATGAACTGACTGAGACGGATGGCTTTAATATTAATTCGCCCAAACAATTGGGCGAGATTCTTTTTGAACAACTGAAGCTGCCAGTGGTGAAGAAGACAAAAACTGGCTATTCAACCAACATAGAGGTGTTGGAACAATTAGTGCACTTTCATCCCGTTATCGAAAAAATCATTGACTATCGCATGTTATCAAAGTTGGATTCAACCTACGGACGGGGCCTGATGGCCTTTGTTGAACCCGAAACCCATAAAATTTATTCAACCTTTAATCAAACGGTGGCGGCAACTGGGCGACTCAGCAGTTCAAACCCGAATTTGCAGAACATTCCGATAAAAACGGAAATGGGACGTGAAATCCGACGGGTTTTCGTCCCATCAACCTCAGATCGTGTTTTGGTGGATGCGGATTATTCGCAAATTGAGCTGCGGGTGCTTGCGCATCTCTCAGGTGATGAAAACCTGATTGACGCATTTATTAAGGAGCAGGATATCCATACTCGAACCGCGTCGGAAATATTCGGAGTTGCTCTGGATGAGGTTACCCGCACCCAACGTGGTCAGGCTAAAGCCATTAATTTTGGATTGATCTATGGTAAGCAGGCATTTAGTCTGGGAAAAGACCTTGGGATTTCCAGAAATGAGGCCCAGGATTACATCAACCGCTACTTTGCCCGGTATCCTAAGGTCCAGGCATATATGGAAAATGTCAAGCGACAGGCCAAAGAAGAGGGGTATGTCACTACCATCTGGGGGAGAAGACGGTATATCCCCGAAATGAATTCAAGGAATGGGATGCTTGTTCAGGCTGGTGAGCGAATGGCTCTCAATACGCCAATACAAGGGAGTGCCGCAGATATTATCAAGCTCGCGATGATCAAAGTATATAATCGCTTAAATGACGAAAATCTGGAAGCGGAACTAATTCTCCAAGTGCATGATGAATTAATCATTGATACGCCTAAAAACGAACAAGTACGGGTGGAGTATTTGATAAAAGAAGAGATGGAAAGTGCGGCCCAACTCAGTGTTCCGCTAACGGTTGATGTAAACAGTGGTGCTTCCTGGTATGATGTTAAATAGCAGAGGTGGGTTATGAAAGTGATTGGTCTAACCGGTGGGATTGCATCAGGTAAATCCGCTGTTACCAATATTCTCAAAAAACGGTTTAATTTTGTCGTCATTGATGCCGATCAATTGGCCCGACAGGCGGTAGAAGTTGGAAGCCCCGGCCTCCAAAAAATCATTGATACGTTCGGGGAAGGTATTTTAACTGAAGCGGGTGAATTGAATCGATTTAAGTTGGGCGAAATCATTGCCAATGATGACCAGGCCAGAAAAAAACTCAATGTCATCGTTCATCCAGAAGTACAAAAAATTTATAATCAAGAAATCAGTATTTATGAGAGTAAGGGGATGCCGGTGATAATTTATGACTGTCCGCTCCTTTTTGAAGCGAATTTGCAGAATACGGTGGATCAGACAATTCTAGTTGTGGCGGATAAAGAAATTCGTATTAAACGAATTATGGAACGGGATGGCTTGAATCGAGAACAAGCTCAGAAACGAATTGATATGCAAATGCCTGATGAAGAAAAGGTCGCTTTGGCAGATGTGATTATTGAAAACAACGGTAGTCTCGATGATTTGCTGATCAGCCTGGATCTGTATTTATCCAATCGAAAACCATTGGCATGAAAAATCGATCAATTAATTGAAACTCAAATAATTGGGAAAAAGAAAAAATTGGGCGAAAAGTAAAAAACTTGTTGATATTTTTTCGCCATTCCATTATAATAAGAAAACAGGGTAAAAAACCTGTCACTTACGCGAGGATGGTGGAAATGGCAGACACGCAGGTTTGAGGGATCTGTTGCAGCAATGCAGTGAGGGTTCAAGTCCCTTTTCTCGCACCAATATGAAGTACAAAGTCGATTGCTTGAGCAGTCGGCTTTTCTTTTTTATTTCCGCTAAATTACAGTAAGATTTCTAACTTCAATGATGGCTATTTTAGAATTAAGTCAAAAAATAGGATTAATTGGTATTATAATTATGTTATTAAAATTTGAAAATTTCAATAACAGTAAACAAAAGAGGTGACAGAATGAAAAAGAGAATAAGATTAAGTATGCTGGCCATTGTTTTATCATTGGCGATGACAAGCCCGGTTTTGGCCGATTCTAAAAGTGCTTGTGTTGCGATTGGAGCTGATAATACCGAAGCACAATTAAAAACCGTTTATGGCTATTTTAACATTAAAAGAGGCGATGTTGAAGAAACAATTGTAACCAATGCTGATGAGCGAGCGTATCTGGACGGGGTGGTGTCACTGGACAAAATTGGTACCCTTGCCTTATCCAGTGTTTATGTACAGGAAGCATCATCAGGCGGTATCAATTTGGAAACGCATAATATTGATTGGGTAACAGATGAAATGTATAAATCAGCATTAGGCACGGCCGGGATCAAGAATGCCAAGGTGATTGTCGCTGCCTATACACCAGTCTCCGGAACGGGCGCATTAACCGGTATCTATAAAGCATATGAAGCGGCAACAAATACCAGTTTGGATGAGGCCGCGAAATCAACTGCCGTTGAAGAGGTCGTTGTCGTCGGCGAACTTCAGGATGCCATTGGTGATGATGCGGTTAAGATAGTCAATAGTTTGAAGGGTGAAATTGCCCAAACTAAAAATATGAACGATGATCAGATCCGACAATTAATTGTGGAAACTGCAAAAAAATATGACACGGTTCTAGATGATCAGCAAATTGAAGAAATACTCTCATTGGTAAATAAATTCAACGAGCTGAATATGGATCCCGATACATTTATTAAGCTGATGGAGGCCAGTCAGGGAACTCAGGGTTTTTTCCAGCAAGTACAAAGTTTCTTTCAAGAAATAGGAAATTTTTTCAATAACTTCAAATAAGTTAAATTTTATTAGCATTCAAATAATAAAACGTCATTGTATTAGCCATTTATTACAATGACGTTTTTTATTGGCGATTCTATCAAACGTTTTCAAAATGCTATTGACAAAAATTCGGTAAAAAGATATCATCGTATTAAAAGAAACAAACTAAATAATAGATGAAAATGCAGTAACAATGTATTTTCAAGATAATAATATCTCAATTCATTCAAAGAGGAATGAACGATAGAAAAGTTTCAATGGAAGGAATACGACATGAGATTTGTACCAATATTTTGCTTGAGAGAAGGAATGGTTAATGCATCGGATCTATATGGGGAAAGAGGCGAACTGGTGCTACCAAGAAATACCATTCTGAATGCAGAACTGATCTATGGAATCCGCAAACTCAAGTGTAATGGTATTTATGTAGAAGACGATCACACTCAGGACATACCAATTGTAAATACAATAAATAGTAGTTTACGGACCAAGACTGTCAGTGGAATAAAAGAAATATTCATCTGTAAAGAAAACAATCTGCCAATTGAAAAAGAAAAATTTGTCGAGATGGAAGATCAGGTTGAAACCATTGTTGATGTTATCCTTAAAAATAAAGAAATGATGCTCAACATGGTGGATTTAAAAGTATTTGATGATTATACTTATTTTCATTCGGTTAATGTTGCGGTTTTATCGATTGGGATTGGTGCGGCCATGGGTTTTGATCGAGCTGACTTATGCAATTTGGGATTTGGGGCACTGCTTCATGATATTGGAAAGGTGTTTGTTAACAAAGAAATTTTACATAAGCAAGGGCCACTGACAGATAGTGAATTTATGGAAATGAAAAAACATTCTTTTTTAGGCTATGAATACCTTGCCAAGGAATTTGTTGGGAGTATTGCAGCCCAGGCAGGAATTTTAGATCATCACGAAAAATTCTCAGGTGGTGGTTATCCGAATAATGCCAAAGGTGAAAAGATATCCGTGTTTGGAAGGATTATTACCATAGCGGATGTTTATGATGCGTTAACTTCTGATCGCCCCTATCGGAAAGGACTAATTCCTTCTGAAGCGATCGAATACATTATGGGTGGAACGGCAAGTTTATTTGATCCAGACCTGGTTAAATTATTTATTACAAAAATTGCACCGTATCCGGTTGGCACGACGGTTAAGTTAAGTAATGGTCTGGTTGGCGTGGTCACTGATAATTTTGAAAGCTATTGCATGCGTCCCAATATCCGTATTTTAAAAAATGGCGATTCAAAAATAAAACCATTTGACCTATGCTTGGCCGATCATAATGCCCTCAATATTACGGTTGTGGATTTTGCGAAATAGAATAAATAACTAAAGCACAAATAAAATTTGGAGGTTATTTTTTTGAGAATTATTTTATTAGGAACACCTGGCGGAGGAAAAGGAACTCAGGCAAAATTAATTTGTGATCATTTGAGCATCCCACATATTTCAACAGGCGATATTTTTCGAACCAAAATTAAAGAGGGATCACCTGAAGGTAAAGAAATCAGTGAATATATGCAGAAAGGCCAATTAGTTCCCGATCGTTTGACGATTTCATTAGTAGAAGAACGGTTGAAGAAAGACGATTGCCAGAAAGGTTTTTTGCTGGATGGATTTCCTCGGGATGAAAATCAGGCAAAGGCACTGGATCTGATTTTAAAAAAGAAAGAAGAGCACATTGATTTTGTTTTTTTAATTGATGTTCCCAAAGAAATCATTGTTGATCGCATTTTAGGCCGACGAGTCTGTCCAAAATGTGGTGAAAGCTATCACATCAAATATAATCCACCTAAAATCGAAGGGAAATGCGATGTTTGCGGAACAGCATTGATCCATCGAGCGGATGATCAAGAGGATATTATTTTAGACCGTTTGACCATTTATAGTCAGACAACCGCACCGATTCTGGATTTCTACCAGGAAAAAGGAATTCTGCATAAGATACAGGGTGATGGCAGCATTCAGGACATTTTCTCACAAATCAGTGAGATTGTAGATGCCAATAAGTAAAAAATGGATCAGTAAATTTCAGCCAAATTAATTGAAAGTGAACGAAATAGTCGACCAAATAACCTTTAATCAAATTTTGCTAAAAAATTTATTAAGGGTCTATTTTTTATTAACTATTCGAATTGAGTAATAGAAGAATTTGCGTTAAAAAACAGACGCATAAATGAGGGATCTGCTATGATAAGGAATCAATGGTATGGTATTTTAGAGTCTAAAGAAATCAAAAAGAACAAACCTATTGGCGTAACACGAATGGGTGAAAAACTCGTTCTTTGGAGAGATGACAGCGGAAAGATTAATTGTATATTTGACCGATGCTGTCATCGAGGTGCATCCTTAAGTACAGGAACCCTTGTCGATAATACAATCAGATGTCCATTTCACGGTTTTGCCTATGATGGAACCGGTAAAGTCATCAGAATACCGGCAAATGGAAAAAATGCGTTGGTACCAGATCGGTATAAAGTAAATGCCTATGTGGTAAAGGAACAATATGGATTTATCTGGCTTTGGTACGGAGCGTTTCAAGAAGTACTTCCAGAAATACCGTTTTTTGAATATCTGAGGGAGGGATTTTCATATGGAAGCCTTTCTGAAGTCTGGCCGGTGCACTATACCAGGGCAATCGAGAATCAGTTGGATGTCGTTCACCTGCCATTTGTTCATACCAACTCCATCGGACGGGGGAATAAAACCATGGTGAATGGGCCGGTGGTCAAGTGGGAAGAAAATAGAATGACTTTTTATGTGAATAATGTCATTGATGACGGTATTTCGATTCCTTTAAAACCTCAGGAAATTGAAAATTATGAAAATTTTTTTAGTCTTGAATTCCAAATGCCAAATATGTGGCAAAACAAAATCAGTCCGGATGTAAGGATAATGGCTGTTTTTGCGCCAATTGATAAAGAAAACACGATGATTTATTTGAGATTTTACCAAAAATTCATGAAACTTCCGGTGCTAAAACAAATCGTTAATCGATTTAGTAATATCAGTAATCGCTATATCCTACATCAGGATCGGCGGGTTGTTCTTACACAAATTCCCAAGAAAACAGAATTAAAAATGGATGAGAATCTTATCCAGGGGGACGCTCCGATTATTGAATTCCGCAAAAAAAGAGCGCAACTTAAAGGCGAATAAATACGAAAAAAGAGAATCCCCAAATCAACGGATTCTCTTTTTGTTTGTAAAATGAATACCAGTTTTAGAGAACAATAATCAGTAAATTGATTATTTGCCTTCCCAAAAGGCTTCGGCTTCTTTTTCCATTTTTTCAAGACGGGTATAATAATCAGGAAATTCATTGAGATGAGCCAAAGCAATTTTTCCGGTTACAAAGGGGTCATCTCCGGTTACGTTGGTGCGGGAATTGTCCGTGCCATGTTCGAGCTCAACATCCATTCCCATTCTAAATTGTTCAATGTCAAATTTACTCCAACTAATACCAAGCATTCTACCAATTTCTTTAGCCTGTTCGGTTGTAAACACTTTTTTTGCTGACATAAAATCACCTCTTCTAAAAATTTTGAAACATGTCGATTTCATTTGTTGGATTTTAATTTTATAAACTCATTATAGGCACCTTGTGAAATTTTGTCAATCGTTAAGAATGGGTTGTTTTGTTTGGAATTAAAATTACGGGGTAATAATAGTTCAAGGTCGTATAAAAATGGAGGAAGCAATGGGATATAAAAAAGTTGCAGAAATACAAGAGTTTGACAAAACTGATAAAAAACTGGTTGTTGTGAATGAGCAAGAAATTTTACTAACCAAAATCGAAAATGGCTTTTACGCTATTTCGAATAAATGTCCACACATGGGCGGATCGTTATTTAAAGGCACCTTAGAAGCCGGGGTGGTGACCTGTCCGCGACATGGTTCGAAATTTGATGCAAAAACGGGAAAAGCAGTGGGAAAACCTAAGATTCTATTCTTGAAATTTGATGTGGATGATGATCGAAGTTATTCAGTTAAGCTGGAAGACAAAGACATATTAATTGATGTCGGTGAATAAATAAATCCTGAGAAGAAATAAAAAAGGTGCGGAAAATGTTGTTTTCCGTACCTTTTTGAAATATCACCAAGTATTGCTTGACATATTGTGGTATCGACCATAAATTAAGGGTAATTCATGCGATCAATGGTCAAGTGGGAATTTTAATTGAATGTTGTCACAAGCTTTTTCTTTTAATAAAATAGAATCTTGTTTTAATAGTTCGCTTGCCAGCGTTAGATCTGTCAACCAGGTCGAAGCCATTTCAGGAGGAATAATGACCGGCATGCGATCATGTATCCCAGCGATAAGGGCAGTTGGTGATTTAGTTAAGACAACATATTTGTTTACCCCATTAATTGATTTGTATATCCCGGCAAAATAAATGAGTTTTTCAGCATAAAACAAGTGCTGATTTTTGTTTGGATCCCATTCATAAAAACCTGTAGCGGGAATTAAACAACGTCTGCTGATAAAGTCTTCGCGAAACAGTGGCTTTTCCAAAACAGTTTCTGATCTGGCATTGATGATCAATCCTTTTTTATATGGAAGATCATAACCCCAATTCATTAAATCCAGGGTTTTGTCATCCTTATCAAAATAACTCTGGCGAATAACTGGGGCCAAATCTGAAGGGCGGATATCGCCGTTTTTTATCAAAACATTAAATTTCCGATTAACTGCTGCCACGAGCTGTTTTATTTCATGATCCTCTTTTTCGGAAGATAGGGTATATCGTCCACACATGACATAGCCTAAACAGTTCCCATGGCTTCTAACATTGGCAGGGCCGCTTCCAGGTCTTCATCAACTTGATTTTCAACGAGTTTTTCCAGAATAATTTGGGGATCCATTTCCAGAATTGTTCGGTTAGAACCATCAGTCAGGCAGATAATGCCAGTAATTGCCGAGGAAATTTCAACCGGTTGAATATCATTTAAATTGATTTCAAGAACGCTCACCAGTTTTTCGACCTGAATAGCGATCATTTCGTCATCAGAAAGCTGAAGCATCAGTAAGTGGAAGGCATCGTGACTGGGTTCGTTTTTATTAAAAAGGGCCAGCGCATCAACGACAGCATAATAGTTATCATTAAATTCTACCGCACCACGGATAACCGCATTTGTTCCGGGAACCGAAATGGTTTTGCTGGCTTCTAATGCTTCAATCACATAAGATTGCTCCATACCATATACCTGTCCGTTGATGACAAAGGTTGCCAGTTTCTTATGGTCATTGGTCATTGAGAAGGCAAAATCAGATTGTTCAATTTCTTTTTCGGCTGATTTCGTTAAGGTAATTTCAGCATAATCGGCCATCTTTTCAAACACAAAGGCGATCACATCGTTATGATATCCATCAGAATTTTTATATTCGCGATAACTGGAGGAGCAGGCACAACCAATCGAATAGTAACTATTTTCATAAACCAGAATTTCCGAACGGGTATTTCCGTTGGCTACAGTAAAGAGCTCATCTGGGAGATTTAAGACTGAGCCAATTTCATAAGCATCGTTTGTGGATGAGATGATTTTCTTCTTCCGGTCTGCAAACACGGCAAAGGTATCATTACCAGTATGAAGTGATTCTTCAAGAATGGTTTTAAATTGGTCTTCACTGTCAAAAACAATACCAATACCGCCAACGGTTCGACTATGATTATCAAAGTCAGTAATGGAAGCGCCATAGATATAGGTATGACGGTTATCGTATAAATCGGTCTTCTCAAATGGAGAAACGAAGTATTTTTCAGGATTAGCATTTGATAATATTTCATCAATATATGGATAAGTTAATGTTCTGCCAACATCCTCTGAACGGTTTGGATTAGCCACTGCAATAATGGTTCCGGTTTTGTCAAAAATAAATAAGTTGCTATAAACCGTATAAAGGTCATTAATATAAGTCAAGATGTCGGTCAATTGTTTTTTATCATTGTCACTAACTTTATCTTTGGCAAGAATTCGACGAAAAGTAGAATCTAATGCCCACCAGCGACAGTCGTTGGCTCGTTCGTACAGGTTTCTGTCCATGATATCCACACAAAGTGATGCTAAAAAACTGGTGTCCACAAGGCTCGTCGATACGACGGTTGAAAACAGATTAGAAACAGAGCTTTGAAAAAGGCTGCTGGTATTGGTGCCGATGCGCCCGATGGCCCTTAAAATCGGTTTTAAACGAGAATACTCAGCATCGATGCTATCGTCACGGGCAATGATTTGTCCATTATAAACAATCCGTTTTAGGGATCCATTAATGGTTTGCGTTTTGTTGATAATCTCATTCAGTTCGGTGGAAAAAGAATCAGCCTGATGCATTAGCCCTGAGGTAACAGAGGAATCGATGTTTTTGAGGTTCCGGTTATCCCGAAAAGCAAGGCTAAGCGGAATCATGACATGACCTTTCCATCCCAGTCCAAAGTACTTTTGGTAACCTTGGGTGGCAATGGTTTTTGAAATATAATCAGAACCACGATAATAAATCACACCATTTACGCCAGACTCCACTGGCTCAATGACGATACCGGTGGGGACGTGATTTTCATCACTGCTGGCAATAACCGTATTGGTATCATCAATGATGGTCATCACAGATCCGTCATAATCATTGGTCAGTTTTTCAAAAATCTGCGCCATTTCATTTTCGAAGCGGAAGCACAAACAGATCAGACCAATGGCCTGGGATGTACCTTCCCGACAGATTCGGCTGGAAAAGACATGTGAGTTGCTATCCCCATATTGCAATTTTGAATTTTTGAAATACTCAACAAAAGGAACTTCACCTTCCATGGTTTTGATGAGATTAGGGCCTTTGATTTGTTTGCCCAGAATTTCATTTTTTTCATCAAGATTGGCAAGAACCCGATAATTATTATCAAGTACAATAATATCTTCATAGACCGAATATTTGGCTACATATTCGCGCATGCGACTTAAAATCTGGTTGCGATCACTTTCTGTTCGCGCTTCATTTTCGACAAATCGACGGATATCATCATCGGTTGCCAGAAAACCGATATCGGCCGTTCTTTCGAAAAGATTGCGGATCAGGATATCAATAGCAACCTGGGTTTTAGAGATGATTTTCTGTTCCATTTTTTTTAATTTTTCTGAAACAAGGGTATCAATCAGTTCTTCCTGTAAGTCAATAAAACCACTTTGAATTTTGGTCATATTCGGCAGAACACTTTTTGACTGAATCGGGCAATTAATTTCTGATAGCAGTTTAATATTATCCCATTGGTCATTGAGATCAGAAATACTTTTATTGCATTCCTGAACATCTGGCATATAGTTTAAAAAATCTTTTTGTTTATATACGATCATTTATTTTCTCCTCTTCGAGAAAGCGCTTAATGGCATAAATCACCCAGAATAAGCATCTTTGCTAATTTTGTATTAAATAATGTATCATTTCTTACGCTGTTTTGCAAGTTGTAATCGATAATTATTGACATTTGCTAATGTATGATGGCATTTTTCTTTAGATGAATGATTATTCCGCCAGCTCAGCAAACATCAGATTTTCTAAAAAAGCTAAATCTTCCTGATTGGGAAGATTTCTGCTGGAGAGCCGCGCATCAAAAACCATAATGTATTTGTTTTCAGAGTCGAATTTTGGCCAGATAATTTGACCTTTATATTCTTCCTTAAAATTTGGATTGCCATATTTTATAAAATTGACCCAGGATTGCTGCATGACCCAGGACAAATTACTGATTTTGGTGGCGCGGCGTTGTCCAATCCCATTGCCAAATACAAAAGGAAGTTCCATGCCATGAGCAGTATTCAATCCGACTATTTTAAGGATCGCCGGATCATAATCGAAATTATAAAAATAAACATCAAATCCCAATTGAGCATATTCCTTTGCCATCATGACCATGCCAATTAAAAAGGCTGAATAAGTATAAATCTGTTGCGCACGTTCCAGAGGAGAATGTTCCGCATCGACAAAGAAATGATCCATAACTTTCGGGGCATTGTCTGGACCGAAGATATGATAACAAAGCATCTGATAAATACCAAGATTCGTATGACCTTTGATGAATAAGGAGGATTCGGCAGTATTATAGCCAATCAAAATTCTGACCTTATTTACATCACCGTTTTTAAGTGCCTTTACCGGATCTTCTGGGAGGACAACCCCATCGAATACTGGCCAAAAACTAAACGCATTCGGAACTGTGGACTGATCGGATTTGATCATCGAGAGCGCTGCAAAAATATCACCGGGAAGATCTCTCAAGGCATTCAGACCGGCTTGAGAATCTTCAATGCCGTATAAATCACAAAAGAGGTTACCATTATCCAGCGTTTTTTCCATATCGCCACGATTGAGTACGGAAAATGCTGAAATTGAGAAGATCGAACCGCTTTCAATGACGGCCTGATGAAAAAGTCCTTTGGCCAGGGGCGAAAGCAAAAGCGCAGTGACACTGTAAGCACCAGCGGATTGACCGCCGATGGTGACTTGATCAGGATCGCCACCAAAAGCTGCGATGTTTTCCTGGATCCAGTGCAGTGCCTGAATCTGATCAAGTAATCCGTAGTTACCAGTGGTTCCAGATTCTTCACGCAACCCCCGGGTGGCCAGAAAACCTAGAGCACCAAGACGATAGTTAATAGTAACCACAACGACCCCTTCCTGGGCCATCCTGCCGCCGTCATAGACCATCTCAGACCCAGAACCAGAGGAAAAAGCACCGCCGTGGATGAAGACGTAAACGGGAAATCGATCGACCGTCGTCTGGGCTGGTGTCCAAATATTCAAAAAGAGACAGTCTTCACTTTTACCATCCATATGATAGGTACCGGGAGAATCGACCGTAATTCCTCCCATTTGCAGCGAGGTGTTACCATGTTTTGAGCAATCCCGGACTTCTTTCCAGGGGGCCATCGGTTCAGGTGCTCTAAATCGCCTTTGGCCGATTGGTGGTAGTGCATAGGGGATTCCTTTATAGCTGGAAACACCTTTTCGGAATTGCCCCTGAACGGAGCCGCAGGGAGGATAAAGGATCGGTCGTTTCGGCATTTCTGTTTTTTTGGTGTTAAAAAATGGCATACAGATCTCCTTAGTTTTAATAGCTTTTAGGCATTTGAGAATTTAAAAAACATCGAACAAAGCTCATGGCACTTTGGCAATTACTTATTTTAATAACTTTAGCATTTGCACGATTGCACGGGACTTTGAATGTAATCTCGATGATAGCAGTAGTTGTTTTCGTAGAATTGATTATGTAAGTCGGTCGCCCGGCAATCATAGTATAGCATTTTTCGCTGCATTGGAGAAAGGCTGAAGCGGCTCTTTTTTAGGTTTGTTAATATTGGCAGGTCACCTTTTTCTTTAATTTGCTTGAGGATGCTTTTGCCTTTTTCATTAAAACCTAACACTCGGAGGTAAGGTACATAGGACTCAGATTGAAAAAGACCGAGCGTTTCTTTATCCAACTCTAAAAGTCGGTTGCAAAGAATGCGGCGAACCCGGGTCAGGGGAATCCGCTTAGAAATAATCGCATTGAGACATTCATCAAGATTCGTTGCGGTTTTTAAGGCATCTCTGATTTTATGTTCTAAGCCTTCACTGACATAGGGCGTGTTTTTTAGATGATAAACATCCCGGGAAAGAATTTGCAGGCGAAGCGCATTTAGAAAAGCGTCGTCGCCATTGGGATTGTAATTCTTTCTAAATGGTGTAAGCAATTCGTCAATGGGATAGGGAAGTTTATGGTCTAGCGTCTGTAAAATGGTTCGTTCAAACGCTGGGTGTACTTGAGCATCCTTTAAAATTTTCCGAATACCACTGGCGCTGAGATATTCAGATGGCTTCACGCTATGATAATCAGCACCCTGGCGTTTTACGGTCATCGGTGTGATGGTATGCTCTGTTTTGTGAAGGGCTTTAAGGTATTCAAGCGCCAAAATATTATTGGGGGTTTTCAGAAGATTGCCAACTTCATTGCCTAAAAAAGACTGGATGGCAAGTTCTCGGGCTTTGGGAAAAGAAACCCCGGTAGCTAATTCTTGTTTAAGGAAGCTTTTAAATTCAGCTGGTTCATCAACCAATATTTTAGCCAGGCTATTCAAGGGTTTTAGGTAGCCGAATTCGGATCCAAAGGAGAGGACATCAATCACCCCAGTGGCGTTAAAGATCTTAATCCCACCATGGGCAAAGGCTTCCGCACTCTGGCAGGCATATCCGAAGGGGAGTTCACAGACCAGATCAACACCAGATGATAAAGCCAGCCGGGTTCGTTCCCATTTGTTTAGAATTGCAAAATCACCGCGCTGAGTGATACTGCCACTCATTAAAACCATGACGCCATCACAACCACTCTCTTTTTTTGACGATTCAATTTGCCAGGCATGTCCCTTGTGAAAGGGATTGTATTCGGCGATAATACCAATAATTTTCATATTAGCCTCTTTCTTTGTTAAAAAAATAGCAATTTTTTGATTTATTATCGAAATATGACAAAAAAATAATGGTATTCTTTGCTTATAACTGTTATTATATAGAACGTATGAAATGTAATCAATAAAAAACTAAAGGAGAGTAATTATTAATGAATGTACTTGTTATTAACTGCGGTAGTTCTTCACTAAAATATCAGTTGCTTGATATGACCACTGAAGAAGTTTTGGCTAAAGGTTTGGTTGAGAGAATTGGTATTGAAGGATCTGTTTTGGTTCACGAAGCTCCAGGTCAAGACAAAGTAAAATTGGAACAACCAATGAAAACACACAAAGAAGCTTTGAATCTTGTGATGGCAGCGTTAGTTGATCCAGCTCATGGTGTAGTGAAGTCTTTGGAAGAAATTTCTGCTGTTGGTCATCGAGCTGTTCATGGTGCTGAAACTTTCTCTGATTCAGTCGTTATTGATGATGCGGTTATCAAAAGTTTAGAAGAATGTTCAGAATTAGCGCCACTTCATAACCCTGCAAACCTCATCGGAATTAATGCCTGTCGGGAATTATTGCCAAATGTACCAATGGTAGCCGTATTTGATACCGCTTTCCATCAGACATTACCAGGCGAAGCTTTCATGTATCCACTCCCTTATGAATTATATGAAAAATTCAAGATCAGAAAATATGGCTTCCACGGAACATCTCACAAATTTGTGAGCCTGGCAGCTGCTGAGTTAATGGGTAAGAAACTGGAAGATCTGAAATTGATTTCCTGTCATTTAGGTAATGGTGCCAGCCTTTGTGCAATCAAAAATGGCAAATCGGTTGATACTTCAATGGGATTAACACCATTGGCCGGATTGGAAATGGGAACCCGTTGTGGTGACATCGATCCTGCGATTATTCCTTTCCTGGTTAACAAAGGTTACACCGTTGAAGAAGTTGATAACATCATGAACAAAAAGTCTGGTGTCCTTGGCGTTTCTGGAATCAGCTCAGATTTCCGCGATGTTGAAGGTGCTGCTAATAATGGCAATAAACGTGCTCAATTAGCACTTGATATTTTCCATTACCGAGTCCGAACCACCATTGGTGCTTACGTTGCTGCAATGGACGGCGTAGATGGCATTATCTTCACCGCTGGTTTAGGAGAAAACTCAACAACTTCCCGAGCTGCAATTTGTGGAGGATTAAAATTCTTAGGAATTACTTTAGATCCAGTTACCAACAGCAAACGCGGCGAAGCGACGATTATCTCAGATAAAGACTCCAAAACAACCGTAATGGTTATTCCAACCAACGAAGAATTAATGATTGCAAGAGACACCCTGGCTTTAGCTAAATAATGTAAAGTATTTCACTTGACAAAACGGGCAATCGTCTATATAATGATGATTGCCCGTTTGGAGTGATAAAATGAATTTTGAAATCAATAAGCTATTACAGGAAAAAATAATCCCTTTTGAATTTGTTGTGAAAAATACGGATTTAAATGACATAGAGGGAGAACTGGACGAAAATGGTGCATTGATCCGGGGAAACATTGAGAAATTATCAAAAGGTAATTTTCTGGTGACTTTCACCATCGAGATGACCATGATCTATCCCTGTGCGCGTTGCCTAGAACCAACCCCAATCGATTGTCGTTATGACTATTCAGACACGGTAACGGTTGAAGATGATGTGACAATTCTAGATCTATTGCCCGTCGTTGAAGAATGCATTTATATTAATGAGCCTTTCCGTGTATTATGCAGTGAAGATTGTGCGGGTTTGTGTCCAAAATGTGGCAATAATTTAAATCACGAGCAATGTGAATGTGACAAATTTGGTGATTATGATCCTCGATTTGAAGCGTTGAAAAATTTGTTGTAAGTGAAATGACTTTACTATTAGGAGGTGTGAGTGATGGCTGTACCAAAGAGAAAAACTTCAAAATCTAGAAGAGATAAAAGAAGAACACATTACAAATTAAATATTCCAGGAATGAGTACTTGTCCAAAATGTGGTGAAATTAAATTACCTCATCGAGTTTGCAAGTCTTGTGGCACATACAAAGACGTTAGCGTTATCAGCTTTAACGAATAAACAGAGTTTAGACTCTGTTTTTTCTCTATCTGGGATTATTTTAGACCGGATAATTTTTACCGATAGTATTTACTGAATAGGTTTTTTCTGGGATAATAGACAGATATAAAGGAGGCGTAATTTTGAATATATTTTTAGACGCTATGGGTGGTGATCATGCTCCCTACGAAATCATAAAGGGTGCCATTGATGCCGTTAAAGAATATGACGTGTCGCTCACGCTGGTAGGGCGAAGGTCAGCCATTGAAGAAGAACTTTCAAAATACGATTACCCTAAAGACAAAATTGAGATACTTCATGCTGAAACGGTGATTGAAAACACTGAAGACCCAGCCATGGCAATCCGACGAAAGCCAGATTCGTCGTTGGTGGTGGCGTTGGATGAAATGAAAAACAGAGAAAATGCGGTTTTAATTTCAGCCGGCAGCACTGGGGCACTTTTATCTGGTGGGCTTTTAAAATTGGGTCGGATCAAAGGCATCAAACGTCCGGCACTGGCCGCAACACTGCCTAAAAGCGATGGCGTTTTTGTTTTGATTGATACGGGTGCCAATGCCGATTGTAAACCGGAATATTTGGAACAGTTTGCCCAATTGGGAAAAATTTATTCAGAAAATGTTTTAGGTAAAAAAAATCCGGGTATCGGTCTGATTAATATCGGTGCGGAAGCAAAAAAAGGAAACAGTCTTGTCAAAGCGGCCTATGAGCTTTTGGAAGCTGGGGAATTTAATTTTTTGGGCAATGTGGAAGCACGGGATATTCCCGATACGAAGGCCGATGTTTTAGTATGTGATGGATTCACAGGTAACATTGTGTTGAAATTAACCGAAGGCGTCGCGGATTATCTACTTAAAGGAATAAAGACCTCAATCATGAGCAACACCAAAGGTAAAATTGGGGGAATGCTGATTAAGGACAATTTGAAAAGCTTTAAGAAACAATTTGATTATGCAGAATATGGTGGAGCACCGTTTTTAGGTGTGAAAGGCGGCATCATCAAAGCCCATGGCAGCAGTGATGCATTCGCCATTAAAAATGCGGTCCGGCAGAGCATTAAGTTTATTGAAAATGATGTGCTGCAAAAGATAACCGATAACGCAAAAAATATGGAGGCTTAAGTCATGGATGAAAAATTTTTAAAAGTTACGGCAATTATTTCAGAACAACTTGATGTTGATATTGAAAAAATTACGTTACAAACCTCACTCATTGATGATCTGGAAGCAGACTCATTGGATGTGGTTGAGTTGATTATGGCATTTGAAGATGAATTTGGAACAAAAATTGACGAAACTGCATTAGAAAATATCCAAACAGTTGAAGATATTATTAATGCAATTTCTTAAAACAAACTAGTGAATGCCGCTGTGTAACAGCGGCATTCATCATACGAGCTAGGATGTATCAGTACCCATGCTTTAGTCGGGATATTTGGTAGAGATTAGCCTGGGAAACAACGAGCAGTATGCATGACGCTTGTCTCGTGATCGATAAGGGGGGGTATTAAGTGACAATCGAAGAAAAGATCGATTACCGTTTCAAAAAAAAGGATTTATTAAAAGTAGCATTAACACATAGTTCACATTCAGGAAATTCAACCAACAATGAACGACTTGAATTCTTGGGGGATGCAGTATTGGAACTGATTATCAGTGAGTATCTATTTTTGTCTCACAAATTATCTGAGGGTAAAATGACGAAAATCCGTTCCAATATTGTATGTGCCGAGTCACTTTCCAAGGCTGCCTACGAGCTCCAACTGGGAGATCATATTTTCTTGGGAAAAGGTGAAATTGTAACCGGTGGCAGACAGCGTAAATCGAATCTTGCCAATGCATTTGAGGCCCTGATTGGGGCTGTTTTTTTAGACAGTAATTTTGAAACAACCCGGAAAGTTGTTTTAAAAATACTTGAGAGTAATATCCAGTTAGCCCTGTCCGGAGCCCTGGTCAAAGATTATAAAACCGAACTGCAGGAATATATTCAAAAAAATAATGATAATGTGATTGAATACGTTTTGGACCGATCTGAAGGACCGGAACACAATAAAACCTTTTATATCAATTTGATTTTTAATGGCGACTGTGTCAGTCATGGGATCGGAAAAAGTAAAAAAGAAGGGGAGCAGGACGCTGCAAAAAACTACTTGATTAAAACCAAGAAACTAATTTGAGGTGAGGGCTTGTATTTAAAAAAATTGCGATTGTCGGGGTTTAAATCATTTGCAGACCCTGTAAGCCTTGAGTTTTCAGAAGGTATTTCTGCAATTGTGGGCCCTAACGGCAGTGGGAAAAGTAATATTACAGACGCCATCAAATGGGTCTTAGGCGAACAAAGTATTAAATCCCTCCGGGGTAAAAAAATGGAAGATGTGATCTTCTCGGGAACCGAAAAAAAACAAGCCTCTGGTTATGCCGAGGTTGTTTTGATGTTAGATAATAAAGATGGGTCATTGGAAAATTATCCCCAGGAAATTGCCATTTCAAGAAAGCTGTTTCGATCGGGTGAAAGTGACTATGCAATCAATAAAAAAAGCTGTAAGCTTAAAGAAATACACAGCATTTTTATGGATACCGGATTGGGGAAAAATGGTTATTCACTGATCAGTCAGGGCAGTATTGAAAATATTCTCGCCAGTAGTCCGACCGAACTGCGCAACATTTTTGAAGAGGCAGTGGGGATTGTATCTTACAAAACAAAAAAAAATGAAGCTGAAAAAAAACTGGAACAAACTCAAAGTCATCTGGATCGTCTTCGGGATATTATGACGGAAATTGAAAAGCAAGTGGGGCCATTAAAGAATCAGTCTCGTAAGGCCAAAAGCTGGATAACGCTTCATGACGAATTAAAAACCGTCGATCTGGTGATTTTTCATCGCAAAATGAGCAGCGCCGTTATCGAACTGGAGGATTTAAAAAAGCAGCTGAAAGTTCAGATCGAATCATGCGAACAAATCGAAACAACGATTCAGGAAAAAGATGGCTTGTATCAGAAATTGACCATCGAAAATCGGGAATTGGATTTGCTGGCTGACACCGAAAAGAAAAACCTTTCAGTGATCAGAGCCGATTTTGATCAGGTTCAGCGCGAGGATATCCGTTGTAAGAGTCAGTTGGAAGCCAATGAAATAACCCAAGAACGCTTAAAAACGGAACAGGAAAGTCTGGTAACACGAATCAATGCAACCCTGGAACGGATTCGAGCCGTTGAGCTTGAAAAAGAAGTCTTGGTGGAGAACCTCAAAACCCAGGAAGTAAATAATCAGGAACTGGAAACGAGCTTAAACCGTTTACTGTTAGAAGAACAGCAAGAAAAAAATCGCATCAAAGCCAGTCAGGATGCGGTATTAAATCATCAATCGCTTTGTGAACAGCTTGAGGTAAAGCGTTTAGAACTGCGAACAAGTATCCAGGAAGCTAAAACCGAGTCATCCTTTGTTGAAAAGCGTCTGGCCGAAACGGGTAATAGTCAAAGCCAATTAGAAGCAGATCTCAAACATGTAGATGAAGAAACCAATAACCTGAAGGTGGAAAAACAAAACCTCGAAGACCAATATAAGCGCTTGCAAAATCAATATAACCATGATTCAGGCGAACATAAAAAACTTCAAAATCAGGTTCACTTAATCTCAAATAACTACAAGGTCAATACTTCTAAGGTTGAGTACCTGAAGAATATCCAAAAAAATTATCAGGATTATTTTCCAACCATTCGTAAACTGATGACATCGGAAAAAATGTTGGGACCAGTCATTCATGAGGTTTACGGACCGGTAGGTGAACTCATCTCCACCGAGGCCAAATATCTTCAGGCGATCGATATTGCCTTAGGCGGGAAAAGTCAGAATATTGTGGTTGCCAGTGTCAAAGTGGCCAGTGACTGCATTGATCTACTCAAGAAAGAGCGATTAGGTCGGGCAACATTTTTGCCGCTTGATAATTTAAAATATAGTGCCATTGATCCCAAAACCAGAAAGGATCTTAGTGGGATTCTCGGGTTCGAAGGAATCGCCAGCGACTTAGTCAAAACAGATGTGCGTTATCACGCGGCGATTGAAAGTCTGTTGGGACGCATTATTGTCGCCAGAGATTTTTCTACCGGGAGAGATCTGCAACGCAAAATGCTCTCTAAATATACCGTTGTAACCTTGGAGGGAGAAATATTTTATCCTGGCGGGGCAATTGTCGGTGGACAGACCAAGGATAACCGCCAGTCACCGCTATCTAAGAAAATAGAAATTCAGAATCTTGAAAATGAAATGGCTGAGCAGCAAAGAACACTGATTGCCCTTAAAAATCAGGACGAAGCGACACAAGGTTCACTGGCACAAAAAGTTGATGCCTTAAAGGAACTTGAAAATCAATACAACCACTGCAAACAGGCGTTATGGGAAAAAAATAAAATCACTGAGGATTTGTCAGAAAAACAGCAAGTGGACATCCGAACCATGGCTGAACATGAGCAAAAACTGGCTGTTCTCAGCCAAAGGCTGGTGCAGTTAGCCAAGGAATTTGCAGCCGTCGAAGAAGCCTACAATCAGGCTAAAGAAGCAACAAAAGGACAAGAAGTTGATGATATCGCTGAGGAAATCAGAAATCAGCTGGATGAAGTCCGTTTAAAAATTTCTGAAAGTCAAATGATTATGACTCAGATAAAGGGTGAAATTGCTGGATTTGATCAGCAAATCGTGTTAATGCGGGAACAGCTCGCTCATCAAACGACCAGAAAAAAAGCGCTGGCAGAAGAAATGGAAAATTACCAGCAAGACTCCCGGGAACTGACGGGTTTGCAGGAGCGACTGGCAGCAGATCACGAACGATTGAGCAAGGCGATTGAGTCCCATCGGGATAAAAATAAAAAATCGGTGGAACTTCAGAAGCGAAATGCTCAGCGACTGGAGACCCTTCAGGAAGAAATAAAAATTGACAATCACCAACTGATTATCGATAACGACAAAAAGAATACTCTTTCCACACAATTAAGCAGCCTGCAGCTACAGATGAATCATTGGGAAGAGAATATGTATAAAAGCTATGAAATGAACTATTTAATGGTGGAAGATGCCTACCAGCAATTAGCGCTCAACCAGCAGCTGGATGAACTGGATTTGTCAGAAGAACGGCAACGTACCCTTAAAGACAAGATTGCTGCCTTGGGGAATGTCAATCTCAATGCCATTGAAGAATATGAAGAAATTCTAACCCGACATGAGTTTATGAAAGAGCAAATGGATGATCTCAAAGCGGGAAAAAGCGAGCTGCTCGATATTATCAACACCCTATATGATGCGATGACAGAGCAGTTCAAGGCTAATTTCATCAAACTTCAGGAAAATTTCACCCGGATCTTCAGTATCCTGTTTGAAGGCGGCCGCGCCTATTTGGAGTTTACTGATCCAACCGGGGTTCTGGAAGGCGGCATTGAACTGGTCGCCCAGCCGCCGGGCAAACGCCTGCGGCATATTTCACTGCTTTCCGGCGGGGAAAAATCGATGGTCGCCATTGCGCTGTTGTTTTCTTTTCTGGAAATTAACCCGTCACCATTTTGTGTGATCGATGAGGTTGATGCGGCGCTGGATGATCATAATATTTATCGCTACATCAATTATCTGAAAAAAGTATCGGAGCATAATCAGTTTATCACCATTACCCATCGACGAAAAACCTTAGAGGTCTGTGATAATCTTTACGGCGTTTCGATGTCCAAGGATGGTGTATCCCAACTGGTTTCTGTCCGACTCACCGATTATGCTTAAAACATTTTATTTAGGCATTTGCGAAATTGGGCCCAAAGCTCACGGCACTTTCGCAATTGCCTAACATTTTAGTATTAAGGAGTTAATAATGGAATTAAGTTTATATGAACGAATGCGGAACAAGCTGGTTAAAACAGCGGATAATTTCAAAGAAAAAATTGAAAATGTTATGTACATGGGCAGTTTTGATGATGATTTTTTTGACGAATTGGAAGAAACCCTGATCCTTTCGGATTTAGGGGCTCATACTTCAGTTAAGATTACGGAAGCACTGCGGGCAAAAATAATCGAAACCAAGTCCAAAAGCAAGGAAGAGGTCGTTGGCTTTTTAAAGCAAATCCTGATTGATATGGTTCAGGTAGACAGCGAAAAAATGCAGACGCCCGTTATTATTTTGGTGGTAGGCGTTAATGGGGTAGGAAAAACCACCTCCATTGCCAAGCTATCTGAACGCTATAAAAAAGAAGGCAAAAAGGTGATTATTGCGGCGGCCGATACGTTCAGAGCCGCAGCCGTGGAACAACTGGATGAGTGGGCCAAGCGAGTGGGTGTGGATATTATTAAAAGTACAACCGGAGCCGATCCCAGTTCGGTTGTTTTTGACGCGATTGGGGCAGCTAAAGCCCGAAAAGCGGATGTCCTAATCTGTGATACCGCCGGACGCCTACACAACAAGGTTAACCTGATGAAAGAACTTGAGAAAATAAGCAAGGTTATTCAACGCGAAGGGACCGGTTTCAACATCCATAATCTGATTGTGTTAGATGCCACTACCGGTCAAAATGCGATTAATCAGGCCAAAGTTTTTCATGAATGCGTCGAGATCAGCGGGATCGTGCTGACCAAACTGGACGGAACCGCCAAAGGTGGGATCGCTATTTCAATCATTGATGAAATGCAGATACCCATTGAATATGTGGGAATTGGTGAAAAAGCTGAGGATCTAATCGATTTTGATCCCAAGAAATTTGTCGATCTTCTATTTGAATAAAATTCTGAAAAAAATTCTTAAAATTATTGAAGAAATGTCCCTGAGAATGGGAATAAAAGCTTGACTTTTTTGCGTCCAGGACTTACAATAGTGAGGTCGTCAAGTAAATTTCCTTTACGACGATGATGAAGGTGCTTATGGAAAAAAAAGTCGGGGAACAATATTTATTTGATTTTTATGGTGAACTGTTGACAGACAAACAAAAACAGATTTTAGAGTATTACTACGACGATGATTATAGCCTGGCTGAAATTGCCGAGGTTATGGCAGTTACCCGACAGGGTATTTTTGATGTAATCAAACGCTCTAAAGCCATGATGGAAGCCTATGAAGAAAAACTGGGACTGATTGCCAAGTTTTTAAAATCTCAAATTCTGATGGAAGAAATAGAGAAAGATTTATTGGATTGTGCTGAACGGGAAAAAGACGAGCAGCTTAAATCTGAATTGATGCTGGTGGTTGAAAAGCTGAAAAAAGTCAGTGAAGAAAACTAGAGGTGACAGATGATCTTTGAAGGATTAAATGAAAAGTTTCAAAACATATTTTCCCAGCTAAAGCGCAAAGGAAAGCTCAATGAAAAAGACATTCAGGAAGTCAATCGTGAAATAAAGATGGCTCTACTGGAAGCAGATGTCAATTTTAAAGTTGTTAAACAATTTACAAAAAATATCGGCGAACGTGCCATCGGTCAAGAGGTTTTAAGCAGCTTGACCCCGGGACAGCAGTTTATAAAAATTGTCAAAGATGAGATGACGACCCTGCTCGGCGGGGAAATTGAGCGAATGGATTTTGTTCAGGGACGCCAGAATGTTTATATGATGGTGGGTCTCCAAGGTGCTGGAAAAACGACAACAGCAGCTAAGCTTGCCAACTTATTAAAAAAAGAAAAAAAATTCAAACCCTTGCTGGTGGCCTGTGATGTCTACCGTCCGGCAGCAATTAAACAGCTTGAAATTCTGGGTGACGAATTAAAAATTGATGTCTACTCCGAACATGATGTAAAAGATCCGGTTGGTATTGCCAAACGGGGGTTGCAAAAATCGGTGGAAGGCTATTATGATCTGGTCATCTTTGATACCGCTGGTCGTTTGCAAATCGATGAAGCGCTGATGGATGAGCTGGTCAATATCAAAGCAGCTATTAATCCTACCGAGATTTTATTAACCGTCGATGGGATGACTGGTCAGGAATCAGTTAATGTTGCCAACGAGTTTAACCGCCAGTTGGATATTTCCGGAGTCATTTTAACCAAGCTTGATGGCGATACCCGTGGTGGGGCCGCCTTATCAATTACCTACACCATTGGCAAAGCGATAAAATATATTGGTACCGGTGAAAAACTCACCGACATTGAACTCTTTTATCCGGACCGAATGGCCTCCCGAATTTTGGGAATGGGGGATGTGCTATCCTTTATTGATAAAGCTCAAAGTATGATGGATGACGAAAAAGCGAAAGAACTGGAAGAAAAGTTCAGAAATCAGGATTTTGATCTCAATGACTTTTTAGATCAAATCAAGCAGATCGAAAAGATGGGTTCCATCAGCAGTTTGTTGGAAATGATGCCGGGCGCCAATAAAAAAGCCATGAAAAACATGGATTTAAGTGGAGCCAATACAAAACAAACCGAAGCCATTATTTTGTCGATGACCATGGAAGAACGACATAAACCAGGCATCATTAATGCCAGCCGCAGAAAACGAATCGCGTTAGGAAGTGGTACCAAAGTTGCCGATGTCAATCGCTTATTAAAAGGTTTTGATCAGTCCAAGAAAATGATGAAACAATTGTCAAATCCGAATATTGCAAAAAAAGGTCGTATGAAGCTACCTTTTATGTAAATTATTATTGTTATCAAAGACACTATGTCATAAGATAAAAGATGTTAAGAAAGGGGGAACGAACATGGCAGTAAAAATTAGATTAAAAAGAATGGGTAAAAAGAAAAAACCTTTTTATAGAATCGTTGTTGCAGATGCACGAGCACCACGTGATGGTAAGTTCATCGAAGAAATTGGATACTACAACCCTTGTGTTGACCCTGCGCTCGTAAAAGTAGATGCAGATAAAGCCAAAACTTGGTTGGCCAATGGTGCAAAACCAACGGATACCGTTAAGTATTTATTAAAAAGAGAAAACGTAATCGAGTAGTACCAGGAGGTAAATGATGAAAGAACTTGTGGAAATTATCGCTAAGGCTCTTGTTGAACACCCCGATGCTGTATCTGTCCAGGAAGTTGAAGGCGAACAATCCATTATTTTGGAATTAAAGGTCGCTGACGACGATATGGGCAAAGTCATTGGAAAACAGGGGCGTATCGCAAAAGCAATTCGTACCGTCATAAAAGCCGCTGCCACGAAAGAAGATAAACGTGTCATGTTGGAAATTATCCAATAAAAGGCATTGGGCTGTGTAAACAGCTCTTTTTTTTTAGGGTTATTAGGTAATTGCGAAAGTGCGGTGAGCTTTGTGTCCAGTTTCGCACGAAACAATTGTTACACTGTACGTCGGACAGGCTACCGCCTGTTCGCCTACACGTTACACAATTGTTTGTGGAAACTGAACGCAAAGCAATCATTGTTCGACGTTCATGTATTTAGCAATTGCCGAATAGGGTTATTCGAAAAAGGAGAAAAAATGGAAGATAATCGCTTAATTATCATTGGCCGTATTCTTGGTGTGCATGGAATCAAGGGAGAATTAAAAATTCAGCCCCTCACCGACGATCCAGGACGTTTCTATGATCTGGATTCGGTAACCCTCATTAATGATAAAACCGAGGATGAGTATCGTATAACCAATTGCCGGCTGCATAAAAATAATGTCTTACTATTTCTGGAAGGTATTACTAACCGAAACGATGCGGAAGCGTTGATTGGCAGAAAAGTTGGTATTCCTAAGGAATTGGCAGTCGAATTAGCCGAAGATGAATTTTTCATTGAAGAGTTGTTGGGGCTGCCGGTTTACAATGAGGGTGTGCTGTTGGGCAAAATTACCGACGTGATGCAAGCCGGTGGCGTGGATGTTTATACCATCTCAGAAGGCAAGAAAGTGTATTGTGTACCAGCGCGGAAGCTCTATTTCAAAGCGATCGATGTTAAAGCCGGACGAATCGAGGCAACGATTCCCCAGGAAATATTGGATTTATGAGATTTTATTTTTTAACCCTGTTTCCGGAAATATTTGAAACCTATTTTCAAACAGGGATGATTGGTCGCGGGGTAAAAGCTGGCTTGATCGAATACACAGTGATTAATATCCGGGATTTCTCAGGCAATAAGCATCATAAGGTGGATGACTCACCCTATGGAGGCGGTGCCGGGATGGTAATGGCAGCGCCGCCGATTGTCAATGCGCTTAAAAGCATAACCAACTACCAGGATTATCCAGTGGTTTATTTAACCCCTGGCGGTAAGCCCTTTGAACAGAAAGACGGGGTGGCCTTAGCAGCGCATCCGGGACTGATTTTTATATGTGGTCATTATGAAGGTATCGATCAACGGGTCATTGATGGCTACGTGGATTTGGAGTTTTCGGTGGGCGACTATGTTTTGACTGGCGGAGAATTGCCGGCGCTGACGCTGGCTGATGCCATCGCCAGACACATTCCCGGTTTTTTAGGTAACTGTGACAGCTTGGCAGAAGAGTCTTTCGAAAGTCATTTGCTGGAGTATCCACACTATACCAAACCTCGGGAATTTGAAGGCCAGGAAGTGCCCGAGGTGCTGTTGTCGGGAAATCACGCCGAGATCAAAAAATGGCGAAAACAAAAAGCTGAAGACCGAACTCGGGAAAAGCGACCAGATTTATTTGAAAAATATAAATTTGAAAAAAGCTTGCATTAAAAATAAACTAAGTGTATAATATATCAGTATGTTATTAATAGAGACGGTCCTCTGTACGTGATGCACGAACGTCGGAAATCGAATTTTAAGGAGAAAAAAATGGACATTATTAAGAAGATTCAATTAGAAAACATGAAGGCAGAACCACCAAAGTTTAGCGTTGGTGACACTGTAAAAGTTCATGTAAAAGTAATCGAAGGAAAAAAAGAACGAATTCAGATTTTTGAAGGCATTGTGCTAAAAAAACAAAACGGTGGCGTTGGCGAAACGTTTACGGTACGTAAAATATCTTCTGGTTTTGGTGTAGAAAGAACCTTCTTGATCCACTCACCAAAAATCGAAAAAGTTGATATTGTTCGACACGGAAAAGTGCGTCGAGCTAAACTTAACTATCTTCGAGATCGTGTTGGTAAAGCAGCAAAAGTCAAAGAAAAAAGAGCGTAATTCAGAGGCTGACAAGCCTCTTTTTTGGTTATATTTACATTTAAAACTAAATAGCGATTAGCAAGGAAGTGAAAAAATGAAAGACGATAAGGAATCTAAAGGTAATTTGGAACTTAAAGAATGGATACAATCCGCAGTGATTGCCATTGTGCTTGCTTTTATTATAAAAATGTTTTTATTCGACTTTGTCATGGTTCAGGGAAGCTCCATGTTTCCAACCCTTGTCCAGGGGAATCGACTGATTGTCAATAAAATTGGCTATACCATTGGTGAACCGGACTACGGCGACATTGTGATTCTCAGCTATAGTGATAGTGTCGAGTATGTCAAACGGGTTATTGGTAAGGGTGGCGATACCATTGAAATAAAAAATATGGTTGTTTATCGTAATGGCGAACCACTGGAAGAAGATTATATTAATACCGATCCTTATGAAGATTTTGCCAAGGTTACTGTGCCAGAGGGAACCTATTTCGTAATGGGGGATAACCGGGCAAACAGTTCTGACAGCCGTTACCCAAGTCTTGGTTTTGTTAAAAAAGATGCCATCGACGGGCGCGTTATCTTTAGGATTTGGCCATTCACAGAAATTGGCACGGTCTAATATGTCGGAAGAAAAAATTGAATATATCCAATGGTACCCCGGACACATGGCTAAAGCCAACCGGGAAATAAAAGAGAAACTCAAGCTGATTAATGTGGTCATCGAGGTAGTCGATGCCCGGTTGCCGATTTCCAGTAAGAATCCCGAAATCAATCAGTATACCTGGAATAAACAGCATATTCTGTTACTGAATAAAGCCGATCTAGCTGATCCGGAAGTTAGTCTAGAATGGATTGACTGGTTTAAAAAGAATACCGATATTCAGAAAATTGTCCTATATGATGCCTTTGACCGACGAATGAAAACCGATCTGGTCAAAACCATCCACGAGTTAAATATTAAAGAAAAGGCTCAAGTAAAATGCCTGGTTTGTGGGATCCCTAATGTTGGAAAATCAACGGTAATCAATAGTCTGATTGGCAAAAAGAAAACCCAGATTGGCAACAAGCCTGGGGTTACCAAAGGTCAACAGTGGCTCAGTACACCAGATAATCTGATGTTATTGGATACCCCGGGAATCTTATGGCCTAAATTTGAAGATCCGATGGTGGGGTTGCATTTAGCCTGGTTAGGCTCGATTAAAGATACAATTTATGAAAAAGAGAACATTGCGGCAGATCTTTTGAAATACTTGATCGCCTATTATCCTGATGAACTGGAAGCTATTTATAAGATTGAGCTGGACGATAAAAATCTGCCAGCGGTTTTTGATGCCATTGCGAAAAGTCGGGGACTGCTGATTAAAGGCGGCGAGTATGATTATGCCCGTACCAGCGTACTGATCCTCAATGATTTTAAAAATGGCCGGATTGGTCGGATTACCCTGGAACGTCCTGAAATTTGATCATTAAATTATTGTAAAATTAATAAACAATGACAGAGAATAGATTTGTGTTGATTAAATCTATTCTCTGTATGCTCAAAACAATCAATTTCTATTAAGATGGAAGTTGGTTGTTTTTTTATCGTCATTTTATAGATAAATTTTATTCGAGGCCTGATCTTCCCAGAATATAGATTTAAATTTAAGAAAATAGGGTATATCTCATAAGTATTCTAACGGATGTATTTATAAAAGTGCGGTAAGCTTTGTGTCCAGTTTCGCACCATACAAAATTGTTTGTGGAAACCGAACGCAAAGCAACTACTGTTCGACGCTTATGAGTTTCGCTAGCCTATATATTTAATTTACTGAGGAGGACAATCCATGCAAATTGCAATGGTGCACGGCTATTTTTTAAATGGCACAGGCAGCAATCTTTTGGTCCAAAATCTGTGTCGGGAGTTTTGCAAAATGGGTCACGATGTCCGTTTATTTTGTCAGGAAAATGACGGTAACCAATTTGATTTTATCGAAAAAGTCTATGAGTTTGATGTCAACAATACTATTCCAACATGTGTTCATCAAAAAGAAACCCCGTATTTGGGGAAGTGTTTTTTGTATCGTCCAAACTTAAATGGTTTTTTACCGGTTTTTGTGCATGATCATTATACGGGATATCGAGTAAAAGCGTTTATCGATTGTACCCAGCAAGAAATCGAAAATTATCTTGATGGCAATAAAAATGCATTCAACAATGGCTTGAAAAGCGATGAGATCGACATGATTATATCCAATCACACAATTATGCAGCCGGTGTATATTGCCAGGAGCAATTACAATCGGCAGCGCAGCATTCATGTGATGATTATGCATGGGAGTTGCCTGAATTTTGCGGTTAGAAAAAGTGAATTGCTGCAAAGATATGCCGAAGAAAGCATTTTGGATGTTGATAAAATTGTATTTATCAGCAATTACTCAAAAGAAGAGTTTAGTTCTTTTTTTAATTGGGAAAAGAATTTCATTCTGGGAAAATCACTAGTCATTCCGGGAGGGGTCGATTTAAATCAATTCCAACCATTAAATAATTCTGAAGAAAAAAAGATCAAAATAATGAATGCTTTAACCGAATTAAAGAAGGACAGGTCATCTTCAGTTGGTAATTCCTTTGAAGCGATTGATGCCTCAAAAGCAGATACCATTAAAAAGCTAAGTAGCATTGACTTTGAACGAGAAGAAGTCGTCATTTATTATGGGAAATACTTATGGACAAAGGGACTCCATCTGCTAATCGCGGCGGCACCATTAATTATGCAAAAAAGCCCCAATGTTCGCTTTCTTTTTGTCGGGTTCGGATCATCTCTCAGTTATTTTGAAGCGATGATTGATGCCTTGCATAACCGCAGCAAAGTGGAGTTCATTCAACTGATAGAGCATCCGGTTCGTTTTGGATATGAAGTGGATCAGACGACCGCCAGGTTTTTTAATTCATTAATCAAAAGATTGGCAGAACCGTCATTTGCTGATGATTATTTTAGGACCGCGGAGAATAAAATAAAAAAAGCCATTGTGATTGCTGGCTATTTAGGTCATGAACACTTAAACCCGCTGATTGCCTGTTCAGCGTTAATGGTAGCTCCGTCTATTTTTCCCGAAGCTTTTGGCTTGGTGGGAATTGAAGCTTTAGCATCTGGAATTATCCCGGTGCAAACAAATCAGAGTGGTTTTTCCGAAATGGTTAATGTCTATCAAACAGAATTTGCGGATGAGTTCAATCATCTGAATTTAAAAGAGTTGCGGCTAGATGAGCATCTTGTCGAGAATTTGGGCTTGAACATTTCGACCTTGCTAAGCTACAATCGGACTTTAAGTCTAACGAAAAAGCGATCAATCCGAAAGAAGGCACATCAAATTTGTATTGATCACTATTCCTGGGAAATCATTGCCAAACAGTATCTGGAAATTCGCAATGATTAAAATAGGATATTTAATTTGTCTGGCTTATAGTATAATATCAAGATAAGACAAAGCATCAAATAACAAAGAAGAGGTAAGTATGAATTCATTTCAGAATATGACCGTAACATCAATTAAAGACTATCTTGCAGCTTTAGATATTTTATCATATCCAGACCTGATTCCGGAATTAAAGCAAGACTCACGATCGGCGGTTCAAAAAATTGCGGAATCATTGAAGAAAAAGGTTTGTGCCAGAAACAAAGAAATCGAGCGGATCAAACAAATGAAATCCATTGAGGAAACCTATTATTGTCGGGGAATCCAGAGAATCGGTGGAATCGATGAGGTCGGACGGGGACCATTGGCTGGACCAGTAGTAACCTGCGTCATTATTCTAAAGCCGGACTCCAGTCGGTTATATGTCAATGATTCGAAGAAGGTGTCGAAAAAAAATCGGGAAGCATTGTGTCAACTGTTATTGGAAGACGCAATAGAATATGCGATCGGTCAGGTTGATAGTGATGTGATTGATGATATTAATATACTAAATGCTACCAAAAAAGCGATGACCGATTCATTAACCACGTTGTCAGCAACGCCGGAACTCTTGCTCATTGATGCGCTACAGCTTGATACAAAAATTCCCCAAAAGTCGATTATTCACGGCGATGCCACCAGTTATGCCATTGCTGCCGCAAGTATTGTCGCTAAAGTATACCGGGATAACCTGATGCAGCTTTATCATGAAGAATATCCGGAATACGGTTTTGATCATAATATGGGTTATGGTACGACCGCTCACATCGATGCCTTACGAAAATTCGGGCCCACTCCTATTCATCGAAAGAGTTTTATTCGGAATTTGGGTGTGTGATGAAAACACATAATCTAAAAAAGGGGAATGCGGGAGAAGAACTAGCGGTTACGTTTTTAAAAAACAAGAATCATCTTATCTGTGATCGGAATTATAAAAAGCCATCAGGTGAAATCGATATTATTACTAGAGATGGCGATACTCTAGTTTTCATTGAAGTAAAGTATCGCAAAAATTTGGAATATGGATATCCCCGGGAAGCGGTAAACCGGGCAAAACAAAAAAGAATTACGAAAACAGCGCTTTGGTATTTAAAAGATAAAAAACAGGAAGACGTAAATGTACGTTTCGATATGATTGAAATTTATTATATGAGCGATGGAACCCAAGTCATCAATCATTTTGAAGGGGCATTTTCTTTTTAGTTCAAAAATTCTGACTATGAATCAATAAAACAGGACTGTGGCAGTTATTCTGCAACAGTCCTGTTTATTTTAGGTAGTCATTATTGGCCATCATCTACAGAGATCAAAAAAACTTTTTCGGAGTAGGTACCTTTGTTTTCCTTATTCTGAATTTTTAGATAATCAATATGAAGTGGCTCATACTCAAAGGATTCTACAATGGCATCCAGTAGCTCGTAAATATCCGAAAGTTCATCTTCCGAGGGTCTTTTCAAAAATATTTGAGCTTTTTCAAGAAGCTTTTCTTTTAATGCATCTTTAACTTCTGATTCACCTAAGATTTTGTACTCACAGGTACGTCCGCTGCCTCTAATGATTTCAGGAATCTTATCCCGAACAATTTTATTGTACTCAACTTTCATAATCTATCACCTCAAGCATATTATACCCAATGGTTCTATTTAAAAACAAGAGGGATAATTTTATTTTAAGAAAAATCGGACTGCCTCCGATTTGATATTATGATATAATCGAATAGCAAAACAACATGCAATCAATGTCAGTGTTAGCGCAAATATTTTGAGTATGGATCGCTTAATTGCTTTGAGTGGTCAGTGTATCTAGATCGCAGGCAACTAATTAATGAGAATTGGAAATACATTGCTTGTGTTTATGTGATAAAAATAGTATATTATATTTAGAATAATTCTAGTTTGTAAATGCAAAGTGTTTATTAATAATTGCCTAAAAAATGCAGCAATTATGTAGTAATAATAAATTAAACGACAATTATGAAGGAGGTAGGCATAAAATGGCGGATAAAATATTTCTTGCATCACCACATATGAGTGATGAAGGTTATGAAATGAATTATATTCAAGAAGCATTTAAGACGAACTGGATTGCGCCACTCGGTCCAAATGTCAATGAATTTGAAAAAGAATTTGCATTAAGAGTAGGTTCTAAATATGCTGCGGCAGTAAATACTGGTACGGCAGCTATTCACTTGGCGTTAAGAGCGGTAGGGGTTGGCGAAGGGGATATTGTCTTTTGTCCTTCCCTCACATTTTCAGCCACCGCAAATCCAATAATTTATGAAAAGGCGATCCCTGTATTTATTGACAGTGATTATGAAACTTGGAACATGTGTCCCAAAGCGTTAGAACGGGCATTTGAAAAATATCCAAATGTAAAGGCTGTGATTGTGGTTCATCTTTATGGACTTTCAGCAGATATGGATAGACTCATGGAGATTTGTCGCCGTTATGGTGTAACCGTCATCGAAGATGCAGCAGAATCGTTGGGGACATTATATAAAGGTAGGCAGACCGGCACTTTTGGTGAATATGGTGTTTTTAGTTTTAATGGAAATAAGATTATCACAACCTCAGGTGGAGGGATGCTTGTTTCAGAGAATGAAGAAAGAATTAAAAAAGTTAGGTTCTGGTCGACTCAGTCCCGAGATGAGGCAAGGCATTATCAGCATAGTGAATTAGGTTTTAATTACCGGATGAGCAATATTTCAGCGGGAATTGGTCGTGGTCAATTAAAAGTGTTAGACCAGCGAATCACCCAAAAGAAATATATTTTCGAGTTTTACAAACGAGAATTACAAGCGCTGCCGGGAATTAATTTTATGCCGATTAATCAATGGAATCAACCCAATTACTGGCTAAGCTGTATCACCTTGAGCGATACTGTGAAACCATTTGAGTTGATGGATGCTTTGGAGAAAGAAAATATTGAGTCACGACCGATCTGGAAACCAATGCATATGCAGCCTTTTTTTGAAAAGTATGATTACATTGGAGAAAGTGTTTCAGAAAAGCTGTTTGAATCTGGCGTTTGCTTACCCTCAGATACGAAGATGACCGAAACGGATCTGGAAAGAATCTGTAAGATTATAAAAGGGCTGTGGCAGTAAAATGATTTATCGAAAATTTCTAAAAAGGCCGATAGACTTTTGTCTATCGTTGATTGCCATTATTGTTTTTTCTCCAGTGTATCTTGTTTTGGCATTTATGGTCAGAAAAAAACTGGGGAGTCCAGTCTTTTTTAAACAGCAAAGACCCGGGTTAAATGAAAAAATATTTACGATGTACAAATTTAGAACAATGACAGATCAAAGAGATGATAAAGGTACTTTATTACCGGATGATAAACGGCTAACGAAGTTTGGAAATTTTTTAAGATCAACCAGTTTAGATGAGCTTCCTGAGCTCTTTAATGTGATCCGGGGAGACATGGCTGTGATTGGCCCGAGACCATTGCTTATCAAATATCTACCTCGCTATAACGAGCAGCAAAGACGTAGGCATGAGGTGCGACCGGGATTATCAGGCTTAGCTCAAGTGAATGGAAGAAATGCAATCAGTTGGCAAGAAAAATTTGATTTGGATATTAAATATGTAGACAATGTAAGTTTTATTGGAGATATCAAGATTATTTTAAAGACCTTTAATAAGGTTTTCAAAAGAGAAGGAATAAACAATCAAAAAGATGAAATCATGGAAGAGTTCAGGGGGGACAAATGACTAGACAGACTAAAAATTTTCTTTTTTGCAGTGTCGGAAGACGAGGCGAATTAATTAAGAACTGTAAAGCCTCATTAAACTCAAGTGTAAAAATTATCGCAACCGATTGCAGTAAATTTGCGCCCGCACTTTATTTTGCGGATAAACAATACATTGTACCAAGAATTGATGACCCCTCATATTTGGATGTGCTCTTAAACATCTGCAATGTCGAAAAAATTGATGCAATTACGACATTGATCGATCCAGAAATTCAAATTTTGTCAGAAAACCGAAAGATGTTTGAGGCCATTGGCGTAGAAGTTCTAGCGCCTTACTCTGAAACATCAAATTTATGCATTGATAAATTTAAACTGTATCAGCATGCCGTTAAAAATAATATCGCAACGGTACCAACATATGAAAACATTGATGAATTTAATCAAGCACTTTTTAATGAGACGATTCATTTTCCGGTTTTTGTAAAACCAAGGTTTGGAAGCGGCAGTGTTGGTGCTAAAAAAGTTGAGAATTATGAAAAATTAAAACTGTTAATTGCGGAAGACGAGAATCTAATTATTCAAAAATATATAAGTGGACTAGATATTGATGCCGATGTTTATATTGATACTGTTTCGAAGAAACCAGTGCGTATCTTTACCAAGATAAAGCTGGAGACAACAATTGGTGGAGCAAACAAAACAATCTCTTTTAAGAATAAAGAGCTTGTTAAAGTCATTCAGAAAATTATCCAAACTTTAGATTTTAATGGCCCAATTGATATCGATTTTTTTAACGTCGATGGCGTTTATTATTTATCTGAAATCAATCCACGTTTCGGTGGTGCTTACCTACATGCATTTGGAGCAGGGGTTGATTTCTTTAAGTGTATCGTGAACAATCTTGATGGCATTGAAAATGAATTGGATTGTGATTCCTACGATGAAGATATTGTAATGATGATGTATGATAGTGTAATTATTAGGAAGGAGAAAGAACTTGGTTAACAGTTTTCATGAAATAGAAACACCCTTTTTTATTCTTGACAAATCAAAACTTGATCAGAATATCAATCAATTAAAAAATGCCTTAAATACCTATTGGCCCAATTATATAATTGGATACTCATTTAAAACAAATGCACTACCATGGTTACTCAAGTATCTGCAAAGGTGTGATTTTTATGGTGAAGTTGCGTCATCTGATGAATACTGTTTAGCAGTGGCAACCGGGTATCCGTGCGATCAAATTATTTATAATGGTCCGGTCAAAAATGAAGAAACATTTATTGAAGCATTAATGAATGGTGCGATCGTAAATATTGATTCAAAATTGGAACTCGACTGGCTTAACAGTTTATTAGAAAAAACGTATCAACAATTTAAAGTTGGGCTACGCGTCAATTTTTCAATTGAAGATTTTTGTCCAGACGATATCGGCTATGAAAAAGATGGCACACGTTTTGGGTTTAGTTTGGAAACAGGTGAATTGTATCGAGTAATTGATCGTTTGCTTGCTACTGGACGTATCCAGATTGCTGGCTTGCATCTCCATAGCACCAGTCAGACACGGAGTATTAATGTCTATCGACAGTTGGCTAAGATTGCCTGTAAAATCAACGATGACACTGGTTTGGTATTTGATTACATTGATATAGGGGGTGGTTTTTTTGGAGGTGTCCCAAACAAACCAACTTTTAGTGAGTATCTATCAGCAATTAGTCAGGAATTGAAAAAAAATTTCGATGTTACCAAGACAAAACTGATATTAGAGCCAGGTTCGGCAATAATCGGTTCACCGATTTCATTTTTAACAAGTGTGATTGATGTGAAAGATACGAAGAAAAGTCGAATTGTCACCATCGATGGAAGTCGGGTGAATATTGATCCATTAATGAGAAAATCGGCATATTCATTCAACGTGTCAACGCATCAGACGGTTAGAAAGATTAATCCTAAACAGATAATTTGCGGTTTTAGTTGTATGGATCTTGATCGCCTGATGATACTCAATAATTCTCATGTCTTAGATGTTAATGATCGCATTATGTTTAATATGGTAGGTTCGTATACAATGAGTTTGAACCCATTGTTTGTTAACTTTTTCCCTCCTGTTTATATTAAAGATGGCGATTGTCTTGAGTTAGCTCGTCGAAAAATGTCAATAAACGATTATCTTCAAATTGGTAATTCAGTAGGGTGATTATGTAATACCGGATTAACGATGATTTAATTAACGACTGGTAAACGAATTCAAAAGAATGAATAATCGATGAAACGTGAATGAGCAAGACTGCCAGTTTTAAGACAGCCTTATTCTTTTATAGATTGATCCATTTATTGATGAGCGTTTTTTATTCAACAAAAAGGGTATTATTGTTGAATAGGATAATAAATAAAGGCTTTTAATAATAAAATGGTGAGAGGTGACATAAGATGAAGGAATATAATTTGCTAATTTTGTGTGTTGGCAGGCGGGTGGAACTGGTTCAACGATTTAGAAGTGCCGCACAAAGGTTAAACATAAAAAGTAAAATTGTTGGTGGAGACTCGTCGGAACTTGCGCCGGCACTATATTTTACAGATAAAAAGGTAAAGATGCCTCCGATCGAAGACCCAAGTTACATTAATACTATTATTGATGTCTGCAATCGAGAAAATATTGCCTTAATTATTCCAACAATCGATACAGACTTGCCTGTGCTTGCTGAAAATAAAGAATACATTGAGTCAAAAACCCATGCAAAAGTGATGATTTCTGAAAAATCAGTGATTGAAATATGCAAAGATAAAGCATTAACACAAAAATATTTTGAAGAACATGGTTTAAAGATGGCAAAAATGTATTGTGATGAAGAAATTAAACTGACCAATAGATTGGACATTCATTTTCCCTTATTTGCAAAACCGAGAACGGGAAGTTCAAGTATCAATACAATGAGGATAGATACCTACGAAGAACTAGCCGCCTATAAAACGCTGGTTTGTGATGCAATTATATCGGATTTTTCAGATGGCGAAGAATTCACGGTGGATGTCTTTCTTGATTTCGAAAGCAATGTCATCACAATTGCACCTCGATTGAGAATTGCTGCGCGTGGCGGCGAAATTATGAAAGCAAAAATTGTCAAAGATCGCGAAATTATTAATGATATAAAAAGACTGCTCACAAAATTAAAATTTATCGGTCATATTACAATTCAATTGTTCAAAACCCGCCATGGAATTGAGTACTTTGAGATAAACCCACGGTATGGCGGAGGTGCACCAATGGGGATAGACTGTGGTGCAGATTCCTGCGAGAATTTGTTTCGATTGCTAATGGGTGAAAAATTGGAATACAACGAAAACTACAAAGACAATATTTATTTTGTAAGGTTTGACAATAGTATTTGTCTTGATGAAAACATGGAATTAGTTAAATAATAAAAGCTATTTTTATGGATCGGTGGGGTTAAAATTATTGAAAAAGGATGTGGGCAAATGAAACGAGCATTAATGATGGCATCAGTTGCCTCGATGATCAGCTCATTCAATCGGGATAATATAAAAATTCTTCAAAATCTGGGCTATCAAGTCGATATTGGCTGTAATTTTGAACATGGAAGCGACTCAAGTAAAGAGCGAGGCATTGAATATCGCAAAGAAGTAGAAGCACAAGGCATCAAGACATATCAGCTGCCTGTTTCGCGAAGCATTAAGGAAATCAAAAACATTATCATATCGTATCGATTAATGAAAAAAATTTGCGAAGAAAATCACTATAATATTGTTCATTGTCACTCACCAATTGGTGGTGTCGTTGCCAGATTGGCCTGTCGGGGGGAAAGAAAAAATGGGACCAAAGTGGTTTATACGGCCCATGGATTTCATTTTTATAAAGGGGCACCCAAAAAAAATTGGCTTGTATATTATTCAATTGAAAAATGGATTTCAAGATTTACAGATCTATTAATTACCATTAATAAAGAAGATTATGAAAGAGCGCAAACTTTTAAAGCCAAAAGAGTTGTCTATATTCCTGGAATTGGTGTCGATACCGGTAAGTTCAGAAATGTCGATGTCGATCGGACCGAAAAAAGAGCAGAACTAAAAATATCCGAAGATACGGTAGTATTATTGTCAATTGGTGAGTTAATCGAAAGAAAAAATCATGAAAGCGCTCTAAGAGCGATATCGAAGTTAAATAGTCAGAATTTTGTTTATTTGATATGCGGGGAAGGTAAACTTGATAGCTATTTAAAAGATCTGGCGGTAAAACTTGGGATCGAAAATAAGGTGCAATTGCTTGGTTATCGACGAGATATACCAGAAATATGTGTGGCCGCAGATATTTTTGTTTTTCCATCATATCAAGAAGGATTGCCAGTAGCTGTTATGGAAGCAATGTCAGCCGGATTACCAATTATTTGTTCATCAATTCGTGGCAATACCGATTTAATAAAAAATGAACTTGGCGGTTTTTTGCATCAGCCCGAAGATGTGGTGGGGTTTGCGCAGAGTATTGAAAAACTTATGAGTAATGCTGAATTAAGAAAAAAAATGGGTGATGTAAACGCGGAGGAAGCCTACAAATATGATAAAGAAAATATCAACACGATTATGGAAGCGTTATACCTAAGTTTGGTTTAGACGTTGAAAAATAAGAATTTGGATGCAATAATCATTTGGCTAAAACCAAAACATAATCGAGACAGGAGATGAGGTGAGCTTAATTGAAAATACTACATGTTTTAAATACCGGTAAATTATCAGGAGCTGAAAATGTAGCTGCAGATATTTGCATGATGTTTAAAGAAGACTATGAAATGGCTTATTGCTCGCCAGATGGCTCGATCAGAAAAGCTCTGGCAGACCGGGAGACTACCTTTATCCCCATTAAAGAATTAAGTGTCAAGGAATTAAAGCGCGTGATCTCAGCGTATCAACCGGATCTGATTGATGCACATGATGTCAGAGCTACAGTTGTTGCAGCACTAGCCTGCAAATCAATACCTTTTATCTCACATTTGCACGTTAATAACGATGACATGAGGAAAACCACGATCAAGTCATTTTTGTATAGGGTAGCTGCAAAAAAAGCAAAAAAAATTATCGCTGTTTCAGAAAGCTGTATTGATGAATATGTTTTTAAAAAAGCGATCGAAAACAAAACGATTGTACTAAAAAATATTATTTATTCAAAACGACTGGAAATTTTAATGCACAAAAATGATCAGGATTATTTTTTTGATTTTATTTTTTTAGGCAGACTCTCTTATCAAAAAAATCCTCAGAGACTTGCAGAGGTCGCATCTGCAGTTTTAAAACAGCTTCCTGATGCTAAATTTGGAGTTATAGGGGATGGCGAATTAAAAGCAGTAATGGAGGCGATCTTTAAAACCAATGGCGTGTCGAATCGTGCCATAATGACTGGCAATCTGTCATATCCTTATCAGGCCATCAAACAAGCGAAATGTATGTTATTTTGTTCCAGATTTGAAGGAACTCCGATTTCAGCACTGGAAGCCATGTATTTTGGGGTGCCGATTGTTTCAACGCCAACAGATGGTTTAAATCAGTTGATTGGAAATAAAGTAACCGGATATTTATCAGATGATGATAATATTTTAGTTGAGGCAGTTGTTAAACTTATTAAGAACAACGACCTCAGAACAGAAATGTCAATAAAACAAATCGATAAATTCAACAAAATTAATGACGAAAGAGCTTATAAAAAAACCTTGAGTGAAATATACCAAAGTTTTAATTAAGCCGCTTGAGAACCGGAAAAAGTTACTTTGTAATGAAATGACTCATAAAAAATCAATAACGAATAAATTGATGATATTTGTTAATTATTGGTGCTACAGACTAGAAAGGGATGAACATGATAAAATTAAATGCTCCCAAATTAAGCGATCTAAAATATTTGTTAATAGCTCTGTTTCCAATTTTATCCCTTTATGAATTTCTGCCTTTATTAGATATCGGCAATTTTATTTTAATGGCAATTATTATAATCATGATGATTAAGCAGAATTTAGTCATTCGCATTAATTTTGAAATCTTATGTACCATGCTGATTCTAATTATTCTTAATCTGATTGTGGGAGCCATTAAATATCCGGATATTACCAATACAATTAATAATACTGGGGGAATGATTGTTTTCACCATATTGGCAAGCTTTTTATGTTGTCCTGGTTTCCTTGATAAGGAAAAATTGTATAAAGCGTGTAAGTTTGTCGGTCTGATCGCAACGGCTTTTCTTTTTTATCAGGTCTTTGCTTATAATATCTTAGATGTTGTTGTCAAAGGGAACATCCCGTTTTTATCCTATCTTGAGACAGGTTTTCAATCCATTGAATATGGAAGACCAACTTCATTATTCTATGAGCCGGCTCATTATTGTATTTATGTTGCGCCAATTTATGCGATGGCAATTATAAAAAAGGAGTACTGGATTGCTGTCATTCTTTTTGCTGGAGTTGTTTTTTCGACCAGCACGACAGGTATTATATTGCTACTTGTAATTCCGATAATTATTAATATAAAAAAAGCGAAATCATTAGTATTTGTAAGTATTTTTACTTTGATTGGGCTCGTTTTGTTTATTTATTTACCGGAGCTGTTTAATCAGTATATCAGCAAATTGAGTTTAACAAATCTGATGGAAAATATCAGAATTTTGGGAACATTAAGTTTGTTCCAGTACTTTTCGATGCCAGAATGGATTTTTGGAGTTGGTATCAACCGACTTGCAGAATTTCTTTATATGAGTGGCGAATCGTATGGAAGGAATTATGCAAACTCGATCATATTTTTAGTTTTTTCGTTCGGTCTGTTTGGTTCATTATTTTGGATTAATCTTTGTGTTGTTATGTTCAGAAAAATCAGTTCAAATTATCGCGTGATGTGGTACATTCTGATGTTTATTATGATAAGTGATCAGATTTTATTCAATCGAAATTTGCTTTATTTGCTTATCTGGGTTTACGTTGTATCTAAAGAATCAGAAAATAAACTTATTGACTCTTCATATGCAATCAGTACCATCGTTTAAATTAAAAGTGAGGTAAAGAAAGCGATGAGCGAATCATTAATTAGTGTTATTATGCCAGTATTCAATGCTGAAAAACGATTAGAAATATCAATTAATAGTATATTGAATCAAACGTATCGTAATCTTGAGTTAATCCTGGTGGATGATGGCTCCACGGATTCGTCATTGATGATTTGCAATCAGTACGCTAAAATTGATTCAAGAGTGAAAGTTGTTCATCAAGAGAACGCACGCGTAAGTGCCGCACGAAATCATGGAATCCAATTAGCCAAAGGTCAATATCTTTCCTTCATTGATGCTGATGATGTAATTGATTCAGAGACATATGAAGCTGTTATGAAAGAGTTTACGGATAATACAATTGATATGGTAATATTCGGTATGCAATTCGAATACTTCAAAGAACAGAAAATACAGCGGCGTGAAATAAAATCGATTGAAGAAAATCGCTGCTTTGACGTTAAAAATATAAATGAATGCTTTTTTTATTTATCAGAACGAAATTATTTTCTGTCATCGTGTAATAAAGTTATCAAATCTGCCATTGTCAAAGATAATAACATTGTTTTTGAAAAAGATATGTCCATATTGGAGGATTTTAAGTTTGTCTTAGACGTGCTCGAAAAATCGCATCAGGTTTGTGCTCTGACGACACCATTTTATCATTATTTTCATGATTTACAGTTGTCCCATCTTAAACGACGTCCGAATATCGATTATATCAAG
Organism: Acetobacterium woodii; assembly: GCA_016213825.1. Classification (GTDB taxonomy): domain Bacteria; phylum Bacillota; class Clostridia; order Eubacteriales; family Eubacteriaceae; genus Acetobacterium; species Acetobacterium woodii_A. Next base: position 302,155 of record JACQZP010000021.1, on the reverse strand, counting down.
AATTTCCAGATTTTAGACCGGCGACTTCGAGACTTTTCAAAGAAATTTGATTTAGATAAAGGGGTTGTATCAAAGAAGATAGATGGAATGATTCTGAGATACTATATCATAGCCATCGAAAAGCTGTATTCCAGTGATGCTAGTTTTAGTTATAAATATACCGAAATGAAGCAGATTATTACTTTGGTCGAATTTGAGTCTGCATTAGAAAATGCAGCGGTGACTGGATTGAGGCTAAAATTTGTTTATTATCTTTTGAAACATAAGTGTTTTATAATCTTATTCTTATTATTTAGTGCAAATGATTTACTGGAAAAAGTCAAAAGATGAAAGTAATTGAATCATTGATCTGATTACCGAACAAAGCATAAACGAAAAAAGGCTCAATTGGTGAGTTATGAATAATGGCACTTTAAATAAATTAATAACGAAATGTCTTAAATGGAAATGGTGAGGTTATGTCAAGAACAGAGAATTCGATTAAAAACATAAAATACGCTTTGATCGGTCAAATGTTGGCACTGGTTATTACCTTTGTTTCCAGGATGATATTTGTTAATGTATTAAGCGCCGAATATTTGGGAATCAATGGACTCTTTACAAATATATTATCCATCTTATCTTTGGCGGAAATGGGTATTGGTACCGCCATTGTCTATAGCATGTATAAACCGATAGCTGAAAATGATGTCGAAAAAATAAAATCATTAATGCATTTGTTTAAAAAAACGTATACGATTATTGGTTTATTGATAACGGTTTTAGGAGTAATGATTACGCCATTTTTGCATTATTTTATAAAAGACATGCCGAATGTGGACTATATTAGCATCATCTTTTTAATGTTTGTAATAAATTCTTCAATATCATATTTTTATTCATATAAACGGTTTCTTATTATTGCCAATGAAAAAAAATACATTGCATCCCTTTACCGTTATTCAATTTTTATCGCGATGAGCATTTGCCAAATTATTATTTTGATCACAACCCAAAACTATATTTTGTTTTTATCTGTTGAACTGATCGCGACATTTTTGGAAAATCTTCTGGTTTCCATAAAAGCAGATAAAATGTACCCGTATTTAAAAGAAAAAAATATTCTCCCGCTCGAAACAAATGAGAAAGAACTGATCAAAAAAAATGTTCAGGCACTAATTTACCATCGAATTGGCGGGGTGGTGGTTCTGGGTACCGATAATTTACTAATATCCATGCTGATTGGACTGGTGGCAGTTGGAATCTATTCGAACTACTTGCTGATTATTTCAGCACTGATGCTGATTTATGGATTAATATTCGAATCGCTCACAGCCAGTGTGGGAAACCTTGGCATAACCCAAACAGAAGAAAAAAACAAGAATGTCTTCTATGTCACAAATTTTGCGGCTTTTTGGATTTTTGGATTTTCGTCCATCGCTTTGTGGAATCTGGTGAATCCGTTTATTGAAATTTGGCTAGGCAGTGAATACCTTTTTAATATGCAAATCGTTGCTGTTTTGATTATTAACTTTTATATGACAGGGATGCGATCAAGCGTTCGCGTATTTAAGGATGCTCACGGGTTGTATTGGTATGATCGTTATAAACCACTGGCGGAATCAATTATTAATATTATTGCTTCCGTTATATTGGCAAATTATTGGGGTGTTATCGGAATTTTTATCGGAACGATGATCAGCACAATAACGACAAGTTTTTGGGTTGAACCCTTTGTGTTATATAAATATGGATTCAAAACCAGTTCAATTGAGTACTTTAAAATATATTTTAAATATGTTTTTATCACAATCATCGCGGGTGGTTTTACCTGGCTGATTTGTTCATTCATCGTTGGCGCAGGGATTGTGAATTTTGGGATAAAATTGGTAATTTGTGCGATCATTCCGAATTTAATATTTTTTATTATTTATAGAAAAAATAATGACTTCATTCATTTAGTTCAAGTGGGTAAAAGGGAGTTATTGGACAAAGTAATAAAAGTTCTTAAATGACATCATTATTATGTAAAAATTACCAGAATTAAGTATTGACTAATATTTGGAAATGTGTTATATTCAATTCATAAATACTGTAATCTAATATACTAATAATGTGATATAAATCTTAAATCAATAATCTATTAAATAATTATTGAATAAAGGGTTTTAACATTAATATGATTATGAAAAATTAAAATCGTGGAATTGCTTTCCAACGATAAAGGCAAACCTGTTGAAAGATAGGGACGCAAAACTAGAGGGCCTGTAAAATGGTAGCCAGTTACCGAAAGGAAAGTTTTTTATGTTCAGAGTTATCTCTTTGATGCAAAAAAGGCAAACCTGTTGAAAGACAGGGACGCAAAGCTAAAGGGCCTGTAAAATGGCAGCCAGTTACTGAAAGGAAGGAATGACTAAAACTCAAAACAAGATTGAATTATTTAAACGTTGGGATCAGCTTTTCAGCGAAAAAGGCAAACCTGTTGAAAGATAGGGACGCAAAACTAAAGGGCCTAAAATATGGCAGCCAGTTACCGAAAGAGAAGTTTTTTGTCTTGCATATTCATAATTCAACGAAAAAGGCAAACCATTCGAAAGAGTGGGACGCAAAGCTAAGGGCCTTAACCTGAAAAGAAAGGCAGCCGGCTACCGAAAGGAATTACCACCATGAAAAAGTTATCTGTTTTATTGATTACATTGATCTTATTATTTAGTGCAATGCCAGTTGAAGCGGCAACAAAAAAGAGAGTTGTAACAACAAAACCACCAACTACGACAACCACGCCAACGACAACAACGCCAACGACAACCACACCAACGACAACCACGCCAACGACAACAACACCGACGACAACAACGCCAACAACAACCACCCCAACACCGACAGCACAGGGGATGAGTGTTAAAGACTATGGCGCTAAAGGTGATGGCGTAACAAATGATACAGCCGCTATTCAAACAGCATTGAACGAAAATTCAGCCGTTTATATACCGGATGGTACTTATTTAGTTAATGTAGATCAAACGTTGAAACCAAAATCAAGTCAGACAATTACCTTAAGTCAAAATGCAGTATTAAAAGCAATGCCGTCTGCTAACGGGTATAACGCAGTAGTACGAATGATTGGCGTTAGCAATGTTATTATTACTGGTGGCAAGATTGTCGGTGAACGAAATAATCACCAGGGAACCTCTGGTGAATGGGGAATGGGCATTCATGTTATTCAGGGATCAAATAATATTACAATCAGTAACATTACCGTCAGCGATTGCTGGGGAGATGGCATCTTCTTAGGCGATTCACCGGCAGTAACAGATGTTACCATAGATAATGTAATTGGCGATAATAATCGACGTCAAGGCCTATCTATTACAGATGCTAAACGTGTCATTATTAAAAACAGTATTTTTAAAAACACCAATGGCACCTTGCCACAAGCTGGTATCGATATTGAACCAGATGCAAATCAAACATCTGAGGATATTCAAATCATCAATACCCAGTGTTATGGCAACGCCGGATCAGGTTTGGATTTAATGGGAATCACCGGAACGATTCAACGCGTTTCTCTTACTGATAGTACCTTAAAAGATAATGGCAGTATGGGACTTCGACTTGTTAAAACCAGTGATTTAACATTCAATAATAATATCGTTACCAACAATTTATATGGCGTTGAAATTGAGAAAGATGTTTATAATGCGTCATTCAAGAATATGACCATATCAAAGAATAAATTACGCGGCGTCTCATTAGTTACTTCTGGACAGTCTCTGGGAGTTGAAAAAATTGTATTCGAAAATACGACTTTTTCAAATAATAGCCAAAGTCAACCTGGTGGAGCAGATGGTATCCGAATCGATGCATGGGATTCTACCGGATATATCAAAGATGTAAAATTCTTAAATTGTAAATTTATTGATGATCAAGCAACTAAGACACAAGGTTACGGGATGACAGTCGGTTTTAACAGTAAAGTAAGCGGAATTGTATATGATTCAAGTTGTGTTTTCTCTGGAAATATTAACGGCGGTCTCGTTGGAGATAGTGCCATTGTTAAGAAAATATAAATACTTATCCCCAAATTCAATAATTGACTGAAAAAAAGGATATTTAGTTTTTCTAAATATCCTTTTTAAATCGTTAGGATTTATTGAAATAATTTGATGAAATAGTATGAATATAGACATGATATGATTTGAGATAACCAATTCTACGATAAAGGCAAACCAACTGAAAGGTTGGGACGCAAAGCTAAGGACCTTAACTGAAAAGAAAGGCAGCCAGCTTCCGAAAGGAATTTTTTAGATGAATAGAAATAGTTTTTTTAGTGCGAAAAAAATGAGTATTAGCACAAGCATATCGTGTATCCTTTTAGTGATTTTAGCATTTTTTTCGAACAATGTTTTCGCTGCAAATTTAGAAACAACCGCCACCGATTCGGTTGGTGTTACCTACCGAACCCATATTCAAAATGAAGGTTGGGCCCAGGGCTGGATGAACAATGGTGCGCTTTCAGGATCGGAAGGAAAAAGCTTGCGTTTAGAGGGGATCGAAATTAAACTGACTGGTAATGTGCCAGCAGATCTTGGAATCGAATATCGAACTCATGTTCAAAATATTGGCTGGGAACAGAAATGGGCTTCTAATGGTAGCTTTTCAGGATCAGAAGGTCAAAGTCTTCGGTTGGAAGGGATTCAAATAAGATTAACTGGAGCGAGTGCAGCAGGCTATACGGTAAAATATCGGACCCATATTCAAAACGAAGGCTGGACCCAGGGGTGGGTGGTCGACGGGGCACTGGCTGGATCGGAAGGAAAAAGCTTGCGTTTAGAAGCCATTGAAATTGTGATTGAAAAAAAATCAGCTTCAACGGTTACTCCGCCAACGTCAACGTCACCAGTTACTCAAGGAAAAACGGTTAAAGACTACGGTGCAAAAGGTGACGGTGTGACCAATGATACTACAGCGATACAAACGGCCTTGAATGAAAATGCCACGGTATGTATACCAGATGGCACATACATGATTAATGTCGATAAACCTTTGTTACTCAAATCGAATCAGACAGTCACACTGAGCACTAATGCGGTGCTAAAAGCGCTGCCATCTTCAAATGGCTATAATGCAGTTATTCGCATGTCGGGTGTCAGTAATGTTAACATTATTGGTGGTAAGATCATTGGCGAGCGGTATGGGCATTTGGGTTCCTCTGGTGAATGGGGAATGGGTATTCAAGTTATTCAAGGATCAAATAACATTAAGATTAGCAATATGACAATCAGCGATTGCTGGGGCGACGGTATTTTTCTGGGCGATTCCCCCTATGTCAGTGATATTAACATTGACAGTGTGGTCTGCGATAATAACCGCCGTCAGGGGTTGTCCATTACAGATGCAAAAAGAGTAACAATTAACAATAGTATTTTTAAAAATACCAATGGTACTTTGCCGGAGGCGGGTATCGATATTGAACCGGATGCCAACCAAACCTCCGAGAACATTAAAATTACGAATACACAGTGTTATGGGAATAAAGGATCAGGTTTGGATCTAATGGGGATCACCGGCATTATCCAGGGCGTTGAGGTTAGTGGGAGCAGCATAAACGACAATTCCAATATGGGGATTCGACTTGTAAAAGCAAGCAATTTAACTTTTGACAATAATACTGTTAATAACAATCTTTACGGTGTTGAACTTGAAAAGGATGTCTGCAATGCTTTGTTTAAAAATATGACCATCACAAAAAACAAATCCCGCGGAATATCACTGGTTACCTCAGGTCAATCGCAAGGGGTCGAAAGAATCACTTTTGATAATACCCTGATCGCTAACAACAGCCAAAGTCAGCCGGGAGCAGCGGATGGTATCCGAATCGATACCTGGGATTCAACTGGTTACATAAAAGATGTGAAATTCTTAAATTGCAGATTTATCGACGATCAGGCAAAGAAGACCCAGGGATATGGAATGACAGTTGCTTCTAACAGTAAAATTAGTGGCGTAGGATATAATTCCGGCTGCAGCTTTGCCGGAAATATGTATGGAAATATGGTGGCCGATAGCTTAACGCTTCAAAGAATCTAATTTAATGCAATGATTCTATTTTTCGAGGATCATTTACTCTAAACAGAGTCCCGATGTATTTATTTTATCATCAAGGGGCTTTGTTTTTTTTGGTCTTTTAATAGGTTTTACTTTATTCTCAAATAAGATGTGTTATAATCTAAATAATAAAATTGACATTAGTAAAATATTTGAATGTAGTGTCTCATAAAGCGTTTAGTGAATAAGGATCGGGGTGTGTTTAGATTATTTAACATTTCTTAAGTTGATGATATGTTTAGAACGAATGGGGTACAAAGATAGAGAATAACTGTTGATTCAAAGGGAATTAATTATTAAAACGTGTTAATTTATTTAAATATCCCCAAATGGCAACGAATTTGATATTATGGTGCATAATTAATTAAATAAGTTATCTAAGAAGAGAGAGTGATGTTATGATAGATACACATATACACATGATACCTGAAGTAGATGATGGTGCGAAAAACTTGGAAATATCAATCCAAATGTTAGAAATGGCGATTAATGAAGGCGTAAATGGGATGATTTTAACACCTCATTTTAATATCCCTCACTACTACAATAAAAATGTGAAAGAACAATATCAATTGTTAATTGACCATATTGAAACAAATAAGATTAACTTTGAATTACATTTAGGAAATGAGATTCATGTAAGTGAAGAAAACATGGCAGCAATAAAGTTAGAAGAGGCCTATACTATGGGGGATAGTCGATATTTGCTATTGGAATTACCTAACTATCATTTCTATCCATTTCATGAAGATGCTATTTATGATCTATACAGTAATGAATACAAAATTATCCTTGCACACGTTGAACGATATGAGATTTTTAACAAAAAACCTGAAAAAATCAAAGAAATGTCAAGAAATGGAATATATGCTCAACTGACCTCAGAATATATTATCAATAAAAAAACAAGAAAAAACGCACTGCAGTGGATTGAAAACGGTTTGATCAACATTGTAGCTTCGGATGGACATGATATTGTCTGGCGGCCTCCCGTTATGAAAATGGCCTATGAGATCGTCAAAAAATCATTTGGGGAATCCTGTGCACAGACCTTGTTTGTTGAAAACCCACGCCGGATAATCAACGATCAGGAATTATTAGCTCCTAAAATAGAAAAATCAAAAAGATTTAGTTTGAGAAAAAATTGAAAGTTTTAATCAGACTTAGAATAAAAAAGTTTTAGTTAGTTATTATATGACAAAAAGTGAGGTTCATAATGGATACTAAAATTAGCAGACAGATATTTTTGATTCTGGCAGACGTAATTGCCGTAAATTTTGCTTTTTTTCTAACCCTATTTTTGCATTTTGAAGGGAATATACCATCAGAGGTCATCAGTATATACTTGAATTGCATTTTCTTTTTGACATTGGGTAAGATTTTAGTTTATCGATATTTTGATTTATATAATAGTGTATGGTCCTATGCTTCGGTGGAAGAGTTATTAAAAGTAATCCTAGCCGTTGTCGTAGCTAATATTCTCGGTATTATTTATCTCATCTATATGGGTGAGCGGCTGTTCTTTGGTGTTTATATAACCAGTATGATTTTTGAGCTGATTTTTGTAGGAAGTGTTCGTTTCAGCTATCGATTGTTTAGAAATTTAAAAAACAGGAAAATATTTAACAAAAATGACGATGTAAAGAAAATACTGATTATTGGGAGTGGTTCAACGGCAACACTCATTGCTACTGAGATAAAAAATCATTCGGATAATTATGGTAAGGTAGTCGGTTTTATTGATGATGATGAAAAAAAACTCAATAAATCCATTGCTGGCGTTAAAGTACTTGGAAATAATTATGATATTGGTAGTGTCGTTCATAAATTTGGAATAAATGAAATTATCGTTGCCACACCAACAGCTGATCCTACTACTTTAAGAATGATTTTAAGTGAGAGCAAACGAACGACCGCAAAAGTGCGTATTATGCCGGGTATTCGTGAAATGATCGATGGTCAAGTCTCTCTTAATAAGATCAGGGATGTTGAAATCGAAGACCTTCTTGGTCGCGATACGGTTAACCTGAATGTCAGAGAAGTGATCGGTTATATAGAAGGAAAAATAATTATGGTAACTGGTGGCGGCGGATCCATCGGATCAGAATTATGCAGGCAAATTGCCAGGTTTAATCCAGGCAAGTTGATCATTCTTGACAACTATGAAAATAATGCCTATGAGATACAAAATGAGCTAATTAATGATTATGGTAATAAGCTCAAGTTGGACGTTATTATTGCTTCAATAAGGGATCGGGACGATATTTTTGCAATAATAGAAGCATACCATCCGGATGTGATTTTCCATGCAGCAGCTCATAAACATGTCCCGTTAATGGAACGATCACCAAATGAAGCAATTAAAAATAATGTTTTTGGAACCAGAAATGTGGCCGAAGCTGCGCATGAATTCGGGGTAGATCGATTTGTCATGGTTTCAACTGATAAAGCAGTTAACCCGACCAATATCATGGGTGCCAGCAAACGAATCTGTGAGATGATTATTCAGGGTCTTGCGCAACAAAGTAAAACAAAATTCACTGCAGTTCGCTTTGGCAATGTACTCGGTAGTAATGGTTCGGTCGTGCCACTTTTTAAGAAGCAGATCAGAGAGGGTGGGCCGGTCACCGTTACCCACAAAGAGATTATTCGCTATTTTATGACGATCCCAGAGGCAGCGCAATTGGTCATTCAATCTGGTGCCATTGCACGAGGTGGAGAAATCTTTGTTCTGGATATGGGGCAACCAGTACGAATTTATGACTTGGCGGTCGATTTAATTAAACTCTCCGGACTTAAGCTTAATGAAGATATTGAAATTGAAATTGTCGGGCTCAGACCGGGTGAAAAGCTTTATGAGGAGCTGCTCATGGATGAAGAAGGTTTGAGTGAGACCCGATATGAAAAGATACGAGTTGGTCGGCCCGGCGAAATTGACTATATCATACTTAAAAAAGCACTCGATGAATTACGTCCGATCCTAAAATTTTCTAATCAGGATCAGATTGTCGATATTGTAAAAAACATTGTGCCAACCTATAAAGATAACTGTGAAGTTAACAATCAACATGTTTATTTGCCTGAATAAACCGAGCTGAACAAATTGATTATCCTGATTTCGCAGGTCAATTAATCCCCAATCGTTTTAAGAAGGAAAGGAGTCAACCCAAATGAAAAATCAAAAAAAATTATTCATTGTGGTAGCTATTATTGTAGTGGTGGGTGCAGCTATTATCTATGGACTCTCAGGTGGAAACATGAACGCATTGAACGGTTCAAACACTTTGACCAATGCAAACACTGATGCAACGCAACAGCAATCTGGTTCATCATTGCAAGACGTCCTTAATAAGAACAACGAAGACCTGCTAAAAGCTGTCGATACGCGAAAACCGGTTATTTTTGCGCTTTATGGGACAGATGAAAAAACAGATGAAACAGGTCGAAGTGATATTATTATGGTGATCAAGTATGATCCTTCGCAAAAAAAGTTTGTTATGGCGTCGATACCAAGGGATTCAAGAGTTAATGTTCCGGGACATGGTTTGGACAAAATCAATCATGCCTATGCTTATGGTGGAAGAGCCTTAAGTGATCAAACCATTGAAGAATTACTGGGAATAAAACTCGATTTTTCGGTTAATTTAGATTTTGACACCTTTTCGAAAATAATTGATCAAATGGGAGGAGTTAGCGTTGTCGCTAAAAAGAACTATTATTATAATCAAGATAACAGTCTTGCCATTAAGGAGGGAAAACAGATCCTAAATGGGCGGGATGCTCTCTTTTATGTAAGATTCCGTTATGATGAAGAAGGGGACTATGGACGAATTGCCCGTCAGCAAGAAGTGATCAAGTCCTTAATGGAGTCACTTTCAGCCACTAGTCTAAAAGAAAAAATAAAGCTCATTGAAACTTTCTATAATAATGGTTTAGAGACGAATGCCAGCGTTTCAAAAATAGAGGAATATGTCAACATGAGTAGTGGGGATAATAATATTACTTATGAAAATTATCGGCTTAAAACTTACTCCGAACTCATTGACGGATTGTGGTATGAACTCTACAATCAGGAAGATCTGGATTTTATAAAGAGTTTATTTAATAATCAAGATCAATCAAATGCAGCAAGTTGGAATTAGAAAAGCGCAAATTTAGAGCAAATTATGATGCAAAATAGAAGGGAGACCAGTATGGAAACAGCAAAAGAGATCGATTTAAAAGAAATATTTAAGATTTTAGTTAAAAAATGGTGGATGATACTATTACTTACAGTAGCAGGTTTCGTTATGGCTTACTCATTTACCGCTGTCTTTATAACACCAACATATGAAGCAAAAACAGTTTTATATATCGGTCAGGAAAACACCGGGTTGGGATCAATTGGTATTTCTCTGGGCCAATTGCAGGCAGATAGCCAATTGATTATTGACTACAAGCAATTGGCGTTAACGCGTTTGGTCATCAACGAGGTGGCAAAAAATACGGGATTGAAAATTTCGGAAGACAGCACCGGAAATAGTAGTTTTGGCTTAGGAAAAAAATCTTCTGAAGATGCTATGAATATGACCTACAAGGAGTTTCAGGATAATACGGTTATCGAAACCGTTGCGGATTCGCGGCTCTTTACAGTTGGATTCATTCATTCGGACCCGCAAATTTCAAAAATCGTTTCGGATGAATTGGCAAAGCAGCTGACACTGGCAGTTTCAGAAATTGTGGGTGTTGAAAATATTCGTATTTTAGATCAGGCTGTGGTACCCCAAAAGCCGGTCGCCCCAAACAAATTGCAAAATGCGCTGGTTGGTGGACTGTTAGGTTTTATTCTAGCAATTATTATTATTATCATGATGTTTTTATTAAGTGATACCGTTAATGATGAAGAAGATATTGAAAATCTCATTGGTGTGTCGGTGTTAGGAGATATTCCAGAATTTAAAGGGGAGGCAAGATAAGATGGATACAGCAAGTTTAGTTACATTAATAGATTCTTCCTCATTTGTCACCGAAAGTTATAAGTTGTTGCGAACGAACCTTAATTTTAAAAATGTCAATAATCGTTATCAGGTTATGTTGATGACCAGTTCGGGTAAAGAAGAAGGAAAAACGACAACAATTTGCAATTTGGCAGTAACTTTTGCCCAGTCCGGAAAACGAGTTTTGTTAATTGATGCTGATTTACGATTACCTCGGGTGGATGTGATCTTTGACATTAATAAAAGAAAAAAAGGTTTGTCAAATATGCTTGTCGATACACTACCACTTGATTCCCTGGTCAATAAAAAAGATAATTTGGACAATCTGGATGTCTTAACAGCTGGGAATAAACAGGTTTCACCCACTGAACTATTAAATTCAGATGCTTTCGAAAAAATGATCATCGCATCCAGAGAAGAATATGATATTATTCTAATTGATGCACCTCCCGTTTTGAGCTTTGCTGATGCAAGTATTGTTTCAAAAGTAGTTGATGGTGTTCTATTAGTTGTAGCTTCCCATGAAACAAAAAAAGCAATGGTGGTTGAAGCAAAAAAAACCCTTGATAAGGTGGGGGCCAACATTATCGGAGTTATTATGACAAAAGTTAAATTCAAAAGAAACGACAGTTACTATCGATATTCTAAAAATAAGGGTTAATCAACTAAAGTCAACAAGAAGAAGTTGACATATTGTTCGAAAAAATAAGATTTGAGAAACAGAGGACATTCGCTGGCCTCTGTTTTTAAGTCCATTAATTTTAAATATTCTGACAATATTTTGCAAAAAGACTGGAAAAAAGACATCAAAAAGGATATAATAATACGGCTTATGATAGAGGCTCTTATCGATATTATGATAATGGCCTCTTCTTTTCGCAAAGCAGTGAGCATTAATAGATATTGAGCATTTTTATATTTGTGAATTGATAAAAATGGCAGTTTGAATAAATAGGAGTTATATTATAATTGCTATTGACGAATAAAAATAGTGGAGGATTATTAATTAATGATAACAGTATCAGAACTAAGTTTGAATTTTAGCGGAACAAATCTTTTTACCAATGTAAATATAAAATTTACTCCGGGGAATTGTTATGGGGTTATTGGGGCGAATGGTGCTGGAAAGACAACCTTTTTAAAAATTTTATCGGGCGAGCTTGAGCCATCAACCGGTAATGTGTTTATTCCCGAAAACATGCGGATGTCGGTTCTAAAACAGGATCATTACGCATTTGATGCGTTTTCTGTTCTTGACACCATTATGATGGGAAATCAGCATCTTTATTCGGTGATGAAAGAAAAAGATGCCTTATACATGAAGGAAGACTTTACCGATGAGGATGGCATCCGAGCTGGCGAACTTGAAGGCGAATTTGCCGAAATGGGTGGCTGGGAAGCGGAATCTGATGCATCCAGAATTATTCAAGGGTTGGGTTTAGGCGTTGAGATTCTTGACGCCAACATGGATGGACTTTCCGGTAATGAAAAAGTTAAGGTTTTATTAGCCCAGGCGTTGTTTGGTAAACCTGAAATTATTCTACTTGATGAGCCCACCAACCATTTGGATATTCAGGCCGTGGAGTGGTTAGAAGAATTTTTAATGGACTATGAGGGAACTGTCATCGTGGTATCACATGACCGTTATTTCTTAAACAATGTGTGTACTCATATTGTGGATATTGATTTTGGTAAAATCAAAGTTTATGTGGGTAACTACGATTTCTGGTACGAATCCAGCCAATTAATTCAACGTTTATTGAAAGATCAAAACAAGAAAAACGAAGATAAGGCCAAAGAACTGCAAAGCTTTATTGCGCGGTTCTCGGCCAATAAATCCAAATCCAAACAAGCAACTTCGCGAAAGAAAATGCTTGATAAGCTAAACATTGAGGACATGCCATCGTCATCCCGAAAATATCCATGGGTCGGATTCCAGATCGACCGTGAGCCGGGTAAAGAAATTTTAACCGTCGAACATTTATCAAAAACCATTGATGGTGTTAAAGTCTTAAACAACGTCAGTTTTCGAGTCAATAGAGATGAAAAAATCGCGTTTGTTGCGGACAATGAAATAGCCATGACGACGCTTTTTAGAATTTTAATGGAAGAAATTGAACCAGACGAAGGCAGCTTTAAATGGGGCGTCAGTACCACCCAATCATATTTCCCCAAAGATAACAGCGACTATTTTAACGGCTGCACCTTGAATATCTGCCAATGGTTACAGCAATACACTGAAGAGATTACCGAAACTTATATCCGTGGATTCCTGGGACGGATGTTGTTTTCAGGAGATGATATTTATAAAGAAGTCCAGGTTCTTTCCGGGGGCGAAAAAGTACGTTGCATGCTTTCAAAAATGATGATGTTTGGTTCAAACGTTTTAGTTCTGGATCAACCAACCAATCACCTGGATTTGGAATCCATCACCGCTGTCAATAACGGTCTCATTGATTTCAAAGGCATCTTGCTCTTTGCCAGCCATGATCACCAGTTCATGCAAACTGTAGCCAATCGAATTATTGAAATCAGAGAAGAAGGTATTCTGGATCGATTATCGAGCTATGATGAGTTTATTGACTATAAAAAAACACTTTAAAAGCAGTATAGTGTCCAACAATTTTAAATTTATTTTAAAGCAGTCTTTCAAAAGGCTGTTTTTTTTGTCCCAAAAGCTTAATAAAGTGATTTGTATTTAATAGTTTGCCGCGAATAATTGTTTTGTTTTTAGATGGTTTATAATAAATTAAATATCTGTTGCGAAACCATTAAAAATGATATAATTCAAGCATACCATTTTTACAATAGCAATGAGGTGTTTCATGCAAAGCATGGCGTTCGTTTTTTCGATAATATTTTTTGTTTTTTTTATAATTTACATCTCTTTAGGACTGTACGTTTTTTTGACTGAGCCTAAAGAAGCCATCAATAAGGTTCTTATTGCGCTGCTTTTCTCCCTTGCTGTGTGGACATTTGGCTTTACTATTGCTATCTCAGCTAGTGATTATCAAACGTGCTTGTTCTGGCGTCGTTTTTCAGCTATTGGATGGGGAGCGTTTTTTGCGATTCTTTTACATTTTTCGTTACTATTTACGGAAAAGAAAAACATTCTGAAACAATGGTGGATTTATTTCATAATCTATTTACCCGCTGCAATTGTCATCTTCGTTTTTTCAATTTCAAATAATCTGGCCCCGCCACTTTATGCCCTGGTTAATACCCAATGGGGGTGGATCAATGTGGCTCAAAATACAAGTTGGGATGTTTTCCATGGCATTTATTATATTGCCTATTCAATGATCAGTATGATACTGGTTTGGCGTTGGAATCTTAAAAAAAATGAGTTAATGATCAAAAAACAAGCATTAACGATTATTGGTTCGTATTTTTTAGTTTTTCTGCTGGCAACTTTAACGGATATTCTCAGCAATACCTATCTGGGTATTACCATACCTCAGATGGCACCGATATTCATGGCCTTGCCGATGTTTATGATGTTCTATAACAAAAGCTATTTTGGTCTCATTATTCCTCGGTCAGTGGAATCGGATGGGGCGATTCTTAATGTGATCGCAATAAAAAAAGTCTATGTTTACCTATCGATCGCTCTGATTTTAGGAGGTATCCTTAATTTTATCACTCAATATTTGATGAGTAAGGAGTCGACGCTGACAGAAGTTTTGATTTTAAGTGGTGTCCTGATTAGTTTCGGGATTATCCTGCAGCTAGTGCAACGACTGGATCTGACCGAGCGCCATAAGGATTTAGTCAGTGTGTGTTTACTTGCGCTGCTGATTCCGATTGTGACTTTAAAGTTCACTGAATATGGGGGCGTTACAATTTGGGCATTTCCATTTGTACTGATTATTGCTTTTTTAGTATTTAGAGAAAAAATCCTTTTGGGAATCATGGCCCTTTCGATTATTATCACTCAAATCATCATTTGGGTGGTAATGCCAATCACCTATGTTAAAGTAAGCGGGGTCGACTATTCGGTGCGAATCGGTCTTTTTTGCATCGCGATTTGGCTGTGCTATTATATAAACAAACTTTTTTTATTGAGGCTGAATGAAACCTCTGAAAAAATGAAATTACAAGAATTGATCACTCAGATTTCGACGGATTGTGTTGGTATAAATCAGCAAAATTTTGATGAAAACATCGACTATTTATTAAAAACAAGCTGCGAGTTTTTTGCGGTCGATCGAACCTATATCTGCTTGTTTGACCGAGAGAAAAAAACATTTTCAGGGTTAAAAGATTATTGTCGCCCAGGCATTGAATCCGGAATCGATCGGATTCAGAATATTCCGATTGATTCCGGTCACTGGCGGATGGAAAAAATCCTTGGTAATGAACTATTTGTCGCTTCAGATGTCAGCAAACTTCCAGAATTTGTTAATGCTGAATTATTTAATCTTGATATTAATTTACTTAAATCTGAGATTATCGCACCGATAACAAGCAAAGATAAGGTCATTGGATTTTGGGGATTTGACACCGAAACTAAGATTATCGAATGGCAGGATGATCACCTCAATTTCGTCAAGATAATCGCCAATATTCTGGGGGATACGTTGACACGGATTGATGCAGAAAAAGAATTAAGTTTCATCGCGCATTATGACGAAGTCACCAAGCTACCAAACCGAAATCTGTTTACAAATTACGTTTATTTCAGCATTGTCAAGCAGGAGTTTTCGGACAATCATCTGAGTGTTGTTTTTCTTGACCTGGATTCATTTAAAACCGTTAATGATACGGTCGGTCATAGTATGGGTGATGAATTACTCTATCTGGTGGGCGAAAAAATCAAAAGTGTTCTGAGCAAAAATGATCTGGTTTCACGTTTCAGTGGCGACGAATTTTTAGTGATGATCAATCATGTAAGTGACGAAGACCAAATAATTTCGATTGCAGAAAAGTTAATGAATCTTTTCTATGAACCCTTTATTCTGAAAGGACAGGAATTTTTTATGACCGCCAGTGCCGGGATCGCAATCTATCCCATTGATGGGAAAGATCCGGAAGAGCTGATTATGAATGCTGATATTGCAAAATTCAAGGCGAAAGAGAAAGGCCGAAATCAGTACCTATTATGCTCGGCAGCTATAAAAGGAGAAGTGATCCGACAGAATCAACTGACAAGTGCACTGTATCGGGCGCTTGAAAAAAATGAGCTATTTGTCAATTATCAACCCCAGGTATGCTTGAGCAACGGAAAGGTTACTGGAGTAGAATCCCTGCTACGATGGCAGCATCCGGAATTGGGTTTAATTTCACCAGCGGTGATTATCCCATTAGCGGAACAGACCAGCCTGATCAACCCCATCGGAGAATGGGTGCTGGAAACCGCTTGTCGTCAAAGTATGGCCTGGCAGAATATGGGTATGGATCCCGTTATTATGGCGGTTAATATTTCAGCCAGCCAGTTTAAAAATCCACAGTTTATCAGTCAGGTTGAAGGCATTCTGAAAAAAACCGGTCTTCAGCCGGAATATCTGGAAGTGGAAATTACCGAGAGTACAGCCATATTAGAGTTTGAAGAAATTATTGAAAAACTCAATGGGTTAAAACAAATTGGCGTTTCAATTGCAATCGATGATTTTGGAACGGAATATTCTTCTCTGGGTCGATTAAAAATGCTGCCATTGGATCGGCTGAAAATGGACAAGCAGTTTATTGATGGTATCGGTCATAATCATAAGGATCAGGCGATCGCCAATGCCATAATTCAGCTGGGCAAAAGTCTGGGCTTATCAATCGTAGCTGAAGGGGTTGAAGACGAGGATCAGATCGCTTTTTTAAAAACATCACAATGCGATTTGATCCAGGGATATTACTATTATAAACCCCTTGATGCAACCGCCATTGAGGAAATACTAAAACAGCAGATTTAGCATGTAATATTAGGGGTATGGAGGCTTTATGGTTCAAACTGCAGATCAAAATAAAAAACGCTACACCATTTTAATCGTATTGGTTCTAATCTTATTGGCTGCCATATTTGTGATTGAGCGCTTAGGTTCAGCGAACAACAAATCCGTCCAATTGGATCAAATTGGTGCCTCCCAAACAGCTGAAAATAAAGTAATGGTGGACCTCACACCTGAGGAACAAGCATATCTTGATGTGTTAGGTCCAGTAAAAATCTGTGTTGACCCGGACTGGATACCTTATGAAGAAATTGATGCTTCAGGAAAATACTCAGGCATTGCTGCAGATCTCATTGACTTAATTGCAGAGCGTTCGGGCGTAACCCTGGAATTGGTACCGACCGACAACTGGGAAGCAAGCCTGGATGAGTCCCAAGTCGGCGGATGTGTCGTATTGAGCTTTTTAAATGATACCCCTGTACGAGAAGGATGGCTTATATTTACCAATACCTATTTTACTGATCCTAGTGTTCTTATTTCCCGGGAAGATCATCCTTTCATTGCGAATTTATCAGATCTGTATGGTGAAACCATGGCGCTGCCAAAAGGAACCAGCACCGAAGAACGCATTCGCCGTGAATATCCGAATATTGGGATTATTCTGGTGGATTCAGAGGTAGACGCTATAAAAATGGTGGAAAATCGTCAGGCGGATATGACTTTGAGATCCATGACCATGGCTGCCTATACCATTAAACAGGAAGGCTTTTTTAACCTGAAAATTGTCGAGGACTTGCCCAATTATACCAATAATTTTCGGTTAGGCGTTGTTAATTCGCAACCCATGCTTCGGGATATTTTGAATAAAGGGATTGCAACCCTGACTCCTCAGGAGGTCCAAAAAATTATCAATCAATATGTCTCCATCACGGTTGAGTCCTACGATTATGAATTAATTGCCTGGATCGTTTTAATCTTTGGTGTCGTAATACTGCTAAGCTTTCTGTATATTCGACAACTGGGGAAACTAAATAAGCAACTGGCGTTGCGTCAAAGTGAATTAGAAATAACGAGTCAATATCTGCGAGAGGACATTCTTGCCAGAAAGGCTTCAGAGAAAGCCTTACGAACCAGCGAGGAACAATACCGACTGCTTTTTGAAAACGCTGTGGAAGCCATTGTTGTGATACAAGATGGCAAACCACAGCTTTGTAATCAAAAAACGGTGGAATTATCTGGTTATTCAAAAGAAGAATTGTTGTCATTACCCTTAGAAAAAATAATTCATCCAGAAGATCAACAACGTCTTTCAGAAAACCATTTTCAATATCTGCGCGGTGATGAAACAAAAATGGCCAGTACATTTAAAATGTTAAGAAAAGATGGGGATATTCGATGGTTGGAGATGAACTCCATTATTATTGACTGGCAAGGTAAACCGGCTACTTTGAATTTCTTTATCGATATTACAAAGCGAAAACAAGCGGAGGAAGAAATTCTTTATCTGGTTTATCATGATCAACTCACTGGTTTATATAATCGAACCTATTTGAAACAGTTGGCGTTAAACCCCCAACCGGATCATCCCGTTTGTATCTTTATGTTTGATATTGACCGGCTGAAATACGTTAATGATCACTATGGGCATCTGGCTGGGGATGAATTGATTACGCAGGTGGCAGGATTTTTAAGTACATGTTTCAGAGAAGCAGACACCGTCGTGCGGATCGGTGGGGACGAATTTTTAGCTATTATTAACGACTGTGAAGAAGCCATGGCGGAGCAATTTGTTTATTGTATAAAGCAGTCAATTGTCAGCTATAATGAGGAAATATTAGACGATCATCGCAAAATTGGGTTATCCGTGGGTTATACGATTACCATCGATTCTGAGTTGTCAATGGAGTTGTTAATGCAACAGGCGGATGAACAGATGTATAAGGATAAGTCTCGGATCTCAAAATCCAGATTTGAACTGAAATAGTTATTTTTAGCTATTATTTAAAAATCAACATGCTATTTATGAAATAAACCTTATTTTATGGACTTAAACCCAATTACTGTGTTCGTTTTCAAGTAAAAATTTACAAAGTTGAAGTATTGGTTTATAATAAAAGTAAAATGTGAAATCTGATCGAGAGGCTTAAAATGGACAAAAACGATATCGTACAAGTAGCATCAAACTTTATCGAAACATCATCATTTAATCAGATAAAGATGGAAAATAATACACCAAAAGATTTAGTTGGAAAAAGAATCTATGATGGTCCTATTTTTGGGTTTTGTGATGCCAGTGATGAGACATTTGCAATCCTCAAAAAGCCGGAAGTCATTGGTTGTCATTTCAGAAATCCCCAAGAATGGCTGCCAACAGCAAAAACAGTGATTTCCTTTTTTCTGCCATTTTCTGAGGCGGTAAAGGCCAGCAACCGGGAGCAGAAAATATGGCCTTCCTGGGGATGGCTGGTCGGTCGAATTGAAGGCCATCAATTATTACGAAGTCTGTTGATTCATTTGCAAAGCAGTATCAATCAGGCTGGTTTCGAGACTGTGATTCCTTCCATGGATAAGAAGTTTTTCAGTATTACGGAGCCGATCGAAGAACTGTGCGGAGAACCACTGGCGTTTACCAGTAATTGGTCGGAGCGGCATATTGCCTATCTCGCTGGATTGGGTACCTTTGGACTTTCAAAAGGACTGATCACCGAAAAGGGAATTGCCGGAAGGTTTGGAAGTCTGGTGACTGAACTTGAGTTGGAATCAAATCAACATCCGTATGAAGTATATAATGCTTATTGTACCAAGTGTGGTGCTTGTGTAAAACAATGTCCAGTTAAAGCTATTTCTCTTCAAAAAGGAAAAGATCACCGGTTATGCAGTATTTTTCTTGATAAAACCGCAGAAAAATTCAAGCCCCGGTATGGTTGTGGAAAGTGCCAGGTCAACGTACCCTGTGAGAGTGGGATACCAGGCAATATGGAGTAATAAAATGTTAACAGATAAGTTTAAAAAGTCAGAAGAATTAGAAAAACTAATGCAGTTTACCTATCCGGGCATTACCCTGCTGATCCGAGACACCAATCTTGGCGATCTGGGATCAAAATATAAAGTTGGGATGATCTTAAAAGAACTGGGTTTTACTGATGCCAGTTTGCGAAGAGGAGGGATGGTCACGACGCATCGTTTGGCAATTTTGTCCAATCATTATGCCAATATGCAAGCCTATGAGCACAATACCCACTGGGGGCTTTGTGTCATTGATTCAGGTTCGCATTTTAAGGTTTTGGACACCTATACGTTGGGAAACAAGACGCAGATTATTTTGCTGCACCTACCTGAAAAAGGCTGGGAAGTCTTTGATGAGGTGGCAACGGATATTGATCAGGAGGTTGTTGACATTGTTCGAGAAGGCTTTAAACATTGCCTCAATCTGCCACCGATTCCGGAACTTAGTAGTACAAACTGGTTGAATCGATGTCACTATCCGGTTGGCATGTCCGAAACTGGTGATTATTTCCCTCTCGGGGACTATTAGAAGGAGTATAAAAACATGATTTTATTTATTCTGATTCTCGTTCTTGCGTTAGCTTTTTTTCTGGCTGGGGTTCGGATTATTCGACCAACAAGTCGTGGTCTAATTGAAACATTCGGAAAGTACACAAAGTATGCAGAACCTGGTTTTCACTGGATCATAATCGGGGTGCAAAAAATTTATATTGTAAATGTCACGGAGCAAATGTTTAATGCTGAGCCGCAGGTCATTATTACCAATGATAATCTTAATGCAACTGTTGATGCTCAGATTTATTTTAAGGTCAAACCTGACGAGGAGAGTGTCAAGAACTCCGTTTATAACGTCAATAATTATAAGGTGCAGATTGTCAACCTTGCCCGGACCACCTTACGTAATATCATCGGGACAATGACATTAAAATCGGCAAACAGTGAACGAAGTATTATTAATACGGATTTGCTTAAAACATTAAAAGAAGAAACGGACAAATGGGGCATCGATATTGTTCGGGCTGAGTTAAGAGAAATTGATCCACCTCAGGATGTTCAGGAAACCATGAACAAGGTCGTTAAAGCAGAAAATGAAAAAGTTGCGGCAATCGATTTTGCCACTGCAGCAGAAACGACAGCAGATGGGGTAAAACGGGCGGAAATCAAAAAAGCAGAGGGGATCAAACAAGCTCGAATTCTTGAAGCAGAAGGCGAGGCGTTTGCAATCAAATTAGTTAATGAAGCGGCTGAAGAGTATTTTGTTGGAAACGCCCAATTATTAAAGCAATTACAGACCACCGAAATCGCCTTAAAAAACAATGCCAAAATTGTTGTGCCATCAAACGCCCAACTGATTAATGTAATCGGTGAAATGTCTGGAATTTTACCAATTGAAAAATAATTACTTAACAAAAGCACTGATCATCAGATTGGTGCTTTTGTTTTTTGATCATCAAAGAATGTTTTGAGTAATTGCGAAAGTGCCGTGAGCTTTGTGCCCAGTTTCGCACGAAACAATTTCTACACTGTACGGCGGACAGTTCGCTGAACTGTTCGCCTACACGTTACGAAATTGTTTGTGGAAACTGCACCAAAGCAACCGAAGTTCGTTATTTTTTGATCCCCAGATAGTGTTTTGGCAACGAAAAATAAATTGCAAATGATTAGCAGGGCGGATTCAAGGGTAGATAGTTTAATAATAAACTGAGTTCAGTCAACCATAAAGATGTTGGCACAATACAAAGTGGACTTAGGTCAATAGCAACTGAACAGAATTTGATGGAGGTGAAGAAAATGGATGTTCAGAAGAACGACCAGCGTTACAATAAAGAATCTTTTTTTGAAGAACTATTTAGACACAATCAGGAAATCATGCTTCTGATCAATCCGGATTCATTAAAAATCGAAGATTGCAATCACTCGGCCTGTTTGTTTTATGGTTTAACACATGATGAAATGGTCACAAAAAAAATTAGTCATTTCAATTGTCTAAATGAAGAAATACTCAAGCAAGAAGTCGAAAGTGCCAAAGAAAGCAGAAGAAATAAGTTTTATTTTAAACATCGGTTGTCAAATGGCGAAATCAGAGAGGTCGAAGTAAACTCGAGTCCCGTTTCACTGGCAGGTAAGGCATATTTGTTATCAATTGTGAGGGATATTACGGACGATCAAATGGATAGTCAGACACTCAGAAAAGAAAATATATTTTTGGAAAAACGGGTGGCAGAGCGCACGTATGAGCTGGAAGCTCTTAACAAACAACTTAGCGCAGCAAAAGCAGAACTGGAACGGGAACTGGTTTTTGTCAGAGCCTTGTTTGAGAGTATCCCTGGATTTCTTTACGTTTATGATGAAACCGGAAAACTGATTAAATGGAATAAACAACACGAAGAAATGACGGGTTATTCATCAGCCGAATTAGCCCAAATGACCATGGATAAATGGTACGATGGGGACGATCTCGTTCGGGTTTTGGCAGCGGTTGACCGGGTTTTTAAAACGGGATATGGCGAAGTAGAAGCCAATTTAATTAAAAAAAATGGCGAAAAGCTGCTGATTCGTTCAAACGGCGTCGTCATGACGCTTGACGAAAAAAAATATTTTACGGGTATTGGCATTGATATGACCGAACAACGCCAATTAGAAGCGCAACTGGCAAAAGATAGTAAGTTATTGGAAACGACATTAATCTCAGTTGGGGATGGTGTGATCTCCTGCGATCAGGATGGGCGGGTTTTATTTATTAATCGGGTGGCAGAGAATTTGACCGGCTGGACCAAAAAAGAGGCGTTAAATAAACCCATCGAATTGGTTTTCAATGTAATTGATACTTTCACCCGGGAAAAGTTCGAAAATATTGTCAAAGATGTGATCAGGACAAAAAAAATCCGAGAACTGACCAATCGCACGTTATTGATATCAAGAGATGGGTTTGAACGACCGATTGAAGAAAGTGCAGCGCCAATTATGGAAGAAAATGGAGCAGTTTTGGGTGTCGTGCTGGTGTTTCGTGATTTCACCGAGAAAAAACAAAAATTAGATCAAATTGCCTTTTTAAGCTATCACGATCAGCTGACCGGTCTTTATAATCGTCGCTTTTATGAAGAAGAGTTAATGCGATTGGATACGCCTAGAAACCTGCCACTATCTCTGGTAATGGGAGATGTCAACGGACTAAAACTGGTGAATGACAGTTTTGGTCATGCAATGGGGGATGAACTGCTAAAGAAATCAGCAGAAATTATTACCAAAGCCTGTCGTGCCGATGATATTATCGCAAGATTGGGAGGCGATGAATTTGTGATTCTCCTGCCTAAAACAGATTCGTTAGAAACTGAAGAAGTCATCAAACGGATTGAAACACTGGCCAAAAATGAAAAGGTTGGAACAGTCGATGTCTCCATATCTTTTGGCTTTGAGACAAAGTATATAAAAGATGAAGACATTCAGCAGGTATTTAAAAAAGCTGAAGACTATATGTATCGTCGCAAACTGACTGAAAGTCTGGGAATGCGCAATAAAACGGTCGGAATGGTTATCAATACGCTATTTGAAAAAAATCACCGGGAAATGCGGCATTCTCAAAGGGTCAGCAAACTATCAGAAGAAGTTGCTAACAAACTTGGTTTGAATACGAAAGATACCCAAGATTTAAAAACAGCCGGACTGATGCATGATATTGGAAAGATCGGTATTTCGGATGGGATTCTCAACAAGCCGGAAATGCTGGATGAGCTGGAATGGAAAGAAATACGGCGACATCCAGAGGTCGGCTATCGGATTTTGAGTTCGGCTAATGAATTTGCTGAAATAGCGGATCACATTTTGGAACATCACGAGCATTGGGACGGAAGTGGTTACCCGAAAGGGCTAAAAGGTGAGGAAATCTCATTGGAAGCCCGGATCATAGCCATTGCAGACGCTTATGATGCCATGACAAAAATGAGATTACATATGGATGACCTTACTGTTGAAGAAGCCATCGAAGAGATCAACCGTTGTTCAGGTACACAGTTTGATCCAGAAATAGCACAGATCTTTGTTGACATGATCATTGAAGATGAATAATAAATCCGTTACAAAGCAAAACCAGCCAATCCATTTTGGGATTGGCTGGTTTTTGTTAGTTCTTTTTAAGATTACGCAGGTTGTGAATCATCACCCCAAAGGTTTCATGATTAACCTGGGTCGGATCAAATTTCAAAAGTCGAAAGGTGATCTGAACGCAAAAGCCAATTGCAAAAGCGGAGATAACCGTCCCTAAACCAACCATTCCACCGAGAAACCAGCCGATAATCACCACACTGACTTCCAAAATTCCTCGGCAGAGACCGACCGGTAAATTAGTCTTACGCGTTATGGCCACCATCAGACTGTCGCGTGGTCCAGCTCCAAAAGCAGAAGAAATATAAAAATATGTTCCCAAAGAAATAATAAAGAGACCCAGAATAAGAACCAGCGTCCCAATCCAAAAGTTCTGGTAGATCGGAATAAAATCCAGATAAAGAATTAAATCCATAAATAGACCAATCATAAACATATTAAAAATTGTGCCGATGCCGATTTTTTCGCCAAATAGGCAAACGATGATGACAATGATGGCTCCAACAGCGGTGTTAACAAGACCAATGCTAACCCCAAGTGTTTGACTGATTCCGCTATGAAGCACCTCCCAGGGAGCATAACCCACATTTGCCCGCATGGTGACAATAATTCCCAGACCGTAAAGAAAGAGTCCAAAATTAAGTTTGAGAAATCGTATAATATATCCAGTCATAATGCCCTCCTTAATGAATAATGTTCCCAGTATAACATAGAATTAAAATAGGATAAAGCGAGAATATTCATAACGATTACTTTGTCCAATTGATGATTTTATGTTTCACTGCTTTAAAATGTGGTATACTTAAAGCATTAAACTAGAACAGATGGAGCATCGCGCTCTGGGAGGTTAAGATGAAAATATTAGGCATTAATGGCAGTCCCCATGGAGAAGGCAATACTTATAGTGCCCTGAGTATTGCTGGAGAGATTTTTGCCCAGGAAAGCATTGATTTTGAAATTTTCAATGTAGGGATGAAAGCAGTTCAGGGATGTACGGGTTGCAACGCCTGCGGCAAAACTAAAAATGAGCAATGCATCTTTACCAAAGATGTGGTCAATGAAGGTATTCAAAAGATAAAGGAAGCGGATGGCGTTATTTTTGCAAGTCCGGTTCACTTTTCTGGAATCGGTGGAAATATGAAATCATTTCTGGATCGGGCATTTTATGTGGCCGGAGCCAATGGCGGATTATTTCGGCACAAAGTCGCTGCAGCGCTAGTTGCGGTTCGCCGTTCAGGTGGCGTTACCACTATTGATCAGCTGAATCATTACATTACCTATTCAGAAATGGTGATGGCAACCGGTAACTATTGGAATGTTATCCATGGTCGCACCGCTGGTGAAGCTACTCAGGATACCGAAGGCGCTCAGACAATTGAGGTCACTGCCGCGAATATGGTTTGGCTTATGCGTCTTATTGAAAATGGTAAGGGAGTGGTGGCCGAACCGAATCCATTTAAGAAAGTTTATATGCATTTTGTGCGATAGTTCGCAGAAATATCTATTTTAAGCAATAAAAAAACACGTTAAACGTGTTTTTTTATTGCTTATTTAAATGTCATATTAACAGGTCCGACACCACCATCGATATCGATCCGGTTGGGTGCTGACTTAGAACCAGTACCATTTTCTGGTATCCCCTGACCATTGATGGTAATCGAACCGACACCCTGATCAGCGGTGATGAAATAATCATCAATGTTTCCATTAATATCCAGACTGGTTTGACCAACACCGCACTTTATTTCCAGGTCGCCGGTCATGATGCCCTGGATGTTGATGAGGCCAACCCCACCCTTGATCTCAAAATCATTTAATGAAACATCCGAAAAATCAACGGCACCGGCTCCACCTTTGAGTTGACCGGAATTCGCCTGGAGCTGATTGGCTGATATTTCACCGGCTCCTTGTTTGATGATGAGCTCATCGGTGCTGATTTGCGATAGTTCACCATGACCAGCTCCAAGTTCCAAGTCTAGTTTTTTGAGTTGGGTATTTTTAGGAATGGTAACGAGCAATGTTGGCACCTTATCCGGACCAAAGAAATTTGATAGAAAGTTGTTGTTTTGTTTATCTTCGATGATAAGTTTACCATTTTCAAGTTTAGCGGTAAGATTTGAAGATATGTTCGAACCTTCAACTTGAAAGACATCCCCGGATTGAAGGGTCACACTCCCGACATTAAAATTAATATAAACAGACTCCAAATCGCCTGAATACTTTTGACTAAAGGTATCTTTGCTTTGATTAACAATCCGAACTTCATTTTCAATGAGACCGAAACCTTTCATAATTGCCAGGCCGCCATTAACAATCGTTGAAATAATACCTAAAGCCAATACCAGACCAAAGGCGATAGCAATGTATTTAATCCAACTCTGATTTGTATTCATTTAACTTCAGTGCCTCCAAAAATATTAGTGCTGTTGATGTAAATCGTCGGTGGATTTTCTCCAAGTGGTTTATTGGCCTTGTTCGATGCACCTCCAAAGATCGGCGTTGTGGTCATTTCTACCCGGACATTACTGGGAACCATCATGTCAATGCCGCCAAAAACAGCGGTAGCTGAAACATAGACATCTTCATCGATGATCGCCTGTCTTAAATCCAATGAGACACTGCCAAAAACAGCGGTTAAGTTTGCGCCTTTGAACGCTTCGCCTGGGAAGCTCAAATCCTGTCCACCAAACACTGCCGAATACTCAGGGAGCCCATCTTTGCTGATCCCTTGAATCAGTTTGGCATTTTTACTGAGACGATCCTTAAACATAATACTTAAACCAATTGCAATAATGATGATGGGGAAAATCAGGTCACCCAGAAGCTGACCGTTAAAAATGCCTTGAGCTGAAACGAATAACAAAACCCCAATACCCAAGCCGATGGTATTCCAAAGCTGCACGCCATTCTGAACCATACTGATGGCGCAAGGCACAATGATAAATAAGGTCCACCAACCGGCAAAAAACAGTTCAAAATTCCACAGACCGAAGACATTCCCAGCAAATCCAAGACCAATGGCTACTAATAAAAGACCCCATAACAGGTTACCAACTCGACTTCTCATTTTTTTCTCCTTTTTCTGATCAATTTCTTAGTTTTTTTAATTATACCACGCTTGCGGAAAAAATTAAATTCTTCCAGAGATAATTTGTTAAATGAAAATTAATACTGTAAATCCTTCATAATAATTGACTAAATCCAATAAGGTAGGTAAAATGATAGGAAGGATGACCTCAAAAGCAGAAATGATTAAGAATGATCTCTTTTAAGCAAAATAGATTTGGTAAATTTAGAGTATCCTTTCTGGAGAGGAACACTCAATTCATAAATGGAGGATTTACATGGGATTAGAAAGTGTTTTTTATAAATGTGAAAAGGGTGTGGATCTCAAACAACTACGTTTAAAACCCTGGGCAGTAGCTTCAGAAGTAATGGGGCGTCTGAAAAAAACAAATCAGGTTCACCGATGGTTTTTAGAGAATATCCAAAACGGGGTGGATGATGGCCGCTTTTATATCGTGGAGGAATATCAGTTTAAAAAACTATACAAGTTGTGCACCACGGTGGACAATGCACCGGAACGTGCTGAAGAATTATTACCAACACTTAAAGGCTATGACATTGGCAGCGCCAAATATGATGAATCATATTTTGATAGCTTAAAAAAAGCACTCATTATTCTCGGGCATATCAACAATATCTTTGACTTTGAAAAAAATGAGTTGGTTTATAGTAGTTCACATTGATTATTAGTCGTTCGAACAAAATGAGATGGCAAAAATTTTTTAACAAAATTCTGAAAAATGTTCTAGTTAACTTGCTTATATAGTGGAATTTAATTGAATTTACGAAAAACTTCGGTTATAATTTAAATATGACTAAACTATAGCCGGTAAATGTCGATATAGATGAGAGCAAAGCACTGAAAATGAAAATATAATTAATATGTAGGGGAAGTGATTGCGAAAGAAGCGACAGTTAATAGCTGATGTATTTTATGAATTCTATAATATAATTTTCGAGGAGGATAGAATGAAGAGTGAAAAAAGTTTGTTATCAAAAATCCTGATTACGGTAATCGTACCAGTTATCTTGATTTTTTTCGTAACAGTTGGTATTTCAATGGTTGTTGTCAGTCAGAATTTTGAC
This sequence comes from Acetobacterium woodii, assembly GCA_016213825.1. GTDB lineage: Bacteria > Bacillota > Clostridia > Eubacteriales > Eubacteriaceae > Acetobacterium > Acetobacterium woodii_A. The sequence continues at coordinate 273,954 of JACQZP010000021.1, read as the reverse complement.
GGGTTTGCGGATATTCAAAGCAGCATGATAATGATTTATGTAATCGGTTTAGCTATTATGGTTGGCGCGATCGTTTTAGCAATGAGGGACACATCGAATAAAATAACCGATTTAGCAAAAGCGGCAAATCGATTGGCCGATGGCGATGTTGAGACTGGATTCAAAGCAGCCAAGCCGGAAGATCAACTAGGAGCAGTTGAATATGCATTAGCAAGCATTGGGGAAACCATTAGAGCCCATGCGGATGCTGCAAAAAAAATGGCTGATGGCGACCTATCGGTAGAAATCTTACCATCATCAGAAAATGATCTGATTGGAAACAATTTGCTGGCGATTCAGAAATCAGTTGGGAAAATACTTGACTATATGGCTAAAACTTCTGATCTGGTAGAAAAAGAGGATTATGTCGTTAAAAATCTGGTGAATGAACTGACTGGAGACTTTAAAAAGGCGGCTGAACAGGTCAACCAGGCTTTTGAGACGGTTGTCACTGACAGAGATTATTATTTAGCAATATTAGATGCAATACCTTATCGTATCACCACCTCGGATAATGATATGAAGATGGTCTTTGTCAACAAGGTACTTGAAGATTTGATGAAATTAACCGGTACAGCCGAAAAACGGGAAGATATTCGTGGCCACGCGTGTAATTCATGTAACCTGGAAATGTGCAATACTGAGAACTGCGGCGTCCGAATGTTAGAAGCCGGTGGAGATCGGGTGAATGAGTTTGGGTATGCAGAATATCGTTTCGAATTTATGGATCGCTATTACCGAATGGACACGATGAAGCTGATCGATAAAAAAGGTGAACATATTGGTCATGTCGAAATATCGCACGATACCACCCCGATCATGAGTGTGAATAACTATCGAAGTGAAGCGGTAGCGCGACTGGCTGTTAACCTGCATCAACTTTCGGCAGGTAATCTTGAGCTTGATTTACATGTCGATGAACCGAATCAGTATACAAACGAAGTTTATCAACAATTTAAAGCGATTGGCGATAATTTAGTCGAGGTAAAAGAGACGATCGGAAATCTTGTTGATGATGCAAGTATGTTGACAGATGCCGCGATTGCAGGTCAACTGGAAACCCGTGCAGATGAATCCAAATTTAGTGGATCATGGCAGGAAGTGATCAGCGGAATGAATGGGATACTTGGAGAAATTGCCAAACCACTTGATGAAGCAGTTACTGTTATGAATGAAATGACTCAAGGTAATTTGTCTTCACGAGTCGCTGGTTCATACAAAGGTCGTTTTGAAGAATTAAAGGATTCTGTTAACACGATGGGAAGTCGATTCAGCGCAGTCGTGACAGAAATTTCTGCGGTGACAACGGAAATCGGTAATGGCAATCTCAATATCGAAGAAATTCGAGCTTATCGAGGCGATTTTAATGCGATCTCAAATTCACTCAATACGATTATTTCAACGCTAAACTCATTATTGGGAGATATCAATAATGCCGCCGAACAGGTTAATGCTGGTGCCAATCAGGTATCAGACAGCAGTCAGGGGCTGGCCCAGGGTTCAACCGAACAGGCAAGTTCGATTCAGGAACTAACTGCATCAATTACCGAAATAGCAGACCAAACCAAAAATAATGCGGTTAATGCAAACAAAGCGCGAGAACTGGCGACTGATGTAATGGGTAATGCTGAAAAAGGTAATGCTCAAATGACCGAAATGCAGCGTTCGATGGTAGAAATCAATAAATCATCTGAAGATATCTCTAAGATCATCAAAGTGATTGATGATATTGCTTTCCAGACCAATATTTTAGCGCTTAACGCCGCGGTAGAAGCAGCTCGGGCCGGACAACACGGTAAAGGGTTTGCTGTCGTAGCTGAGGAAGTCAGAACCTTAGCAGCAAGAAGTGCTGATGCTGCCAAAGAGACAACAGGTCTTATCGAAGGATCCATCAGCAAGGTTCAAGAAGGTACTAAGATCGCTGATGAAACAGCGGGAGCTTTGGATGAAATCGTCGGTGGCATCGCCAAGGTCAATGATTTAATCACAAATATTGCAACCGCTTCAAATGAACAGGCAACCGGAATAGCTCAAATTAATATGGGTGTTGAACAGGTTGCTCAAGTAGTTCAGCAAAACTCTGCAACAGCCGAACAAAGCGCAGCAGCAAGTGAAGAATTATCAGGCCAATCTGTTATGTTAAAACAGATGATTGACCAATTTCAACTTAAAAATGGTTAATATTTGTTAGTAAAGTAGTTCTACAGATTTAAATTAAAAATTGATATTTAGACTGTCGGCGAGATCATTATTTTGAATGAGCTCGTCGACAGTTTTTTTATAGTCAGATTTAATATGATATAATATTCAATCTAAATTATGTTTAATTGATTAAAACTAAATGAACTCTTGAATTTACTAAATATTTCATATATAATAATTAAATAAACTATTGATTTAGGCAGAATATCAGAGTTGTGAAGGATGAGAAAATATTGCTTATGTGCAGTTATTTACAAAATGTTTCATGCTTATGGATCGAAGATGATTTGATGAGTGGGTTAAAATCAATTCGAATGTTTTTAAATTTATTAAACAATCTCAAATATTTAGGAGGAAAAAAATGAAGCATGAAAAAAGTTTATTATCAAAGATTCTAATGACAATTGGTTTACCTGTCATTCTCGTTTTTTTGGTAACCGCTGGCATTACGATGGTTGTAGTAAATCAGAATTTTGACCAATTTTCGAATATCCAGAACAGCTTATTACTGATTTATGCAATTGGATTAATTATCACGATTGGAATAATTTATTTTGGGATGAAAGCAACATCCGACAGAATAACAAGACTTGCAGAAGAGGTTAACCAATTTGCTGATGGTGATGTAGCGGGATTGTTTAAACATGATCAAGCTCAAGATCAATTGGGTGAAGTGAATATTGCCTTGGCTGGTATTACGGAACGGATTAATGACCAGGCAATTGCCGCCCAAAAGTTGGCTGACGGTGATTTATCAGCAGAAGTTGTGCTATCTTCAGACAATGATCGAATCGGGAATAGCTTAATGGCAATTCAGCAGTCAGTCGGAAAAGTGCTTGATTATCTGGTAATGCTACCTGATCAGATTGATCAGGAAAATGATATTGATGTTAATCTGAAAAATGATTTAACCGGAGATTTTAAAAAGGCGGTTGAAAGTGTCACGCTTAGTATAAAAACAGTAGCAGAAAAAAGAGATTTCTTTCGGACGATTCTTGATGCTATGCCGTATCGAATTACTGTAGTCGATACGGATCTAAAGTGGACCTTTATTAATAAAACCCTCCAAGATCTAAGAGTGGCAACAGGCCGAGAGGGTGACCGGGAAGCTATTTATGGGCAGGATTGCTGCAATTCAAATCTGGATATGTGTAAAGACGAAAACTGTGGCGTTAGAGCTTTTAGAGAAACTGGCCGAATTGAGTATCCCTTTGAATACCGTGGGGGATACTACCGCATGGATACAACGCCAATGATTAATAAAAAAGGCGAAACAGTCGGTTATGTTGAAACTTCATTTAATACCTCGGCAACGATGAGTGTTAGTAAATATTCCGAAAAAGAAATTAATCGACTTGCAGAAAATCTGGCGTGTTTGGCAGCAGGTAACCTGAATTTTGATATGAATATTCAGGAACCGGGTGATTATACTGGGGAAGTTTATGAGCAGTTCAGTGCCATTGAAACGAATCTCAGAGAAGTTAAAGATTCCATTGACAGCCTGATCGGCGATGCAATCATCCTTACCACCGCGGCAATGCAGGGCGATTTGGATGTCCGGGCAGATGAAGCTAAATTTAATGGATCATGGCAGGAACTGATCAGCGGCATGAACGGCATTCTTGGCGTCATGATCAGACCCATCGAAGAAGTTTCGGAAGTTATGAATGAGATCGCAAACGGTCATTTAAATGCAACGGTTACTGGTTACTACCAAGGAAAGTTCGATAATTTGAAACAGTCGGTCAATAACATGGGCAGTAATCTTGAGAGTATTGTGACCCAAATATCAACAGTGACAGGAGAAATTGGAAACGGTAATCTTAATCTTGAAAACATCAGTGAATTTGGCGGTGATTTTAATGCCATTTCCAATGCGCTTAATACCATTATCGGCACATTGAACTCATTGCTGGGAGATATCAATAATGCTTCTGAACAAGTAAATGTCGGTGCCAATCAGGTATCGCAAAGCAGCCAGGCTTTGGCTCAGGGTTCGACTGAACAGGCCAGCTCGATTCAGGAACTGACGGCGTCAATCACAGAAATAGCTGACCAGACTAAAAACAATGCCATCGACGCCAATAAAGCTCGGGAACTGGCATCACTCGTAATGGGAAATGCAGAACGAGGAAATGCTCAAATGACCGAAATGCAGCGTTCCATGGTGGATATCAATAAGTCCTCCGAAGATATTTCTAAAATTATCAAAGTGATTGATGATATTGCTTTCCAAACCAATATTCTGGCACTAAACGCTGCGGTAGAAGCAGCCCGGGCTGGACAGCATGGTAAAGGTTTTGCTGTTGTTGCTGAAGAAGTCAGAACATTGGCCGCCCGTAGCGCCGATGCTGCCAAGGAGACAACGGGTTTAATCGAAGGATCCATCAGTAAGGTGCAGGAAGGGACCAAGATCGCCGATGAAACAGCCGGTGCACTGGATGAAATTGTTGACGGAATTGCCAAGGTTAACGATCTAATTGGTAATATCGCCACTGCATCGAATGAACAGGCTACTGGAATTGCCCAGATCAATCTGGGCGTAGAACAGGTTGCCCAGGTTGTTCAGCAAAACTCGGCAACAGCCGAGGAAAGTGCTGCCGCCAGTGAAGAGCTGTCGGGGCAATCAGTGCTGTTAAAAAATATGATTGATCAGTTTGAACTGCGATAATAAAATGATTTGTTTTAAAGACTGAAACGCTCAAAATCGATCAATATTTATATTTTGAATGATGATCAAAAACCACCTTGTAATGAGGTGGTTTTTTTCAGAAAAGAAGCGATCATGAAAGTACCAACCCTTAAATCACATTGACGCTGGCACAGATGTAATGATAAACTAAAAATGACATCTATTCCAGACATTATTACAATTGCCAAGGAGACCATTATGAATCGAATGATTGCAAAACTAATCCTCTATACCGACACAGATCCCAGAAATCTATTAACAAAGATGGGCCAGCTCTATGAACGTTACTACAGAGGCGAAGATACGAAAGAAGAATTAATAGCAGAGAGTTATCGGCAGATCAAATCACTGCTGGAAATTGCCACTGATTTTGGCTTTGATCGAAATCTGTGGCACCACTATCTGACCTTTTTACTGATCACCAATGAAAACCCGTTTAGCTTAACCTGCGAAAAGGTGGGCAAAAAAGAAGGTAGCGTCAATTTCTTTGCTCAAAATGACAGCAGCGTCTTTAAAAATCTGTTTGATTTTGATTTTAATGACTTAGAAAAAGCCTTGGATATCGATTGTTTCAGCCGGGTTTCAAACTATCAGGCCATCAAGAAACCGGAATTCATGTATAATCAGAATGTCAGCGAAAAAGTAAAAAGTCTCAGTCTGAAGTTGGAAGCCGCAGAAAATGATCAGGAATTTTTTGATCGAATCACTGAATTTTATGGGGAATATGGCGTGGGTATGTTTGGGCTCAATAAAGCATTCCGGATTATTCCCAAAGCTGACGGCAACGGGGTGATCTTTAATCCCATCAATAATATGGATAAGGTTATGCTCAGTGATCTGGTGGGCTATGAAAGTCAGAAACAACGGCTGGTTGAAAATACCAAAGCCTTTGTGGAAGGCCGAAAAGCTAATAATGTGCTGTTGTTTGGTGACAGCGGTACCGGGAAGTCAACCAGTATCAAAGCCATTGTCAACGAATTTTATGATCAAGGTTTGCGAATGATCGAAATCTATAAACATCAGTTCCGGGATTTATCAAATGTCATTGCGCAGATAAAAAACCGCAACTATCGGTTTATTATCTATATGGATGATCTCTCATTTGAAGAATTTGAGATTGAATATAAATTTCTTAAAGCAGTCATTGAAGGTGGCGTCGAAACAAAACCTGATAACATCTTAATCTACGCCACCTCAAACCGACGTCATCTTATTCGGGAAACCTGGAGTGATCGCAACGACATGGAATCCAATAGTGATATCCATCGTTCGGATACGATGCAGGAAAAACTGTCACTGGTCAATCGCTTCGGCGTCAGCATTTTTTATGAGCGACCCAGTCAGAAACAGTATTTTGGAATTGTGGCGGAGTTGGCAAAACGGGAAGGGCTGTCCTTGTCCGATGAAGAATTATGTCAGGAAGCCAATAAATGGGAGCTTCAACATGGTGGGATTTCGGGACGGACGGCGCAGCAATTCATCAATCACCTGCTCTCAATTCGCTTAGAATAAATTAAAAAATCAAATGAAAAAAAACGCTGTTAAATCGATGAGGACCGTAAATCGCATTGTAACAGCGCTTGATTTAAAAAAACTTGAACAATAAAAATAAGAATACACCAGATAGCTGAATGATATGTTTAGCTTCTGGTGTATTTTTATTTGCAGATCTGCGTAAAATTCATAAAGTTGGATATTAATAAAGTAAAGAAATTAAATTTAAATGTTAGAACAACCAGAATGATTAAAAAAACAAAGTTAAAACAAAATAGGAGGCTATGATATGATGCCAGATGATTATTATCAGATACCATTGGAAAAATTAAAAAAAGTATGTGACGATGAAGATGAATTAAATTTCTCGATGACATCTCAGAATATCATCCCGCTAAGCTCCATCGCAGGTCAGGAGCGGGCAGTTAAATCCATGGAGTTTGGACTTGCCATGGACGAAGATGGCTATCATATTTTTGTCGTAGGACCGTCGGGAACTGGCAAATATGATTATACTAAAGAAGTAGTTACCCAGGCAGCCGCTAACAGACAGGTGCCTTGTGACTGGTGTTATCTTTATAACTTTAGCAATAAAGATCAACCAATAGCAGTCGCATTTCGAGCAGGTCAGGGCCGGGAATTTCAAAAGGATATGGAAAAACTGGTCGATGAACTCAAAAATATCATTCGAAACGCCTTTGAAAGTACGGACTATGAATTGAAAAGAGATCAAATTTTCAACACCTATCAATTAAAAATGGAAGAGCTAGTCCAGATTATCAGGCAAAAAGCTTTTGAAGACGGATTTGGGGTAAAACCTGTGGGCATTAAATTTGTCTTCATTCCGCTTAAAGATGGTAAACCCTATCAGCCCGAAGAATTTAGTAACCTTACAGATGATCAGCGCAATCACATCAACGAAAAGCGATCGGGACTAATCAAAAAAATAGATCATATCCTGACTGACGGACAATTTGCCGAAAGAAAGATGACTGCTCAGATTTTAGAATTGGCCAGAGAAACTACCTATGCGATTGCGGTACCGTTAATTGATGGCTTAAAAGCAAAATATGCGGAAATTCCCAAGATTATCGAATATCTGGGATATGTTTTAGACGATGTCGCGGAAAAAAATGGGCTTTTTATTCAGGCAGAAGCTTTTTCGGAGTCGCAGCCATCTTTCCAGAAGGAAAATGAAAATAATAGCGGCAATAAAGATGTTACGGCTGGAACAAGTATGAAATATTTTAGCGAACCAGAAGAAAATAATCTATTTATCCAGTATCGCGTCAATTTGTTTATTAATAATGAAAAACAGCTGGGTGCACCAGTAATAATTGAGTCAAATCCGTACTATTATAATGTTTTTGGTAAGGTTGAATACAAAAGTCAAATTCTGGTAATGAATACTGATTTTACCATGGTCAAGCCAGGATCTTTGCATCTGGCTAATGGCGGTTACCTGATTCTTCAAGCAAAAGACCTTCTGTCTGATCCTTTTGTCTGGAACACATTAAAGAAAATGCTCAAAAACAGGCAGGCAATTGTGGAAAATATAGGCGAGCAATATCGGACAGTACCAACAGTTACGTTAAAACCAGAATACATTCCACTGAATGTAAAAGTTATTCTCATCGGCAGTCCGCTTTATTATATGATCCTTTCAAGTGACGAAGATTTTCGGGAGCTCTTTAAAGTGAAGGTGGATTTTGACTATGAAATGCCAAGAACCCCGGAAAATATTCATAAATATGCATCGTTTGTGAACTCAATCTGTAACGAAAAAGGTGCCATATCATTCAGCAAAACCGGATTAGCCGGTATTATTGAATATGGCTCACGACTGGCAGAAAATCAACATAAGTTGTCGACCCGTTTTGGTGATGTGAAAGAAGTTGTTTTTGAGGCAATCACCTGGGCAAAAGCTGAAGGCTTAAAATATGTCGAATTGACGCACGTCAAAAAAGCGATTAGTGAGCGCAAATATCGGTTTAATAAATTGGAAGAAAAGATCCAGGAGGGAATCTTTGAGAAAAAAATAATTATTGACACCGAAGGGACTGCTGTCGGGCAAATAAATGGTCTTTTCATTATGCAAACAGGTGGTTATTCGTTTGGGTTGCCCGCTCGCATAACGGCGGTTACGCATGTGGGCCATGGCGGCGTCATAAATATTGAACGAGAAACGGAAATGAGTGGCAATATCCACTCGAAGGGCGTGCTGACACTGGCCGGATATCTTGGTGGAAAATTTGCTCAAGAAAAGCCATTGGGCTTTACAGCCCAGGTTACTTTCGAACAGCTTTATGATGGCGTGGAGGGGGACAGTGCTTCCAGTGCCGAACTTTATGCGATCATCTCAAGTCTGGCAGGAACTGGTATAAAGCAAAGCATTGCAGTAACCGGGTCCGTGGATCAACGCGGCGAAATTCAGCCGATCGGCGGCGTTAATGAAAAAATTGAAGGATTTTTTGACATCTGTCGGGCTAAGGGATTAACCGGCGAACAAGGTGTTATGATACCAGCAAGCAATATCGACAATCTGATGTTAAAAGATGAAGTTCTGGATGCAGTCAAAAATGGCCGTTTTCATATTTATGCAATCAGTCATATTGAAGAAGGTCTGGAGATTTTAACTGGTTTACCTGCGGGTAAAATAAACAAACAGGGCAGCTATGAGAAAAATAGCGTGTTTTATCGTGTTGAGCAAAAACTCAATGATTATCGCAAAGCACTTGAAAAGGAGCCGCCAAATATAAAATGATCTTTTAATAAGAGTACTGCGGATATTTAAGCTGCAAAATAGTTACTTGATAAAAGTTTGAAATAAAACACAAAAATATTAAGAATGGGAGAAAGAATATGAAAATCAAATTTTTAGGAGCTGCGATGTCCGTTACCGGATCTTGTCATCTGATTACCACTGACCGATACAAGTTCCTCCTTGATTGCGGTTTGTTTCAGGGCAGTGAAGCTTTAGAAGAGTTAAACTATCAGGAATTTGATTTCGACCCGGCGGAAATTGACTTTATGATCCTCAGTCATGCCCATATCGATCATTGCGGTCGGATTCCCCTGCTGGTAAAACATGGGTTTAAGGGACAAATTTATTGCACCGGGGCAACTGCCGAAATATCCGATATCATGCTTCAGGACAGCGGTAATATTCATGAAATGGATGTCTCCTGGAAAAACAAGCGTACTAAAAGGTCCGGACAACCTCAAGCTCAGCCCCTTTATACCCAGGCAGATGCTGCCGCTTGCTTAAAATACTTTTTTCCAGTGGCTTATGGAAATTTATTTGAGATCAACCCGGATATAACCTTAAGACTGAATGAAGCCGGGCATATATTGGGAGCAGCGATTATTGAACTTTGGATTAAAGAAGACGACAAGCAGTCAAAACTTGTTTACTCAGGTGACATAGGAATGGCCAATCAACGGATGCTCAATGATCCGACGATCATATCCGAAGCAGATTATCTGATTATGGAAACCACCTATGGTGATCGTATCCATGAAACGCATTTGGAAAGCGGAAAACACTTTATTGACATCGTATTGAAAACGATTAGTCGCGGGGGAACAGTCGTGGTACCATCCTTTGCATTGGGGCGAACCCAGGATTTGATTCATGAGCTGGAACTATTTTATGAAAAACATGAAAACTTCCAGAATCAACTGGATAAGGTTAAGGTTTATATTGATAGCCCACTGGCTACCGACGCTACCGAAATTTTCAGGAGAAATGCCCACTATTTCAATGACAAGGTCAAGGAACGAATCAAACGAGGCGATGAGTTGTTCTATTTCAGAAATTTAAATTTTACCAAGAGTATTGACCAATCCAAGGCGCTTAACGAAAATACTGCTCCGAAAGTCATTATCGCTTCAAGTGGGATGGCAGATGCCGGTCGAGTACAGCATCATCTCAAGCACTACTTATGGAAATCGAAATCCAGTATCGTGTTTGTGGGCTATCAGGCAGAAGGAACCACAGGACGGGCAATCATTAGTGGTGAAAAATATGTGCGGATCTTGAGGGAGCGAATTGCTGTCAATGCCGAAATCTATTTTTTAGAAGGTTTTTCCGCCCATGCCGATCGGAACTACTTGTTAGAATGGCTTTCTGGGTTTAAAGAGCAGCCAAAAAAAATCTTCCTTGTTCATGGTGAAGATGAACCCAAAAAGGCATTCGCTAATACCGTCAAAAATATTTTAGGTTATGATTGTATTGTGGTGGAAGACGTATCCGAATACAATCTGGATGATGAAGAACAAATTATTTTGGATGATCTAAAAAGTCAAGTAGAAGTCAAAAAGCAGTTGCTTGAAATTAAAGATAATTTGGAAGATATGCATGATGAATTGGACATCCTTTTAACTCAGCCAGGTCGGACAATCAAAGAAATATTTCCGCAGGAAAGGGTCGAAGAAATTTCGAGCCTTACCAGGGATCTTGAAAAAGCTTACATAAAAATCAAAGCAATCATCAATGAAAAAGATCAACAGCAATAAACCAGCCCTTAATGATTCGGATCAAACTTAAAAATTTTAGGAGGACATAATGAACAAAAATTTCCAGGAAGCAGATGACAAATTAAAAGCTCAGATTCTTGACCAAATTCCAGCACCCGTGATGGCCGTCAATAAAGATTTGATCGTGACCTATATCAATGAGGCCGGGAAAAAGATGCTTAGAAAATCAGGAGATGAGATTCTTGGCATCCCCTGTAAAGATTTAATCTGTACTGATCAGTGCGGAACCGATGATTGCGCCATGTTAAAAGCGATGAGAGCCGGAAAAACCCATTCATCCCGAACTGTGGCAAGTATCGGTGAACAAACACTGCCCTTGGAATTTTCTGCGGTTCCTCTGCTTGATGAAGCCGGAGAAATAATCGGAGGTCTTGAATTTGTTCTGGACATTACCGAACGTGTTTTATATGAAAACCGGTTAAAAGAACAAAGTCATACAATCAGAGAAATGTCAACGCCAACGATTAAACTGTGGGAAGGGGTCATGGTTTTGCCAATTGTAGGGGTGGTTGATTCAATGAGAGCGCAACACATGATGGAAAGCATGCTGACCAAAATTGCCGAAACCTATGCGAAAGTTATCATTCTGGATATACATGGTGTAGCGGCCGTGGATACGGCGGTTGCCAACCACTTGATTAAAATAACAAAAGCGACTAAATTGATGGGTTGTGATTGCATCCTTTCAGGAATTTCGCCAGCGGTGGCGCAAACGATCATCCAGTTAGGCATCGATATGGAAGCAATCAATACTCGGGCGACACTCAGCGACGCATTAACTGAAGCGTTTCAAATGTTAAATCTGGAAGTAAAGGTGAAAAAATCGTGAAGTTATCATTCGTAAGATAGGAATAGGTTTAAATATGGAAGCAGATTATCGTACTGCCATAACCGTTATCGAGAACAGCTTTATCGTGGCACTTCCGGCTGAAATGACCAATGAAAGTATTGTGAATATCGAAAAAATGATTACTGAGAAAGCCTATCAGACCAACATCAACGGCATAATCCTCAATTTTTCCATGGTTACTGTGATCGATACCTATACCTATCAGGCTTTTGAACGGATCACAAATGTTTTTGCACTGATGGGAATTCAGACAATTTGGGTCGGATTACGGCCGGGCGTCGTGTTTGGACTCATTGATTTAGATGTTGTCATTAATCCCAAAATAAAAATAGCAATAAATTTAGAGAATGGTTTGGCCTTGCTCCACAAAAGCAAACGGTAAACGCTGGTAAGGAACAATGAAAATTTGTCGCAATCAATTGAGCTTTGAAATCAATAAAAATAATAAGATTCTGGAATCAAAAAAAATAGACCTCGTTTTGAGTCATGACAATGAAAATGTTGTCTATTCGGTTCGGAGTATCGCTAAAAAAGCGGGATTCAATTTAACCGATGAGGTGTTAATAGCCGTGGCAGCGTCAGAACTATCAACAAACATTCTGCGGTACGCGGGTGAAGGTCAGATCGAAATAAGCATTATTATGGATGAAGTGCATCCGTCTTGTGGCATTGAGTTGCTCGCAATTGATCATGGACCGGGGATTAATGACGTTGAACAGGCACTTAAGGAAAATTATAGTTCTCAGTTGAATAGTCTAGGTCAGGGTCTACCCAGTGTCCAGCGGATTATGGATGAGTTTTATATCGAATCCGTTTGTGAAAAAGGTACCCGTGTTTTGACACGCAAATGGGTGGACAATGAAGAACATTGACTATGCCATTAAAATGAGTGCTTTGTTGGGCGATTTATCAGAATGTGGCGATCTGGGTTATGTTAAAGAATATGATCAAAATTGTTTTATCTGTCTGATCGATATCCTCGGGCATGGCCGGAAAGCAAGAAGCCTGGCGATTAAAGCTGAAGAATATCTCGCAGCGCATTATCAAAACCATCTGGTCGATGTAATCAAAGGTCTTCATCAACACCTGCGTGGCAGCAGAGGTGGCGTTGTCCTGATGTGCCGTCTGGATATCCCATCTGGAAAACTGCTGTATACTGGCATTGGAAATATCACGGGCAGAATTATTGGCATCAATCAAAACAGAATGATCTCAAAGGATGGTATCCTGGGATTTGGAAACATCAATCCAGTGATTAGTGAATGTCAGTTAACACAGCGTGATTTGCTGCTGCTTCATTCTGATGGAATTACTGAGCATTTTAATACCTTTGACTATTTGCAGTTATTTGCTGGAGATGCTGAATCAATTGCCAAAGGGGTTCTTTATGAATTAGGAAAAAAAACCGATGATGCGTCCTGTATCGCATTGAAGTATCTAAAATAAAGTCGGAATCGAGGTAAAGTAATGATCGAATTGGGTCATATTAAAGTTGATGGCAATAGTTCATTAATCGAGGCACGCAAAAAAGCCCGCCAGATTGCGCTCAAATTGGGCTGTACTGAAGTCCGGGCAACACGAATTGAAGCAGCCTTGTCTGAAACCATCCGACAGTTACTTGATGACAACAATCAAGTTAATATTATTATCGCAGTTACGGAAATCCATGATAAAAAGTGTCTTTCGATAGCTTTTGATAATCTTGATGCGCCGGTAAAAATGGAATTTGCAGAACGATACTTTAATGATGTGACAATCCTTAAAAAATCAGACGGTAAATTTGTGGCCAATGTTTTTTTACCATTTATGTCTGTTGATCCGGAATTTTGCGACGCACTGATTAACGAATTACGTGCTGAAATTGAGTCGCCATCCAAGGAAGAATTAATGCAGGAAATTGAACAAAAGAATCGGGAATTGATCAACAGCCGGGAGTTTATGGAGTCTGTTCTCGAAAACTTGCAGGCGGCCGTCTATGTAAAAGATTTAAAAGGTAGATATACTTATATTAACAAGCAGTGGGAAGATGTAACTGGTTTTAAACGGGAGGCTTGCATTGGTAAAACCGCTAGGACGGTATTTAATTCGAGTCAGGGTGAAGCATATGATCAAAATGATCTCAATGTGATTCGACAAAAAGAAATTCAGATAACCGAAGAGCATTCCATCAAAAGCAAGATTGATAAAACCTATTTGTCCACCAAAGTACCCATGAAACAAAATGGTGAAATTATCGGACTTTGTAGTATTTCTACGGATATCACCCAACGAAAGCACATGGAAGAGGAACTTTTTGAAGCAAAAAAAGTTGCTGAAGTAGCTGCTAAATCTAAATCTGATTTTTTAGCCAATATGAGTCATGAGATACGGACCCCCATGAATGCGATCCTCGGCATGAGTTATCTAATCCAAAAAACGGATCTGTCAGAAAAGCAGAAAGACTATGTTGATAAAATTCAGCAATCTGGTCAACATTTACTGGGTGTTATTAATGATATTTTGGATTTTTCGAAAATTGAAGCCGGAAAACTGGATATTGAATGTATTGATTTTAAATTGTATGAAGTTCTCGATAATTTATCCAATTGTATCAGCGAAAAATGCCTGTCAAAAGGGTTGGAGCTTGTCTTTGACATTCATCCGGATGTTCCCAACGAATTATGCGGCGATCCGCTACGAATTGGACAAATACTGATTAATTATGTTAACAATGCAATTAAATTTACCGAAAAGGGTGAGATTATTGTTCGAATCAGGAAAGAAAAGGAATCGACCACTGGGTTCGCGCTGCGATTTGAAGTTCAGGATACCGGAATCGGCTTAACTGCCGATCAGAAATCAAAATTATTTCAGTCCTTCCAGCAGGCCGATACATCGACTACTCGAAAATATGGTGGTACCGGGTTGGGGTTGGCTATTTCCAAAGACCTGGCCAGCTTAATGGGTGGCGAAGTCGGAGTGGTATCCGAGTATGGAAAAGGCAGTATCTTTTGGTTTACGACCCATTTTCGGATTTCGCCCAAAACAGCAAAATCGGTTATTTCACATGAGCTGTTAAAAGGCGTCCATGTTCTCGTTGTCGATGACAATATTCAGGCCCGTTTAATCCTGTCGGCGATGTTAAAATCCATGGCTGTGCGAGTGGATGAAGCCGGTTCTGGTGCAAGTGCCATCGAGATGATTCAAACAGCCGATCAGCGAAATGAACCCTATGAGATTGCTTTTATAGACATGCAAATGCCTGATTTAAATGGGATTCAAACCGTCGCCCGGTTAAATCAAAGCGAATTGAAGCATCCACCCAAATATGTGATGGTAACCGGATTTGGAAGAGAAGAAGTTTTCTTTGAAGCCAAACGAGTGGGATTTGAACTGGTAATGGTCAAACCGGTTAATCTTTGGGTATTGTATGAAACCACCCAGAGAATTGTTGGCAAAAATGCGATTAATGAATCTGAAGAAAGTGAACAACGATTAGTTAGTATTCAGAGAAAGAACCTGCAGGCAATTGCCGGGGCTAAAATTTTGCTGGTGGAGGATAATGAGCTGAATCAAATTGTTGTCATTGAACTCCTTAAAGAAGGTGGTTTTATGATTGATGTAGCCAACAATGGACAGCTGGCAGTAGAAATGGTTAATCAAAATGCTTATGATTTGGTCTTGATGGATATGCAGATGCCTGTTTTAGACGGGCTTGAAGCGACCAAACAAATTCGCTCAGACCGTCGGTTTACCGAGCTTCGCATTGTCGCCATGACAGCGAATGCCATGGCCGGAGATCGGGATCGCTGTATTGCCGCCGGGATGAATGATCATTTGCCTAAGCCCATCGAGCCGAGTGATCTTTTTGAGATGTTAACCCGGTGGATACCACCATTGAATAATGTCGCGGATTCAGTTGATCGCAGTGAGATGAACTGTGAACTTTTTCCAGACGACTATTTAGATATCAGAATCAGCGGTTTGGATGTAGAACTGGGACTGAAACGGGTTCTGGGCAAGAAAAAATCCTATCTGAATCTGCTGAGAAAATTTGTTTCAGGGCAAAAGAACACGGTTGCGGACCTGAATCAGGCAATTAATAATGACGACTATAATGGTGCTGAACGACTTGTTCATACATTAAAGGGAGTATCAGGAAATATTGGGGCAATGGATATAAAACACGCGGCAACGATCCTCGAAACGGCAATACACGAACAACCAAGCAGGGATTCGTTAAAACCGCTTGTCATAAATCTGAGTATTCTATTAAAATCGATGATAAAATCACTCGAAGCGTATTTGCCAGAGGAAAACAATAGCGTTGAGTTAAACAATTCGATTGCTCCGAAAGATGAACTGGTCCATTTTTTAGAAGAACTGCTGCCAGGTATTCAAACGCGAAAGCCCAAAAAATGTACGGCGGTACTCGAATTATATCATCAGCTTTTGTGGCCGAATGAAATCAAAGCTGAAGCGACAGAACTGATGCGACTTGTTTCCAAATATAAGTTTAAGGAAGCTGAAGAACAAGCGGATTCCTTATTAATCAAATTAAGTGAGGTTTGATTATGAAGAAATTATCAGAATGCAGCATTTTAATCGTCGATGATACCGAAATGAATATTGATCTTTTAGTGGAAGCACTGGGAGATGACTATGATCTGACCGTGGCAATGGATGGTGAAGCGGCCCTGGAAATTATCGCTATGGAACTGCCGGATTTAATTTTGCTGGACATCATGATGCCGGGAATGAGTGGTTATGAGGTATGTGAAAAACTGAAAAAAGACCCCCGAACAGCCGACATTCCGATTATTTTTTTGACGGCCATGACGGATATTGGCAGTAAAACAAAAGGATTTGAAACCGGAGCGGTCGATTATATTACCAAACCATTTGAAATTCTGGAAGTCAAGGCTCGGGTCCAAACGCACCTCTTTATTACGATTGCCAAAAAAGAATTGGCCAGCCAAAATGAAAAACTCGAGCAACGAGTGGAAGAACGAACCCGGGAATTATGTCTGACCCAGGAAATTACCATTGAAGCACTGGCGTCTCTGGCCGAATATCGGGATCCAGACACTGGTGGACACATTGACCGCACCAAGAATTACGTCAAAATTCTGGCTGAAAAACTCAGTACCACCGAAAAATATCAGAATATTCTAAACGAAGAAATCATAAAAATATTTTATAAGTCAGCACCACTTCACGATATTGGAAAAATCGGCATTCGCGATGAAATTCTGCTAAAACCTGGCAAATTGACTTGTGAAGAATTTGAGGAAATGAAAAAACATACCACGATTGGCTATGATGCCCTACGGATTGCCTCATTAAAGCTTGGTGAAAATTCTTTTTTGAAACATGCCATGGAGTTTTCAAAATGTCATCAGGAGAAGTGGAATGGAACTGGCTATCCAGATGGTCTGTCTGGTGATGAGATCCCCATTGCGGGAAGAATTATGGCCATTGCTGATGTCTACGATGCCCTGATCAGTAAGCGTGTCTACAAACCGCCGTTTACCCATCGAAGCGCCGTAGCAATCATAATAGAAGGTCGCGGAGTTCATTTTGACCCAATGATGGTTGATGCTTTCGAAGCAGTAAATGAAGAATTCCGCCAAATTGCCATTAAATTTGCAGATTGTGAAGAGGAATTAGTGACGTTGAACGAGGTGTAGCTACAATAAAAAGACTTGCCGACTTGATGACGGCAGGTTTGAGGTTGTTGATAAACTACCGTACCGACCAATTGTTAATCTGTTGAATGCGCACAATTCGTACAGTTGCAATTAAAGATTCGGTTAAATATAAACGTTTCGCAGCAACTGTTCGCCTTGAGGCACAGGGTCTGCCCTTTGGGTACAACATGATATAACAATTGTCGGTACTGGCTGTATTTTTTGGATAGTCTGAGACGTGCGAACTTGACTGCGGCAGGTCTTTTCTATTAGAATGAGATAAAAAGAGGTGACATGCATGCCCGTCAATTCATTTGAAGATTATCCGATGTCCTGGAAACCGACCTTGAACGATGCGGTCAAACCCCTGTATCTCGCCCTGGCCCGGCAACTGGAGCAGGATATTAAAAAGGGGAACCTGCTGCCGGGAACAAAGCTGCCGCCGCAGCGGGAGCTGGCCGATTTTCTGGATATCAATGTCAGCACCGTCTCAAAAGCCTGTAAGGTCTGCGAATTAAAAGGCCTGCTTAGCGCGACCGTTGGCAGTGGCACCTTTGTATCCTTTGACGCGCTGGCTAACGCTTATTTATTGCCCGATGACAAACCGAGAAACCTGATTGAGATGGGCGCTGTCTTTCCGGATACTGCCTCTTTTGGACCCTTGATTGACCATTTAAAAGAAATGCTGAATGAATCAGATGCGGAGAAATTATTTAATTACAGCCGACCAAACGCCAATCTCTGGCTGAAAGATGCCGCGGTGAAACTGATGGAAAAGGGTGGATTCAGTCCAAATCCCGACAGCATTCTATTCTCAAATGGCGGTCAAAACGCCATTACTGCCATTCTTGCCGGTCTTTGCCGACATGGCGATAAAATTGGTGCCGATCCCCATACCTATTCCGGTCTAAAAACAACGGCCTCGATGCTGGGAATTCAGTTAACCCCGATCCGGCATTTGGATGGAGAGATGGATGCGGAGGCGCTGATTGATGCCTGTAAAAATGAAAACATTAAGGGCATTTATCTAATCCCCGATAATCACAATCCCACCACCCATACCATGTCGGTAGAGCGTCGCCAAATGATTGGCGAGATTGCTAAGGAATACGGGATCTTTATCATCGAGGATGGGGCCTACCATATTCTCAGTCGAGAAACCCGGCCGGCGGTGGCGTCCTTTGCCTCGGAGCAGACCATCTACATTGCCAGCATGTCAAAAACCCTGGCTCCGGGATTGCGGATGGCCTATGTATCGGTACCGGAATCCTACCGAAAAGCGGTGTCCAAAGCGCTATACAACTTAAACATTTCAGTTTCGCCGCTGATGGCGGTTCTGGGAGCACGGGTGATCGTTTCCGGACAGCTTGATGACTTTATCAAAAATCATCAGAATAATGCAACCAGGCGCAACGCTTTGGCTAATGCTTATTTATGTGATTATCAATGCCGCGGCGATGAAACCGGGATCTTCCGCTGGTTGTTATTGCCGGGGTCCATCACCGGGTCCGATTTTGAGGCGCTGGCGCTAAAAAATGGCGTTCGGTTGTATGCCGCCGAGCGGTTTACGGTGGGGAACAGTTTACCAAGCCGAGCCGTGCGGATGTCCATCGGTGCGCCGGAAACCCTGGAAGAGTTGGAACAAGGCCTAAGAATTTTAAAAAAGCTGTTAGATCAGATTTAGACTTGATTAATATTGAAAAATTTGTACGCCATACATTTATTTTATTGTATGGCGTATTTTTGCGTGTTAAAATGAGGCTCAAATCAAACGTTAGTTAGGTGATTGCAAAAATACATAACGTACAGTTATTGCTTAGTGTTCAGTTTCCACAAACGATTTTGTAACGTGTAAAAATTCACGAAGGCGACGAGCCAATCACAAGCTTGCTTGTAGTTAGCGACTGCCCGCGACAAAGAAGAAATTCGCGTAGCGATTTCTTCTGGTTGTTTCGTGCGAAACTGGATACTAAGCTCACGATACAGTCGCAATTAGTGAATATTTTAATTAGTGAAGGGAGCATCTTATGAATAAAAATCTGGTTTTTGCCCTGCAACAGGTGGTGCCTGTTATCTTTCCATATTTGTTTATCGGTATTGCCTTTGGCGTGCTGATGGATGAGGCTGGCTATTCGGTGGGGTGGTCTTTTATATCCGGTGTCTTCATTTATGCCGGTTCGATGCAGATTGTCATGGTATCGCTGCTGACTGCCGGAGCGTCGCTGGGAACCATCGCGATGATGACTTTTTTTGTTAATGCCCGTCACATTTTTTATGGTATCGCCTTTATCGACACGTTCAGAAAAATGGGTTGGAAATATCCTTACATGGTGGTCACATTAACTGATGAGGTTTATTCAATTCTCTGTGCGGTTAACTATCCTAATGATTTGGAGATTAAAAAAGTCGATTTTTATATTACTCTGATTCTTCATCTGGTCTGGATTTTCAGCTGTGTTGCCGGAGCGCTCTTTGGTCAGCTGATTCCCTTTGATTTGGCTGGCATCGAATTTTCAGCCACGGCTTTCTTTGTCACCGTCTGTATGAATCAATGGCAGCAGATGGATAGTCATCTGCCGGCAATCACTGGTTTGATCAGTGCCCTGGTTTTTTATTTTATTCTCGGGCCGAATCAGTTTATCTTACCAGCACTTTCGGTCAGTGTGCTGGCACTGGTGCTGATGAAAACAAAAATCCACCAGACGTTGACGATGGCGATTGATCAGTAGCAATTGTTTCGTGCGAAACTGGACACAAAGCGCACAGTACTTTCGCAAGTGTTTAATAGATCAGAGAAAGAAGGAGGTCAATTATGAATATTGATTGGAAATATACATTGGCGGCCATCGTGGTCGTGGTTCTGGTTACCGTGTTTACACGGGCGCTGCCATTTATTTTCTTTGGCCGCAAAAAAGCATTGCCGGAAACAGTCACTTATCTAGGAATGGTTCTACCGGCAGCGATTATGATTATTCTGGTGATATTTTGTTTGCGAAACATCGGGTTCACAGCCTTTCCCTATGGTTTGCCGGAACTTCTGGCGGTTGGTATCGTGGTGATCGTACAGTTCTTTAAAAAAAATGTTTTCCTGAGTATCATCGCCGGAACCGGACTGTACATGATTTTAATTCGGATGCCTTTTTTTATGGGCGCATAGCTAAACATACAAAGCTAAGACCACACTTTCGATGATTAATCTTATCCTAGGAGTCAGGTCTTTTTTATTAGTTAATAAATGCAAAAATAAATGCTAGAATAAATGCTAGAATAAATGCAAAAATAAATATAAGAACAATTTTTTATAATCATTCTTGACAAAATATACCATTTGCTGTAGAGTAGTACTAAGCAGGAACACTAATTATTTTTGAAGCAGATCAGAAAATTCCAATCGATCTGCAAAAGAACAGTCTGTACAGATCCGGTTATTAATTTTAATTAAGTAAGGACTCAGAAGTTTATGGATATCGTTGAACGACTTACACAATTTGGCCTGACCCGACACGAGGCCGTCATTTATTTGACCCTGCTTTCGGACGGGGATTTAAATGGCTATGAGGTTGCCAAAGCAACCGGGATTTCACGATCCAATACCTATACCTCCCTTGCTTCGCTGGTAGAAAAAGGCGGTGCCTTTGTAATTGAAGAGGCGACCATCCGCTATACACCGGTTCCGATTGACGAATTTTGTGAGAATAAAATTAGAAAACTTCAGGAATCAAAAGCAGATCTGATCCGAACTATTCCCAGCAAAAGGACATTGGTGGAAGGTTATATCACCATCAAAGGGGAAGTGAACATTCTTAATAAATTACGGAATATGATTTTGGAGGCAAAAGAGCGGGTATACATTTCAGTACCCAATCCGATTCTGGATTTAATCGTTCCAGATATTGAGCAGGCTATTCATAGAGGCATCAAGATGGTGATCATCACCAACGGAACCTTTAGTCTGGACGGCAGCATCATTTATATTGCCGATCAGCTGCTTCAACAGATCCGGCTGATTGCTGATTCGACCAATGTTCTTACTGGCGATATCAACAACGGCGAGCATTCCACCTGTCTCTATTCTCAAAAGCAAAACCTGGTTGATTTATTTAAAGATTCGATGAAAAATGAAATTAAACTGATTGAAATCATGAAAGGAAATAAAAATCTATGAAAAAAACCTTTGTTACTCAAGAAAAATTAAAAGAAATTGTTAAAGAATTTCCTACGCCTTTTCATCTTTATGATGAAAAGGGCATTCGCGAAAATGTCCGAAATCTCCAGGAGGCGTTTTCCTGGAACGCAGGATATAAAGAATATTTTGCCGTTAAAGCGACGCCCAACCCAACCATTCTGCAGATTTTAAAAGAAGAAGGCTGCGGCGTGGATTGCTCATCCTATACTGAATTAATGATGTCCGATACGGTAGGCTTTAAAGGCGATGACATTATGTTTACCTCCAATGTCACGCCAGCAGAAGATTTTGTGCTGGCCCGAAAACTCAACGCCATCATCACGCTGGATGACATCACTCATATCGATTTTCTTGATGAAGTTGCAGGCATCCCAGAAACGATTAGCTGTCGCTTCAATCCCGGTGGCGATTTTGTCATTGACAATGCCATCATGGACACCCCTCAGACAGCCAAATATGGCTTCACCCGGGAGCAGATGACCGAAGGGTTTACCACGCTGATTGGCAAAGGGGTTAAACATTTTGGAATCCATGCCTTCCTGGCCAGTAATACCATTGCCAACGAATACTATCCGGCGCTGGCTCGCATTCTATTTGAAACAGCAGTTGAACTCAATAAGGAAACCGGCGCTCATATCGCCTTTATCAATCTTTCCGGCGGGGTCGGGATTCCTTATCTGCCAGACCAACAAGCCACCGATATTTATGAAGTCGGTCGCGGTGTTCAAAAAGCCTTTGAAGAAATTCTCGTGCCTGCCGGAATGGGGGATATCTCGATTTATACAGAGCTGGGTCGGTTTGTCCTGGGACCATTTGGCCATCTGGTCACAACTGCCCTTCACGAAAAACATACTCATAAAGAATACATCGGGCTGGATGCCTGTGCCGCCAACTTGATGCGACCGGCCATGTACGGTGCTTACCATCACATCACCGTAATGGGCAAAGAAAATGAGCCCCTTGATCATGTTTATGATGTCACCGGCGGCTTGTGTGAAAATAATGACAAATTTGCCATCGATAGAAAGCTTCCTAAAATCGATATCGGTGATCTGGTGGTCTTACACGATACCGGGGCTCATGGTTTTGCGATGGGCTATAACTACAACGGCAAGCTGCGTTCCGCCGAAGTATTGTTAAAAGAAGACGGCAGCACCGAACTGATCCGCCGGGCTGAAACCCCAGACGACTACTTTGCAACCCTTGATTTTTCAAAATGGACGAAATAAATAAACATCTGAGAAACTCATAAGCAACGAACAATTTTTGCTTTGCGTTCAGTATCCACAACAAGAAGAAATCGCGATGCGAATTTCTTCTTGTTCGCGGGCAGTCGCCAACTACAAGCAAGCTTGTGATTGGCTCATTGCCTTGACGAAACCAATTTTGTAACGTGTATGCGAACTGCACGAGAAAATGTTGTTCGCCCTAGTGTAAAAATTGTTTCGTGCGAAACTGAACACAAAGCTCACGGTAATTTAGCAATTATCGACAAATCAGTTACCGAAAGGAAAAAATAAAATGGCATTAATTAATGAAAATTATCTAAAATTACCAGGCAGTTACCTGTTTTCTGAAATCGCAAGACGCGTGGAGGCTTATAAAACCGCTAATCCAGATGCTGATATTATCCGACTGGGAATCGGCGATGTGACCAAACCCCTGCCGGAAGCAATTATCACCAGCCTGCACCAAGCCGTTGATGAAATGGCTGATGAGAAGACCTTTAAAGGATATGGCCCGGAACAGGGGTATGACTTCCTGATCGAGAAAATCATTGCGTTTGATTTTAAGAGCCGAGGCGTTGATCTGGCCGTTGACGAGATTTTTGTCAGCGATGGGTCCAAAAGTGATACCGCCAACTTCCAGGAGATTTTTGGTCTGGACACTAAAATCGCCATCACTGATCCTGTTTATCCCGTTTATGTCGACAGTAACGTCATGGCTGGCCGCAGTGGCACATTAGGAGCTGACGGCAAATGGTCGGACATGGTTTATATCCCCTGCACAGCCGAAAATGGCTTTGTTCCACAGTTGCCAACTGAAAAGGTGGATCTGATTTATTTATGTTTCCCCAATAATCCTACTGGCACAACGATCAATAAAACTGAACTTAAAAAATGGGTAGATTATGCCAAAGCCAATCAGGCTATTATTTTATATGATGCCGCCTATGAAGCCTATATTCAGGAAGAAGATGTCCCTCACAGCATTTACGAAATTGAAGGAGCCAAAGAAGTAGCCGTCGAATTCCGCAGCTTTTCCAAAAATGCCGGTTTCACCGGAACACGATGCTCTTATGTGGTGGTTCCGAAACAAGTGATGGGGTATACCGAAGCTGGAGAACCCGTTGAAATCAATAAACTGTGGAACCGCAGACACTGTACTAAATTTAATGGCGTTCCTTATATTATTCAAAAGGGCGCAGAAGCTGTTTATACCGAAGCTGGTCAGCAGCAGATCAAGGCGCTGGTTGAATACTATATGAATAATGCAAAAATGATCCGCGAAGGCGTCGCCAGCACTGGGATTGAGGTTTTCGGCGGGGTCAATGCTCCTTATATCTGGCTGAAAACGCCAGCCGGAATGGATTCGTGGACTTTCTTCGATCGACTGCTTAATGAAGTCAACATCGTTGGAACACCTGGGGTCGGTTTTGGCCCCAGCGGAGAAGGCTATTTCCGTCTCACCGCCTTTGGTAGCAAAGAAAATACCGAAGAAGCGATCAGACGTTTTACCACTCAATTTAAACTATAAGCAAACACTATCCAATATAAAAAAAGTTCCGGGAAGTTTAATCACTCCCGGAACTTTTTTTGGTAATAACACGGTTAAGGCTAACTTTTATTCATAAACAATAAAGGATTCCGAATACCGCTTGAGTAGTTCGCCTGCATCAGGGCATTTAACGAGCTCGAAGAGATTGAGGGCGATGACATCGCTAACCTGGTTATGAAACAGTTCCGTTTCCTTGTTCATATTTTCAAGCAAGGTATTCACTTCTTCAGCTACTTCACCGGTACCACCTGGTTTATAAGTTCCCGCTTCGACACCTTCAAGAATTTTTTCAGCGGCTTGATTACTATAATCAGCCGACCGTTTTAAGGTTTCGTGGGCTTCGTAAAGGGGATTGTCACTGGGGATATTCAGGCTTTTAACCAGATTGCCAGCGAGAACAATTTCATGAGTCTTTTCTTTAACGGCTTCGATCACTGCTTTATCATATTCGACTTTTTCATCAGCTTTTTCCTGGGTTTTTTCTGGCTCTTCAGTGGTCGTGCTTTTTTCTTCAGTGCTAGAAGTAGATTCTCCTGAAGTATTAGAGGCGACCAGTTCTTTAGAGGTATTCGGTGCCGCTTTTTTTGTCGGCTGAGTTGATTCTGCGGTGGTTGACGATGGCTCCTTCGACTCCGATTTCGTTTCCGATGCTGGCGCTTCGGTAGTTTTTGTGGCATTTTCAAGTTCGGTGGTAATCTCAGTATGGTTTTTATAACTGAGAATGTAGTTGTTAATCACATCACTGCCAACATATTTAGTAATTTTTGTTCCATTATCCGGATACCGGCTGTTTAAGTCGATTTTTGTCAGCATTTCAACGCTGTCTTCATATTCTCCTAAAAAAGAAAATAGCGCACTGGCATCATAGTAATGCCCTTCCGTATAAAAGGTATCAGCTTGAATATAAATAGCCGCTTTGTCCACTGAATTATCTTCTTCTGCAGATGCGTGACTACCAAAAAACATGCCGCTTTTAAGAACAAAAAATGCGCCACCACCGATGAGGAAAATGACGAGAACGGCTGGAATGATGATTTTTAGGGGTAGCTTTTTACCATTTTTTTTAGATTTTTTATTATTGGACTCTTCATTTTCTTCCTGAATCATTTTAACGACTTCCGGGTTATCAGCAAGTTTTTCGGTGACTTTCTTTAATTTCTCGTTTTTTTCAATACTTTTACTGCTCTTTTTTTTCTCTTTCTTTTCTTTTTTCTCTTTGGGTTGAAATAGTTTCGGCAACTTTGGCTTTTCCTCCTGAATAGTTTTTACATAAATAAGCGCATCCGTTCATTGATGTAAATGTAGTGGTGTGAAATAAAATGGGTTAAAGTGAGTTTTTCAGATAAAAGGTTTAATTGGATTTTCTGGTCAGATGTGTACCTTTAACAATAATGAATTGATTCGATAATTTTTCAACAAAGTCATCATGTTTTTCACAAACAGAACAGATACAACTTGAAAGGTGGATTGCATTAACATCTTTTTTTAGCAGATGATCTGTTTTTTTGAGAACTCGAGACACAGCAGTTTCGTCGCAATGCCGACAGCGGATAAATCCGATTAATTTGACATCCGTTAATGGATAATTTGAAAAAGCGTCCTGTCTTTCTTTGAATGCTTGCTTACATCCTTTTCCAGAACAATTATCCATAATTTTGTCGCAACTGATAATGACGACTCTTTTCATTGTAAACACCTTTTTAGCTAATATACTATCATAATTTGGGAATAATTCAATAAAATTAAATGCATTCAAATTTTCTTTGAGTGCTAAATACAGTACAAAGCATATTATACTATAGAAATCATTATAATTACTTAGGCAATTATTGACAAATGATAGAAATATTTGGCTATTGATGCGTGTTGAATGACTGAACTAAAAGCAATTTTTGTAGATGAAGTTCGGTTATTCTCAAAAATATGCGAGTAATAACCGATAGCGAGTTATTTGAATGGTTTTATACTTAAAAAAATATTAAAAGTGTTGACACATATAATAATTATCCTTACAATATTGTTAGCACTCGAAGCAAAAGAGTGCTAATGTTATAAAAGTTTAAAGAAGAGGTATGTTATGGAAAAGAAGCAGTTTAAATCAGAATCCAAACGTCTGATGGATTTGATGATCAATTCAATTTATACCAACAAAGAAATATTTCTCCGGGAATTGATTTCAAATGCATCTGATGCGATTGACAAGGTTTACTACAAAACATTAACAGACAAAGATAAAAGTTTTAATAAGGATGATTACTATATCCGGATTCACCCTGACAAGGATAACCGCACCCTGACGATTGAAGATACAGGAATCGGAATGACTGCGGCTGAGTTGGAAGACAATCTTGGGACCATTGCCAAAAGCGGTTCCAGCGATTTCAAGAACGAACAGGAAATGGAAGAAGATTTTGACATCATCGGTCAATTTGGGGTCGGTTTCTACTCGGCCTTTATGGTGGCTGACCGGGTTTCCGTCGAAACGAAATCCGTTGATGACGAGCAGTCTTATTTATGGGTCTCTGAAGGGGCAGATGGTTACACCATCGAGCCGGGAGAACGAAAAACCCATGGCTCGAAAATCACCTTGCATCTTAAAGAAAATTCCGAAGATAATAATTTTGACGACTATCTGGAACCCCACCGGATCCGTCATTTAGTGGAACATTACTCCAACTTTATTCGCTATCCCATCAAAATGGTGGTTGAAAACAGCCGGGTTAAGGAAGAAACCAAAGACAGCGACAAACCCGAATATGAAACCTATTTATCCGACGATGTGCTAAACTCGATGATCCCGATCTGGCGAAAAAACAAAAACGAGCTCACCGATGAAGATTACAACAATTTCTATCACGACAAACGCTTAGGTTTTGATGCACCGCTGGCTCATGTCCACCTCAGCATTGAAGGTGCGATGAGCTACAAAGCGATTCTTTATATCCCTGGCCAGGCTCCTTTTGATTACTACACCCGGGATTATGAAAAGGGACTGGAACTTTATTCCAACGGCGTGTTGATTATGGAAAAATGCAGTGAACTGCTGCCGGATTATTTCAGCTTTGTCAAAGGGGTGGTGGATTCGGAAGATATCTCCTTGAATATTTCCCGGGAAATGCTCCAACAGGATCGTCAGCTTCGTCTGATCAGCCGTAAAATCGATACCCGAATTTCTGAAGAACTCAAGAAAATGCAGGAAAATGATCGGGAAAACTATGAAAAATTCTTTAAAGCCTTTGGTAATCAGATCAAGGTGGGTACCTATGATAAATGGGGACAGGACAAGGAAAAACTTCAGGACTTCCTACTGTTTTATTCATCCAAAGAAGGCAAACTGGTTACCCTTAAAGAATATGTTGAGCGAATGCCTGAAGATCAAAAATACATCTATTACGCCTCCGGATCATCAGTGGGCCAGATTGAAAAATTGCCCCAGGTATCGATCATCAAAAACAAAAACTATGAGATCTTATATTTAACCGAAACCATCGATGAATTTGTCACCCAGACCCTCAGACAATACGAGGAAAAAGAATTCCGTTCCGTATCCAGCCAGAATCTGGGCCTGGAAGCGCCGGAAGAAGATGAAAAAGACGATACCGGTGAAACTTCGGAAGTGGATGAAAAACTGCTGGAAAAGATGAAGGAACTCATTGGGGATGAGGTCGTTAAGGTTAAAACCACCGCTCATTTAAAAGATGACGTCGCTTATCTATCCACTGAAGGGGATCTGTCCATCGAAATGGAAATGACCTTAAATACCATGCCCCAGGGCGGTGATGTGAAAGCTAAAAAAGTATTGGAAATCAACAAAAACCATCCGGTTTATGAAAAACTGAGAACTTTCTATGAATCCGATGATGAGCAATTTGCCCTCTATACCGAATTGCTTTATAATCAGGCCCGACTGATTGCTGGCTTACCGCTTGACGATGTGGTGGCCTTTACCAAAAATATCAGCAAACTGATGTAACCAGGCGTTTGACTGAGATACCGTACCGACCAATTGTTAATCTGTTGTTTGCTGCAGAATCGGACAGACTAACGCCGTGTCCGCTCTGATGAAAACAACATGATCTAACAATTGTCGGTACTGGGGCATTTCTTTCACCCTGTTTTTAATGCAACAACTTTTAAAACCCCAGTGGCATCCTTAAAGGATTGGTGCTGGGGTTTTAATGTTGATTGACAAGATCAATTCCTTTTGATAAACTATCTAGCGGAAGGTATAACAGGATGATTTTAACAATTGAAGCAGCTCGAACAATGAGATTATCGATGAGACATTGTTTTGAGCCTAAAGATAAAGTGTAAAACTTTTATTCTCATCGGTCTAAGCGCTAATTTGGTATAGCATTGTTATACTTTATTTTGGTGCGCTTAAACCGATAACCATATGAAAAGTTTTAAGGCCATGACGCAATGTTCGTTATGGCCTTTTATAATGACAGGGAGTCAATATAAAAGTGACTCTCTGTTTTTATTTTGTGAATTTATTTAGTAGAATTTATATAGGAGAAATATTAATGGGATTATTGGACGTAGTAAATATAACACATTCGTTTGGCGATAAAATTTTATACCAGGAGGCTTCCTTTGAATTATTTAAAGGTGAGCACATGGGGATTGTCGGGCGAAATGGGACGGGGAAGACCACCTTGCTAAATACCTTGATTGGCGAAATTATTCCTGACGGCGGGGATATTCGCTGGCAAAAAGGCATTAAGGTTGGTTATTTGGATCAGCATGCCAAAATTGATCAGGACGTAACAATTTTTGACTATCTGAAAACATCGTTTCACGAGCTTTATGAGACAGAAGCCCAGCTGACAAAAATTTATGAAAACATGGCTACTGATTGCAGCGAAAAAGCCATGAATAGAGCCGCCGATCTCCAGAGTTTATTGGAAAACTCCGGTTTTTATGAGCTGGAGAGCCGCATTTTAAAAATTGCCGATGGTTTGGGGATTACCGCGCTGGGGATGGACAGCATCCTGGAAAAACTAAGTGGGGGACAGCGGGCCAAGGTTATCCTGGCTAAGCTGCTGCTGGAAGAACCAAACGTGCTGCTTCTGGATGAGCCGACCAACTTTTTGGATAAGGAACATGTGGAATGGCTGACCGATTATTTAAAAGCTTATGAGGGAACTTTTCTGGTGATTTCCCATGATTTTGATTTTCTGGACAAGATTACCACCTGTGTTTGCGATATTGAGTTCTGCACCATCAAAAAATACAGCGGCAACATTTCCAAGTTCATTGAGTTAAAAGGCCTGAGACGGGAAGGCTACATCCGGGAGTTTGAAGCACAGAAAAAAGAAATCAAGAAATTCGAAGATTATATTTCCAAAAACAAGGCTCGAGCTTCTACCGCCAGTATGGCCAAAAGTCGGCAAAAACAATTGGATAAAATCGATCGGATTCCACCACCGGAACTGGTGCCAAAACCCAATTTCCGCTTTACCTCGCTGCATATTTCAGCTCAGCGATCTTTGAGTGCCAAAGATCTGGAAATTGGTTATGATTATCCGCTGTTAGGAAAACTTAATTTTAAAATTGAATCAGGTCAGAAAATTGTTATCACCGGGTTTAACGGGATCGGCAAATCGACGTTGCTTAAAACTCTGGTGAAACAGATTCCGGCGATTTCCGGGAAATTTAAATTTGCCGATAACATCAAGGTGGGTTATTTCGAACAGGATCTTAACTGGGAATATCCATTGCAGACTCCCATCCAGGTAGTCTCGGACGTCTATCCCAAGCTGTCTCAGAGCCAGTTGCGACGGTATCTGGCGCAGTGCGGTTTAAAGGCAAAGAGTATGCTCCAGGGGGTATCCACCTTGAGCGGTGGGGAACAGGCGAAGGTTAAAATCTGTATTTTGATGCTGACCCAAGCAAACTTTTTAATCCTCGATGAACCGACAAATCATCTCGATGCCGATGCTAAAGAGGTATTAAAAAAGGAGCTGATCAAATGGGAAGGCAGCCTAATTTTGGTATCTCATGAGGCCCTGTTTTATGAAGATTGGGCCGATGCTATTATTAATATTGAGGGTTAACAGCGTTATAATATAAAATTAAGCCTGAGGCGGCCCGTTTTGTTTAAAATGGGCCGCTTTCCAGATTCAGAATTTATTGAAGGATCAGCAATAAATCATACAAGTAGCATAATAATATCATCAAAATAAATAAGACGATGTCTTTAAAAAAAACTTAACATATGTAAAAAACCCGGCTATAATAGAGTCATACAGTTTTATTTTTTAATTTAATTTAAATATTGAAATCAAATAATGAAATGAGACATGCGTGAAAATACAATTTTTAAATAGAGAACGTATTAATGACATATTAGCCAATTTATACGATTATCCGCTGACTATCGTTGAAGCGCCCATGGGATATGGAAAAACAACCGCCGTCAGGAATTTTCTTGAAATAGCAGCGATTAAGCCCATTTGGATAACTTTTCAACATGAGAGTGGTTTTATCGATTATTACTGGAATAAGTTTTCGGACGAAGTCAGCAAGTATAATCAAGTTAGTGGCGAAACATTAAAGCATCTTGGCTTTCCCGTGGATGTCCCCCAAATGGATCAGGTGGTTTCGGTTTTAAGTGACATGGTTAATGATGATAAAATAGTGCTGGTGTTGGATGATTACCACTTGACCAATAGCGAACCGCTGAATCGTCTGGTGGAATTAATTGTCTCAGAACGAATCGAAAATTTTCATCTTATCCTGATCACCAGAAATACGATTCACTTAAACAGTGCCGAATTGGTGGCAAAGGGATTCTGCCAATTGATCACCCAGGATTTGCTGAAATTCACAAAAGTTGAAGTCCGGGACTATTGCCTCCTGATGATCGAAACGATATCTGATAAAGATCTGAAGAAAATTAGTGACTATGCCGGAGGATGGATCACCCTGACGTATATGCTGCTGCTTGGTCTCGAAAAAGGGATTCCAGTGGGGATGAATATGACCATTGACGAGCTGATCAACCAGACGCTTTTTAGTGTTTATGATGATGCGATTCAAAATTTTCTGATTGAGCTGTCGATTATGGACACATTTACAGATGATCAGGCGCAGTTTATTACCGGAGAAGAAAAGGCCAGCCTGATTCTAAGCCAGATCAAAAAGGAAAACTCCTTTATCTATTTTGATGAACTCAACAAAACCTATCAAATCCATTATGTGCTGCTTGATTTTCTAAGAACAAAACAGCAGTTTTCGCTGTCAGAACGAAGCGCTTTGTACAGTCGGCTGGGGGAGTGGTATCTTGCTAAGATAGAATTCCCGAAAGCCTATGCATATTTTAAACAGGCTGGTGACTACGAAAGGGTGCTTGAGCATCTGAACAATCCTGAAAACATCCGCAATGAGCTCGCCGAATTTGATGGTTCTGCCGAGCTGTTTGCCAAAACACCGGTGGACGTGCTGCACCAATACCCGCTCGCTTATTTGCAGCACATTCTGATTTCGCTGCTCAGGGGAGACGATGAAACAATGATCATCTGCTGTCGACAGTTAGAAGAACTCGAACAGTTTTTCCTGAATCAGGAGGAGCGTGTCCGACCAGATAAAAAACGGATGCTGGCAGAGCTTAATATTGTCAGAAAGTTCAGCTTCTTTAATCATCTTGAAGAGTCCACCGCCAGAAATGATTTGATCATCGAGCTGCTAAATGGAGAACAATCTTATATCATGCAGCGCGAAAACGAGTTTACTTTTGGCTCGCCGCACCTCCTATACAATTATTTCAGAGATCGGGGCGAATTTGAAACAACAACAAAATTGGTTATTAAAAAATTTCCGGTTTACCCCAGATACGCCAACGGCAATGGGACCGGATCGGAATACCTGGCCAGGGCGGAATTTGCGTTGGAAACCGGCAAATGGGCGGAAGCTGAATTAAACAGTGAAAAGGCGATTTATAAAGCCCGGACCAAAGATCAGTATAGCATTATCATTTGCGCCAACTTTAATTTAATCCGGCTGATGATTTTACAGGGACATATCAATGATGCGCTCAACCGATTCCGGGAACTGGAAAAAGAAATCACCGAAGTCAGTAATCCTGTTTATAATACGACGATTGATATATGTAAGGGCTATCTCTATGCAAATCTGGATCAGGTTGAAAAAATCCCATTTTGGCTGCAAGTTGGTGATATGACCACGGCAGATCTTTTTTATCAGGGCGTCGCCTTTAATTACCTGGTTTATGGTAAGGCGGTGACTGCCTCCCGGAATTTCGTGAAACTCGAAGTTCTGGCGGAAAGTTTTGTCGAATATTTTTCACTCTATCATAACCAATTGGGGTTTATCCATAATGGGATCTTTGATGCCATTGCTAAATACCACCTCTATGGCATGGCAGCCGGGGTGAACGCACTTGAGCTGGCATTGGCAGAAGCCAGACCGGACAATATTGTCATGCCTTTTGTTGAAAACGCAGTACATCTCATTGAGATGCTCAAGAATATTCTCGTCCGTCAGCCGGAGGATGGTTTTGTCCAAAAACTGTTGTCATTTAGTGAAATTTATGTGCAGAGCCTGGAAAATGGTGAATTGTTCAGGGTTTGTTTGACTCAACGAGAACATGAGGTGTTATTACTGACCTCCAAGGGATTAAAACGGGAAGAAATTGCCAATCGATTGTATATTGCGCCCGGCACGGTCAAAACCCATCTCCAGAATGTCTACCGAAAATTGGAAGTCAATGGTAAAAGTGCCGCGATTAAAACAGCTGTCAAAAATGGATTATTAATATCAGAAAGGTAAAATCGATGTCTGGAGATCAGCTAAAAAAAGACAGCTTGAATGTTTTTCAAACAATTGCATTATCAGTGGCCATTATGGGTCCATCAGCCTCCATTGCAATCACGGCGGGGATGATCGGATCTCAGGTCGGATCGTCGGTGCCGCTGGTTTTTCTGGTCTCCTTGTTGATTGTCGGGTGTGTGGCGGTTTCGATTGTGAAGCTGAACCAGACCTTTCCTTCGGCTGGCTCAGTCTACTATTTTGTCGAAAAAACATTGGGGCGACGGGCTGGTTTTATTTCGGGTTGGCTAATTGTGTTAGCTTATTTAGTCCTCGGTGTCAGCTGTATTATGGTATCCTGCACCTATCTGCAAATCTTGCTGAGTATCTTTGGGGTAGCCATACACTGGCTGTTCATCGGGTTATTTTTAATGGGACTAATCTTTGCCTTGGCCCATAAAGATGCCGAAACAAGCACCTGGGTGATGCTACTGATTGAAATAGTATCCATGGGGCTGATCTTATTAGTTGCCGGGATTATTCTGGTCAATTCTCAAAAGACCGCTGGTTTGAGCATGGTACCCTTTACTCTGGGGGACAACAATCTGTCATCATTGGGTTATGCATCGGTTTTCGGCTTTCTGGCCTTTGCCGGGTTTGAGGGCGCATCGGCGCTTGGCGACGAAAGCAAAAATCCGAAGGCGACCATTCCGCTGGCAATTACCAGCGGGATCATCATCACTGGAATTTTTTATGTGCTGGTTTCCTATGTCCAGGTTATCGGATTTGGCCTGACAACCGAGGGAATGGCCGCATTTACTGGCAGTAATTCTCCGCTGAGTGACCTGATTGCCAAATATTTGGGAACCGAATTTTCAATTGTGATGTTGCTGTGTATGTCGGTATCCTTTTTCACCAGTACCCTGGGCTGTGTCAATGCCGGGGCCAGAGTGCTGTTTACCATGAGCCGGGATGGAATGTTATCCCCTGCTCTTGGCAGGATCCATGCTAAAAACAATACCCCTTATGTGGGACTAAACGTTTTTGTCGCCGCTATCACCATGATGATTGTAGTCAGCTTTAGTCTGGAGGCCATTAAACTGGCCGGATATGCCGCCATTACAGGGACGCTGGCGTTACTGCTTGCCTATATCTTTACCTCAATTGGCGCAATGGTCTACTTTTACAAAAATCGCAGCTGGCGGGGCGTCCGGCTGATTATGCCAGCCGGGGCGATCATTGCTTTGGCCTTGATCATTTTTGTAAATATTTACCCGGTGCCGGTGTTTCCCCAGAACCTGTTTACTTATGGGGTGATTATCTGGCTGGGAATCGGAATTATTTTAAGCCGGAATCAGGCAGACGCAATTGTCTCAGCCCCAACGACATCGGAAAACGAAAGCAATTTGAGCTGATCAACCGCATTAAGATGAAATGCACACAAAAAGACTTCTGTATTATAGCTATAGGCTGTGATATAGAAGTCTTTTTGTTTGTTAATAGGGGTTTGAGAGAAACGGTTATTAACAGCAATTTAGGGTATATCATTTAATAGACGTTGAATGGAGACGCTAAGTTGATGTTGATATGAAAGGAACGATAATGAAAAAACTAATTAAAAACAATGTGAGCTGGGTTGGCAAAGTGGATTGGGAGCTACAGCAGTTTCATGGCAATGAATTTTCAACCAAGCATGGCTCCACCTACAATTCTTATTTAATTCAGGAAGAAAAGACGGTTTTAATCGACACGGTCTGGATGCCCTATGCCAAAGAATTTGTAGAAAATTTAGCCCAGGTAATCGACTTAAATGAGATCGACTATATTGTCGCCAATCATGGCGAAGTGGATCATAGTGGTGCCTTGCTGGAACTGATGGAGCGAATCCCGGATGTGCCGATTTACTGTACTGAGAATGCCGTTAAGTCTTTAAAGGGTCAGTATCATCAGGACTGGAACTTCAATGTGGTTAAAACTGGTGATAAGCTGGATGTGGGGAATGGCAAAGAACTGATATTTGTGGAAATGCGGATGCTTCATTGGCCAGACAGTATGGCCACCTATCTGACCGGAGACAATATTTTATTCAGCAATGATGCCTTCGGCCAGCATTATGCTACTGAAAAATTATTTAATAATCTGGTCGATCAGTGTGATTTGTATAAAGAAGCCATGAAATACTATGCCAATATTCTCACTCCCTTTAGCGCCATCTTGCGAAAGAAACTGGACGAAATCATTGCCTTTAATCTGACCATTGATATTATCGCCACCAGCCATGGTGTTATCTGGAATGACAATCCGATGCAAATTGTTGAGAAATATGCCCAGTGGGCCGGGGATTATCAGGAAAATCAGATTACCATTATCTATGACACGATGTGGAACGGCACCAAAAACCTGGCCGAAAAAATTGCTGACGGGATTGGCCTGACCGATCCGGATGTGGTGGTCAAAGTTTTCAATCTATCAAAGAGTGATGAAAATGATCTGATTACCGAGGTCTTTAAATCAAAGACCGTGCTGATCGGTTCGCCGACCATTGGCGGCAGCATTCTCCATTCCATTGCTGGTTTTATTCATCTGATGAAAGAGCTGAAGTTTAAAAACAAAAAAGCCGCCGCCTTCGGCTGCTATGGTTGGAGCGGTGAGTCCACCAAGGTGTTAACTGAATGGCTGACCGGCGCCGGCTTTGAAATCATCAACGAGGGCCTTCGCAATCAGTGGAACCCCGATGATGCCCAACAGGCATTGGCCATCGATTTTGGCAAAGAAATTGCTAAAGCTTAGTCTCTGATTTATAAACAATAAGAACAGAAAAAAACGACTTAATCTCGAAAGATTAGGTCGTTTTTAGTTGAAAAATTATTAAGATCAATCGTAGTGAATGCCGCTCCAGTAAACTGGGCCTTTGACGATGGTGCGGGGATCGAGCTCGACGCCTTCCATCGCCCATTTTTTATATTCGGCAAAGCCGGTACGGTCAATGATGTAGCCGATGTGTTCTTTGCCGCCGGGAGCTTCCCGGTCGATGTAGTTATTAACAAAACCATAGGTGTTTTTGACGATTTTGATAATCGCGTCTTCAGTGGCCCAGACCAGGAAGTCTTCAGCCAGTCGGGGATTCCGTTTGCCGGTGCGGCCCATGATTACTAGCCGGTAGTAGGTTTCCGGGCTGCGGGTCCAGGCTCGGGTGGGGCAGTTGATGACACATTCGCCACAGCCGACACATTTTTCAGTGTTGCGGACAATCCGATAATTTTCCACTGATAAAGCATCAACCGATTTTTTCTTGCAGGCTTTGACACAGGCCTGACAGCCCATACAGCGTTCTTTTTCATACTGCGGTTCGGTCATGCCGATGATGCCAAAATCATGCATTCGGGTTTTGATGCAGTCATTGGCGCAGCCGGTAAAAGCTACCTTAAAATGAAGGTCATTGGGGAAGATTTCCTGCTCCATCTTCTTGGCAAAATTGGTGGTATTATAAGTGGCAAAAGGACAGGTATTGCTGCCGATACAGGCCGAAACATTCCGGGTGCCGGCGGAAGTATAACCCTTGCCGGGGATTTCCTGATTGATGTTAAGTTTTTCAATAATCGGCTGGAGCAGCGCATTAACGGCGTCCATATCGGTATATTTAA
Source organism: Acetobacterium woodii (assembly GCA_016213825.1). GTDB lineage: Bacteria > Bacillota > Clostridia > Eubacteriales > Eubacteriaceae > Acetobacterium > Acetobacterium woodii_A. The sequence continues at coordinate 237,089 of JACQZP010000021.1, read as the reverse complement.
TGCCCGGGATTTCAAAACCCTGACGGGTGGTTAAATGGATCCGGCCATTGCCATAGGTTTCGGCAATATTTTGAATCAGCGGCAGCAGCTCGGCGGTTAATAATCCTCCGGGAACTCGGACTCGGGAGGCGGTTTCCCCACGAACCTTGGTGACGCGATAGGCATTTTTCTTTATCTTCTTCGTATTCAGATCTAACATGGCGCTCCTCCTAATCCTTTAAAAATTTTCCCTTGGTGTAATTAAAAACCGGACCGTCCAGACAAATATAGGTATCATCGATCTTGCAATGTCCGCATTTACCGATGCCACAGCACATTTTTCGCTCCTGGGAGATCCAGATGTTTTCTTCCTTGAAACCCACATTGAAAAGCTCGGTGATGGTGCATTTCATCATCATCGGTGGGCCGACCACAATGCCGACGGCTTCGTCCGAATTATTGATCGGGATCTCGGGAATATACTGGGTAACCAGTCCGCATTTGCCGCAGTAGCCGTCTTCCGGGGTATCCACGGTCATGATGACGTTGATGTTTTTTTCCCATGCTTCGAAATCCTTTTTAAAGAGGACATCTTTGGGGGATTTAAAACCAACCAGTAGGGTAAAGCCTTTGCAGTCTTCCGGGTGGGCCGAAAAATAATCGACAATCCCTTTGACCGGCGAAAGACCGGTGCCACCAGCTACCAGCAGAATTTCTTTGCCCTTGTAGTTGGCAATGTCAAAGCCGTTGCCGTAGGGTCCCCGTAGGAACAGGGTATCACCCACATAATTTTCAAAGATTTCATCCGTAACCTTGCCGACTTTACGGATCGTCAGATCGACCGTGCCGTCGCCGATACCGCTGACCGAAATGGGAGCTTCCCCAAACTTGGGCAGCGATACTTCAAAAAACTGTCCCGGTTTCACATCGCCAGTGTAGGTCATCCGGAAGGTAAACTCAATTTCGGTATGTTTAATCACTTCGGTGATTTCCGAAAGAAAAGGAATATATGGATTTTCTGATTTTAATTCATGCACAGTCATTTAGTTTTCCTCCTTTGCAGAATCGTTCACTAAAGCATTTAGCTTATTGATGCAATTGGCAAAAGAAATATATTCGGGACAGACATCGTCGCAGCGACCGCAGCCGATACACATATGGGTGCCGAAGCGTCGTTTATAATCGTTGACTTTGTGCATCACCTTAAAGCGCATCCGCTGACCCTTATCGTTTCGAAACGCATGACCGCCAGCCATATCGGTGTAGCCATCCACATGACAGGAAGCCCAAACTCGCCGCCGTTCGCCGGCTTTACCGTTGTCGGTGTAGAAAATATCCTGCATTGTGAAACAGGTACAGGTGGGACAGACAAAGTTGCAGCGTCCGCAGGCAATACAGCGGTTGCCGTATTCTTCCCAGAACGGGGCGTCAAACAGGGACTGAGGAACCGTTTCCGGAATCGTTACGACAGTATCGTTGGCAGTAACTGAATCTGCAATCACCTGCGTTTGAGTTGCACCAGTCAGGGCAGTATCCAGGTAATCCCAGTGGCTGTCAACCAGTACGGTGTCGCCGTCAACCTTTAAATAAGCGTCGTAATCGTCGCTTTTCTGGGTGCCCATGGAAACGCAGAAGCAGTTTTCAAAGGAGTTTTCGCAGCCCATTAGAATAAATTTGGTATTGTCCCGCAACCGTTTATAATAAGTATCGACCGCGCCGTTTTCCAGATAAATAGTATCCATCCGTTTCAGACCGTGCAGATCACAGCTGCGTAAGAACACAATCGCTCCTTTTTTAGGAGCATCCGCTTCTTTCATTTCATTTTCGGTAAAATAAAACAGCGTTTCAGAGATAGGGAGTAAGACCTCTTTAAACGAATAGTCCGATTTTTCGGCAAATTCGATTTCTGAAAGATCAGTAATTTCACCATAACGGATCGTGTCGATGTCAGTAAAGGTGCCATCGCCCACAAACCGTTTGGGAGCATAGATAAGGTAGTCTTTTGATAAGTCAGAAAAAATAGCATTCATTTTTTCCGCTGTAGTTTGGTAACCCATAAACAAGTCCTCCTTCAAGTTTTTTGGTTTTGTGTTAAAATACCGTACCGACCAATTGTTAATCTGTTGTATGCGCGCAATTCGTACAGTTGCAAAATTAGAGAATACTGAAAATAAGTTCTTAGTTGCAACTGTTCGCCTTGAGGCACACAACATGATATAACAATTGTCGGTACTGGGGTGGATTTCGAATTAATCAGTTTATAAAGATTGAAGTCTGTCAAAAGTCCTTTTCAGGGGATCTTTGACAGACTTTCAATTTGCTAGATGATGTTAAAAATTTATTAGTATCTAAACTATCATTAAATAGGTACCATCAGTGTGCCAAACTGAATAAGCATCGTGCTATACTAGTGCCGACAATTATTAATCGAGTTGTTTGCATCAGGGCGAACAGTCGATAGACTGTCCGATCCCGCAGCAGAGGGCCTGCCCTTTGGGTACAAATGATTAAAAATTGGTCGGTACGATAGCCTCAGAATAACTCGATGGTACCGAATACACGTTGGGATTAGCCCAGTAATTTTGCCATGTCAGCTTCTGGAGTAGAGATAGGAGCGATGTTGTAGTTTTCAACCAAGACGTTTAATACGTTTGGTGAAATAAAGGCTGGCAATGATGGTCCTAATAAGATGTTTTTGATGCCAAGTGATAATAATGTCAGTAAGATACAAACCGCTTTTTGTTCGTACCAGGACAATACCATGCTCAGTGGTAATTCATTCACGTCACATTCAAAGGCGCCAGCTAGGGCAACCGCAACCTGAATGGCTGAGTAAGCATCATTACATTGGCCCATATCCATCAGTCGTGGCAAGCCGCCGATGGTTCCCAGATCCAGATCGTTGAAGCGATATTTGCCACAGGCAAGTGTTAAGACAACGGTATCAGCTGGTGTTTTTTCAACAAATTCAGTGTAGTAGTTACGTCCGGTTTTAGCGCCGTCACAGCCGCCAACCAGGAAGAAGTGTTTGATATCGCCAGCTTTAACAGCGGCGATGACCTTGTCAGCAACGCCTAAAACAGTGCCATGACCAAATCCGGTTAACAGCGTTTTGCCGCCATTGATGCCGGTCATTTCTTTGTCTTCAGGATATCCGCCCAGTTCCAGTGCTTTGGCAATCACTGGGGCAAAGTCTTTTTCTTTGCCAACATGAATCATCCCCGGGTATTGAACCATGTCAGTGGTGAAAATACGGTCAGAATAGGAATCTTTTACTGGCATAATACAGTTGGTGGTGAACAGAACCGGAGCTGGTACAGCTGCGAATTCTTTTTGTTGATTCTGCCATGCGGTACCGAAGTTTCCTTTTAAGTGAGAATATTTTTTAAGTTCTGGATAAGCATGAGCGGGTAGCATTTCGCCATGGGTGTAAATGTTAACGCCCTTGCCTTCAGTTTGTTCCAGCAATAATTTTAAATCATGCAAATCATGGCCGGTGATGATGATGAATGGTCCTTTTTCAATGGTTAATGGGACTTCAGTCGGAACTGGGGTGCCATAGGTTTCGGTGTTGGCTTTGTCAAGGAGTGCCATACATTTTAAATTGATATCACCCGTTTTAAGAACCAGTGGCAGCAATGCATCCATGCCCAAATCGGATCCAACGGCGACTAATGCTTCATAGAAGAAGGCATCAACTTCAGAATCTTTGTAGCCTAAAATTGCGGCATGGTGAGCATAGGCAGCAACCCCTTTAACACCTAACAGGATTAAAGTTTTTAAAGAACGGATATCTTCATTGTCGTCCCACAATTTTGCCATATCATAATCTTCGGCAGCAGGATCCAGATCCGCTTTCATTTTATCGACACAAGCGACCATCGCTTTGATGCTTTCATCATCAAAGTTGACATTGGTAACGGTGGTGAACAAGGCTTTTTTAATACAGGCATCGGTGGCTTCAGTAGCAGCCGTTTTTTGAACGGCTTTGGCTAAACCAATACAGGCACCGATTAATTTATCCTGATCTCCGGCAACAACAGGTGTTTTACCACAGACTCCGCTGACCTCACATCCAGTTCCTTTGGCCGTTTGTTCACATTGAAAACAAAACATATCTTTCATCTTTTTACCTCTCTCGTAAAATATTTTTTTATAGATTTATGTATAACCTGTCCTTGACAGGAAATAACCAGTGTAAATAAACATAACTACTATTGAATTACCCTTTTAAAAGCGGGTTAAACCATTTTACCTCTTTTTTTAAATCAATTCTTTTCGTGTTAATCGTATTCATCTGATAAAAATTTCATTTATCGGGAATTATTGTTTGCTGCGACGTTTTGTCGTTCTAACTTAACGATGACGTAATCATACTACACTATTTTCTAAATGACTGTTGCAAATGCAACGAGAAATACAAAAATATCAAATTTTTAAAAAAAATTACCAGTAAAGTTGCCATAAATGTTTCCGATTCTTTTATTTTACAAATTATTATGATATGATTTCTCATTATAGACAGGTATTTGCGAAATGGATCGGAATGTGCACGAAGCTTTTGTGATTACCTCATTATTATACAAAAAGAAAAGGGGACATTCGATGAGTCTGAAAATGAGCAACTTGCTAGACGTGGAAAAATATTTATTGCTTGAAATGGTCTATTTTCATCTGCCACCTGAATACAAAAACCGGATTACCAGAAAAACACCGATGAAGCTGGACGAGTACATCGATCTCATGGATCAATGTGGTTATTCGGTTTTTCCGGGGTTTATCAGCCGGTCTCAAAATGGCCGGAAAGTGGCCCGGCTCAGGCAGGCTCATTTCCGACGGATTTATGCCTCCAGTGAAAACCTGGCTGATGTTGTCATCACCGGATATATGAATGATAATTATGGTCAATTCGGTAATACTGCCGATAAAAATAAAACCAGTTTTGTGGCACTTGCCTTTGAAGATAGCGAAAATAACGCGGCCGTGTCTTTCAGCGGGTGCGAGCAGATGTATCCGTCCAGCATCATATTGGATTGGGCTGGTTGTTTGATCGCTTCATTAGGCGTTGTCACCACGCATCATCACAAGGCGATGGCCTTTTATGACCGTCAGATGGAAGGAATTTTAGGCGAGCGCAACATTCTGGGCCATTCCAAAGGCGGAAATCTGGCCACCTATGTGTATATCAACCGTTTGGAAGAAAATACCAATGCCTATTGCGTCAACGCCCAGCCCTATTGCTGGTACACCATGACTGAAACTCAAAAAGAAGCCCTCAAAACGGATCGGTTTGAATATATTGTCCACGCCAATGATCCTACCCGAAAAGCCAGTTATGTTTCTTACATCAGCCGGACTGCACCATTGAACCGCTATGCAGCGCAACGGATTCTAAACATCCACGGTTTTGAAGAAGTGAATTTTGACGAATTTGGAAATCTGGAAGGTACCCGGGTGATTCGGGAAACCACCAGCCAACTGAGATCCCGGATTTTTAAGGACTATACCGCTGAAAAACGATTGACCCATGATGAGTGTATGGCAAATTTTCAGGAAAAACTCAAAGAAATTACTTCATTACCCCGGCTTTTCAGCACCACCCTGGATGAGATGCTAATGGTAACCGAAGCCCAGGCGGCGATTATCTGGTTAAAAGATAAGGATGATAAAGGCGAATATATCTATCCGCTGATTATCAAAAGCCCGGGAGCAGAGGATTTGTACCAACTGAAACTGAGAGCTGGATATGGTATTGCGGCGCAGTGTGTTTTCGATGGTTTGCCCCTTTTTATCAGGGATTCCAAACAGTATCAGCTTCATTTTAATGGCGTTGATCGGGCGATGGGCATCACGATCACCTCGGAAATAGCGGTTCCGCTGGGTATTGATGAAACGGAAGTGTTTGGAGCGTTAGAACTGGTCAATAAAAAAAGCGGATTGTTCACGCTGGAAGATTTTGCCCTGGTCAATGAGATGACGCTGGCGATGTTGGATGTCTTTAAAAAATCTGGCGAATCGTTGGACAGCTACCGGGATTTCTCACTGTTACAGATCAGAAAGAGCGGTAAGCGGGTCTTTGCGATCGAAAAGAACGGCTATAAAGAAAAGTCTTTTGGTACTCAAAATGAAAAAAATGCATTTCTTAAAAAAATCACTGGCCTGAATTTGGAGCCCAATGAACGGTTGATCTTTAACCGAAAAACCTTTACCAGTAGTAAACAGGAACAGTTAAAGCGATTGCGCAAACAGGAATATGCCATTATTTTTGAGAAACCGCATCTGCGTTATTCGAAAACCCGGGTAAACACGGTCCTAATCGCTTTGTTGCTCCATTTCCGGGAGAACCGGGTTAACCTGAATGAGGTGGCTAAAATGATGGGGTTACAGGATAAACTTAAAACCCGGATCACAGACCTCACCGATGCCGAGTACATTCGGCTGGAATATGGCATGGCCCGAATCCGTCAACCCAAACTGATGATTGTCAACACCCCACCCAAGGGACTCAGTCCGGCCGCTTGTAAGGTTTTGTGTAACCGACTGAAAAAGGATTGCCGAAAAAAAACAGCGACAGTGATTGTTTTAGAATCAGACTAAAAAGAGATCTGAAAAGAAATTTGAATTGAAGTTAGGTAATTGCGAAAGTACCGTGAGCTTTGTGTCCAGTTTCGCACGAAGCAATTTCTACACTGTACGGTGGACAGTTCGATGAACTGTTCGCCTACACGTTACAAAATTGTTTGTGGAAACTAAACGCAAAGCAACCAGTGTTCGTCGTTTATGCATTTCGCAATTGCCTATGAATTGAAGTGAATGGGAGAAGAAATGAGAAATATAATCGATTTAATCATCCATCCAAAGCAGTTTTTTGAAAGCGTGAGAAATCGGGAAATCTCAATTGTCGGCCCAATGATCATTCTGATTTTGATCGGGATTGTTGATGGTATCGTAGTGGCCAATTTGTTTTATCATACCACCATCTATGAAATGTTCAATCCAGAAGCCCCGGTCATCTCGAGCACCATCATGCTGTTTTCGATGCTGATGGGCAGCTTTAGTGTCTATTTACTGATACTCATCCAAACCGTTGTTTTTAATCTGATTATGAAAAAAATGGGCGGCACCGGCACGAGAAAGCAGGCTTTTTATATCCTGGCATTGGCCAGTTTTCCGGCGCTGGTGGAAGGGGTGATTTTTCTGATCTTTCCTCAAACCATTGGGCTGTTCCAGTTTGAGAACTTTCATTTTGTCTCGTTGCTCATCTATAATTTTTTGAATATTTTCAATATTTGGGGGATCTACCTGCTGATTGTGGGCTTTGCCAAGGTTTATGATGTCTCCTATAAAAAGGCGTCGGTTTTGTATTTGCAGTTTTTAATCAAAATGATCCCATTGTTTATTATTTACCTGATCGTTTCATAGGATATAAAATCACCGAATGAGGTATTGGCTTAGTTGACTTTTATTTAGAAATATAGGTAATTACGAAATTAAAAAAAATCGAACAATGGTTGCTTTGGGTGCAGTTTCCACAAACAATTTTGTAACGTGTAGGCGAACAGTTCAGCGAACTGTCCGCCGTACAGTGTAGAAATTGTTTTGTGCGAAACTGGGCACAAAGCTCACGGCACTTTCGCAATTACCTATTTAGAAATAATAATAAAAAAATAAACAGTGAGGTAACTATGATAAATCTGGAAATTCCCGGGCACGAGCCCATCATCGTGGAGCATGTGACCTTTGATTACAATGGTACCCTGGCAGTAGACGGCTATCTGGTTGATGGGCTTAAAAAAAGACTGGTGGCGTTAGCGGAGCGGGGAGTGGCTGTGCATATTCTCACCGCGGATACCTTTGGTCTGGTACAGGAGCAATGCGGGGAACTGCCGCTAACCATCGAAATTTTTTCAAAAGATAATATTTCCCAAAAGAAAAAGGCTTTTGTTGAGAAGCTCGGTGGAACGACCAATCTGGCGATTGGCAATGGCAATAATGATTGGGAAATGTTTGCCGAAAGTCGCTTATCGATTGTGGTGATGGGAAAAGAGGGCTGCTGTGTGAAGTCTTTGCTGGCGGCGGATATTGTGGTAAACAGCCCGCTGGATGCGTTGGATCTGTTGCTGAATACCGATCGGATCGTGGCGACGCTGCGAACCTGAAACAGCACGGACCGATCAGCTGGCAATTCTGGGAAACAGAAATAAGACCTGAGAAGTGCGCAATGGCATTCCCAGATCTGCTCGAATTACAACTTTTTGTTTAACGCTTTTGATAGAAGCCTTTTGGAGTTTGGGAATTTACTGGCTGACTTTCTGCCCACAGTTTAAGCAGAATTTTGAATCAGCGGCCAGGGTTGAACCGCAGTTGGTACAGTGCAGGGCATCCGTCTGTTTGAAACCGCATTCCGGGCAGAACTTAGAATGGGCGGGAATCACTGTTTTACAGTGACTGCAAACCATGGTGTCCGTTTGTATGGCAGCCTGGGGCTGATTTTTGCTCATTTTCAGGGCATCTTCGTCTTCTACAAAATCCAATATGCTGCCAACCAGACCATGGTGATGATCGTGGCGGCGAGAATCGTTATCGTCGTAGGAACGGCTCATAATTTACACCTCTTAAATTAATTATAAAATGATCGTTTGGATTAAACATTAATGATAATCTATAACTTTTTTAGGATCTTGTAAAGGCGTAGAATGAAAATGGTTAAAAATACGCCATTTAGTAGCTTAATTTTATTATCACGTTTGTTAATTTAATATAAAATGGGGTAATGTGAAGTCTAATACGAAAGTGCCGTGAGCTTTCCGTTCAGATTCGCACGAAAAGCAAATAATGTTCAATTTTTATTAGGTTTTAAATAACCTTCAATTTAGATAAATAAGGAGAATTCAATATGAGAGAAGATTATATTAACTATCAAGGAAAGAAAATCTGGTATTCGGTTTATGGAGAAGCGTCGCAGCAAACACCCCTGCTAGTGGTTCACGGCGGACCGGGTTTTTTGAGCATCCCGGATACGATTGCCGACTTCAGCGAAGGGCGACCGGTTTATTTTTATGATCAACTGGGCAGCGGAAAATCTGAAAAAGCGAATGATCATGACGATTATTCCCTGGCATACTTTGTTTCTGAGCTGGATGCCGTCATTCAGGGTTTGCAGCTCAGTGAAGTGATTTTGCTGGGACTTTCCTGGGGGTGTGGTCTGATTGCTGCCTATATGTTGGACAAGCGGCCGCAGTTTGTCAAAGCGTTGATTCTTTCGGCTCCCTATTTGAGCACCCCATTGTGGGAGGAATGTGCCATGGAGAATATCTCAAATCTCCCGGAAGTCATTCAAAAGATCATCGTTGAAGCCGAAAAAAATCAGGAATTTGGCGAAGCCTATGAGAAGGCAGCCGAGGTCTATTATGGAAATTACCTCTGTCGTCTGGATCCCTGGCCGGATAGCGTGATGGATTCTTTCGGTAAATTGAATATGGATGTTTATTTAACCATGTGGGGACCCAGCGAGTTCAGCGTCAACGGCAAACTAAAGCGGTTTGACCTGATGCCCCGGCTTCATGAAATCCCCGTGCCGGTGCTGCTGACCTGTGGGGACAATGATGAAGCCGGTGTTAAAATGGTGAAAGATTTTCAAATGGAATTTCCCCAGGGATCAATGGCGGTGATTCCCAGCTCAGCACATTTGCATCATATTGAACAGCCCCTTATTTATAAAACCATTGTCGGTGAGTTTTTAAAAGATAAGTAGCTATCACGCTTTTACATGATAAATTGCTGTTTAAAAAAATGTTGACGATTTCATTTCCATTATGCTATGATCTAGTCAATGAGGAGATAAAATGAGTTGGACTGATTTTTCAGAATTTCAAATTATTCCTTCCATCCGCAGGCTGGGTGACTTGGAAATCGCCCTTAACAGTGAGGCTCAGGTGATTTTGCTTACCGAAGCCCACATTGCCAATCTGCAGGATCTGGTCAAGCTGGTTCATGCTAAAGATAAAAAGGCACTGATCAATATGGAGTTGCTGGGTGGTTTTGGAAAAGACCATGTGGGAATGAAACTGCTAAAAAATTATTACCACGTGGATGGGGTAATGTCAACCGACAGCGGCAAGCTGGGGATGGCTAAACAATGTGGTCTGGTAACCTTTCAACGATTTTTTCTGCATGATTCGCGATCGTTTGAGACAGCCTTGAAAATTATTGAGTGTTCCCGAGTTGACGGCGTTGAGCTTTTGCCGGCAATTATGGCGCTGGATTGTTATCAAAAACTAACAGCGGTGGCAAAAATCCCGTTATTGGCGGGTGGCTTTATTCGGGACCGGGAAATGATGGAAAAGATCAAGGCATGCGGTTTTAAAGGCTTGACGGTTAGCGACAAGTCGCTGTGGTAGGGTAATATTTAATCGATTGGTTTTTGATTGGTATTATTGATTGGTATCATTGATTTAAAATAAAACAAAATAAAATGTGCCGGATGGTAATTGTGTGAGTCCTGCTTAATAAATGCGATGCATTGTATCGCATTTATTAAGCAGGACTTTTTTTAGTGAACCGTGGGTAATTCAGGAAGTTACTAAACACACCGTAATGTAAAAAATTTGTAGGGGCGAATCGCATTAACCCGGAAACAAAACGCTATCAAATCGTTTAAAATTCAAAAAGATAAACTGGAGGTTGCAAAATGGGAAAATATTTACTGGGTCTGGACAATGGCGGTACCATGATTAAGGCGGCGTTGTATGATTTGAAGGGAAATGAGATCGCCATTTCCAGTTCCAAAACAGCCATGTATCAGCCAGCCCCTGGGTTTACAGAGCGCAATATCGAAGAAATGTGGCAGGCCAACATCAAAGCCATCAAAGGGGTCATCGAAAAAGCGGGTATCCAGGGGAGTGAGATCATCGGGCTGTCAGCCACTGGTCACGGTAATGGGATGTATCTGGTCAAAGCCGACGGCAGTCAAACCTATAATGGGATGATCTCAACCGATGTAAGAGGGAAAGAATTTGTCATCAAATGGCTGAGTGACGGGACATTTGAAAAAATCCTGCCGAAAACCATGCAAAGTGTCTGGGCGGGACAGCCGACCACGCTGCTGAAATGGTTTATGGAATATCGGCCGGACGTATTGGCAGAAACCAAGTGGATTTTTATGTGCAAGGATTATATCCGCTTTCGCTTAACCGGCGAAGCTTATGGGGAAATCGCCGATATGTCCGGGTCAAGTCTGATGAATGTCCGGGATGTAAAATACGATCGGGAGTTGCTCGCAGACATGGGCTTGGAAAGCATCTATGATAAATTGCCGCCACTGCGTTATTCCGGAGAAGTCTGTGGCACCATCACCAAAGAAGTGGCTGCCCTGACTGGTTTGGCCGAAGGGACTCCGGTGGCCGGTGGTTGTATGGATATTCATGCCTCGGCGATGGCGGTGGGGATCACTGATGAGGATAAAATGTGTGTCGTAGCCGGTACCTGGAGCATCAACGAATACATCAGCAAGAAACCGGTGGTTGATAAGGATCTGTTTATGACCTCCATTTATACCATCCCCGGCTATTGGATGATCCTGGAAGGCAGTCCGACCTCCGCCAGCAATCTGGAATGGTTTCTAACCGAAATTCTTCGGGATATTGACCTTAAAAATCAGGACGTCTATGAGTATTCCAACAACTGTGTTAATTGTGTATCCGATGAAGATTGCGGGGTGGTGTTCTTGCCGTTTCTCTATGCCAGCAATGTCAACATCAATGCCAAGGCCTGTTTTGTGGGACTGTCCAGCTATCATAACCGCGACAACATGCTGCGTGCCGTTTATGAAGGGATTGTTTTCAGTCATAAGTATCATATTGAAAAATTGCTAAACTATCGGGAAGCACCCAAGAGTATTCGGATTGCCGGTGGGGTCGCCAAATCCCGGGTTTGGGTGCAGATGTTTGCTGACATTCTGCAGCTACCCATCGAAGTGACCGAATGTACCGAGCTGGGGGCTCTGGGTGCCGCCATCTGTGCCGGGGTTGCTACGGGTGCCTATGAAAGTTTCAAAGCGGCCTCGGACGTGATGGTCGAAATCGCTTTTACTGCAGTTCCCAATCTGGAAAAGAAAGATCTGTACGAAAAGAAATACAACCGCTATCTGAAAGTGATCAATGCCCTGGACGGGATCTGGGACGAGTATTAGGATTAATTCATGGAGGCTTTGATGCGAGTGCATGACTTAAATTAACAGCGATGAAAGTGGGTACCGATTAGTTGTTAATCTGTTGGATGCTGCAGGATTGGACAGGCGACGCCGTGTTCACCCTGATGCATCCAAGCTCACGGCACTTTCGCAATTGCCTATGTCATAATGAAAATAGGAGATTAAAATGGATTTGAAACTAACAGGAAAAAACGCCATCATCACCGGGGGTTCCCGGGGTGTGGGACGGGCCATTGCTTTGGGGCTGGCGGCGGAAGGGGTCAATGTGGTCGTCACCGCCCGGAGCCAGTCGGCTGAGCTGATGGCGGTGGTTGAGGAAGCTCGGGCGCTGGGGGTCAAAGCCTTTCCGCTGGATGCCAGCATGGAAAACGCGGATGATGTGCTGGTGATGATGAAAGAAGCCGACGCGCTGCTGGGGGATTTGGATATTCTGATCAACAACGCCGGGATCTGGCTGACTGGCTGGATTGAGGATATTTCCTTGGAGGATTGGGAGCAGACCATGGATGTCAATTTGACTGCACCGTTTTTGACCTCCCAGTATTTTGCTAAAATCAATCTGGCCAAGAAGCGGCCGGGACGGATTATCAATATCAATTCTCAGGCGGCCTTTAATGGTTCCACCACCGGACACGCCCACTATGCCGCCAGCAAAGCGGGGATGGTGGCACTGACTATTTCCATGGCCCGGGAGCTGTCATCCAAAGGGATTACCGTCAACGGTATCGCCCTGGGGGTGGTCAATACCGACATGATTCGAGGCAATATTGAAGCCAATCCCGGTTATTACGAAAGCCGGATTCCGATTGGCCGGGTCGCTCAGCCGGAGGATGTGGCCAACATCGTCGTGTTTATGGCCTCGGAACCGGCGTCTTACCTGACCGGCACCACCATCGATGCCACCGGCGGGATGCTGATGCGGTAAGCCATTGACTGCTAGTAGGAGACAGGGTTTGCTTCTACAGAACGTTTTCACATAATTTTAAGATACGATTTTAGATTGCTTTGATGCTGGTTTTCGCAAACAATTTCGTAACGTGTAGGCGAACAGTCGATAGACTGTACGCCGTACAGTGTAGAAATTGTTTCGCGTAAACCAGTAGCGAAGCTCATAGCACTTTATTACTCCATTAACACCATAAATGAGAGGAAAAGAAAATGAATCATTATGACATCATCATCATTGGGGGCGGTATTACCGGGACGGCCATTGCCCATGAATGTTCAAAATATAAATTAACCGCTGCCCTGCTGGAACGGGGTACCGATATCGGGATCGGGGCCACCAAAGGAAATGGCGGCGTAGTTCACCCGGGTTACGATCCCACCCCCGGCAGCTTGAAAGCCAAGATCAATGTCCGAGGCGCTAACAGCTACCCAAGACTTGCCAAAGAACTGAACTTCGGGATCATCAACCCGGGAATCTTTGTGATTGGGTTTAGTGCTGCCGATGAAGCGGTGTTAAGGCACAAGCTGGAGTTTGGCATTAAAAACGGCGTCCGGGATCTGGCGATGATCACTGCCGAACAGATGCACAACCGGGAGCCCCATCTGGCCACGGATGCCAAACAGGCCTTATATGCTCCGACTGCCACGGTGGTTGATCCCTTTGAGGTGGCCATCGCTTTTGCTGAAAATGCCAAGGCCAATGGCGTGGATATTCTGACCAATCAGCCGGTAACGGCCATTGAAAAAAGAACCGACGGCAGTTTTCGGATTAGCACAGCCAATCAGCAATTTGCCTGTTCCTATATCGTCAACGCCGCTGGCAACCATGCTGACGCGGTTGCCAAGCTGCTGGGAATTGAAGAATATCAGATGAAACCCCGACACGGGGATCTGCTGGTGTTTGACAAGGACATGAAGATTAAGCCCCAAACAGTGATGTTTCCCTGTCCCGGACCGGACACCAAGGGGATTGCCTGCATTCCCACAGTTCATGGCAACACCATTGTCGGTTCCACCGCTACGATGATGGATGATAAAGAAGCGGTTGACAATTATGCCCCAGGGATTCAGGCCCTGATTGATGGGGTGCATAAGATCCTGCCGGAACTCGACGCCGGTAAGATTATCCGTACCTTCGCCGGGCTACGGCCGGTGGTACTGGATAACAACAATGATTTTTTCATTGCCGAATCCCAGACGGTTAAAGGTTTTATTCACGCCGCCGGGATTCAGTCCCCAGGGGTGGCTTCGGCTCCGGCGATTGCCGAACAGGTTCGGGATCTGCTGGATAATGCTGGGTTGGAAATGAAACCAAAATCGGATTATAATCCTTACCGGGAGAAGCAGATTGTCTTTAGTGAGCTGGACGTTGCCAAACAGGATGCCCTGATCCAGCAGAACCCAGCTTACGGACAGATTATCTGTCGCTGCGAAACCGTCACCGCGGGTGAGATCATCGATGCCATCCACGGGCTGATTCCGGCGCACACCCTGGACGCAGTTAAGCGCCGCACCCGAGCGGGGATGGGACGCTGTCAGAGCGGGTTCTGCCAGTACAAGATCATTGCCATTTTGAGCCGGGAGTTGGGTTTGGCTGTGGATGAGATCTGCCTGGAAGATCAGGGCTCGCGACTACTTTGCGGACCGGTTAAGGGAGGTGCGAAATGAAACAGTTAAATTATGATGTGGTGGTTATTGGCGGTGGCCCGGCTGGTATGGCGGCAGCCCTGAAAGCCAAAGACAAAGGGGCCACCGTGGCCATCATCGAACGCAACGACGAACTGGGGGGCATTCTTAACCAGTGTATCCACAGCGGTTTTGGTCTCAGCTATTTCAAACAGGAGCTCACCGGGCCGGAATACGCCGAGCTATTTATCAATCAGGTGGCGGCGGCCGATATCGACGTTTTTTTAAAAACCATGGTCATCGATTTATCCCCGGCACGCCAGGTGAAAGCCATGAATGATGAGGGGATGCTGCTGTTTAACGCCGGGGCCATTGTGCTGGCCATGGGCTGTCGCGAACGGACCCGGGGGGCCATAAAAATTCCCGGCTCACGCCCGGCCGGGGTCCTCACTGCTGGGCTGGCTCAACGCTATGTCAATATCGAAAATCGTAAACCCGGGGAACGAATCGTCATTCTGGGCTCCGGCGACATCGGCCTGATCATGGCCCGACGGCTGACTCTGGAAGGCATGCAGGTGCTGGGGGTTTATGAATTGATGCCCTATGCCAATGGACTCTACCGGAATATCAAAAACTGTCTGGATGATTTTGAGATCCCTCTGCATTTGTCGACCACGGTTACAAAGATCATCGGCCATCCCCATCTGAAAGCCATTGAAGTGGCCAAGGTTGATGAAAATTTCAACGTGATTGAAGCAACCCGGGAAGTGATACCCTGTGATACCCTGCTGTTGTCCATTGGGCTGATTCCGGAAAATGAGCTGTCTCAAAAATCCGGGGTGAGTTTGAATCCTCGCACCAACGGCCCGCTGGTGAATGAAGATCTGGAAACCGATCAGCCGGGGATCTTTGCCTGTGGAAACGTCCTCCATGTTCACGATCTGGTGGATAACGTCACGCTGGAAGCCGAACAGGCCGGAGCGGCGGCCGCGGCTTATGTCCTCAAGCAAACAAATCGTCAGTCTACCAATGAAGCCAGACCAGTCGAAGCCAGAACGACGCTGTCGCTGAGTCCGGGAGAAAATGTCAGCTATACCGTGCCAGCAAAACTGACCGTGCCGTTACAACACGCCGCCCGGATTTTATTTCGGGTGAACAAACCGTTGGATCAGGCTGAAGTGGTAATCCAGGCCGGAACCAAGATCCTTTATCAGGGCAAACCCCACGCCTTTAAGCCAAGCGTCATGGAAATGGTGGCGCTTAATCCGGAAGAAATGATTCATCTCAGTTATACAAAACAACCGATAACGGTAGCGGTTCAGGCGGTAAACGGATGAGTCGCGATCAGAAAGCAATAAAAACAGTAAAATTTAATAATGAAATAAAAAAGAGTGAATTAAAAATGAGTGAAATAAACAAAAATGCAATAAAAGTCTGCTGCACGACCTGCCCCAAAGAATGCGTGGTCACGGTTTTTCTGGAGGATGGCCTTTTAGTTAATGTGGAGGGACAAGGCTGTAAACGCGGTGAAAAATTCGCGCAAAAGGAGATCATCACACCAGAAAGAACCTTAACTAGCACGGTTATGGTGGAATGTGGTGGAAAACTGCTTTTGCTACCGGTAAAGACCGCGGCCCCTATCCCCAAAAAAGAGATGGCATTGGCCATGAACACCATTCGCCAGACGAAACTCACCGGGCCCTGCCGGATGGGGGACGTGGTTATCCCGAATGTCTGCGGCACTGGTGTGGATGTAGTGGCCTGCCGGAGTATCAAGGAGAACGACCATGCGTGTTAATCTGACTTCGATTTTAAAAGCTGCCCATCAGCATGGTTATGGCATTGGGGCGTTTAACACGCCGAATCTGGAGAGCATACAGGCGGTGATCGCAGCGGCAGAAGCCTTGAAACAACCGGTAATTATCATGCACGCCCAGATTCATGAGCAGATGATCCCACTGGAAGTTATCGGACCGGTGATGATCCGACTGGCTGATCAGGCAAGCGTGGATGTTTGCGTCCATCTCGATCATGGGGAAGACCTGGGCTATTTGCTGCACGCCATGAAACTGGGTTTTTCCTCGGTGATGTATGATGGCTCCAAGCTGTCTTACGATGAAAATCTGATAAATACCCGGGAAATTGTCCGGGTGGCTCATTATCTGGGCGTATCGGTAGAAGCGGAGCTGGGTCGGGTGCTTCGTCCTGAAGGTGGCGGCAAAGCGGATACGGATGAAGAAGTGCTGACCCCAGAAGGGTGCTATACGGACCCCCAAAGCGCCAAAGGGTTTGTCGCGGCGACCGGGGTGGATGCTCTGGCCATCGCTTTTGGCACCGCTCATGGGGTCTATGAAGCCGAACCCTGTCTGGATTTTGACCGCATTGCGGCTATTCACAAACTGGTGGATGTGCCGCTGGTAATGCACGGCGGTTCTGGAGTGAGTGCGGGTGACTTCCACAAAGCGATCAAGTCCGGGATTTCAAAAATCAATTATTTTACCTATATGTCCCTGGCCGGTGGTCAGGCCGTTAAGGTGCACCTTGATCAAAACCCCGGCCAAGACCTGCGTTTTGATGAAATGGTCGAAATTGGTCGGATGGCCATGGAGAGAGATGTTAAACGGGCGCTGAAGGTGTTCCGGGGATAAGCAACTCCAGATTTCTATTGCGCCACCGGTATTCTCGGTGAGAATAAATCTTTAGATGCAAGAAATCCTCCTTTTGTTAAAATAAATAATGGGTTTTCCAACTATACAAGACAAAAGGAGGACTCGTTACGAGTGAAGATAGAAAAAGTTTAACACATTTCTGAAATCGTAAGGACAATGACTGCTTGATAAACAACAGAACTAAAACGTTAGAAAGCTTGAAAATAAGATAGTTATGTTGTCATCTTTTGTCACGGTTAGTTTAGTGATACAATATGGGTAGTTAGGATTAAAAAAACAGGAGGTCTCAATGAAAGCGATCAATTGGCTTTTAACAAGTGAACCCTATGTAGAATATGCTACCCGTAAAAATCTGATGAATCAGGACGAGGATGAGCTTGCAGATTTAAAAAAACAGGTTTTAGACGACAACCGAATTAAAAAGCTATTGAGTGATGTGGCAGACTTTAACGGAACTTTGGTTACCAATCATAAAAACCCGGATTTGCCAATCCACAAGCTATTGTTTTTAATGGACATTGGTCTGAATCGGGAAGTTGCCGAAATTGACCGGGCTATCGCTCAGATTCTTGCCAATAAAGATGAGAACGGTGTTTACAAAAGCTTGACCAATGTGCCTAAACATTACGGTGGTACAGGGGAAGACTCATTGGGCTGGTCTTTTTGTGATGCTCCACTAATGCTGCTAGCCTTGATACGGAGTGGGATATCTTATCAAGAACAGGTGAAACAGGGGGTTGACTATCTGGTTGGGCTCCAGCGTGACAATGGCTTTCCCTGTGCGGTTTCAAAGGAACTGGGCAAGTTTAGAGGGCCAGGAAAAAAGAGCGACCCTTGCCCCTATGCTAACTTAGCCATGCTCAGACTGTTCTTGATGATCCCGGACTACACCGAATCGGAAGCGGCTCGGATATCAGTACAATCACTCCTTCTTCAATGGGAAAACAGTTGGGAATCTCATCCCTATATGTTTTATATGGGAACGGATTTCAGAAAACTTAAAGCACCGGCACTCTGGTTTGATCTGCTTACTGTTACCGACTGTTTAAGTCACTTTAGCTTCGCTCTTAGGGACCGTCGGTTTCAGGAGATGATTGGTATGTTGGAAGCAAAAGCTAATAATCAGTGCCAGTTTACCCCAGAATCCATCTATCTTAAATGCAAACCCTGGGATTTTGGCCAGAAAAAAACCCCATCCCCTTGGCTTACCTATTTGTGTCTGAATATTCTCAAGAGATGTGGTCGGTATGGTTACTAGTCGAATACGGATACA
Source organism: Acetobacterium woodii (assembly GCA_016213825.1). Classification (GTDB taxonomy): domain Bacteria; phylum Bacillota; class Clostridia; order Eubacteriales; family Eubacteriaceae; genus Acetobacterium; species Acetobacterium woodii_A. The sequence continues at coordinate 218,383 of JACQZP010000021.1, read as the reverse complement.
TAATACCAAATTTCAGGAGGTAATGAAATAATGAGTAGAATTGTCTTTTTTTCGATTCCTGCTTATGGTCATACCAATCCAACTATTCCGGTGATTAAGGAATTGGTCAACCACGGCCATCAGGTCTGGTATTATTCGTTTAACGAATTTCAGGAAAAAATTGAAGCGGCCGGGGCTCAGTTTGTCAGTTGCGACGCCTATCTGCCGATCATCTCGGCCGAGGAACTGGAGAAAAAAGCCGGCAAGGATTTTGCCGCGCTGATTGAAATGGTGGTGGATACTACCATAGCCATGGATCAGCAGGTCTGCCGAGAGCTCAGGGATTTCAGGCCGGATTGTATCGTCTCCGATTCGGTCTGCTTCTGGGGAAAGTTGTTTGCCCGGAAATTAGCGATCCCCTTTATCTGTTCAACCACCACTTTTGCCTTTAATCAACACACCGCCCGGTTGATGAAGCGGGGCTTTAAAGAAATGATCGCGATGTTCACTGGGCTGCCCCGAATCAATAAAAAAATTAGACAACTCAAAAACTACGGGTATGATGTTAAAAGCTTTATTGCGTTGATCCAGAATGATAATTTCACCGACACCATTGTCTACACCTCAAAGGCCTTTCAACCGATGGCTGAAACCTTCTCAAACTGTTATGCTTTTGTGGGTCCCTCGATTATAGCAACAGAAACTGCACCAGAGCCTAAAGACGATCGGAACAGGATCTACATTTCCCTGGGAACGGTTTTGAATCAGAATGCAGAATTCTACAAAAACTGTCTCCTGGCTTTTAAAGACGAAGACCTGGAGGTGGTGATGTCGGTGGGCGACAAAACCGATCTTTCAGAATTGGGCGAAATTCCCGATCATTTTGTAGTCACATCCCGGGTCGATCAGCTCGCGGTGCTTAAGCAGTCCGAAGTGTTTGTTACCCATTGTGGCATGAACAGCGTTAATGAGAGTATTTATTTTGGCGTCCCGATGGTGTTATTTCCGCTTCATAGTGAAGAAGGGATGGTGGCCAATCGGGTCGCCGAACTGGGTGCCGGGGTTAAACTAAAAAGCAGTCAGCCCGAGCAGCTGCGTGCCGCGGTAAACACGGTTTTAAACGATCTGTCGTTTGTTAATAATACCAAGAAACTATCGGAGAGTTTCAAACAAGCCGGCGGTCCAAAGGCAGCCGCTGCGTTTATTGAAGCAAAGGCTCAAAGAGCATAACTGAGCTCAAAGCTCACGGCACTTTCGCAATTATCGATTATCTGATATTAAAAAAAGCCATCATCCTGAAAAACGTCTATCTGTAAATTTACAGATAGACGTCAGTTAGGGGGATGGCTATTTATTTTTCTGTCATCAATTGAGCATCGTTTTGGATTTGGTGAAGCAGCTCAAGAAACCTGAGCAATCGCACCGAGGTTTTCTTTTTTGAGCTGGCATTGTTTTTTGTAGGGGGAATGTTTGGTTTTAAATTCCGATGCCAAAGTGAGGGTGTCCAATTCTTCCACACAGGCAATTGAACCATTATGCAATTTCAAAGACTGATACAGGTTATTAGTTGCCAGACAGTCAGAAAGAGCCCGATGAGCATTGGTGTTTTGAATGGCACATTTTTCACAGGTGGTCTTAAAGGTGTCGCCGGAACGTTGCTTTTCTCTGAACAACTCTTTCAGATCGATGAAGTCATTTTTTAAATAATGATGCAGATGCGCTTCGCAATGATCATATAAAAAATTGATATCGAAATTAACATTATGACCGACTAGAATCGTACTGCCAATAAAGGCGAGGAAGGACTCCAGCACCACCTCAATGGGATTCGCTTCGACAACCATCTCATTGGTGATACCGGTGAGATTTGAAATATAGGGATTGATAGGGTTCTTTGGACGGACTAAGGACTGATAGATGGAGGTGATTTTATTACCAGATACTTTTACAGCGCCAATCTCGATGATTTCATCGACTTTGGGATTAAAACCGGTCGTTTCAATATCAACGACGACGTAATTATCAGGAAATATCAAAAGACTCGTGCCTTTATGTTCTCTTAACTTTGTATACATAACTCGTTCTCCTCACAAATTAACTTTCATTACAGGCAATTGCGAAAGTACCGTGAGCCTCGTTGCCAGTTTGTGGAAATCGACAGCAAAGCAAACCGTATTCGATTCGTTTAAATTAAGCAATTACTTATAACAGCATAGTTTCCATAAAAGTTATTAAAAATCTTACTCTGGTACTTATATAACCAATTAGCTTTTAATTAATCACATCCAGTTATTTTTTTTATGGACAAAGTGCAAAAGTTTAATTTATATGGCTCAGCTTTGGCTAAGGCCTTGTGATTAGACGGAAACGAGCTTGCGAAGGTGGCGATGAAGTAAAAAAACTAAGCCGGGCATGGATGGTTTTATTTAAATTGTAATTTTCGTCAAATAGTTGCCCAAGGCGTTTAATCCATCAATCAGGGTCTGCTTGTCGGAGGCGTAGCCAATCCGGACACACTGTTCTTCTTCAAAACATTCGCCTGGGGTTAAGAATACCCCGGTTTGATGATATAAATCTTTGCAGAATTCATAGGAATCCATCTCAAAATCATAGCACAGCAACGCCGTGGTGCCAGCCTGGGGTTTTAGATAGGTAATATGGGGCTGGGTCTTAATCCAGTCATCCAGAATGCTCAGGTTTTCCCGAACGATGGCTTTACTTCTGGCCAGCAGTGTCTCGGCGTGGTTAAGGGCAATGGCGCCAATGGTTTCGTCCAGCATGCCGCAGCTGATCAGGGTATAGTCCCGATGAGAAAGGAAGGTCTCCATCACAGTCTGATCTTTGGTGGCAATCCAACCCAGACGCAGCCCGGCCAGTGAAAAGACCTTGGACATACTGCTGACACTGATCCCTTTGTCATAGAGATCAGCAACCGATTCGCTGTAATCCTCATCCTGGGTTAAGCCCCGATAAACCTCGTCGCATAAGAGGTAGGCATCGATACTGCGGGCGATTTCGACTATTTCAGTGAGCATTTCTTTAGACATCAGGGCTCCAGTTGGATTATTGGGATTATTGATGCAGATCAGCTTGGTTTCCGGGGTAGCAAGCCGTCGGAGTTCGGCCAGATCCGGCAGGAAATTATCTTTCATCTGGAGTTTTAACAGCTGTACATCGGCTTCAAATGATTCAGGAATGGCATACAATTGCTGATAGGTGGGGATAACGCTGATGATGCGGTCTCCGGGCTGAATGATCGAGTAGAAAATATGATGGTTGGCACCGGCAGCGCCATGGGTGGTGATGATGTTTTCAGGTCCTATGGTTTTATAAAGCTGGCAGATGCCTTTTTTAAAGGCTGGGGCTCCCCAGATATCGCCATAGGTTAAACGGCGTCGACAAATTTCGGACAGGGAGGTTTCTTTATCAGTTCCGGTTAATTCAAATAACTGATCCAGCGAAATCGAGTCGACGCAGGTTTCGGCAAGATTATAGACCGCGCCGTCCTCATATTCATTCATCCATTCTTCGACTTTAAAAGGTTTTATGTTCATGGTATGGTTCTCCTTAATCTGGTTTTATGCATTTGCGTAAGTACCGTGAGCTTTGATGGAACTGGTTTTTTTCAGATAATTATTAAATTAATAAACGTCATTAAGTTGGGTCAGGTTTGCCAGGCGGTTGAGGGCTTCGTCCAGGGTGGCCTGGCTGCGGGCAAAGTGGAGCCGGATCAGGTGGTTGATATTTTCTTTGAAAAAGCTGGAACCCGGTACGGCAGCAACACCGATTTTTTTAGCCATCCACTCACAAAAAGCAAGATCAGTCCATCCGGCAAAGCGCTTCATCGACAGAAATTGCGAAATATCGACCAGTACAAAATAGGAGCCTTGAGGGATTGTGTGGTCCAAACCGATGCGATCCAGTCCCTGGCAGAAATAATCCCGTTTTTTAGTGTATCGTTCAATCAGCTCATGGTAGTAGTCATCCCCCAGATTGACTCCGACGCAGGCGGCCTCCTGAAGCGGCGCCGGCGCTCCTACCGTTAAAAAATCATGGACTTTTTTGGCACCCTCCACAATCATTTCCGGTCCGATTAAGTAGCCCAGCCGCCATCCGGTGATGGAGTAGGTTTTAGAAAGCGAACTGCAGGTGATGGTGCGGGCATACATACCCGGCAGACCGGCAAGGTGGATATGCACATGGGGCTTGTAAACCATGTGCTCATAAACCTCGTCGGTGATGACAAAGGCATCGTAGGCGGTGGCCAGGGTGCCAATTAATTCCAGTTCCGCCCGGGTGAAGACCTTCCCGCAGGGGTTGGAGGGATTACAGACAATAATGGCCTTCACTCCCTGACGAAAGGCCGCTTCCAGCTGGTTGGGGTCAAAATTATAAGTGGGGGGATGCAATGGTATATATATCGGTTCGGCACCGGACAAGATAGCGTCGGCACCATAATTTTCATAGAAGGGGCTGAAGACGATCACCTTATCACCGGGATTGCAGATGGTCAACATCACCGCCATCATCGCTTCGGTACCGCCGCAAGTGACCAGCACCTCGGTTTCCGGATCAATATCCCGTTTGATGGCTCGGCCATGCTTGGCGGCCAGCGCATCCCGGAGATTTTTGGCACCATAGGTAACCGAATATTGATGCGGGCCATCATAGGCAATTTTAGCCAGGGCGTCCAATAGCGGTTTAGGCGGATCAAAATCGGGAAAGCCCTGAGATAAATTGATGGCATGATGGGCATCGGCGATCCGGGTCATCCGTCGGATAACTGAATCGGTGAATTGGGTAATGCGTTGGCTGAGTTCTGGCATAAGTTTCTCCATTATTTATATTTTTAAGATTGCGATTGTACTTTATGTTTATTAATGATAGGATAAACCATACAGTAACGGTATAGTCAAGCGGAATTTTACACAATTCAGGTAGTGCCATGAGCTTTCCGTTTTGTTTCACAGTTACGCAATTGTTGGTGGAAACTATACGGAAAGCAGGCAATCGTTCGACAATTAAGTAATTTTCTATTTGCGAAGTACAAATTCTAGGAGGAACCATGGAAAAAGCGGTTAACTCGCGGATCAAAACGGCCGATTTTGCCCGGATGTGCGGGACCAATAAACGAACCTTGATTTATTATGATGAGATCGACCTGTTTTCACCCACGGAACGAGATGAAAATGGGTATCGGTATTACAGCGAAGCTCAGTATGATGTGTTTCTGGTGATCTCGGCGTTAAAAGAAATTGGGATGCCCCTGGAACAAATCAAAAATTATCTGGATCACCGTAATTCGGAGCTATTAAACAAGCTGCTGATTGCCCAGGAAGAAAAAATCAATGCGGAGATTATCGAGCTGCTGCGGATTCAGGAGATGATCCAGACTAAAAAGAAACTGTTGAAAATTGGCGGTGAAGTTGTCAGTAATGTCGTTGTCTTTGAAACTATCCCGGAAGAATACCTGATTTTAAGTGATCTGGCCGATAGCAGTGATCATGAGGTCGTGATGCCGATTCTCTACAACCATCTGTCCACTTGTCATCGGGAACAACTCAATGTGGGGCATCCCTTTGGGGCCATCATTTCCGGGGACAGCCTGTTAAACGGAGAATTTGACCGTTACGCTTATTTTTTTACCAAAATCTCGAAACCCCTTCAGTCTGAAAAATTGTTCCGAAAACCAGCCGGGATCTATGCCACCATCTATTTAAAAGGCGATTACTACGAGACCGAAACGACCTATGATAAGCTACTAACAGCCATTCTGCAGGAAGGTTATGCGATCTGCGGATTCTCCTACAAAGAAGGCATTATTGACGAAATCGCCGAGAAATCAGTGGATGCCTATATCACCAAGATTTCGGTGTTGGTGGAAAAAGATGTTTGATACAGGTGATAATAGGTATTTGTGAGATTAATATCATCGAACAATGGTTGCTTTGGGCGCAGTTTCCACAAACGATTTCGTAACGTGTAGGCGAACAGGCGGTAGCCTGTACGACGTACAGTGTAGAAATTCGCGAAGGCAACGAGCCAATCACAAGCTTGCTTGTAGTTGGCGACTGCCCGCGACAAAGAAGAAATTCGCATTGCGATTTCTTCTGGTTGTTTCGTGTGAAACTGGGTACAAAGCTCACGGTACTTTCGCAATTAGCTAACAAGTTATAAATAAAAAAGGATTGCATCCTGATAAACAGGACGCAATCCTTGGATGTTGCATGGTTAATGGTTTTTAAACTTCAGCTAACAGTTTTTCCAGAATGACCAGATGGCCTTGTTCTTCTTTAATAATGGTTGCCAGCATTTTTTGAGTGGGCTCTTTAGAATATTTAGATAAAAATTCATAATACTCAATTGAATTTTTTTCGGTCAGGATACCTTCTTCGACAGCATCTTTAATGGTGTCCAGTTTTACCTGCTCTCTATTAAACGCTGCAGAAGCGGCATAACCTTTAAAATAAGCAGTAACTTCTTCATCAAACAGATAATCAACTTGAGGTTTATCTTTTAAACCGTCAAATAAGCCTTTAAAATAAATGGCATGTTTTATTTCGTCAGCTGCTAATCTGTTTAGGGTATCTTTAACAGATCCTTGTGCTTTGGCAGCCCATTTTTCATAGAACTTTGTGCCCTCTTCTTCCAGGTTGATGGCCAGTTGTAACACTTCGTAGATTGATGCATTTTCCATATTTATTCCCTCCATGTGATCCTTCGTTTTTTATTCAGTTGTTATAAAGTTGATTGTATCTTATATAAGAGGTATTTTCAAGAAATTTAGCAGTGATATTTTTGTCATTCCAATCTGGTCGAACCGTACAATTATTTGGTCGCCATTTGGATTAACGCAAAAAAGTACCGGTTGCTGATTAACCAGCAACCGGTACTTCGGGACAGTAATTTTTAGAGCGTCAATTTTTATTTATGTTCTTTTAAATAATTGGCCGCCCGCAGTTCGGCGTTGGCCTGAATATCAAAGTAATAGAAGGGGAAGTCGAAGCTGTGGAAAACACCTTTGCCAAAATTTGCGTTGCCTGGCGCAAAGGTATTGACATCCACGGTGCTGCAGATGATAACTCCTTTGGCTTTGTCGACCTGAGCATCGGCAAAGTTCATCACTTTTACCGGGGTACCATCGGGATTTTTAACCACTGAACCATCGGAATTCAATTGCAGTGAGCCCAGGTTATCGGAGGCCGGTGCCACGGTTTCATCAGTGGTCCAGCTGATCGGGTTGATCGCATGAGCGGTGGGCAGAACCACACCGTCAGAACCTTCAATGGTGGGGGCCTGGGTGTTGTAGGAAATAATAACCCCGGTGTCGCCAGCGCCGGTGGCAAATTTCAGGTTAGGGTTTTGGGCCAGGTAATCATCGGTGATGGAATAGCCAATGACATAGGCGGCAATCATTCGTTTGTAGACATCGGGGTGTTCTTTCATGTAATCCTGTAAGATATAGATCATGACATTCGAACCCTGGGAATGACTAGCCAGAATAAAAGGACGGCCATTGTTGTAATGCTGGATGTAATAGTCAAAGGCGGCGGTGGCGTCGGTCAGTGGAATACCTTTAACAATATCCTGTTGCTCATCAACTGGCATTTGCAGGGTTGAACCGGCATCGTCCTGACGGTAATAGGGCGCATAGATGTTGGCTGTCGTTTCAAAGGCGGTGGCCTGTCGGTCATAGGCCAGTTTTGATTGCTGCAGCATAACCGGGTTGTCAATGTTACAGACAATTGGGTCGTTCGGGCTGGTTTTGGCCCAGGCAGATGGATACAGGTAGAAAACATCCACCGCTTTGGTATTTTCGGTGGGGAGGTTCAGCCAGTGAGCGCTTTGGCTATAATCCGTTGGCACGATGGCATCAGAGGTCTCCGTCTGAGGGGCATCTTTCTTGGTGGTGGTGCATCCGGCAACTGCCAGACAGCAGATTAATAGGGCAAGGGCAATGGATAGAATTACTTTTCTTTTCATTTTGAGCTCCTTTGTTTTGATTTTAATAAAATGATATTTAACGTTTTCAGTATAGAGGAAAGTGCGGCAAAAGTATATAGAAATTATCGCAAATGAGGGAATGAAATAGTTCCGATTATGAAAGTCTCTGGCATTTGTGTAAACATGGATGATGCGTTGGCTAAACGAAACGATTGAATAAGCGATGATACCCTGCAGTTTATTTGCCGGAGAGCAGGCAAAAATGGATATAATAATTGATCTTTACAGTAAGATGAGGTAGAATTACTTGCGGCCGTTCAAATAAGAGTGGCTCGCAGAAGATATCATGACACAAACTCAAAGATCCAACGCAACTGCATATCAGAAGAGAAATCGTGCAAGTGGAAACCGTTTTTCAGATTATCTGAGGAGCGGTTTTGTTAATAATCGAATGACAGCGGGTGTTTGATGAAATAAAATTGGAGGAAAAGATGGAATCCCCTTATGACAAAAAAAGACAGTTTATCATAAATGCTGTTTATATTCTATTGGTTGTGGCGATCGTGTACTTGATTTTTAAGTATGCCATATCCTTATTAAGCCCTTTTATCTTGGCTTTTCTGATTGCTTATGTGCTTAAAGGGCCAGCAAAAGCGATTTCAAGATGGACAAAATTGCCGAATAAGCTGGTATCATTTATTCTGGTGCTGGTATTTTATGGCGGCGCCGGGATTTTAATCGCGTTGGTTGGAGTCAAATTGATTTCAATCCTTTCGAATACATTCACCGCATTGCCAGAAATCTACGAATACCAACTCAGGCCCTTTCTGCTGACCACCTTCGACGGGATTGAACAGACGGTTTTTCTGATTGATCCGGCACTTGTTGATGTTTTGAATACCGCCTCAGAACAGTTAGTTAATTACTTAGGTGATAATGTTACCAGCATATCCCTGACATTTGTATCATTCTTATCAGACTTTGCGACATCCCTGCCGGGATTTTTAATTAAGGTTCTCTTGATGGTGATCGCCACCTTTTTTATGGCGGTTGATTATGAGGTCTTGTCATCATTTGTATTGCGGCAGTTTTCTGAAAAGACAAATGAGATTATCCAGACCATCAAAAATTATATTGTTAATACCTTATTTGTTGTCATTCGTTCTTATGCACTGATTATGTCCATTACATTTGTGGAACTCTCGGTCGGCCTGTCGATTGTGGGGATTGACAATCCCATCCTGATTGCCTTTTTTATCGCCATTTTTGATATTCTACCGGTGTTGGGAACCGGCGGCGTGATGATTCCCTGGACGATTATGACACTGATCCAGGGAGATTATCAGACGGCCCTGGGATTACTGATGGTGTATGTTTTTGTGACGATCATCCGTAATATTATCGAGCCTAAAATTGTCGGTGGACAGCTGGGGCTTCATCCGGTGGTTACTTTAATAAGCATGTTTTTAGGAGCGAATCTGCTGGGAGTTTTGGGTCTATTTGGATTTCCCATTGCGCTCTCGCTGCTAAAACATTTAAATGATGTCGGAACCGTGAAAGTGTTTAAGTAAGAAATAATAAAACTGACCGAAAAAGATGTGTTTGATGAAACGTCAAGAAGATGACGTTGTACTGTTTAACGATTTGATAAACTCACCGATCTCAATCCGGTGAGTTTATTTTTTTGCCTAAACGCAGATAAAATCTTTCTCTCTGCGCCATTAAATGATACAATAAATCCATTCGAATCAATTACACAGACAATGCAGCTTTGGTACTAAGGAAACCACCGAAAAACTAAATGATAGCTTAGTATAGCCATAAGTAAAAAGGGAGAAGCTTTCTATTCACCCCCTTCTTGCAGCACAGTAAGAAGAAAAGTATGTCAAACGAGTTGAAGAAACGTTGACGGAGGCATAATTAGAATGCGTATACAAGGTGCTAAGCGTGTGGTAAATGTCTTGGAAAAAGTAATTGGCAGACAAGCCAGTATATTTAGCCACTCAAGAAAGGGTTATATGAATCTTAACGAAATTTAAAAAATTTAAGGTGATAATTTGAAACTATTTGATGTGATTCCGGGTAATTTTTTCTCAGTTTTATCTTCTGGTAATCGGGAGATCTATTTTGATGCGCTGATGATTCTTCATGAAATGTTCAAGTTCGAATTGAATATTCGAGTGGACGACTATATTTCATCTCTAATCGCAATCCTAGAGGACAGATCTTTTGAACTTGAGGAAGACGATGAGATTCAAGACGGTGGACTAACCCTTAGCGGAAAAGCTCGTCTAATTTTAAATCGTTTTGTCAGATCTGGTTGGGTTGATAAAGAATTTCTTGATGGTTCTTTTATTGAAATCATCACCCCACGCAGTTATGCGATAGCTATCATGAAAGTGCTCAGCGATTTGGGAAATAGTTCACTGCAGGAATACAACTCTCTGGTTTTTGCAACCTTTTCCGGATTAAAACAAGCCAAAACGGAGAATGAGTCGCATATGTATGAGGCTGTTTTATCTGCAAAAGCAAATACAGAACAATTGCAATATGCATTACGAACCCTTTATCATGGGATACGCGGTTTTCTTCGGAGTATTGTAGAACAACAAGATGTCAATCTGCTTCTGAAGGATCACTTTGGTGAGTACAAAAAAATGTCGGATCGCATCTATCATCCCATTAAGACAATGGACTCAGTTCATCGGTATATGGCTCCGATTCAGAGTTTACTAACAGAAATACTGGCCGATGACAAACTGATGGAAACGATGCGTGATCGCGCTATAAGTATAAAAAAGTATGAAAATGAGGCAGCAGCCGATGAAGAAATTATCAGAAATATTGATTATATTTTGGACGCATATCAGACAGTTGGAGACCTTGTTGGCGAGATAGATCGTAAACACAGCATCTATACTAAGAGCTCCATTGAGAAAATCCAATACCTGATGACCGCAGATCAGACTATAAAAGGGAAGCTTGCAGAACTGTTAAAGACATACGCGAGAACTAGAGACGATAGACGAGACCAACTTGCTGAGATTATGGAGAAAAACATTTGCGTTAACAGGCAGGAGTTTTTTGATTCACAGTCCTTATATCATAAAAATGTTAAAAGCCGACGCATAAATACAACGCCGCTCACTGTAGAGTTAGATGATTCCCTTACTGATTTTGCGGAAGAATACTTTTGGGAACAAATAAAAAAAGGATATTCTACTGCGAAGATCCGTGCTTTTGTTAATAATCTTTTTAGAGAGGGTGCTAGTCGGATTGAGGCTAAGAATATTGAAATTTCAAGTGATTCCGATTTTATTCTACTCATTTTGGCTGTAATTCGTGAAAATGACAGAGGTACGCCATATACCATTGAGATAGGGAAAGGTAGAATTCAGCGGAACGGATATGTTATTCCTAATATGACCATTATTAAAAAGGAGGTGCAAAACAATGTGGAGTGAGATTTTTGAATCTTTGTCCAATTACGAAAAAGGTGAATTTCGTAGGCTAGCCAATTACCTTTTGTCGCATACGTATCTGGTCCGCGATTTATATAAACCTGATAAACAATGGACTGAACCCAACGGGGATTACAGAATGGTTAATCGTTTATTTGAATGTATGCGCGACTATTTTTGGGTTTCTGGCTGGAAGCTGGAAAAGGATGATAACTATGGCGTTATATCACTTATAAATGAATATGATCACAACCGACTGCGTATGGATCGTTTTACGACACTGTTTCTTTACACATGTCGATTGATGTATGAAGAAGGTCGTGAACAGGGCGATAATCTACACATTGTGCCAACAGATACAGGGTCTATTGTTGAGAAGATGAGGATGCTGGGGCTTCTCAATAAAGGAAAAACAACACAAAAAGAGCGGCTTGAAGCGCAACGTGCCCTTTCACATTTTAACATCATCCAAAAAACCGAAAACACAGCTTGGAGCACTGAAGGAAATGGCGTGTTAATTTTTCCATCTATTCTGTCCATTATTTCCAACCAGGGAATTAACGACATGATGATAGAATTAGAAGAACTCCAAACTGAAAATGCCGAACTGGAAATGTTGATAGAAGATGAAAAGCCGGAGGACTTAGAATGAAAATTTTACGCAAACTTCTGTTGATTCATTGGCATTATTTTAATTATGAATTAATTGAATTCGGGCAGCTTAATTTTCTCACAGGAAAAAATGCCTCGGGAAAATCTACTATTATTGATGCTTTGCAATTGATATTATTGGGAGATACAAGCGGTAACTTTTTTAATAAAGCGGCAAGCGGACGTGGAAATCGGACTTTAAAGGGCTATCTCATGGGCGAATTGGGTGATGATGAAAATTCAGGGTTTCATTATATTAGAAGTGGTGGTAGATTTACAAGTTATATTGTATTGGAATTCTATGATACAGAAAAGAAACGAGCCTTTACTGCAGGGTGTTGCTTTGATATACATTCAGAAAACGACATACAAAAACGTTTTTTTCTTTATGATGGTGAAATGCATCATAATGGATTTTTGAGTGGGAATACACCAATGGATATTACTGCATTGCGCAATCACCTAAAAGAATGCTATGCAGGTCATTGTGAAACAACTGATATTGGTCGAGATTTCAGAACAAAACTATATGGCAAACTGGGCGGTTTACGCGATCGATTTGCAGGGATTCTTAAAAAGGCTGTATCTTTTAACCCCAATGTGGATATTCAGCAATTTATTTCTGATTTTGTGTGTGATACGCAGCAGGCTGTTGATGTGAGTTATATGCAAGAAAACATCAGAAGCTATAAACGGCTAGAAGCAGAAGCCGATGTTCTCAAAGAGCGAATTTTATTGTTGGAAAGAATTGAGAATATGCATCAAAGATATATCACACAACGAGACAATGAACAGCTATATTCTTATTTAATTGATCGTGCGTGTGCAGATATGAAAAGAATCGAACTGGATTTAAATCTGGCGAGCGAAAAAAGTGTAACAAAGCAACTTGTTGTTTTGAATAAAGAAATAACGGAAGAGGATATTCGACTAATAAAACTCCGTGAGCAACGAGACACATTATATGCGCAACTGTCAAATGACAGCACTGCGCAAGCTTTAGACACAATTGATCGTCAGATCACTGAAAAAGAGTGTAAAATCCAAACACTCTTAACTGAATTTGAAAAGGCGCTTGCAATCCTTGCGTCACATATTTCAACATGGCGAAAATACACGAAAGCAATGCTTCAAAAAATCGGATCAATGGAAATAAGCCTATTGCAACCAGGTACAGCATTCCGCATCAGCGATATCTGTATGGAAGGGCGTGACTTTCTCAACGGTAGCGAGTCCCTCTTAAATGTGGATATAGATACTGTTCTGAATGTGGGTAAATCCGGGCTGATTCAATTTTCTACTAACACTGACAATTTAAAAAGACATTCCATCGAATTGGCGTCGCATTTTCGGGATGAGCAGGACACTTTGGCAAGGCTGCGATCGGTTCTTTTAGCCGAACAGCAATCGCTTGAAGGTGGAATTTATCGTTTCCCACAGAATGTGCTTGATTTGAAGAAGGCGTTGATTTCTCATTTGCGCACAATTGCCAAGTTGGACGTCAATGTGCGTATTGTTGCAGAAACCGCTGAAATTAAAAGTGACCGCTGGCGTAATGTTATTGAAGGTTATCTCAATACGCAAAAATTTTACATCATTGTGCCACAGGAATATTTTAAAGAGGCTCTAAAAGTCTATGATACAATAAAACGTAAACAAGCAATTTATGGTACTGGTATTGTCGATATTGAAAAACTAAAACGATTAAATCCTACAGCAAATATGGGAAGTTTGGCAGAAGAGATTGAAACAGATGACTTGGATGTAAAAGTGTTCTTATATTACACATTAGGGCGTGTTCAAAAGTGTTACAATGTGAGCGAGTTACGACGGTTTCAGACTTCGGTGACTGACGAAGGTATGTTATATCAAAACTTTGTTGTCAGGGCAATGAATCCGGATCGCTGGAAAAAACCAGCCATTGGCCAAAGCGCTATTCAAAGACGACTTGAATCGGTTAAACAAGAGATTGCTTTTTTGACGGAGCAAGTCGCCGTTTGTACGGGCATAAAAATTGGGCTTGATTATATCAATGCATTAACTTTATTGAGTAATCCTGAAATAGAGCATATCGTTTTAGCTGCCGATAACTTTTCGTTTATCCCCACGATTGAATCGGATTTAACCACACTGCGAAAAAGTCGTGAAGCAATCGATACAAGCGCTATTGATTCCTTGAAAAATCGTATTACCACTTTGGACGAAAATATATCAGAGCGTGATAATTTACAACGACAATACTTAAAAAACAGAGGAAAATTTGAAGAAACACTGCGCCACCTAAAAGAAGAAACCATTCCCAAAATTATTGAAGAACAGGAAAAGAAGGAATCGGATATTGTAACCGGATACAATGACGAATGGATTAGGGAAATAAGTTATCCTAGATATGTGCAAGAATTATCTTCGAGGGGAAAACCCGATAATATTGCCGACGCTTTCCCTAGAGAGAAGAGTAGAACCAAAAACGCAAAGGAGGATGCATGGGATCAAACGCTAGAATTGCGACGCACTTACAATGAAAAGTATAAAATGGGTTTTGACATTAAGTCAGAAAACAATGATGTTTATGATGATGTATGGCTGGAGCTCACCGATAATAAATTATCGGATTATTTAGCTAGAATTACAGATGCTCGATCAAAGGCCTTTGAGCAATTCCAGGAAGACTTTCTGAGTCGATTGCAAAACAATATAAACAATGCTAAACGCCAAATTGACGAATTGAATGGTGCACTGCGGGGAGCCTCTTTCGGCGAAGATACTTATCGGTTTCGTATTATACCTAAATCAGAATACAAACGTTATTATGACATGATTGTAGATGAAATGCTTCTTCAGGGGGGATATAATCTGCTTTCAGGACAATTCAATGCGAAGTATAAGGATGAAATTGCAGATTTATTTGCAATAATTACCAACGAAGACGGAACTGGTGGTTCAAAGGGGAGCGTTGAATACGAAAAACGTGTTCATGAGTTTACAGATTACCGTACATACCTTGATTTTGATCTTGAAGTGGTAGGGAATGATGGCGTATCACAACGGTTATCAAGAACACTTGGTAAAAAATCTGGTGGTGAGACACAGACGCCTTTTTATATCGCTGTACTTGCTTCCTTCGCTCAACTGTATCGTGTGGGAAGAGAAAAAAGCTATACAACATCTCGACTGATTATTTTTGATGAGGCCTTTTCAAAAATGGATGGTGAACGAATCGTCAGGAGTATTGAACTGTTACGGAAGTTTGAGTTTCAAGTCATCTTATCGGCTCCGCCTGACAAGATGGGTGACATTGCAACACTTGTAGATAGGAACCTATGTGTTTTGAGAAACGGAGAACATACTTGCGTACGGAGTTTTGATCCAAAACAAATTGAGGAAATAATATATGAGTGATAAAATTCAGAGAAACATACTTTGGGCATTACTTGACAAATATGAGCGAAGTAGTTCTTTCAGAGAAAATAAGCTACCAATGCGTAGAATTCTTTTGCATTTCTATGACGGTGGCAAAAGTGATTTTTCATATTATGATATTGAGCAAAGTGAGCGGCGAATTTCCGTAAATCGAGCTGTAAGAGATTTGGCTGAATTGAATTTGATATCATTTGAATGGATGAAAGGCGAACGTGATCACATCATTTCGAAAGTGTGGTTAAATACGGATGATCTTGAATTTGTATATGCTAGTGCCGGGCGTAAATCTAAAAATGATGTTGTAGATGAAATCTGCTTGGAGCTTTTAGCAATGCATAAACAAGTGTCGTCTCCATGGTTTAAATCCTATTTTCAGGATGTTTATACTGCAGTTTATCAAAAACGTAGTATTGGCAGAGCTATTCCAGCTGATAATGAGGAACGACACCTGCTATTTAAAGCTATCTGTGCTATTGATAGTATAAATAAAATTGAAATTACTGAAAGAGTATTCTCGATACAGTGTTTTGGTGACTCAAAGAAATTTGAGAAGTCAGCAAGGTCGCGCATCATCAGTATTCTAAGAACGTACTTGGAGTGTGATGATGACACACGAGATGGGGACTTACTTCGTCAGGTTGGGATTGTCAAATATCCTGAAATATTTGAATTTTGTGGAAATATCAGTCTGATGATTGCAACAAAAGTGGTTGAGTTTGCTCCGCTTCGACTTGGAAGTAGCATCAGTATATCTGATTTGGTAACGGGAGAATTAATTATTTCACCTGATATAAAGCGAATTTTGACTATTGAAAATCGAGCAAATTATTTTGAATATATACAAAAAAGCAAGTCTGATGATGAACTTGTTCTTTACCATGCGGGACAGTATAGTCCTTCAAAAAAGCAGTTTTTCCTTGCTATTAAAGAAAAAATGTCAAAGACCTGTATTTGGGAACATTGGAGTGATATAGATTATGGAGGATTTAGCATGTTAGCACGTTTAAGACGTGAAATTTTAGTTGAGATAAAACCTTTTAGAATGAACTCATCAGAATTAGCAAATTATAAAAAAATGACCGCTCCAATCTCGGGAAAATACGCTCAAAAACTAAAGTCACTCATTGCAAAAGATGAACTTCACGATTGCTATGATTGTATTAGTTATTCTATTGAAAATAAAGTTCGGCTAGAACAAGAATCGATGCTTGTTGATTTTGAAGCAGGTAGCTAGGCACATTTAACTTATTGAGGATGATTCTTTTCAGCAGATTCCTTAGCTTGAGCAAGTGATTAGTGTTATTCTTAATATAAATTGGGCCAATAGTTCCAACAAAACCGGCCTGAATGGGATTCTTTTTAATAGCGTTTTAAAGGTCAATCAAGTATAATAATGCCAAAGGCAGGTGATCTCATGAAGATACAAAATCCTCACGACAAGTTTTTTAAAGAGACCTTTTCCAATGTGGAAGTGGCCCGAGATTTTATAGAAAATTATCTGCCGGAGAGTATTCTAAAGATCATCGATCTGGAAACCCTGGAACTCCAAAAAGACAGCTTTATTAATGAAGAGCTCCAGGAAGTCTTTTCAGATATGCTTTTTCAAGTCGCAATCAACAAACAGGAAGGTTATGTTTACTTTCTCTTTGAACATAAAAGTTATCCCAGCAAGGGTGTGGCCTTTCAGCTTTTGAACTATATGGTGCGTATCTGGGAGCAGAAAATAAAAAAGGAACTTGATCAGAAAATCCCGGTGGTGATTCCTTTGGTGGTCTATCATGGTAAGGATAAATGGAAAATAAAAACCAGCTTGGGTGAGATGATCCGAGGATATGAGGAACTCCCCGAGGACGTTCGACGATTCATTCCCAATTATCAGTATCTGCTTTATGATCTCTCAACCTTTTCCGATGAAGAAATTAAGGGCGAAGCCCGATTGCGGATCTTATTATCGGTGTTTCGGGATATTTTCAAGAGTAACAGTGATGCGTTTTTAAAAGTCGTTTTTTATGCCACACAGGCTCTGGATGAACTAGAAGACCAGGAAACGGGGATTGAGTATTTCGAGACGTTTATGCGCTATGTTTTTAACGCTGGACCCCAGCTGACAAAAGACGAGCTGAAAAAAATGATTCATCAAATCGATGTAAATTATCCGAAAGGAAGTGAAATAACAATGACATTGGCTGAAGTATTAAGAAAAGAAGGCTATGAAGACGGTATTGAGCAAGGACGGGAAGAAGGGATCGAAAAAGGAATCGAAAAAGGCGAAACGAAAGCCCTGGCTAAAACGGTGATGAAGCTGTTAACGAAAAAGTTTGGTGTTCTACCAGTTGACTATCGGGAAAAAATTGGTCAACTGGATGTTATCACTCTGGAAATGATTATTGATGAAATCTGGGACTGTGATAGTCTAGTGACGATCGAAAAATATTTTATTTGATTTGAAAAACCCCTGGCAGATTATCTGACAGGGGTTTTTGGGATACGATTGGCGGACCAAGTCAAAGAAATGCGTCAAAAAAGCTCAATCTGGCGGTTATATCAACTAGACGATTTTGAGAATCCCCATAACACCATGGTAAATCAGATACAGGGCCATCAGGGCGAAATAGATATTGCCGATTTTTGCACCGTTCTTTGCCATAAAGCCATTCACCGGACCCAGAATTTTCTGAGATTCATGGGGCATGGCATAGGTAATCAGTACTGGAAAGGCAATCATCGACATCGTGATCAGGATGGTTACCAGGAGAATAGCGAGGCCATCCCAGGGGGCAAGCTTGTTCATGGAGATAATTTTAACTGCCGCAATAAAAGGAATTAGCGTTGAAATATTAATGCACATATACAGAAAACCCATAATCGGGTAGGGTCTCTTTTTCTTTTTGGGATCATCGGTTTTGGGTTTTTTCTTAAAGAAGACGGACTTGGCAACAATGGCCAAAATCAGAATGCCCAGCACAATATCAATGATACTGGAGGTGATATTGGGGTGATTGGTTGAATTAACCACGGGTTTGGCGGTGAAGAAGATAATCAGTCCCAGAAGTGCCAAAAACAGGGTACTGCCGAGGACAAAGCCCAAAGCACTTTTTTTTGAATTGTCTTTGCCGCTTAAAATCAGCATTACAAATAAAAGACCGGTCGGACTGATGGCCGCGCCAATCGCCAAGGGCAGGATTTCGAGAAATGTTCGCTCCATGATGTACTCCTTGTTTCAAAAGTTAATCGCTATTTCGTTTATACCCAGTCGTTTATCGATCTAACTGCCAAAAGTTAGATCATCACCAGATTATTTGATCAAGCGTAATAGAAAACTCTGCCAAATAAATAGACCCCTTTGGCCTATCAGGCCAAGGGGTCTATTGGGATACTGCAAATTACAACGCGACATCCACATTCGGTTCAAAATTCGTTTCCATCGTCCAGGTTACGCCGACGCCATCGGTCATTTTGAAGACCGCAAAGGTTTGATAGAAATCGGACAGTTCGCCGCTTTCTTTCCAGGGTTTTAGAAAAGCCCGGCTGGGATGGCTGGCGATTTCGTCTTTAAGGGCATTGTCATTGACGATTTCGAGCTGCCCCCGAACCCGCAACTGCCGTCCGTTTTTAAAATCATTGAAACAACATTCCACCTTGGGATTTTTTTGGATCTGGGTATAAACTTCTTTCATGGTTCCGGAATGAAAGATTAGCCCGTTTTCATCGGCTTTGTAGAGCAGCATCCCCCGGACCCGGGGTTGATCCTCATCCACGGTCGCCAGATAAAACGCCGGGTTGGCACTCATTAATGCTAACATTTCCTGTTTGTTCATTTTGATCACCTCATCTTAATTTCTTACAACTACTATATCGATAAATTAAGCGGATTGCTTTCAAAAAACACGCATGGTTTTGTCAGATCCTGCTATTATAGTTTTAGATAAAGTTGCTGATAGTTGCTGGGACTGAGCTTGGTGTATTTTTTGAAGGCCGATGAAAAATGGGCGGTGCTGCCGAAACCGCAATCCTGGGCAATTTCGGTCATGTTTTTTGAACCGCTGCGCAGTAGTTTCTGTGCCTTTTTAATGCGCAGTGCCAGAAAAAAGTCCATCGGCGTGGCACCAGTTTCCTGCTTAAAGCGACGGCTGAACTGGGAGGGGGACAGCCCCATCTTCCGAGCCAGCACCGCGACGGTTAATTTGTCACTGAAATGATCTTCCATATAGTCGATGATCGCCGCCACATCCAGTTTGGTTGCCTTCGGCTGCCCCCGATCGTCGCCGGGATAAAGTCCGCGCAGCAGGCCATGGGTGATCAGTTCGGCCAGCGCATTACGGTAGGGTTCAGCCGCTGTTCCGGGATGGTCGCAGGCATCGATAAAGCGTTTGATGTCGATCATGGTATCCGGCGCAACGGGAAATTGCTGCCAGAAATAGGGCGGGATTGGCTCGGTGGTGAGGTAGTGCGGGCACCGCTGCTCAAAAAAATCCCGCTCGATAAACAGCGCCGCATAACGGGTAAAGGTATCGGTTTCTTCTTCCTCGTGGGGCAGATCTGGGGCTAAACCAGCACCCAGATAGTAGCCCTCCGGTAAGGAAATGGTGGTTTTCATAAAATTTTGTTCCGTCGAAAAGAAGACCACAAAAGAATAGCTGGGGTGCGTATGCCCGGCTCGAATAGCGTATTGACAGAAGCCAACGCTGGGAATGCAAATCACCAGGTGATCGGAAACAAAGGCATCGACGTACTTTAAGTCGTCGGCAGAAACCTGACCGACCAGTTCCTGAATCTTGGCGAGTTCATTTTGGGAAATTGATTTTTTCATTGTGGCACCTTCATTCTTAATCATCTGACACCGGCGGCAGGGCACAGTCTTGACTAAAGCTAAATAAGATATGATCGGAAATAGTTGCAAGAGATCGCATGATAGTTTATATTCTGAGCGTTGCGAATGCATTTGTCAATCACTAAAACAGTTAAGCAAACTGGGTGAATCGAAGGGTCTACAGATTTCGACAAAACTTATTGAAAAGAACCGTCCTTAAATGGTAAAATGAGGCTCGCAACTGACAAAAAAATGGAGGTCAACCATGCTTCAATCAGATATCGAGTTACTGATCGTGACGATACTCTTTTTTACGATCATTCTTTTGGATTTTTTAAGAAATAAAAAACTGCCGCTTTTATCGAATCGGTGCTTTACTGTGATGCTTTATTTTACTGCGGTGAACCTTGGTTTTAATGTCCTCAAAATTTATGCCACTGTTTACGTGGACGTTTTCACCCCTCCGGTAAGCCGGTTGTTTAGTCAGGTCTTTTACGGAACACTGATCATGATTGTGGTGTCGCTTTTCTGGTATATTGAAATTCTAGGGAATAACCAAAAACGGATGCGGTGGAAAAAAGTGCTGGGCAGTATGCTGCCCCTGGCTTTTTTAATGGGGATGATCATCTTTGGAGATTTGAATTACGAACTCCACGATCAGCAGCTGTATGCCCATGGTTCCATGGTGGTGGGCTTCACCGCTACCCTGTTTTTCTATTGCGCCTGGATTTTTGTCGATACCTTTCGTTATCAAAAGACCATCCAAAAAAACCATCGGCTGGCGATCCGACTGGGGATCGTGATGCTGATTGCCGGTGGTGGTATTCAACTCTTTAATTTTGGCCTGCTCTTTTCAGAAGTGGCGGTCACCCTGATGATTCTGTTTATCTACCTGGCCTTTGAAAATCCCAAGGAATATATGGATGAGGAAACTGGCACCTTCAACAAACGCGCTTTTCATCTGATCCTGAATGAAAAAAAAGCAGCTGAAAAGCCCTTGATCCTGGTGAGTGTGGTGGTGGATGATTTAAAACGAATCCAAACCATGGTAGGGCATGACAATGCCAATCACGTCCTTGAAATCATCGGGATGATGATGAAGGAACGATTCCAGTTCGGCCCCCATTGCGATGGAAAAATGAATCGCAAGATCCGGCATGCTGCGCAGTTTAGTCTGTATCATTCCCGCAGCAATGTGATGACCTTTTTAACCGAAGCCACCCTGGCCGACATCCAGGATCAATTGGAGCTGTTAGCCTGGCAGCTTAAAAAGCCGATTCAGTTTGCCCAATACACCATTGCCATTAAAGCCCATATTGATGTCATTTTTACTGATAACTACAAAAATCTGGATAGTTGCGATGAGGTCTATGAGATGATGAATTATATGGCCGCTCATAACGAAGCGACCGCTGATACGATCATCCATCTCTTAAATGAGGAGATCATCAATCGTAAGCTCCGCTATACCACCATTGAAACTGTCTTAAGAGACGCCATCGATCAGGATGGCTTTGAAATGGTCTACCAGCCGATTTATCATGCTCAAACGAAGCAGTATCTTTCAGCCGAAGCACTGGTTCGTTTAACCGACACCACCACGGTTGGTTTTATCTCACCGGAAGAGTTTATTCCGATTGCCGAAACGAAAGGCCTGATCATGGAGCTGGGGGCGATTGTTTTTGAAAAAGTCTGTGCCTTTGCCAAAGAAACGGCGCTTCAGGACAGGGGGATTGAGTACATTGAAGTGAATCTCTCGGGAATTCAGTGCGTCCATCCCGATCTTCCCAATCAGTTACAGGATATTATGAAAAAATATGACATCACCCCGGGTTTTATCAATCTGGAAATAACCGAAACTGCCTTTGTGGAATCGGGTGAAATGCTTCAGGAGAACATGCTCCAGCTGCGACAGATGGGCTGCAGCTTTTCAATGGATGATTTCGGCACCGGGTATTCTAACCTGTCACGGATGGCTGAAGTGGTCTACGATCTGGTGAAATTGGATAAAAGTCTGATCTGGCCTTGTTTCGACCAGGAAAACCGTGAGCAAAACAGCAAGGCCACTGCTATTCTGGAAAATATCATCAAGCTGCTGTTGCAATTAAATGTTAAAATCGTCGCCGAAGGGGTCGAGACCAAAGAGATGGCGACCTATCTCGACAACCATGGGGTTACCCATTTACAGGGGTATTATTATTCCAAGCCCGTCAGTGAAGCGGCGTATATCGCTTTTTTAAGCGCGGATCAATGTGGTAGTATCGAATTGACGCGCGAATTGATCGAATAGCCAGTAAAACACCGCAATTTATTCTCAATAGAGGAGGCAAAAATGGATATCCGGAAGATTGAATATTTTCTTTGTGTCGTCGATGAAGCCAGCTTTACCAAGGCGGCCAAACGGTTGCACGTTTCACAATCGGGCATCAGTCAGCAAATTGCCAGTTTGGAGGAAGACCTGGACGTAACGTTAATCAGGCGATTAAAAAACAAATTCGAACTTACCGAAGCGGGGGCTTATTTTTACCAGTCCTGTCGAGAGTTTGTCAATCAGTATCACATGATCCAAAAGAAAACCCGGGAAATTCATTTTCGCAGTCAGTTGGATATCAACATCGGGTATGCCGGCCCCATTGAAGCAACCATTATTGAACCGCTGGTCAGCCTGATCCAGGCCCACTATCCGGATCTGAATTTCAACTTCGAAAAAAACAGCTTCCGGGAAGTCATCGATGCCCTGGCCAACCGCTCCATGGATATGGTGATCTCCTACACCTATGATCTGGAGAAATCCAGCGACGTGGTGACCATCCCGATCCGCCGGGAGCCCCTGGGTCTGCTGGTCAGTACCCAACATCCGCTGGCTGGGGAAAAACGCATTAATGCGGCGGCGGTGGCGGGCGAAAAGATCATTATGCTTAATCCCGACTATGGCCAGAAGAGCTATGAAAACATGATCAAGTGCTGCCAGCTTGATGGCTATGAGCCCAACATCATTCATGAAGTGGCCACCTGCGAGGCGATGTTTCTGAAGGTCGATGCCAACAGTGGGGTGTCGTTTTTTTCCAAAGGCTATGTTGAAAAGATTTTTAAAAATATCCATTATGTCGAACTGGCCGGAACCCATCACATCGACTGCATTGACCTGTCCTGGCTAAAAAACAACAGCAATGCCGACATTCCCAAAATTGCTAAATTGATCCAGGACAACCTCCATAAGCTATTCTGATCACCCCATCAGATCTGTCTATTAGACAGGGCGATGATGCCGACGTATAATCATCTCAACTAAACTTTTCAGGTAATTGTGGAAGTACCGTGAGCTTAGCGGTCAGTTTCCACAACCAATTGTGTAACGTGTAGACGAACAGGCGGTAGCCTGTCCGACGTACAGTGTAACAATTGTTTCGTGCGAAACTGACCGCAAAGCAATCAGTGTTCATTTTTGAAGTTTCGCAATTGCCAAAATTCAAAGTTGAAGAGGAGATCGTATGAAAAATTGCAAATATCCCCATTTGTTTTCCCCGATTGTGTTGGGGAACACCCTGTTTAGAAATCGTATTTTTGCATCACCGACTGGCTATCAGAATTTGAATGGCGATGGTTATCTCAATGAGGGGGCAGCCGCCTATTATGAACGAAAAGCCCGGGGCGGCGCGGCCAGCGTGACTTCCTTTGAAGGGATTGTCGATGGCGAACTGGGTCGCGGCGGGGCTACCCATATTTGTCTGGATACCCCTAATATCAGCAACAACCTGTCCCGACTGGCCTACGGGGTCAAAACCTATGGGGCAGTGGCTTCGCTGGAACTGCAGCATACCGGGATGTTTGCCAATCGGGACCTGTCTTTTTTTGGTGCGTCTTCTAAAGGCGTTGCCTATGGCCCGGTAGAATGTGAGCTAGCCGGACGAATGATTCAGGCCATGGATGAAGAAATTATCGAACGGACGATTGAGAAATTTGCTCAGGGCGCCGGGCTGGCAAAACGCTGTGGTTTTGGGATGGTCACCGTCCATGCCGGTCATGGCTGGCTGCTGCACCAGTTTCTTTCACCGATTACCAATACCCGTACCGATAAATGGGGCGGTAAGGATGTCGAGAACCGGGCTCGGTTGGTCATTGCTGTCTGCGATGCCATCCGCAAAGAAGTCGGACCGGGTTTCCCGATCGAAATCCGTTTAAGTGGTTCGGAATGCTATGACGGCGGATTCGGGATTGAAGATGGCATTGCGATTGCCAAGCAGCTGGAAAATCACGTTGATTTACTGCACATCTCGGCGGGTAATCACGAGGTCGCTGAAGTGTTTGCGATTACCCATCCCAGCATGTTTACGGAAGACGGCTGCAATGTCAAATATGCGGCCGAAATCAAGAAGCATGTTAAAACCCCGGTGGCCACGGTCGGCGCGCTGGATGATCCGGAACTGATGGAAGAAATCATCCGTTCGGGACAAGCCGATGTGGTGGAAATGGCCCGGGGGCTGCTGTGCGATCCCGATTTCCCCAATAAATTACGGAGCGGCAAGGAAGACAAGATCATTAAGTGCATGCGCTGCTTATCTTGTTTTTCCAGCGAGCTTTCCAACGGCGAACCCTATTGTGCCCTGAATCCAGAAACCGGTCGGGAACTGGAAATGAAATTTGCCATTCCTACCGCCGTTGCCAAGAAAGTGCTGGTGGCCGGTGGCGGCATCGGCGGGATGCAGGCTGCGCTGACCTGTGTCGACCGCGGTCATGAGGTGATTTTAGTTGAGAAAAGTGATCGCCTGGGTGGGGTGCTCCGCTGTGAAGAAGCGGTGGCCTTCAAGAAAAATCTGGATGCTTATCTGAACCAGCAGGAACAACGGATTCAGGATGCCAACATTGAGGTGCGCCTGAATACAGCTGCGACGCCAGAACTGGCAGAAGCCATCAACCCGGATATCATCATTGCAGCCATGGGTGCCGAACCGGTTAAACCGGCCATCCCCGGCATTGACAATAAAAATGTCATCTGCGCCCAGGATGCTTATACCGCCATTGACACCATCGGTGATGAAGCGGTGATCATCGGGGCCGGTCTGGTTGGGGTAGAACTGGGACTGCACCTGATTGCCAACGGTAAAAAAGTTAAAATCGTTGAATTGTCCGACCGGGTTAATGACGGTGGCAATTTCCTCCATATGCTGGGTCTGGAATTTGAAATCATCAAACGAGGTCTGGACATTCAGTTTAATACCAAGGTTAAAGAAATTCAGGAAAACGGTGTTTTATGTGAAGTAAACGGGGCTGACCAATTAGTGGCCGCCGACACGGTGATCTACGCTGTGGGCCAGAAACCCCGCCGTGACGATGCCCTGGCGCTGAATTTCTCCGCACCGGAATTCTACCTGGTTGGGGATGTAATTGCCCCCCGGGATATTACCAGTGCCAACACCGAAGCCTTTATGACCGCCCGAAACATCGGTCGTTTCTAACCGAATAAAATCAAATGATCACAACGCAGATTTCTGTTGAACCCACAGAAATCTGCGTTGATTTAATTTGAGATTAAATCTTTTGAAAAACCGGATTTAATGCTACAATGCCATATATAAAATGAACAAACTAAGCATTTAGTTGCAAAGGAGAAAATTATGAAATTATCATGGGTAACGGTCACCGTTAAGGATATGGATGAATCAATCCGGTTTTATACCGATGTTGTCGGTTTGACAGTCGACAGTCGCCGGCCAGCCGGACCAAATATTGAACTGGCTTTTTTAGGGGATGGTGACACCAAACTGGAACTGGTTTGCAATCGGACTATCCAGGAGTTTGGTATCGGGGACAGTATTTCGCTGGGGTTTGAAGTTGAATCGCTGGACGAAACGATGGCAGCTTTAAACGCCAAAGGGGTTGCTCTGCACAGTGGACCGTTTCAACCGGCACCATCGATTAAGTTCTTATTTATTACCGATCCCAATGGGTTGAAGATTCAGTTTCTGGAACATATTGAGTAGGTAGAAACGAAAGCATTTCAATACAATGAGTGATCCGTCGCCCGGATCGTTTTTTAAACTCACAGGCCTTCAGCCTGTGAGTTTGGTTTTTTGCCAAACGGTTGATATAATCTTTCTTTCGGTGCCATTAAATGATACAATAGTTCCATTCGAACCGATTATACGGGTATTGAGGTAAGTGTAAGATGCAGTCAAATGATGTTTTTTAACTGATCTCTTTCCGGCGCTGGACGGGGTATCTCCACCGGAATGGGAACGAATGAGGCAGGGGAAGCAAGTGCAGTAAAGCTGTTGAAAAAATTAATCAATAACTGATTTTAATCAGAAGTATTTGGATAAATCAAAAAACTTTGCAAATAAAATACAACATTGATAGTAATTTTTGAAATAATTGCAGGTATGAAAGTGAAAGAGGTAGATATGTATAAGTTCTGCACTACTGAAAGGAATAATGCTAAAGCTAACGAATATGAAACAAAGGCGATGCTCTATCTCTCAAGTTTTAGAAAAGATAGTAATGAAATAGATGCTTTTTTAGTTGACTGCTTCAATGATATTACTGGCTCTAATCAAGAGGTAACAAAACTATGGGATGTACAATCTAAAAACGTAAAATCACTGAATCCGACTAAGATTGGGACTGCACTTATTACTCTGTTCCAAAACTATATTTCGAATATTGACTTTACACATTTCATTTTGTTTATGCCAAAGCTTAAAGAAATGTATCTTCAGGATGAAACTATGACTATATATACTATTGATAATTTTCATGAGAAGCATAAGGTAAAAATCACGGAAGGTTTAAAAAAAGAATATTTGCGAAGAAATAGTAATACTGCAAATCAAACTGAAATAGAAGAGTTTCTCAAAAAAATATATTTTGTTGTTGCATCTGAGAATAAAGTAGAGTACATAAAAAATATTATTAAATTCAAAAATATTGTGTCAATTGAAGATACGTTCTTTGTCTCCATATTTGATGAAATCAGAGATAAACAAACGCAATTAAAAAATATTGACATTGAAGGTAAGATCATAGAGTTTGCAAAGGAAGCTTTACAATTTGAGAAAACTATTCATAGAAATGATATAGATATTTTGATAATTAACAGATTTGTTGGTGTAGATTTATTTTCCAATAGAATGATCCCCAATTTGTTTTTAGAAGAAATTAAAGAATATGATCAAGAAGAAAGAAAAGATATAATTCAGGAGTGTAATGCAGCATTAT
This sequence comes from Acetobacterium woodii, assembly GCA_016213825.1. Classification (GTDB taxonomy): domain Bacteria; phylum Bacillota; class Clostridia; order Eubacteriales; family Eubacteriaceae; genus Acetobacterium; species Acetobacterium woodii_A. The sequence continues at coordinate 190,903 of JACQZP010000021.1, read as the reverse complement.
CAAGAGTAATATTTAATAAAAATAACAAGAAACACTTCTGGATTTTTTTTGAAAGTATTATATCCATATTACGGAATAGTAAATGTGAAGCACCTCGTCAAATCTATCAAGAGATGAAAAGTAAAAGTGTAAAAATACCACTTCTATTAGATGAATTAAGTGTGATATATCTAATTTCGATTTTAAAGGAGTCTTTAGAAAATGATAATTAAGAAAGCAGGATTTGGTAATTTTACGGAAGCTTTTATAGAAGATAAATTAAACAATGGTGTTAATATTATCTTTAGTGATGACAACAATAAAGGTAAAACATTAGTGATTCAAGGAATAATGTATGCTTTGGGTAATGAACCAATATTTCCAAGTGGTTTTCCTGCCGAAAGCTATTATTTCTATACTCAAATAGAAATCAATGGAGAAAATATTGAGTTTTTAAGGCATAGAAATTCTGTAGTGTTGAATTATAGGGCAGCGTTGAATATATTTGATACTATTTCAGAAATGAAGTATTTTTTAAAAAGTGAAAATATTATTGATTTGCCAATAATAATGAAAGATGGACGCGAAGTTATTGCTGACTTATCTTTATTTTACGAGTTGTTCTTTGTTGGTCAAGATAAGAGAAATCCATCCAATATTATAAACTATGGTTATAACAAAAAGCAAGATTTTATAAATATGTTGTGTACTTTGAATGGGTACCCGCTGACAGATATTCAAGAAGATACAAAAGAAATAGTTGAAAAAATAAAAGTAATCAAAACAGAAATCAACACAACTAAAAAAATGTTGAAATTATTAAAAACAGATTCTAATTTATCAATTTATATAGATAAATATAGTGACGACTTATCTTTTGTTGAGCTAAGAGATAAAATGAAGAAAACTCATCAAAGTATCGGTTATTTTAAAAAGAAGCGAATAGCAGAAATAAATAGAAAAATTAGATTAGAAATATTGATTGAAGAATTGAATTCACTAAATAGGAATATTGAAAAGGGGAAAATTATATGTGCTGATTGTGGAAGTGATAGGATCGTATATACAAACAGAGACTTAAGTTTTGATGCAAGTAGTCCTTATGTACGACAAAAAGTAATGAACTCTATTAAATTTCAAATGGCTCAAAAAGATGAAATAATAACAGAAATTAGTAGAAATATTCATAAAGAGCAAGATAAACTAAAAGAGCTTTTGATAGATACTCCCGAAGAGCTGCAAAAAATACTGTTATATTCTGAAGAAATTTTATCAGGGATTGAGTTTGATAATAAATTAAATTCACTAAATGAAGAATTGCGGACACTTATGCAGAAAAATACTTCAATTAACAATAGTAGTGAAGAAGCAAAAAAGCAAGCAATTGAAATGAAATATGCAATTGTTGATATTATGAAAACTCTCTTTTTAGAAGTTGATCCTAATGGTAGACTCACATTCGATGATTTATTTACTAAGAAAAATGTAACTTATTCAGGTAGTGAAGAGCAAGAATACTACTATTGCAGACTACTTGCGTTAAACAGTTATTTTGAGCATGAGTTTCCTTTGATAGTTGATTGCTTTAGAAGCGGAGAAATCTCAACTCAAAAAGAAAAAATTATGATTGATACTTTTAAGAAAACTGAAAAACAAGTTATTCTGACTGCCACATTAAAAAAGGAAGAGTATGATGCCAAGAAATATGATGAATATGATAATATACAAGTTTTGGATTATAGTGTAAATCAAGATAACAAAATTCTAAATCAAAATTATGTGAACGAAATGACTGAAATTCTTAACAAGTTTTGTATTGGTAATGTAGCGATAACCAGTTGATACTTATGAGGCTGTGATTGAAGGGTTAAAATAAGTTAGTAAGCTTCGATGACAGGCACAGTTAACTTTGACAATGATTGCGATACCCACCTTTAGATGAGCGAGTAATCTGCCCTTATAGGGCTTTATCAAACAACCACTTAGCAGTGTTTGACGGTGACTAGAGTTGTTTTTAAAAATATAATTCATAGAGGGGTATATACATAATTGTAGATGAAATAGAACAATTGTACATTTTCTTTTTATTATTTTCGGAAAAATTATTAAAATATATACAAAAGAAGATAAACGGAATCAACCTCACAAATTGAACATCTGGAGAAAAAAGGTGTAAAATTTGTACTAATTTCAAGAGAAGAGGCCACCGATTATTTAACAAAGCACAATAATTATTTCAAACTGACTGCGTATCGAAAGAATTTTCAAAAACATCCTGATGGGAAATTTAAAGGGCAATACATTGGCTTGGATTTTCAAATGCTTAAAGATCTTGCGATTATTGACATGCGGCTACGTTATACATTCCTGCATATGGCGCCTGATATTGAACATTTCTCAAAAGTAGAATTATTGAAGGTGATTGAAAATTCCAATATTGATGCGTATGATCTAGTCGAGGATTATATTAAGAGTCTGGGTGAGGATCGATTAAAAACCCTGAATAATGAGCTTTATCGTAATATGAATAATCCTTATTGCGGTGATATTATTGCAAAATATAAAGATGACTATCCTGTTTGGGCTTTTATGGAGATAATCCCATTTGGACGATTTATAAATTTCTATCGTTTCTGTGCAGAAACAATCAATGATAAGATGCTGTTGGATAATAAATTTTAAGGACATCAACGATGAATATTAATTTAAATGAATACTTTAAAAAACAAAAAAAATTTAGTGGCAATGTCTTGTTATCAAAAAATAATGAAATTATATTTAATGAATCATATGGATATGCGAATAAGGAAAAAGGAATAAAAAATACACCGCAAACAAAATTTATGATTGGCTCGATGACAAAGGCAATAACGGCATTATGTATTATGCAGTTATCAGAAAAAGTGATGCTTTCAACACAACAGCACATTGACGATTATCTTCCAGACGTCTACCAGGGTCAGGGCATTACAATTCATCATCTGCTAACGCATACGTCGGGAATACCGAACTACGTGATGCTAAGAAAACAAATAAAATGGGGAGAACATCATACCCCCCAAGAAATACTACAAATTGTAAAAGGATATAAATTGAAATTCCCAGCTGGTGAAAAATGGTCGTACAGTAATACGAATTATCTTATTCTTGGTTTGATCATTGAAATGGTTTCGGGAATGAATTATCACCAATATGTTAAAAATTATCTATTTATTCCTGCTAAAATGAATCATTCAGGATTTATTGATGACGAACAAAAAAATGTCGCCAATAATTATATTAACGGTAAAAAAGGGTTCTATATGGACCCATCAATGTTCTTTGCTTGTGGTGATATGGTCACAACGGTTGGTGATTTTTATTTGCTTGATCGAGCAATCCATGATGGTAAACTATTGAAAACGCAAACAATAAAGGAAATGCAAAAGCCTCACCATGACGGAAAATATGTAAAATGCGGATATGGATTGTTTGTAAAAAAACATTTTGATTGTAAAAGTATCTGCCATGGTGGGTCAATGCCAAATGGTTACACGTCTCATTTTGAGAAATACATTGATGACGATATGACCATTGTTGTATTAAGCAATGATTTAGTAAACTACCCGTTCTTGGCAATGAGCGGGGCTGGTGGTACCTATATCAGTAGAGAGATGGCTTCATTAATTTATGGTAAAAAATTAGGTGCTTTAAAGAAGATATTCTAAAAGAGATTCTTTTGGAATCCGTTATGTTTGAGAAGCGTCCGCAATACGATGATGCAATCGAAGCGGCAAGAAAATCTAATGATTCCGGCGTGTTTATCGAATTCACGCTATCCGCTGTTTTAGATACCATCGTCGAACAGGACAAGCACCAAGTGAAGCACCAAGTCGATTTTACAGGCATACTAGATAGATGTTTTAAAATCACTTCAGATTTGCTTTCTCAAGTGCGGTGAGATCGCCGTCCCGTAGCGGCTATAACCTGTTCAAAAAACAATTTATAACCTTCACACAAATAGTTTTTCCCATTTTGTCCGTCTTTTGATAAAAGAAACCGATCCTTGGGACAACCACCAAAACAAAGGCGGACATCGTCGCAATCCAGACATTCTTCCGGCAAGCCCATGGTTTTGTGCAGTCCAAATTGACGGTTCTTCTCCATTAATTCTGCCAGCGGGGTTTTTAAAATATTTCCCAACTTATAGGGTTCAAAGGTATATCGATCACAGCTGAAAAGATCGCCATTCATTTCAAGCACGCCAGCATGTCCGCATAGTGCTTCGTGAACACAGACTCCGGCCGGCTGGTTGTTGAGATTCGCAAGCGTCGATTCAATCACCTGGACATGTTTTTTGCCACGATCATATTTTTTCCACAGCTTAAAAATCTCACTAAGAAACAAGCCATAGTCATTGGCCGTCACCGAAAAATCGGTCAGCGGATGCTTCATGGCCGGGGAATGGATGCCCGCGGGCATGGCAAACCGTTGGCCGGAGGCCGCTTCATAAGTGGCAGGTGCACATTCGACCACGGGCAAAAACTGCATGTAATCGGTCAGTTCGCGTAGAAACAAATAAACCGCCTTGGGGTGTTTTGAATTAACGGCATTGACAGTAGTCAGGGTGTTGTAAGCGACGCCGTGTTTTTGAAGCAGCTTGATGCCTTGGATGGTTTTGCTAAAAGTTCCGCCGTGATGGTCTTGGCGATAGGTATCATGGAGTGACGCATTCCCGTCAATACTGACGCCAATGAGAAAATTGTGGGCAGCAAAGAATGCACACCAGGCATCATCTAACAGTGTGCCATTGGTCTGAAGGGTATTTTGTATTTGTCGGCCAAGTCCAAACTGGTTTTGATAAGCCAAAGCCCGGCGGTAAAAATCCTGGGGCGCCAGGGTTGGTTCCCCACCATGCCAGGCAAACTCGACCACCGCATTTTGTCCGTGAATGGCCAGATTCTGCTGGATATAGGCCTTCAGTACTGCATCCGGCATTAGCCGATATGGCTGCTTTACTAAAGCTTTCTTATCCAGGTAATAGCAATAGTGGCAGCGAAGATTGCAGGCCGCGCCGACGGGTTTAGCCATAATCGCATAAGTCCGGGCGTCCGGGTTGGGGTTATTATTCGTTCCCATTAATTTGGCGTTTTGTTGATCTGAGAAATTACCGTGGTCGCTTCATTGCCGTCATCGACGCCAATTTCTTTGGTGATCAGATCATTGAGCTGACCGTTAAGTTCCATGATCAGGGCGGCATTGGTTTCCTTATTGGCAGCCAGGTTGACTAATTCATTGGGATCTTTTTCCAGATCGAATAGCTGAACATCATTATTCGCATATAAGTCTTCCATAGTTGTTGGCAGATTAAACGTTAATGGCGAGAAATATCGGGCAAACTTATATTTTTCGGTGGTAATGCCTCGGACAAATCCCCGTTTTGTATAATCAATCTGATAAGTTGTGAGATTGGTAGTCGGATCAGTGGTTTGCATCATGTTGCTGTCGATCATCGAGATCATTTCATAGGCAAATAATGAGCCCTCTCTAATTTCCGTTTTGCTGCCATCCATTAAATCCATCAGACTGTGTCCTGGTAGCCCGGCGGCGATTTGCGCTTTTTTATCATCCGGCAGATTTGTCATGTCAATAAAAGTGGGGGCCAAATCGAGATGACTGGTTACGGCATCGATCGAAGTGCCGCCTTTATATTCGGGATGGACGATAATCAGTGGAACATGGATATTGTTTTCATACATAAATCCGCCTTTTCCCCGGAGTCCGTTGGCACCCTGCATATCACCATGATCGCTGGTAAAGACAATGATGGTATTATCCAGCATATCAAGATTGGACAATTCAGCTAAGATGTTTTCGAGTTGATCATCGTTGTCCTGAATACAATTATAATAATAATTGCGGAAATTTTCCCAGCGCGATGCTTCGGAGGGGATTTCACCAACCCGGCGGTTCCATAAGTTGAAATATTCAAGCTCTGCAGGGACGCGTCCGGCGGCATCAATGGGCTCGTTCCAGGTGGACGGAATGGCGGCCTTTGGATAGGTCGTCTGATAAATCGAATTGGCCGGGGCTCCGGCGATGGCAAAGGTCGTTTGGCCGGTGTTCTGAACGGCTTCGCCGTTGGTATCAGTATCATAATACATAATGTCATGGGGATTGACAAGATTAACCGCCAGAAAAAAAGACTGTCCGGCGGCATTGGTGGCAGTTCCCTTGGATCGCAACCAACTAACAGTGTCCCCGGCAATGTTGCTATCCTGCATGTAGCCCTGCTGAAGCTGACCGACAATATCACCCTGAGCATTCCAGTCAGAAAATCCATAGCCGAGCAGGCCATTCTGTTCCTGCATGGCGGGTTGGCTGGTGTCATCAAAAACGCTGGTATCGCCCATGTGCCACTTGCCTTTAAAGGCGGAGTAGTAACCGGCTGAGAGCATCCGGTCACCGACGGTGGTCAGGTTTTCTGAGATCGGTTCCTGCCAGGGGGATTCGGTATTGTCAATCATCAGGGTGTCGGTGATGTGGGTGCCGGTGTAAATAACTGACCGGGAGGAAGTGGACACATTGCTACAGGTATAATGTTTTTCAAAGGTAGTTCCCATTTTCTCCAGAAGTTCGCGCGCCTTGTAATTGGTGCCTTCCGGGAATTTGTCAAAATAATGCTCCTGATCCACAGTCACAAAAACAATATTATAATTGCCATCACTATTCTGTCGCGCATCGACATCAGCCATTTTTTGATCGATGGTCTGGCTGGATGAGCTTTGGGTGCAGCCTGACACACTCAGCAAAGAGGTTGCCAGGGTGATGCCCAGAGCCGCTTTTTTTAGATTCATATCAAGACCTCCTGATTAAATATAAAAACGATGAAATGTGCCAAAACAAAAAAGTGGTTAGATCGCCTGTCTGTTATGTTTAATGCTATTGTTAAAAATATACCCGGACAAATCTTAGATATTCAATAAATAATGCTGAAAAAAATGATTCATCAAATCGATGAAAATTATCCAAAAGGAAGTGAAGTAATAATGATATTGGCGAAAGCGTGTTAACAAAATGGGTGATCCGTTACACAGAGCACTTTTTACAGCTCACAGGACTTAATCCTGTGAGTTTATTTTTTTGCCAAATGGTCGATATAATCTTGCCTTATTATTGCATGTAATTAAACAAAATGATATGATAGGAGATATAGCGAAAATGAGTATTCCTGAAACAGAAGGGGGCTAAATATGACTTTTGAAGAGTTAATGGGGTGTCATGAAAAGAATCAAGGGATTTTTGACAGTTTATGCACACAAATGGATAGAAACAATGTAATTCCGTTTATCGGTTCCGGTATGTCAGCATGGACATACCCAACGTGGAGCAAATTATTAACCGATATTGCTACCGCATATGGAATTGCACCGGAAATTAGCAAAATGCTTATTGCTGGAGAATTTGAAGAAGCCGCGGAACGTCTTGAGGAGGAAGTTGTCAAACACACGTTTTTGAAAGAACTTCAGGAGACTTTTTCTGAAAAAAAAATAACACTGGACAGTATGCCGGAGTACGTATCCGCTATTCCTCAAATTTGGAATGGGACAATCATGACGACGAATTTTGACCGCGTTATTGAAACGGCATTCCAGCAGGAAAATATTGCTATTGATTCCATCTTTCCGAATTCGAAAAAAGAAATACCACGTATCGATGGAGCTGCTCAACAAAACCATCAGTTACTGATTAAATTGCATGGTGATATTAACGATGTGCATAACATGGTTTTAACCAAGGGTCAGTATGATGATGTCTATGGAAATGACAAGCATAACATTGATTTTAGCAAAGAACTGCCACGCAACATCAGACAGTTAATCTCAGCAAGAGTGATGTTGTTTCTGGGTTGCGGTCTGGCATCGGATCGAACAATGAATGTTGTGCGCTCCTGTTCCGATGCGCTCGATCATTTTGCACTTGTCGGTTTACCGGAAGATACTAAAAACCAAGCTGTTCTGTATGCGCCGATTTTAAAAGAAGCAGATGGATCATTTAAACTTGAATATAACAAAATAAGAAGACATTTAGCTCACCATAATATCAATTGTATTTGCTATCCGTTTGGAATGCATGCTGAAGCGATGGAGGCCTTACTAACGAAGCTTTCGGAAAGGTATAAAAAAAAAGCATTAGTAACGGGACTTTTTGAGCCATTTCACAAGCTTGTTGGTCGTGATGATGAAGTCGATCAGACCGTGAATTACCTATTAAATTCAGAAGGCGGAAACGTCATTGTGGTGACGGGACCTCCAGGCATTGGAAAAACGGAGTTTTGCAAGGGTGTTTATAATAAAATAATTGTTCAAAGCCCTTCAACTTTCATGCCCTTTGTAGACTGTGCAGAGGCAACTACCATCACTCAATTTTTTGTTTGTGTAGCAAAGGGGCTGGGAATAACATTTTCCGAATCAATGATGCCTGATAAGTACGCAGATTATTTAATTTCTCACATAGCTGAGAATAACCATAAGAAACAAACCATAATCTATATGGATAACTGGGAAGATGTATGGTGGGGGGTGAGTAAAGACAGCCATGAGCGAAAAAAAATATCGAACTGGATGAACCAGTTGAAAGAAATTCGTGTTGATCTGCTGATTTCAAGCCGTGAATATCCTGGGAATTGGGAGCATGAAGCAATAAATCTAAAGCCTTTGCGCCCACCAGATGATAGGATACTATTTAATCAATTATGTAAATCTGAATATCCGGATAAAGACAGAATTAATGAGTTGCTGGTTGAGCTCGATGGATATCCGCTGGCAATCGTGCTGGTTGCCACCCAGGCATCGTATGAACCTACCATTGGCGCCGTTCTTAAGCGTTGGCGAGATGCAGAAAGCCAGAGTCAAAATCCTAGACACGACAGTTTAGCCATTGCCTTAAAAATGTCATGGAATCGGATCGTTAATATCCCATCGGCGTGCGATATTTGGGGATTGCTCTCGATTGCAAAAGGGGATATATCTGAAGAACTTTTGGCAGAAACATTGGAACATGAGGAATTATACAGTGAACACGAATGGCATGAGGGACGGCGGGAACTCATCAAGTCGAATTTAGCGTTTTACAGAAACGGGCAGCTTGCAATGTTAATACCAATTAAGGGCGTTTGTTTTCAGTATACCAATAAGAATTCGCCAGGGGGATGCGAACGCAGCAAGATGCTTTGGAGTCAAGCCCTGTTAAACCGAGTTAATAATGCATACAACGATAATCCAGATCATGAGACATCCCATAATGATATGATTATGGTTTTGCCTGAAGTGTTTAATGTTTTAAATGTTTTGACAACGGGAGATCAAAGTGAAGTAACTGAAAGATTTATTTTTGAATTTTGTTTAAGGATGGGCAATTACTATCAATTCTCATCAGATTCAAAAGATGTATTAGATCGATTATGCACGTACTATCATAATAAAACAGAGAAGCAGGTTATTCTGGCCAACCTGCTCAGGAGCAAAGGCGATCTACTCCGCCGCCTCGGTGATATTGAAGGCGCGAAAAAGGCCTATGAGGAAGCGGAACCGCTCTACATCAAGGAGCAAGCCAATCTTGGGCTGGCTAACCTGCTCAGGAGCGAAGGCGATCTACTCCGCCGCCTCGGTGATATCGAAGGCGCGAAAAAGGCCTATGGGGAAGCGGAACCGCTCTACATCAAGGTACAAGCCAATCTTGGGCTGGCTAATCTGCTAAAGAGCCAAGGCGATCTACTCAGCCGCCTCGGTGATATTGAGGGTGCAAAAAAGGCCTATGAGCAAGCGGAACCGCTCTACACCAAGGAGCAAGCCAATCTTGGGCTGGCCAATCTGCTCAGGAGCCAAGGCGATCTACTCTGCCGCGTCGGTGATCTCGAAGGTGCGAAAAAGGCCTATGAGGAAGCAGAACCGCTCTACACCAAGGAGCAAGACAATCTTGGGCTGGCCAATCTGCTCTTGAGCAAAGGCGATCTGCTCAGCCGTCTCGGTGATAGCGAAGGCGCGAAAAAGGGCTATGAGCAAGCGGAAGCCCTCTACATCAAGGAGCAAGCCAATCTTGGGCTGGCCAATCTACTCCATAGCCAAGGCGATCTACTCTGCCGCATCGGTGATATTGAAGGCGTAAAAAAGGCCTATGAGGAAGCAGAAAATCTCTACATCAAGGAGCAAAACAATCTTGGGCTGGCCAATCTGCTAAAGAGCAAAGGTGATCTACTCCGCCGCCTCGGTGATAGCGAAGGCGCGAAAAAGGGCTATGAGCAAGCGGAAGCCCTCTACATCAAGGAGCAAGCCAATCTTGGGCTGGCCAATCTGCTCAGGAGCAAAGGCAATTTACTAAAACTGAGTGTCAATACCGAGGAGGCTATTTCTATTTACCTAACCGCTACTGAACTTTATCTTCAAGAACAGAATAATATGGGTTTGGCCTATACTTTGTCAGAATTATGTGATGCATACGCTATTATTAACAACAGGGAGTTGGTTATTCATACGATTAGAGATTTATTAATTGTTCTTGATAACCTCGATAATATAATGTATGAGAATGTAAAGAGTTACGCTAAAAATATAATTTCCAATGTTGTTGCAAAAATGGAGATTGAATTAGAAGAAATAGATAGCGGCTTAGGGCGTTTGGATGATGATCAATTATAATATGCGTTTGTGTGGTACACAAGGGGACGGAGGTTTTGTTTACTATCTGATCCAACGTATTTCAGACAGGTGCGAGTCACGGAGCACAGTATTGAAGGGCCAAACGAACAGGATATTACCTTACATTAATTGTATGATGACCTTGTCGTTTTCATAGAGCAACGGGAACCTAAATTGCCAAACGATCAGAAATAAGCCTCAATCTGTCAGAGGTGTTTTAATAAAGGAGATAGAAATGAAACCGTGTGAAAAATGGGATCAGCTGATTGAACAAACAGCTTTAGAGCAGCCGGGAGCAACCCGGGACTACCAGCCGGAATGGGATGCCGTGCGATATTTTGTCGGCGAGTTGATGTTTGCCATGCGCGGGGAGAACAAGAACGGCGACTCACTGTTGACCCTCAAGCTGCCGGTCGGCGATGGCGAAATTCTCCGCTCCCGTTATCCGGATATTATTCCCGGCTATTATATGAATAAACAACACTGGAATTCGATTCTGCTTGACGGCGATGTCCCGGAACCGGTTTTGATCGACTGCATCCAACTGGCATATCAGACCGTTTTTATGAAACTGACGAAAAAGAAACAGCGGGAAATTACGGAAAATCAGGTTTAAAAGAGCAGATCTGATGATAAAACGACTGCTTGTCGGAACAAGATAAAACTAAAAATCCGTTTGAACGCACCAGCCACCCAAAATTCTAAAAGATCGGAAGATAAATTAATGAAATCTAAAAAAATTAAAACTTATCTGATCATCGGGATGGTTCTAATTTGTGGCTTACTGCCATCGGGAATCATAGCAATGGAAAAAAGTAAAGCAGGGCTTGAGGTTCAGGGAAAAGCAGACTCTAATCCCCTGGAGTTGATGGAATGGAAGGGTGTTATCGCCAATGCAGAGACCGGCGAATCAATCGAATTCAATTCAAAAAACGACAAGCAACTGGTGTCGCAAAGTGCTGATCCTCAACTGATCTACTTCAATGAAAATACCGGGGAAAAGCAATATTTTCAGGAAATCACAATTACCCTGCCGGAAAATGTTAACCAAAGTGGTTATGGGACACTATACAGCAGTCCTCAGACGGATGAAAACAATGTGATTTCTGCCGTGCTGGGGATACGCTATTCAACGGGGGATTCCGGAATTTATGAAGTCCTGCGGATTGATGGTGTTTATGTAAATTGGGAAATAACCGACCCAACAGTCCGTCTGACAGATGCTACTCTAGGCTATCAAATTATCAACGGTATTGGGGTGGAAAATGGTGCTGTCAATGAGCAGGTGTTGTGGGATCTGGAAACCGAGGCAAATAGCTACAAAACAGAAAAAATTGCACCCAGTCCCTGGTTTTTGTGGGTGAATGGTTTTGTCCATAGTAAAACCATTTTCTCGGGAAATCTGTCCCCGGCAAATGGTGAATCACGAACCATGGTGATGGTAATTGATTCAGGGTTAGGAGTATAGAATGAAGGAGTCGATAATGGACGTTGAACAAGAACAGCATAACAACAAAAATAAAGTAATGCAGTGGAGTTATACCGTTTTAATGTGGGCACTCCCGTTTTTATACCTGACCCTATGCCCCTGGATCTTAAACTACGCAAGATTTTTGGCCCGGGATGAAATCACATTTGGACCCGATGCCAGTATGTCTTACCATAACTTATCGGTATTTATCCTTCCGATTCTGATTAATCTGGTGCTGGGCGCTGGGGCATTTATTTTGGTATTCGGCATTAAGAAATTTAAAAGCAAGGCGATCCTGGCGGGAAACCTTCTGGGGTTGTGCTATGCTCTGTTGATTCTCCTTAGCTATCCCATTTATTTTAATATTAATTTTGTGTTTAGCATTAACCAGCAGCTGATTGATCAAATTTTTAGTTTAGGCATGTACACGGGTCCAGGACAGCCCAGTTTTATTCTGGCTTTTTATGGATTGCTGCTTTATCAAATTATAAAAAGCTATCGTGGACGGATGGAACCGAATCAACTTACTGTAAACCCCGATAATGCCAGTAAATAAAAAGCGGCGCTGTCGGTTCCCAGCTGGAACAACGCCCCCTACCGAACTATAAAAACAATCACATAGGGTAAAATTTAGCGCTATTTAAGCGCTCAAAAAGAAATGTTGAGATCTGGGTAAAGGGACTGTTATTTTTAGATTAAGAAAGTGTTAAGTTACAAGGCCGCACCCATCGGTAATCCGTTTCAGCGATTAACCGAAAGGAAAAACCGCGGTACAGTGGGATTACAAGAATTGATTAGCGACGTCTGCGGATATTAAATGATTTTAATAACTTAATAACACGATAAAATATCAGTAGTGTATTTAGAACAATTCAATTCTAAACGGCAAATTTAGTTAGACACGCTAATGACAAGAATTTTGCCTGTTCTCGAATTGAGCATTATGGTAAAATAAACGTGTCAATAAAAACAACAATCATGCGAATTAAACTCACTTAACAAAAATGGCAAAAATGCCAGGAAAGAGGCAAATAAAGGAAAAACACCAGCATGGTCGAGAAGGTTTCCTTTCAATGAGGGTATTATTTACGACGTCAAAGGCGTCTTTAATAAAAACTTAGAGAGAGGAAGTAATGGCGATGAGCGTATTAAAAAAAGAGAATGAATTTTTGGAGACCAGCGAAGCAATAAAACCAGCCATGTTTCGGGTACTGTGTCCATATCGGGCGGGATGCCCCTATTATGGGGAGATCAAATCAGTGGGGAAAAAGCGGCGATGTTATGGACGACTCTTTGATTTAGCCGACACCAATACCGTTGTTTGGTTTCGGTATCGATGTCAGCGAACGAAGCAGGTCATGGTTATCAAACAAATGGGTTCAAAAATGTTGTTTTGGGATGAAGCCGATCAGCATAGCGATTCGGCGGCAGAGATTCCCGATGTTTTTTATCCGATCAGATGTCCCGTTTGTGGACAACGGATTCTGGATGTTTACGTCGAAGTCGGTGGATGCTTACTTGAATTTAAATGTCCGACCCACCGCGATATCGTGATCTGGTACGGTCCCGGTCAGGGCCACTGGCGCGATAATGATAAAAATGCGGTCAGTGCATAAAGTGCGGCACAACCCATTAAGATTATGAAAATCACATTGAGATCACAACATCAATTTAATATATCAGCATACATACTGAGTTAAACTGGGCCATTGAGCCACTAAACTACCGGATGTCGCTTTAAATCACAGCCAGCCTGTGAATTTTAAAGTGCATCCGGTTTTTTATTGCTCTGTTATGGGGCGGTGGTGATGAGTTGATGTTGGCGGTCGGGAACAACACATTAAAAATTCCAAAATACAGGAGGTTATTATGCAATCAAATCAAACGCTGGCTGAGGCCAGATCAATCAACGTGGAACCAGGTACCTTTTTGGCGGCTTTTCATCCAGGCCCCTATTATTTACGGACCTTTTCGGATACGGGCAAAGGGGCCGGGCGGAATTATCAGGTCAGTGCTGTCGAGCTGGCGGCGACCGATTTTCAGGCCGGTTTGCATCTGGTCAATCAGCGGGACTGTCAGGGGGTCTTCTTTGTCGTCAATCCTGGCGGGCACCGGGACGATGCCATTACCAGGGTGGCGGCACATTTTGTCGAGGCCGACGATCTGCCGCTGGAGGAGCAGTACGCCAATCTCCAGACCTTCCCCCTGGAACCTTCGATTATCGTGCAGACCCGCAAATCATTGCACGGGTATTGGCTGTTGCAGCCTCCAGAGAGCGCCGTAGCGGATCAATCCCAAAGCCTCAGTTCATTCAGTTCGATCCAGAAAGCGCTGGCCGCTGTTTTTAAAGGCGATCCGGTGATTTCCAATCGCAGCCGGGTGATGCGGCTGCCGGGATTTTTCCACAACAAGAAAGAGCCGGTGCTGGTTACCTGTCTCAAATTCGATCCCCAGCTCCGCTACACCCAGACAGACATTGATCTGGCCATTCAGAGCGTCACCAAATCGGCGCCGTCACCAACCCCGGCCGCTCCGGTGGCAGCGGCAAAATCCGCCAGCAGCCCCACGGCGATCAGCATCCCCGGTTTCTTTCCATCTGCCGACGAGGTGAACCCCCAGCGGATGATCAAGTCCTGTGAGTTTCTGATCCACGCCAAAGCCACCGCAAAAACCTTAAGTGAACCACTGTGGTACGCCATGATCACCCAACTGGCCGGGCTGGCGGGCGGGGACGCTGTCATCCAGGAACTGTCCCGGGATCACCCCGGCTATTCGCCAGCGGCCACCGCGAAAAAAATCGCCCAGTTTAACAGCACCGGGGCCGGACCCATGACCTGTGAAACACTCCGGGGATGGGGTTATCACTGTCCCCGGTTGGGCAGCTGTCCGGCGAAATCGCCCTGGGAGCGTGGGAAGTCGCCGCTGCCAATCTGGTATTTGAAAAAGCCCAATGGCTATCGGCTAATGCCCGGGATTCTGGCCAATGAACTGGCTAAACACAAGCGGATTTTTTATGCCGGGGAAGCCTACTACCAATATCTGGGTGGGGTCTATCGGATGGTGGACGACCGGCACTGTCAGAAGATTGTCCGTAAATACCTGCGCCCGGATCATGTTCAGATGGCCCAGATCAATGACGTATTATGCCAGTGGACCGTGGAAATCAGCCGCAGTGCCGAGGGTCTTAATCGGGATAAGCGCATCATCAATCTCAAAAACGGCCATTACGATCTGGTGACGCGGCAGCTGCTGCCCCATGACCCCGCCAGCCTATCCACCATTCAGTTACAACCCTGCTATGATGAAAAAGCCGTCGCCCCGATTTTTATGGCCTTCCTCGCAGACTGTCTGGATGAACAGACGCAGTTGCTGATCCAGGAGATTTTTGGTTATCTGCTGATCCCGGAAACCTGTGCCCAGAAGGCTTTTGTGTTTGTGGGCGAGGGCGGTGCCGGAAAATCGACCCTGCTGTCAGTGGCGCAGGATGTGCTGCTGGGACCGGTCAATGTGTCCAATATTCCCTGGCAGAATCTGGGGGATCGCTTTAAAACGGCAGAACTGTTTGGGATGCTGGGTAATATTTTTGCTGATCTGCCGTCCAAATCGATTGAAGATAACGGACTGTTTAAAAGTATCACCGGGGAGGATTTCATTACCGCCGAGCGTAAAAACAAGGACCCGTTTTCCTTTAAAGCCACCGCCCGACTGGTGTTTTCCTGCAACAGCCTGCCCAAAAATCTGGGCGACCGCTCCGAGGCGTTTTACCGGCGGCTGATCATTGTTCCCTTTCTGCCACCCAAACCCCCGGAGCAACGGGATCTTCATCTCAAGGATAAGCTTAAAGGGGAAGCGGCCGGGATTTTAAACTGGGCGTTGGCGGGACTGGCCCGGTTACAGGCCAATCAGTATCGTTTTTCCAATTCGACCCAAAGTGATGCCGCCCTGGAAGACTATCGGATTGCCGGCAGCTCGGTGCTGTCCTTTGTGGATGAGCTCTGTGTGATTAAAAACCAGACGCAGGTATCCGCCACCGAGCTTTTTCAAGCCTATGCCCATTATTGTCAGGATTCAGGATTGCGGTCGGTCAGTCAGAAACGCTTCTGGATGGAGTTAAAAGAAGCTTTTCCAGAACTGGAAAAGATCAGGGAACTGGTAACCCGGCGGATTCTGTATGCTGGAATTGAGCTGCTGGATTTTGAGGCAGCAGCTTAAAATAGGTTATCTAGCGAAAAATTGGCGAATTATTTGCGAAAATGAAGTAATTTACGAAAAAACGGAAAGGGTTGGTTTGGCTTATTAACGCCATCGGAAAGGATGGAAAGGGTTATTGCTATTATGGCGAAAATTTTTTCTAAAGTTGAAAAACAATACCTGAGAAAAAACCGGGGTCTACCCTTTCCACCCTTTCCGAAATGATCCGCCCGGTTGATCGGGGGGATTGCATTTCAGTCCGAAATAATGCGTAACAATACGGTACTCCCTAAACAAACCGATCCTGCATCCGGGCGATTCCCTCCCCCCGATGAACCCGCTGATTTTCGGTTTGTAGGGGGATTAGCCGCCGGCGCGCTTTTGGCTGGCGCTTAACGTTACGGGCGAGGGTCTTCGCAATCGCCCGCTCTCCACGCACCCATTCAAGGTTGTCCGCTCCGCTGATGGGGGCAACCTTACCAAATACAAATACCAGGAGGAAACCATGAAAGCTTTAAAAAACGAGATCACCCGATTATCTGGTCAGATCTTTCGCAACACCCAGTATCTCAGTCAGTATGAGAACCAGCTGGCGCTTATTTACCGATCCACCCCGGAAACGGCCCACCGCACCCGGGACCGGATTGACCGCTTAACAATACAGATTGAAGCCGACAGTCGGATGGTTGAAAAACTCAACGCCCAAATGATCGCATCCATTGAAGCGCTGAACGACTGGCGGATTCAGGAAATTCTGACCCGCCGTTATATCAATCATCAATCCTTTGAAGCCATCGCCGACGCCATGAATTATGATCTCCGCTGGATTTACCGACTTCATCAGCAGGGGCTGGAGCTGACCAATCCCATTGGTGATATTTTGCTTAACCCCGTCGCATAGCCATTTAAAGCCAGTATCACGGGATGTTAAAATAAAATCAAATAAAGGAAAGGAGGACGACCAATGGCACTGACAAGCGATTTTTTAACCAAAAAAGTTCAGATCCGCTCCAATCACGGCATGGTTGACGGCAAGGAAAAAATCACGGCCCGAACCTACGGGGACATTGTTGCCACCGCCACCGATCAGGCAATTTACGACACTGCCCTGATTATTGCGGGGCTGCAGCAACCCACCCTGGAAGAAGTCATCAAACACGAACTGGCACTGCTGACAATGATTTAACCATTGATAAACTGCCGTGCGCTTAGCATTCAGTTTCGCACGAAACAATTGCTACACTGTACGTCGGACAGGCTACCGCCTGTTCGCCTACACGTTACACAATTGTTTGTGGAAACTAAATGCTAAGCAACAAATGGCTCGGCATTTATCAAGGGGCGATTATCAATCGCCCGTTGTCCCCAAAGGGAACAACAATTGGGTTGACAGCATCATTGCCACTAACCCGCAAACTAAGAAAGGAGGTAAACAAATGGCAGCAAATACTGTACTACAACTGACCTTTAAACGGGCCGACTTAAAAACCACCACCATGTCCATCACCGATCCCAAAGTCGGGCTCACCGTTGACGAAGTCAACACCGCCATGGCCGGGATGATTCAAAAAGCCATCTTCGCCCCCGATGGCCAGCTGCTGACCGCCAAGGTTAAAGCCGAACTGGTGATCACTGACAAATCCGCCTTTTCAATGAGCTAAGGCGCTGGTTCCTGTTCTGTAGCTGATTTGTTCAGATTCGTAAGGGCGTGGTTCACACGCCCGCCCCGCTGGGGCAACGCAATGTCAATTAAGAAAGGAAAACAAAATGAACGCCTTTATCAAAAAAATTCAAACCGCTCTCAATGACCGGGGTTATGGCCCCTTAAAAGTCGATGGCAAAGACGGCCCTAAAACCAAAAAGGCCGTGGCTGCCTTTCAAAAAGATGCCGGTCTGGAACCGGATGGCTTGGTGGGGCCGCTCACCGAAAACCGACTGTTTCGGGAACAGTTGTCAGTGATTTCAATGGACGGTGATGGCGCCACCCCGCACTTTGCCAAGGTCGAATTTGCCTGCGACTGTCAGGGCATTTATTGTGACGGCTTTCCGGCAGCGATGGATCTGGGCTTGTTACTGAAGCTGGAAGCCCTCCGCAATGCCCTGAATGCTCCGGTGGTGATCACCTCAGGGCTGCGCTGCGAAATCCGCAACGCCGAAGTGGGCGGCATCCCGGGTTCCAGACACTGTGTCGGCCAGGCTGCTGATCTCTATGCTCCGGGGATTGATATTACACGAGTCGCCAGTATCGCCGAAAGTCTGGGCCTTATGACCATCCTCTATCTGGAGCAGGGCTTTGTTCACTGCGAGGTGTAATGAAAATCAGTGAAATCTCGCTGATCTTTGCCCTGGTCGGCGGGATGCTCGGCCAAATGCTCGGCGGCTTTGACGGCTTTTTACAATGTCTGATCGCTTTTGTGGTGATGGACTACGTAACCGGAGTGCTCTGTGCGCTTCAGAAAAAGAAACTTTCCAGCGCCCAGGGCTTCCGGGGCATTCTTAAAAAAATCCTGATCTTTATGGTCGTGGGGATGGGGAACCTGCTGGACATCACCCTTCTTGGTGGTGCCGGGGCTCCGCTGCGGGTAGCGATGATCGGCTTCTATCTTTCCAACGAGGGCCTGAGTATTCTGGAAAACCTCGGACGGCTGGGGGTGCCTTTACCAAAGCGGCTGGAAGCCGTGATTCGGGAGTTGGGGGAGGTGGAAGAGAAGCGACACGAATAAATGGTTTTAGAGATAAACAAGCAACGATTTAATAAACTCTCAAGAGTCAATCTTGGGAGTTTGTTTTTTTTCCTAATTAATGATAAAAACTTTCCATCAACGCCATTAAATGATACAATAAATCCATTCGAACCGATTACATAGGCATTAAAATAAATGTTTTGCTGTGTCAAACGACGCTTTTTTAAATGATCACTTTCCGGCCTGATTCCACCAGCCAAAAGCAGCCTCGGTGATGGTCATACTTGACTAAGTAATTTCAAAGGAACATGATCATACTAGCTTTGTAAATATTTAAAAAAAAGAAAATGCATCATTAATTATTCAGAAGCAAACAAAAAATATTAACTCAAAAGGAGATTGAAATGGCAGAAACAAGTCAAATTTTATTATGGACCTTTATTTCGGAGTGTCCCATTCCAGAAGATGTGCAGGAATTGTTAGTTGAAGGGGAAGAGGCGGTAGCCGCTTATAAAACAATCCGCGACAGTGCGGTTTTTACGAATAAACGTTTAATTGTAAGAGATGCCCAGGGATTGAGTGGGAAAAAAGTAGAAGTATACTCGTTACCATACTCGTCAATTAATATGTGGTCAACTGAAAATGCCGGCAAGATCCTTGATCTAAATGCTGAAGTTGAACTCTGGACCCGTGCCGGTCATATTAAAGTGAATTTACGAAAAGGGGTCGATGTCAGAAAATTTGATCGACTAATTGCCAATGCAATACTGCGAAATCAATGATGACAAACGGCGTCGTAAAGAGGAACAAATGAAAATGTTAATCCGCCAGATGTGCTGGCGAGAATAGTATAAAAGGAGTTATCATGTTTTCACGAACCTGGCATGGGATTGTGCCGCTTAAAATGCGGGCGGCATTTGAACAATATGAATATCAAACCGGGGTTAAAGATACCCTGGCCATCCCGGGCAATCGGGGGGCTTTTTTGAAAATCCTCGAACAAGGTGACTATGCTCATTTTTTTCTCTGCACAAAGTGGGATTCAATGGCCAGCATGATTGCCTATGCCGGGCAGGAACCGACGATTGCGGTGACCTATCCTGAGGATGAACACTATGGCTTGATCTCTGATCCAATTGTGATCATTCAGGAAGTCGTGGATGATGGCGATCCGTTCACAGCCCAAGATGATATCGGGGGGCAAGACAAGGCGAAAAAACCGATGCAACACGAAAAACCCCCAATTACAGCGATTACCTATCGCAGCGGCGATGAATCGTTGCTGGATGACATCCAGCAGCTGTGGGAAGCGCTGAACCGGCATCATCGCGATGCCGCCGTGAATTTTAAATCCCACTATGAAGCGTTTACTTTTGAGCAGCGCAAAAAAAATCTGCTCCAAAAAGCCAAAAATGGGCAGCTGCGAATTGAAATTGCGGTTGATCAGGAAACCGCCCAAAATATCGGATACTGTATTTCCCGGGTTGAATTTTCGGGTGATGCTGAAATGGAATCCTTATATGTGCAGAACGACTATCGGGGACTGGGCCTTGGTGAGACATTGTTAAGCAATGCCATTGCCTGGATGGATGAAATGGGGGCCCACACGAAAACCGTGTCGGTGGCAGTTGGCAACGAGAAGGCCTTCGGCTTTTATGCGCGGTTTGGTTTTTACCCCAGAAAAACCCTGCTGGAGCAGGTAAAAAAGGGTGCGAGCCCGGTGCACTTAACGTAAGATCATCCGGCTGCATGCAGACTGATAATAAATTTACAGGAGGAAGACAATGGCATTTGAAGAAAGAAGTTTCAGATCATTTAATGAGAAGGATACCATCCAAGCTTGGATTTACAAGCCGATTCGCAAACCCCGGGGGGTTGTTCAAATTGTCCATGGTTTTGGCGAACATTCACGACGCTATCTGCATATGATTCTCAAATTGAATGAGGCTGGCTTTGTGGTTGCGGCAGATGATCATGTGGGACATGGTAAAACCGCCGCGGAATCCGGAAACTGGAGTGACTGGGGAAACAAAGGCTATCTGACCATGGCCGAAGATGAACACAGCCTGCGACAATTGGTCCAGGCAGACTATCCTGACCTGCCATATTTTATGTACGGTCACAGCATGGGCTCGATGATTGCTCGATCTTATGCGACAATTTATGGGGAAGGCATCGACGGTTTGCTGCTCTGCGGAACCTCGTCGGTTTTTCCAAAGACACAGGAATTGGCGGCAGCGCTGCAAAAGTGCATCGATGAAGGCAAAGGCGAAGAAGTCGATCCCAGTTATTTAGGGGTTCTTTTCGAATGGATGACCGACCGCATCACGGATCCCCTGACCCCCAATGATTGGATCGCCGGTGATCCGGATATTGTTGCCGATCATGCCAGTGATCCCTTCAACAATTTCACCAGTCCACCGAATATCCGCTCAACCTACGATTTTATCATGATGATTGATAGTATTCTTGGCATCCAATGGGCCGAGAAAGTTCCGGCTGCCATTCCGGTTTATAATATTGCCGGTGATCAGGACCCCGTCGGCCTTTTCGGAGAAGGTGTCTATGCGGTGTCAAACTGGCTGGCAGATACCGGAAATCAGGTCAAAACAAAGATTTATTCCGGGTATCGTCATGAAATTCATAATTATCGGGACATTCGTGACGAGGTCGAGGATGGCATGATCGACTTCATCAATGCGATCATTGCGACGAAGGAAAACTGATTAACACGGCAGAAGTGTGATTGTGAGGAAATAAATGGAACCAGTCAAGACAATCAAAGAAATGCATCAACTGATTCAGAAAAATGACATGTTGCTGGTTTATTTTGGCAGCAATACCTGCGGCGTGTGTCGGGATCTGCAGCCCAAAATTGAGGCAATGATTGACCGCTATCCAAATATTCGGGCGGTTAAGGTTGATGCGCAAAACGTGTCGGAACTGACGGCCAGTTATAGTATCTTTTCAGCGCCGGTTGTGATGCTATTTGTTCAAGGGAAAGAAACCGTCCGCGAAGCTGGTATTATTAGCGTGATTAATCTTGAAGAAAAAATTTCCCGATACGACGCGCTTTTATATGGAGAACCTAAAAAATAAATTTGCCACATGACAATTATTTTTGTCCAGCCGTACCATATCCCAGCTAAAGGGCTGCCAGTGAAACTAAAGGAAAATGTAAAATACGGCCACATCGCTGATCCCAGCGTGATCATTCAGAAATTTGTAGATGATGGCGATCCCTTTATTGGCGGTAACAATTTATGAAAATTAATAGTAAATGAAACTTAACACACTTTTAAAAGCGGTCGTGCAGTTTCCTGAAGCAATGAGATATGAAGGAGTAATAGAATGATTTTAATAAAAGAATGTTCCTTAGATGATTTAATAGACTATCAAAAAATATCCTGCCAAACCTATTATGAGACCTTTGCTGGAATGAATACGCAAGCTACTATGCAGGCTTATCTGGAGGAAGCGTTTAATTTAGAAAAGCTCAGAAACGAATGGTTAAATGAAGCCTCATTTTTCTATTTTATATTCTATAATGAACAATTGGCTGGTTATATGAAACTCAATGAATGCAAAGCACAAACCGATATTAAGGATCCCTTATCACTCGAAGTAGAAAGAATCTATGTTTTGAACGATTTTCAGGGAAATGGATTGGGACGGCAATTGATGGATAAAGCAGTAGCGCTGGCAAAAGCCCATAAGCTGAACTATCTATGGTTGGGGGTCTGGGAGCATAACAAAAAAGCCTTAAGTTTTTATCAAAAACACAACTTTTATAAAATTGGCTCACATGATTTTATAATGGGAGATGAGATCCAGACAGATTATTTGATGAGAAAAGACCTCGTTACCGATCGGAATATGATGAATACGACGGGCCAGGAATCTTCACAATCCCCATCGAGATAACATGCTGATACTGAAAAAGGTTAGAAGTCTTCAGCATATCATGGATAACATCCCAGATATGCTCAACGGCAAACCAGATGTTTTTAGTCCGCAATGCTAGCCACACTTAACTTAGTTGAAAGGTCTTACCTTTGGTAAGAATGATGAGGTGAAAAAATGAAAGTAGAAATTTGGTCAGATTATGGATGTCCCTTTTGCTATATCGGGGAAAAAAAGCTAACCTTGGCCCTGGAGAAAACCGGGATGACAGCAGCCGTTGAGATCGTCTTTAATTCGTTTGAATTAGATCCAAACGCTAAGAAGCGCTATGATGAGAACATCAATCAATTGCTGGCAAAGAAGTACGGGATGAGCATCGAACAAGCAATCGCAGCGAACGCGAATGTCATCAATGCGGCCAAAGAAGTTGGCCTGGCGTTCAATTTTGACAAACTGCAGCCGACCAACACCTTTGATGCCCATCGTTTGTCCCATTATGCCAAGGATCAGGGCAAGCAGAAGGCCTATACCGAAGCGGTGATGAAAGGCTATTTTACAGAGGGATTAAACATTTCAGATTTTGATGTGTTAACGGTTATTGCCGCAGACGTGGGCTTAGATCGAGCCGAAGCATTACGCATTTTAGAATCATCGGCTTATGAAAAAGAAGTCCGGCAAGATGAGGCCAATGCTCGTTCGCGTCAGATAAACGGGGTGCCCTATTTCTTGTTTAATGGCAAAGAAGCCATCAGTGGCGCACAACCAGTGGGTACGTTTGTGGCCGTGATTGAAGGGTTAAAATAATGGCGATTTCACTAAATGATCCCCTGACAGATAATCTGTCAGGGGCATTTTTTCGGAGATCGAAAGATGCCCGCTTTTACAACGGTTAACTGTTTACACGATTTTGTTGTATAATTAAGTACATTCACAATAGTAGAATATTGTATCTTAAAAAGGAGGCAAGTGATGTACGAATATAAATTTATAAGAGTAGAATTAGAAAAGTTCTCATTTACGGAATTAAAGCCTAAACAAGACTATCATCTGTTAATAGAGGAACATGCAAGACAAGGATGGCGGTTAGTACAAATTTTGACTCCACCAACTGGAATAATTGGCTCTGCTACGCGCTTTGAATTAATATTTGAAAAACAAGGTTAAGATGAAAATTTTATAAAATGCGAATTAAGGGAAGTTTAAAAAGACTTCCCTTAAAAATTCTCATATTCGATCAGGCAAGGACATTTACTACTTGACTACTGGAATCTTGACTGTCCTGATATTGTTCGAAAAGGGACTGTAATGATTGGCTGGTTTTGGTGGTTTGACTCAACTCGGTATCATCCAGGATACTTAAACTGCCCATTGATTCACGGATTTGCATATAGTTTTGCGAAATACCACCATTGGGCATGCTGGCAGAAGCCGGAACGAGGTCCAGAATTTCCTTGAGATCAAAGCCGTTGTCTTCAACTTCATCGGCTAAGGCGCTGCTTAGCGTAATACCGGCGTCTTTCAATGCTGTAACGATGTTGGTGGCATCTTCTTCGGTAAGTGAAGCGGCATCGTAATTTTCAAGCATTGAGCTGATTAAATCCTCCTGTTCCGATGTCAGGGTGGTTGAATCGGTGGAGTCGGATGTGGCACTGGCTTCCGGTGATGGCGGTGGTGGCGGACCTTTTGGCGGAGGCGGCATGGAGCCATCGACCTGGCTGGTTTCGCCGGTATCACTGGTTTCACTGGATGAAACTTGTTTGGCTTGATAGGCCTGCCAAATACTGGAAGCACTACCACTTTGACTGATTGAACTGATCATTTTTGTGTTCTCCTTTCGTGAAATTTGCAGCAGGCAAGAGAAACCGGTCCGGGACGAGGAATGTTCACAATTTAATCCACCTGTCCGGATGGCTTTAGAACGCTTAACTACTGACTTAACTGGGGGATCACTTTGATAGCGTTGCAATGTCTCCAAACAGCGACGGTGGCCGGGCATTTAACCGGCAGTCTGAAGCGTCAATAAGAGTAACGACAATGCACCAAAAGTGTCCCGATTATTTATAGCCAATGGAACTTGAATAGACCTTGAATAAAGGCAGTGATCGCTGACAAACCGGGTGGTAACCCCAACCCTCCTAGTCATCTGCCGCTAAGAATAGAAGTAAATGTAAAAGAAGCTAACGTGAAAAAAAACAGGCTTCGGGCGTGAACCAGAGCCTGTTTTTTTAATGATAACCCTTTGAAATCAAAGGGTTGAAGGCGTATAAAAAAAGGATAAGCATTTGTCACCCATTAAAATTCGACCGCAAAGAATACGAGAAGCTATGTATTGACAATCTCGCTTATTTTAGCATATAAATCATTTTCGTCCTTCATCATATTTTCTGCCGGAAAAATAGTCGTCATATAATGTTGGGCAAAAGGAAAACAACAGGCTTCATAGGGTTTCATCTGCGAATTAATAAATCCAAATTCCAGGCTATTGATCTGAAGTTGATCCACTTCGATATGCTGGGCACACTTCATCTCCATTGGGTCGAAGATTAGCCCGAAGGGATCATTCCCATTGTTGTCAAGTTCGCCGGCATAATCAATTGATAGGTTGCCCTCAATCCATAAGCGCTGATTTAAATTAATGCAATTGTGCTGATTGATATCAACCATTAAATCAATTTGATTACTGCTTTTTGCGCTTTTAATGTGGCAGAGCAGTGTTCCGTCATAGCTAGTGGTAAAAACCGATTGGCGCAAGGTAGACGGGATAAACCCTTTGCCCGGATCAAAGTGAAACGTATTCGATTCGTAGTCACAGATCAACCAGGAGATTAAATTGGTCTTTTTGTTTTTGGCAATAACATAAAGTTCAAATCGCGAACCCCAAAAAACACTGGTATGAACATTAAAACATCCGATAATGGCACAAAGCTTTTTCTCAGACTGATCAAAGATTGAAATGGGGACAAGCTCATAATCATCTGTAATGTATTTTTTGACCAGTTCTTCGGTAATTTCATAGGCTAAAAAGAGACTGTATGGTTCAACAACAAAGCCCATGTATTGATTCGGTTTAGTATTCTGCTTAACAATCAAGTTTTGGACGAATTTAGGTAATTTCATTAGCTTTTGAGCGTTGTTAAAGGTCGTCGCAATACCATCCGGCGTTATTTTATTTTCGGTATCTTTGATAAATTCGATAATCTCATTATTCATTTGATACTCCATTCCGTACTTTGCTTTTGCAATTATTATTTAAATTTGGTAAGATTAACAATAAATAGCTCGCTGTTTTCACCTTGTTTGATTTAAAACATTCTGGACTTGGATTATTTTGTGAAAAAGTTTTGGAATAATACTATTGCCGGTTCGGGGGAACCCAACCGGTATTGTCACCGCTATAGGTAATGGAGCCACTGGGACATAGATTGCCACAGCCATGACATTGATCAACGCAGCCATCGGGATAAATAACATGAGCGGCAGGGGCTTTCTCGGTATCATAGACACCGTGGGTACATTTATCGGTGCAACTGCCACAACTAACACAAGAATCATAATCAATAACCGGGTACCATTGTTTTGCCATATAAATTCTCCTCAATATTTAAGATTTACTATCACATTAAACTATAAAAGCGTCTAAAAATCAATCAGAAATTGCGGCAGGAATGGATCGTGAAGAATGGGGGGTGATCTAAGCGACAGTCTTACCGATTGACATCATGTGTTCGGGTGAAAAATAACAGCTAATCGATCATGGATACCCCTGTGCCAAAAATCCGATTTTCCAAAACGAAGGAGATGAAATGAAAAATAACAAAGTGTTTCAAAAAATCGCCCTAAGCATGGCTGCCTTAGCGATGTTCAGTTTAACCGGCTGTGCTAATTTAAATAGCGGAAAAACAGCTAAACCAAGTGTGGCTGAAGACTACTATGGCGCCATTAATTATGACTTGCTCAAGGAAAAAACCATTCCGCCCACCGAAGGGGCCTGGACCTACTTCTATGAACTGGACGAAAAAACATCCAGCCAGCTCCAGGCGATTGTTACCGAGTTGTCAAGCAGCGGCAAAACCTATCCCAAGGGCAGCAGTGAACAGAAAATCAGCGATTTATATGCTTGTGCCACCGATCTGGACAATCGTAACGCCCAGGGTCTGGCCGCGGTGACGCCATATCTTGAGCAAATTGAAGCGGCCCAAAATCTGGATCAATATCTGGATGGGCTGATTGCCCTATCGACCATCGGTGAGACCAGTCTGCTGCGTTATAGTTACAATCAGGATGATATGAATTCGGATGCGATGATGGTTGCTTTTTCGTCCATGGATGATCTGATCGGCAAAGAATACATGGAAAATGAGTCAATGCAGGAATATTGCGACGCCTATAAAGAATACATCCGCAATATGCTGGTGCTTAGCGGCGAAGAAAAAGGGGCGGCCGAAACCAATGCCGCCGCGGTTTATGCCTTTGCCAGTGAGGTGGCAGCACAAGCGTTGGCACCGGAGCAGTTTTATGACCCGGCCAGTTACTATAATGCCTATAGCTATGACGAACTGCTAGCCCTTTACTCAAATATCAATATGCCCAAGTATCTGGCAGCCCAGGGGCTTTCCAGTGACGATCACTACATCGTGATGGAAGTGGCGGCGGCCCAAAAGATCAATGCACTGTTTACCGAAGCAAACCTGCCGGTGTTAAAAGAATATACCAAATTTGTGGTATTGAATGATCTGGCTGACTACGCCCCGGTTGCCTATCGGGATCTTAAACTCGATATGGCGATGAAGCTGGATGGCTCCACCGAGAAAAAAACCGATGCCCGGCTGGCCTTTGACGAGGTATCAAGCTTTCTGGAATGGGACTTCGGCAAGATCTATGTAGCCAAATATTTTAATGAAAAAGCCAAGCAGGATGTAAAAACCATGGTTGGGACGATCATTGACCAATATCGGGAAATCATCAACGCTCAGGATTGGATGAGCCCGGAAACCAAACAGAAAGCCACCCTAAAGCTGGACACCATGAATTTAAAAATTGGTTATCCCGATCAGTGGAGCACCATCGGCGACTATCTCCAGGTGACAGCGCTGGCCGACGGCGGCAGCTATCTGTCCAATGCCATTGCTCTGATGAAGGCCAACCGCCAATTTGACTATGATGCGTATAAAAAAGGTGTTAACCGGGAGCAGTGGTATATGACCCCTCAGACGGTCAATGCCTATTACAATCCGGCCAATAACGAAATCGTCTTTCCGGCGGCGATTTTGCAGGCACCTTATTTTGATGAAAACCAAAGTAACGGCAAAAACCTGGGTGGAATCGGTGCTGTCATTGCCCATGAAATCAGCCATGCCTTTGATAAAAACGGTTCCTTATATGATGAGAAGGGCAATTACAATGTCTGGTGGACGGACGCCGAATATCAGAACTATGACGCCTTGTCTCAGAAAATCATTGATTATTACGGCAACTATACCATTTCCACCGGCGATCCGGTTAATGGCACCCTGACCCTGTCCGAAAACATTGCCGATCTGGGCGCCTTAACCGCAGTTACAGCGGTGGCCCAAAAACAGGGCGAATCCCTGGACGATGTTTATACCAACTGGGCGACCATCTGGGCCAAACTCGCCACCCCAGATCTGGAAAAGAATTATTTACTGACCGATGTTCATGCCCCGGCTGCGGTTCGCGTCAACGCGGTGCTCAGTTCAATCGATGCCTTTTATGACAGCTATGGAATTAAAGAGGGTGATCAAATGTATGTCGCCCCGGATGATCGGGTGTCGATCTGGCAGACCAAGGCAACCCAATAACTAGGCATGTTTATAAAAATTACAGAAAAACGAAAAGAAATTTGAAAAAATAACATACTCTAATTTCAGTGGTACTGTTATAATTTCGTCATAGTAGAGCAAAGAGGCTTCCTTATATAGGAAGTCTCTTTCATTTTATGCAATCAATCAGGAAGGATGGTTTTACAAAAAACGATGAAAAGAGGGTGTTAAATGAATCAAGAATTACAACAGGCGGCAGATAAACTGATTCGTGATATTTTTGCTGTTAGAAAAAATGAAAATGTCGTGATAACGGCCGATGATGATACCAACATGCAGGTGGTTAAAGTCGTTGTCCAAAGCGTCAAAGCTGTGGGAGCCCATCCGATGGTGATTAGTATTCCGACCCCATCAGGGGTTGGGAAAGCGGCCGATCCAGAGCTGCCAATTGAACCATTGAGTCAGGCGCTCATCCATACCGATGTCTGGATCGAGTTTAATCATCAGTGGCTGCTTTATTCGACGCCTTTTGAACGCGCGGAAGCGGCGAATAAAAAGCTCAGATATATGTGCCTGGTGGATTTTAATGAAGAACTGATGATCAGAACCATTGGCAAGGTCGAGGTGGTGGAGCTGCGAAAATTTATGCTGGCAATCACTGCGAAAACCAAAGCAGCCAGGAGCATGAGGGTAACCACCCCAGCCGGCGGCGATGTCACCTTTAATATCGATCCTTCCCATTATACCGCATGTGATTCAGGCGATGCATCGATGCCTGGGATCCATATGTTGACCGGCCAAATCAATGTGGTGCCGGAGTTTGGCTCAATTAATGGTAAAATTGTTTTTGATGGATCGGTAACCCCGCCTTTGGGTGCGATTCCAGATCGGCCAATTGTTTTAACCGTCGAAAAAAGCAAAATTGTAAAGATTGAAGGTGGCAAAGATGCCGGCATTTTTGATGATTTCTTGAAGCGTTTTCAGGATGATGGCATGTTACGGATGGCTCACATCGCCTATGGATTTAATCCCGGAGCGATTTTAACGGGAAATATTGTCGAAGATGAACGGGTCTGGGGTTGTACCGAATGGGGGATTGGCTATGTCAGCCCATTTGACGCACCGCCGCATGGACAAAGTGCCAAGTCCCATTGCGATGGTATCTGTTTAAATTCATCAGTCTGGCTTGATGATTGTCTGATTATGAAGGAAGGTGTAATTGTCGATAAAGACATTCGCGACCTGGTTCCAAGCGAAATAAATAAGTAAAAATATGCTATAATTCTATCATTAACTGATCGAAGGGATGATGAATATGAATGTCGCTCTGGATAGAATCCTTAAAAACCATATTTTTGATAATGCCACAATTATTGCCGGTGAATCCGGAACCAATCGAATTGTCAGAAGGGTGTCGGTATTCGACAGTCCCTTTCAAAAAGATGTCATTGAGAAAAAGATTGTTAAAACCGGTGATTTGTTTATCTCGGGTTTGCTGCGGTTTCAGGAGGCGGAGGTCAGAAATGTCATCGGATTACTGATTGAAAGTGGCTGTGCCGGACTTATCTGGATCACCGAAAACGCAACGACGCTGGTCGGGGCGGCCGTAAAAAGCATGTGCAATCAGTATGGTTTTCCGATTGTCTTAATTGAAGAAGATATTTCATATGCTGAAGTCTTAGAGGTAGTGAATCGGTACATTAATTCGGACATGATCAATGTGATTAATCAATCCAGAATTACCCGGATTATGGATATCGCCACTTCCATCAGCGAAAAAATCGAGTTGTTGTCTGACATCAATCCGTGTTTTGAAGAAAACCTGCTGGCGATCTATTTTCGCGGGCAAGTCATCCCAACCATGGAGGAAATAAACTATAACAGCCGTTATATTGACCCAGCCTATGATGTTTTTGTCAATCTGGGAAGCACCGGGATATTGATCTTAAGTCATGCCAATATGGAGCAGCTGAATGCCCACAAGGACGTTCTAATGCAAGTAATCAAAAATAACTATCAGGATTCGGTGATTGGCATTGGCCGGGTCTATCGAAAAAATCAAATTGATCGGGCTTTGTATGAGGCCAAAAATGCTATGACAACAGCGATGACACTTGATAATGGAACCGTCTGTTACAATCCGCTTTCGGTGCTTCAGTTATTGCTGCCATTGCAGGGAAATCAGGTATTAACGGATTTCTATCATGAATTTATTAAAAAAATTGAAGTTGGTTTATCACAGGAAAACAAGGAAGAGTATCTGGTGACGGTGCGGACCTTCATCGCCTCGTCCGGCGATTTTAAGGCAGCGGCAGCCATTTTGCATCAGCACGAAAACACGATTAGATATCGGATTAATAAAATAAAAAACTTATTAGAATTTGGTGATTCCGCGATGGATTTTTATGAACTGTTAGGGATAGCAGTTAAGGTCGAAAAAATTTTGGGTTATGGACACGATTCGGTGAGCGCTAGAGATAGCTGAGAAGGGCAGACACAACCTCATATTGATGCCTGCATCAGCCTGGACCCAAATTCAGATGTGAAAAGTAAGTAAGCAGGAATGGAGGAAAAAATGAGTAAAAATAAATCGAGTCACGTTGAAACGACCACCTTGGCAAGGGTGCCCGATAGTGAAAAAATGAGTTGGACTGCCATTGCCCTCATTCAAGCCGGGATTATGATCTGCGTCCCGAGTTTGATGCTGGGAGGCATCCTGGCGCAATCAATGAACATGATCGATGCGATCCTGTCAGGTCTGATTGGGTATGCGCTGATTACGGTCGTAATGGTATTAATTGGAATAATGGGGAGCGACCTGGGTGTGCCAACCTGTATGGTGGCATCAGGGTGTTTTGGAAAAAAAGGATCGGCCCGAATCATCTCAGCGGTCTTTATGATTTCCATGATTGGATGGTTTGCAGTTCAAAACTGGGTCTGTGGAAATGCTTTTACCAATCTGATGGCCAATGTTTTTGGCATCGCGATACCCGTTTGGGTGTCTGCCATAGTTTTGGGAATTATTATGCTGTTAACCGCCATTTATGGCATTAAGGCGCTGGATAAACTGAATACCATCGCGGTTCCGGCGCTGGTTATTGTCACAACAATCGGTTGCTTTTTGGCCTTTCAAAAATTTGGAACCGCAAGTCTGATGAACGCCGTAGAAACACCTTCGATGTCGTTTTTAGACGGGGTGGTATTAACAATTAGTTTTATGGCAACCGGTGCGCTCAATGCCCCGGATTTTACCAGGTATCAGAAAAATCGCAAAGATGTAGTGCTTTCATCGACAATTGGTGTGATGCCGGCAGGGATGGCGATGCTGATCTTGGGTGCCTTTATGACAAAAATTGCGTCAGAATATGATATTACACTGGTCTTTGCTCAGGTGGGCATTCCGGTATTGGGGCTGATTGTCCTGATGTTAGCGACCTGGACAACCAACACCACCAATGCCTATAGTGCCGGCATGGATGCCGTTATGGTTTTTGGCCTGAAAGACGATAAAAGAGCCATGGCAACCATTGTTCTGGGCGGGATTGGCATTGTTTTATCAGCATTGGGAATCAGTAATTTTTTTGAAAGTTTCTTATATTTTCTGGGTGATACCTTTATGCCAATTGTCGCAATTTTTCTGATTGAATATTATCTCATTTGTAAAGGCAAAGCCAGTGATTATCAATTGCGGGAAGGCTGGTACTGGGGCGGTATTTTAGCTTGGGGATTTGGGTTTGCGGCGACACGCATTCCCTGGGGAGTCTCGTTTATCAATGGCATGATCATCGCCGGTCTTTGCTACCTCGCATTTCGGTTGGTGTTAAAAGACAAAAATACAGTTGAGAGCAGAAATGAAATTGCAGATGAGCAAATTTAGGCAGGATGACATCCAGGCATATCTTCAAGCCCATTTTCACAGTATGATTGCAGATTTATCTGAACTGGTCAGCTTTCCAAGTATCTACAACAGCAATGGATTTGAGGGCGCCCCCTTTGGAAAAGACATAAAAGATGCATTAGAGTGGCTGCTTAACCTTGCGGACACCTGGGGAATGCAGACCAAAAATTATGACGGTTATGCCGGCGAAATCACCATCGGTTTCGGTGACGATATGATCGGCATTCTTTGTCATATTGATGTCGTTTCGGAAGGAAACGGTTGGGATACTTCGCCATTTCAGGTGACAATCAAAAGTGAAAAGCTATATGGCCGGGGCGTCTGTGATAACAAAGGTCCTTTGATCAGCACTTTATATGCGATGCGGTTTCTGAAGGATCACAATCTCATTCCCGCAGGCGTTAGTATCCGGATGATTATCGGCACCGATGAGGAAGAAGGCTGGCGATCTATCAACCATTATCTTGACAGCACAGAAAAATTGCCAGATTTTTCGATTGTGCCTGATGCCAATTTTCCCCTTATCAACAGTGAAAAAGGTCTTCTGGATTTTGACTTAAAAGATAACAGCCCGATAAATCAGGCGGCGCCACTCCAGCTGATCGCCTTTAACGGCGGTAACGGCAGAAATATTGTGCCCGATGAGGCGAATTGCGTACTGAAATGTGAAAGTCCGATTAAATATTTAGAGATGCTGAAAAATCAAAACCAGCTTAACGATCAGCAGCTTGCCTATCAGATCGAGAAAAACTGTCTGAAGATTCAGGCAACCGGCAAAAGCGCCCATGCCATGACACCAGAGAAGGGCAAAAATGCCATTGATATTCTGATTAATGGGCTCAATCTGTTTGGCAAAGATTTTTCGCATGAAGAATTCGTCCAGAAATACATGCGGTTTATCGCAGACGATATTAACGGAAAGAAAACCAGTATAAACAGCTGTGATTCAATTTCTGGCGAACTGACATTAAATATAGGAAAAGTCTTGTTTGACCCTGAATCGCATCAGATTTTGTTAAACGCCAATGTCCGTCACCCTGTGACGATTACAGGAACACGCGAGCAGGTATTTACTGAAATGTCAGCCGCCGGGTTTCTTTATGAAGAAATTGATTATCTGCCGCCCTTGTATTTTGAGCAAGATGATCCCTTTATTAAAAAATTAATGGGGGTTTATCAAAGTTGCACCGAGGATACGATCACAGCACCGCTTTCGATTGGTGGGGCAACCTTTGCCAGGGCGATGAAAAATGCAGTCTGCTTTGGACCGTTATTTCCCGGTGAAGAAGAATTGGCCCATGAAGCAAATGAAAGTCTGTCATTGGAAAGCTTTCGAAAAATGACCGATATTTATATCCAGGCATTAATAACGCTAATGGACGGGGGGATTTTTTAAACCGGCTCAATGCAGGTTCTATCAAGAGCAAGCTTTCAAATAATGGTACCAATTGTTATTGGAGACCAGCGGTATAAAATATATTCTTATAAAAAAGAAAAGATCAAACAGTTAATAAAATGAACCCTTCATGTTAGAAAGAATAATGCTAACATAAAGGGTTCATTTTTATTATGAGGGAACATTATAATGTATCGCTTATTTAACGGCTATCTGGATAATATTTGGGCAAGGTATTGGCTAAACCACGATGCTGTTCAGCAATGGGAAACAGTTTTTAAATTGGAGTGCTTATTTTGATTTAGATAATTTTTACAGGGTAATAATTCTATATCCAAGTGGATTAATGATTAAAAGGAAAGGGCGATCAAAATGGATTCAGAGCAATATGAAAAAACACCAATTTATTTCGGAGAATTCAGGGAAGAAGCCCTGGAAAAAAAGTTTTATCAGGTAGAAATCGCCAGGAATTTTAACCTTGTCCGATTGGCGATTCTGGGGGCGGCATTGTTAAGCCTTTTGATGATCATGCCCGAGCACGACTTGATAAAAGATCCCCATGATTTTATGACAGCTGCCATCATCAGTGGCCTGATGACCACCGCTTTAATATTCTTGTTTTTCAAGGTAACCTGGGATAAGGGATGTGATACGCTGAGCTACTGGTTTACCGGATATGAAATCATGATCGGCCTATCCCTGATTTATATTATCAGCAATCTGATGAGGCTGGATTTTATGTTTCAGGTCATCTCCCTGATTGTGATGATTCTGTTTGTTTTTTTGATTAGCAACCGCTGGCTGTATGCCATTTTTACATCCTTTCTGCTCAGTATCAGTTATTTCGTTTTTGTAGCGCTGGTTTTAAAAAATGCCCCTGCAACCGGCTATTTGACGGCGGCAGTTTTTGTCTTGGTGATTATTCTGACCAGCAGTGTGGCATCCTATCGCACCAACTATTATAAACGGTTCCATTATCTGAATCTGATGGAGTTATTAAGAATGGCCGAACTCGATGCCTTAACCGGGATCTATAATAAAGCGAAGTTTAATAATGACTTTGGGGAACTCACCGACCGGGCCCGTTGCCAACAGGGCCATTTATCGATTGTGATGTTTGACATTGATAATTTTAAGGAAATAAACGATCAATATGGCCATTTGGTGGGGGATGCGATTTTACTGGAGTTGGCCAATTTCATTCAAAAGCACATCCGGATTACCGATATTTTTGTCCGCTGGGGCGGCGATAAATTTATTCTGACCTTTCCCGATACCCCGCTGCAGCTGGCGGCTGAAATCGCTGAAAAATTAAGAGTGATGATTGGAGAGCATCCATTTGAAGAAGTTGGACATTTGTCCTGCAGCTTTGGGGTTGCGGCCTTTCGAGACGGGGATGAACTGGACAGCCTGGTGCGCCGGGCCGACGAACGTTTATATATGGCCAAAAAAGAAGGGAAGAACAAAGTCGTCCAGGGATGACGGATCAAAGTAGGCTGATTCTTGCTGGTGGTCAAGTAGCAGAGAACATTTTTTTATCAAAACGATTTGCCAGTCACAAAAGCTCAGCCCTTTACCTCTTATTTGTTGTGTGTTTAAAAATAATCGGGGTATAAAAAAAATAAGCTTTTGCGAAATTAAAAAAATCGAACAATGGTTGCTTTGAGTGCAGTTTCCACAAACAATTTCGTAACGTGTAGGCGAACAGTTCAGCGAACTGTCCGCCGTACAGTGTAGAAATTGTTTCGTGCGAAACTGCGCACAAAGCTAATGGCACTTTCGCAATTACCTAATGAAAAAAGAAAAACGGAGGTTTGCAAATGAAACGGATCAAAATTTTAGCGGCTGTTTGTTTGGTGCTGGCGGTGTCGCTGTTTTCAGCCACCAGTGTATTGGCTCAGGATACCAGCAATTGGGTCAAAAATGATGGGGTCTTGGGGACGGGTTCGGCCAGCTGGTCCGGGATGCCCGCTTTAGAAACGGGGACGGCCAGTAATGCGGTTTCCACCGCCGGGGGGCCGGTGATTATTACCCAACCCCAGGATGTCCACTTTACGATTCCTCAACCGGCCAATATGTCCATTGTGGTGGCCAATCCGGAAACCTGTGATTTTCAATGGCAATGGCAATTGCATAAAGAAGGGCAACCGGATGAATGGTACGATTTTATTGGCGAAGGCTCCCAACGGGCCACTCTGGAAAACAAAATCAGTACGGGCCTGATGGATACGACGGTGGTGCGTTGTGTGGTGACCAGTAAAACTGATGCCTCCAAGGTGACGGTTTCCAACCCGGCAACCTATCTCCTTGACAGCGGTTCACCGGCCTATTATGCCACCCTGGGCGACCAGATCGTTTTAATGGGGCAGACGGTCAATCTGACCGGTGGCGGTCAGGCCAGCTTAAGTGCCGATGGCAAAACCCTGACCCTGAACAATGCCAAACTCACCTATCACAACGATTATAATAGTTTTATGAGTGGTGTCGGCATGCAGTATGCGGCTACCTCAGATGATCCCGCTAAAGCGGTAAAAATCGAGCTGATTGGTGACAATACCATTGTTGCCGATACCGAAAAGGGTTATCAGGATACCGATAAGGTTAGAAAGAGCTTTGCCGATCTTTATTTCCATACCACCAGCGGGGCGTCTAACGACCGCATGACCTTGACGATTGGCGGCACCGGCACATTGCTGTTGGACGGCCCCAAACAGACGCCGACGGTTTTTGATTTTTACGGACTTTATGCCGAATCCTTTGTCAAGCTGACCGACAGTGCCAAGGTCACCATCAATAATAAATACATTGGTGCCATCTGTGCCGATTTGGCCATGGCCGAAAACACGGCCCTGACCGTTGCCGGGGAAGTCAACGCTCTGCAGCTGTTACCTTCCTATGATGCGGTGGGAAATTTTGCCATGAAACCGGGAGCCGTGCTGGATGCCAAAGCCAAAATGGGCACCGTTGTGGCCTTAAAAGGTGATGGGCAATTTACCGCAGAAGGGGCCACCATCACGTTGACCGGGGCAATCAGTGCCACCGACCAACCGATTAATGAGGACCCCATCGTCGTCGCTGGCGTGACAACCGACCGCAGTGAGAGCGCCGAGCCGGGTGCCGGCAATATGACCCTCAAAAACTGTAGTCTGGTGACCAATCTCAGTAGCAATCACAAACAGGTGATCTTCCAACAGGGCTTACGGGTCGCTGGGGACTTGGCCATTGATGGCGGCACCGTCACCGTCAATTCGGAAATCCTTGATGAAGCGGTCAACAGCCAGGGGGTCATGGGGATCCAGGGGGCGAATGTCAGCCTCAAAAACAATGCGGTTGCGGACATTAAGGTCAATGGCGATAACATGGCCATTGGCTGTGTTGCCAATGATCAAATGACCATTAAGGATGCCGGGTTAAATGCCATCATTGACAACAGTGCCGGAAAATTCAGCGCCACCGGAACGGAAGCCCTTGGCATTGGCGCCCAGCACATGAACATCTCCATGAGCACCGGCCAGCAGCAGGTGAATGCCCAAATTTTAGGTTACGATAACGGCCTGCCGCTAGTTAATTTCCTGGATTCTAGTGATACCCGGCAGGATTACGATCCTAGCTATCAGCCGGAGCGCCTGACCCTCAGTGACAAGGCCGGGTTTGTACTACCAATCGCTACCGAGGCGGTGATTAATCAGGCCAGTCTGGAAGCCCATCAGGTAACCGGAACACCGGCTAAAAAATATACCGTGTACGAAGCCGTTTACAACAAAAACAACACCACCAAAGGCGCTCAGCAGGTGACGATTGCCACCACGACTGCCGGTAACGTCAGTTACAGCACCGAGATCCAGAATATCGGCTGGCAACAAGCCGTTACAAATGGCGCCATCAGCGGCACCACCGGCCAATCCCTGCGTCTGGAAGCGATCAAAATAAACCTTGATGGTTTTGCGGATTCCGGAAGCATTGAGTACAAGAGTCATATTCAGAACAAGGGCTGGGAACCAAGCTTTAAAAGTGCCGGACAAATCAGCGGAACCGTGGGTGAAGGGCTCCGACTGGAAGCGATTGAGATCCAGTTAACCGGAGCCATGGCCGAAAAATATGATGTTTATTATCAGGTTCACGCCAAGAATTTTGGTTGGCTGAATTGGGCGAAAAATGGCGAGCGCGCCGGAACCGAAGGCCAATCTCTGCGTTTAGAAGCGATTCGGATTCAGATCGTTCCGAAGGGAACCGTTGTCTCCAGTGAAGGAACAAACCCCAAAGCCTACATTACCCTGGCTGATTTATAAACGTTTGCGCGCATCAGTAGGGTTGGCTCTCAGCAATAAAAAGACACTGCTTGAACATGATCCCCAAAAAAAATCTGGTGTGGCCAGGTAGGCCACGCCAGATTTTTAATGGTGCGCCTGGCATGGCCGCAATCTAACGGGTGAAAATCCCGAGCACGGGTAGGTAGTGCCATGTGCATCGCTTAAGTCAAGGGTGTCCCCGGCGACGAGAAATCTGAGGTTACAAAAACGTCGTCGATATGGATCTGGAAAGATCCTTTGTCAACGAATCTTCAACTCGTTTTTCATCCGCATCTTCGCGAATTTGCACAGTCGCTTCTTTTATGACTGCCAGTCAGTTCAATGGGTGTACAGGTTGACTTCACAATAAAAAAAGCGTAAACTAAATGTAAATTGATTGTCGTTTATTGGTTTTAATTGCTAGATTTACCAATTATTTTGAGGAGAAACAAATGAATGCTGTTCATCCACATGAGGACGATCGTGATATCGAATCCTCAATGCAAAACAAGTGGCAGAAATATCTAGACCTTTTTTTGGAAATGATTGACATTCCAATGGCGTTGATTGCGCATATAAATCAAGCTGATCTCAAAGTTCTCGTACGGAGTGGACATGAACCGGAGATTTATCGAAAGGACGGCATACTTCCGCTGACAAGAAGTAGTTATTCTAAAGTCGTTATCGACACCAGGGAAAGCCTGACGATATCAAACGCTAATCTCAATCAAAGATGGAAGGATAGTCCCGATTTAGCCCTTGGTCTGGTTGCTTTTATCGGATTCCCGATTTTCTGGCCATCAGGAGAAATCTTCGGTACGATCTGCGCTTGGGATCTGCATGAGCGGCAATTCCCGAGCTGGAGCGGAAAGTTATTGGGTCACTATGCTGAAATTATCCAAGAGGATCTCGCTCGAATGGATGCACAAGCTGATTTAAAGAAAGTACTGGCTGAACAAGTTGAAAATAAGAGAATGTTGCGTGAGTCGGAAGAACGCTTCAAAATGGTGTTCGAGACATCACCAGCCGGAATTCTGCTAACATCTCTCGATGATGGCATCATCATCGATGCAAATGAAACTTATCAGCACTTGTTTGGCTATTCACACCAGGAACTGGTGGGGACGACGGCGTCAGAGATCAACATCTATTTGAATGTCAAAGATCGAAGCCAAGTCGTTGAAAAATTGCGAAAAGGTGAACCCATCCGCAATTATGAAATGAATCTCAGAACAAAAACCGGCGAAATCAGGATCGTTCATGGCACGGTCCAGCGAATTAATATCGGTGGTCGGGACTGTCTGGTTACATCGGTTTACGATATGACTTCCGTTAAGAAGCTCAAGAATGAAATCCAGTTGCTCAATGAGCGCTATGCTTTGGCAATTCGTGCAGCGCAGGCAGGCATTTGGGATTGGGATATTGCAAACGATGTATTGCATTGGGATGATCAAATGTACAAAATATATGATGCATCAAGAGAGCAATTCGGCGGTGCCTACGATGCATGGCTTGCGCGCGTTCATCCGGATGATTTGGCGAAAAGCGACTTAGAAACGAAGCGGGCAATGCGTGGTGAAAAGGAATACAATACCGAATTCAGAATCCAAACGGCGAACGGGAG
Organism: Acetobacterium woodii; assembly: GCA_016213825.1. Taxonomy (GTDB): domain Bacteria; phylum Bacillota; class Clostridia; order Eubacteriales; family Eubacteriaceae; genus Acetobacterium; species Acetobacterium woodii_A. Next base: position 151,012 of record JACQZP010000021.1, on the reverse strand, counting down.
CACCCGTTTTATTAAAGCCTATGGCGATGTCATTCGGGATTCTGCGGGTAAACCCGTGCGGATGGTGGGCATTAACTTTGATATTACCGAAAGAAATCGAGTTAGGGAAAAACTCATCGCCAGCGAAACACGGTATCGTGAAATTTTCCATAATAACGCAGCTGTTCAGATTGTAATCGATGCGCAGAATTCATCGATCGTTGATGCGAACCAGGCTGCTTGTAAATATTATGGATATTCTCTTGATGAAATCAAGAAGAAAACGGTCTTCGATATCAATCCCAATAGTAAAGCGTACATCCTTGAAATATTAGGAAACTCGCGCAAAAGAGGAACGAATCATTTCATTACGCAACATATTCGAGCGGATCATTCGATTCGCGATGTCGAACTGTTTAACGGAACGGTTAGCATTGACGGGCGAGATTTATTACACGTCATTATTTACGATATTACTGAGCGGACAAAGGCTATTGACGACCTTCAAGAAAGCGAACGCAGATTTCGATTGTTTGTAGAAAATGCACCCGATGGCATCCTTGTTGAAACAAATGATCAAATAGACTATGTCAATCAAAAGACAATGGAACTTTTCCGTGCGAACAAACAAACCGATTTGATCGGTAAAAACTTTGCAGATCATTTTGTCGGAGATAATAGCAGTATCGAAACGTATATTCATAAATTAAATACGGGTCTGTTGCAGAAAACCTTAAGCGAAGAAACTGTCATAAGACTGGATGGCGAACATGTTGATGTGGAACTATCGGCCGTGTCTTTTTTTTACAATGGAAAAGACGGTGCTTTAATCTATTTGAGGGACATGACAGAACGGCGAGAATTTGAAAAAGTGAAACTTGATATGGAGTTTCAACTCAGTCAAAAACAAAAGCTTGAATCGATTGGGACACTAGCTGGTGGCGTGGCTCACGAGATCAACAATCCCATCAACGGAATCATTAACTACGCAGAACTGATTTCAGACGGGTCCACTTCGACCGAGCAGATTCATGATTACAGTCAGGAAATCATGCGGGAAGGGAAACGAATCGCAGAGATCGTTCGAAATCTACTCAGCTTTGCACGCCAGGAAAAGCAAACCCATAGCCCTGCCCAGATTAGTGATATCATCAATCAAACCGTCTCGTTGGTTCGCGTCATGCTTCGACACGATCAAATCACGCTAAGACTCGATATTCCGGATGGCCTTCCCAGTATTAAATGCCGAAGCCAGCAGATTCAGCAAGTGTTGATGAATTTAATTACAAATGCAAGAGACGCATTAAATTCAAGATATCCTGGATATCATGAAAACAAAATCATAAAAATCAATTGCATGAAGTTTGAGCGGGATGGTCGCAGATGGTTTAAGATCACTGTGCAAGACAATGGAACCGGAATCGCGGAGGATCTTTTGGGACGGATATTCGATCCCTTTTTCACCACAAAACCCCGGGACGAAGGAACCGGCCTGGGACTCTCCATCAGTCATGGAATTGTGAAGGATCACCATGGAGAACTCTGCTTTGAGACGAAACAAGGCGAGTGTACCAAAGCAATTCTTGTTCTTCCAGTCGATAACGGATGGACGACGTAAGATGCTAGATAAGGAGGCCAAAACATGCCAAACATTATGGTTATTGATGATGAAAAGAGTATCCGTGTTACCTTAAGCGAATTCTTGAAGAAAGAAGGGTATCATGTCATTACGGCGGAAAACGTTCAAATGGCGAGGGTGCTGCTGCAAGAGGATGACGTTGATGTCGTGCTTTCGGATATCATTATGCCAAAGGAATCGGGGATGACCTTGCTCAAGTTTTTGCATGAAACAAGTCCGGATATCCGCATCATCATGATGACTGGTGAGCCAACCGTCGACACTGCGGTGGATGCGATCCGGCTTGGTGCACATGACTATCTCACCAAACCGGTTTACCGTAATGAGCTCATAAAAGCTGTAACGAACGCGGTAAATTTCAAACAACTGATTGATGAAAAACGCAGGCTTGAGCTACAAAACCAGGAACAACGGGAAAACCTGGAACGGCTTGTGGAGGAAAGAACGCACAAACTGCACCAGGCAATGATGAACACCGCATATGCCACGGCAGCGATGTTGGATTTACGCGACCCATATACGGCAGGACATCAAAAAAGAGTCGGCAGTTTGGCTCGAGCAATCGGCAAAGAATTGAAGCTACCTGCCGATACCCTCGAAGGTCTGCATATTGCCGGATGTATTCACGATATCGGGAAGATAGCGATTCCCTTTGAGATTCTCACCAAGCCGGTTCAACTGTCACTAAATGAATATGCAATCATTCAGGAACATCCTAAAATAGGGTATGATGTACTGCGGAGCTATGAAATGCCATGGCCTATTTCAGAAATTGTTTATCATCATCATGAAAGGCTGGATGGCAGCGGCTATCCACAGGGGCTAAAAGCGGATCAAATTCGCCTTGAGACGCGAATCATATCGGTAGCGGATGTTGTCGAAGCAATGTCATCACACCGACCTTATCGACCCAGTCTTGGTCTACAATGCGCAATGGACGAAATTACCATGAACAAGAATAAACTCTATGATCCGTTCGTTGTGGATGCCTGTATAACGCTATTCAACGAAAAAAAATACACCTTTGATGAATAATCGTTTCGATAATAAGAGCCGGGAATCAGAATGTTCAGATTAAGTGCTGAGCGAACGATAAAAACATCATGAATCGTTCGCTCAGTCAGTTTTGCTGTTTTTCAATAGATCGTCCGTGCTGACCATCTTGCCAAATCTCGCTGCTAAATTTACAGCTTAAACAAATCGGTACTGAGATATTTTTCGCCCCGGTCCGGGAAGATGACTACGATGACACCGGAATCAATTTTTTTAGCCACTTCGGTAGCAGCATACATCGCTGCGCCACTGCTCATGCCCACAAAGATCCCTTCTTTTTTAACAATCTGACGGGCAAAATCAAAGGCGATTTCCGATTCAACCATGATGTGCTCATCAATTTCATCCGGTTGATACAGGGCTGGCACAATGGCTTCGTCCATGTTTTTCAGGCCCTGGATGTAATGACCAAGCACCGGCTGGGCTTCGACAATTTTCACCTCCGGATTATGACCCCGCAGGCCCATCCCAACCCCCATAATGGTGCCGGAGGTACCTAAAGAAGAAACAACGTGGGTGATTTTCCCCTGGGTTTGTTCCCAGATTTCCTCGGCGGTGGTGGAATAGTGGGCCAGCTTATTATATTTATTGCTGAATTGATCGGGATTAAAATAACGGTCCGGATAGGCGGCAATTAATTCCCGCACCTTGCGAATCGCACCATCGGTTCCTTCGGTTGGCGAGGTCAAAGTCACCGTGGCACCAAAGGCCTGAATCATTTTACGGCGTTCAATCGAGACGGCTTCGCTCATGACGATTTCCAGCTGATAGCCTTTAACGGCAGCGATCATCGCTAAACCAATCCCGGTATTCCCACTGGTCGGTTCGATAATGATCTTGTCTTTGGTTAAAACGCCTTCAGCCTCGGCCTGCTCCAACATTTTCAGGGCAATTCGATCTTTAATGCTTCCGGTTGGGTTAACCCCTTCATACTTGGCCAGCATCTCCACATTTGGGTTGGGATTCAAGTGATTAATCCGCACCATCGGACTATGGCCGATGGTTTCTAAAATATTATTGTAAATAAGTTTCTGCAATTGAGTTGTCCTTTCTGTAGATGGTATCTGTTAGGTAATTGCGAAAGTAAAAAAATGAACAACGGTTGCTTTGGGTGCAGTTTCCACAAACAATTTCGTAACGTGTAGGCGAACAGTTCATCGAACTGTCCGCCGTACAGTGTAGAAATTGTTTCGTGCGAAACTGGACCCAAAGCTCACGGCACTTTGCAATCACCTAAATAGTATCAGTGCATCTATTATTATAGTATAAAAATAAAGTGAAAAACAATCATTTATAAAAAATAGCCGCGATTATAAAGTTGGGAATAAAAAGCAGGCGCATCAAAAGTTAGCTAATTGCCCAGTTTGCGGTGCAGTGTGTTAATCGCTTCGGCTAATTCGACATCTTCGCCATTGGCAATGCGAATGGCATTTTGAGCAGTCATTGACAGTCGGATGTCAGGGCTGACGCCGCCAATGCCATGCTGGCTATCCAATTGAATTATTTTGTCTTCATTTAATGATTGTCCGGATGGCCAGTGAACGGTGAGTTCGCCGGGCATTTTTGCTTCCGCACCAGCTAACCCAAACGATCCATTGGTTCCATAAAAGCCGAAGGTTTCGGCATTGGGCAGATTTTGCATTCCCATGGCAAGTCCTTCCCCGGAGCTGATACATTTGGAATTGATCAGGACAATGATTGGGCCGTTAAAGTAGGGTTCGGCTGGTTCGATGGATAATGCCTGAGAGCCGTCTGGCATTGATTGCAGTTCAAAGGTGTTGGTGTCTGGATTGTAGAGATTCTGATATTCAAAAAATGCTTTCTGTTGATAAAAATGTCCCAGAATATCAGCAGTCATCTGATCAAGTCCGCCGATGTTATTGCGCAGATCGACAATGAGCCCCTGAGCATGATTCTGTTGGGCGGTATCAATCGCCTTACTGACCAATTCCAGGGTGGACAAAAGGGTGCCGGTTTCCTGCAAATCGGCATCTAATTCGCCTAAAATTTTGAGATAGCAGATGCGGTCATCCAGCATCTTCGATTCCACCATGGCGCCCGGAACCGGATCGGGGTTGTCGACACCAACAAACATATCCCGCAATTTATTGGAAACCACCGAATCGGGATAGTTTTTTCTTAAGGATAAGCCATTATCATCATAAGCCACCAGCGAAACCGAAGCAGCTTGAGAAGCGGTCGGCGTTTGATAGCTTAACTGAATTTCGGTGCCCACGGGTTCACGGACAAGATAGGCGGCTTTTTTTATTTCTAAATTTTCAGTCGTTGCCGATGTTCCACCAAAAAGGGTGGAAACGCTGTCGAGGGCCTCATTAATGGGCTGGCCATTCCAGGACAGCAGCAGATCGCCGGGACGAATTCCGGCCGTCCAGGCTTGACTGGATTCATCCACCCAAGTGACAATGATCGAGCCATCATCAATTTTTGCCACCGCCAGGCCAAAACCGCCGCCAATGTATTGGTCATCGATTTCTTTGAGATTATTCATCCGCACATGTCCATCAGGGATTTCATTGAGATAAGCACGAAGCGTGAGATAATAGCTATTAAAGTCCTGATTGATCTGTGCCTTTTCGATTTTAGCCAGGTACTTCTGATGGAGTCGGTCCCAATTGATGCCTTTCCAATCCGTAAACGCATATTCTGTCGACAGGGTTTGATGCAATTCTTCAAACGCCATTGTCCAACTAAGCGCACTGAAATCATCGTTATAATCTGTTGCCGGACTTGGTTTGTTGAGCCAAGAGAGGGTTACAGTTACGACCAAAACAAAACCAACAATTATCATCAGTGTCCGCATTTCATGTTTTTTCATAATAACTCCTTTTTCAACAGTATTATAATTAATTACAAAAGTGCCGTGAGCTTTGGGCCCAGTTTCGCACAAAACAATTTCTACACTGTACGTCGGACAGTTCGATGAACTGTTCGCCTACACGTTACGAAATCGTTTGTGGAAACTGTACCCAAAGCAACCGTTGTTCGCTGTTTTTTAATTTCGTAAATGCTTTCAACAGGATCAGGTTATTTTTATTTTACCATAGAAATTTCGGTGATTTCAATCAAAGTTATAAAGTTATTCGGAAGGCAATTGTATTATCGGAGTCAGGCGGCGGTTGAGTTGTGTTGCGGCCGCTTATTAATGTACAGCATCGTGGTGAAAAACGGCAAAGCCGTCAGCGGGATTAAGGGCGTAAAAAACCCCACGGTGAAGAAGCACACAGTGGGGGGATGGTTAAACAGATCATAAAAAACTTACCTTTGTGGGCACCATTTCTGGGCACCTCTATCATACCATGAAACTGCAAAAACTACAAGACTGTTCTAAATGACAGGGTTATGGTAAACTACCAAGCGAAGCTTTGCATGGGCATGGCCGATTTAGATAAAGGGGTATAGTTAATGAATGAAAATAACAACGACTGGTGTATTGAAGAAGAACGGTTAAAGGAAACCTTGAAAGAAGCCAGCCTTCAACTTGATGACGCCATCAATGCCAATGAGAAAAACCGGGAAATGATCAAGGAGGCCAAAAAAGAAATCCGTGAAAATACATCCCATGGGATTGGTAATCTGTGGGGGTCTGATGGTTTTGAAGCGCTGGTTGAATTGAGCCAGGCGATGGCTCCGGTGACCGAACGGACGGCCCTTTATGAATTTACCGAAGCCAAGATCACCAAGCTTCGGGGCATTCTCGACACGCCCTATTTTGCCCGGATTGATTTTTGCTTCAGTGAGGGCGAGCATACTGAAGCAATCTATATTGGACATCATTCGCTTAAAAAAGAAAATGCCTATAAACTGCTGATCCATGACTGGCGCTCACCGGTGGCCAGTGTTTTCTACCGTTTTGCGCCGGGAGCTGCCTGGTATGATGCACCAGTTGGTCGAATTGAGGGCCAGCTGCTGTTAAAACGCCAGTTTGAAATAAAAGACGGTCATCTGGATTTCTTTTTTGATGCCGATCTGCAGGTCTTTGATGATTTTCTGAAGAAGCTTTTGTCCGGCAATACCTCTCCCAAAATGAAAACCATCGTGGAATCGATCCAGCGGGATCAGGATCTGGTGATTCGGGATATGAAAAACGACCTGTTAATTGTCCAGGGCGTGGCAGGCAGCGGCAAAACCTCAATTGCTCTGCACCGGGCCGCCTATCTGATGTATCAGGGCTTAGCAGACCGCCTGCTGGGCCGCGAAATCATCATTGTCTCACCGCATAAACTGTTTGAGCAATACATCGCCAATGTCATTCCGGAACTGGGCGAAGAAAATGTCCGGACCGTCATCTTTGACGAAATTCTTAAGGATCTGATCGAGCGAAAATTTGAAACAAAGAACATTTTTCTGGAACGCGTGCTGTCAAATGGCCCCCAGAGCCGCCTAAAAAATGATAGCATGACCTTTAAAGGATCAGCGGATTTCATCAAAATCCTCGATCGTTTCATTGACGATATTCCTCAGCGTTTTATGAATATCCGGGATATCACCTTTAAAGGCGAGACGATTTTTACCCGGGACGAGATAATCAGTCGCCTGGGTACCAATCCGAATACGCCTCTAAAAACTAAACTGGGCTATCTGGAAGAGGCCATCAATGAAAAAGTCTATGGAAAATGGCGTCGCCCGCTGAGAAGTTCGGTCCGCAATGAAATGATGCGCTTTGCCGAAATTGATGCCCTGCATCTGTATCAGCAGCTGTTTGAGCAAGACGGTTACTTTTTTAAAAAGGCCGCAGGGATTAAGCTACCGGCTACCATAGATAAAATGCTGGCGGTGACCAAACGAAATCTGGCTCACAAAAACCTGAACTACGATGATGCCGTAGCTCTCGGGTATCTGAGTTTACGGTTGTTCGGCGCCAAGGAATACGCCTCTATCAAACAGGTGATCATCGATGAAGGCCAGGATTATTATCCCCTCCATTATGAAATTCTTAATCGGCTGTTTTTAAAATCCAAGCTGACCATTTTAGCGGATATCAATCAGACCCTGGACAAAAATGAAGATTTCAGCTTTTATGAAGCGGTCGAGAAGCGCTTAAACCGCAAGAAAAACGCCCTGGTGACGATGAACAAGAGCTACCGTTGTACCAGCGAGATTTTGCGTTTCAGTAAGCAGTTCATTGACGATGCCATCCCGGTGGAGAGCTTTAACCGCAGTGGCGAAGAACCGGTTTTGTTCGGGTTCGCTGATGTCGAGAGCCTGGTTGAAAAACTTTGTGAAGCGATCAATCAGTGTGTGCAGGCCGGCTACCAATCGATCGGGCTGATTTTAAAAACCCAGAAAAATACTATGGTGCTCTATGAGGCCTTAAAGCAAAAAATAACGGTCAACCTGATCCGTCATGATACGGTGGCTGAGCTTGAGGGCGTTTCGATCATGCCAGTGTATCTGTCCAAAGGGCTAGAATTTGATGCCGTGTTTATCTGTGATGTCAGCCAAGCCAATTACCGCAGTGAGGCCGACCAGCGGCTACTTTACATTAGCTGTACCCGGGCTCTGCACCGCCTGTTTCTATTGTGGGAAGGCCAACCGAGCCCGTTGCTTAACGTTTAGAAACATTTTACAAAAATTGGGATGACCGATGTGATCCGATGGATGCGTCATATCTTATTACCGTTGTTCGACAATGAAATCCCGGAAGATGAGTCGTCCCTATTTTCCGAAATTGTTTTTCGACGCGTTTCATTTAGAAGATGCGATAAACAAAATAAAGCGGGTATAAAAGGATCAACTATGTTACTGTTTATGGAGTCGGTCTTAACGACGCATCGCTAGCACAATCAAAACGGAGAAGAGGTGAGACCATGTCATCTGAACTAATCAAGGACCTGATCTTTAATACTGCGCTGCTACTTTCAATTAGTACTGTTTATAATCTCTTTGTGGTCAGATTCAACAGCCATAAGAAGTGGTTAAATAGTTTGCTTGGGTTGTTTTTGGGCGGAGTGGGGATTCTATTAATGATGAACACGTTCAATTTTTCAAACGGAATTATTTTTGACACCCGTTCCATTTTGATCAGCGTTTCCGGGATGTTTCTGGGCTATCTTCCCACCATCATAGCCACTATTCTGATCAGCGTCTATCGGATTTCTTTAGGTGGTGCAGGTGCCATGACGGGGGTTCTGGTAACGGTGATTTCTGCGGTGATTGGTCTGATCTGGTACAAATACCGGTTACCGATCATTCTGAAAAAGCAAAAGATGGTCTGGCCGGAGCTGTATCTGTTTGGATTAATTGTCCATCTTGCCATGCTGACCTGTATGCTAACCCTTCCGGATCAGCAAGCGGCTGCGATTCTCAGCACCATTACCCTGCCAGTACTGGTCATCTATCCGATCGGTACCCTGCTGCTTTGCCTGGTGATGCTCCAGGGACTTAAAAACCAGGAGTCGGACAAAAACTTGATGGAAAGCCGGGAAAACTATAAACACCTGTATTATGAATATCAGAAAAAAGAATCGCTATTGCGTTCACTGCTGGATTCGATCCCGGATCTGGTTTTTTATAAAGATGAAAAGAGTGTTTATTTAGGCTGTAACAAATCTTTTGAAATCTTTGCCGACAAAACCATGGAAGAACTAGTGGGCCTTAATGATTTTGATCTATTTGATCCGGAGATGGCCACGCTGTTTCGGGAAATGGACCAGATCATGATGAATGAAAAAAAATCGCGCCAAAATGAGGAAATGGTTACTTATCCAGATGGTCGGGAAGTTCAGCTGGAAACTTTAAAAACACCATATTATGATCATAATGGTAAGATCTTGGGCTTAATCGGCATCAGCCGGGATATCACCGACCGCAAGCGAACGGAAGCCGAGATCGTGTATTTGAGTCAGCATGACGTCCTGACCGGACTTCATAACCGTAGCTATTATGAGAAAGAACGCAAGCGGTTGGACCACCCGGATTACCTGCCCTTATCGCTGATCATCGGTGATATCAATGGGCTTAAATTGATTAATGACGCTTTTGGTCATGGCGAAGGCGACAAACTGCTGATCAGTATTGCCAAGATTCTTGAACTTTGTGCCCGGGAAAAAGATGTGCTGGTCCGAACCGGGGGCGATGAGTTTGTGATGCTGTTGCCGAAAACAACCTACTCCGAAACCGGCAGCCTGGTTCAAAAAATAAAAAATGCCTGTGATCAAGGCTATCAGCTGGATAATGAAGTGATCATCACTAGCATTTCGTTGGGATATGACACCAAGACCAGTGAACATGAATCGCTGGAAAAAGTATTTAAATTGGCCGAAGAATCGATGTATCGGAAAAAGCTGCTGGAGTATAAAAGCTTTCATTCAGCCATTATGGACTCGATTAAAACCACCTTATTCGAAAAAAGCAACGAAACCGAAGAACACGCTGAGCGGATGGCCGATTTAGCCAAGCAACTGGGGCAGGCATTGGCACTGGATCAGGAGGATCTGGTGGCACTGGAACTGGTAGCCACCCTTCATGATATCGGAAAAATAAGCATCGATTGCAAACTGCTGAATAAGAATGGAAAATTGACCGCTGAAGAATGGATTGAAATTAAAAAGCATCCTGAGGTTGGCTATCGGATTGCCCAGACCGTCCCGGAATTGCGCAAGATTTCAGAATACATTCTCTGTCATCATGAACGCTGGGATGGTGGCGGCTATCCCCAGGGACTAAAAGCTGAGGAAATTCCGTTGCTGGCAAGAATTATCACCATTGTCGATTCTTACGACGCCATGACCCAGGACCGTTCCTACCACCCGGCGATGTCTCTAAATGAAGCCATCTGTGAGTTGAAAAATCATGCCGGGACGCAATTTGATCCGGTGCTTGTTGAGGTATTCATTGAGAAGGTGATCAAAGTTAATCCAAGTAGTGAAAACTGATCAAATGTCAATCCGAAAAGCAAAAATAACCGGATGTTATGAAATGCAAGGCGTGTGGATCGCATCAATTGCGCCAAAGCACCTGCCGTAGAATGTTTATCGGAAAAAGGCACTGGCGAAAAGAGCAGATTAACAATAACTGAAAGAAACCTTAAGTAAATAAAACAGTAATGGTTTGCATAAAATTACTTTTATACAACAAATATTTCCTGTGCTATACTATTTGAAAACTTTGAATAGAAAATGGAGGGTAATATTATGGGAAGAGTAAGTATTATTACGAGTGGCAATGCACATGATTTCAACCGACAATTGAGTGATGCTTTCGAACGTGGCGGTAAACTGATTGGTGGAATAAAATCGATCCCAAAAGGAGATGAGTCACGCTCAGACTGCGAATACGACTATATTACCTTTGTCAGCTACGAACAGGTAAGCTAGACAGCTTCTTGGCAAGAATCACAATTCTGGAATCAATCAGATGACCAGCCGGTCTGAAATAATGCTGATTTTGATTTGATATGAGTTAAAACAGGCGCAGAGTGAAATTAATCATAATCGACCAAAACTGATAATAATCGTTTTGGTCGATTTTTTATGCCCGTAATTCAGTTATGCTCAAAAATATAAGCGTACATAAATAAAATGGTGTGATAACAGACTAAAATAGACTAAAACATATTGAAACAATACAAAACAAATGTTATATTATAAAAAGAAATAATAATCTAGTTAAGAAATACTGGCACAGAGATATCTTTAACAGTCAAAAGGTTTTTAAAACGTAAAAGGTCTGATCAATAAAAACGCATATGATGCATTGACATAAGCACAGAAAGTCACGATGGTGTGGGTAAAATCAATCCTTTTCGTTTGGTGCTGATCGATGAGAAAGAGTAGGATTATGACAAACCGGCATTTGAACATATTTATTACCGTCTGTAACGAAGGGAGCATGACAAGGGCAGCCAATAAACTATTCATGACACAACCCTCTGTGAGTCAGGCGATTAAAGAATTGGAAAGCTATTATGATGTACGGCTTTTTGAACGACTGTCCCGCAAGATCTTTGTTACGGATGCTGGCCGAAACCTTTATGAATATGCCAGTCATATTGTCAGCTTGTACGTAAAGGCAGAAGATAGTCTGAAACGAAACGGTTTACGAAAAAACTTGCGTATTGGTGTTAATTACACCGTTGGTGCGGTTCTGATTCATCGTTATATTCGTGAGTACCGAGCGCTTTATACAGATGCAAAGGTGTCAATTTATGTTAATAAATCATCAGACTTAGTTAAAATGATCCGCAAGGGTGAGCTGGATTTTGCCCTGACGGAAGAAGTGAATCATGAATTTGACTTAGTGCAGAGAGCTTTTTATAAAGATCGAATTGTGATTGTAGCCAGTCCCGCTCATTCGATTTTTAATCATAACAAGATTACCGTTGAGGATATCATTAAAGAAGATCTGCTCTTACGTGAAAAAGGCGCCGGCGTCAGAAATTTGTTTGAAGCAAAAATGAGTGATTGGGGATTTCCGGTGAATCCCATTTGGGAGAGCACCAGCACGACTGCCTTGGTAAAAGCTGCTGAAAACAATTTTGGCCTGGCAGTGCTACCAATGCAGCTTGTTCAGCAGGAATTGGCTGCGGGAACCCTCAAAGAAGTAGTCGTGAAAGACTTGAATTTGGATCGAAAACTAATGGTTGTTTACCATCGGAATAAGTTGCTAACTGATTATATGCAGGATTTTGTAAATTTGTGTTACAAATAAAAACCTTATGATACGCTAACCGGATAACTATCCCGGAGTACCATAAGGTTTTTTAAGCTATACAGGTCTTTGGTTATGCCTTAAACTAAGCGGCGATAATAACCGAAGTTGCTTTAACAATCGCGACTGCTTTTACACCAGGAGCCAAGCCCAGTTCTTTAACAGCCGCTAGCGAAATGGTTGAAGTGATGAGGCTTCCGCCGGCAGCTTTTAGGGTGACAATAGCATTTACGGCGCCTTCTTGAACAGCCGTGATTTCACCACTGATCTGGTTTCGAGCACTGAGTTTGAAGTCGCCGGTGCCGATTAGAACTTCGGTTGCTTTAATAATGGCAGTCGCATCTTTGCCAACAGCCAGCCCCAATTCTTTAACAGCAGCGACAGAAATTGTTGCTGAGATATTACCAACATCAGTCTTCAGGGTCACGATGGTGTTTACTGCGCCCTCCAGAATTGTTTCAACTTTTCCCGGGAATTGATTTCTTGCACTTAATTTCATTTTTATATCTCCATTCTGTTGCTCATGGCAACCATTTTTTTGTATATACCCATTATAGCAGAAAATTAATCATATCTAAAATAGATCTATCTTATTCTTACGATAACCAATAACCTATGCATTCTTGATAACCCGGGCAAAATAGAACTTCTTCGATAAAATCATATGGATTTTTTAATTAAATGTAAAATAACGAGACTGCAAAATAGCGAACTACCATATATAATTTCAATACGATTACAATAGCAGCGTAAAAAACGCATTAAAGCAACGATTTTGGCGTGAAAAAATATAAAATTTAACCGGTTAAGTAATGCTTGATATTAGTTAAAACTGATGATATAATTGATTTTACAATAATGAACGCATTTAAAAATGTGTGCCATTGCTATTTTATAGGAGGAAACGATAATGCTAACTAAAAGACAGAACTTATTGGAAACGATTAAAGGTGGTAATCCTGACCGCTTTGTCAATCAGTATGAGGCCTTTGTATGCACAGATGCCATTTATGGAATGATCATGGGTGATCCGATTACAGCCCAGGGTGCTTTTCCCATGCCTGGTGGCGAACCGGCAAAAAATGCCTGGGGAATTACCTTTGCCTGGCCAGCTGGCACTCCCGGCGCATTTCCGTTACACGATGCAGAACATAAAGTCCTCAAGGATATTACCAAATGGCGGGATGTTGTCAAAGCTCCTGAAACAGACTTACCAGCGGAAGCATGGGCACCATTTTTACCACCAATCGAAGCCATTGACCGCAATGAAGTTTTTGCAACAGTATTTGTTGCCCCAGGCGTATTTGAACAATGTCATCACTTAATGGGCATGGAAGACTGTTTGATGGGTTTTTATGAAGAACCAGAAGAAATGCATGCGCTGATTGACTACATTGTTGAATATGAATTGAAATATGCGGCTGAACTGATCAAATACTATAAACCAGACTGTCTCTTCCATCATGACGACTGGGGCAGCTCCTTGAATTCATTTATGGCACCAGATATGTTTGAAGAATTTATTGTACCAGCTTACAAAAAAATCTACGGATTCTATAAAGCCAATGGCGTGGAACTGGTTGTTCATCACAGTGACTCCTTCGCGGCTAATTTGGTTCCACACATGATTGAAATGGGAATTGATATCTGGCAAGGTTGTATTTCTTCAAATAACGTTCCTGAACTGATTAAAAAATACGGCGGACAGATTTCTTTCATGGGCGACATTGACAATTCCCTGATTGATGAAGAAAACTGGACCCAGGAAAGCGTTGGCGCTGAAGTGCGCAAAGCCGTCGCGCGTTGTGGAAAACACTATTACATCCCTTGCATTACTCAAGGTGGACCTGGTAGCGTCTATCCCGGCGTTTATGAAGCAATCACTGAAGAATTGAATCAGATCAATAAAGAAATGGCTTAATTGTTTAGCATAAAAAGGGATACATGAAGCGACATAATTGACTGTATCAATCATAAACTGAATTAAAAAGACAGCTAAAAAAACAGCCGGAGATTGTTCTCCGGCTGTTTTAATGAAACGGGGTAGTTTAGTCAGCAAGCTACATTTTAAAGATCGGACCTTTAATCTCAATGCCGGCAGCTTCGGCCAGGCGCTCAATGCCTTCAATGGCGATGCTGACGGTGCTTTCGACATGAATAAAATCCGTGGCACTGTTATCATATAGAATGTTGGCCTGCGCTGGGAATTCATCATCGCCATCCCAGAAAAGAAATTTGATGGGCATACAGTCAAAGGCGTTGATGCGATAACCGACGTCAGCGTGGGAGAGGTTGACTCCACTGAGAACTTCACAGGCTTTTGCTAGTTTTTCAGTCTGTTCGGAAAAGGTCAGGGCAAACGGCTCCAGCACATGTTTCTCAAACGCCATTGTAAAAGGGGAAGCGCCACTCAGTTCTCGGAAAGGAACCCATTTGTCCGTTAACGAAGCCTGAGGTGAGGCGAAGCCAAGAAGCGTATAAATGTTTAACTGGCTAATGATTGCTGCTGGCTTACAATCTTCAAGCGTAACAATTTCTCCGGTTTGAGTATGAATCCCAAATTTTCGGCCATAAAGTTTCAAGCTAAGATAGTCTGCCTCGGTTTTGATTTCAGGCAATTTCTCCAGCAGCTGCTGCTTGTCCATGTTCAGAAATTTCAGACGCCAGGACTCGCAGGCTTTTAAATAATTATTGGTTGTATCGTTTAACATATGATTACTCCTCAAAAACTTAAACTAGGTATCGCGGGACTGATTTATTCTCCAGTGATACCTGTTTCAGTTTAACAGGATTGACGCGTTAACTCAACTAAAAAGAAAATCATTATCAGCGTTTGCAGTAATAATGGCTTCATAACCGATAGTTTTAGTATCATTGACAAAAAAACATTTTTAAAAAATTCGTTTATTTTCATTTTAAATCATGGTAAATTGCTTATAGACCGGTCTGACTTGTTAAGCGAAAGGAAAAAATAAAAATGAAAATGACGATTGAAATGATCCCGGAGTGTGAAATTGTTTACTTCCGAAAAATTGGTCCCTATGGGATCGGGAATATTGAGACCATGGCGAAATTAAAAACCTGGGCCAGCGTGAATGGTTTATTAAATGACGAGTCAATCATTCTCGGAATTCCCCAAGATAATCCCGCAATGACAAAACCAGAGGCGTGTCGGTATGATGCCGGATTGCTTGTTAGTAGCGAACCGTTGATTAATGACAAGGAACTTCAAAAAGGGAAGATCGCTACCGGAGAGTATGCCGTTTTTGAGATTGACCATACCGCGGAAGCCATGAACAAGGCCTGGCAGGAACTGTTTTTGGAACTCAGCCGTCGGGGCTATGAAATTGATCATTCAAAACCAGTGATGGAGCGTTATGCATATAAAATGGTCGAAAACCACAAGTGCGAAATCTGTGTACCGATTTGCTGATCTGCGATTATCAAGTGGAATGACTCGAATTTCACCCAGTGGGTTTTGAAAATTGTTGAGTGCAGACGGGAACAACACCAAGATTGTGTATCAACATAATCTTGGTGTTGTCCGGCACTTCCTCTTGTGAATGTCAATGTAATGCCCAAGAGGAAATGATTGCCAGCGATTGATGCAATCATTTCCTCCTTTCATTAATGAAGGCAGAGTCTGAAAGGCTAAAGTCATTTTTTCGGTTTTATAAATATTTTTGTTCCAATTCTACCAGCATTTCAATGTAGAAGTTCTGAACTCCCTGTTGGCTGGCAGCTGCTTCAAATGCATCGGTCTGGTTGTTGATCTGCGCCAATATTTCGGGAGCCAGCTGTTTTTCAGCAAAGGTGTAAACCACAGTGTCTTCCTTGGTAATATGGCGGGCGAGGTGGTTGGCATAACCAACGGCATTGGCAATCACATCCAGGCGGCTCTCATCATCCCCAGCCTGGACCCGTTTTAAGGCGTCCTTTAATTCTGCGATAAATAATCGACCCCAGTCATGCTCCACCAGCATCCCGTGGGAAATCAGGTTGGTACCCATTTTTCCCAGATGATCAACCATTTCTTTAAATAGAAACTTTTCTTCTTTGCCGTGATGATGGACATCGGCATAATTTGCGATAAAGTCAATCATCTTGTCAAAGTCCTGATAATTGATGTCCTCACCCTTCATAACGCCATAGCTGGCTTTGCGGACAACCGCAAGCATGCGGATAATATTGGTATGTTCGTAGACCATTAATTCAATACTGTTCATCGGTTTTCCCTCCTGATTACATTGGTTGCTTCATCGGTTTTTTCATAAACTAACCTGGAATTCTCGAGAAAACCCTGAATCAAGGCTTCTCTTAGCGCATAATAGACGTTAATATCGCCGCCGACTTCCTGCCAAAAATTAGTATGGACACAGGTGTTGCGCTTCCAGATGACGTGCTCATCATTTTCTTCAATTAAAACATTGGCATGATCACAGGGCATCCCATCCAATAGACTGTCGCTGATAATCTTATAGGCGATCGCTGCTGTCATATTATCCTGGGATAAAGCTTTGCCTTTGTTGAAAAAAATCGACTCAATCGACTTAAAATTATCCGGATCTTTCTTGAGTAGTGTGGTTACGCTATCGGCCAGTTTGTATTCCGCCCGGGTAACGTTGGTTTGGAGCCACCCGTGAATGTTGCTCTCGTCGATGATCTCTTCTAACGGACTGGTTTGTGAAACCCCATAGTGTCGGTTTAATACCTCGCTGGCATTGGAGTCCTGCTCGCCGTATAAGCCAATAATTTCTTCTACGATGCCCTGTTGAATCTGTATTTTGTTATATACCCAATAATGAATCGGTCCTAAAAATTTACTCATTTTTGTCCTCCTGAAATTGTTGAGGGTGATTCTTTAATAATGCCCTCGTGTTTTTATTTGATACGTTCATTATATTCATTTTTTTGAAAAAATTTGTAGCTTTAGCTACAAATTAAAAGGAGTTTTGTGTTATACTAGGTTCAAGATAAAACAAAAGACTGTTAATTCAGTAAATTTTAGGAGGTTCTACCATGCAAAAGATTACCAAAGATATGAAAATCGGTGAATTATTAAGAATCGATGGCGGATTTGCCCCGATTCTATTAGAAATCGGGATGCATTGTCTGGGATGCCCATCTTCTCAAAATGAAACAATTGAAGAAGCTTGTCAGGTTCACAGCACCAGCGCCGATGCTTTAGTTGACAAACTCAATGCTCATCTGGCGACATTACCAGCCTAAGTTTGGCCAAACCTTAAGGGAACCGCAATGGTTCCTTTTTTGTTTAAACAGTTTACGCAATAAACCACTTGTCATATAATAATTCTAAAAAGCCAGTTTGATTGCAGAAAATAGAAAGCAGGTGTCCTGATGGAGAAATTTTATGCTGTTATGGAAAAATGTCCGTTGTTTGAGAATATAAAAGAAGACGAATACAAAAAACTGATTACCTGCATCAATGCCCATATTAAAAAATTCAGCATTGGTGACTATGTATTTTTAGCGGGCAGCCAAATTAGTTTTGTTGGAATTGTGTTGACCGGATCGGTTGAGATTATCAAGGAAAACCCAGCCGGAGCCAGACTGATCATGGATTTTTTAGGGCCTTCCAGTATTTTTGGGGAAGGGATTGTCTGTACCAAAGCCAGAATCGCACCGGTAAGTGTCCGTGTGAAAGAGGCTTCCCAAATCCTGATTATTCCGTTTGAGCGGATTATCAAAACCTGTGGCAATGCCTGTAATTTTCATTTCCAACTGATTCAAAACATGATGATGATTTTGGGTGAAAAAAACTTCAGGATGAATTCTAAAATTGAACTGCTGATGTTAAAGGGCATGCGGGAAAAGCTGGCAGCCTATCTGATTAATGAATCCCAAAAGAATAACAGCCTCAGTTTTGACATTGTTCCCAATCGCAATGAATTAGCCGAATACCTCAATGTTTGCCGCACCTCCATGAGCCGGGAACTGAGTCGCATGAAAGAAGAAGGCTTGCTGGATTATTACCAGAATTCGTTTAAAATAGTGTCGCTGGATGAATTAATAAAGACGATGCAGTAAAAATAACAAACGACATGGCGAGTTGATTGCTTGGACCCCAAAAAGTCATTCTTTTAAGCAACTGAATAGCTTGTAAGCAAAGTGCTTTTAAAGTACAATAATAGCTAGCTTTTAAATAGTAACAGGATAATTAATACATAAAAAACAGGAAGCGTCGTTTATGCTTCCTGTTTTTTTGCAATTATTTTTTTTGCTTGTTCTTAAATCATAATTTTGTTTGAAAAAATAAAAAATGGGAAACTATAAGGTAAAGGTTTTGAAAATCATAAGAGTGGAGAAAAAAGATGAAAAATTTAAATCAATTAACAAAAGCATGGATTAATCTGGTGCTTTTAGTCATGACGTTAGTGATCAATGGGTTGGGTGCGTTTGGTTTCTTTAATGGGTTATCACAAAAAGCCGTTTCAGATATGTACGCAACCTTAATAACACCGGCACCCTTTACCTTTAGTATCTGGAGTGTCATTTACACCTTGCTGTTTGCCGCACTGATTGTCATGATTATCAAGCATCAGGATGCTTATTATGCCAGTGTCATTGACCAGATCAGTCGGCTGTTCTGGCTGTCTTGTGGATTAAACATGATCTGGATCGTCTGTTTTTCCTATACGCAAATCGGCTTGGCGACCATTTTTATCTTTGCCTTTGCCATCATCCTGGCATTGATCATCAAACAATTGGGGACCATTCAAACCAAAAACAGCTGGCTGTTGCCAGCGGCTTTTGGGATGTACGCCGGCTGGCTACTGATTGCAACGGTTGTTAATACGGCGGCATGGCTCGTTAAGATTGAATGGAGTGGATTTGGCATATCCCCGGAAATTTGGAGTGTGATCGTTTTGGCAGTCGCCGTCGGTTTGACCGTGATTGTTGTATTAAACACCAAAAATGCCATCGTTCCCATTCCCGTCGCCTGGGGCTACTTTGGTATCTATCAGTCCTTAATGTCACCCACCGGATTTCAGGGACAATACCGTTTATTACCGGTGATCGTCATACTGGGAATCATCCTCCTGATCGGGTTGGCAGGGATTCAGTTCTATCGCAATCATTATCGGTTGATGCCGGAAATGTCAGACAGTAACAGTTAGGTGATGCGGCAACGATTTATTGAGGATAAAATAATTACCAAGTTTTGTCGCAAAATATTTTTTTGTGACAAAACTACGGTGACAATTAGTCTGTACGGAATCATCGACAAAAACAAAAGCCAGCTGAAAAGCTGGTTTCTGTTTTTGTCTCATTAAATTAAATATACTTAAATTGAAGCGGCTTTCGCTTGTTCAAATTCATCCTGAATTTCCTGAGACGGTTCCTTGGTCATCAGGGATACCGCCACAATAAAGGCACACGATATTAAGAAGGCCGGTAGCAATTCGTAAATACCGAAGACTCCGCCTAACGGTTTAATCAACAGCCGCCAGATAAAGACCATCCCGCCACCGGCCAGCATCCCGGCGATGGCACCTTCTCGCGTTGTTCGTTTCCAGAACAAGGAGAAGAGCATCAGCGGTCCGAAGGTGGCACCGAAACCGGCCCAGGCAAAGGAGACAACCTTGAAGATGATGCTGGTTTCATCAAGAGCGATAATAATCCCGATCAACGAGACGGCAATCAGGGTGATATGAGAAACCCGCATGATTTGCTTTTCAGTGGCATCTCTTTTCAGGATGCCCTCATAAATATTTTTAGAGAACGCTGAGGCGGCAATCAGCAGATAGGAGTCCGAAGAACTCATCGTCGCGGCCAGGATACCGGCCATTACAAATCCGGCGAGCAGCGGTGGCAGCAGATTCGTTGACATGGTAATAAAAATACTCTCCGCACCACTGGCTGTCAGCAGATCTGCTGGGAATAAGACCCGACCGATTAAGCCAATGATGACAGCGGCAAACAGTGAAATTACACACCAGGTGGTGGCAATTCGTCTGGCTTTGGGAATCTCAGCGGCATCCCGAATCGCGATAAACCGCAGCAATACCTGGGGAACACCAAAGTAACCAAGACCCCAGGACAGGGTCGAGAGGATCGTTAAGAAGGTGTAGGGCAGCGCATCGCCAAATAAAGGCGTTCCCGATGCACTGAGCTGTTGGACGCCGTCCACCACCGTAGGACTGGCAATTCCAAAGAAATCAAAAAAGCCCGGAATCGATTGGGCATTCTCAATCACATTGCCAATGCCGCCGGCAGTCGCAACACCAACAACGAGGATCAGAATCAAAGCGATGATCATAATCACGCCCTGCATAAAATCCGAAACACTTTCCGCCAGGAAGCCACCTAATAAGGTATATAAAATAACAAAAAATGCCCCTGCGATCATGACGATCTGGTATTGAATACCGAAAAGTGAATTAAACAGTTTGCCCACGGTCACAAAACAGCTGGCTGCATAAACCGTAAAAAAGACCAAAATAAATACCGAAGCAATCAACAGAATCACTTTCTTATTTTCTTTAAAGCGATTGCTGAAAAATTCCGGAATCGTGATGGCATCACCGGCAACTACTGAATAATTTCGCAGTCGTTTGGCGGTAATTTTCCAGTTTAGATAGGTTCCTATTGCAAGCCCCAGAGCTGTCCAGAAAGCATCGCTTAAACCACACCAATAGGCCACGCCAGGTAATCCCATCAAGAGCCAACCGCTCATGTCGGATGCCTCCGCACTCATCGCTGAAACCCATGGTCCCAGAGTCCGTCCGCCGATAAAATAGTTGTCACTATTTTCGTTGGCGATTTTCAAAAAATACACACCAATACCGAGTATCGCCGCGATATAAATGACCATGGCGATCAGTATTTGAATTGAATCAGAATTCATTCTTTACCCCCTAATATAAATTCAACGTATTATAGCACAAAATGAAAAAGTTTACAAAAAAATGGCTTAAAAAACGCCAAAGACTGAGAATTAAATGCGTCCGGTGCAAAAGTGACGGAATTTCTTGAGAAAAAGAGGATAATGCGGTAATATAAGATAAAATAATTAGGTAATTGCGAAAGTGCCTTGAGCTTTGTGTCCAGTTTCGCACAAAACAATTTCTACACTGTACTGCGGACAGTTTGATGAACTGTTCGCCTACACGTTACGAAATTGTTTGTGGAAACTGTACCCAAAGCAACCATTGTTCGATGTTTTTTAATTTCGCAAATGCCTAGATAAAATAGTTTGAAGGAGTTTGGTTTGAATTTACTGCTCATTATTTTAATGCTGCTGCTTTGCTTATTGATTTCGGATGTCATCAGTCATTTTATTCCATTTATACCTACCGCCCTGATCCAGATCGGGTTGGGATTGGGGATTGCCTTTATTATGAAGAACAATGCCATTGAAATAGAGACGGAATGGTTTTTACTCCTGTTTGTCGCCCCGCTTTTATATGATGACGGGCGCCATTTTTCCAGAGAAAATCTCTGGAAAATGAGAGAGAATATTTTTGGCAATGCCATTATTCTGGTTTTGCTGACAACTGTTTTAGGCGGTTTTTTCATCAACTGGCTATTGCCCTATGTCCCGCTTGCCGCCGCTTTTGCCTTGGCGGCCGTGCTTTCGCCCACCGATCCGGTGGCGGTCAATGGCATTGCCAGCCGGGTCCACATTCCGACCAAGGTGCTGACGTTAGTACGGGGCGAATCCCTAATCAATGATGCCTCCGGTCTGGTGGCGTTCAATTACGCCATTGCCGCCGTTGTCACCGGTTATTTCTCACTCCGGGATGCGGCCCTGAATTTTACGTACATGTTTATTGTCGGAGCTTTAATGGGTTTGGTGCTGGGCTTGCTGATTGACTGGATTGGTTTTATTCTCCGGAAAAAAGGGATTCGGGATGCCACCTTCCACAGTTTGCTGCAGATACTGACACCCTTTATTATCTATATCACCACGGAAGAAATATTTCATGCCTCTGGGGTTATTGCGGTGGTGGTTGCCGGGATTGCCCATGCGGCCATTACGGAGCACACTTCAACCATGCTGGCCAAAGAAAAGGTTATTTCAGAAAACGTCTGGTCGGTACTTTTGTTTGCGCTAAATGGGGTGATTTTTATCCTGTTGGGGCTGAATATTCCGTTATCGATGGGTGATGCAGTTGAAGATGTGGACATCAACAACTGGTTGGCCATCGCCGCTGTGCTGGTGATCTGGCTGACGATTTTTGTGATTCGCTTTGTTTACTCGTATCTGTCCACGGCGATTCAACATGTGATTGCCAAAAATAAGCAAACCGACGCACCAAGTGTTAAAACCAGTCTGCTGATCAGCCTCACCGGGGTCCGGGGTGCGGTGACCATGGTCGCAGTGCTTTCAATTCCGACCTTATTAGACAGCGGCGAGGCCTTTCCGCAGCGGTCGCTGATTCTCTTTATCGCAACCGGCGTCATTCTGGTTACCCTGCTGGTAGCGACTTTGTTTTTGCCGTTGCTGTGCCGAAAAGAAACCGCAGAAAGCAAAGAAAAAGACCAGATTGATTTCAATTCGGCCATCATCAAAATATTTTTAGCAACGATTAACCGCATCAAACAGGAAACAACACCGGAGAATGAAATGGCAGCCTATGAGCTGATCAGTGAATATAAGCGGATGGTTAAACGGATTCAAGCGGAGCATAATTCCCCGGAAACCGATGCCTATCTGCTGAAACTCAATGAACTGAAGCTGAAAGGACTGCGGGCTGAGGCCGGTTATCTTGAAGGTTTGCTGGAAAATGACCAGATCGATAAGAATGTCTATGAGAAATTTGAAGCTGCTCTGGATCGTCGGGAAGAAGCCCTATCAAATGATGTGCGGTTCAGTGTCAAGTATTTTCTGGGAAAAACCCTGCGGATCTGGCATCAGTTCAGGCGAAAATATAAACAGGATCCGGAAAGACTGATGGAAAAAATAGCCAATGTTAAGGAGCTTCAAACTAAAACCTTCCAGGCGGCGATTGAAAGTCTGGAGCAGGAACAGCAGAAAACCGAAAATAAGACCGACGCTGATATTATCAATGCAGTGATTATGGGCTACCAGGGGATGATCCGACGACTTTCGATGGAGCGGTCGGAATTCAAAGAAGACGACGAAGAACGGAAAGAAGAATTGCGGATTAAAGCCATGGACAGCGAACGGCAGGAAATTCAGCGGATGTATGAAGCCGGTGAAATTTCAAAAGAACAGTCGAAAAAATTGCGACGCCATATCAATTATATTGAAAGTGCCACGCTGGACGATAACGAAGAATAATCTAGACCTTGAAAATCAACCCTGAGGATCAACCTTTTGGTTGATTTTCTTTTTTTTGTTTTGGAATAGAATGAAAACAAGAAAAAAACAGGAGGAAAAATAAAATGAACGCGATTGTATCGGTAAACCAATTGAAAAAGAGTTATAATCAAAAGCCGGTTGTCAGGGAAATATCATTTGCAGTCCAAAAGGGGGAAATTCTGTGCTTGCTGGGTCCAAATGGGGCCGGGAAAAGCACAACCATCAACATGCTCTGCGGGATTCTCGGCTATGACGGCGGCGAGATGTCCTACCGGGGCGAAAATATCAGCAGTTGCCTGAATAGGTTCAAACGAAATTTGGGGGTAGTCCCCCAGGATCTGGCCATTTATGAGGATCTCAGCGCCGAACAGAATGTCCGTTTTTTTGCATCACTCTATGGTTTAAAGGGCCGAGAACTCGAAGAAAAAGTCAGTAAAGCGCTGGATTTTTCAGGTCTGCAAGAAAGTCGAAAAGACCGGGCCAAAACCTTTTCCGGTGGGATGAAACGACGGCTGAATATTGCCTGTGCCATCGCCCACGAGCCGGAGCTGTTGATTATGGATGAACCGACAGTGGGGATTGATCCCCAGTCCCGGAATCATATCCTCAGCTCTATCAAAAAGCTGAGTCAGCATGGTATGACCATCCTCTATACCACCCACTATATGGAAGAGGTGGAGGAAATCTCCACTCGGATTCTCATTATGGACAGTGGCACCATCATTGCCGAGGGCACCAAGGAAAGCCTGAAAGAGGATATTTTTGATGAACGTCAGTTTATTATGGAAATCGAAGAAGACCAGTGCTTGAATGTGGACGAGTTTTATAAAATTGAAGGCATCAAAAAAGTTGAAAAACAGGCCCAGACCCTGACCATTACGACGCTGAAGAATATTGAGAACCTCGATAAGATCATTGCCCTGGTGATCACCAGCAAAACAAAAATCCGCAATTTGTTCTGCCGAACCGCCAGCCTGGAAAATGTCTTTCTCCGTTTAACCGGAAAGAGTTTAAGAGACTAGGAGGAGAAAAGAATGATTGCCATCAATTTAAGAAATCTTTATTTAATCAGCCGGGAAGACTTCAAAAACCTGTTTAAAAATCCGATGTGGCTTTTTTACAATCTGGTCTTTCCCATTTTACTGATTGTCGTGCTGGGCTTCCTGCAAAAAGACAACTATGGCGGGGCGGTCAGCGCCTTTGATTATTATGGGATTACCCTGATGATTTATACGGTGATCTCCAGTGGAATGACCTCGGCCAATGCCTTTATGGAAGTGACGATCCGCAAACCCAACATGCGGATCATTTACGCCCCGGGGAATGAACGGGTGATCTATCTGGCCAAGATTGTTTCATCCTTTGGGTTCTGTCTGCTCTGTCATCTCACGGTTGCAGTCCTGACGTTCACACTTTTTAAGATCCGGGTGGATGCGATTCCGCAACTGCTGATTTTATTGGTCTTGACGGAGCTCTTCTCGGTGGGTCTGGGCGTGATGTTTTGCTGTATTTTTAAAACCGAAGCCACAGCCAATCAGATCCTCAGTATTGTCATTAACATCTTTGCTATTTTAGGCGGTCTGTTGTTTCCCATGGAAGGTTATGGTGCGGTAGTAAGGAGTCTTTCATATCTGTCCCCAGCTAAATGGTTGGCCAATGCCAGTTTTGCGATGATCTATGATCATAATTTTGCCTGGTTTTATCCCACCGTGATGGGTCTAATTCTGGCTATCATCGTGGTTTTCATTATTTGCGCGAAAACATTCAGGAAAGAGGATTGCATATGTTAGCAGTATTTAAAAATAATTGTAACCGGCTCTGGGAAGAAAAAATGTATCTGGTGGTTTCATTGATTTTAATGATCGTTGCGATATCGGCCGCCATTCTGTTGACGGCCCACATCGAAACAAAGGGCAATCTCGCCCTAGTGGTGCCCGATCAGCAAGTGTTGTCGGAGCGCGAGTCAGCCTTGATGGCGAACCCTTATTTTAATGTGACCGTTCTGGAAACGACACCGGAAACGTCAGCATTGGTACAAAGTCGCTATGATGCCGTCGTTACGATTAACGCAGACGGTAACGATGCGATCACGACCATCAAAAACCCGGCCTTTAAAACGATGGTTGAAACGGCGCTTGCGAACCCGACCGGTTTTGCCCCGGACAACCGTCCGATCAGGCAGACCGGTACCAATATTCTGGGATTTATGATGATGTTTCTGTTGATGCAGGGGGTACTCTATGCCCGGTTTTTCGCTGAGGACAAGGAAAAGCATCTGATCCGGCGCATTGCCATGTCACCGCTTCCGTTTGGTCACTATCTTCTGGGGCATGGGCTATTCATCTTTTTGATCATTGCCGTGCCCAGCTTTCTGGTTTTGGGAGTAGCCGCTCTGATGGGGATTGATATTGGTTTTTCATTGCCGGTTTATGCGGGGCTTATCGGTGTTCTGGCGTTACTGGCCACGGCCTTTGCGCTGTTTTTGAATTCGTTCTTTGAGGTGGCCGATACAGCCAATATGCTGGGTTCCGCGATCATCATCCTGACCTCAATTCTGGCGGGCTCTTTTTATTCGCTGTCAAAAGAGGCCACCCTGTTTGACAAATTGCTGCACCTGTTGCCACAAAAGGATTTTATCAATTTTGTCAACGCGCTGGAAAAAGGCAGTCTCAGTCAAAGTACCTTCGCTCAGTTGGTTTACGTATTCGCGATATCGGCAGTCTTTCTGGTAATTGCCGTTGCCAACACCCGCAACGATTATCTTTACCACTAATTGACAGCCTTGAAGTGGCCTTGACGGCAGGCTGAATAAAAAGTAAAATGAAACAAATTGACAAATTGTATCCTACGTGCACAGCAAATAATGCATTTGCTTTAGCAGCAAAACGACACCTTGGAGGTGAACCCAGTGGATTATACCCAGCCCTTTCGTTCAGTCAAACATAAAATGCCAGCACCGCGAAAAAATTATCTGATTCGAGCGCAGCTGTTTGGACAATTAGAACAGCTGTCGGATTACCGGGTGGCAGTTATCAAAGCCGGAGCGGGCTGCGGAAAAACCACCCTGATGTCAAGCTTTGCCATTGAACGGGGAATTAAAAACCTGAAGTGGATCACCCTGGATGAACATGCCAATCAGGCCTTTGTTTTCTGGAACTATCTGATTAATTCCCTCAGTGACTTGATGGATGAACAAATTGATTGTCAGCAACTCCTTGACAGCAATATGCAGCAGGAGATGCTTTTTCAGATGATCCCGTACTTTTTGAGTCGCTTAAAAAATGACGAAGAAATTGTGCTGGTACTGGACGAGTTTCAAATTGTATCGGATCACTTTCTGGTGTCGACGATTGACTATTTCATCGAAAATATGCCGGATCAGTTTCATCTGGTATTGCTGACCCGGGAAATGCCGCCCCTTTATCTTGGTCAGCTGGCGATTGAGAACAAGCTGTTGTTGATCGAAGAGGACGATATCCGTCTCACCCAAAAAGAAAGTCGGGACTTTCTGGTGAAGACGCTGCAGCTTAAAAAAGACGAAGCTGAGATTTCGGCAATGATTCAATTGTCCGAAGGGTGGATTGGTGGCCTGCAATTACTGGCAATTTCTGAAAAACAGGGGAATCTTTCGGCCATCGGGAGCATGAAACTGTCGGAGCGGGTTTTGAGCGATTATCTTACCAAAGAAATTTTTGGTTATTTGTCTGAGGATGAACAGCAGTTTTTGATCGAAACTGCAGTACTTCGTTATTTCAATAAGGATATCTGTGAAATGTATTTGCCACAAACCCCGTTTATCCCGATGATGGAAGCTATTCTGTTAAAAAATCTCTTTGTCATCAATATTGACGAAGCGGCCGGGATCTACCGTTATCACGCCATTCTGGCAGAATACCTGAAAGGCCTGTTTGAAAAACAGGAGCAGACGATAAAATACGAACGCCATCAGCTGGCCGCAACTATTTATGAAAAAATCGGGGATCAGGAGGAATGTCTCTATCATCTGTTTGAAATCAAAGCTTATGAACAGATCATGGGCCTGATTTTAAAAATGCCGCAGACCGCGCTGACCTTTTCCTATTTAATGAAGGTGCCGTTGGCAGAAATTGGCAAAAATCCGGATTTTGCTTATCAGTATTTTTTCTATTATTATGCCAGTGTCGATGAAACGGCCTGCAAAGAAATTTACACCTTTATTAAAACAAATCTCAAAACCGAGCAGTCCTTTGAGGCGTTCCGGCGATCCAATCTCTTTTATAGCAGTGATTGGGATTTCCGTACGTCTGAAATTTTGCCCCTGGAAGCGATCCAGAAGCTGCCGCTTAATCCGATTACGATTGCTTTTCTGCTGATTAAGGAAGCTTATTTTCTCTATGCCAATTCGCAGTTTCACCAGGCCATTGACTACCTGGAGGTGGCTGAAGCGGTTTATCAGAAAACCGGCAATATCTATATCGGTTTTTTTGTGCGCACGGAAAAAGCGCAGATCTATGAAGACCTGGGGGAGTTAAACCGCTGTCAGGAGCTTTATCAGGATGTCGAAAAAATGATCGGCCAGGTAAAATCCTTGTGCTGTTCTTATTATATTGGCATTGCCGGGGTTTATATCCGTCAGCTGGCCCTGGAGCAGGCCTTTGAAATGTTGGAAAATACCCGAAAAATGATCAATCACCAGTCGACCAGCATCTTTCGGGCTTATCAGTATACGCTGGCTGAATACTATTATATCACCGGGGAAGATGATAAAACCGAAAAGCTGCTAATGGCAGTCATTGGTCAGGAAGCCTTTGAAAACAGTTATTTTTCAGCCCGGTTATTGCGTTACCCCATCTATCGGGGGCAGCATCCGGAACTGGCCCGAAGGTTTGCCGAGATCTATGAAAGCTCCGATGACTTCGTTGACAATATGGATTGTGAGTTACTTTACATCAGTATCCAATTTGAACAGGGAAACCGGGAACAAGCTTTTCAGCTGGTCGAAAACCTCATCGCTAAAGCCCGGAAAATGCAGAATAAGCTGAAAATCGTCGAGGGCGATCTACTGAAATTACGACTACTGCTGGCGACCAATGGCGATCAGCGGGTCATCCGTAATCTCTTTATTGAAGCGGTCACCTATGCAACAGAAAACTGCGTTGCCAATCCTTTCTGGTTTGAACGCAACGCGGTAGTGACGGTTTTTAAAGAAGGGAAGACGGCGTTTAAAAAAGAGCTGTCCGAAGAAGCGTTCAGTTTTATTACAAAGGTGCTGGCCGCTGATCCTAAGTTAGGCCTACACGAGAAAATGAGCGATCCGGCAAAAAAGCAGATCAACGCATTGACCGAACGGGAAAAGGAAGTGCTGGATGAACTGGCTGCCGGCGGCACCAATCTCCAGATTGCTGAAAAACTCTGTGTGTCACTGGCCACGGTTAAAACCCATATCAATAATATTTATAGTAAATTAGAGGTTAATAATCGGGTGGCGGCAGTCAATAAACTAAACCGTGAATCACATTTTTGAATTCATAAAAAAATGTTTTAAAAATTCGGGACGAGACTTATTATAAAGTATAGATTGACTAAACAGTCATTTTGTTTTATAATCAATGTTGTTAAGATTCAGAGATATCATGATACAACAACAGATCGATCGGGAGGCAATGATTGGATAAACGAGACAGAATATTACAAACAGCCTTAAAACTTTTTAATCAATACGGATTTGATAATACCCCGACGGCTCGGATTACGAAAGAAGCCGGCGTGGCAACTGGGACATTGTTCAACTATTTTAAAAGCAAAGAAGAACTGATCAATGTGCTTTATTTAGCTTGCAAAGAATCCTTGACCCGACGCTTATCATTTGGACTGGAGTTGGAAACCACCTTTAGAAGCAAACTAAAACGGATTTATATTAATTACATTGGCTGGAGTCTTGATCACACCGAAGAATTTCTGTTTTTTCAGCAGTTCTGCAATGCTTCCTGTATTGGCGAAACGACCCGGAAAGAAGGATTAAGCAAGTTTAATAATATTATGGATTTAATTTCTGAAGGAATTAAGCAAGAGATTATTAAAAATGTTAATCTCGATTATATGAGCAACCTGCTGATGGGCATTCTCAATACGAATACCTATTATTTTATTGAAAATCCTAATTTAGCGTCTGACGATGGTTTTTTAGAAACGTCATTTAATTTTTTGTGGGACAGTATTAAGAACTAATTTTTTTGCAGATGAATGACTAATCAGTCATTGTGGTGGATGAGTCATTCCGACAATTGGCGATTAAATAAAATTCACCGAGATGAATGAGCGAGTTGCTCATCGGCGGTCATAACGAATTAAAGAAGGAGCTACAAATATGAATTATCGAACTAATCCTAAAAATGGGGACAAGCTTTCAGCCCTGGGATTTGGCTGTATGCGCTTTGCCAAAGATGAAAAAGAAGTTGAAAAACAGATCATTTATGCCATTGAAAATGGCGTCAATTATTTTGACACCGCCTATATTTATCCCAAAAGCGAAGCCGTCCTGGGACGGGTGCTGGCAAAGGGGTATCGTGATCGGGTAAAAATTGCCACCAAGATGCCCCCATACTTAATAAAAAAATATGAAGATCTGGACAAGATTTTCAATGCCGAGCTGGAACGGCTGCAAACCGACCATATTGATTATTATTTCATGCATATGCTCACGGATGTCAACATCTGGACTCGCCTGATTGATTTAGGCATTCTGAAATGGATCGAAGAAAAGAAACAGGCCGGACAGATCATTAATATCGGATTTTCCTACCACGGCGGCCGGGACGAGTTTAAAAAGCTGGTCGATGCCTATGACTGGGAATTCTGTATGATCCAATTTAATTTCCTGGATGAAAACAAGCAAGCCGGCAAAGAAGGGCTGGAGTATGCCGCCGCCAAAGGGTTACCGGTGATGATTATGGAACCCTTAAGAGGGGGCAAACTGGTCACCAATCTGCCCAAGGAAGTCTATCAGGTCTGGGATCAGGCTTATGTGAAGCGTTCGCCGGCGGAGTGGGCCTTTCGGTGGATCTGGAACCACCCGGAAGTCACGGTGGTGTTGTCGGGCATGAACTCTCAGGCGATGGTTGAAGAAAACATTCGCGTCGCTTCCCAAGCCGAAGCCAATGCCTTTACTGCGGCCGATTTTGAACTGTTTGATCGAGTTACGAAAATATTAAGCGAGAAAATTAAAATTCCCTGTACCGGATGTAATTATTGTCTGCCATGTCCCAAGGGTGTTGATATTCCCACCTGCTTTTCTACTTATAATGATCGGGAAATTGAAGGAAAAACGGCGGCACTCAGCAAATATATTATGCAAACCAGTGTCAAAAGCCAGACCAGCAATGCGTCCCTCTGTTCAAAATGCGGCAAATGCGAAAGCCATTGCCCGCAGAATATCAAAATCCGAGACGAGTTGGCAACGGTTGCCAAAACCATGGAGGGCTTTTATTACAAGCCGACCCGGTTTTTGATTAAGCGGTTTATGAAATTGTAAAATAGCTCTTGGAAATCACTTTACACAACAGCTACGACACAATTTGCTTTGTCGCATTCACGAAGAAGGGCAAGCAATTTTAAAAATTACACCAACATTGATGTAATTTGCTGAAAATAAAAAGCCAGGAACCTTTCCAACATTAATACATTTGGGAAGGTTTTTGGCTTTAATGATTATTATCGGGGTTGTGGTAGTTTAATGAGTGTTTTCCAGAGAGGCGGTTGTGATGATGTCAATACTAAGTCCCAGCACATTGGTGATCACTGGCGTCCCGCTACTAAGGGCTTCGGTTACCAATATCTGGTTAATTTCGGTCATCACATCAAAAATCCGCTCTTTGGGA
This sequence comes from Acetobacterium woodii, assembly GCA_016213825.1. Classification (GTDB taxonomy): domain Bacteria; phylum Bacillota; class Clostridia; order Eubacteriales; family Eubacteriaceae; genus Acetobacterium; species Acetobacterium woodii_A. Next base: position 119,526 of record JACQZP010000021.1, on the reverse strand, counting down.
ATGGCCGTGGCACTCCGGACTGGGAGCACCGGCATTTCAGGAAAACTGGTCTTAACCGTGGTACAAAGGGTTCGGGTCGGGTTGGTTGTTTCGGCAATGGCAAATTCTTGGCCGCGCTTACATTTTTGACCAGTGACTGCCAGCTCTGACTGATCATCGGCTACCGATAAGGCACAGCCATTGGGGCAAAGGATACAGATCAGCTCTTTCATCTAGCGCACCTCCATTTTAAAGGACAGGGTTGAGTCTGACGTGAGGTTCAGAGTTGCAAAGTCCACTTCCAGCCGTTCCATTTCCGGCGGGCGCAAATGGGAATAGTGTTTCCGTAAGACTTCCTGCTTATTCACGGTGACGACGACATCACAGTTTTCGAGAATCCGCTGACTGCGGAAATAGATAATGGTTTTCGTGTCGATGTCGTTTAAATCCAGCCGTTGCGGCACCAGGTAGGCGAAGTTAGCATCCGCAGTCAGGGCAATTTCAGCCCGTTGTTTGCAGCTGAAGTTGGCCGCAGCTGTGCCAGCCCGTTCGCCGCTTTCCGAAACATAATCCACCAGATCGTTAACGTGAAGGGCGTTGCCACAGGAAAAGACACCGTCAACCGAGGTCATCAGAGCCTCATTACAAAGGGGTCCCTTGGTTTTGGGATCCAACTCAACTCCCAGGCTGACTGCCAATTCATTTTCAGGAATCAGACCCACCGAAAGAATCAGGGCATCACAGTCGATTTTTTGACCGGTTCCGGCAATTGGCTGCATATTTTCATCCACCGCACAGACTTCAACAGCGGTCAACCGTTCTTCTCCATAAACCCGGGTGACCGTTTGGGAGAGATACAGGGGAATATCAAAATCATGAAGGCATTGATATAGATTGCGGGTCAGTCCCGACGGAGTCGGTTTGGCTTCGTAAACCCCTAATACGGTGGCACCTTCTAAGGTCAAACGCCGGGCCATGATTAACCCGATGTCGCCACTGCCGAGGATCACACATTTTTTAGTCGGCATCTGACCTAAAAGATTAATGTAATGCTGGGCCGTTCCGGCGGTAAAGATCCCGGCTGGCCGGGTACCGTGGATGAAGACCTGCCGGGCCGTGCGCTCCCGGCAACCGGTGGCCAGCACCAGCGCCTTGGCCGTTATCGTCAACACACCCGTTTCATTGACCGCCGTGAGGATAAAGCCTGTGGCGGTCTTTTTAATGCGGGTGACAAAGGTGGTGGTCAGGGCTTCAATTCCGGCTTGTTTAAAGCTTATGATATCCCGCTCGGCATACTCCGGCCCGGTCAATTGTTCGGAAAAGCGCACCAGGCCGAAGCCATCATGAATGCACTGTTTGAGAATGCCACCAAGGCGGGGCTCTCGTTCAATCAGCAGGGTTTGGGCGCCGCCGCGATGGGCGGCCAAAGCGGCGGCAAGACCGGCCGGGCCGCCGCCGATGACGATCACATCGGTCTGTTTCATAGGGACACTCCTTTCGTCTGATGATAGAGGATCACAGAATTTTCAGCGCTTTTTTTAACCGCTGCTAAGGGAATCTTGAAATGATCTGCAATGATGCCAGCAACCAGCGGGGCACAGAAGCCCCCCTGGCAACGGCCCATCCCAGGCCGCAGCCGTCGTTTGATGCCATCTAGCGTCGGGACGGTCAGACTGGCATTGAGGGCATCGATGATTTCGCCCTTGCTGATTTCTTCGCAGCGGCAGACGATGATCCCATAGTCGGGGTTAGCGCGAATCAAAGCATCCCGTTGTGAATCATCCAGAGTATTGAGTCGGGGCAGTGGCTTGCGTACCGGATCGAAATCCTGATTTTCGGTCACGTTCATGGATTGGCTGAGCATTTCGACCGACCAATCGGCAATTTCTTCGGCAATCGCCGGAGCGGCGGTGACACCAGGGGATTGAATCCCGCCGGCATGAATAATATTGTCCGTAAAGATGCCTTTGCGGACGACAAAATCTTCTTCGTAAGTAGCTGCCCGTACGCCAGTGAAATAGGCGATCACATCACTGGGTTTGAGCGCCGTCGCAATTTGCTGCTGCATCACCAAAATACTGTTGACCTCGTCAGAATGAGTAGTGGTGTCTTCCCGGTCTGGTGTTTCAATGGCATTGGGACCAATCAGCATATTGCCGTGAATCGAGTGAATCAGGCCGACGCCTTTGGTGTGGCTCTTGCCGGTAAAGCCGTTAATCATCCGCTTAAGGGGGTTTTTCGATAAAGACGATAATTGCTGGGGCAGGATGGCAAACGGCGAGATCCCCAAGCTGGAGCGCACCATATAGCCGGCATTTTTGTCGGTAATAATGTCGGTGCCCCGGCGGGGGTGGATGGTGAAGGTGCGGTCTCCGCCCAGCTCAGCAATTTCGTCGGCATAAACCCCGGCAGCATTGATGATAAGCTTTGGATAAAGGCGGCCGCGGTTGGTAGCCACCTGGGTAATGTGACCATCCCTGGTTTCCATGCCGGTGACAATGGTACTCAGACTAATCCGGGCTTTGTTTTGAATGGCATTTTCAGCCAGCGCGATGGTCATCTCAAAAGGATTGGTGATGCCGCCGGTGGGCATGTACATCCCCCCCACCACAAAATCGGGCAAATGGGGTTCATGCTGCAGCAGGGCCTCCCGTTTTAAATACGTCACCCCGGGAATCCCCATCGATTTGGCTTTGAGTTTGAGTATCCAGACGAGCAGGCGCTCCCAATTTTTGACACAAAGCATGACCTGACCCTGCTGTTCAAAAGGAACTGCCATTTGCTTCGAAAGCGCTTCGTAGATCCGGTTGCCACGGAGATTATACCGGTATTTCTGAGATTTTTTCGAAAAATTAACGCCGACATGAACCACGCCGCCGTTGGCGCCGGTGGCACCGAGGGCGACATCCGATTTTTTCTCAACCAGTAAAATATCCAGATTATAACGGGACAGCTCCCGGGCAATGGCACAGCCGACAATGCCGCCGCCGATGATTAAGACATCTGGGTTTTCGCCATTTAGACTGAGATCCTGGACAGCGGGAGTCTGTCGCTGCTGAACAAAGCCCTTGAGACGAATATCATTGATAACACCCAGATAGTATTTTTTATCAACCGCCAGCTGACCGGCCTTAACGGCGATCGCCCAGTCATCGACTTCTCCTCTTAAGACAATGCAGCCCCGTTCCTCAGTCACAGTGATCCGGGGGGAGAGAACTCTGATTTGCTTGCAGATTTTTTTAAAGTGAGGCATATGTTTAACTCCTTTACTGATCACGGCTGGTTTCGATGCAGCAACAGGCAGCTCCCGTGAAATCTGTTCGAGAATGATCCGGGCACTGTTTTCAGCGGCCAAACATTTTGCGTAGGCATCTTCTGGGGTGCTACCGCAAACGACCATGCCATGATTTTCCATTACACAGGCGCGATTTGTTTTGATGGCCTTGACGACGTTTTTAGACAATTGTTTCGAGGTGGGGAAGGCGTAGTGAGCCACCGCAACATCGCCGCCTTGACACTCACGCAGAACCGGATCAGGTGGTTCTATTTTTTTATGGGCAGCTGCAAAGACGCTGCAATGAACAGGATGAGTGTGGATGACGCAATGCACCTCTGGATGGTTTAAATAGAGTGCCGCATGAAGGGCTTTTTCACCGGTGGGCTTGATCCAGCCCTCGTATTTCAAGGTGGAAATCGTAACCCGAACCATGTCGTAAGGTGTGAGGGTCGCATAATCCATGCCGGATGGAGTGCACAGCATGTGCTGATCATCCAGTCGGATGGACATATTGCCCCAGGTTCCCTGCACCAGATTTTCCCGGGCGAGGGACTGACCCAGTTCAACAAGCTGTTCGCGGCGGGTCATTTCATCAGTTGCGATGACCCGCGGGAAATCAGCCGGAGTCTGGTGGGAAATCTTGTCTGACATTTTTGAGTAAGCAAGCTCATAGCCCAGATGCATAATTTGAGATTCAATGGGATTAAGAATTTTGGCGCCACCCAGCAGGTTAGCCTGAAGATAGACCTGGGCGGCTTTTTCCATTAACAGCGTGACAATAAAAGCTTCGGCCAGATTCTTGCCAATTGCCACCGCGCCCTGTTTAGCAGCATCCGGGCTTTTTAGCAAACAGCCGCGACAATTTTTTAAATGCTGGTTGATTTTCTTCTGATCGTCAGCAGCCCAAATACGAATCGTCAGACCAATAATTTGAGCCATATCATCCAGCACTGCGGGAATATCCTGACCCGCTTCGGCAGCCTGTGAACAAAACCGTGAATGGGTAAGGATAACGGCGTTGGTTTTGTGATGATCAAGAAAAATGGCGTGGGCGAGTTTATTACACGATAATAATCCCGCCGGATTGAGCACCCTAAAATGATGGCTGTCATGCTTGCCTGTATCGGCAACTGGCAACGCGGCAAGATAGGCCTCATCCCCAAGCCGAAGAGCCAAAAAGGCATGGTCGAGTTCGATATTTGCCGACTTTAATTGGCTGATGGTGTTTTTGAGAGCCGTTACGGCTGTTTTTACGTTACTCATGGCTCGCCTCCTTGTACGTTAAGCGATTTATTAATCTCGGGATCTGATCATGACTGTAAAAAGGGAACCGGTTACTCATTAAGGGCGGCTCGTATTTTCTTTTGGAGAATCAGCACTTCGCTGTCAATGTTCCAAACACCAAGCCGCACGATTAAAAAGGGCAGCCGCCAGGGGGCAATTTCGGCATCGGTCATGCCGGTGGTTTTTTGATACTCTTTTAAATATCGTTTACAGAGATACTTTCGGACCGATTCCAAAGCCAGGGCAACGGCCTTGTTGAGACCGGGAATCATTTCACCTTCATTGAGCAGATAGAGCGTTGCCGCCACATCCGCTGCCGGAACGCCCCGGGCGGCCGTCATCCAGTCGATGATGGTGGCAGACTGACGGTCCGACATAATGTTGTCCGGGTGATAATCAAGATGCAGGATCGAGTTACCATCCGGGAGTAAGGCAATTCTCGTCATGATCATATCCTTTTCCTCAGAGGACAAAAAAGTCAACGGTTGGGAATCCAGGGTGGCGATAACCATTTCTTTATAATTACGGATAATATCTGTCTGGGTATCATGTAATTGCAGCTGCAGTGACACCATCAGCCGGGGAACACGGAAAGCCGTTGTCGGATGAGATCCGGCCAGGCTGATTAATGGTTTTCCGTTAACACATTCAATGATCATCCCGGTTCGGTTTTCAATCTGGATCATCCCATAACATCTTACCTTGGTGACACCTTTTTCGTAGGCTTCGATAGTATTTATTTTTTCGTTTTCAATCAGGATGGGATCGACTTCGGCATTAAAAAGCTTTAATAGCCGGGAACCTTCCCAGGAATAGATTTCCGATGAACGGCTGGTGAACAGCGGAGAATCCAATCGCTCCAGGGGATAGTTTTCAACACGCATCGCTTCGTTCTCCTTAAATAAGTTTTGAATTATTGCACAAATGTGAAATTAAATACATTCCATATGATGCCATTATAGAAGATAAAACAGAAATTTGTCAATGATCCAAAGCAAACTCGCACATATGTGAATACTTGACAAATCACAGCCGTGAGGATATTATTTGATTGAAAACAGATTGCCGATCTGTTCATAAACCATAAGGGGAGAGTTATGAAACAAAACGATGATCAATTATTGATCCTGCGGATCGCAAAATATTATTATCTTGAGGGCTTAAGCCAACAAGAGATTTCGGAGAAGGAAAACATTCATCGCTCACAAATCTCGCGGATCCTCAAACAAGCACGCGATCAGGGCTACGTCAAAATTCGGGTCAGTGCCCCAGAAAGCTGTACTGCCGATGCCCTTGGCAGCCAGCTTCGTGAACTGCTCGGATTAAAAGCGGTTTACGTGGCACCGACAATGTCTGACAAAGCGGATCAATCTGAAGCCTTATACTTTTTTGCCGCCCGTCAATTGGAAGAAATCCTGCCTGAATGTCAAAATATTGGCGTCGGGTTAGGGAAGACCCTGTATCATGTAGCCGCCCAGCTGACAAGTCAGCGGGTGAACAAACCATTGAAATTTTTTTCGGTTGTCGGATCATCGGGAACGAACAACCCTTATTTACAACCCAGTGTCATTTTAGATAATTTTGCCAAGCACTTCAGAGGGAGTTGCCATTACAATAATTTCACCATCTGCCAGAAGCGTAGTATGATGTCACCTTTTGATTTGAAACGGTTTGACGAGCTTCAGAAAGCTTACCAAAAACTGGATATGGTGGTTTTGTCTATTGCTGGTCCGATGAATATCAATTATCCTTATTTTGATGAATTCTCTTTATTCAGTAAAAAAATTGACATTTCTCAGGCATTAACTAAGCCTCATGCCAATCTTTTGGGGCATGTGATGTACGAAAATCATCAATCACTGCAATTACCGGAGGATTATTTTATGACCAGCATGGCCTTGTCATTGCTGGAAAAGACAGAGAATGTCATCTGTATTGCCCACGGCAGCGAGAAGGTGAACCCGATTATCAGTGCCGCCCGACAGCATTATCTCAAGGTTCTGATTACTGATGAGACAACGGCCCAGGCGTTAATTCAAAAATTAACACAGGTCTCATAACGTTTTCAATTGAGGGTAAAAAGCGCTTTTGAATTCTAAAAACATAAAAAGCAGTGGAAGCTAATTTTTTAGCTTCCACTGCTTTTTTATTTAGAATAAGAATTGATGATCAAGAAAAGGAGATTAACTGATTAAACTGTTAAGCTTAGTTAATCACTACGGCATTAAGATGTGACTGGTAAATCAGCTCGTGGCCGGCAGTGGTAGGATGAGGATCCAGATTACCAATGTACCAGTTAAAATTAACCAGCGGATCACTGCCTTGGTAGCTGGCAAAAGCAGTGTAGACATCTGCTACCTTATAGCCGGTACCGGGTGTCTTGATGGCAGTGTTAATGGTCTGAATGGCTGGATCAAATATAGCAAATAGCGGATCCTGGGTGCTGATCGGATCATATAAGGTTGTTACATAAATATCCGCCTGAGGTGCCAGGGCTTTGATGGTGGCAATGATCTGCGGCCAATCGGTACCAAATTGTGTGACACTGGCTGATACATTGGTTTGGATTGTTGGCAGCGCCGCCGTAATGATATCCTGGGCACCCGGTTGGGCTAAAGCAGTTGCCAGATCGGTTGGGAAGGTCGGTGAGGCCGGATCCAGTTGGAAAGCCGCCGCCAGAGTCACAATGACGGGTGCGAGAATATTGTTACCACCGACACTGACAGTAATTACTTTGGCTTTGCCAAGGGCAGCAATGGTTGCCGGATCGTTCTGAACCTGATTTAGGAGTTGCGTCGACGCGTAACCCGGGACGCCCAGATTGACCAGGGATAAGTCTTCATTTCCGCTAATCCCTTTTAAATTGTCATAGAAAAGATTCACATAACCGGAACCAGGCGTTGCGCTCATCCCATAGGCAATCGAATCGCCCAGGGCGGTGTAGGTTGCGGTTTTAACGATTTTTATCTCGATCGATTCGAGACGCAAACTTTCACCGGTAGATCCGAGCTCGGCGCCGTTTTTGACCCAGCCCCAAGTATTATCGACAACCGGGATATTGCCTTTATTCTGAACATGACCACGGTAGTAGACATCATAACCGTCAAGACCAATCAGATTAATTTTGATCGCTTCAATCCGCAGGCTATCCCCGATGGTTCCGGCAAAATTACCATTTTCGACTGGACCCATCCAGCCTCTATTCTGAACATGGACATCATAGCTAATCCCGGCGCCAGCAGGGACATCGCCGGTGAGCTCAATCCGGATGCCTTCCAGTCGGAGACCTTCACCCTGACTTCCCAGCTCATTGGGACCGGTGATAAAGCTTCCAACAGGTACGGGAACATCCCCTTTATTCTGGACATGGCCCCGATATTGGACACCAATGTCTCCGGCCTGGGTATCAACGGTAGTATCATTGCTTGAATCAACAGCAGCAAAAACACCAGTTGAAAAAATCATGGATAGCATCAGCAGAAGAATCACAATACGGCCGGTGATGGATCGGAAAAATTTTCTTTTCATTTTTGTTCCTTTCACAGATAAGATTTGTACAGTTTAAGACAAATTAGCAACTGTTTTGTCACATGAAAACAAAACAGCGAAAAATATAACACCTTCACAATCGTTAAAAGTGTGTGGCTGTCTTGCAATAGAATTACCCATCATATTCAAAAATAAACCTTGGAATACTTAATAATTCAGATATCCAGCAAAGATGCTTTACAATCGTGACAAAAATTAGCGAGCATCGAAAGAAATTGCTAGATTTTCGTTATTAATCAAATCAGCATCAAATAGAAAATGAAATAGGTGAAAAGTCGCACTAATTTTTCTAGCTAAACAAAAAAAGCCTCTAATCAGGCTTTTTATATAAATTTTATTATCTTTTTATTCTTCGGTTGCGGAAAGATTTGTAATTGATTGTGCCCATAAAAAATACTTGTTTTTTCCTAAATCTGCAACGGTCTTAATTCCAAATGCTTCTTCAAGTAATTTGCCGTCAGTTTCACTAACGCCTGCTAAAGCAGATACTGGAGCATCTAAAATTTCCTTCAGAGTTTTACTTTCGAATGCTTTGTCGAGAGCCTTATTAATATTCATGCTGAAATCCTCCTTTTATTATTTTGCAGGTATAAACCAGCAATTGATATTGCGATTATTTTACAACATGTTAGCTAAAACTGTCAAGCAGGTTAATCTTAATAATTAGAATTCATTATAAACTACATTAGTTTTTTGCCACCCCATTGACATAAAGGGTATGCCCATTGAGCACCACATTGCTCATGTTTCCGTTAAACTCAGTGATATAACTATCATCGTTTAGTGACCAGGTGCTGGTTGTGTCGAGCGTCACTTTCAGAGATGAAGCGGCAGTACCATCACTATTGATTGATCCGGTGAAAGTGGAACCGTCCTTAATGGTTAGATCAAGCGTCGAAATGGCGTCGGTTTTGATGGCTCCTTCCAGTGTTTGATTGGTTGCAGAAAATGTACAGTTGCCGCCATTGGCACCGGCCGTCCCCCAGCCTCTTGATGCATCATTGCCAGAGACCAAAAGCAGATAGGTGTTGGCCGCCGGGGTCAGTGCGACATTACTCAGTTGAATGTTGGCATCGGTGTTGGTGACATAAAACATATCGCCATTATTGGATGTCAGTGATCCGCCATTCATGCTGAAGTTGCTGCTACCCACCTGAGCATCGCCGGACATACTTTGGTAGAGCATGACGTTATGGATATTATCTGTGCTAGAGCCATTGGAGCCGGTCATATTGCCGGAAACGATGCAGTTATTCAAGGCAATAGCGTTAAGCCCTTCCACCACCACTGCTTCGGAGGTATTGGCGGTTAAGGTGGCGTTGCTGACGGTAATATCAGCAGTGCTGTAAACCGCCGGGGCACCGGTGCTGCCGCTGGTGGTATAGGTTCCACCATCAACCGTCATGGTACCGCCACCACGGTCACTGCGGATGGCGGCTTTGACGGTAGAATTGACGGTGAGATTACTGGCGTTCATAATCCCGCCGCCGGCAACTTCGATCCCGCCGGCATTGCCACCAGTCACATTAATAATGGTATCTTTAATGTTGATGGTTGCGCCATCGTAAGCAAACACGCCGTTTGCACCTTCCGCCGTGGCGGTTACGTTCCCGCCAGTGATATTCAGAACTGCATCGCTTAAAGCGAGAACGGCGGCATTCAAGCCGTAAAAACTGCTGGCATCACTGCTGGAGGCGGCACCATCGGTTTTACTGACTGTGACATTGTTAAGTGATGCAGTGATCGCATTCTCGGCTCGGATGGCATTTTCATCTGCGTTGGTTGAGGTGTATGTGCCATCGGTGAAGGTTTCACCGTCTTTTAGATTATAGGCGCCTGAGCCGGTTTCGACCGTCGCACCGCCGCCGGGTTGTCCACCACCAGTAACAATTTCGATCGATGTGATTTCCTCAGAATTCGCTTTGTAGGAGATCTTTAAGACCGTCCCCACGGAAATATCCGTTGTTGAGGCGGTGGTACTGCTGGCAGATGAATTGGTTGAATCACTGCCTGTTTGAGGTGTACCTTGTTTAGTAATTGTGATGGCGTCGGACAGGGTAATGGTTTTGGTTTCTCCTGTTAATGTCAACATTTCAGGCATACTTGCTGGCGCACCGCCAGTCGGTGGTGCTGAGGGAGCACCTGAATCACTGTTGGTCGAAGACGAGGAAGCGCTACCTGCGCTGCTGTCTGTTGGTGGTGCTGCAGGGGTGCCAGACCCGCTGTTAGTCGGTGGCGTTGGCGGGGAAGTACTACTGTCGGTCGCTTGGGTTGCAGAATTCTGACTACTTTCGGTTGTATTAGTTGCCGTGTTACCACTGGTTTCGTTCAAGGTACCAACGTCAATGGTCAACGCCGTTCCATTAATTGCGGTCACTTTTCCGTAAATGACGGAATCGCTGGTTTTAGAGGTGCAGGCACTTAAACTCAGACTGCTTAATGCGATCATGAATAGTGTTGTGAGAAAAAATCGTCTTGCTTTCATAAAATTATAAACTCCTTCGTCTTTATTTATTATTAGTTACTGGTTGTGATGTAATCCATTTTATCCAATTTATGTGATGGTTTTGTGTTGACCAGGTAAGAAATAGCTGAAAACTTTTAATCGAATCGATTGCCAGTTTATCTCAAAAGGTTTAGAATTATTTTGTAAAGCAGTAAAAAATACTCAGAAAGATAAATCTTGAAATTGTTGAACAATGTGAGATCAAAGGAGGAAACGATTGAACCCCAAAATTATTTTAGCCAGTCAGTCTCCCAGAAGACGGGAGCTACTTAAATTAGTCACAGAAAATTTTGAAATACAGGCAGCAGAAATCGATGAAAAAAGAATTGAGAATGAGATTTTGCAAAATCGAGAGGATGATTTTTTAGTCACATCAAAGAAACTTGTTTTAGAGTTGGCATCCAGAAAAGCAGCGGTCGTTCAAAAAATTAATAAAAAAGCATTGGTGATCGGAGCAGATACCATTGTCGTTCTGAACGATAAAATACTAGGTAAACCGGTAGATGAAGTTGATGCCTATAATATGATCAAACAACTTTCTGGGAACACCCATTATGTTTTAACTGGTGTTAGCATCAGATTTGAAGGTATTGAAGATCGCTTCGTATCGGTATCACAAATAAAATTCTATAAATGGAACCAACAGATGAAACGAGAAGTATCAGCATATGCTGCTTCTGGCAAGGCCAATGATAAAGCTGGCGCATACGGCATCCAGGAAGAGGCGGGGCTTTGGGTAAAGTGGATCAAAGGGGATTACAATAATATTGTCGGACTACCGATCGCTAAGCTTAATAAAAGACTGCAGAAAATGTTGGACATCATTAGTCAATAAACAGGTTACTTGCTAGATTAAAATGTAAAGCCAACCAGTCTACTTTGAGTCTGGTTGGCTTTATATGGACATAATTGTGATTTTTATCATCAACATTATAGAACTTTCATCAAATTAATCGTTGAGATATCCTGAAGTCTGATTCTAAATTCGATGATTTCATTTTTTTCGTTAAATTTAGGATCAACGGCATATCTGCTGATGTCCTTTTTAAAGTCTTTTACGTTGCCGTTTATTGCGTTTTCCAAAAATGCGCCAGTCGACATACCAAGTGTCAAGCGTTTGGCATAAGCCAAAACGGCTCGATCCAAAATGTACTGCTCGACTAAATCCGATTCCTTTTTGAGATTCAATTCTTGCTGCAGGTTACTTAAATAGGGATGATAATATAATGGATTATTATCAACTTTGATATCAATTAACATCGTACCATTTGCAAGTGCTTGTGTAATACTTTCAATTGATTGGGTTTTTTTGGGGTCAAGGTCGGTATAAATTTCGGTAAATTGATCGTTTTTCATGTGAAATCTCCTTTCCTGAATGGTGTGTTTTGGCAACCATAATTTGGAAGCTTTTAACTGGGTATGATACTGCATGGGAAATGATGAATGCAGTTTTGGTGAGGATAAAACCCCTGTATGTCTACTTATATACCTCATCATTGCTAAAATAAACAGAAAAAATGATGAAACTGCTAAAAAACGATGTTTTAGAATATGATTCTAACAGAATCATGGATTACTACGTTTCAAAAGCCACTCGCTAAAATTAATGGGGACGCTTAATAAAGGGATAATTCGCTGTAAAAAGGTGGATTGGGAAATTCTCTGAGTGAGATTTCAGCCATTTTAAAAAGTCGCTTGGAAGCCTTGGTGACGTCGGTATCCGGATATTTATCTTCCAGATAGATTACTTTTTTGATGCCCGCTTGAATGATCGCCTTTGCACATTCATTGCAGGGGAAACAGGTCACATAAAGAATCGAATTTGCCAGCGAGCGGCCATCAGAATTAAGGATGGCATTTAACTCGGCATGGCAAACATAAGCATATTTTGTATTTTGAAAGGTCCCTTCTCGCTCCCAGGGTAATTCATCGTCACTGCAGCCTTTGGGCATGCCGTTGTAGCCAGTGGACAGAATAATATTGTTTTCATTAACAATGCAGGCACCAACCTGTGTGTTGGGATCTTTGCTTCGGCGAGCTGATAAAAGGGCAATCCCCATAAAATATTCTTCCCAGGTGATATAATCATGTCGTTTCATAATCTTCTCCAGTTTTTTAGTTTATACTATTTGATTAATTGCGATATTTTAACACTTTTTGTGTGCTCAATCGGTTCCCAAATATCAATCGGTTTGATCAGACAGACGATATTAATCGGGATCCAGGAGATCAGATAGAACCAGAATGAAAATAAGGAATTACGATTGAGTTGTTTAAGCTCCTTATTTTCCAGCCACAGCACCATAACCGTGAAAATAATACTCAAAAGCATACCGCCTACTGCAAAAAAAATGGCAACATTCAGGGCCGTGGACCAGACGCTGGTGGTGATGTAAAGCATCCCCAAAATGATAAACGAACAAACGGTGTAGATAAAGGTGAGTACCTGAACATAGGGGGCGATCAGGTAAATGATCATATCAATTGCGCAAAAGTTTTTATCCTTTTTATAACTAGCAAATAGTTCTTTGGAATAGCGTTCAAAGCACTGAATGATACCAGTTGACCAACGTTTTCGCTGAGACCAGGATTGCTCAAAAGTCAGGGGATGTTCATCGAAGGTAATCGCTTCGGGTACCCAGGCAACGCGTTGGCCTTTAATTACACATTGGGTCGTAAACTCGATGTCCTCGGTGAGACTGTAGGTTTTAAAACCATCTTCCCGGACAAGATCTGAATGCATCATAAATCCGGTACCATTTAAGGTTGCCGACATATTCAGACGATGGCGAGCCAGATTGAGGAAACGGTTCAGGGTCCAATAAAAAACCGATTGACAACCGGAAATCCAGGAATCGTCGGGATTTTTGCTGTCGCGATAGCCTTGAGCAATTTTTTCCCCGGAAGCAAGGACATTATTCATGGCCGAGAAAAAGTGCGTATCGACAAGATTATCAGCATCGAAAATACAAAAGGCATCATAACTGTCATTTTCCCTGAAAATATACTCAAAAAACTGTTCCAGTGCATCGCCTTTGGAATGAACAGGCTTGGTACATTTCATAACCTTTGCGCCATGAGCCAGAGCAACACCTTCCGTGTTATCGGTGCAATTGTTTGGAATGACATAAATATCCATGAGTTCCTGGGGATAATCCTGCTGATGCAGACTTTCAATCAGATTACCAATCACAAATTCTTCATTTCGAGCGGCGATGATGGCAGCAATGCGATGCTTCGGTGGGGAAACGCTGTATTTATTATGTTTTGTGTAACCAAATAAGCCAAGTGCTAAGTTGTATATGCCATAAATAAAAAAAGGGATTCCCAAAATAAACAATAGGGTAAAGATTTGTGCAACCATTTAGTTTCTCCTTTTATGTTGTTGAAGCGGTATTCAGTCCGGAAAGAACCACCATCAAGTTTTGTTTATGGCGGTTGCATTTGACCATTCAGCTTAGTTTTAATTTCAATAATTATAGCACATCCCGGAACTGTAATCATTAAAAACAAACGTTTTAATAAAATGTTCATAATTGAGTAATTGAATTTAAGAAAATATTACCGCCTGATTATGAAAAAAAAGCAAAGTTTACCAAATCAATCACGATAGCATTATTATTGTGGTTGAAGATATGGTTAAAGTGGTTGTTCCGCCAATCAGAAAATCGAATCTAACAAAAACACTTGAAACCAGGGTGATTATTATTTATACTTAATAAAAAGGAAAAACGTTTTTAACTATTATGTTAGAATAAAATGCACACTGCGTTCCAATTTTGAACTATTAAGCGCCCCCCTAAACCGAGAAGTCACTATTTGTTATTACATCGATCAGAATGGGAGAAAATTTTACTTTGTATGATAATTTAAAAAGTAATAAAAAATTAATGGTTCTAATTGCTGTTTTTATGATCGGCTTTATTTTATTTGCAATTGTTGGTTATAAAACCATTGCAAATATTAAGATCAATGGAAAAATGTATGATGATATAATTCGCGGAAAAGAGTTGGTAGCTGATGTGCTGCCACCACCAGGATATATCATTGAATCCTATTTGTTAACGCTCCAGCTGGTTAATGAAACGGATCAAACAAGAATTGATGAGCTCATTAATAATGAGACCCAACTTAAAAATAATTATCTTGACTGCCATAACAAATGGGAAAACAGTTTGCCGGAAGGTAACTTAAAAAAGAACATGGGAGAGAACTCGTTTAAACCAGCAATGGCTTTTTTTGAAGTGTTTGAAAATGAGTTCGTTCCGGCAATCAGAAATAATGATCTGATCAAAGCGAATTCAATTCTGGAAGCCAAATTGGAACCGCTTTACCTGGAGCATCGACGTTATATTGATGAGGTGGTCGTCCTGGCAAACGCAGAAAACTCAGCGATTGAAGAGTCCGCAAGAAAAATGGTTTACGTTAATGTTTTAATCTTGCTGATATTGGCCATGGGTGTGTTGGCAACAGTCATTATATTTTGTGCGGGTATTATCAGAAATGAAAAATTAAAAAAAATGTCATATTTTGATGAGTTAACAGGAATTGCAAATCGTCGGTATTTTGACCAGGTATTGGGTCAGGAAATCAGTCGGGCTGAGCGGACAAAACTCCCACTTTCACTTGTGATTATTGATATCGACTATTATAAGGAATATAATGATACGTATGGACATCTCAAAGGGGATGAATGTTTGAGGACCGTCGTTGGGACGCTGAAAAAGGATTTAAAAAGAGCAGGTGACTTTCTTGCCCGTTATGGTGGCGATGAATTTGTTGTCATTCTTCCTAATACAGATGATGTCGGGTCTGCTTCGCTGTCAGAAAAATTGCGGGCCAACATTGAAGGGTTACGCATGGAACATGTTAATTCACTCTGTTCAGAATATGTTACCTTGAGTATCGGCGTGGCAACAACCTTGATGGGAACCAATTATTTGCCGGATGATTTGATTGCAGCGGCGGATAAGGCGCTATATCTTTCAAAAGACAAAGGCAGAAATCAAGTGAGCATTGTGCGTTTAAATTAAATATAAAATAAAAAAACCTTTCAGATTAAAGTGTTCAAAAGATGTCCCGCTGAAAGGTTTTTTAGTTTCATAGATTAACCGCATAACACAAGTAAATGGCTATTTTCCTGACTCTCCGAGCTGTTCTCGTTTACCAGGAATAAGTAAAATGGAGGTGGGGGCATGGCGGACAATATTATGGCTAACGCTACCCATAAATACTTCTTTAATAAAACCTCTGCCCTGAGTACCTAAAACAACTAAAGAGATTTTTTCATCTTTGATGACTCGCATCGCTTCTGAAGTTGGCGACCCATAAGGGATTTGAATATCGACATTAATTGCACGAATATCCAACAATTCTTTTTTCAGCTTTTCCATCCGTTCCGTATCTTTTTCATTAAATTCAGAAAGTCGCTCGGAAACGTAAGGCTCAATTTTTGATTTATCCTGAACATGGAGAATCGTAACATTTTGAACGCCTTTTTCAACCATGTTTTTAACATATTGGAAAGCGATGCTGGCATTATCTGAAAAATCAGTCAGATAAAGCACATGGCTATTCAGGTCACATTTTTGCGGAACCGAGGGGTCTTCGCTTGAATATTCAGGATCACGAATTAAAAGCACCGGAATTGAGGAATGATTGATGACATTATTGGTAACACCATCCAAAATTATCGATCCCAGCATCGATCGTTTGGCGGTGCTGATCACAAGTAAATCACACGCTTCTGATTCGGCAATATGATTAATTGCATTTTTCTGGTTACCAGAAACACGACGAGTTTGAACATTGAAACCTTGTAATTCAAGTATTTCAACCTGTTTTTTGAGATTATCATCAAACATTGGCTTTAGATTTAAATAAGTCGAAATACCTTCATCCACTTCTTTGGGATTGAAGCTTTGAACGAGTAAGCAGTCTTTTGTACCCAATACTTTCATGCCATCGATACATTTTATCATTTCTGGAAATGCAGTGGATATCTCAGAAATCATTAACATTTTATTAAACATAATAAACCTCCTCAAAATTTAGTTATCGATTTAGGACTGAAGTGTTTTATCGATTTTATCGATCGTCATTACCTCCTTCAATTTAATTCCATAACCTTCTTGTTATTTATATATCCAAATAATTGTTTAATAAACATAATATTCAACAGACAATTATATGAGATAATGTCAAAAACCGATTATTGAAATATTATTCAGGCTTTTTAAAAGAGCCGGTAGATTGGTCCACATCAAAACTTTATTATAGTATGACCATTAGCATGATCATAAATAAGAATCAATCTTTTGACTTTTTCAGCAGGTTAATAAGAGAACGATTGGTCTTGGATGGCTTTGAGCAGAACCCCATTTAGCGAAGGAAGAAATATGGAAAAGAAAAAAATAATAATGATTGCGGTTTGGGTTCTGACCTTTGTGTGGATGGGTATTATATTTTACTTATCCAATCAGCCAGCGGTTCAATCATCGCATCTCAGCAGCGGCATCACAAAACGGTTTGTCAACATCATCGAAAATTTCGTTCCGGCGATAAACAATCTTGAATTTGAAAGTCTGGAAACCTGCATTAGAAAAAATGCTCACTTTATTGCCTATCTTGTTTTAGGGGTGCTGGCGCTGGTTTCATTAAAACTGAGTAACATCAAAAAAGCGGCATTATTGGCATTATTTATTTGTGTATCATATGCCATCAGTGACGAATTTCATCAATTGTTCGTGTTCGGCAGATCCTGTCAGTTCAGCGATGTACTCATCGATACCGCGGGAGCACTGCTCGGGATTTTACTCGCCATTACTGTAGTTAGAATTTTGGCCCGGCGATTTTAAATGACCAAATAAAAAAAAGGCTTTTGCATTTGGTGTAAATTATGCAAAAGCCCCCTTTTTATAGATACTGGAGATGAGCGGTTGAACGATTAAGGTACATCAGTGCCAACTCAATTTTCATTTCAACGCTTTGCTTAAGGTAGGCGCGTTCATCGGCCTGCCTATTTTTTTCAGAAACTTGAGCGATTCTTGCTGTTTTTTTCTGTTCATTTTCGAGTGCTTCTTTTTTGACGTCGATCGTCGATTTAATTTGATCATTGCTTGTTTCGAGAATTTTAGAAATATCATAAGTCTCCGGGTGATTTTCATAATAGGTTGCAAATCGTAATCTTACCATTTTAATTTCCTTTCTGTTAAACACTTTCATAATCTTAATATGGATGATGGTTAAAAACGGTTTAATGTTTGATCTGAGTACAAGTCTAACCGATAAATGTTACAGAATTTTGAAGTAAATGTTAAGATTGTGTGAATTATGAAGATTCACTGACTGCAGTTGTTAAAATGATAGAACGTGTTTTGATTAATTAGAAAACCGGCATGATCGATATTGTAGAAGGTCTCCGTGGTGCGATCCTTGTCACCACCTATTTTTTATCTTATAATAAGATTAAGACCCACGACACAGGTCACGTTTTAAAGAAATAATTATTTTACCTTATTGGAGGTTCATATTGACACTTACAAAAAATCTGAGTCGTTATTTCGGCTATGATACATTTAAAGCAGGTCAGGAAAAGATAATCACCGCCGCTGTAAATGGCCTGGACGTGCTGGGGATCATGCCCACCGGTGGGGGGAAATCCTTGTGTTATCAGCTTCCAGCTATTCAGATGACAGGGATTACGCTAGTTATCTCACCGCTGATTTCTCTGATGAAGGATCAGGTCGATGCCTTGGAAGAAATGGGCATCCCGGCCACCTTTTTAAACAGCAGCCTGGATGATGCAAGCTATGAAAAACGTCTGGAAGGAATCCGCAATAATCACTATAAGCTACTTTACATTGCCCCGGAACGGCTGTGCGCCCCGACCTTTATTGACCTGGTCAGACAACTAGATATCTCTATGGTGGCCGTTGATGAGGCGCATTGTATCAGCCAGTGGGGGCATGATTTCAGACCTCATTACCGGGAAATTCCCGGCTTTATTGCTAATATTTCACCTCGGCCGGTGGTGGCTGCCTATACCGCCACGGCTACCATTAAGGTTATCGATGAGATCAAGGAATTGCTGGCACTGCAAAATCCGGTGGAGTCGATTATCGGCTTTGACCGGCCCAATCTGCTCTACCAAGTCATTAAAACCGGCGATAAGCTGGGCTATGTTCGCAATACCATCACCCGGGAATTCCCAGATCAGTCCGGCATCATTTACTGCGCCACCCGCAAAACGGTGGAGAGTGTCACTGATAAGCTCAAAGGTTTGGGGTTTTCGGCCGGCGCCTATCACGGCGGGATGAGTCCGGAAAGTCGGGAAAAGAACCAGCAGGACTTTATTAATGACCGCATTAACATCATGGTGGCCACCAATGCATTTGGGATGGGGATTAACAAACCGGATGTGCGTTTTATCATCCATTACAATATGCCTCAGAACATGGAGGCCTATTATCAGGAAGCTGGCCGTGGCGGTCGGGACGGGGAAGTCAGCCACTGCACCATTTTATATTCACCGGCCGATATTGTTAAACAAAAACAGCTGATCCAACTCAACCAGACCTCACCTGAACGGGAGAAACTGCTGTTTGAAAATCTCCAATACTTGGTAGACTATTGCCATACCAACAACTGTCTCCGAAAAAGTATCCTCCAGTATTTCGGCGAAACCGCCGACTACGAACGTTGCGGCAATTGCGGCAATTGCCTGGATCAATCCGAAATGGTAGATATTACCGAGGATGCCCAGAAAATACTTTCTTGTATCTATCGGATGAAAAGCCGCTTTGGCCTGAACATGGTGATTTCAGTACTACGGGGTTCCAAAAATAAAAAGGTTCTGGAGCTGCGTTTTGATGAGCTATCAACCTACGGCATTATGAAGGATCAAACTGCCGAGAGCCTCCGGGAAATCATCATGACCCTAGTTGCCAAGGGTTATATTATGGTCACCGCCGATGAATATCCGGTGCTTAAATTAACCCCGGACTCCGGCAAAGTTTTAAAAGGCGGGGAACCGGTTTTTCATAAAAAACATTTATTAAATATACCAGCAGGTAAATCAAAAACAACAGGCAAATCCAAACCACCGGTGGATTGTGACGAAGCCTTGTTTTTGGAACTCAAGGCACTGCGAAAAACGATTGCTCAGGAAAAAGGCTTGCCACCTTATGTTATTTTTCATGATGCTACCCTTAAAGAAATGGCCGCTTATTTTCCCCGGACAGAAGCCGATTTTTTAGCAATCAACGGCGTTGGTCAAGCACGCTATGATCATTATGGCGAAGTCTTTATCCAGGAAATCACGCGTTTTGCCGAAAATAACCCGATCGAAATCAGAACCCGTCCTGAACTAGAGACGAGTTATACGGAGTCTAGTCCAATTAAAAAAAGAATTGATCCAAATGATGAGGAAAAAGCGACGCCGGATAAAGATTCCAAGATTCCCTCCTGCGACATCACCTACGACCTTTTTCTGCAGGGACAGACCATTGCCGAAATTGCCGCCCAGCGGGAATTGACGGAAAATACCGTCTTAGGGCATTTATTCCGTTGCGATCAAGATGAAAAACCCGTCGACTGGTCGGGCTTCGTGGATCAAGAGAAAGAAATCCGGATCATCAATGCCATTGGCACCGTTGGACTGGAAGGACTTAAACCGATTAAAGAAGCCCTACCGGCAGATTGCTCTTATGAAGATATCAAAATCGTGATTCATAAAAATGGCTTGAGATAATTGCCAATTAATAATAAACAATACACAAACCAAAGAAGGAGTTGGACAGATGACATCGACAACCTTAAAAGTAATTGCACTACTGCTGATGTTTTTAGATCATGTCGGGCAGTTTATTCCGGGAGCGCCCCTGTGGCTGCACTGGGTGGGACGTATTTCGGCACCGATTTTTATGTTCTGCATGGCTTGGGGATTTTTTTACACCCATGACCGCAAGAAATATCTGTTGCGGATGTACCTCTTTGGTGTGGGGATGGGTGTTATCGACATCATTTGCAATAATATTTATCCCGATCCGGTGGCAATGATCTCCAATAATATTTTTGTGACCCTGTTCCTGGTTGGCGTGATTGTCTGGCTGATCGAACTCAGAAAAAAGGACAACAAAAAAGGCCTGAAATACATCGGCCTTTTCTCGATTTATCAGATCCTGACCACCATTCTCTGTATTCTGGCGGGTCAATTGCTGCCGCTCACTGGGATGATGAGCTTTATCGGCGCCATCACTGGCAATCTGATTTTTAATGAGGGCAGTTTTATCTTTGTTTTTCTGGGCGTGCTGATCTACTTTAACCGCACCGAACCCAAACGGCTGATTGTTGCCTATGGGCTCTTCTGTCTGGGCTTTTTTGCCCTGGAATGGTCAATCGATCCGCAATTATCAGCGCTGCTTTACAGCAATTATCAGTGGATGATGATTGCTGCCTTACCTTTTATGCTGATGTATAACGGGGAAAAGGGACGGGGGATGAAGTACCTTTTCTACATTTTCTATCCGGTGCATATTGTCGTGTTATTTTTTATCGGCAATATTTTCTTTTGATCGTCTTTTAATGCCTAATTAAATCTATTATCCAATGGGCTCAATCACTAGGGTTGAACGCCTGGCATTTTTGACTAAAGCCGGGGTACACTCAAAGACCACCCAAATGGCCAGAATCAGATACAGGAGACAGAGACCCGGCACAACCGCGTTCGTTCCAGCCGGCATGACAAAGATGCCATTGATAAAGGTGTAGGATGCGAAGGTGCGAATTAATGCCCAGATACTCATGACCAGCATGAAAACGGCTGGGATAAAAGTTGCCAGCCAGGCTTTGGCATTCTGCGCAGTGCGCTGCAGCCAAACGGTAATGCCAATCAATGCCAGTGCTGCCAGCAGTTGATTAGAGGCCCCAAAGGTTTTCCAGAACAGACTCCACACGGCAATCGGAGCACCGGAGGGATCGGTTAAATTGATGGACATCAGTACCAGTGGAATGCCGCCAATCAGCAAGGCCGAGATAATCCGTCCCGACCAGCCACGCATATTGGTGAGTTCCTGGAAAATATAACGGCCAAGCCGGGTACAAACATCCAGGGTGTCATAAACAAAGGTGGTAAAGGCCATTAAACCAAAGGAAATCCCAAAGGCTTTACTGATTCCCAATAATCCCATAAACGACCCGAGCCCGTTGGCGTAGATGAAGTTGGGGGACTGGGACAGCAGTGCATCCCCTTTGGGCAGCATCATCACTGTCGATAAAGCGATCAGTGCTACCACTGCCTCAGCCAGCATCATGCCATAACCAATCGGTTTGGCGTCACTTTCTTTGGCTAATTGTTTAGAGGTGGTGCCGGTGCTGACCAGACTGTGGAAACCCGAGCAGGCCCCGCAGGCCACCGTGATAAACAGCATGGGGAACATCGGCCGCCAGAATTCATCAGAGCCAAAGGCGGTGGTAAAGCCGGGATATTGGGTTTGGAAACCGCCGAAGAGTATCCCGATAAAGGAAACAAGCAACGTGGCATAAAGAAAATAGCCGCCCAAATGGCCTCGCGGCTGTAACAACGCCCAGACTGGCACAATCCCGGCAATAAAACAATAAGCGATAATAATGACATTCCAGATTTTTTGAGCATCCTGAGGAGAATTCAGGCCCAGCACTTCTTGGAGGTTAAAAGGGATGTATTGACCAACCCAAATGGCCACCCCGACTAAAGGCAGGAAAATGATGGTGGCAACACTGAGCTTCAGCCTGGTAAATTTTAACAGAAACCCCATAATAACCGGCAGGATTAGATATAAAATCGAGGAGGTCGCCGTGGCGCCGCCGCCAATGGAGCTGCCGTCAGCCAAGGCGATGGTATTGACAAAGGATGAGGTGGTAATATCGGTAAAGGCCACAATCAGCATTACCAGGGTAAAGAAAATAAAAATGTTGAACAGGATCCAGACCCGTTTGGACACATATTCTTTCATCGTATCCGCAATGCCAGTAGCTTTATGACGAATAGAAGTGACCAGGGAGCCCATATCATGGACGCCGCCGATTAGAATTGTCCCGACCAGAATCCAGATCAGGGTGGGTATCCAGCCGAAAGCGATGCCGGCAATAATTGGACCGGTTACCGGGCCAGCCGCCGCGATGGCTGAAAAATGCTGGCCAGCCAGATATTTGGCGTCAGTGGGAACATAGTCCACCCCATCTTCCATTGCCACTGATGGAACCACGTTCGCATCATTTAGTTCAAACACATTTTTGGTGATAAATTTGCCATAGGTGAAATAAGCAATGACCAGCAGCAAGGCCCCACCGCCGACAATAAAGAGTATATTCATTGATAACCTCCCGATATTTTAGTAGAATATAATAAGAATAACAATTTCACCATTAAAAATAACTTTAAATTTATAGTTTGTCAATCTATATTCAACAATCTGTACCATATAGTAAAGACCTGGATTGTAAATTTGGCCAGAAATAAATTCAGGACCAAAGGTGCCTTTAATAATCGATCAATATAATAGTCTCAACTTGCATAAGCAATTGCGAAAGTGCCGTGAGCTTTGGGTGCAGTTTCCACAAAACAATTTCTACACTGTACGGCGGACAGTTCGATGAACTGTTCGCCTACACGTTACGAAATCGTTTGTGGAAACTGCACTCAAAGCAACCGTTGTTCGATGTTTTTAATTTCGCAATTACCAATCAACTTGTAGAACAGGAGAAAAGAATGAGCAATCAACAATTTGACCTTAACGCCTATTTGGGGCGGATTCACTACACCGGAGGGCGGGACGTTTCAGCTGAAACATTAAGAGGTTTACACATTGCCCATGCCATGAACGTGCCTTTTGAAAACCTGGATGTTTTTTTTAAAAAACCAATTTCGCTGGAGCGGGATGACCTGTTTAATAAGATTGTCCTCAATCACCGGGGCGGCTACTGTTTTGAATTGAACGGCCTGTTTTCAGCGGTGCTGAAAGAAATGGGCTTTCAAGTCACCAATCACCTGGCCCGGGTTTATAATAATGGCTTTGAAAACTCGGGAAAAACCCATATGGTGGTACTGGTGGAAGTAGACAATCAAAAATGGATCTGCGATGTCGGATTCGGCGGGAATGGGCTGGTTGCACCAATTCGTTTTGAAGAGGGACTGGAACAGGAACATTTTTATCGAACCCATCGCGTCATGGCAGACTCAAAATATGGTTATCGACTGGAGTTTAAAACAGACGGTGGATTTCTACCAATCTATGCCTTTACCCTGGAAGAATGTTGCCCGGCGGATTACCTGATCGCCAATCATTATACATCCACTTACCCGGCTTCGTTTTTTACCCAGCTGATGATGTGTTCACTGTCGACTGATGTCGGCCGAATCACCTATCTGGATGGGCTATTGAAAATAGTCAACAGTGTTGATCAGGATGCAGAGATCGAAAAAAAAATCGTTAACGACGACGAAATTCGGGAAGTACTCAAACAGTATTTTGGGATTGAACTGTTGAATGAAACTTCCGAATGAAACGCAATGTGAGAATAAACATTTTAAAAACAGGGCCTTACTGCAGTTAAACCGCAGTAAGGCCCTGTTAAGTGTAAAAGAGTCATGTTTTATTTACTTGTTTTTTCTTTTTCAAAATACTTGTTGGTCCGGTTATCAGCGTTTTCTCTCAGATTAAAGTAATAAAAGGGATAATCAAAGGTATGGTAAACGCCCTTGCCAAAGGTGGCACTCCCCGGCGAGAGCAGATCCACATTAGCGGTGCTACAAATCAGGGCTCCTTTTTCCAGATCAATTTGCGCGTCAGCATAATTCATCACTGGTTCTATGTTTCCTTCGGCATTTCTGACAGCCGAGCCATCGCGATTTAAGGCAATTGAGCCGAGGTTTTCAGCGGCAGTGGCCAGGGTTTCATCTCTTTTCCAATTAATCGGATTGATCGCTAGAGCGCCTGCAGTAACAACCGGATTACCCGGTGGCAAAACGGTAGCAGCTTCAGTATTATAAGAAACAATGACCCCAGTATCATCCGGGCCTTCTGCAAATTTCAAATGAGGGTTTTGAGCCAGGTAATCATCGGTTACCGTAAAGCCGATGACATAGGCAACCACCATTCGTTTATAGACATCCGGGTGCTCTTTCAAATAGCCAGATAACAGGTTGCTGGTCACATCAGCACCCTGGGAATGACCGGCCAGAATAAAGGGGCGGCCATTGTTGTAATGCTTGATGTAATAGTCAAAGGCTGCCGTGGCATCAGTAGTGGGGATGCCGGCAATGGTTTCTTCCCGGTTGACGCTGGATAGATTGTCCTGCCGATAGTAGGGAGCATAAATGTTCGCCACTGTTTCAAAGGCGGTGGCCTGTCGGTCATAAGCTAGTTTGGCATTGGCGATCATGCCGGAATCATCAATGGTACTGATGCTGGGGTTGGTCTGATCCGCAGGTGAATAGGTGGTGGGATAGAGATAAAAAACATCGACCTCCTTATCCACAGTCGCCGGGACATTCAACCAATGTTCGGCTTTTGAATAATCGGTGACATCCTTTTTGCTTTGACAGCCCCCCAATACGAAGAGACTCAGTCCTAGCGCGGTTAGAATCAAAATCAGTTTACTCTTTTTCATTTCATACCTCTTCTTACGTTTTATTTAGATAATTGCTTGATTGATACCCATTGTATGTTATTTTATCTGCAGGAACAAACAAAATGTGCGATCATTAATCACCTAAAAAAGACTGCTTTGGTTGAGATACAAACCAAAGCAGTCTAATGTTAAGGATCTTCTTATCTAATCGCTGTTATTTTTGGGTAGCCAGGAAGGCATCGATTTCGGCGGCAGTAGGCAGTGACGGTTGAGCACCCAATTGGGTACAGGTCAGCGCACCGGAGGCACTGGCATATTTGGCCGCGGCAACCAGGTCACCCATTTCCACAAACGCTTTGGCTAAGGTACCGGTGTAGGCATCCCCGGCAGCAGTGGGGTCAATGGCATCGACCTTGTAAGGTGGAATCAGCACATCCAGACCATCACCATAGAGATAGGAACCGCGATCACCCAGTTTAAGGACAACGAACTTACAGCCGTTGCGCTCCATCAGTTTTTTGGCGGCTTCCCGGCAGGACGCTTCATCAGCGGGATAGATCCCCACCAGCGCCTTGGTTTCGGTTTCATTAGGGGATAAAATGGTTACCGGTGGCAATTTTTCCAGTGGATAATCCTGCGCCGGACCAGCATCCAAAACGGTGATGATGCCTTTTCGATTAGCGATTTCAATGGCCTTGGCATTCGTTTCCAAGGGAATTTCAAATTGCAGCAGCACCGCATCAAAGTCATCCTCAAACGCTTTTTCCAATTGATCCGGCGGGGTAAGCATGTTGGCACCGGGGAAGATGATCAAACGGTTTTGACCGTTGTCCTCCAGGGTAATTGCTACAAATCCGGTGTTGGCACCAGGCTTGGTGATGGTATGGGTGGTGTCGACCCCTTCTTTTTTCCAGCAATCAAGCAGATATTCACCGTTAGTGTCATCGCCGACGGTGGCATAAGCCGATACCTTGGCACCGGTACGGGCGGCGGCAACGGCCGCATTGCTCCCTTTTCCGCCAGGGGCATTACGATAATCGTGTCCTAAAACACTTTCACTGGGTTCTGGTGCACGTTCACACCGAAGAATAAGATCCATCATTACACTGCCGACTAATAAAATACGAGCTGCCATATATAGCCTCCTTAAAATTTTACCGGGTGTGTTCATTTGACCATCGCAAGACGTGAAACCGCTAACTTGCGGCCGGTTGATCATCCTTCCAGGACAACAATTGATCCCACTGGTATGAAAATATTACATTAAACCCGGCTATTTGTTTACATATGCAAACATTATCACGGGATGATAACGCTGTCAACGAAATTAAATGGAAAATTATTACCTTCTATCTGGAAAAAATTGAACAAACAATAAGTGAAGCCAAATGTGTGTATTTGATAATGTTTGGATACCTTCTGGACAATGACAATATAAAATAAAAAAAATCAACCAAGGTCGCTGGTTGATTTTGAGAGATACTATTTGCTTTTTAAGACATCGACGATTGCATCGATGGTGGGGTTGGCATCATCATAGGGAATTTGGCAGGTGCCAACCATTTGATGACCGCCGCCGCCGTACTTGAGCATCAGCTTGCCAATATCGACGGTACAGGTGCGATTGAGGATGCTGTAACCGCAGGCAATGGAGACATTTTGTTTTTGCTTGCCATCAACGATCCAGAGCGAAACATTCTGATCCGGATAAAGACTGTAAATCATAAAGCGATTACCGGTGTAAATTGGATCAACATCCCGCAAATCGGTAATGATGACATTTTCAACGATATTTGTATGGGCTTTGACCATCTCCGCAAAGAGTCGGGACTGATCTAAATAAAGCTCGACCCGTTCTTTCACATCCGGTAGTTCCAGAATTTCTTCAATTGAAAGATTTCTAAAGAGATTAATCAGTTCTTCCATTAATTGATAATTGCTGATTCTGAAATCTCGGAAGCGACCCAGGCCGGTGCGGGGATCGGAAATGAAACCAAGCAAGATCCAACCGGTGGGGTTTAAGATCTCATCCTGAGTAAGATTGCCGGAGTCGACCTTGTCGACGGAAAGAATCATGTTTTCATAATTGGGAAAACGTTTGGCACCGCCATAATATTCATAAATAATCCGGGCTGCGGAAGGGGCTAAACGGCTTTCGCCTTCAACACCGGGCTCCCAGCCCAACCGATCTTTCTCTGACGTATGGTGATCAAACCACATACCACAACCGGGTACATAGGGAACATTGGCCAGCACATCATTGTCAGTGGGGGAAAAGAGCCCGTCTTGCAGGTCTTTTGGATGAACAAAAATCCAGTCGTCAATGATACCGGCTTCTTTTAGCAGCATGCCACATATTAAACCGTCAAAATCAGAACGAGTAACTAAACGCATATGAAACCTCCTAATGAACAAATTATACTAGCTAAATGCCACTTTAAATATAAAAGCCTCATGGGCTGTTAATATCAGTTAGAATTTAGAAACAGTTGTTATATTGTAACATGTTAAATAATGATTTTCCATCTTTTCGATAAAAAAAATCCGGAATTGAAACGAGAAAGATGAGGCGTTTAATTAAGAAGATTAAGTAATGATAAAAAAAATAATTAAAAGTTTGCTATATTGAAACTTTCGTGTTATTATTAGTAAGAACTTAAATTAATAGTAAATGAATTTAACATTAATATTTTTTAATTGGTACTATGCTTTACAGTATTATCCTAATTTAGAAATGTAGTTGTTATCCGTATTACAAGGATTTAGGGAATAAAATTAGGAGGTACTCATCAATGAATGGTACAGTGAAATGGTTTAACTCAGAAAAAGGTTTTGGTTTTATTACAGGGGAAGATGGTAAAGATGTATTTGCACATTTTTCACAAATTCAATCAAGTGGTTACAAGTCTTTAGAAGAAGGCCAAGAAGTTTCTTTTGAAATCACTCAAGGACCTAAAGGCCCACAAGCCGAAAATATTCAAGTTATCTAATAACGTCAATATTTTAAACTTATGCCTGAAAATGGCATAAGTTTTTTTTTATACTGTCAAAAAAATAAGATGAGACTAATCCCATATCATACATACCCAATTAATTATTGGTATTTGTCGTGGTTTTCCGGGGAAAAGGAGGGGATTTTATGTCAACAGACAATATTCAAGGAATGAAAAAAATAATTGAAGAGAAGAAAAAGCTAAGTGCACAGCAGGGAATAAAAGGAGACAAACCAAATCAAAACAAGGTAAGTCAACGCAAAGCGTTTAAAACAATAAAACGAGGCGGATTTTTCGATAAATAAATCGATGCATTATACTTGAGAACGCAGACTCTGCGTTCTTTATTTGTGCAGTTCGTTAATTAACGAAATTTCTAGCTGATCAAGCAGATACTTGACTAGGTAATTGCGAAACTGATCGTAAATCACACGGCATTTTCGCAATTACCTAACATTCATAAATTTAAGGAGAACCTATTGCAATTTGAAAATTTAAATATTATACAGCCAATTCAAAAGGCTTTAACAGCTGAAGGATACACCAAGGCTACACCGATTCAGGAAAAAGCCATTCCGGCTTTGCTTGAAGGTAAAGATTTATTGGGATGTGCCCAAACTGGTACCGGAAAAACCGCCGCCTTTGCGATCCCAATTTTACAAGGCCTTTCCTATGAACAACGAAATCTCAAGGGTAATCGACCCATTAAAGCGTTAATACTGGCACCCACCCGGGAGCTGGCGCTACAAATCAGTGATTCATTTAGAGCCTATGGCAAATTCTTGGGGCTACGAACCCTGGTTATTTACGGTGGGGTATCTCAAAACCCCCAGACCAAGGCTTTAAGCGCCGGGGTTGATATCTTAGTGGCAACACCAGGTCGATTACTGGACTTAATTAATCAAAAATATATCAAACTTAATCAGATCAAGTCGTTTGTACTGGATGAAGCCGATATGATGCTGGACATGGGCATGCTCCAGGATGTCCGGAAAATTATTAAACACATGCCAGCAGAACGTCAGAATATGCTTTTCTCGGCAACCATGCCGACGGAAATTGCCAAGCTGGCGGGTTCGATTTTAAAAGATCCGGTTAAGGTCACGATTACTCCGGTTTCATCTACCGTTGAAGTGATTGAGCAAAATGTTTATTATGTCAACAAAAATAATAAGATCAATCTGTTGGTGCATTTACTGAAAAACAAGGAAATTGTTTCGGCACTGGTCTTTTCCCGAACGAAGCATGGGGCTGACAAAATCGTCAAACATCTGGAACGTTCCGGCTACAAAGCTCAGGCCATTCACGGCAACAAATCCCAGAATGCCCGACAATTGGCGCTGAATAACTTTAAGGAACGCAAGACACGGATTCTGGTCGCCACCGACATCGCTGCTCGGGGAATTGATATCGAAGAATTATCACACGTGTTTAATTACGATTTGCCGGAAGTACCAGAAACCTATGTTCATCGGATTGGTCGTACCGGTCGGGCCGGTCTCGGCGGTATCGCGATTGCCTTTTGTGATCAGGAAGAAATACCGTTGCTGGAAGGCATCGAAAAACTGGTATCAAAATCAATCCCCGTGGTTGAAGTGCATCCCTTTCCCTTAGTGGAAGTGTCAGCTGAATTAAAATTGGCATCTTCTCGAAGACCATCAGCCAATAAGGCCACTGCTCCCAAAAGTCGCAGACATCATGGTAGTGACGGTGGAAAAAGCACGGGTGGGAAAAAAGATCGGGATCGCTATTATTCAAAAAATAAGAAAAAAGATAATTAAAATTTAGAATAATCTGACGATACGAGGGTATCTAAAGTTTATTGTATGCTGGTTTAAATATTACTTGACGTATGCACATTTATACAATTAGAATAAAGTAATAAGAATTGATATGATTCTACAAAAGGCGGTGGATTTATGGAAAATATTAGAGTTATGATAGTTGATGATTCCTCTTTCTCAATAGCAGTTTTAAAAAGAATGCTGGAAAAAGATGGAATGGAAATCGTTGCGACTGCACTTAATATGAGTGAAGCAATAAAAAAAGCCCAGGAAATGAAACCTGACTTAATCACAATGGATATGACGTTGCCAGATGGTGATGGCATCGAATGTTCAAAAGAAATTTTAAAACATTTGAATGATACTAAGATAATCGCAATCAGTGCCATGATGGACGAAGAAATAATCAACCGGGCAAAAAAGGTTGGGATTAAAGGGTATTTGCAAAAACCAGTTGATCAAAGTGATTTAGATTCTGCGATTGAAAGACTGTTTGAGGGCGAAGAACTTTATAAGGTACTAAAAAGCAATTTTGAGGAAGCGTTCAAAGAGTCGATTTTCAGCTTTTTGAAAAGAGAGATCGGCGGAGAAATTACTGTCGAAAAAGTACTGACACATCCGATGACCACAAATTCTTCTGGAATCTCGGTGGCAATTGGGATTATTGGACGGCATGACGGCCGGTTGATTATGGATATGTCCGAAGATACCGCCCTGGGTATGACGAAAAAAATATTGCAGGATGATAGCCAAAAGATTGATGATGCCATTAATTTCTTAAGTGAATTTACCAATGTTATTGCCGGGAATGCCTGTTCACTTTTAAATGGGCTCAACCGTTCTTTTGGCCTGCGGGTTTCGCCACCAACTGTGTTCAGGGGAAAAGACATAACGATTTCCATTGGTGATATTATGAGTGAGTCTTTCCTGATCAAAACAGATCTTGGTGACGTTTTTATGAATGTTGGATTTCAAAAGGGGGCTGTGGAATGGATGTAACAATTATCAATCCTTTTATTGCATCAGTTACGGATGTAATGCCTCAATTAGGATTTGGAAACATCGTTTTAAAAGAACAAATCGAAAAATCCAAAAAAATAACGGCCAGCGGAATTGTGCTGACATTGGGAATTGTCGGTGATAAAAAGGGAAATGTCGCCTACTCCATTGATACCGAGGGAGCAAAACAGATTGCCTCCACCATGATGATGGGTATGCCGGTCGATGAGTTGGATGATATGGCAAAGAGTGCGATTTCTGAGCTATCGAACATGTTAACCGCCAATGCGACAATTAATTTCTCTAATGATGGCATTAATGTTGATATTTCGCCACCAACCATGTTAACTGGTGAAGATATCGAACTCAGTATGAGCAAGGACCAGGTTATGTGTGTTCAATTTGATATTGATGGCATTAAGCTGGAAATCAATGTGGCCTTAGATTAAATTAAGTTGACATTAATTTACACAGCAAAAAAATGAGTATTATCCGAGATGGATGATGCTCATTTTTATTGTTTTGGATTTGGACAGTAAATCATGACCACCAGCTTGCTGGTGATCATGATAATGATAATGAGCGGAAGTGAGACCTTATTTCGACTTAGTTAATTGAAAGTTGCTGACCATGTTTTTAAGCAGTTCAGCCTGGCTGTACAGTTCTTCGCTGGCAGCAGCGCTTTCTTCGGCGGTGGCCGAGTTGGTTTGAACAACCTGGGAAACCTGTTCGATGCCGGTGTTGATCTGGTTGATCGAAGCGGTTTGTTCATTGGAAGCAGCATCAATTTTGCCGACTAAGGCGGCGACTTTAGCAACGCCTTCCACAATTTCAGTAAGAGATTCAGCAGTATTGTTGGCAATGACGGTGCCCTCGGAAACTTTGGCAATGGAACCTTCAATCAGTTCGGTGGTTTCTTTGGCCGCTTCGGCACTGCGTCCGGCCAGGGTTCTGACCTCTTCGGCGACGACGGCAAAACCTTTGCCCTGTTGTCCGGCCCGGGCGGCTTCCACTGCCGCATTCAAGGCCAGGATATTGGTCTGGAAGGCGATGTCATCAATAACCTTGATAATATTAGAAATTTTAGCGGAAGAAGCATTAATTTCTTCCATGGACCGCAGCATCTGCTGCATTTGGGTGTTGCCATTTTCGGCATTTTGCTGGGCGGTCAGGGTCAATTGGTTGGCCTGGTCGGCATTGACGGCGTTTTCGCTGGTTTGAACAGCGACTTCAGCAATGGAAGCATTCAGTTCTTCCATGGAACTGGCCTGCTCGGTGGCACCTTGAGCCAGCGCCTGACTGCCGAAGGAAACCTGTTTGGATCCCGAGGCAACCTCGTCGGCTGAATCATTGATACTGCCGAGAATTTCGTTAAATGATCGCATCGTATCATTGAGTGAATTCTTGATAATGGCATAACTGCCCAGATAATCGCCCTGCATACTGCGGGTCAGATTGCCCGCGGCCATTTCGGCCAAAACAAGGGCAGCTTCGTTGATGGGCTGTTCAATGGCATCCAGAGTCTGGTTAAAGCCGTCGACGATATACTGATAGCCGCCCTCAAATTTAGACGCATCGCTGCGGAATTCTAGCTTGCCGTTAACCCCGGCCTGAGCCAGGTTGCGGGATTCGGCAATCAGATTATCAATGGTGGTCAGGGTGCCAATAAGTGCTGGCATCAGTTTATCGTTGTCGGAGCGTTTGCCGATGGAAAGTAATTCATTCAGTCGGCTGGTATCACCCTTAGATATCCGGATAAAAGCATCCTGAGCAGCTAGCAGTCGGGTATGAACCTGGTTGATTTCCTCGCCAAATTCTTTCATATGGCCTTTGTAGTCGCCGACCATGGAAATGGTATAATCGTTGACAGCCATTTTGGTCATTACCTGGCGAGCCTCATTAATCGGTGCCAGCAAGGCGTTTAGGGTAATGTTAAAGCCTTCGATGATTTTTCTAAAATCACCGTTGTGCTGGGTGGCATCCGCCTGGATTTCCAGCTGGCCGGCGGTGGCAGCCTGAGCCAGCATCTCGACATCGGATACCAGGGCATTGATATTATCGATACAGGCGTTAAGATTTTCTTTGATCGTATTAAAGTCACCATGATAGGTGGCGGTAATTTTGGCGGGAATATCGCCCTTGCTGATTTTATTAACATAGTCGGCCGAGACGTTCAAGGGTTCGACCACCGCATCCAGGGTGTTGTTGACACCAACCACAATATCCCGGTACTTACCCTGGAATTTGGCAGCATCGCCACGGATCGATAAATGGCCGTCGGTGGCCGATTGGGTCAGCATTTCCACCTCGGCTTCCAGGTTCTTGAGGTTTTCCACCACTTCAAGCAGACTTTTGGACTGGATATCGTGATCGGATTTCACATCGACGACGACTTCCAGATTACCTAGAGAAATCTGTTCCAGGGTAGCGATATTCTCCTGAATATTTTCAGATAGTTTCTGGAAAGATAATCCCAGTTTGCCCAGTTCATCTTCCCGTTTGATGATCTCATCAGGAATCTCGCTGTCAAAATCGCCCAATTCAGCCTTGTGGAACAGCTCGGTGATCAGAACGATGGGGTTGACCACCCCTTTGATCTGTTTGACAATAATAAAACTCAGGACGATCAGGGTTAATAAGAATAAGCCGATCAACTGAAAAATCAGCATCATAATTGGGGCATTAAGCTCGCTTTGGGGTTCCATAATCGCTAATGTCCAACCGGTTGAGGGGATCGGTGCATAATAAATATTGTTCTTGCCGGAAGCATCCGTAAATACTCCGGATCCGGGTTCACCGCTGATTATGCTTTTACCTAATGCAGAAAGACTGGCGTTGGGGTCTTCTTGCAGATTGACACTCATGGCCTTGGCAGCATCAGCATCGGCAATGTAGAGACCGGTTTGATCGACCAGAAAGGCCCGGCCAGTCTCGCCGACTTTGATCTCGCTAATCATCTGTTGGAGGCTGGAAAGATCAATATCGCCGGTGACGACCCCTTTGAAGTTTTTGCTACTGTCATAAACTGCAGCTGCCGCTGTGACCATGGAAATGCCCAGTGCTTCGTCTTTAAATGGTGGAGACCAGGCGATTTCACCGCCGGCGTTTTTACCGAGAAGATACCATTCCTGGTTGGGATAGTCATATTCATTGGTGCTGAACATGGCTTCGGCAAAGGCAATACTCCCGTTATCCCGGTAGGCGTAGGGGCCGAAATATTTAATTTCGGGTTTATAACTATTGTAGTCATAAAAAACACCAACACCGTAGGTATCGTCATTGAGTCCGACGTATTGGGTCAGCAGATTGTTGTATTCCGGGGTTGTCATCTGGGTACCGGCAACACCAATTGTTTTACTCAAACTGCTCACAGAATTACTATGATTGCTGAGCACTTGCTCAATCTCGCTGATTGTATTGTTGAGCTGCAGGTTCATCTGATCCTCAATTTGTTTGTTTTCGGTGTTGATGCTTAAAACGATCACCGCAATACCAATCACCAGCAGGGCCAAGGCAACAAAAATGATTACTCTGGAGGTAATTTTATTGCCAATTGAGTGCTTATTAAAAATATTCATGCTAGTCTCCGCCTTTTAAAATTTTTTGAATTGTTACTATATACCACATATTAAAGCTTCTTAAACTGAAACGCTAAAAATTACGGTTAAATAAAAAATTAATAAAATCCGGTTTGATTCTTTGCTGGCATGATAAACCGCCGCTTATGTTAATGTAATAAAGACGAGTGCCGAAAAATAGCACAGTCTATGGAGTGTGGGCCTGCAATTGCAAAAAATTCTGACCCAGCTTGTTACCGATATTGGGAAGGCCGATGCTGACAAAAAGATCCATCAGGGCAGCCCAATAGGGCGGATAGCAACCCTGACCTTTGGAAATAACCGGCTCTTGATTGTCAAAGATTATTTTTAAATCCCAGCCAAAATCATCAGGCGCATCAGCATTTGAATACTCAGATTTCCAATCAATTACAAATTGGTCATAAAAATCCTGCAATAATTGTTGCCACTGCTGATGATCGATATATATTTCCGGAAGATCCGGGTAGTAACAGAGAAAAGGCCCTTCAATGGTAGCGCCAGCGGCGGTTTTTGAAAAGGTCAGATTTTGACTGGCAGTTCCTTTTTTATAGGTGTTTAGAACAATGCGGCTGGTATTTTTCTCAAAATCACGGTGATCGCCGCCAAAATCGGCCTGGCAGTTATTACAATGAATCAGGGGAATTGTTGACGGGCTGGTGTTGGCACTGCCACATTTCGGGCAAATAATTTGGTTCATAGGACATCCTTTCTGGGACGAAGTTTCTGGGTAATTGTGAGCGTGTTGTAAGTTTTATTTTAGCTGATTTTGGTCGATAATGCATTGCTTTTCTTTAAATTGGATTAATAGAATGGGATAATAATCACAAAGATGTATTGATTTACCTTGACTTGTTTTGAAAGAATCATTTACAATGATATTATTACGAAAGATAAGGAGAATTTATGAAAAATAATAATAAAATGGATATTGTAGTGATGCCGGAGGGCAAAGAAATACAATAAGCCTTTGACCCTCCAATCGGATGACTAAAAAATTCGAAGGAAAAATTCGAATAAAAGAATTTGGAGGAAAAAATGAATAAGATAGATCTGGAAAAGTATGGATTGACGGAGCGGTTTAAACAGGAAGCTAGCCTTTATAGCGACCTGTTTATAGCCCGAGTGACTGAGCAGCATCGGGAGTTATATAAGGTAATCTGTGAAAATGGTGAATTATTGGCCGAAGTGTCTGGTAAACTGGCCTTTAATGCTGATGACCCCACCGGGTTTCCGGTGGTTGGTGATTGGGTGATGATTGACCGGACGGACGGCGATACAGGAAATGCGGTGATCCATCATGTATTAACCCGTAAAACCCTGTTTGAACGCAAAGCCGCCGGAACCGGCAATGCCATCCAAATCGTTGCGGCAAACTTCGATCTGGTGTTCATCTGCATGTCCTTAAACGCCGATTTTAACCTGCGTCGTTTGGAACGCTACCTTTCCATCGCCTGGAATAGCATGGCGATGCCGGTGATTGTTTTGACCAAAGCCGATTTATGTGACGATCTGGCCAGCCGTCTGGCAGAGATTGCCACGGTTCGGGTGGGCACGGATGTGGTCGTTTGCTCCAGTGCTGACAACCGGGGCTATGATCAGATCGCTGGCTATTTGTCACCGGGGAAAACGATCGTTTTTCTGGGATCATCCGGAGTGGGGAAATCCACTATTATCAACCGCTTGATGGGGGCAGAAGTGCTAAAAACCAAGGGGCTTCGCAATGATGATCAGGGACGCCACACCACCACTCACCGACAACTGCTGCTGTTACCCGATGGCGGCGTGGTTATTGATACGCCGGGAATGCGGGAGCTGCATTTGGATATGGCCAATTTGTCCCGATCTTTTGAGGATATTGAAGCTTTGGCCGAAAACTGCCGCTTTAGCGACTGCACCCACACCTGCGAACCGGGTTGTGCGGTAAAAAAAGCCATTGAAACCGGCGAGCTATCAGAAAAGCGCTTCGAAAACTATAACAAACTGAAACGTGAGCTGGATTATGAAGGACTAAATTCACGGCAGCTGGAAGCGGAAAAAATAAAGAATATGTTTGGCAGTAAAAATGAAATGAAACAAGTCATGCGTCAGGCGAAAAACAAAAATAAACGAAATTAAGGGATTGTTAGGTAATTGAGAAAGTGCCGTGAGCTTTGGGCCCAGTTTCGCACGAAACAATTGTTACACTAGGTCGTACTACAATTTTTTGTACTGTTCGCCTACACGTTACACAATAGTTTTCGTGAAGGCAACGAGCCAATCACAAGCTTGCTTGTAGTTGGCGACTGCCCACGAACCATAAGAAATTCGCTCAGCGATTTCTTATGGTTGTGGAAACTGCACCCAAAGCAACCATTGTTCGGTGTTATGATTTTAGTAATTAGCTTAGTTAAAGAAGCAAAAAGGAGATATCGATGAGCGCAATAGAACATCAAGTTGAAAATGCATTTGGCTTAAGCACAAATGATGCCATTTTAATGGCCGGGTTTTGTTATCAGACGTATCCATTTTTTAGTGAAGAAAAACTGGTTTTACCGGATGAATTTAAACCCATTCACTCATTTACGGGAAAAGCCGGGGTCACCGAAAAAACAACGGAAAATTTCGGATTTGTGGCTGAATCGCAGGAGCGGATCGTTCTGGCTTTTCGAGGATCGGATTCAACCCCGAATATAGATTCGGATTTGGATCTGTTTCAGATTCCCTTTCCCTATGTGGCCGATGCTGGTTCCACTCACCGGGGGATTACCCGGATTTATCAGTCGATGCGAGACGAATTGATTGCAATTATCAACAGCATTCCCGCAAACAAACCGCTTTATCTGACTGGACATAGCTTAGGCGGGGATCTCGCCATAATGGCTGCTCTGGATTTTGCGGTTAATACGGCCCAAAAGAATACCATTGTTTATACCTATGCGGCTGGGCGTCCCGGCGATATGGCTTTTGCGAAAAAATACAATGCGCTGGTTAAAAACAGTTATCGGATTTTTAATGTCCATGATTTTATCCCAACCTTGCCAGCTGCCGAATATCCACCGCCGTTTACGGACACGGGGCTGTTTTACGAGCACGTCAATCTCTCGGTGCCGATTGGTTTTCAGATGAACAATGTGTTTCTCAATCACCGGATCAACTGTTATTTCCAGAAGCTGAGTGAGCAGGACCTTGATTATGCCAACGAACTTCGCCTTAACACCCTGGGTTTCTGTCCGGAGCCGATTAATTTGTCAGCTTTGGCAGATTCAATGAGAAAAAATTAGGGCGTGAAGCATCAAACCGAATTGACATCCCAGGGGAGGGTGAGATGATTAAAAAAATTGACAATAACGATTTAAAAGCAGCGGTGGATCTGGCCAATCAGGTTTTTCACGAATTCATTGCCGATGGCTATTCGGAAGAAGGCCGTCAGACCTTTACCGATTATCTGGATTATAAGTTGCAGGAAATGGCTGAGGATCTGGAAAGCGGTCATAAGAAACTGTGGGGATATTTTAAAGATAATCGGATTGTTGGGGTGATTGGCACCCGGGACACCTTTCATATCTCGTTGATGTTTGTGGACAAGCACTATCACCACCAGGGTATTGCCCGGGATTTGTTTACCACCGTGGTCGCCGACTTAAAGCGCCAGCAGGAAGGGCAACCCTTTGAAATGACAGTGAATTCGTCTCCCTATGCCGTGGCAGTTTACCGACGTTTCGGTTTTGAAGTTACGGATAAGGAACAGAATAACCAGGGGATTATTTTTGTGCCGATGAAGCTGACGGTTATTGGCTGACTACGAACAAAGCTCATGACAGTTTTGTAACGGCAACGAATGACGAAAAGTAAATTCGGCCATTTTTTTCTTAATGATTGCGTTATCAGTGAAATAATGTTTGACAAAAGCGGGAATATCGATTAAGATTTATTTAATTTAATACATCATCAAACCGTTGACGTGGAGATAACGGTGTATCGTGCAGTTACAGAGAGCGGGGAAGGCTGAGAGCCTCGCACAACGCAGAACATCAAATGGACCACTGAGGGCGCAGTCAAAGGAAAGTAACATTTCTGAGTATTCTGCGACGTGACGCATACGTCAGTTGCGAGGGATATGATTGTATCCTGCAGAGTGTACAGGGGTTTTTCTCTGTGAATTAAGGTGGTACCGCGGGCTTAAATTTTTGCGTTCGTCCTTGATTAATTTTTATTAATCAAGGACGAGCGTTTTTTTATTACTTAAAAAGCGCATAAATAATATGAACGCTGATTGGGAGGTTAACTCGTCACCGACGTACTGACCAATTATTAATCTGTTGTTCGCTGCGGGATCGGACAGGCTTCGCCGTGTTCGCCCCGATGCGTACAACATGATGTAATAATTGTCGGTACTGGGTAGTGTTGATTTTGAGTTTTTGCTCATCCCTTTGCAAAATCCGCACAGCAGTCTATTTAAACATCACAAAACCAACCAACGAAAGGATACGATTATGATTAAACCATCAATGGAAGAGGCCAGAGGGTATTGCGGGGATTATCAGAGCATCCCGATTAGTCTGGAGCTGTTTTCAGATATTAAGACACCGATTGAGGTGCTTAAAATTTTAAAAGCCACTGGCAAAAAGTGTTATTTGCTGGAAAGTGTGGAAGGCGGCGAAAAGTGGGGGCGATATTCGTTTCTGGGTTTTGACCCGACCTTGAGCGTGACCTGTCTGGATGGCGAAGTGGTCGTTAAAAACGGCAAGACCAGAGACATCCTGACCGACGATCCGCGGACGGTGCTGCGGGAAATTCTGGACAAGTGGAAAAGTCCCAAGTTGGATTTCCTGCCAGTGTTTACCGGTGGGTTTGTGGGTTATATCGCCTACGATTTTGTCAAATATACCGAAACCAATCTGGTGGTGGAAAATGACAATGCCGAAAATTTTGATGACCTGAATCTGATGTTGTTTGATAAGGTCATCGCCTATGATCATCTGCGCCAGAAAATTGTCGTGATCGTCAATATTAAGACCGACAACTTTGAGGCGAACTATATCGACGGGGTCATCAAGCTCAAGGAAATTGAGGCGCTGATTAAAAACGGAAGCAGCACCGTGGCCTTCCGGGGTCAGGTGACCTCGGAGTACCGCTCACTGTTTACCAAAGACTATTACTGCGAGATGGTGGAAAAAACCCGGGAGCATATTTACCAGGGGGATATTTTCCAGGCGGTGATTTCCAACCGGTTGGAAGCCGACTTTGAGGGTGATCTGCTGTCCGCTTATCGGGTGCTCCGAACCATTAACCCCTCGCCGTACATGTTTTATATCGACTTTGATGAGATCCAGGTGGCCGGGGCATCCCCGGAAACCCTGGTATCGCTGAAGAATTCCAAGCTCTCGACCTTCCCAATTGCCGGAACCTGTCCCCGGGGCGAAACGCCGGAGCAGGATGCCGCCTTTATTGCCGAACTGCTGAAGGATGAAAAAGAGCTTAGCGAACACAATATGCTGGTCGATCTGGGTCGTAACGATCTGGGCAAGGTCAGTGAGTTTGGTTCGGTCAAGGTGGAAACCTACAAAGAGGTGGTCAAATATTCCCATGTCTCCCATATTTCCTCGACTGTCACCGGCACCTTGAAAGACGGACTGGATCAGCTGGATGCTCTCGGAGCAGTGTTGCCAGCCGGCACCCTGTCCGGAGCGCCGAAAAAGCGGGCGATTGAAATTATCAATGCCCTGGAAGGACAAAAGCGGGGCGTTTATGGCGGAGCGGTGGGCTACATCGACTTTTCCGGTAACATGGACATGTGCATTGCCATCCGCATGGCGGTGAAAAAGAACGACAAGGTCTATGTCTCCGCCGGCGCCGGGATCGTCGCTGACAGCATCCCGGAAAAAGAATTCAACGAATCACGAAATAAAGCCCGGGCGATGTTTGAAGCGCTGGAACGGGCTCAGGAGGTGGAATAATGATTTTACTGATTGACAATTACGACAGCTTTTCCTATAACCTGTACCAATATGTGGGGATCATCAATCCAGATATTCGGGTAATTAAAAATGATGAACTCAGTATGACCGAAATTATTGCTCTAAATCCAGATCACATCATTGTTTCCCCAGGACCGGGACGACCAGCCGATGCCGGGATCTGTGAAGAGGCCATCGACTATTTCAAAGATAAAACCCCAATTTTGGGGGTCTGCCTGGGTCATCAGGCTATCTGCGAAGTTTTCGGCGGCACCATCACCTATGCCAGCACCCTGATGCACGGCAAAAGTAGCAACGTTCATATCGCCAATGGCAGCCCGATCTTTCGGGGACTGCCGCCGATTATTGCGGCCGGTCGGTATCATTCCCTCAGTGCCGAACGCTCAACCCTGCCGGATGATCTGCTGATTATCGCCGAGGATGATGACGGTGAGGTCATGGCGGTGAAACATCGCAACTATGATGTCTATGGGGTGCAGTTTCATCCGGAATCGATCCTGACTGATGCCGGTCACCAGATGATTGAGAACTTTTTGAAGATAGGAAAAGAGAAATGATTAAATCAGCCATATATGATATTGTCAACGGCAAAGACCTGTCCCTGGAGCGGACGCAGGAGGTCATGTATCAGATTATGAACGGCGAGGCCACCAATGCTCAGATGGGTTCGTTTCTAACCGCCATGCGGATGAAGGGCGAAACCATCGATGAGATCACCGCCTGCGCCATGGTGATGCGGGACAAGTGCACCAAGATTTTCCCCAAAACCGATGTGCTGGACATTGTCGGTACCGGCGGCGATGAGGTGGCGACCTTTAATATTTCCACAGTATCGTCGCTGGTGATTGCGGCTGGCGGGGTGCCGGTGGCCAAACACGGCAACCGCAGCGTCTCCAGCAAATGCGGTTCGGCCGATCTGCTGGAAGCCCTCGGCGTGAACATTGAATTGTCGGCAGAGAAAAGCGCCGTGGTTTTGGATGAACTGGGGATCTGCTTTATGTTTGCTCCCACCTACCATGCATCCATGAAATACGCCGGGCCGGTGCGAAAAGAACTGGGGATTCGGACGATCTTCAATATTCTCGGGCCGCTGGCTAATCCGGCGGGGGCCAATATGCAGCTGCTGGGGGTTTATGATGAAAACCTGGTGGAGCCGCTGGCCAATGTGCTGAACAAGCTCAATGTCAAGCGGGGGATGGTGGTGCATGGTCATGACGGTCTCGATGAGATTACCCTGACGGATACCACTACCATCTGTGAAATCGCCGATGGCAAGATCAACAGCTTTTTTATTACCCCGGAACAATTGGGACTAAAACGTTGTGAGCTGTCCGATCTGATCGGCGGCGAAAAGGAAGAAAATGCCACCATCGCCTTGAATATTTTAAACGGCGAAAAAGGCCCTAAGCGGGATGTGGTCGTGCTGAACTCGGCCTTTTGCCTGTATATGTCCCACAACGATATCACCCTCCGGGATTGCGTCAAGATGGCTGAAGAGCTGATCGATTCCGGGAAGGCCAAGGCCAAACTGGATGCCTTTATTAAGCGCACCAACGAGATTGCTATTGAGGTGTTGGCATGATCGAGGTGCTGGCATGATCTTAGATCGGATTGTCGCGGCCACTGCCAAACGGGTGGCGGCGTTAAAAGAAACGACCAGCCTGGAAATTCTGAAAAGTCAGGCTAAACGGTCTGAAACCCCCTTTGCTTTTGAAAAAGCCCTGGCGCAGAAATCCTCTGTCGGAGAGATTGCCTTTATCTGTGAGGTGAAAAAAGCCTCGCCCTCCAAAGGGGTGATTGCGGCAGATTTCCCTTATGTCGAGATCGCCCGGGACTATCAGGCCGCCGGTGCCGACGCCATTTCGGTGCTGACTGAGCCGGATTTTTTTCAGGGATCGAATGCGTTTCTGACGGAAATCAAAGAGCAGGTGTCGATCCCGGTGCTCCGAAAAGATTTTATTATTGATGCCATTCAGATTTACGAAGCCAGCCGGATCGGCGCCGATGCGATATTACTGATCTGCTCGATTTTAGATGTGGAACAGATCCGAGACTATCTTGAAATTGCCGATGCGCTGGGGCTGTCGGCGCTGGTAGAAGCCCATGACGAAGCAGAAGTTAAACAAGCGCTGGCTGCCGGTGCCCGGATGATTGGGGTTAACAATCGCAATCTTAAAACCTTTGAGGTAGATCTGGACAATAGCATCCAGCTACGCCAGCTGGTACCGCCGGAAATCCTCTTTGTCTCAGAAAGTGGGATAAGAACCCCGGAAGACATCGATAAATTGCGGGTAAATGGGACGAATGCCGTGCTGATTGGCGAAACGCTAATGCGCAGTGGGGATAAGAAAGCGGAATTGGATAAGCTGCGGGGTTAAGTGCGATTGCCGAGACAGCCCTAAGATAAAGGTTGGTGTCCGGGCGATTGATACAGACCCTCGCCCCTACGAACCAAAGATAGACGGTA
Organism: Acetobacterium woodii; assembly: GCA_016213825.1. Taxonomy (GTDB): domain Bacteria; phylum Bacillota; class Clostridia; order Eubacteriales; family Eubacteriaceae; genus Acetobacterium; species Acetobacterium woodii_A. The sequence continues at coordinate 76,522 of JACQZP010000021.1, read as the reverse complement.
CCGTTTAATTATGACCGACGTGATGAATTATTTCGTAGGGGCTGACAGTGACCGCCCGGCACGTGAATTTTATGCCAAACATTTATTATAAAACCAGCGGCGGATGAACTAAAGAACGAGGAGATGACCATGACAAAAGTAAAAATCTGCGGCTTAACCCGATTAGAGGATATCGAAGCGGTGAACGTCGCCCAACCGGATTATATCGGCTTTGTTTTTGCTGCCAGCAAGCGCCAGGTCGATCTGGTAACCGCCAGAACCTTAAAACAGGCCCTTAATCCCGGCATCAAAGTCGTGGGGGTTTTTGTCAACCACCCGGTGGCCGAGATCATTGCGCTGGCTGAGCAGGGCATCATCGATCTCATCCAGCTGCATGGGGACGAGGATGAGACCACCGTCCGGCATCTGCAGGCCCAAACCGGCTTGCCGGTGATCCGGGCTTTCCGAATCAGTAGTCCGGCCGACATTAAAGATACCGCTGCCGACTACCGACTCTTTGACACCTACGACCCGTCCCAATACGGCGGTTCCGGGGCTGCCTTCAATTGGGAGTTGCTTAACGGCTTCACCGGCGATTTTTTTCTGGCCGGCGGTCTGAATAGCGGGAACATCGAAGCCGCCATCCATCAGGTCAATCCCTATTGTGTCGATATCAGTAGCGGGGTTGAAACCGATGGGTTGAAGGACCGGGACAAGATTATTGAGATAGTAGCTAAAATACGAGAAATGGCAAATGTATAAAGAGGAAGACACGAACAATTATTGCTTTGAGGTTGGTTTCGCAAACAATTGTGTAACGTGTAGGCGAACCGGCGGCAGCCTGTACGCCGTACAGTGTAACAATTGTTTCGCGCAAACCAACATCGAAGCTCACGACCGTTTAGTAATAAAGAAAAAGGAGAAAGAAAATGAGTAAAGGAAAATACGGGATCCACGGTGGTCAGTACACACCAGAAACACTGATGAATGCCATTATTGAAGTGGAAAAAGCCTATGAACACTATAAAAACGATCTGGCCTTTCAAGCCGAGTTAACCGAGCTGTTAAATGACTACGCCGGCCGTCCTTCCCGGCTGTATTTTGCGAAAAAAATGACCGCCGATCTGGGTGGGGCCAAGGTTTATCTCAAGCGGGAAGATTTAAATCATACCGGATCCCATAAAATCAACAACGTGCTCGGTCAGGCATTGCTGGCCAAGAAAATGGGAAAAACCCGGCTGATTGCCGAAACTGGTGCTGGTCAGCATGGGGTGGCCACGGCTACCGCTGCTGCCCTGATGGGCTTTGAATGCGAGATCTTTATGGGCAAGGAAGACACCGACCGTCAGGCGCTGAATGTTTTCCGGATGCGCTTACTTGGTGCCAAGGTGCACGTGGTCACTTCCGGTACCATGACCTTAAAAGATGCCGTTAACGAAACCTTCCGGGAATGGACGACCCGGGTAGACGATACCCATTATGTCCTGGGTTCGGTCATGGGGCCCCATCCCTTTCCGGAAATGGTTCGGGATTTCCAGAGCGTCATCAGCAAAGAAGCCCGGGAACAGATTCTTAAAAAAGAAGGTAAACTGCCGGATGCCGTGATTGCCTGTGTCGGGGGCGGCAGCAATGCCATCGGTGCTTTCTACAATTTTATTCCTGATGCATCGGTCCGGCTGATCGGTTGTGAAGCCGCTGGCAAAGGGGTGGACACGGCTCTCCATGCGGCTACCATCGCCAATGGCAGCCTGGGGATTTTCCACGGCATGAAGTCCTATTTTTGTCAGGATGAATACGGCCAGATTGCCCCGGTTTATTCGATTTCCGCGGGTCTGGATTATCCCGGCATCGGCCCGGAACATGCATATCTTCACGACACCAAACGGGCTGAGTATGTGCCCATCACCGATGATGAAGCAGTAGCGGCCTTTGAATACCTGTCCCGCACCGAGGGGATTATTCCGGCTATCGAATCGGCCCATGCGATAGCCTACGCCATGGTGCTGGCGCCGACCATGACAAAAGACCAGATCATCATTGTCAATGTGTCCGGTCGGGGGGACAAGGATGTGGCTGCGATTGCACGATACAAGGGGGAAGATATCCATGAGTAAGCATATTATAATAGAAGAGAATAAAATATCACAGATTTTTAAAAACCAGAAAGCGTTTATTGGTTTTTTAACCGCCGGAGATCCTTGCCTTTCCAAAACCGAAGAATTTATTCTGGCCATGGCTGAGGCCGGGGCCGATCTGATTGAAATCGGGATTCCTTTTTCCGACCCCATCGCCGAAGGACCAGTGATTGAAGCGGCCAACGAACGGGCGCTGAGCGTCGGTACCACCACTGACAAGATCTTTGCCATGGTCGCTCGGGTTCGGGAAAAGACCGACATTCCACTGGTCTTTTTAACCTATATGAATCCCATTTTTGTTTATGGAGTGGAACGCTTTTTTGCCGCCTGTGAAAAAGTCGGCATCAATGGCGCCATTATTCCCGATCTGCCCTTTGAAGAAAAGGGGGAGGTGCTAAGTATCGCCCATGCCCACGAGGTCGACGTGATTACCCTGATTGCCCCAACCTCTCAGGATCGCATTCAGATGCTGGCCAAAGAAGCCACTGGTTTTATCTATCTGGTGTCATCCATGGGCGTCACCGGGGTTCGCAGCGAGATCAAAACCGATCTGGCCGCCATCATTGCCGATATCCGTCAGGTGACCCAGACGCCCGTTGCGGTGGGCTTTGGGATCGCCACCCCAGAACAAGCCGCAACGATTTCCCAGTTCGCCGATGGGGTCATCGTCGGCAGCGCCATCGTTCGGATCATTGCCGAGCATGGGGCAGCGTCCACCGAACCGCTGACAGCCTATGTGAAGTCCATGAAGGCGGCCTTGGTTTAAGAATTTTTGGGTTTGTATGAGAGATACTGTACCGACCAATCAACATGAAGTAACAATTGTCGGGTCGGGGTATTTTTGCTTAGTGATACTTTTAGGGCTAATCTGCAAATAGTATGGAGCAACATTAACCACCATTAAACCCCTATTAAAGGACAAAAATTTTACAAAAGATTAACATAAATTTTATCTATTCATCCTGAACCCTGTTGACACATCGAAATATTACCTGTTGAGTTCGTAAACTTTCTTGAATTGTGAGACTCACACCAAAAAAAATCACTTGATATCGTTTTTTTATCTTCAAAATGGGTAAAAACGTGTTATAGTATGGTTTAAGGTATGTACTAATTGCGTAATGAATAAACATCGAACAAAGCTCATGGCAGTTTTGCACTTATCTGACTAATAATGTTTATAGGAGGAAGTCTTATGAAAAAATTTATTAACGATGTAGAAAATGTGGAAAATGAAATGCTGGAAGGTATCGTCCTTGCTCATCCTGAATATGTAACCCGTTTAGACGGTTTTGATGTGCTGGTTCGCGCTGACAAAAAAGTCGGCAAAGTAGCATTGGTCAGCGGCGGCGGCAGCGGACATGAACCATCTCACGGCGGATTTGTCGGAAAAGGGATGCTTGATGGTGCAGTGGCCGGCTCGGTTTTCACTTCTCCCACACCAGACCAGGTATTTGAAGCGATCAAAGCGGTTGATGCTGGCGAAGGTGTATTATTAGTTATCAAGAATTACACCGGTGATATCATGAACTTCGAAATGGCTGCTGAACTGGCCGAAGCCGAAGGCATTAAAGTAGCGAATGTGGTTACCAATGATGATGTTGCTGTTGAAGATAGTCTTTATACAACCGGACGTCGGGGCGTAGCCGGAACTGTTTTTGTTCATAAAATTGCCGGGGCCAAAGCCGAAACCGGTGCCAGCCTGGATGAAGTCAAAGCAACGGCTGAAAAGGTTATTGCCAATGTCCGTACCATGGGTGTTGCCCTTAAACCATGTACTGTGCCTGCGGCCGGAAAACCAGGCTTTGAATTATCCGAAGATGAAATGGAACTGGGTATCGGGATCCATGGCGAACCAGGAACCGAACGAAAACCAATCCAGACAGCTGACGAAATCGTTGATTATCTGATGGAACGGATCTTAAAAGATATGGATCCCAAAGCTGGGGACGAAGTAGCTGTGATGATTAATGGTGCCGGCGCAACCCCACCAATGGAGCTGTATATCTTAAATCGTCGGGTTCAACAGATCTTGGCCGACAAAGGCGTTAAAGTCTTTAAAACCTTCGTGGGCGATTACATGACCTCCATTGATATGGCAGGTGCATCGATCACCTTATTAAAACTGGATGCCGAGCTGAAAGATCTATTATTGGCTCAAGCTGATACCATCGGCTTTAAAATGTACTAAAAATATCTCAACCAAATAGTAATCTGCAATTACTGAAGTGTCGTTAGCTTTGTTGGCAGTTACACGAAACAATTCTTACACTGTACAACGGACAGGCTTAGGCCTGTTCGTCTACACGTTACAGAATTGTTTGTGAAACTGCCACAAAGCAATAATTGTTCGGTATTTTTAAATTCAAAAAAACGAACAAAATTTGCTTTGATGTCGGTTTGGCAAACTATTGCGTAACGTGTAGGCGAACTGGCGATAGCCTGTACGCCGTACAGTGTAGCAATTGTTTCGCACAAACCGTCAGCGAAGCTTACGGCAGTTTTTCTAAAGAAAGCATAGAAACGAGGAAAGTGAATGGCAACAAAGGCAGAAGTGCTGGATTTTATCCGGGTTTATGCGGATAAGATGGCAGAACATCGACAAGAACTGACCGATTTTGACCAAGCAATCGGTGACGGTGATCATGGGATTAACATGAGCCGAGGATTTAAAGCGGTAATTGAAAAATTACCAACTGTAGAAGATAAGAATATTGATGATATCTTAAAATCGGTAGGGATGACTCTGGTTTCTACCGTTGGTGGGGCTTCCGGCCCACTTTATGGCACTGCTTTTATGAAAGCTGGCGCAGCCGTTAAAGGCAAAGAAGAATTATCCAATGAGGATGTTATTCTGGCTTTTGATGAAGCAGTTGGCGGGATCCAATTTCGGGGCAAAGCAGTTCAGGGTGAAAAAACTATTCTGGACAGCATGATTCCGGCAATCAACGCCATTAAAGCAAGCATTGCTGCTGGTAAATCGATGACTGACGCCTTGGTAGATGCTGAAAAAGCAGCCTGGGATGGTGTCGAATATACCAAAACGATCATTGCTACCAAAGGACGAGCCAGTTATCTGGGTGAACGCAGCATCGGGCATCAGGATCCCGGCGCAACCTCCATGGCTTATGCGTTTCAGGCTGCTAAAGAAGTCGCTGAGAAGGCAGGTAAGTAAGGGATGGTAGGAATCGTAGTTGTTTCTCACAGTCAGAAAATTGCCGAAGGGGCGGTGGAACTGGCAAAACAAATGGCACCCGAGGCTAGAATTGCGGCAGCTGGTGGAATGGAAGATGGCGGTATCGGCACCGATGTTTCCAAGATATTTGCTGGTATCGAAGCTGTTCAAGAAGGTGATGGGGTGGTGATTCTGGTTGATCTCGGTAGTGCCGTGATGAGCTCGGAAATGGCCATCGAAATGCTGGAAGATGACAGCAATGTAAAAATCATTGATGCTCCCATTGTCGAAGGCACTATTTTCAGTTCAGTGGAAGCATCCATCGGATCATCCTTTGACGAAGTCGTCGAAGTGCTGACTGGCTGTAAAACATATAAAAAATTCTAAATAACGCGCCAGATTACAGAAAACACCCCAGATAGGGGTGTTTTTTTTAAATACATTCACAAGCAATTTTACAAATTATAATGAATTTTCTAAAAAATTATGATATAATTTAAAACAATAGTTAAGAACGATTTTATACTCAAGGTATTTTAGAAGTTGCCAGAGAAATTATATACTTAAAGAAAGGGGAATTAAGATGGATCCAATTAGTTTAAATGTAGTCGAACTACAGAGTCCAGCGACATCACTGTCAAAGAAAATTGATGCTGTTACGATCAAGCCTACGGCCGACAGCGTTAACAATCAAAATGCAACCAATGAAGCGAACAGCTATAACAAATATGATACCATGGAACTCAGTCGGGAATACGTAGGGTATCGGACAAAAAGTGAAAATGCGACGGTAAACAGCGATACCGATCAACAGAGTTCAACCGTTAATCAGAAAACCTCGCGGATTCCAGCTGATGAAGATGAAGAATCATCTGAGAAAAAACAAACAAAACCCCAGAATACTGAGGAAGAGAAAAAAGAAGACGACAGTATTTCCAGCAATCAGTTGGCGGGTTATACCAGTTCGGAGTTGAAGGGTCTGTTATTGTCTGGAAAAATCACGGTATCTGCTTATAATGATGAAGTCAAAAGTCGACAGGTTGCTGAAACTAAAGCGGCTGAACAAAAATCGATTGAACAAAAACCCAAGAAACCAGTGATGGGATTGTCAAATAAACGCGCGGCAAACAGTATATTTTAGATATTTCGATTAACAACATAAACCATAAAAGGAAGCGAAAACCCGGATCTCTATCATCCAGTGGACAGCTTCTTTTTTGATTTTTTGTGCACTGGCCGGAGGCGCGATGCGTTGACGTTTCGGTTTCATTTTTTATTTCCATTTAATCACGTTTCGTGTTATATTATTTCTGTTGCACAGTTTTGAGACAATCGAATTTAACGCATAAGGAAGTGAAAAAATGAACCTTTCAAATATCGGCATCGCCATCCTGCTCACCGTTCTGGCAGGTTTGTCAACGGGAATCGGCGGGTTGGTGGTACTTCTTTTTGAAAAAACAAACACCAAGCTGTTGTCTGTGGCGCTGGGCTTTTCTGCCGGGGTCATGATTTATATGTCCTTTGTGGAGCTTTTTTTTGAGTCCAGACGACTGTTAGTTTTAAATCTTGGTCAGGAAACCGGCGTCTGGGTCAATGTTATCGCTTTCTTTGCCGGGATGCTGCTGATTGCCATCATCGACAAACTGGTGCCATCCTATGAAAATCCCCATGAAACCCATATGATCGAGGAAGCGGCGTCCTGCCCGGCCGATGGCAGCCAAAAGCTGCTACGCACCGGCGCATTTACCGCCTTAATCATTGCCATTCACAATTTTCCAGAAGGCATGGCCACCTTTGTATCATCGGTTCAACAGCCCTCATTGGGGATTGCCATCGCCATCGCCGTAGCCATCCATAATATCCCCGAAGGTATGTCGGTGGCGATCCCGGTCTTCTGCGCCACCGGGGATCGCAAAAAAGCCATGGCCTGGTCGCTGCTTTCGGGCATGGCCGAACCAGTGGGTGCCATCGCTGCTTATTTTATTTTATTGCCCTTTCTGAATGACACCGTGTTTGGGATACTATTTGCCGGGATCGCCGGGATTATGGTGTTTATCTCCCTGGATGAACTGCTGCCCACCGCCCGGGAATATGGCGAACACCACCTGTCCATTTATGGACTGATTGCCGGGATGATGATTATGGCCGTGGGGCTGATTGTTCTGATGTAGAAGGGGTTGTGAGCTTTGCGTTCCGTTTCGCACGAAACAAAATTGTTTGTGGAAACTGAACACAAAGCGATAATTGTTCGATGTTCAAGTGTTTCGCAATTGTTTAACGATTTTTTAAAGCAAGGAGAATAGATCATGTTTATTATCTTATTAAATTACACCAAACCAATGGCCGAAGTGGATGCGGTGATCCCCGCCCATATTGAGTATCTGGATCGTTATTACCAGCTGGATAAATTTGTTCTTTCCGGCCGCAAACGGCCTCGAACTGGCGGGGTGATCCTCTGTCATGCCAGCAATAAGGACGAGGTCTGGGCGATTATCGCTGAAGATCCTTTCTTTATTGAAAAGGTGGCGGACTATGACGTGCTGGAGTTTCTGCCTACCAAAACGGCGGCGGGACTGGAGCGTTATCTGGCTTAACAATCCTTACTGCTGCACAAAACAATAACCTGTCAATCAAAAAACCTTCCAATCATGACTGGAAGGTTTTTTTGATTGACAAATAACTGGCGTATTGATAATAAGACCTTTAGTTATGGGAAATATACGCCGTTTGCGGTAAAATATACGCCTTTTTGAGATCGCATTTTTATGATAAGATTAACATCAATTTAATTTAAACAAACTAAGTGGGAGAAAAATAATGACCAAGAAACGTTTCTTAGAAAAACTTATCTCAAATAAGCTTATCTTTTGGTTGGCTTGTTGCACCCTACTGGGGTTATTCCTGCCAATGTCGGCCTCGGCGGCTGCTAACCCGGTGGGGGTGGCCTACCGGGGGCACATTCAGGATTTGGGCGATTATCCCGCTGACGGCAGCTGGGTGGACAGCCCGAAGATCATCGGTACCGAGGGACAAAGCAAGCGGATCGAAGGGTTTGAAATCAAACTCACCGGCGCGATTCCGACTGATCTGCAAAATGGTCTGGAACTGCGCTATAACGTCCATGTGCAAAACAAGGGCTGGCTGTATGACGAAAACGATTCTGCCAACTGGCCGAAAGACGGCGACTATGCCGGTACCCGGGGGGAAAGTCTGCGGATTGAAGCGGTCAAAATCGTCCTTACTGATGCTGACGGCAAGGCGGTTTCCGGCTATTCGGTTCAGTATCGGGGGCATGTTCAGAATGTCGGGAATTTGCCGACTGACGAAAGCCAGTGGCTGGCCGATGGCGATCAGTTGGGCACCGTTGGGAGTTCGCTACGGTTGGAAGCGCTGTTGGTGAAGGTGGTCCCAAAAGAGACGGATCTCGCTGCCTATACGGCGCTTGTGACACAAATTGAAAAGCTCAAAGCAGGCGATTTTACGGCTCAATCCTGGGGTCGACTGCAAACTGCACTAAAAGAACATCTGGTCACGGCCGATCAGTCGCAAACCGCAGTGGATGCCGCGGTGAAGGCCATTCAGCTGGCCTACGACGGGCTGGATAAAAAAGCGGCGCCCACCGTTTATGATAAGGCTGGCACCTTTGGCCCAGCCACCGGTACCCAGACCATCGCCGGCGATGTGACGGTTAATGCCGATGGGGTGATCTTGCAAAACCTTAAAATTGAAGGCGATCTGACCATTGCTGAAGCCGTGGGCAATGGGACCGTAACCCTGAATAATGTTACCGTTGTGGGCGATACCTTTGTTCGGGGCGGCGGTAAGAATAGCATCCATATCAATGGCGGTCAATACAGTCGCATTGTCATGGAGAAAACCGCCAGCGGCGCCGTGCGGATTGTCGCCACGGGCGTGGATGGCCTGGACGTGGTGATTTCGGAGGATGCTGCCGGGGAGACGATTATTTTAGAAGGGGTCTTTGACAGCGTGGAGGTTAACGCCCCGAATATGACTGTCACCACCCAGGGCAGTACCACCATCGGAACGATGACCGTAGGTGCTGGGGCTGGGGGCACCACCCTGAATCTGGCTGCAGGCACCACGGTGGCGGACCTGGCACTGAATGCCAAAACGGCGATCAAAGGCCAGGGCACAGTAACCCGGGCGACGATCAATGCCGACAGCGTTGTCTTTGAAAAAGCCCCGGGCAGCTATACGGTTAAATCCGGAGTAGTGATCCCGCCGGTCTTCCCGACGCCGGATAATGGTGGCGGCGGTGGGTATACCCCACCAGTGGCAGTAACTGGGGTCACTCTGGATCAAACCATTACGGTAGGAGTGAACAAAACGGCTCAGTTAAACGCGACGGTGCAGCCAAGCAATGCTGCTGATAAAACAGTAATCTGGACATCCAGTGATGATACCATTGCCACAGTGGATGCCACTGGGAAGGTTACCGGCAAGAAAGAAGGGCCGGTAACTATTTCTGTTAAAACTACCGATGGCAACAAAACTGCCAACTGCAGTGTAACCGTGACGACCAGCTTTGAAGTGACCAAAATCGCCGATGGTTCCGGGATAATCACCGGGATGAACGGCAGCAGCACGGTTATTGCGATTCCAGAAACGATTGACGGGGTAACCATTTCGGCCATCGGTGACCAGGCTTTTTATAACCGCAACATAACCAGTGTGGAGATCCCCAAAACCGTTAAAACTATCGGTAACCAGGCTTTTTATAATTGCCTTAATCTGACAACGGTGACCTTTGCAGCGGATTCAAGCCTTACGTCTATTGGTACTGCTGCCTTTGCCAGCATTGGGGTGTCGAGCCTGACCTTGCCGGCAAACCTTAAGACCATCGGTGGTCAGGTTTTCTTTGGCTGCTCGTTGCTTAAGACCATTACGATTTCTGACGGGGTAACTGCTGTTCCGGTTGAGGCCTTTGCGAACTGCCATAGTTTAACGGTGGTGACCTTACCATCGGGGTTGACTGCCATTGGGATAGGTGCCTTTAGCAACTGTTCCCAGTTGACCGAGATCACCATCCCTAAAGGGGTCAACACGCTGGGCAGTGGGGCCTTTGGTTATGCGGTGGACAATGCCCCAACCAGCCGCCACTACACCTTTTTGGGTGATGTGCCAGGGACGATGGGAACCGGGGCGATTCCGATCACTGCCCCCAAACCAACGATTAAGTACTACGCCAATTATGACGGCTATGATGGATGGGCTGATTGTACTAGGGAAATCATTTTAACAACCCCAGTTCTGGCTGTTCCGACGATCGTTAATATCAGCGCACCACTGGTTAATTTAAGCTGGAACAGTATTTCCGGCGCCGCCGCTTATGATGTTTTTGTCAAAGAATCAGCGGGGGCATATGGCGCAGCGAAAGTATCGGTAGCCAGCGGTGTTACCTCGGCGACAATCTCCGGTTTGGATAGCAGCAAAAGCTACTATTTTGTCGTCAAAGCCCGGGATGCTTACGGGGAGTCGCTACCGTCTAATGAGCAGTTCGCAGACTTGAATATTGCCGTCACCGGGTTGACGGTCACTCCGGCGTCGGCTACCCTTATTGTCGGTAACAGCACCGCGTTGACGGCAACGGTGGTACCAGCCAACGCCGCCAATAAAGGGGTGACCTGGTCATCCAGCAGCGATGCTGTAGCCACGGTGAGTAACACCGGTATGGTTAAAGCCATTGCTGCAGGCGCTGCCACGATCACTGCCGCCGCTGCCGATGGGCATGGTGCCATTACTACCTGTGCAGTGACGGTCAAGCCAGTTTTTGAGTCTACCAATACCGGTGTAGCAACGATTACTAAATATAATGGTAACGACCCAAATGTCGTGATACCTGATAAGATCGGGGAGGTAACGGTCACCGAAATTGGGACTGGGGCTTTTAGCGGCAAGACCAGTTTAAAAACCGTCACGATCCCGGATACCGTCACCAGTATTGGTGCCAATGCTTTTTATCAAAGCGGCCTGACCGGCGTTGCGATCCCGGAGGCGGTGACCAGTATCGGGGCAGATGCCTTTTACGAATGCTTGAGTTTAACAACTGTCACCTTTACCGGGACACCCAATCTTGTAACCATTGGAGATCGCGCCTTTCGGGGGTGTAAACTGAATAGTGTGGTCATTCCCAACAAAGTGACCAGTATCGGGAACGATGCCTTTATGCAGAGCAAGCTGACAAGTCTGACCTTTGCCGCCGATTCTCAGCTGCAAACCATCGGTGTGACTGCTTTTTACGAATGCCCGGGGTTAGAGACGGTGACCATTCCCAATTCGGTCACGAGTATTAATTCTGCAGCCTTTAAACAATGCAAAAATCTAAAAAATGTCAACTTTGCAACGACGTCACAGGTGAATGCTATTGCAAGTGAAGCTTTTGCAGTAAGCGGTTTGACCAGTATTGAGCTGCCCGATTCAGTGACCAGCCTGGGATCTAATACCTTTATTAATTGTGCCGATTTGTCGGCGGTAACCTTTACGGCAAACTCGCAGCTTACAAAGCTGAGCTGGTATAACTTCTCAGGCTGCGGCAAGCTAAGCAGCGTGACCCTGCCGCCAGGTTTGACTGAGATTGGCAAGAATGTGTTTTTCAACTGTACCGCCCTGGAAAGTGTGACGATTCCGGCCAGTGTTAATACGATCGATACAATGGCGTTTAACGGGGAGGCCGGGAAATTGCCTGCTTCCCGGACAATCACCTTTTTAGGCAATGCGCCGACATACATTACTGGTGATGCGATTCCCATGACAAGCGGAGCTGTTGCTACTACCATCAAGCGTACGGCTGTCAGTACCGGTTTTGATGGTCCGCTCTGGAGCAGCTATACGGTAGAGGTAAATTAAAATCACTCGCGGCGGTGCCGGAACTGGAGCGTTATCTTGCATAGCAAACATTAGCCAACCCCAAACAATCCTGGACAAAATCACCATTTAAAAAAAATGGAATGGCCCCATCGGCTGAGCTGTCCAGAGACAGATCTGAATAAGAGGACGACCCGGCAGCAACCAACGAAAAATCCCACCATGACCAGTAAACAGTCATTGGTGGGATTTTTTATCAGACGATCTTTTATTCGTTAAATTTTAAGCGTGGGCGCCGATTTTTTTATCCATGCCGGAAATATGCTTGGTCAGCCAGTCAACCACCATCTGGTTGGCATTGATGATCACCGAAATATTGCCACCGGATTTATCGAATTCACCCTTCAGTTTAGCCAGTTCGCTGACAAAGGCCTTGTGAGCCGCCTGTTGTTCGGCCAGTCCCGGGTAATTGATGCTTTTCATATAGGCTTCTTCATCGCTGAAATGCTGTTTGGTATAACTATCCAGGAAACTAAGGAGTTCACCGATTTTTTCTTTGGTTTTGCCAGTTTTACCGGCTTCAAAAAGTTCATCGGCCATTTTAAATAATTGTTGATGCTGGGTGTCAATGCTGCCCACGCCAACTGATAAATCTTTGGTCCATACGATTGCCATATTAATTCCTCCTGCAAAAAAATTATGATGATTCATTTTTATAATAGGTATGTAGAAATTATAACCTTAACCGGAAATAAAATCAAGAGTGATTCTAAATTAAAATAATAAAATCCCCCGTCACACCTTCTTGGTGCACCGGGGGATTTGTAGCTAGTGGCGTGGTTTACCTGGCTTGGGGATTATTTAATACTTATCATTATCCCAATCATCCAGGTCAATCCGGGGTTCAGCCGTGGGGGCTGGTTCCGGGTCGAAGCTTGGTTGGATGGGGGTGGGGGTGGAGCTGGTGTTACTGTTTTTAATCGTAAACGCACCCACCATCTGTTTAAGCATTTCCGCCTGGCCGGAGAGTTCCTCGCTGGCGGCAGCGCTTTCTTCAGCGGTCGCGGAGTTGGTTTGGACCACCTGGGAAACCTGTTCGATACCCTGGGTAATCTGGGCAATTTCCGAAGCCTGATCGTTAGAAGCCCGGGCGATATTGCCCACCAGACTGGTGACCTTTTCAATATCAGCCAGGATCTGAGTCAAACTTTCGGCAGTTTCATCAGCAATTTTAGAGCCAACTGAGACTTTATCGATGGAGCCTTCAATCAGTCCGGTGGTTTCTTTGGCCGCTTCGGCACTGCGGGCAGCCAGGGTACGGACCTCTTCGGCGACAACCGCAAAGCCCTTACCGTGTTGTCCGGCCCGGGCCGCTTCCACCGCCGCATTTAATGCCAGAATATTGGTCTGGAAGGCGATGTCATCGATGACCTTAATGATTTTAGAAATACTCTGAGAGGAGACATTAATGTCCACCATCGCCGTAACCATATTGTTCATTCGGACATTGCCAATTTCGGCATTGTTGCGAACCTCAATGGAACGTTGATTGGCTTCGTTGGCCCGGACTGCATTCTGCTTGGTTTCCTGAGCCACCTCATCAATGGAGGCGGTGAGTTCCTGAATGGCACTGGCTTGTTCCGTTGCACCCTGCGCCAACGCCTGGCCCCCGTCAGAAATCTGACGAGCACCGCTTTCAACCTGTCCGGCCGCATTGTTGATATCGAACATGGTGGTGCTGAGACTGGACGTAATCCGATTGAGGGCTGTTTTAATCGCTTCGAAATCGCCCAGATAGTAGCGGGTGATTTCCTGATTCAGGTTTCCTCGACCAATTTCTTCCAGTGTTTCGGTAATTTCTGAGACGTAATCTTTCAGGAAGGCAATGGTCTGGTTCATGTCTTCTTTGATCTGGCCATGTTGGCCTTTAAAGTCGCCGGTCATGGTCGTGTTCAGGTTCCCTTGAGCCAGTTCTTTCAGCGTTGCCGATGCCGCATTGATGGGCTCAATGACTACATCCAACGTCTGATTGAAGCCTTCCACCACCTTGGCATATTCGCCTTGGAATTTGGTCAGATCGCCCCGATTAGTCAGATCGCCTTCAACGGCAATCCGGGTCATGGACTGGGTTTCGGCTACCAGCAGTGTAATGCTCTCAATCATCGAGATAAAGCTTGGGATCAGTGTGTCATTGTCACTGCGCTGTCCGATTTCTTTCAGGTTTTCCAGATCACAAAGATCGCCGACCGCGATGTTGGTGGCAATTTCCACAATATGAGTCAGCTGGGCATGAACTTCGTTAATGGATTCAGAAATTTCCAAGTAAATACCTGCATAGGTCCCTTCAATCTTCTGATTCAGATCATTTACCGACATCAAACCGAGCACATGACTGCCTTCCGTAAGGGCGCCCAACCCGTCGATACAGGCATTAATGCTGTTTTTAAGATCGTTGAAATCCCCTTTATAGTCGGTCGTTATTTTTGGAGGAATGACGCCATTGCCAATGCGCTCAATGGCTTTACTGGCAACTTTAAGTGGTTTCACAAAGGTATTGACCATATTGTTCAGACTGACAATCATGTCTTTGAAAGCACCGACATACTCGGTGGTATTGCCCCGGTAGTTCAGTTGCCCTTCCTGAGCAGCTGTGCCAATTTTTTTGATTCCCTCGTTGACCTTATTCATTTCGGAAACCACATCAATTAGCGAGTATGCCAGGACATCCTTGTCCGATTGGGGGATGATCGCTACCGCGAAATCACCTTCGGATAAACGGCGGGCGGCATCGGCCTGGTCTTTGCGGTTTTCAATGATGGTTTCAAAGGAATCCATCAGGGCACCAATTTCGTCTTCGCTGGAGGCGGAAATGGTCAGATCCACATGACCCAGTGCCATCTGATCGGCTAATGCGGTTAATTCCACAATCGGTTTGGTGATCCGTTTGGCCAGAATATAAGCCGCTACGCCACCAAGTAAGAGCACAATCAGGGAGATCAACAAGGTGATGTTTCTTAAATGAATCATTGGTGCCAGTACATCACTTTCATACTGGGCAATGACCAGGGTCCAGTTGGTTCCCGGAATGGGAGCAGTGGCACCAATTTTGGTTGCACCATTTAAGCGATAGGTGAGCATGCCAGTTTGTCCAGCACCCATTTCTTTAAAGGCCATGCCAAAATCTTTCCAGGCACCATTGTTTTCGATTTCGTCAAATACATTGGTCTGATTCATGATGACTTCATCATCGGGGTGGGCCATAAAGCCACCCTCGGCGTTAACGACGAACCCATATTGACGGACGCCATCGCCCATGGCATCAGTGGTGTCTTTTAAAAAGGTAGGATCTCGTCGACCAACTAATAATCCGACCACCTGGCCATTGTTTTTAATTGGCGCTACATCAAAGACCACCGGCTTCAGGGTCACCTTGCTGATGGCCACATCAGAAATTGCGGTTTCGCCTTTAAAACCATCGGTGTACCAAAACTGCCCGGCTGAGTCAAACTCGCCGCCGCCCACAAGGTATTTAGCATGACCAGCCATGTTCATGACGGCAATATCCTGATAGCCCAGTTTTTCAGCATCGCCAGCAATGGCAGCTACCTGGGTGTTCCAGTCCATGCTGGCGACACCGCTACGCAGGGTGACCTCATCCAGAGTGGCGAGATTTCCGGCAATGATGGCACCCACGTGAGATGCACCCTCGTTGGTGTATTTTTGGGCATCGGTATTGGCCTGTTCCAGCAGCGCTGATGAGCCCATATTATAAGATAGAATACCAAGTGCGATGACGGCAACAGCCAGGATAGCCAGGGTGAAACCAAGTAGTTTGGTGGACAGATGTTTTTTTATGATTCTCCTGCTTTTGCCTTCGGCTACTTCAGCCGCCAGGATCAGCGTGTTGTCAATTTCAGTGCGTTCTTCTTCTTCCATATTAAACCTTCTTTCTTTTGTTTTTTTGCTTTAACAGTTTCTTATGATTTTTCAACTTCAAGCTCAATTCTGTAGAATTGTCACACAACCTGGGTTGAACTCGGTGTTGCGTAGGGCTATAAGGCAGTTACTGAGAAAACCGCAAAGCGGTGGGGAAGCCATACTTATTTCACAAACATGAATGAATCCTAAAAATACTATATGAGCAATATCTATTATACCGATTTGCCAGATTAATTACCAGAGATATTGTTAAAAAAAACACAAAAAATTAATCGCAAAATGCAACATTTTAAAAGAATACAAAAAATTATGACATCCTGGCTTGTCAAAATGATGGTTCTGTAACAATCGCAAAAAATTACACTTGTATCTAACCAATAAAACCGTTATGATTATTTAAGATTAAATGAATAATAAAAGAGATAATTGAATATAAATCTTTAAGAAAAATTAATTAAGTCGGAATAAGCAACTAGACGAAAGACGACAATTAGAAATTAAAAAAACGAACAAAACTTGCTTTGATGTCGGTTTATGCAAACAATTTTGTAACGTGTAGGCGAACAGGCGGTAGCCTGTACGACGTACAGTGTAAAAATTGTTTAGCATAAAGCGGCAGCGAAGCTCACGGCACTTTTTCAATTGCTTGAATGTTATAAAAAATGGTGGAGGTAACGATGTCATTACTCAGTAAAAAAATAGAAGAATATATTCTGGAAAGCGGTGAAACGGTTCAGTCGCTGGCTGAAATGGGGAACTTCAACCGTACCACCCTGCAACGGGTTAAGTCAGGGGAACGGTTACCCACCCGGGCTTTTTTTAAAAAAATGACTAAAGTCCTACGGCTTTCAGCCACCGAAGAGGCGGAATTGGAAACCCTGCTGGAAATTGCCCAGGTTGGGGAAGGGACTTATGCCAACCGGCAAAAGATCATCGAACTCATCGAAACCATCTCCGAATTAACCGAGTACAAAATCCCCTTTTCAAAGGAACTCCGTCAAAAAGAAGTAATTGAAAATGACGGTGATTTTTCTAAACAAATTCAGATCGTTTCCGGAAAAAAACAGGTATTGGGCATGATCGAAAACTGCATTGATCGAGAATTATTTCAAGAAGCCGATCCAACTGTGAAGTTGGCCATTCCTTACAGTTTCCACTCAGTTTATGATTATCTTTTTCAGCAGATGATGGGGAATAAAAAACAGTTAAATCTTCAGGATGTGCTAAATTTACGCCGATCCTTTGACGACACCGTAGCTGACCCAATGCTGGGAGCACTTAAACATTTGATTGCCCTGACCTTATTGGACAATGTGAATTATCAGTCGCATTGCTATGTTTATCATTCCGAAACAAAGATGACCGGCCCTGAAATCAGTGCCTTATTTCCTTATTTTATTTTGACTACCAATGCCGTAATCACCATTTCCCGGGATTTGAACCAGGCCGTTTTATACCAGGATCCTGGCTTTCGGGAACTCTATGCCAACTGCTTCCAGGAAATGATCGCATCCACCCGACCTTTTATTCTGGAGAGCAATGATCTTTTCAAGGTTTTTGATCTGGATCGGAAATTTAAGGTAGAAGTGATTGTTGAACCACTGCCCTGTTTTGCCTATTATGCTGACCGGGAACTGCTGGAAATCACGCTGAATAAGGATTTTCCTTATTATGAACCGCTGCTGGAGGCGGTTGATCAGTATTTCACTTATTTCAGACAAGTCAGCCGGGGCATGCTGAATATTTTTTCTCTGAAAAACCTGCGGCAGTTTATGAACGATGGCAGTCTTGTTTTTCCGGAAGAAATTTATCATCCGCTAACTCCGGTCGAACGGCTGACCACCTTAAAACAGGTTCGGGATGATCTGTTTCATAATCGGCGCATCCTCGTTGCCCTGGATGACGATAAGCTGTTCCTGAACTCCGCCGTGGAGTTTATCTACGAAAGCATCGATTGTTTGCGTCTGGTTCTGCATTATAAAATTAATGGCCGGGTCGTTTATAAAACCATCGAGCTTCGTGAACCTGGGATCATCGCCGCCTTTGCAGATTTTTTCACCAGCCTGCCAAACAGCGACTACGTCCTGCCCACCGAAACCACCCTGCTGGAAATGGATGCCCTGATTCGGGATTATGAACCAGAAGTGCGCGGCCAAACCAGCCCACCGCTTATTTAACAGTAAGGCTTGTCGGATCATCACCAATGGGTTTATAATAGAGCTATCAATCCATTATAAGTGAGGTAGATATGGGCGGCATCATTTTACTTGTGTTCATCATCATCGTTGGCGTTGGCATCTGGCTCTATCTGACAGCTCAAAAAAACGGCGATTCAGCCAGCCAGCAGCAGCTGATAAAAATACCCTGCCAGGACGGTTATATCATCGGTTATTATGTGGGTAGCCGTTTTTTCGGCCAGCGTTTTGTCAACAACCGGCTGGCTTCAGAAGGCATTTTTGTCAATGCCGTTCAGGTCGGACCGGGTAAAGAATATTTCGAAAACGGTCTTCTGAAATATGAAGGTAATTTTGCCAATGGGCTGGCTTCAGGGCAGGGGAAACTCTATGAGGAAAATGGCAAGCTTAAATATATCGGCAATTTTACCAATGGTTATGCCTCGGGTCAGGGGCGCATCTTTGACAAAAATGGCAAACTGAAATGCGAAGGCAATTTTGCCCGGCTTCCCAGCAATCAGGAAAATATTAAAGATCCTTCGGTTCCTAATGGGCAGTGCAAAGAATATTACGACAATGGTCAGCTCAAATATGAAGGTGACTTTGTCAATGGTGTCTGGCATGGGGAAGGCCGTTCCTATGACCGGAATGGCCGACTGATCTATAAAGGAAAATTTGCCTATGGCAAACCGGCAAAATAAATTGTCCGCTTAAAAAGCACCAGGGCATTGAAATCTGCCCTGGTGCTTATTTATTTAATTAGAACTTCGACATTGAATCCGTTTCCCGGCCCCTTATAGCGGGGATATTTGTTAACATCTTCTGACCCTTCACCCAGGAGGATGGCCGCCGTGGGACACTGACTGTAACAGCGGAGACAGAGGGCACAACCGTCAGAAAAGAACAGATCATTCTGACGCTGCATAATATTCCCGGTCGGGCAAATGCGTTGGCACTTTCCGCATAAAATACAGCGTTTACGGCTAATCCGGAATTCATGACTGGCTTTAGCGATCACCGTGTCAATGTGGCGCCGTTGTAGCCCACCTAAAAAATGGCCCAGCGGGTTATTACCGGTGAGATGTTTCTTTTCGGCGACAATCTCCCTGACAAAACCAGCCACCCGGGGCAGGGTTTTCGCCAATAGTCGATCCAGACGTTGATCATTCTTCGGCGGATAAAATTTAAATTGCGGCAAATGGAGGTTATTCATCATGCGAAAATGGCGGGTTTGTTGGACTGTGTAAGCTTTTTGCTCAAAACGCTGACCAATTGTCCAGGCGGTATCACCGGAAGCCATGGCCTGGGTAGCAAAAATACTGATGGTCTGTTGACCATTGGATAACGGAAAGGTATGGATGAAATCCATCATCGGACGAGGTGCCGTCGAACCATAAACCGGAAACCCCAGAATGATATGATCCGCTTCCGAAACATGGGTCAAGACATCCTCAATCATCAAGGTTTCGATGGAATAACAGCTTACCTGAATTTTGCTTTCCTGGAGCATTTCAGCAATTCGGGTTGCCACCCACCAGGTATTGCCGGTTCCGCTGAAGTAATAAATAACACAACTTTTCAAATGTAACCTCCCTGATTTAAAGTCCTTGTGCATACCATTACAATAACAGGTTGTCCGGTCAGGGTCAATGAAAATCGCTGCCGAAGGATTGTTTCCAAGCTAAACAAGAATGAGTTAACTTTTTATTTAGACTGAGTCTGATATAACTTGTTTATTTTTGCCGATAGTGCTATCATGAAACAAGAAATTAGCGATAAACAGCTAAAAAATCATCGTTTTACTTATTTGAATTGCACAATAATCTAAGAAAACAGGTAATTACGAAACGCATAAACGCCGCACAATTATTGCTTCGCTACCGATTTCTGCAACCATTTTTGTAACGTTAGGCGAACAGGTGACAGCCTGTCCGACATCCAGTGGAAAAAATGTTTTGCGCAAACCGGCAGCGAGGCTAACGGCAGTTTCACAATCAACTAACCTAAAGGAGGGCAATGCCATGTTCATTGCAAGACAACCGATTTTTAATTCCGAACTGAAGGTTTACGGGTATGAATTACTTTTTCGGTTAAACAGTCAATCGTCACAATTTGGCGGCGTATCCTCCCATGGGGCCACAGCAGCAGTTATTACCGGTTTATATGAATCGGGTCTGGAAAATATCGTTGAAGACAAGTTTGCTTTCATTAATTTTGATGAGATCTTCATCCATTCCAACGCTCTGGAATTAATCGTGCCGGATCGCATGGTGGTGGAAATGCTGGAAAAAATTAAAATCGACCAGAACTTGTTGGACCGCTTAATGGATATCAAAGCGAAGGGCTATAAAATTGCCTTGGACGATTTTGAAGAATCGTATCAAACCTATCCGCTGGCACCCTTGGCAGATATTATAAAATATGACCTGATCGTCACGCCATTGGACACCATCATGGAAGATGTTGCGGTGGCCATTGCCCAGGGAAAAGTACTTTTAGCTGAAAAGGTGGAAACGCACGATGAGTTTATCAAGGCTAAAGAAATGGGGTTTACTCTGTTTCAGGGCTATTTTTTCAGTAAGCCCAGTATCGCCGGGCAGTCCTGCAGTAAAGCTCCAACTAAGCTGCAGTATTTCCGTCTGATCACCGAAATTAAGAAAGAAGATCCATCCTATGAGGTGCTGGCTGAAATGATCCAGCAGGACGTCACCTTGTCTTACCGGGTTATTCGTATGGCCAGTGTCCGCTCTGGGAACGATCTGGTGAGTTCCATTAAATATGCGCTCGCATATATGGGACTCAACGAAATCGAACGGTGGCTAAATATTCTAATGCTTCAGGATTTAGGCAAAGATAAACCGGGAGAATTGATGAAAATATCGGTCATTCGCAGTCGCTTTGCTGAAAAACTGGCAAACCGTGCCGGTTTAAACAACAATTTTCAGCACGCGGCCTCGATCATGGGACTGTTCAGTACCCTGGATGGGATATTGGATCAATCTCTGGAAGAAGCCCTGATGGGAATTGCGTTGCCAGCATCCATATCTGATGCCTTACTCCATCATACCGGTAGCCTTTATCCGATTTACGAATTAATGATGGCTTATGAAAGAGGCGAGTGGCTGGTAACCGATCAGTATACTGAGTATTTGAACATTGATCCTTTTTCGTTGTATCGGGATTACCGAGAAGCGATTCAATGGGCAAATCATGTTATTTCTGATATGTCCTGAAATAATGTTAAATGAGATTAAACACATGGCAAAAAAGTATTTTGGCCGTGTGTTTTTTTTATTGGTCAGTGAAGCGCAGATCAATTTGTAATGATCGATTGACATCTATAAAAGAAGACTAGATTTAATAAAAAACTTGTATTTAATGAAACAAAATGATATCATTAAACTATTGTAACTTGGGATTGCGCTTGACAAAAAGAGCATAAATAATTATCCAGGAGGCCCCTATGTTTATTGCAAGACAACCGATTTTTAATGATCAACTGGAAGTATTTGGATATGAGTTGCTCTTTCGGCTTAATCGTCACTCGACGCAATTTGGTGGTGTTTCTTCTCAGGGGGCTACGGCCATGGTGATAACCGGTTTATTTGAATCTGGTCTGGAAAACCTCATCGATGACAAAATTGCCTTTATCAATTTTGATGAGATCTTTATTCATTCTGACGCTCTGGAATTAATTAAACCCCATCGTATGATTGTTGAAATGCTGGAAGATATCAATGTCGACCACACCTTGGTGAATCGCCTAACCGACATTAAAGATATGGGCTATAGTATCGCTTTAGATGATTTTGCCCAAACCTATCAAACCTATCCACTAACCCCACTGGCGGATATCATCAAATATGATCTTTTAGTAACCCCTTTGGAAACCATTGCAGCGGATATTAAAATCGGCCTGGCCCAGGGAAAAACACTGCTGGCTGAAAAAGTGGAAACCTTGGACGAGTTTTTAAAAGCCAAAGAAATGGGATTCACTCTGTTTCAGGGCTATTTTTTCAGCAAACCGCGGATCGCTGGACGATCTTTAAACTTGCCACCATCCCAGATTCAGTATCTTCGTCTGGTGACAGAAATCAACCAGGATGAACCATCGTTTAAGCGCCTGGCAAACCTCATTGAACAGGATGTCACCTTATCCTATCGGCTGCTGCGGCTGGCCAGTTTCCGGGCGGGCAGTGAGACGATTTGTTCGGTTAAATTTGCGCTTAGTTATATCGGTCTGAAAGAATTTGAACGGTGGATCAGTATTTTGATGATCCATGACCTGGGTAAAGATAAGCCGGCGGAACTGATTAAAATATCGCTAATCCGCACCCGCTTTGCCGAATCGCTGGCGAAACGGGCAGGCATGAACCAACTGGAGCACGAGTCTGCCCTGATGGGTCTTTTCAGTATTCTGGATGCGCTGCTGGATCAACCGATGAATGAAGTTCTGGCTGAGATTGCGCTGCCACAGTCGATTCTGGATGCCCTTATTGACAACAACGGGCTGCTGTTTCCGATCTATGAATTGATGCTGGCATATGAAAAAGGTGATTGGGCTGTGGTTGAAGCCAATTCCGAAACCCTCAAAATCGAAGAGTTTTATATCTATCATGATTACCGGGAAGCCATTAGCTGGGCGAATAACGTCATTGACAATATTGCCTGAAATAACATCGCCCAAAAAGTTGAGATAGTTTCCAGTCAGCATCAGTGACTGAGGAGCTGTCTTTTTTTTATGCCTGATTGAAACCTCGGCAATTATTGCGCGAATGATTTCGATGAATATTTCGGTAAAATAAAAAATATCTTGGCACACGAAATGCCACATCTTGCAATCATTTGGAACTTCATTATAATGAAAGTAGGCGCGGATGATTAAATAAGGATTACCGGCGGGATTGTCGTTATGAACGGACATCTTTGATTAATAAACCCATCGATTAGATCAATTTCCGGTTAATTGCGAAAGTACTGTGAGCCGTGTGTCCAGTTTCGCAAGTTCCTAAATAAAACATTCAAACAGGAGACGAGTATGTCATTATTGAGCAGAAAAATAGCAGAACTCATTGAAGAAAGCGGTGAAACCGTTCAATCCCTTGCCGAAATAGGGAAAATCAATCGAACGACCTTGCAGCGGGTCAAATCTGGGGAAAGGCTACCCTCAAAAACATTTTTTATGAACATGTGTAACGCTTTGCGACTTTCTCTCACGGAAACAGAAGAATTAGAAACCCTGTTACAAATGAGCCAGGTCGGTGAGCGGATTTATCATAATCGTCAAAAAATCATTGAACTCATTGAAACCATTTCTGAATTAACTGAATATAAAATTCCCTTTTCAAAAGAAGCAAGCCCCAAAAAGGGCTGGACTTCAGCCAGGTGTAGCACTGAAAAAATTCAGATCATTACGGGGAACGGCGCCGTTTTAAAAATGATCGAAAACACGATCGACCGGGAACTTTTTGGTTCCGATCATCCTCATTTGCGGATGGCCATTCCGGCCACCTGCGATGCGATTTACCGTCATATTTTTCAACAAATGTTAGGGAATAAAAAACAACTGATTTTGCAGGATGTGTTGAATATTGTCAAAGAATGCGACGAAACAACGGCTGATCAGGGCCTTGGGGTCCTAAAATATTTGATTTCACTGTCTATTTTGGATAACGTCACCTATCAGTCCAATTTTTACTATCAGTCCAATGACGACAATGGAGAAATCAATGTTCTTTTTCCTTATTTTATCATTACCTCGGAACAAGTCATTACGTTATCCCGAGATTTCGCCAAAGCGATTCTCTATCAGGATGCCGACTTATATAGCCTTTATCAAATGGAATTTGTAAAACTCTGTCAGCAAACAGAACCATTTATTGAAGAAAGTCGGGATTTGTTGACCATTTATTCACTGGACCAAACCTATCGTATTCGCCAGGTAGTGGAACCGCTGCCATGCTTCGCCTACTATGCGACCCCGGAAATGGTGGGGGATAAAATTAGAAAAGATTTTCCTGATTATGAGCTACTGCGGGATGCCACCATCCACTTCTATGACTACTTCAAAAAAGAAAACCGCTCGATGATCAATGTTTTTTCGTTGGCAAATCTAAAACAATTCATGGTCGACGGCAACATGTATTTTCCAGTCGAAGTATGTGATCCCTTTACCCCGGCGGAACGTCTGATGCTTTTAAAACTGGTTAGAGAGGATATTTTTAATGACGTCCGAAAAACCTATGCTCTTGATGAAGAAAAAATATTTTTGAACTCAGCGGTTGAGTTTATTAATGAAGCAACGCTGATTCATTTGATTTTACACTACCAAAAGAACGATAAGAAGGTATTTAAAACCGTCATCTTAAAAGAACGCAACATTGTAAATGCTTTTGACGATTTTTTCAGGAGTCTGCCCGGCAGTCAATATGTGTTACCGAAAGAAGAAACCATTAAAGAAATGGACATGATGATTGCTGATTATGAGCTGGGGATGACTGGATTAATCCGTTAATTTGATTATTTAAGCTGTGAAAAATAGCAAATTTGCACTTAATTTACTTATTTTACAGAATATTAGAAAATTTTTACCCTAAACTGTTTAAATTACGAATAAATGGTTAAACAGTGAAATAGAGTGTCCAGGTTCTGTAAAATTGATTAAAACAGAATGTTCGTGCGAACTCAAAAGCTTTATGGGTAGCCTGTTCGCATAAAAACGCAAAGGAGTGTAGAAATGCAGATACAACCTTATATTAGTTTTAATGGAAATTGTCGAGAAGCTATGGAATTCTACGCAGATATTTTTGGAACAAACAATCCCGAAATAATACTGTTTGGCGAAATGCCCCCAGATTCGGATGCGATCAAAACTGAAGAAGCTGGCAAATTGATTCTTCAACCCAAGCTGGAGCTGGCAGAAACCAAGGTGAAGCTTTCAAATATTCCCCCCAAAGCACACCCAGCCCGAGACGATAACATGACTCTGGTCATTATCAGCGATGACCTGGATGAAATTAAAATAATGTATTACAAACTCAAAGATGGCGGTACTGTTGAAATGGAACTCCAGGAAACCTTCTGGAGTAAATATTACGGAGCGCTCATTGATAAATTTGGGGTCGGTTGGCAGTTAAATTATGATGACGGCAGGATGAGACAAGTGGTATAATAGGTGTAATCTTATACTAAAGATTGCTCCATCAAAGTGATTAGCACACGGTATGACAGTATCGTGTGTTATTTGTGTCCAAGAATGAACCCATTTACTAAAGAAATGGTTCTTGAGGAATCGTCATAAGATAAAACATTCGTTAATTGCGAAAGTGCCGTGCGCTTTATGCTCAGTTTCACACGAAACAATTTTTCCACTGTACGTCGTACAGGCTAACGCCTGTTCGCCTACACGTTACAAAATCGTTTGTGGAAACTGAACACAAAGCAACCTTTGTTCGATTTTTACGTAATTAGCTAATCCAATCAGCATCGGGAGGAACCATGGAAACAAAAAAAATACTGCCCCTGAATTTAGCCAGTCTTGACGAAGCGAATGAATTTGTCCAAGAGCTGCTGCAAAACTACAAGTGTGACAAAACAGACAACCTCAGAGCCCAGCTTTTTGTGGAAGAAGCGATCGTCTATTGGGAAAAGAACGCACCGGAAAACGCCAGGTTTGAATTAGCCATTCAAAAACGTTTTAAAACCATTACCCTGGCACTGAATTATTGGGGCGACCCGGAAAACCCACTGACTGTTGCTGAAACATCCGAGGATGAAGAATTCGAATTTAATCGGATTGGTCAAAACATTTTAATCGGATTGTCCGCAGTGACTTATTCCTACGAAAAGGGCTGCAATAACGTCTCGTATACACTCAAACAAAAACCTCTGAATCCGGCGCTGACCACGGCCATTGCCTTAGTGGGGGCAATCATCTCCGGGCTAGCCCTGCAAGCCATTGCACCAGCCTTGGGCAAGCAGATCGGTACCACCATTCTGACTCCCCTGAGTGGTACTTTTTTCGGTTTTCTTAACGCGATTGTTATTCCGGTCTTGTTTTTTTCGGCCATCGGCAGCATTTTCAATATGGATAATCTGTCCCAAATGAAACGAATCTTTCGGCTGTTACTCACCTGGTCGGTGGCCATTATTCTGTTGGCATCGGCCATTTCTCTAGGGGTGGCACAGGTTTCCCTGATGGGACAGACAACCTCGGCAACCCAGGGCGGAAGCGGCGACCTGTGGAATCAAATTGGGGAGATGGTGTTTGGTATCATTCCAACCAATATCCTCCAACCTTTTCTGGACGGTAATACGCTGCAGATTATGTTTCTGGCCATCATTGGCGGGATCGTGATGCTGACCCTAAAAGGGCGATTTCCTTCAATCACAAAAATCGTTACCGAATGCAACCTGATTTTTTCGACCATTCTGGATGCCATCTGTGCCCTGATGCCTTGGGTGGTTTTTATCAGTATCTTGAATATGATGGTCTCTGGTCAAGGCACTGCCTTGTTAGGCGCATTTAATCTGCTGGCCTTGCTGGTGGTAACCATTCTGATCATCGATCTAGTGATGCTTTTGAGTGTGGCAGTGTATGAAAAAATCAGCCCACTTGAGTACCTCAAAACAGCAGCGCCCTTTCTGCTGATTGCGTTCTCGACCGCCAGCTCCAGTGCGGCTTTTGCCAGCCATACCGCAACCGCTTTGGGCAAACAAAAGATCCGGGATTATGTGGTGCACTTTTCCATCCCAGTAGGGGTGTTGTTCAACAAGCAGGATGCCATCCCGATGTTACTGCTGACAGCGTTATTTGTCGGGAATATCTATGGGATTGCCTTTACCTTACCGGATTTGATCCCGGTGGTGATCCTTTGTATGATTCTCTCGGTGGCCGTGCCGCCATCGCCGGGGATGGGAGCGTTTCTCTTTACGATCGTCTTTAACCTGCTGGGGATTCCCCTGGAAGGACTGGCCTTGGCCGTCACCATTGCCATCTTTATTGATTACCCGGCCACTGCCAGCAATGTGATGACCACTAATATCGGCATGCTTCATACCGAACATCGGCTAAAAGCAACGGAAGCAAAGCAGGCCATCAAGATCTAAATTAAACCTGTTGATGATTTGATTTTAACCGACTGGTTTCAAAATCGGCATTGGTTTTGATGATTTTCTGAGCGATTTCTTGATTCGACCATTTGCCTGAAGTGACGGCGTCATTGCTAAAAACACTATAGACTTTGATGGCTAAAATCGCCAATTGCGAGGGGTTGTGGGGGATCGCACCATCCGGAAAACAATCGGCATGGGTGGTAATAAAGGTTGCTGCCGCTTTAACCGCCTGATGATCGTCCCGGTCTTGGGGAGTGGGGTACTCGAATTGCCATAAATCCGTCCGTTTTTTAATCAACGTTTTGTCAGAATCTCCGGGATCGATTCCGGCGGCGGTAAAGACCCGGCAATCGTAAATGCGGCAGGTAATGGCCCGATTTTTATAAATCGAGCAGCGCCCATCTGTTAGCATGGGACAGCGTCCCTGTTCGTCGTAACCCATCAGCACGTTACCTTTAGGCAGACCTGGGGCCGGGAATAACAGTCGTTTATTGATCCGGGCAAGGGTTTTTGTTTCCTGAGGTTGGATATGAATAAAATATGATGAGGTGCAGCAGGCATTGCAGCTACCGCAATTGACCGCGGTACCAGCTTCAGTAATCAGAGAAGCCCGGACTTCTTTAAGCCAGGCCGAAAAATCACCCGCCGAAATGTGTTGTGTATTGTCCATTGATTTAGACCCTTTCAAAATGAAATAAAGTAGCATGTGCGAAATTAAAAAACATCGAACAACGGTTGCTTTGGGTGCAGTTTCCACAAACAATTTCGTAATGTGTAGGCGAACAGGCGTTAGCCTGTACGACGTACAGTGTAGAAATTGCTTCGTGCGAAACTGGGCGCAAAGCTCACGGCACTTTCGCAATTATCGATGAAATAAAGTATTACTTATTTTACACCAGCTTTTTGATAAAGTCCAGATGGTGTCATTGCGGCACATTCTGAAAAACAGCAAAATAAAAAAACGGGATCTCTACGATTAGGAAATCCCGTTTTTGTTTTTTGGTGATTTGATCAGCGGCACTAGTTATTCCTGAGGTTGTGCGGCCAGCTGTTTCATTAGTTCGGCTTTTCTTTTTTCAGGATAGATTTTGACAAATTTGACGGTTACCAGTCCTAATACAACGGGGATTAGCAAATTAAGAATCCCACTGAGACTACGATAACCATTGATATCCAGGAGGTAAGTGGTTCCGGTAACAATCAGGTAATAGACACCCCACATCGCTGTCACAATCCGGTTGGAATCAATAAAGATCTGGTTATAATAACCACGATAACCAAACTTACCAAGCTTGTAATGAACCGTCAACGGCGCCTTGGTTAAGCAGGAACCCAACCACATTGCCCCAAACAGGAAGTAAGAGGAGCAGACGATCAGCGTTTCGTCCACGGCTACCAGGCCCAGCAGGCACAACGAGGTTACTAAAAAAATGCTCAACCGGTCATAAAAAGTCAGTAAAAACTTCCGGCTTAGAAGCGGCATCAGCGATGAATAAACAATTCCGGCAACACTGCCCCAGAAAACATCAAAGGACATCACCATCCAGATCATCATCCATTGGATGATCATTAGATTTAAAGTGGCTTTTTTGATAATCTCTTTTTTGGTAAGACCAAAATAATCTTCGAAATACATAATGGTATCAAAGGCACCATTAATTTTACAATCTTCTTTTAAAATAACTTCTTTAATGCAAAGACCTTTAAAAGCCACTTCCTGAAAGATATCGAAGTTAATCTTAATTTGCGTGGTAAAGTCGAGAAAATCAGTGGTTTTAACAATGCAGGTGCTTTCACCCAGAACGAGTTGATAACGGGAATCAAGATCGGTAAATTCCAGTTCCAAAACAAGATCTTCTTTGTAATTAAAGGGTTTGTAACGACCAGCAAAAGTAGTCAGCTGATCCAGTACTTTTTTGGGAGAGGGTTTGTACTTAAACGGGGCCGCAGGCTGAGTATTTTTTTTATCAGACATGTGAACACCTTCCTTTCAGTTCGTTCATATTAATCAGGACAGCATGATTTATATCGGGTATTTCGTAAAAACACAACTCATTAGTGCCATAATAGCAGGTTTCTGATCAAAATTCCACAAATAAACGTAAAATACGCCTGGCGTATATAATCAAAGAAAATGCGTACGCCACTGAACAACCTTGACAATCCCCCCTGTTCCCATGGTAAAATAATTAATTATAATATAAAATGAGTTTAGCCAGACTAACCAAGTAAATTGGGAATTATCTTAAATGATGTAATTACGAAACTGCCGTGAGCTTCGCTGCCGGTTTGCGCAAAGCATTTTTTACACTGTACGTCGGACAGGCTAACGCCTGTTCGCCTACACGTTACAAAAATGGTTGCGGAAACCGACATCAAAGCAACTTCTGTTTGATTCATTTTTATTTCGCACTTGCTAAAATCATCTTAACTAACGGGAGGATATCACAATGGAAAGAAAATATGCATTTTCCTGGGATTTACTGGGAGATATTGCCGAAGGACGTCCGTATCTGGGTAATGCAACTCGGATTGAGGTGTATCGTTTAATGCAATTTACATTCAAAGATATCATCGAGCAACATGTCGGCTGGGAAAAAACAAATGAAATATTCTATCAAGCGGGAAAATTGGCTGGCCAGGAATTCTATCAGAATATGATCGATAAAACAGACGATTTTAATAATTTTATCAATCAGCTCCAAACGGTATTAAAAGAACTGGGTATGGGTATATTTAGAGTTGAAGAAGCAGACATGGAAAAAGGTGAGCTCACACTAACTGTCGCTGAAGATCTTGACTGTTCTGGTCTGCCCGAAACAGGATATGAGATTTGCACCTATGATGAAGGTTTTATTGCGGCACTATTGGAGGGCTTCTCAGGTATACCATTTGTTGTCAAAGAAACAGACTGCTGGTGTACCGGGGATCGAACCTGTCGTTTCAGTGCAAAAGCGACTAACGAAGGGAACTAAAATAAAAAATGATCAGTAAAGACGCCAGATCCCTATTAGATTATCTCAAAGCCCTATTAAATGATGTCAGAATAAAACCGGATATTCCCACTGATATGATCGATGATGAAGACTTTTTATGTTTGGATAAAACCATAAAATCCGTGCGGGAAGCTGCTTTAGAACTCGGTAAGGGTAATCTTTCCTACTCGATTGAAGGCAAGGGTTATGTCCTAGGTTCCCTTAAAGCGTTACAATCATCCCTTAGAAATCTAACCTGGAAAACGAAAGCGATTGCCGCTGGCGATTTTTCCCAGAGTGTTCATTTTCTTGGGGATTTTTCAGATTCCTTTAACAGTATGACAAAGCAGTTGGCGGTTTCGATTCAAGAAATCAAGGAAGCCCAGGAACATTTTGAAATGGTCTTTAATACCATTCCTGATGCGACCATCATCACCAATTTTGAAGATGGGTCACTGGTTGCTTACAACCAGGCGTTTATTGAGACAACAAAATTTTCTGTAGCAGAATTAAACCAAAATCCTGTCACGATCATTGATTTGTATTTAAATATCGAAGAAAGAAAAATGCTGCTGGAAAAATTGAAGAAAGATGGCTATATTGAAAATGCTGAAATCTCATTTCTCGGTCGAAGCGGCGAAATTCTGACCGGGCTGATCTCGTCACGACTCATTTTTATGAAAGAAGTTCCGCATATCTTAAGTGTGATCCGGGATATAACCGAGTTGAAAGAGATCGAGAAAAAACTTCAAAAAAGTGAGGAACTGCATCGTCTGTTGGCCGATAATGCCGCCGATGTGATCTGGACCATGAATCTAGACGGTAAGTTTTCCTATATCAGCCCATCCGTTAAAAAGCTACGGGGGTTTTCTGTGGAAGAAGTGTTGGCCCAATCACAAGAAGAAGTGTTGTGTCCCGGTTCATTAATTCATCTTCAACAAGGCTTGGAACGGGCCATCCACTCAGTCCAGAACAATCAACCATTTCAGGTATTCCGCGGCGAGTTGGAACAACCCTGTAAGGATGGTAGTACCGTTTGGACCGAGGCAACGGTTTCTGGTATCTATAGCGAAGATGGACGATTTATTGGAATGTTAGGGGTAACCCGGGATATTTCTGAACGGAAAATTATGGAAGAAGAAATCCTAAGACTTTCCATAACCGATAAATTGACTCAAAGCTATAATCGCTTAAAGTTGGACGAAACCCTGGAACAGCAATTTGAACGCGCAAAAACTGAGGCCATCCCTTTTTCGATTATCATTCTGGACATTGATCATTTCAAATTAGTCAATGATACCTATGGTCACCAGGTCGGGGATCGGGTTCTGATTGAACTGGTAGCGGCTCTCACCGAAAACGTTCGATCCGATGATATTGTCGGCCGCTGGGGCGGCGAAGAATTTCTGATCATCCTGCCTGAAACAAACTTAAGTGATGGCTTGCATGTGGCAGAAAAGTTACGCGATGTGGTGGAGACCTATCGATTTACCACGGCCGGTCAGGTGACAATCAGCTTAGGTGTTTCAGCTTACCGGGATGATTTAACGCCTGAAAGCATTGTTTCCCGGGCAGATGCCGCGCTTTACCAAGCCAAGGAAAATGGTCGCAATCGGGTTGAATTTCTAGAATGATCAAACAAAAAAATATAATCCAAAAATCCATACGTCGCCATAATTGAGTTGATGTTATGGTTTTTTTTATGATGATTATTATTTTTTATTGCATCAGGTGCGATTGCGGTGTAAAATCTGATTTGAGAGAAATAATTAAATACCATTAAAGATGGAGAATCGAAATGAACCTCATTGAAAATCTGAAGATAAATGAAAATGATGTAATCACAATCACCGGTGGCGGCGGGAAGACTTCTTTGATGATGCGTTTGGGAAAAGAACTATCACAAAAAAGAATGAACCATGTGCTGACTACTACTGCAAAAATCTGCATCTCGGATCTGCGGGGTGCACAGAGTATTATTTGTGAGAATATCAATGACATCATTGATGTGTTAAAAAAAGACGCCCAACAGGAATGGCTCATCGGTAAGGAAAAAGTAACTGACCAGAAAATCTCGGGCTTCGCAGAGGAAGAATTAATCATTTTGAAAAATGCGATCAAGCCTTTAGTTATTATTAATGAAGGGGATGGATCAAAACGAAAACCCTATAAGTTTTATGGTGACTATGAACCCATGATCCCGCAGATCACAACCAAGCTTATTCACGTAATCGGTGCCGAGGTACTGTATAAAAAAATAGATGATCAAACCTTTCATCGTTCTGAATTATATGGTGACACTCAAGCAATTTTTGATGAAGACGTTTTATTTCAGGCCTTCAAAGATTTTATCAAAAACAAATTAGACGCTAAATTGGCGGGCGATACCCAGCGGATCCTTTTTATTAATAAGGCCGATGGCGAAAATTTAAAAAATGCCCGAATCATGTCAAAAATTGGCGCCCCACTTTTTGACCGTTGCCTAATGGGATCTTTACAAGAAGACTGGATCGAAACGGTGAAGTAAATCAAGACTGACAGTGAAGTCTAGGATACTTATGTAGGCCCTTTCAAAATATAACGGGGTAATTGCGAAAGGGCCTGTTTTTTAATTTCGCAAATGCTATAAAAAACATAAAAAGGAGATTTTATGAATCGAAAAATTCTATTGTTTGTCCTGTCAGCCATGTGTTCGTTGGTACTGTTGGGTTGTACCAATACAACCAGTAGCAAAGCAGCCGCATCAAAAGATGAAACCCTCTTCCAGGTTGCCACCATTAATTCACTATTGGCCGGAAACTACGATGGGTTTATGAGTTTCGGCGAATTAAAAGAACACGGTGATGTCGGAATTGGCACCTTTAATGCCCTGGACGGCGAACTGGTGATGATCGACAATAAGGTATACAAGATCAAAGCCAGTGGGGAAGTGGTCGAAGTTGCGGATACCGATACCACCCCCTTTGCCGCAGTGACCTATTTTGATGAAGACG
The DNA here is from genome assembly GCA_016213825.1 of Acetobacterium woodii. Lineage (GTDB taxonomy): Bacteria > Bacillota > Clostridia > Eubacteriales > Eubacteriaceae > Acetobacterium > Acetobacterium woodii_A. Next base: position 43,213 of record JACQZP010000021.1, on the reverse strand, counting down.
CCACCCAAACATTAACCAACATCGCCAGTCTGAACGCCCTGGAAACAGAATTAGACAAGCTGATGGTGGACAAGGAATCGTTTTATGTTTTCAGAATTGACGGTACCTTTAATACCATTAAAGCCCGATCTGTTCCCAGTCAGGAAAAACCCTATCCGGTTCTTTCAGAGGCAGTGAAAAATCAGTCTATTTTTGACTATACCAATATCTCTGGAACCTTGGTGGGGTTGTGGTGTCCGGACTATATCGGCGGCGTGAACGTACCAGGTTATCATTTTCATTTTATTTCTGATGACCGCAGCAAAGGGGGACACTTGCTGGATGTCAGTTTCAGTCAGGCCGAGGCTTTTATGGATCCTACTGATGGCTTTAATATGACCGTATCACCAATCAACTCAGTAGGATCCGTTGACAATATCAACAGCGCCATCGATGCTGTCGAGAAATAGCTGGTTGCAACAAGGTTTTGATCGTTTTGATAAAAAAAAGAGTTCGCATTTAGTTGCGAACTCTTTTTTCTATTTAAATTTATCAGTGGCGTTTCCCGGAATAACGGCTTAACTCAATCGCAATCACAGTGGTTTGGTCGACAACCCGCTGGTCAAAGGCAAAGTCATCGCGACCGGTCTGGTGTTTCATAATGCAGCTAAAGGCTGCTAATTTTGCTTCATTCGTTTCGATAAAGACAGCCCGACCTTCACCAATAAAGCTTTCAAAATAACAACTGTAATCACAGCCTTTTTCCCCAGTGATCAGCTCTTTCATCTGATCCAACTCAAGGCAAATCTGGTTATTCTTTTTCAACAATTCAATTTTCCGGCCTTCTTTGGCGCAGTGTAAAAAAATGGTTATTGCGGAACCGGATATCTGATAGCCAAAATTCATCGGCACGATATAGGGTTTATCACCATCAACCATGCCGACCCGGCAAACCTTGCAACCCTTGATAATTTCAATAAGCTCGGCTTCATCTTTCACTTCACGATTCGATCGTCGCATCTTTTTCCTCCTGAAACGATATGACTTTTGATGATTTTGTTTCTAAAAATTATTTTTTCTTGACTTAATCGTTGGTCTTAGTCTATAGTAACGAAAATTATTTAATGCGTCAAGACTAGTATCAGGCTTGCACTAATTCAATTGCTGGATTGAATTCCTCGGTTCGACAGTTTACAATCGTATCGTAGTTAGAAAAAAATTACAAATCAGATAAAAAACAGTAATCTGTTGCAAAAATTGTCGACTGTTCGCAAAAACTGGTGCTTTGGTTAATTCAAAGGCCTGTTTTTTATTTAGAATTTAAATTGAAAGAATGATTTAAATTTATTTTTCAAGTAAGCTGCACATAAAAGGGTATGAAAAAAGTAGCATCACTTTGTGGCGAATATGAGTAAATGATAACAAGAAAAATTTAAGGAGGTATGATCATGGCAGAAATTCATGTTGATGTGAGAGGTGAAACGTGTCCGGTACCCCTGGTCGAAATGCGTAAAGCGGTTAGAAAGGCGCAACCTGGCGATACGATCGAGATTATCGGGAATAATGCTGCCTCAAAAAAAGAAATCCCGATGGCTGCTGATGCATTGTCATTAACAATAATCAGCATTGAAGAGCACGACGGAATCTGGACCATAAAAATCAAAAAGTAAGGAGGCTATCCCATGGCTGATAAAACAACGATCATTGTTCAAAGCGGCGATATGGATAAATTGTATAGTGCCCTGATTGTTTCCAACGGATCGCTGGCAATGGGGATGGACGTATCCCTGTATTTCACTTTCTGGGGACTGTTGCGGCTTAAAAAAGGTGGACTGGAAAAAGGCCCATTGTCGAAAATGCATTTTCTGGGCTTAGGAAAAAAGATGATGCTGGGACGGATGAAAAAAAATAATGTTGCTTCACTGGAACGACTGATGTCGGATTTTAAGGAATTAGGCGGTAGAATCATTGCCTGCGAAATGACCATGGATATTATGGGGTTAAAGCGGGAAGACTTGATCGAAGATATTATTGATGACTACGGGGCTGTCGGTACCTACATCCAAGAAGCCAGACATTCAGCCATTACCTTGTTTATTTAAGGGGAAATCATATGGAAAAAGTATATTATTTTGATAATGCGGCCGCCACCCGCCTGGACGAACGCGTTTTAGACGTACTGACGCCCCTTTATTTTGATCGTTATTCGGTGGCGACCTCGGAATTTGGCTATTCACTGGGGATTGAAGCCCGGGAAGCGCTGGAAGAAGCCCGGGGCCAACTGGCCGATGCGCTTGGGGCGAGCAGCAACGAGTTTATTTTTACCTCGGGGAGTGCCGAATCCAGCAATTTGGCCTTAAAAGGCGTGGCCAAGGCGCTGGGAGCAAAAAAAGGCAAGCACATCATTGTCTCTAAAATCGAAGATTTCCCGGTGCTGTACAGTGCCCGCACCCTGGAAAAAGAAGGCTTCACGGTTGATTATCTGGGCGTGGACGCCGATGGGTTTATCGATCTTAAGACCCTGGAGTCGCTGATAACACCAGAGACCATCCTGGTATCAATTCAACACGGCAATCAGGAAATCGGCACCATCCAGGATATCAAAAGCATTGGCGAGCTCTGTCATGGCAAAGGGGTGCTTTTTCACACCGATGCTACCCACACCTTTATGCGGGTCCCGCTGGATGTTACTGACATTCCAGTTGATTTGATCACGGTTTCGGCTCATACCCTCCACGGGCCTAAAGGCATTGGGGGTCTCTACATCCGAAAAAAAACACCCTTGGCCAAGATCATGGATGGTGGCTTCCAGGAGTTTGATTTACGCGGCGGGATGGATAATATCCCTGGTGCCGTCGGGTTTGCCAAAGCCGCCGAATTGATCACCGCGGATGAAAACCAGCGGCTGATGGAAATGCGGGATAAAATCATCAGCATGGTGTTTGAGCAGATCCCGGATGTGATGCTAAATGGCCATCCCAGTAAACGGACCCCGCAGAATGCCAACATTACCTTTCATTACGTGGAAGGAGAGTCGATCACCCTTCATCTGGACATGTATGGAATTGCTGTCAGTACCGGTTCCGCCTGCTTCAGCCGGTCGCTGGAAGCCAGTCACGTCATTGCCGGAATCGGCGGCGATCATGAGCGGGCCCATGGCTCCATCCGATTAACCGTGGGTCGCTTCAATACCATGGATGAGGTTGTTTTTGTGGTCGAAACGCTGGCAAAGATTGTCGAAAATTTAAGAAAAATCAGCCCCTTGGGGCGAAAATAGGAGGAGAAACAAATGGCAAGTCCCTATAATGATATTGTGCTGGAACACTTTAAAAATCCCCGCAATACCGGTCGGATTGAAAACCCCGATGGCAAGGCCACCGAGGGCAGTCCTGCCTGCGGCGATATGGTGTCTCTATATCTGAATGTCGACCCTGAAACAAAGGTGATCACCGATATCAAATTTGAATCTTATGGCTGTGCCTCAAACATTGCCACCGGTTCGATTATCACCGAATTGGCCAAGGGCAAAACCATTGAAGAAGCCAAAAAAATCACCTGGCAAGATGCCTCGGAGGCACTGGGCGGGCTGCCGAAAATCAAGGCGCACTGCTCGGTTCTAGCGGTGGAAGTGCTACGTTCGGCGATCCAGAATTACGAAGAAAAACACGGTTTGGTGACAGCCAAAGAAGATACCACCGAAGAAATCGTTCGCAAAAGATTAAAGAAAGTTATGAACCCGATCAAAGGGCTGGACATGGTGGCCACCCATCTGGTCAAGGAAATTGACATCAACGATGGGGTGGTTCGGATTGTCCTGGATTTACCGGAAAATCATCAGTTTGCCAATGCCATTAAAGAAGATGCCATTGAAAAAATCGAATCACTTTGGGATATCAATAAGGTCATTGTGGAATTTACCGACTGATACAAGTGCCGTAACTCAGCATCGGTAACTATTGAATTTAAAAAAGCCCGTAAAAAAAGAGCAACTTGGCCAAGCTGCTCTTTTTTAATGGTTATCGGGCTGTCTTTGAGACCGCAATGATGCTTAAGACAAGAGCGGCCGCACCAATGGTAAGCGCCACCACACCTGCAACAAAAGCTGCTACTTTCATTTTCACACCTCCTAACAATTTTGGATATTAGGTAACTAAAGTGCCACGAGCTTCGCTGCCGGTTTATGCTAAACAATTTTTACACTGTACATCGGACAGTTCGATGAACTGTTCGCCCACACGTTACAAAATCGTTTGCGAAAACCGATATCAAAGCAACTTGCGTTTATTCTTTTGAATTACGCAGTTGGTCATTTTTGTTTAGGCACGATCAATCTTCTTCGTCAAAACTGTTCATACAATAATCTTCAAGGGCTTCTAAAAGAAAGACCAGGTTGCCCGTCATATTTTCGGCGGTAGTAACAACAACTTCTTTTTCTTCCTCGGTGAGATCCATAAATTCCTCTTCAAGATCACATAAGCGCTTTATTAAAAATAATAATTCTGTTTTCATAATACTCCTGTCCAATGTTCTAGTATCTAATTATACTATCTATTTATATAAAAGATTGCAAGAAAAATTATACCAGAAAAGACTTTATTTTTAGAGTCATAAGGATCAAAACTGGAATTTCTTCTATTATCGCAATCGAACTGTTATAATATGGGAATAGTCTGAGAAGGAGAAATGATCAATGAGTAAAATAAAATGGCCAGGAAGTGTACTGCTGGCACCCGTGCCGCCGGTATTAGTAACCTGTGGCGATGGAGACAATGAAAATATCATTACCATAGGATGGACCGGGGTACTCAATACCAAACCACCGATGACCTATATTTCCTTGCGGCCCAGCCGTTTATCCTATGAAATCATATCAACAACCCGGGAATTTACCATCAACCTGTCCACAGTAGATCTGGTCAAAGCGGTTGATTTTTGCGGTGTTAAATCAGGACGAGATATTAATAAATTCGAAGCAATGAATTTAAAGAGTGTCCCCGGAGAATCAGTGAAATGCCCGATGCTGGCAGCCAGTCCTCTGAGTATGGAATGTCGGGTCAAAGAAATCATCCCGCTGGGTACCCACGAACTGTTTATGGCCGAAATTATGACCGTTCATGTGGAAGATGCCCTGATTGATGCTAATGGAAAACTCCACATGGATAAAGCCAATTTATTGGCCTATGTTCATGGCGAATACTTTGGTTTGGGCGAAAAATATGGCAGCTTTGGGTATTCAGTGCGAAAAAAGAAAAAGAAGAAAACCGTCAAAAAGACCAACTAAAAAAGATGGGAAATGCCCATCTTTTTTAGTTGGTCCGTAAAATTACCGTGCCGGCCAAATGTCGGTACAGCGTTTGATTTATAACCGGGTAATCCAGCCCGCCGGTCCTTCCAGATCACCCAATTGGATGGCCGTCAGGGTTTCATAGAGTTTTTTAGTCACTGGGCCAACCTCGGTTTCACTGTAAAAGACATGAAGCCGATTGTGATGGAAAATTCCGCCGATGGGGGTGATGACAGCCGCGGTGCCGCAGGCGCCAGCTTCCGCAAAGACATCAAGCTCATCAATAAAAACGTCTTCTTCGGAAACCGCCATACCTAAAACATGCTCAGCCAGGTACAACAGTGAGTATTTGGTAATACTCGGCAGGATCGAACAGGAATCTGGCGTGACAAAGCGATTGTCTTTGGTGATCCCAAAGAAATTAGCAGCACCGACCTCTTCGATTTTTGTGTGGGTGTTAGGATCCAGATAAATACAATCGGCAAAGCCCTTCTGCACGGCCAGTTCATGAGCAATCATCGATGCTGCATAGTTACCGCCAACCTTCTGTTGGCCAGTGCCATTACAGGCTGCCCGGTCATAATCAGAGACCATAAAATTAACCGGATTCATGCCGCCTTTAAAATAAGCACCGACCGGCATACAGAACACCGTGAAAATATACTCACTGGCCGGTTTAACGGCAATGCTGTTGCCGACACCAATCATCATCGGTCGGATATACAGGGAACCGCCAGTTCCATAGGGCGGGATATAGGCAGCGTTGGCCTTGACAACCTCAAGACAGGCAGAGATAAATTTTTCTTCAGGGATAATCGGCATCAACAGCCGGTTACACGAGTCCTGCATGCGTTTGGCATTCTGGTCAATCCGAAATAATTGAATCTCGTCGGTTTTGGTACGATAAGCTTTCAGTCCTTCAAAGCATTGTTGGCCATAATGTAGACAGGGGGCGGCCTCGCCCAGGTGCAAGACATTGTCCTCAGTCAAAACCCCATCATCCCAGCTGCCATCTTTCCAGTAAGATAAATAGCGTAGGTCGGTTTTGATATAGTCAAAACCCAGTTGATCCCAATTGATTTCTATATTCTTAGTCATTTTAAACTCCTTTGTTTTATAAAATATAGTATTGCAAATTTAAAAAAAATTGAACAATACTTGCTTTGCGATCAGTTTCCACAAACAATTTCGTAACGTGTAGGCAAACAGGCATTAGCCTGTACGATGTACAGTGTAGAAATTGTTTCGTGCGAAACTGATTGCAAAGCTCACGGTAGTTTTTTGATTAAAGTTCGATCTAGAAAAACAGCATCACCAGTCCCATAATAAGTCCCAGTAATCCGCCCAGCCAGACAATTGCTTTGAGCTCTTTATCCATGATTTCCAGCAGCATTTTCTCAAAGGTCAGCACATCATAGCCATTGATCTGATCTTCAACCAACCGGGACAAATCCAGAGCCCGAATTAAGATGCCAATGTTATTTTCAATCAGTTGGTGATAAGTCTGGATGACCCAAGAAACAAATTCTGGCATTTTGTCTTCATACTCACGATAAAGATCACAGAGCTTCTTATCCAACAGATTAGTGCTTTCCTTTTGAATAATATTATCTAAAATATCCTCGCCTTTTTCAACAACCATCCGTTCAATAATTTCCGACATCTTCACCTTCGCCGAACTGATCAGGTTTTCATTGATTAACATGGCAAACATTGAACCCTGAAGATTGGTCACAATTTCGGTGACGGCAATCTCTGACAATAAAGATCCTAGCTCCAGCTTAACCATCCGTTCATAGGAAAAACCGACAACTTTGCTGGTGACGTCATCGACAATTTTCTCGCCTCGTTCCGCACCGGAAAAAGAATAAAAGAGTTCGCGTAAGGTTTCTTCGCTGGTGCTTTTTTTAGCAATCAGATCGTTTAACGCAACGGTGATCTTGGCATCCATCTCCTGGGACAACAGCCCGTTTTTGATAACACTTTCATTTAGTAGATTATTGGCTACCACATCACCCAGTGATTTGGCAATTCGCGGCTTTTCTTTGGGAATCAATCCCGGAGTAAAGGGCAAAGTGATCCCAAAAACTTTAACGGCTTTTAATGGCCGAAATAGCATCCGGATCGCAATGCCATTGGTGATCAGTCCGATAATCGCCCCCATTATCGGGCCAACAAATAAAGTAAAATCCATTCTGTTCCTCCTGTTGTAACATGTAGTAGATCAATTGGGAATTTGAAAACCAAACGAGAGTTGCTTTGTTGTCGATTTCCCAATTACTTTTAGAAGCCTATAGGTAATTTTAAGCTTTTTAAAACAAGCTGTCCAGTGGAATGATAAATATTAGTAAGACAATTAATAATTACTGGTAATTATCATTGTGTTTACTTTAGCAAGCTGATACAATAAAGCAAGAAATTTTTTGGAAGAAGAGGGAAATGATGAAAAATGAGAATTTAAAACGATGGGTCTACCTGGCGGTAGGGACCATCATGCTGTTGTTTCTGGGATTATTGTATGCATGGTCAATTTTTCGAGCACCACTAAACAAGGTTTTTGAAACATGGACGGTCACGGACTTATCACTTAATTTTACAATTTCAATTATCTTTTTTTGTATCGGCGGTTTTGTCAGTGGGCAATTAACCCGATACATTAAAAATCAGTACATTGTTTTAATGTCAGCAGCGTTGCTGTTTATCGGTTTTTTTGGGGTTTCCAAAATCGATCCAACTCAACCGGGCCAAAGTTTAATGATGCTTTATATTTTTTACGGTGTACTCTGCGGTACCGGCGTAGGGATGAGCTATAATGCCATTATCAGTGCCATTGTGCCATGGTTTTCAGAAAAAGCCGGGCTAGCTTCCGGGATTATGCTAATGGGTTTCGGCCTCGGCGGTCTGATCCTTGGGACGATGATCAGCTCCTTAATTGGAAGCTTTGGGGTATTGGAAACCTTCTTCTACCTGTCGCTGATGGGAGCAGTTGTTCTGGTTTTAGGTTCCTTCTTTATCAAAAAGCCGGTGATGGCGCCTAAAAGTGTCGCAGCAGTGGAAGGTGAACAGAGTCAGAAAAAAGAATATACTGCCCGTGAAATGTTAAAAACCGGGGTATTCTGGACGTATTTCTTCTGGGGAATTATGATTACCGCATCTGGATTATTAATCATCGGTAGTGCCGCAACCATTGCGGTGGCTTTTGGAGCGCCAGCGCAATTGGGCTTACTGGTTTCGGTATTTAATGGCGGCGGCCGGGTTGTCATTGGCACCTTGTTTGATAAATTAGGGCGAGCAAAAGCTATGGGCACCAATACGATCCTCTTACTGATAGCGGGTATTTTCTTATTTATGGGCGCGACCATGAACAACGTCATCTTTATCTTTATCGGCCTATTATCGGTTGGGGTTACCTATGGTGGGGTACCAGCCTTATCATCAGTGGTTATCAATTCAAGTTTCGGATCAAAAAACTATCCTCTAAATTTTAGCTTGTCCAACTTCTTATTGGTACCAGCGGCCATCATTGGGCCAATGATATCAAGTTATCTGCTGCAAAGTTCTGGCGGTAGCTACGGTTCCACTTTTATTGTCATTATTGTGTTCGCAGCAATTGCACTGGTCTTTAATTATATTTTAGGGATTCAAAGTGAAAAACTAAGAAAAGCCTCAATTATTGCCATAGTCGAAAATTAGGAAATTTTTTCAGACTATTAAAAAAGATAAGTAGTACCGACAATTGTTGGCATATTGTATGCCTCAAGGCGAACCGTTGCAAAGAGAGTCTAAATTTAAGTGAACTCCTTAAAGGCAACTGTACGAATTGCGCGCATACAATAGATTAACAATTGGTCGGTACGGGAGTTTATTGATAACCTCGACAAATTAAGAAATATCTGCTATAATTGACGCATAAAATTAATAATTTATGGAGGCTATTATGGATTTAGAAGATAAAATTTTAGCTTGTATGAAACAAAACGGTTCACCAATGTCTGCTGGCGAAGTCGAAAAAGCTTTGAAGGTTGATCGAAAAGAGATTGATAAAGCCTTTAAATCATTGAAAAAAGAAGCGGCGATTGTATCTCCAATTCGGTGTAAATGGGAGCCGGCAAAAAAATAAATTCAAAAGAAAGGGAAACCTTTCTTTTTTTTCGACATTTTCATATGGATTTTATAATGTTTTTTCTTTATACTTAACAAGAGTATACAAAAATGTACTGAAAACTAAGCTTTCAAATATAAAACTAAGGATAAAACGATGAAACATTTTATTGAATTTAAGGATGTGCATAAACGTTATCATATGGGGGAAGTAACCATCAATGCGGCCAATGGGATTAATTTTTTCATTGATGAAGGAGAATTTGCCGTTGTGGTGGGGCCCAGTGGGGCTGGTAAAACAACCGTACTTAATATCCTGGGCGGGATGGATGATTGTGACGAGGGACAGGTTTTTGTCGGGGACAAAGATGTTGCCGCCCTGACCCGCAAAGAACTGGCCGAATATCGCCGCTACGATACCGGATTTGTTTTTCAATTCTACAATCTCATCCAAAATCTGACTGCTATTGAAAACGTGGAACTGGCAACCCAAATCTGCCGTGATCCGATGGATGCCGAAACCGTTTTAAAAAGTGTGGGACTGGAAGAACGTTTAGGAAATTTTCCGTCTCAGCTATCTGGCGGGGAACAACAGCGGGTTGCCATTGCCCGAGCTTTGGCCAAGCGTCCTAAATTGCTGCTCTGCGATGAGCCAACAGGCGCCCTGGATTATAACACCGGAAAAAACATTCTCAAACTGCTCCAGGAAACAAGCAGCAAAGAAAATATGACGGTGATCTTAATTACCCACAATCAGGCCATTACGCCCATGGCGGATAAGGTCATCATTATGAAAAATGGTCAGGTGGAAGACAGTTATCGGAATGAAAAACCCTTATCCGTTGATGAAATTGAGTGGTAGACGTTATTCGTCATTAAGAGGCACCCTTGCCCTGAGCGGGTTCCATTTACAGGCGCAACTGGGTCGGGGCCGTTTTGGGGCCTGTTATATGGTATCTCGTGACGCCCAGGAGTATGTCCTGAAAATTTTTAATGCCAATGATGTCAAGCGCCGCAAAGCAAAGCTGGCTCGAGAAATCTTTTGGCTAAAGGAAACTGACCATCCGGCCATTCCCAAATTGATCCAGGTGGTCGATCGGGATGGCTTTTATGGAATGATAATGGGAAAACGTCCCGGCAACAGCCTGGAAGAATTGATTGACTGGGACTACAATTTTCGCAAAACGGAAATCACATTGATTATGAACCAATTAATTGAGGTGATGTGTTACCTGGCTGCAAGGAATATCAGTCATGGCGATATTAAAACCTCAAACATTTTATGGACCGGCAGCAAACTTTCACTGATTGATTTCGGTTCAGCTCGACACATCTCGCAGTTTAACAGTCGTTTCAATCTGGACTTCTGGGGAATAGGAGATGTTTTTATGCGTTTAGCATCAATATGTCAGGAATTGACCCCGGTCGCAAACAGTTCTTCCATCAATCAATTAAATCTCTGCGATGAGGAAAAGCATCTCATCAAACGCTTGCTCTATCTTGAAAAGCCATATGAAGATTTTAATGAACTGCAAAAATGTTTTGCCCGGGCATCTTTTTAAACGACAGGTAATTGCGAAATATATCAACAATAATTGCTTAATGCGCAGCGTATAAATTGTTTCGTTCGAAACTGATTGTAATAGCCTATGGGACTGCATATTAACTGGAAAGAGGAGCGTTGAATAACATTGAATGAGTTAACATACTATTTGCCGATTATTCTCATTGTCACCGCCAATGTGTTTTATAATATCTGCACAAAATCAACCCCAGAAACAGCCAACCCTTTTTTATCCTTGCTGGTAACCTACCTGGTTGCCGCCTTACTAACTTTTTTATTAATGATAACCAATGGTTTAGATGAAGGGCTGATCCAGTCATTTAAACGACTGAACTGGACCAGCTTCGCCCTGGGGATTTCGGTGGTAGCCTTGGAATTTGGTTATATCAGCGCCTATCGGGCAGGCTGGAATATTAGTCTGGGCTCGTTGGTGGCCAATATTTCGCTGGCCATTCTACTGATCCCTGTAGGGCTATTATTCTACAAGGAAGTTTTAACAACGAATCACCTCATCGGAATAGCACTTTGTCTGGCCGGTTTGTTTTTTATTAACCGCTAGTCAAGTGGATGTACACATTCGCAAAAGCTAAAATATGAACAAAGATAGCTTTGATATTGGTTTCCGCAAACAAATGTTTAGCGCAAACCGACAGCGAAGCTCACGGCAGTTAAGTAATTACTGTGAAATAAAGGGGAATGATACAAAATGAAATTAAATTCAGAATATTTTGAACAATTATGGTTAAGTGACAACCAGAAAAAAGAGCCGCTGGTGGATTTCTGGGATTTTCGAGCTGAGGAATACAACAATTCCCAAACCTCAATGGCGGCCCGGGTAACCCATGAAGAGAAGGTTCAGGAATTACTGACTAAAGGGGTTATTAATAATGAATCAACGGTATTGGATATCGGTTGTGGTACCGGACAATTTGCGGTTGAACTTGGCAAAGTAGTAAAAAAAGTGGTCGGCCTGGATTTTTCAGAAAATATGTTGATGTATGCCAAAAGAAACGCTGAAAATGCCGGGTTAACAACGATTGATTTTGTTAAGTCAGACTGGGATAGCTTTCAATCGGATCAACGTTTTGATTTTGTCCTGGCCAGTATGTCGCCAGCCATTCATGGCCCCGATCAGCTGTATAAAATGATCGATTTTTGCACGGGCTACTGCTATATCTCGGCCTTTGTTGAGCGGCACAGCACCTTAAAAGAACAATTATATGCTTTGACCGATCAGGCCTATGTGCGTCAATTTAACAAACTCAACTATATTTTTAACCTTTTATGGACCAGAGGTTTATTTCCCGAACTCAATTATGAGGTCGGCATGCAAAAGCGTGTTTTTGCGCTTGCAAAAGCTAAGGGGCTATATCCCCGGGAGCTAGCCGTAGCGGACAATCCCGATTTGGCTGAAACCATCAATCAATATTTAGCCGCAGCGGCAGAAGATGGAATGGTTACCGAAGAATTGCAGCAACGAAAAGGCGAGCTGATCTGGAAAATGTCTTGATTTAAAAAAAAGAAATAAACAGAAAATAAAAAAAGACCCACTAAGAAGCTAACTGTTTATCATCGTTTTTTAGATGCGGCGAACGGTTAAACAAGATTTTGACTATACAATATTAAAGGAATCATGTAAGATAAGGTGGGTTTAGAAACCGATACTAAGAACTTAACCCGAATATGCTTGATTTACAAAATTAAAAAATGAGGAAATAAATGAATAATTTTATCGAAAAAAATATTTTACCCCTGGTTACAAAACCAATCACCTACCTGGGCAATGAGGTGAATGCTGTCCATAAAACACCAAATGCGGAGATGATTCGCTTTGCCTTTGCCTTTCCGGACACCTATGAGGTCGGCATGTCCCATTTGGGCATGAAAATTCTCTATGGCTTACTTAACGAAGCAGAAGATATCTGGTGTGAACGGGTTTTTGCCCCCTGGGTGGATATGGAAGAGCAATTGCTAAAACATAACCTGCCCCTGTATGGTCTGGAATCGATGATGCCATTAAATGAATACGATTTTGTGGGTTTTACCCTTCAATATGAAATGAGCTATTCTAATATTTTAAATATGCTGAAGCTGGGACACATTACCTTAAGAAGCAGTCAACGCCAGGAAGACGAGCCATTTGTTATCGCCGGTGGTCCCTGTTCTTATAATCCCGAACCGCTTTCTGATTTCATTGATCTGTTTGTCATTGGTGAAGGGGAAGAGGTGATTTTAAAAATCATGGAAACCCATCGTCTGTGGCAGAAAAATAAAGGCAAACGGCAGGATTTTCTAAAAATGGCAGCAACGATCGAAGGGGTTTACGTCCCATCTTTCTACGAAGTGAGCTATGACGAAAATACCGGCGTGATTACGGCCTTCACCCCGATGGTGGCAGAAGCACCGGCGACTATCCGCAAACAATTTATTGAAGATCTGGACACGGCTTATTTTCCGGAAAAAATTGTGGTCTCTTATACCGAAACCGTTCATGACCGCATCAGCTATGAAATTTTCAGAGGCTGCGGGCGGGGTTGCCGTTTTTGTCAGGCCGGGATGATTTATCGCCCTACCCGGGAAAAATCCTTACCGACCATTCAGGAAAAGATCAGGGCTCTGATTGAAGCAACCGGATACGATGAGGTTTCACTGTCATCCCTGAGTACCGGGGACTACAGCGAAATTGAAATGCTGATCAAAAATCTGGTAGCGGAATATGAAGACGAAAAAGTCAGTATTTCCTTACCATCTTTACGGATTGACTCCTTGAGTATTGACATGCTGGAAGAAATTCAAAAGGTTAGAAAAGCCGGTTTGACTCTGGCACCAGAAGCTGGAACCCAGCGGATGCGGGACGTTATCAACAAGGGCGTTACCGAAGAAAACCTGATGGATACTGTTCGTACTGCCTTTGAAAAGGGCTGGGGCCATGTCAAACTCTATTTTATGATTGGCCTGCCCGGCGAAACCCTGGAAGATATTGAAGGCATTGCCGATTTGGGACAAAAAGTCGTCGATGAATATTACAAACTCGACCGGGAATCACGAAATAAAAGTCTGAAAGTCGTCTTAAGCGCGTCTTCGTTTGTGCCCAAACCGTTTACTCCATTTCAGTGGATGGGACAAAATACCCGGGAGGAATTTCAAGATAAACAACGTCACTTAAAAAACAGTATTAAAGACCGAAAGATCTCTTATAGCTGGCATGACAGCGGCGTCAGTTTTCTGGAAGCGGTTTTTGCCAGGGGCGATCGACGGCTGGGACTGGTGCTGGAAAAAGCTCATCAAAAAGGCTGTCGCTTTGACGGCTGGGGCGAATATTTTGATCTGGAAAAATGGACTGAAGCCTTTGCTGAAGCCGGCGTCGATCCGGATTTTTATGCCTTACGCGACCGCTCTTATGATGAAATCTTGCCCTGGGATTTTATTGACACTGGTGTTACCAAAAAATTCCTGCAGGCGGAAGCCCTAAAAGCCGAGGCGGCGGTAACCACACCGTTTTGCCCGGAAAGCTGTTCAAATTGCGGCATCATGGAATTCAAGAAAGGATGGAAATGCAATGGTTAAGATACAGTATCAATTTAAGCGCTCAACACCCTTGCGGCTTTTATCCCATTTGGATCAGCAGCGGCTTTTTCAACGCGCTTTTCGGCGCGCCAATATTCCCATTGAGTATTCCCAGGGTTTCAACCCGCATCCCAAGATGTCCTTTGCTTTGGCTATGTCGGTTGGTTTGACCAGCGATGGAGAATATGGCGAGGTTATTATATCAGGCGATATGAAGGTTGATGAATTTATCAGCCGGATGAATCAGGTTCTGCCCAATGGACTGGAGATTGTCAGTGCCAAAATTTGCGGCGATGGCGTCGGATCGCTTTCGGCAGCGCTTTGCAAAAGTATTTATCAGATAAAAATTAAAATACTTCCCGAAATAGATTTCGAAAACCTGGCAGAATCAATTCAAGCTTATCTGGCATTGCCCCAGATTTTTATTCAGAAAAGAAATAAAAGAGGCAAGTTTGTTGAAAAAGATATTCGTCCTTTTATTGAAGCAATTTCTGTCAGTCCCGACGAAGAGACTGACAAAGCAAATATAAAAATGACCCTTGTTTACATTGACCAACAATGTGTTAAACCAGAACATATTTTAACGAGTATCAATAATCAAAATGGCGCTGTCTTTATCATTGATCCCACCATTGAGATCCATCGGGAAGAATTGCTTATTAAAGCGGATTCTTAAGGTTTACATAAGGGTTACAAACGTTTACAAAAAAAGACTTTACATTTGAAAATAACGTGCTATAATTTAGCTAATCAAAGATCAACTTAATCCTTTTCCAAGTTGAATGATTCGGTCATTGAAAAGTAAATAAACCTTAACTGCCGATAAAATTAAAGAAAGACGGTTACGTTTAGAGATGAAAATTTAAAGCGAAATCGAATTGTTGAATTAAATTTTATCGATTGTTAACTCTTGATGTGCGACAATTACCAAAATTTAATACGGTAGATGCATATTCAATCATTGTGCGATTGATTGGCGATCGGTATTCACATTATGGAAAAAACGACATCACTTCTTTAAAAGATGTTACCATAAATACGAATAATAGATCAAAGATAATAATCCACCTGACGGGAGATAGCAATTAGCATTTTAAAAAAAGGAAAAATAAAAGGAGAAATAGTTTGAATAAAAAAACAAATTGTTTTCCAAGCTTCAGAAAAACCAACTGTATGTAATTAAGAGATTGATTTAAAGAAGGCGTTTTTATTATCTGGGGAAAGAAAAGTTTAGAAGATAGATCATTCCTAAAACAAAACCAATTTCCTAAGTTAAAAAAATTAATTCCCAAAAATCATGAGAACGAGTCCCTAGATTCAGATGAAAGATTATTCCTGGGTTTAGCTAGATAGGTTTTCAGAATCCATAGAGTAAATTTAATAGATTATGTGGAAGACGTTTTGAAGATCAGGAGAAAAACAATTCCTGACTTTTGAAAAGAAGTTTAGATTAAGCGTTACGTTTTACGAGTTAGAGGTAGACAGTGATTGGAATAAGAAGAAAAACATCCCTGATTTCCAGCAACGGCATACCTGATTCAAAAACTATCAGAAAATCAACAAGCAAATCTCTAAATTTAGAAGAAAGACCATTCCTGGGTTTAGAAAAACCAATTCCTGGATTTAAAAAAATGATTCTCCAGATTGTCTCAAAAGTATCCCAGTTGGCCAATACGAAATGTTCTGAATGAAAAAAATCCTTAAGTTAAGTGTTATGTTTACTTGGAAAAGTGAAAAGAAGATTTTTGTAAATCGAAAGGGGTGAGTCCAAAAGAAATGTTAGCTGAAAATGAAAGCTGAAGCCGGTTCTGCATAGTAATGCGGGATCGGCTTCAGCGTTTTTTGTTCGGTTTTATTTTAGAATCACCTTGTATAATTTGTCGCACCCTAGTAAAATAAAGATACCATTAAGTCATGAATTTCGAAAGTGAGGATTAAATATGAAATCATACGCTTTAATTATTATGAAACCGGATGCCCTGGAATCAGAATTAGTCGAAACGATTATCAAACGTTTTATTGGTGAAGGTTTTCTGCTGGAAATGATTGGTTTTAAAAAGGTCGATGAAAAGCTGATTTTAACCCATTATGCCCACGTAGTCGAAAAACTTGGCGAATCCTTTAAAAAGATGGCCATTTCAGACTTTGTCGGAAAATCGATGATCCCAATTATTCTGAGCGATGAGGGAGCTGATGCCATCAGTAAGGCCCGGGAGTTAACAGGAGCCACAGATCCGGCTAAAGCTCTGCCGGGCAGCATTCGTGGTGATTATGGTACAGATTCCATGGAAAAAGCTGATCTCGAAGCGCGTTGTTGCCATAATTTAATTCACTGCAGCGATTCAAATGAATCTTTATTAGCGGAAATAAAGCTCTGGTTTGACTCACAAACAGCTGAAGAATTCGCTGCTCTGATCAATCCTGTTGGTTAGAGCTAGCATCAATAATGTTAGAAAACCATGATCAGTTTAAGTAAAAAATTAAACCGCAAAAAAAGTGTCCCTAAACTGTTACCCTATCTAGTAGATAACCGTTATGGACACTGTTTTATTGTATTTTATTATTTTATCTTACTTTATCTTACGTGCATGAACAGCCAATCGGGCATTGTCAAAGGTATAAATACAGGTTGACAGGGTCAGGACTTCATCAGTGGGCGAGATAACCACACCAGTGTCATAGAGAGAACGGGCTTTCAGTCGATTCATATAGTTGATAAACTCGGTATCGTTAGCAAATTCGGGCTGACGATAATCATAATCAGCTTCGGTTATGTATACTGAAAAGATTTCCCAATCACCGGGGTTTCCCGGCTGATCAAATTTGATCACGGGATGTTGCTTGAAATAGGACTGTTCCTGATATTTCCATAAGCTACCGAACATCGAATCATCGGACATGTAGTGACCATAGAGGATGTGATTACGGGTCGTTCCGGCTTTGCAAAGATAGTCCTGAAAAATTGCACCCTCAAATGATTCTTCATTTAGAAAATTATAGTGAAGGTAGTGATCATTGTTATCAGTTTGAACGACTGGATATTCCAATGGGGTACCATCAATTTGAACCCACCCCACGGTTTGAGGGTTAATTGCCAGAAGCCCATTGAAGTCAATCCGATCACTGGTTTCGACTTTATTTTCTTGTGCTACGGCAATAATTTTGTTCTTATTCATATTCTGAGTGATTGTTGGATAAAAATTATAAATAACAAACCCCAATGCGAGCACAACTAATAAGACTGCGGCAACAATTTTTGTTCTTTGCATATTATTTTGCAATTTAGTTTTCCTCCTAAAAGCGTTTATGCTCTAATTATACCCATATTATATAATAATACCCATTAGGCAAAATTAATTTTTCTAGTTAAATTACAATCATAAATAGCAATAAAATTTATTTTAGTTGACTTTATCAACTCGACATGTTAATATTTATAAAGTTATGTAGCCGCACACACAAGGTTTTAAGTCGAAAGCACCTATTGTGGCGAGTCTGGTATGAGGAGGTGTAGAATCATGTATGCAATTATTAAAACAGGTGGTAAACAATACCGCGTTCAAGAAAATGATGTTATTCAAATCGAAAAAATCAATTTCACAGAAGAAGATGTAAAAGAAATTACTTTTACGGAAGTTTTAGCAGTCAACAAAGATGGCGAAATGATCATTGGTACTCCAGTGGTTGCAAATGCTGTTGTTAAAGCTGAAATTTTAGAAGTTGCAAAAGGACCTAAGGTTATTATTTACAAGTATAAATCTAAAAAAGATTATCGTAAAAAACAAGGTCATCGACAACCATTCATGAAAGTTAAAATTACTGGCATCCAAGCCTAGGACATTTTATGATTTCAGTTAAGATTCAAGGTAAGAATAATATAGCTAATGAAATAATCGTATCTGGTCATGCCGGTTTTGCTGATCATGGCGAAGATATCGTTTGTGCTGCTGTTTCGGTATTAACCATCAGCATCTTAAACGGTCTCACCGAAATTGTTGGTCGGAAAGATCTTGGCGAAGTGATCGAAGAAGGCTATGTCCGCTTTATCGTCCCCGAAATTGAAGATGAACCAATGAAGATGAAAACAGATACCCTCATTTCAACTTATCTCCTGGGAATCCGGGGGATTAAGGAAGCTTATGGAGATTATATCCAGTTTGAAGAAGTATATAAATAGGAGGTGAACAACATGTTAAAAATGAACCTTCAACTATTCGCCCATAAAAAAGGGGTTGGTAGTTCAAGAAATGGTCGTGACAGTGAAGCCAAACGTCTTGGAGTAAAAAGAGGAGACGGTCAATTCGTACTAGCAGGAAATATTCTTGTTCGTCAAAGAGGAACAAAAATTCACCCTGGTACTAACGTTGGAAAAGGCGGAGATGATACATTATTCGCATTAGAAGATGGTATCGTACGTTTTGAACGAAAAGGCAGAGATAAAAAACAAGTAAGTATTTATCCTCGGGAAGCCATCTAGTTTTCCAGTGACAAAATAATACATCCATAAAACCTCTTATGCTCGTTTTTACAAGATAAGAGGTTTTATTTTTTGTTGTTTGGGTAGATACCATAAAAAAAGCGAGGTAGCAATGTTTGTAGATAAAGCAGAGATTATTCTAAAGGCTGGCAACGGCGGACATGGCGGGATGAGTTTCCGTCGCGAAAAATACGTTCCCAATGGCGGACCTGACGGTGGTAACGGAGGACATGGCGGCAATATTGTTTTTATGGCCGACAATGGTTTTCGGACCCTGATGGAATTTAAATATAAAAGAAAACACAAGGCGGAAAATGGCGAAAACGGCACCGGCGGTCGATCTACCGGTAAAACCGGGGAAGATCTGATCATCAAGGTACCTGTGGGAACCATTATTAAAGATAAAGAGACCGGACGGATCATCTGTGACTTATCAGAACACGGGCAAAAATACCGGGTCGCCGAAGGCGGCCGGGGTGGTCGTGGAAATATGAATTTTGCAACTGCCACCAGGCAGGCGCCTCGTTTTGCCCAGGGTGGCGTGAAAGGTCAGGAGCGAACCGTTATTCTTGAGCTGAAGCTGCTGGCCGATGTGGGTCTGATTGGTTTTCCTAATGTTGGCAAGTCGACACTGCTCTCGGTGATCACTAAGGCCAAACCCAAAATTGCCAATTACCATTTTACCACCATCGTCCCCAATCTGGGAGTGGTTGAATGGCGAAATTTTGATCCTTTTGTAATTGCTGATATTCCCGGTTTGATCGAAGGTGCCCATGAAGGAACCGGACTTGGTGATCAATTCCTCCGACATGTGGAACGAACCAAGCTGCTGATTCATCTTCTGGATGCCTCTGGCAGTGAAGGTCGGGAGCCTCTGGATGATTTTAAAAAGATTAATTTTGAATTGGAAAAATACAATGAAAAGCTGGCAAAACGGGTGCAAATAGTCGCCTTAAACAAGGTTGACCTGCTTTCTGAACCAGAAGAAACCGATGAGTTAAAAGCTGAATTGGAAAAATTGGGCTATGAAGTCTTTGTTATTTCCGCAGTCACCGGCCAGGGTCTTAACGAACTACTGAGCCGGACGATTCAATTGCTGGATGAAATTGGCGAAGTTGAACCAATCTTTGATTTTGAACCGGAAGCAGAAACCATCTTCACTCCGGACTTCAAAGAAAAACAATTTACGGTTGAGAAATTCGATCATCTATTTGTGGTTAAGGGTGCATTCCTGGAACGTCTGATTACTTCAGTCAACTTTGAAGATTTGGATTCCATTGGTTTCTTCCAACGGGTACTAAAAGATAAGGGCGTCTTCGCCGAGCTTGAAAAAATGGGTATCCAGGATGAAGATGTGGTTCAACTGGAAGACATCGAATTTGAGTATTTTAAATAGATTTCCCGCTTTATTATATGTTATAATAGCGTCGTAGAAAGTAGAGAAAAAATGTTAACGAGTAAACAAAGAAGTTATTTAAGAAAGCTTGCCATGGATATTCCCGATATCATTTTCGTTGGCAAGGAAGGCATTACCCCGCAAGTCATTGTCCAGACCAGGGATGCCATCATTGCCCGGGAACTGATCAAGGGAAAGGTTCAGAATAATTCGCTGGAAGATGTCGATAATGTGGCCCGGGAATTGGCAGCCGCCACAAAATCGGATATCGTCTGTACTATTGGCAATAAATTCATCCTTTATAAAAAGAATTTATTGAAAACAAAAATCGAGGTACCGACAAAAAATCAAAAACCGATCAAGCGAGTTAAAAGAAAAGCATTAAGCCCATCACGAAAATTCACTAATTCATAATAAGTAAAGGTTTGAGATGAAGAAAAAAATCGGTCTTTTGGGAGGCAGTTTTAATCCCATACATACAGGTCATCTGCTGTTAGCAGAATCAGCTCGGGATCAATATGAATTGGATAAGGTGCTATTTATTCCCACCGGGAATAATCCCTTTAAATTATCTCAGGACGAAATTGCCCGAAAACACCGACTCAAAATGGTGGAACTAGCCATCGCCAGCAATGACAGTTTTGAAATTTTAACCCATGAAATTGATCAAAACGGCATCACTTATACCATTGATACCATCAATAGCATTAAAGAAATTTATCCGGATTGTGATTTTTATTTCATCGCCGGCGCTGATTTAATGTTTGAAATCACCTTGTGGAAGGGTGCCCCGGAATTATTGAAGTCAGTGAAATTCATTACGACTTTCCGACCAGGATATAGTCATGAACGGCTGGATATGCGAATCAAGGAACTGCAGGAAATTTATGGGGCTTCTATTTTCAAGCTGTACGCCACTGAAATGGATATCGCCTCTTCGGATATTCGAGCCCGCATCAAAAATGGGTATTCCATTCGTTATTTACTACCTGATGCGGTGGAAGCCTATATCCATGAACATCACCTGTATTTGCCGAACGCATCAACTGAGGATAACAATGAACTGGACTGATATCGAAGCAGATTTGAAAAAAATTCTAACCCCTAAACGGTTTAATCATACGATGAATGTGGTTGAAGCGGCCGATAAACTGGCTCACACCTTTGGCTGTGATCCGGATCAAGCCAAGTTGGCGGCGTTGCTGCATGACTGTGCCAAGAATTTGTCAGATGAACAACAGCTTGACTGTGCCCAACAGCATCAGATTAAGATTGATCAGGTCTGTCAAAACGATCCCCAATTGCTTCATGGCCCGGTCGGTGCTATTCTTGCTGGGGAGCGTTACGGTGTTAAAGATCCAGCAATTCAAAGTGCCGTTTGTTTTCACACCACCGGATGTAAAAAAATGAGCACCTTGGATAAAATCATTTATCTGGCCGATTATATTGAAAAGGGTCGCTCTTTTCCAGGAGTTGATGCCATTCGCCAGATGGCCGAAACCGATTTGGATGAAGCAATGATTATGGCATTAAGCAACAGTATCTGTCATGTAGTCCAAACCGGCGCTCTGATTCACAAGCGAACCATCGATGCGCGAAATGATTTAATTATTAAAACAAGAAACTTAAAATAGAAAAGAAAATTTAAAAAGAAAGCGAGTGATTTTTATTAATCCTGAAGAATTTGCACAAAAAATAAAAGGGTGGATTGAAGACAAAAACGGAGATGACATCGAAGTGATCGATGTAACCGAAATGACTTCCATCGCCAACTACTTTGTCATTGCCAGTGGTAACTCTGAACGACAGGTTAAAGCCATTGCTGATAATATTGAGTATGAAGCTCAAAAACTGGAGATCTTTCCAAAGGGCATCGAAGGTCAGCGAGAAGGTCGCTGGATTTTATTGGATTATTACGACGTGATTGTCCATATTTTCCATGCTGAAGAACGTGAATTTTACAGCCTCGAAAAGCTTTGGAAAGACAGCGCCGTCAGTCGCTAGACTGGGCTTGTTTTTCGGAGCGAAGGCTGCTTTACCGGGAAGGATGCTGATCCTACCGGACAAGGTTTAGCTGATCAATGCCCGGACGGGTATTAACCGAATTTCTGAACAAAACGAAATGGTGGCACTTCTTGATCCTGCGGGACTGGAAAATCCACCTTTTTAAATGTCAGGATTAATTTTCATCCAGGACAGCAGATTAGCTTCCATAAATAAAATAATTAATTTCATCAAAAAGAAAATAAGAAAGAGGTAACTATGAAGATAGGAATCGTTGGCTTACCCAACGTTGGGAAAAGCACCATATTCAATGCCTTAACCAAGGCCGGAGCAGAGTCTGCCAATTATCCATTTTGCACCATTGATCCCAATATCGGGGTCGTAACCGTACCCGATCCCCGGTTAGCGGTTTTAGAAAAAATGTACAATTCAAAAAAGGTGATTCCCACAACCATCGAATTTGTGGATATCGCCGGTCTGGTGCGAGGCGCCAGTAAAGGTGAGGGACTTGGCAATAAGTTTCTTTCTCACATTCGCGAGGTTGATGCCATTGTCCATGTTGTCCGATGTTTTGAAGATGATAACGTCGTCCATGTGGAAGGGAAGATTGACCCCATCGATGATCTGGAAACCATCAATCTGGAACTGATTTTCTCAGATATTGAAATGCTGGATCGACGGATTGAGAAGAACAAAAAACTGGCCAAAACAAACCCCCAGGAGAAAGCGAACATGGAAGTAGCCATGCGACTGCGGGAAATTCTTGAAACTGGCAAGATGCCCAATGACGATGAGTTTACAGCCGATGAATGGGAGTTTATTCAAACCAATCAGCTGATCTCCATTAAGCCAGTCCTTTACATCGCCAACGTTTCCGAAGACGATCTTCACGAAGATAATGATATGGTTAAGCGATTAAAAGCAACTGTTTTGGAAAACCATTCCGGAAATCATATCGATATTATCAAAATATCGGCAAAAATTGAGGAAGAAATTGCTCAATTTGATGATGAGGAAAAAGCCGAGTTCCTATCTGATATGGGTTTAGAAGCATCAGGTCTGGATCAAGTTATTCGCTCTGGCTATAAACTACTGGGCCTGATTACCTTTTTAACCGCTGGCCCCCAGGAAATTCGCGCCTGGACGGTCACCGAAGGCACCAAAGCACCCCAGGCCGCTGGTAAAATCCATAGCGATATTGAGCGTGGTTTTATTCGGGCGGAAATTACCAGTTTTGAACAGCTGGTAGAAGCCGGTTCGGAAGTAAAAGCCAAGGAAAGCGGTGTTACCCGGGTTGAAGGAAAAGAATATGTCATGAAAGATGGCGATGTTACTTTTTTCCGGTTTAATGTATAGAATGTTTTTTAGTTTTTGAGTATTATCAGTCTAGTTCCAATTTTATGGGGGGAAAACATTTTTTGTTATTCCCCTGTTTCTTTTGATAATTATTTATACGAATCTACCGATAATCTGGAGGTTGCCGTGAAAGATCTTGTTTTAGTCGCCATTAATGCAAAATATATCCATACCAATCTGGCTGTGCGTTCATTAAAGGCACAGCTGCCTGATTTTGATATCGAAATTCTGGAGATGTCGATCAATGATCCCCTGCATCGGATTATCAAGCAGCTCCTGGATCGGGATGCCAAACGGATCGGGTTTTCCTGCTATATCTGGAACATGGAGCTTGTTCTGAAGCTGGCTGAAGTCATTAAAAAAGCAAAACCCCAGGTGCAGATTATTTTTGGCGGCCCGGAGGTCAGCTTTGACGGGGCGGCATTGCTGGAAGCTCACACCTTTTGCGATCTGATTATTCAGGGCGAAGGGGAAGGCAAACTACAGGCACTGCTTAAAAATAGTGATGTTCAGGATGGCTTTGGTAATATTTCCGGGCTCTGTTATCGCAGCCGATCTGGTGAAATTATCGAAAATCCTGATGCCAAACCGATCCCATTAGACCAATTCGTTTTTCCGTATTTAAACTTGGATATGGACAGTCTCAAACATAAGATCATTTATTATGAAACCATGCGGGGCTGCCCCTTTTCATGTTCCTATTGTCTGTCTTCGGCTAAGCAGGGGCTGAATCTATTAAGTCTGGACCGGGTTTTTAGCGAACTGGATTTCTTTATTGGGGCGGGCGTCAAACAGGTCAAGCTGGTTGACAGGACTTTCAACTGCAACCTGAGCCGGGCCAAGGAAATCTTTAAATATCTGATTAAACAAGGCGGCGAAACTAATTTTCACTTTGAAATGACCGGAGACCTGATCGATGAAGAAATGATTGACCTGCTTAAGACGGCACCGCCGGGACTGATTCAATTTGAAATTGGTGTTCAGAGCACCGCAGCGACAACACTATCGGCGATCGGCCGAAAAATCAGTGTGAGCAGAACTGAAGAACATGTCAAAAAACTGTTGGCTCCACAAAACATTCATATTCATCTGGATCTGATTGCAGGCTTGCCCTATGAAAGCTATGGAATTTTCAAAGAATCCTTTAACCGGGTGATTGCCCTTAATCCCGATATGCTGCAACTGGGCTTTCTCAAATGTCTGAAGGGCACCCGGATTCGCGAAGAGTCGGAAATTCATCACTATCACTATGCCAGCTTTCCGCCTTATGAAATTATTTCAAATCAGTACATCAGTGCTGAAGAACTGTATCAATTGCGTCAAATTGAAGTGTTGGTGGATCGTTACTACAATAGCGGCGCCTTTAAACATAGCCTGGCTTTTATTTTTACTTCCCGGATTTACAGCACCCCCTTTGATTTTTTTGAAGCCTTTTCCTTTTACTGGGATCAACAGGGCTTTTATGATGTGGGGAAATCAAAAGAACAGCTCTTTGGCATCCTTCTGGAATT
The DNA here is from genome assembly GCA_016213825.1 of Acetobacterium woodii. Lineage (GTDB taxonomy): Bacteria > Bacillota > Clostridia > Eubacteriales > Eubacteriaceae > Acetobacterium > Acetobacterium woodii_A. The sequence goes on along the minus strand of JACQZP010000021.1, from coordinate 17,974 downwards.
TTTTAATGATCATCAAAAAAGTGAGATGATCAGCGAATGGGTTAAATTTGATTGGCTCTCCCAAGGTAGTTTCAGGCTGCCAGCCGGGATGGTCGATGCCAGTCCCGATAAGGAATGGATTTTTGAGTTTTTAAAGGATCCCCAGAATCTCGAAGCTTACCTGAGTGACTTTATTAATCTGGCGCCGAAGAAAATCCATACCCAGGTCAAATTTCAATATTTTTCGGCTGGGTTTATTCATCAGCTTTCCGGACACGCTTTGTCATCAAAAGACAAACCGATACTAATGGTTTTTTCGGAAGCAGGCTATTGCATTATAAATAAATAATTATTTTTTATTTAATTTGAAATTATTTAATATAAATTATTTATTTTAAATTAAAATCAAAGATTTAAATCAATATTAAATTTGCGAAAAAGTATTGATTCTTTTTTAGATAAAGGTTATACTGAAAAGCAATAAAAATAAAAAAAGATGTTGATAAGGACGAGTAAGTTATCCATACGTTTCAGAGAGTAAGCAACCTGGCTGTAATTGCTTATACTGCAGATAATTGAAAACCACCTTGGAGTCGAAACCTGAAGTATGACTAGAAATATTGCGATTGAGCATTTTCTTTTATTAGTAGGGTTTTACGGAGCTGACCGTTATCCAGAACTTAAGTGGATTCATGCAAGTGAATCAAATTGGGTGGAACCGCGTTAATACGTCCCTTTGTTTGACAAAGGGGCTTTTTTGTTTTTAAAATAAAAATGGTGTTAACAAGTGCGTCCCAGTATATGAGTGCACTTTCACCAAAATAAAGGAGAAAATTATGATTACTATTACGTTAAAAGACGGATCCATAAAGACTTATGAACCCGGAATTACTGTTCTTGAAGTTGCCACAGATATTAGCCCAGGTTTAGCCAAGAATACCATGGCCGGGGAACTCAATGGCGAGGTTGTGGATATCCGTCAAACGATTAATGAAGACGCCACCCTCAACCTCTTAAAATTTGAAGATGAAGGCGGGAAACATGCCTTCTGGCATACTGGTTCCCATCTGCTCGCCCAGGCGGTCAAACGGCTGTATCCTCAGGCAAAACTGGCGATTGGCCCAGCAATTGACAATGGTTTTTACTATGACATCGATGTGGATGTGATCATCACTCCCGAAATCATGGAAAAAATTGAAAAGGAAATGGCCAAAATTGTTAAAGAAGGATTGGAAATCAATCGCTATGAATTAAGCCGCAACGAGGCCTTGGCTAAAGTGAATGCCGAAGGTGAAATTTATAAAGCCGAACTGATCGAAAACCTGCCGGAAGATGCCATCATCAGCTTTTATTCTCAAGGCGAATTTTCTGATCTCTGTGCTGGCCCCCATATTCAAAACCTCAGCGGCATTAAAGCGATTAAGCTTTTAAGTCTCGCCGGTGCCTATTGGCGGGGTGATGAAAAAAATAAAATGCTGCAACGTATTTATGGGATTACCTTTCCTAAAAAAAGCGAACTAGAAGCCTACTTAACGCGCCTGGAAGAAGCCAAAAAACGGGATCACCGTAAGTTAGGTAAAGAACTGGATCTTTTCTCACTTCAGGAAGAAGGCCCGGGTTTCCCATTCTTCCATCCCAAAGGAATGATCATTCGAAATGAACTGGAAAATTTCTGGCGACAGATCCATCAACTCCGGGGCTATCAGGAAATCAAAACACCGATTATTTTGAATGCCGAATTGTGGAAACGTTCCGGTCACTGGGATCATTACAAAGAAAACATGTATTTCACTGAAATTGATGAAGCTTCTTATGCCGTCAAGCCAATGAACTGCCCGGGGGGCATGCTGGTTTACAAACGTAAAGGACACTCCTATCGGGATCTGCCATTAAAAATGGCAGAGCTGGGTCTGGTTCATCGTCATGAACTGCATGGGGCCCTTCATGGTCTGATGCGGGTGCGTAACTTTACTCAGGATGATGCGCATATTTTTATGACCCCGGATCAAATTGAAGCCGAAGTCATCAAGGTTATCGATTTGGCTGATGATGTGTATAAAGTATTTGGTTTTAACTATAAGGTTGAATTATCCACCAAACCAGAAAAAGCCATTGGCTCGGATGAAGTATGGGAAGTAGCAACCGATGCCTTAAGAAAAGCGCTGGAGAAAAAAGAAATCGACTATCGTCTAAACCCAGGTGACGGGGCTTTTTATGGCCCTAAAATTGACTTCCATCTGGAAGACAGTCTGGGTCGTACCTGGCAATGTGGTACCATTCAGCTGGATTTCCAGATGCCGGAACGCTTTGACCTGAACTATATTGGCTCAGACGGCGAAAAGCACCGTCCGGTTATTGTGCATCGAACCATTTTAGGCAGTATCGAACGATTCTTTGGGATTCTAATTGAACATTTTGCCGGAAAATTCCCGGTTTGGCTGGCTCCGGTGCAAGTGATGATTATTCCGGTTGCGGATGCCCACCATGATTTTGCCAAAGGGATTGCAGAAGAACTGACCGCTATTGGTGTTCGCGCCTCGGTGGATGTCCGGGATGAAAAACTGGGCTATCGGATCCGAGAAGCACAAATGCAAAAAGTTCCCTACATGCTGGTTGTCGGCGATAAAGAAGCCGAAGGCGGGGACCTGGCCCTGCGAATCCGCGATACTGGCGATGCCGGTCTGATCAGCCTGGCCGATCTCAAAGAAAAACTGATCGAAAAAATTAAAACCAAGTCATTAACCTTAGAATAAGATCTGGCTGATTCTAGTATTCAGTAGTTTAGAACGTTAATAGCAGAATAATACGAGTCGAATTTGCAATAATTGTTGACAAATTCGGCTCGTATAAATATAATAAAAAACAATATAGTGATGACCAGGAACAAGTAGTAATAGGATAGTCTTTTCAGAGAACTTTCGGTTGGTGTGAGAAAGTAGGATTCCTTTGCGAATACATCTTGCGAGCTGCCCACCGAACGGTTTTTACCCATTAGGCTGAGCCGGATACCAACCGTTATCGTGGTTAAGTAACTGACGTTGCTTACAGAGCGTGATGTTAAACATCAAAGGCAAGGTGGTACCGCGAATTTATTTTCGTCCCTGTTATACAGTGGCGATTTTTTTTTGTGTGAATGTAAAAACCATATTAAAGAGGTTTTATATTGCGATCAGAAAAAGTTCTAAAATGGCAATTCAACCTGAAAAGGTTTTATTGAATATAAATTAAAATGGAGGAAAAGAAATGAAAAAGTATGGAAAAAAATTGACGGCAGTTCTTCTGATTGCGTCCATGGTTGCATTAGGAGCTGGCTGTTCAAATTCAGCAACAAAACAAGAAAGTAAAAATCCTACCATCGGTATTGTTCAGTATGTTGATCATGTCGCTCTGGATGCTTCCCGGGAAGGTTTTGTCAAAGCTTTGGCTGACAACGGCTACACCGACGGTAAAAACATTACCCTTGATGTGCAAAATGCTCAGGGGGATCAAAGTAATTTATCAACCATCAGCGATCGTTTTGTCAGCAATAAGGTAGATCTGGTTCTTGCTATCGCAACTCCAGCGGCTCAGGCGATTGCCGGAAAGACAACCGAGATTCCCATTCTGGGAACGGCGATCACCGACTATGAAGCAGCTCGTCTGGTCAAATCAAACGAAGCCCCAGGCGGAAACGTTAGTGGAACCACTGACATGAACCCAATTAAAGAACAGATCGATCTGCTGGTTAAATTAGTACCGACAGCTAAAACGGTTGGGGTACTCTATACTTCCAGCGAAGATAATTCTGTTTTACAGGCAAAAATTGCCAAAGAAGCCATTGAAAAACTGGGTATGAAATATGTGGAAGTGACAGTTACCAATTCAAATGATGTCCAACAAGCGACTCAATCGATCGTTGGCCAATGTGATGCTATTTACATTCCTACTGATAATGTCTTTGCATCAGCAATGCCACAGGTTCAAAGCATTACCTCACAGTCAAAAACACCGGTTATCTGCGGCGAATCTGGTATGGTCGAATCTGGTGGATTGGCTACCTTAGGAATAAGCTACTCTGACCTTGGTTACCAAACCGGTTTAATGGCTGTGAAAATTCTTAAAGGCGAAGCTAAACCGGCAACCATGCCAATTGAATCAGCGACTAAATTTGAGTATGCTATTAATGGCACTGTCGCTCAGGAAATTGGTTTAACCATTCCAGCAGATCTGCAACAATACGTCATTACTGCAAAATAGAAGATTCAAATAGAAAAAAATTAAATAAAAACGATTTAGCAAGTAGTAGTGGCTACCATTACTACTTGCTAAAATTATTAATCAACATAATCAATAGATAAGAAGTGAGGCAAAATAATGTTTGATATTATATTAGGTGCAATATCGCTGGGTCTGCTATGGGCCATCATGACAATTGGCGTTTATATCACCTATCGAATACTCGATATCGCTGATTTAACAGTCGAAGGAAGTATTGCAATGGGAGCTGCAATTGCAGCTTTTTCAATTTTTAATGGGATGAATCCCTTTATCGCAACATGCCTGGCATTTGTTGGTGGAATGTTGGCCGGGCTGGTTACCGGAATTCTTCATACAAAACTAAAAATACCCGCCCTATTGGCAGGTATTTTAACGATGATTGCGCTTTATTCAGTCAATCTGCGAATCATGGGCAAGGCCAACCTGTCACTGTTACGGATCGATACGGTCTTTACACCATTGGAGAACCTGGGATTAAGCCCAACAAATGCCGTTATGCTTTTTGGATTTATCAGTGTGATGGCGATTGTTGGTCTTTTATACTGGTTTTTCGGAACCGAAATTGGCTGTGCCATTCGGGCTACCGGAGATAATCCGCAAATGGCCAGAGCCCAGGGGATCAACACCAACAATATGATTATTCTAGGCTTGGTCATCAGTAATGGTCTGGTTGCGCTTTCGGGCTCATTAATCGCTCAGAGTCAGAGCTTTGCTGACATCCAAATGGGCATTGGATCAATCGTTATTGGTCTGGCATCGGTCATTATCGGGGAAGTTATTTTTGGCACCCGAAATTTCTTCAATTGTCTGATCTCGTTGGTGTTGGGTGCCATTACCTATCGGATTATCATCGCTCTGGTATTAAAAATGGGTATGCCAGCCAATGATTTAAAATTATTCACCGCCATTACAGTGGCGATTGCGCTGTCATTACCGGTCTTTAAAACCTATCTTCGCCCACTCAAAAAATCATTAAGAGGAGGCGATCTATAAGTGTTAGTTATAAATGGAATTGAAAAAAAATTCAATGCTGGAACAGTCAATGAAAAGGTCGCTTTAAGTAATTTTAACCTGTCACTGGCTGAAGGTGATTTTGTCACGGTTATTGGCGGTAACGGGGCGGGTAAGTCTACCTTCCTCAATTGTGTTGCCGGCGTCTTTGGGGTTGATAAGGGCTCTATTCTGATTGACGGACTGGATGTCACCAAGCTACCAGAACACAAACGTTCAAGTGTCATTGGTCGGGTATTTCAGGATCCGATGATGGGTACCGCCGGCAATATGGGAATTGAAGAAAATCTGGCCTTGGCTTATCGTCGTGGCAAGACCCGGTCATTGAGTTGGGGAATCAGTAATAAGGAACGGGAAATTTATAAAGAGTATCTCAGCCACCTGGACCTGGGGCTGGAAAATCGGTTGCATGCCAAGGTTGGTCTGCTTTCTGGTGGACAACGACAGGCATTGACCTTGCTGATGGCGACATTGAAAAAGCCAAAACTACTCTTACTGGATGAGCACACAGCCGCCTTAGATCCAAAAACGGCTGACAAGGTCTTGCAACTAAGTGACCGTTTTGTCAAAGAAGGTAATTTGACCACCTTGATGGTAACCCATAATATGCGTCATGCCATCGAACATGGCAATCGCCTGATTATGATGCATGAAGGCCGGGTTATTCTGGACATCAAAGGCGAAGAAAAACAACAGCTCACCGTTGAAGATTTACTGAAACGGTTTGGACAAGTCAGCGGCGAAGAATTTGCCAATGACCGGGCCCTGCTTTCATAAAAAAAACAGTATCAAAAAAAACTATTGACAAAAAAGCTAAAAGAGCATATAATAGCTGAGTAACAAAGTAGAGGAAAACACACTTCTCACCTCATTTCTCAGGGAAATAGGTAAATATGAATGAACTTAATTTTGAATTGTTCGTTAGTATTTTTTTGCAGGTGGAGTCTCTCTACCTGCAATTTTTATATATGGAGGTATATTACTATTAGCAAAGATGTTCAACACGAAATTAATAACGAGATCCGTGATCGCGAAATCCGTGTAATTGATGAAACCGGTGAGATGTTGGGAGTTATGAATACAAAAGACGCTCAAGCATTAGCCGATGAGAAAAATCTGGATCTAGTGAAAGTTTCACCAAACGCTAAACCGCCGGTTTGTAAGATTCTTGACTACGGAAAGTTTCGATATGAAGAAATTCAACGATTAAAAGAAGCTAAGAAAAATCAAAAAGCTGTGGTTATTAAAGAAATTCGTATGTCGGTTCGAGTTGAAGAGCATGATATTAATGTTAAAATTAAAAATTGCATTAAATTCTTGGAACAAGGTAGCCGAGTTAAAGTGGCTATTCGTTTCCGAGGCCGTGAAATGGCTTATACGGAACAGGGAAAAGAAGTATTACTTGATTTTGCAGAACGTGTTTCTGATCTTGCCGTGGTTGAAAAAGCACCAAAAATCGAAGGCAGAAATATGGTTATGTATTTAGCCCCCAAAAAAGATAAGTAAATCAATGTGTTAATTGACTATCTGTTAGCGAAACTTAGATCATTACATTAAGTTTCTCAGATGTAGTTTTTTATAAAAGATACCTTGTACAGGGAGGAGGAAATAGTTATGCCAAAAATGAAAACACACCGTGGTGCTGCAAAGCGTTTTAAAATAAAGAAATCAGGTTTTATTAAGCGGACTAAAGCTGGTAAACGCCATATTCTTAACAAAAAAAGCAGTAAGAGAAAAAGAAATCTTAGAAAAGCTACTGGTTTAGCTCCTGGAGATGCTAAAGTAGTAATGAAAATGATCAAAATGGTAAAAAGATAATATTTGAAGATAGGAGGAAATAAATAATGCGAATTAAAAAGGGCGTTAATGCCAAAAAGAAACATAAAAAAGTACTTAAACTTGCAAAGGGCTTTTATGGCGCTAAAAGTAAGTTATATAGATCAGCAAATGAAGCTGTTATGCGAGCGCAGAGATCTTCATATGTTGGCCGAAAAGAAAAGAAAAGAAATTTCAGAAGATTATGGATTACCCGAATCAATGCCGGAGCCAGAATGTATGATATGAGCTACAGCAAATTCATGTTTGGTTTAAAACAGGCTGGTGTTGAAATTGACCGTAAAATCTTAGCCGATTTGGCGATGAACGATATCAATGCTTTTAAAGATTTAGTTGAAGTGTCAAAGAAAAACCTCAATTAATCATGCTAAATTAACTTCTCAACATAGCAACCATGTTTGGGAAGTTTTTTTATTGTAAATTTTTGTTGCTTTTTAAAATGATAGTGTTAGAATATGTATGTTGTAGAATTTTTAAATACCAAGAAGAGCAGTCTGGAGACATCATTTGAGACAAGAATTGATACAAAAAAAGAAATCAAAAATCAAAAATTTCATGAGTCAACGTTCACCTACTGAAGTATTAGTTTTTGGATTTGCAGTTGTTATCTTATTTGGTGCTGTGTTATTAACACTTCCAATCGCAACACAGTCAGGAATTAGTGCAAATTTCGTTGATGCCTTATTCACATCAACTTCTTGTGTTTGTGTTACCGGCCTAGTTGTCGTCGATACCGGTACCTATTGGAGTGTCTTTGGACAAGTTGTTATTATTTGTTTGATTCAAGTTGGCGGATTGGGATTTATGTCTTTTGCGACGATGTTTTTTGTTTTAGCAGGAAAACGCATCACGATTAAGAATCGTTTATTGATTCAATCATCAGTCAATATGGATTCGCTTTCGGGGATTGTAAAGTTTGCCAAGTATATTTTTTATTCAGCGTTTGCAATTGAAGCCATTGGCGCGCTTTTTCTCAGTTTCGTTTTTATACCTGAGTTTGGCTGGCTTAAAGGGATTGGTTATAGTGTTTTTCATTCTATCTCATCCTTCTGTAATGCGGGATTTGATTTAATGGGAAATTATTCCAGTTTAACAAAATATGTCGATAATTTTATTGTCAATTTTGTTGTCTGTGCTTTAATCATCTTAGGTGGGCTTGGCTTTGCCGTTACCAGTGATTTGATTTTTGTACGTAAATTTAAAAAAATGAGTATGCATTCAAAATTTGTTCTTGTCTCTACTGGAATTTTACTGTTGGCTGGGTTTATTTTATTTTTTATTTTTGAATTCAATAATGCTAAAACGATGGGGAATCTTTCTGTCCATGGAAAACTGCTAGCATCAATGTTTCAGTCGGTCACGCCAAGAACGGCTGGCAGCAATACCATTGATATTGCCGGCCTGACCGCACCATCCATCTTTTTAACGATGATCCTGATGTTTGTTGGGGCTTCTCCTGGTTCAACCGGTGGGGGGGTCAAAACAACAACGATGGGCATTATCTTAATGACGGTTATTTCTGTAGTTCAAGGGAAAAAAGATGTTGTTGCCTTTAAACGAACGATTGCTGGCCCCCTTATTCGCCGTTCAATTTCGATTGTTTTCATTGCTTCAGGACTCATTATTTTAATGATTTTTGTATTACTGTGCACTGAAATTGGGGCGCCATTTGAACAAGTCATTTTTGAGGTGCTGTCTGCTTTTGGCACGGTTGGTTTATCAATGGGTTTGACCCCGCATCTAACGATCCAGGGAAAATTAGCGATCAGCCTGACCATGTTTATTGGTCGACTGGGACCACTGACGATTGCCTATGCGATTTCGCAAAGTGAAAAACATGCCCGGGAAAATATCGGGAACTTTAAATTGCCTGAGGGTAATATTATGATTGGCTAGAGGAGGAAGAATATTGAAAGAAAAACAGTTTGCAGTCCTGGGTTTAGGGCGTTTTGGTGAAGCTCTGGCAATTACTCTCAGTGAATTAGGTTGTAATGTTGTCGTTGTCGATAAAGATGAAGAAAAAGTTCATAACATTGCTAATTTAGTAACCTATGCTGTTCAGGCAGATGTGACTGACATTAATGCGTTAAAATCGATTGGGCTTAAAAATGTTGACGCCGTGGTTGTTTCGATCACTTCTGATATAAATAGTAGTATTATGGGAATAGTAAATGCCCAGGAATTAGGTATTAATGAAATATATGGAAAAGCAAATACCTCCCAACATGAAAAAGTTCTATTGAAGCTTGGCGTAAAAAAAGTTTTTTCACCAGAGCGTGATATGGGCGAACGGGTTGGCCATAATTTGTTTTCCGGCGATTTCATTGATATTTTAGAACTTGATACCAATCATTCCATTGTTGAAGTAGCGACTTTGCATGCCTGGGAAGGAAAAACATTAGACCAGCTTGACTTGCGGGCAAAATATGGTTTAAATGTGATTGCCATTCGTACCCTGGATATCTTAAATGCCTCACCGCTGGCAAGTGATATTATTTATGCTGGTGATAAACTGATCGTTATGGGTGAGAATCGATCCATTAATGAAATTAATAAATTGTCCCGTAAAGACCATTAAAAATGTTTCAGGAAATTACTTCTAAAAATAACGATCAACTTAAATACCTGCGGAAATTAAGTAGTAAATCTTTCAGAGATCAGGAAAATTGTTTCTCTATCGAAGGAACGAAACTGTTTTTAGAAGCAGTATCCAATCAGTTGAGCTTTCATCAAATTTTTGTAACAAAAGAATGGCTTGAAATAAATGATGGCAGAGCCAGTGATATTTTAACTAGATTATCATCAAATGATGTCAATGTGCTGGTTATTAAAGAGTCACTGTTCCCATCGATTTCGAATTTACAGAAATCCGAAGGGATTATCTGTATCCTGGAAAAAATGTCCTTTCAAACAAGAACTTTTAAAAGCTATGTTCTGTTAGAGGATGTTCAAGATCCCTATAATGTGGGGACGATTATTCGAACCGCTGACGCTGCCGGGATTGAATGTGTTGTGACATCATCAAAAACTGCCGATATTTACAATGAAAAAGTACTGCGGGGCTCCATGGGTTCGGTCTTTCATTTGCCAATAGTCCAGGCCGATTCATTACTGGATTTTGCAGTGCAATTAAAAACCAACCGGATTACCCTGATTGGCACATCCCTGAGTGGCATTTCATTATGGGATCGTGAACCGATTAGCGAGCCTTATGCAATCATCATGGGGAATGAATCCAAGGGAATGTCACTTGAAATGAGCGAACAATGCGATGTTTTGTTAAAGATACCGATTATCGGTAAGGCTGAATCGCTTAATGTTGGCACAGCAGCCGGCATTGTGATCTATGATATCGTAAGAGATTTTAAATAAGTCTTTTCAATATAAATAACCAAATCAAACAACTGAATAGTGATCGACGATGATAGAGAAAGTAACTAAAGATTAGATGCTACAGAGAAAAAATCCACGGCTGAGAGATTTTGTATGTATTTTTAGTGAAGTTCCCTCTGGAGTTTTAGCAGTGAAAGTCAAGTGAACGTCATTTATGATTAAATTTATGATAAACACTGACCGTTAGCCGCTAACGTTAATCCCGTTAAGATTCTGAGTGAATACAAATTAGTATTAATTTAAGGTGGTACCGCGGAGATATTTCGTCCTTTCAGAAGGACGATTTTTTTTATTTTATTCTAACTAGCTCATCATAACTTATCAACTATCATTTGCGATTGGATATGAGCGAAAATTAGCAACCTATTTGCAATTATTTATTTAAAAAAGGAGAAAAAAATGGAGTTACAACTCAAAGAATTACGAGATCGCTGCCTGGCTGATCTCAATGCTGTAGATGAATTAAAAACCCTGGATAATGTCAGAATTAAGTATTTAGGAAAAAAAGGGGAGCTGACCATTGCCCTTAAAGGCATGGGTAAACTTTCTAATGAAGAACGTCCGATTATTGGTAAATTAGCTAATGAAATCCGGGAGGAAATTGAAAACAACATTTCAGCCCAGAAACAAGCCCTGGAGAGAAAAGAAATTGAAGCCCAAATCAAAGAAGAAAGCATTGACGTGTCCCTGCCGGGGAAAAAGCATCAGGCGGGAAATCTGCACCCATTAACCACCACCGTTAATGAATTAAAAGAAATATTTTTGGGCATGGGCTTTTCAATTGCCGAAGGCCCGGAAATTGAATGGGCAAAATACAATTTTGATTATTTGAACGTGCCCCAGGAGCATTCCGCCCGAGATTTACAGGATACCTTTTATTGTGAGGACGATATTGTGCTGCGAACCCAAACGTCGCCTGTACAAGTCCGGGTTATGCAGAAGCAAAAACCGCCACTGCGGATTATCTCACCTGGCCGGGTTTATCGCTTCGACGAAATTGATGCCACCCATTCGCCGGTCTTCCACCAAATGGAAGGACTGGTCATTGATAAGGGCATTACCATGAGTGATCTAAAAGGCACCCTGGATTTATTTGCCAAAAAACTATTTGGTGAACAAACCAAAACAAAATTCCGACCCCATCAGTTTTATTTTACCGAACCGAGTGCCGAAATGGATGTTACCTGTTTCAAATGCGGCGGCGTCGGATGCAAGGTTTGCAGCAATACTGGCTGGATTGAAGTGCTGGGATGCGGCATGGTTCATCCGAATGTCCTGCGCTTTTGTAGCATCGATCCCGATGAATACAGCGGCTTTGCCTTTGGCATGGGCCTCGACCGGATCACGATGATTAAATATGGAATAAACGACCTGCGTTTATTATTTGAAAATGACCTGCGTTTCTTGACGCAATTTAAATAGGAGGAATCATAAATGTTAGTTTCATTAAATTGGTTAAAAGAATACGTTGATATAAAAATACCACCCTTTGATTTTGGGGAAGCCCTGACCATGTCCGGCACCAAGGTCGAAACCTTAACGGTGGTCTCGGAAAATGTCGTTAATATTTTTACTGGCAAAATTACCAAAATTGAACCTCATCCCAATGCCGATAAACTGGTTGTCTGCACCGTTGATATGGGAACCGATGAGCGGGTTATTGTAACTGCTGCCAAAAATGTTTTTGAAGGCGCCATCGTACCGGTTGCCGTCGATGGTGCAGTCATCGCCAATGGCACCAAAATCGGCACCAATGATTTTCGAGGACTACTCTCCTATGGGATGTTCTGCTCGATTGAAGAACTGGGCATGAACAGTGATTTATTTGCCAAAGAAATCATGGAAGGGATCCTCATTCTGCCGGAAAACACTCCCCTGGGAATGGATGCTCGAGAACTACTCTGGTTGAATGACGTCATTATCGATGTTGAATTAACTGCCAACCGTTCAGACTGTCAATCGATTATTGGCATTGCCCGCGAGTCAGCGGCCACTCTGGATCTTCCCATGGCTGACTATAAAACTTATACTGCCATTGAAAATACTGATGAGATTGCCGACTACCTGTCAGTTAAAATCGAAAACTCAGCCTGTCCCCGATACGTGGCTAAGATGCTCAAAGTCAAAAAAATTGAGCCCTCACCACTGTGGATGCAGGTCAAACTGATTAACAGTGGCGTTCGTCCAATCAATAATATTGTTGATGTTACCAATTATGTCATGCTGGAGCTTGGACAACCGCTGCATGCCTTTGATTATCACAGTCTTCAATCAAAGGAAATTGTGGTTAACACAACCACTGATAAAAAAATAATCACCCTTGATAATAAAGAACGCGACATCGATGAAACGATGCTGATGATTACCAATGGGAAAGCGCCAGTGGCGATCGCTGGTGTCATGGGCGGCGAAAATTCAGAAATTACCGATAATACTACGCTGATCGTCTTGGAATCGGCTTGTTTTAACAAAGGCAGTGTCCGTTTAACTGCCAAGCATCTTGGGTTGCGAACCGAAGCCTCATCGCGCTTCGAAAAGGGCGTTGACCCAGAATTAGCCGGCATTGCGGCGCTGCGGGCGACCCAGCTGTTCCTGGAAATTGGTGCCTGTGAAGTTATTGAGGGCCTTATTGATGTTTATCCCAAGGTCGAGACCTTAAAGAAAGTAACTCTGGATATCAATTGGTTTAATGCTTTTGTCGGAATCACCTTGACCATCGATGAAATTTCCAACATGCTATCACGGCTGTTTTTCAAAGTTGCCAAAATCAGCGAAGCTGTCCTGGAAGTTGAAGTCCCCAGTTATCGCGGGGATATCGAGCTTAAAGAAGATTTAGCCGAAGAAGTCGCCCGAATTTTTGGCTACGATAATATCCCGGGAACCATCATGGGCGGTGAAACCATGATTGGCGGGAAAACGCCGGTGCAGAAATTTGAAGATCGCCTTAAAAACCTTTTAGTCGGGCAGGGGTATTATGAAACCCTGACCACCTCTTTCACCAGCGAAAAACGGCTCCATGGATTAAATACCGAGCTTGAGGATAACCTTATTGCCCTGATTAATCCTTTAGGGGAAGAAAACAGCATCATGCGAAACACCCTGATCGGCCATCAATTAGAAGTTATTTCGCTAAACTATAATCGAAAAAATCCCTTTGGCCGTTTCTTTGAACTATCCAATACCTATCATAAAAATCCCAACTCCGGCGAGTTGCCTCTGGAAGAGATGATGCTGGTAATCAGCGCCTATGGCAGTGATGATTATTTTGAATTAAAAGGCATGGTTGAGTTGTTGCTTGATCAGGCGGGGATTAAATATCCGGAGTTCATTGCTGGCGGATCAGAGATGCTCCATCCCGGCCGTAAAGCCGAGATCTTTGTAGAAGGGACAAAACTAGGAGAAATTGGCGAAATTCATCCGTTGGTTGTCAAGAATTATGAGTTGCCAAAGCGCTGTTACGTGTGCCAAATCTCATTTAAAGCCCTTTATGGTTGTGCATCAATTGATAATAAATTTGTTGATTTGCCAAAATTCCCGGCTTCAAATCGCGACCTGGCAATTCTCTTAAAACAGGATATCCCGGCCGCTTCAATTGAAACAATTATTCGAAAAAACAGCGGTGATATTCTTGAGAGTATTGAATTATTTGATGTTTATACCGGCGCCCAAATCCCTGAAGGGTATAAAAGTCTGGCTTATGCATTAAACTTCCGACATCATCAGCGAACCCTTAACGATAATGATATTAATCCGGTAATTGATCAAATTCTTAGTGAATTAAAAATCACTTTTGACGCACAGCTGCGGGAATAGCTTTCAGTTAACAGATGAGTGTAAACAGATGAATGATTTAAGTCGGATTATGATCGGGCTGCAGCAACTCAAAGGGGTAGGGCGGCAAAAGGTCAAACTCTTAATGGAACTGCTGAGTGAGCCCCATCGCCTAACTTGCGATGAAATAATCGAATTTGGTCAAGCCTTTCATATTATTTCATCGCAAATTAATCGGGATGAAATTGATAACGCCATGGATTACGCAGATAAGATAATCCATGGCTGTGAAAGTCTAAGTATTAAGATTATCTCATATTTGGATCAGGGATTTCCTGATTGTCTGCACAGTTTTAATGATCATCCTGTTTTACTGTTTTATAAGGGCAATTTAGAAGCCTTGAATCATCCCAAACGAGCTGCTGTTGTGGGGAGCCGTAACCCCACAGCATTTGGAGCGGATTTTGCCTTCCAGGCTGGAAAAATTCTGGCCGAAAATAATTTTATGGTGATTAGCGGACTGGCAACAGGATCCGATACTTCAGGACATCGGGGCTGTTTAAGCGCTGGGGGAAAAACAGTCGCTTTTTTGCCATCGGGGCTGTCACAGATCTACCCCAGTACCAATCGAAATCTGGCTGACACGATTTTATCCCATGATGGCTGTCTAATTTCGGAGTATAACCAGCTTGAAACAGTTCAATCCTATAAGTTTATCGAGCGGGATCGTCTGCAAAGCGGGACAAGCCTTTTTATTATTGTCTCCAACTTTTCTTCAGGAAGCGGTACGATCCATACCCTTGGTTTTGCCGCTAAATATAATCGGCCTATTTACTCGATCCCACTTATTTATCAAGAGTCCAAAGAAGGATTTGAAGCCCTCACTAACAAAAAGATATCCTTTCAAATTTTAGATAACCCGGATTTAAAAAAAGTGATTGAAAATTATTAATTCATAAATCATTTGTAATTTCCTGCTTGATTACATATAATAGAGTAGATAATTAATTTTCACAGATTTTGATTTTTACAAATTTTAATTTTATTACCAGGAGGGAAAAAATGCCTGAACAAACGATAATGGAATTACGCATATTAGATACTGAATTTAATTTAAAGGCAAAAGGAAATGAAGAACATATCCGACATGTGTCTGATTATGTCAACACTGAGTTGGAACGTGTCAAAACCGCCAATCCTTTTACCAACCATATTCGAATCGCTATTCTTGGCTGTATGAATATAACCGAACGACTATTTATTGCTGAAGAAGAAATCCGAACCAGTGAAGAATCCAAAGCTAAAGAATTGGGTGCGATTAATCTTGTTAAACAAGAGCTCGATTCGACGAAAACAGTATTAAATGAAGAAAAAGAAAAATATGAAGCGCTGGCTGAAGAAAAAGAATTGATGCAAAAAGAGTTGGATGAAAAAAATGATTTGCTTTCCCAGTATCGTGAACATTTAAGACAGAGTAAGATCGAAAGCGAAACAACGCGCAAAACTATTTTAGATCTCCAGAATCAACTGTTTGAAAGTCAAATCGAATTGGTAAAAGCAAATAAAAATCATATGGAAAAAGACATTTTTAAAAATATTGAAGATAAAATGAAAATCGATTAAAGTAAAACGAATCGAACTAAAACGAATAAAAAGCAAACAAAAAAAGATGTGTTAAACATCTTTTTTTGTTTTAAAATTTACGAATTAATCCGGTTACTTTTCCGAGGATTTTAAGCTCTTCCGCCTTACAGATAATCGGATCCATGGTTTGATTTTCGGGTTGCAGTCTGATTTTATTGTCTTCAAAATAAATCCGTTTTACGGTGGCTTCATTATTTTCAAGCAATAACACCACGACTATTTCACTATTTCTAGCTGTCTCCTGTTTTCTGACGACGATTTTATCACCATCCAGAATTCCGGCGTCAATCATACTGGTACCTTTAACTTCAAGTATAAATGAAGGATCATTGCCAATAAAATCCAATGGTAAAGGAAAAATATCCGTAATGTTCTCCAGCGCCAAAATCGGAGCGCCGGCAGTAACACAGCCTAAAATCGGCAGGGAGACGATCGTCTTTTCATCAAAATAATTAGAGATGCTTTCGTTGGGATCATGGCGAACCACCTCAATTGCCCGGGTTTTCGTTGCATCGCGTTTAATATAGCCCAGTTCTTCCAATTTTTTAAGATAGCCGTGTGCAGTAGAAGTCGACTTTAAATTAACAGCAGCGCATATTTCACGTACTGATGGGGGATAACGTTTATCTCTCATTTGTGTTTCAATAAATTTTAATATCGCATATTGTCTGCTGTTTAAATCCTCGTACATTGAAATTCCTCCAATTTTTTATAGCTTATTATAGCACATCCATATCAAAATAACAAACGTAAGTTCTATTTTTATTTTATCTATTTATTTTCAGTCATCTTCACTTTCGAACTGCGCCAGGGGATTTTGATTTAAGGTATCGCGCAGGGTCTCTTCATTGATATGGGTATATATTTGCGTTGTTGAAACATTTTGATGTCCAAGAATTTCCTGAACGGATCTGAGATCGGCGTTGCCATAGCGAAACATTAAAGTTGCGGCGGTATGCCTGAGTTTATGGACGCTAATTTCATCGGTATTGAGACCACAGCTGGCTAAGTGCTTCTTGACAAGATGTTGAACCGCCCGATTACTAATGGGGGTATTCTGCTGACTAAGAAACAGATAGGGAGAGTCCGACTCTTGACGAACCAGCAGGTAGCGATTGATGGCTTTTAAACAGGCATGATTTAAAAAGACCGTCCGCTCTTTGTTGCCTTTGCCAATAATACGCAAGGCATCATTTTTAATGTCGGTGATTTTAATCTGCGTCAGTTCGGATAATCGCATCCCGCAATTAAGGAATAGGGTAACAATGGCAAAGTCCCGTTCTTTGTGGCGGCCGGTGATCCCTTTTAAAAGATCCACAGCTTCATCCCATTCCAGATAACGGGCGTGACGGGCCGGCAGTTTAGGCATTTCCAATTCAGTCACGGGATTCGGGAGAAAATACTTTTGTTTATTACAAAGATAATTAAAAAAAGAGCGTAGGGAAGATACCTTCCGACTGCGGGCGGCGTCAGCATTATGCCGTTCCTTGCTTGAATAGGAAAGAAACGCATAGAGAATGCCCAAGTTGATGGCTTTAAGATCGTCAAGGGAAACATCATCAATGGTTATGGCATCAAATTCCAGCGACTGGGGAACCATCGCAAAATAACGTTTGATAAAACGGAAGAAGATAATCAGATCATAACGATAGGCCTGAGCGGATTTTTCAGAATAACCTTTAATGGTTAAGACGTAGTTTAGAAATTCATCGATGATCATATTGTTTGGAATATTCTTATCGGCAAGATTGTTTTCGGTTGACATGACATCCTCCTAAATAATTAATATATTAATAAGTAAAGCATTAGAAAAAGCAAAATAGGTTTAGTGATTGATGAAAGCACTTGGTTGACATAATAGTACGATGAAAAGCTGATTGGATCGGCTTTAACAAGGTTTTACAGATTATAACATATTTTAGTCATTTTGTCACGAAACCCATCTACGATTTAGCGACTATTTTCGACTTTAAAGAAAGTATTTTGCTACAGTTCCGAAAAAATGGAAACTTGCGAAGTAATTCTTCGCTTTACATTAAACATTTTGCTGTTAGGCTATCAGCGGGGCGGGATCATTTCAATG
>JACQZP010000004.1 GCA_016213825.1 Acetobacterium woodii | reverse complement strand
CCCAAAATCGGGAAAAAACGGGGTGTGTATCCTGTTCATGAGCAACAGGGCACAAAACACCGAGAAAATGCCCGGCCTCCAAGTGACGTTTCATGTCCGGGAATAAGGAAAACATGAGTTTATACACAGACTCTAATTAGGAGGCATATATGATAGACAAAGAAAAAATAAAGATTGTAATATTATGCGGAGGAATAGGAACTCGTTTAAAAGAAGAGACGGAGTTTAAGCCCAAACCGTTAGTCAAGGTCGGCCCAAAGCCTCTTATCTGGCACATTATGAAGACTTATTCCTATTATGGTTACAACAATTTTATTTTATGCCTCGGTTACAAGGGAGAATTTATAAAAGAATATTTTTATAACTATGAGATCCTCACCAATGATTTTACGATTACCCTCGGGAATCATGGAAAGATTCAGATACATAATTCCCATAAAGAGGTGGGATGGAATATAACTCTTGTTGATACCGGTATAGATGCCTTAAAAGGTGCACGGTTAAAAAGGGTGGAGAAGTTCATTGATGGCGATATATTTATGGTTACCTACGGAGATGGAGTTGCAGATGTTAACATAGATAAATTGGTTGAATTCCACAGGAGTCATGGAAAGATTGCAACGGTAACAGGTGTTCATCCGCCAGCCCGTTTTGGCGAGCTTCTGGCTCAAGATTGTGAGGTTAAACTTTTTAGCGAAAAGCCTCAAACTTCTCATGGATATATAAATGGTGGATTTTTTGTTTTTAAAAGAGAGCTGTTAAATTACTTGGACGAGAGGGATGATTGTGACCTGGAATATGGCCTCTTAGAAGATTTGGCCAAGAAAGGACAATTGATGATGTACGAACATCCCTCATTCTGGCAGTGCATGGATAATCTGAGGGATATGGACCTTCTAAACAAATTATGGGACAGTGGAAACGCGCCCTGGAAGATATGGGATTGATGTTATGACAGCCAATTTCTGGAAAAATAAAAATGTCTTTATAACCGGCTGTACCGGCTTAGTGGGTTCATGGCTGACAAAACTTCTGTTGGATGAGGGGGCGAACGTCGTTGGTCTGGTGAGAGACCGTGTTCCAAGATCAATCTTATGGAGCGCTTCTAAGGAATTCGATTATATTAAGGATAGATTGACGGTGGTTAATGGGAATGTCGAGGATTATTTTATTTTAGAGCGTGCAATTAATGAATATGAGATCGAGGTCATCTTTCACCTTGCGGCACAAACAATTGTTGGAATAGCAAATAGAAATCCTCTTTCAACCCTTGAATCAAACATCAGGGGTACATATAACCTCCTTGAGGCCTGCAGGAGGAACGAGAAAACAATAAAAGCTGTTGTTGTGGCCTCCAGCGATAAGGCATATGGTGAGCAGAAAGATCTGCCATACAATGAAGATACG
The DNA here is from genome assembly GCA_016213825.1 of Acetobacterium woodii. Lineage (GTDB taxonomy): Bacteria > Bacillota > Clostridia > Eubacteriales > Eubacteriaceae > Acetobacterium > Acetobacterium woodii_A. Next base: position 30,099 of record JACQZP010000004.1, on the reverse strand, counting down.
CCCTTACAGGGAAGTCATCCTTACGATGTGTCCAAGAGTTGCGCCGATTTGATAGCCTATGCATATTATGTCAGTTATAAAGTGCCGGTATGTGTGACGAGATGTGGCAATTTCTATGGTCCTGGAGACTTGAACTTCAACCGTATAGTGCCACAGACAATAAGACATGCCTTAAATAATGAAAGACCGGTCATCAGAAGCGACGGCAAGTTTGTAAGAGATTATTTTTTTGTAAAAGATGGCGCCTTGGCTTATAAATTCCTGGCTGAAAAGATGTACGAGATTGATATAAAAGGTGAGGCGTTTAACTTCAGCTTGGAAGAGCCAATTGCGGTACTTGACTTAGTGAATAAGATATTGCGGTTAATGAAAAGGGAGGATTTGAAGCCTGATATTCGGAATGAGGCGGTAAATGAGATCAGAAAACAGTATCTCTCAGCGAGAAAATCCAGGGACGTTTTGGGGTGGAAACCAACCTACACTATAGAGGAAAGCATAGAAGAAACTGCTGCCTGGTATAAGGAATTTTTAAGCCAATGAAGGTTATCTTTCTTGGAACAAACGGTTGGTATGATACAGCTACAGGAAATACAACATGTATTCTAATAGCTGCCGATGAATATTACATAATCCTTGATGCTGGCGGTGCACTTTATAAAATAGATCAATATATTATCGACGCAAAACCTATTTACCTCTTTTTAAGTCACTTTCATCTTGACCATATTATTGGTCTTCATGTGTTAAATAAATTTAGTTTTAAGCAGGGCGTTAGAATCTGTGGACAGAAAGGGACACAGGATATTTTGAACAAAATAATTAACATACCTTATACCATGCCATTTAAAGATCTTTCTTATCATACAGAGGTTCTTGAATTATCCGGTGTAAGATCTGAAGTGCCATTTCCTGTCGAGGTTAAACCCCTTCTTCATTCTACAACTACATTAGGATTTAGATTTGAGCTGGAAAATAAAATAATTACTTATTGTCCTGATACAGGAAACTGCGAAAATGCGGTTACCCTGGCAAGAGGGGCTGACCTTCTTATTGCTGAATGTGCCTATAAAAGTGGACAATACTACGACAAATGGCCGCACCTGAATCCGGGAGAAGCTGCTAAAATAGCAAAAGAAGCAAAGGTAAAGAAATTGGTGTTGACCCATTTTGATGCGAGTTTGTATAAGACCTTGGGGGAAAGGAAAGAAGCAGAGGAGCAGGCAAAGAAAATATTCAGCGACACAATCGCTGCAACTGATGACATGCAGGTTGAGGTATAGATTGATTCAGAAATATAACGGCAGAGAGGATATCCTAAAAAAGGAGATTTTTGAAAAGGTAAAGGAATATTATGCCATTGCCCATAAACAGAGGGAATTCATTCCTGGCAAATCCCGCATCCCTTATGCCGGCAGGGTCTTTGATGAAAGAGAGTTGATAAATTTGGTTGAGTCCTCCCTTGATTTCTGGCTTACTGCAGGAAGGTTTGCCGAAAGATTTGAGAAAGAGCTTTCTGAATTTTTTGGTTTAAAGTATTGCTCCTTGACTAATTCTGGTTCTTCTGCCAACCTTCTGGCCTTCATAGCACTTACATCGCCAAGGCTCGGAGAGAAAAGGATAAAAAGAGGTGATGAGGTCATCACAGTAGCGGCAGGATTCCCAACAACTGTTACTCCTATCATACAGTATGGCGCTGTACCTGTATTTGTTGATATTACATTGCCCACTTACAACATAGATTGCGTGCAGCTTGAACAGGCTTTATCAGAAAGGACAAGAGCCGTTATGCTCGCCCATACCCTCGGCAATCCATTTGACATCAAGGCTGTTAAGGATTTCTGCGATAAGCACAAGTTATGGCTTATTGAGGACAATTGCGATGCCCTTGGCTCTAAATATTTCTACAAGGGTAAATGGAGATACACAGGAACTATCGGACATATTGGGACATCGAGCTTCTATCCTCCTCATCATATAACCATGGGAGAAGGTGGTGCAGTATATACCAATGATATTCAGCTTAAGCGGATAATCGAGTCGTTACGTGACTGGGGCAGGGACTGCTGGTGCCTCTCAGGGCATGATAACACATGCAATAATCGCTTTGGCTGGCAACATGGAGAATTACCCACAGGGTATGACCACAAATATGTCTACTCTCATTTTGGATATAACCTTAAAGCAACGGATATGCAGGCGGCAATAGGCTGTGCCCAACTACAGAAACTTCCATCCTTTATAGAATCAAGGAAAAGAAACTGGGAGCTCCTAAGAAAAGGGTTATCAGATCTATCTGACCTGTTTATTTTACCAGAAGCAACCACTGATTCAGACCCAAGCTGGTTTGGATTTATGTTAACTGTCAGAGAAAAGGCCGGCTTTACAAGAGATGAGATGGTGGCCTATCTTGAATCAAAGGGGATCCAGACAAGAATGCTGTTTGCCGGGAATCTGATAAAACACCCGTGTTTTGATGAGATGAGAAAGAGCGGGGAGGGTTACAGGGTAAGAGGGAATCTTGAAAACACCGACAGGATAATGCGAGATACCTTCTGGGTGGGAATTTATCCAGGGATGACGGATGAGAAGTTATCGTTTATGATAAAGACGATAAAAGATTTTTAAAGTAATAAAATGAGTTGTTTCCCTCAGAGATGCGTGCATAGTAATCGAGCGTGAATTAAGAGGAGTTGTCTCATCATGAAAATGCGGGTTGCAGATTATATTGTTGATAAACTATACCGAGCTGGAGGGGAGCATACCTTTCTGGTTACTGGTGGAATGATCATGTATCTTACTGATGCGTTATTGCAGCATAAGAAACAAAAATTTATTTGTTGCCATCATGAACAGGCTGCTGCTATGGCTGCAGAAGCCTATGGAAGATATACGGGTGGCCTCGGTACTGCTTATGTTACAGCTGGTCCAGCTGCCTTGAATACGCTGACCGGCGTTGTTGGTGCATATGTCGACCGTTCTCCCTGCATTGTTGTCGCAGGTCAATCGAAAGTCTCACAGGCCAAAGTGATCGGGCCAAGACAATTTGCTCTCCAAGGATTCAATACTCTGCCGATATTTCAACATGTTACAAAGTATGCAGTAATGCTTGACGACATCACCAGGGTGAAATATGAAATCGAAAAATGTATCTACATGACAAAATCCTATCCAGTCGGGCCGGTATGGATTGAGTGTCCAATAGATATCCAGGGGGCGTTGTTTGACCCCGATGCGTATGAAGGGTTCCAGCCGCCAGAGGCAAAAGAAAATCCTCAGTCACTCGACAAGCAGATTGACCTCGTAAAAGAGGCCATACAGAACAGTAAAAGGCCTTTTTTTCTGCTCGGAGCAGGTATCCGTCTTTCTGGTGCGATGACAGCAGTAAATGACCTTATTTCTTCCTTAAATATCCCGGTGCTTACTTCTCGGTTAGGGATGGATTTGCTCGAATACGACAACCCGCTTTTTGTTGGAAGACCGGGGGCCTACGGCGATAGAGCGGCCAATTTTACTGTCCAGAATTCGGATCTGATGATTGTTATAGGATGTAGGCTAAGTGTTGGTTTAATCGGTCACGATTATCAGAATTTCGCGCCCTACGCGAAAAAAGTGATTGTGGATGTTGATGACAAAGAACTTACCAAGCCGTCTGTCACTCCCGACATTGCCATTAGAGCCGATGCCAAGGTATTCGTCAACATGTTGCGCCAAAAGCTCGGGAATTATAGTTTTTGGAATCAAAAATGGATCGACCAAACTCAAGTTTGGAAGCACAAGTATCCAGTCGACCTGCCAGAATATAGAACTGAAAAAGAGGGGATCAATTCTTATCATTTTATGACAGTCTTCTCGGAAAAGATGTCGGAAGGTGATATCTTTCTGGTGGATACCGGTTCATGTTTCCATGTTCATGCGCAGGCATTTAAGGTGAAACGCGGGCAACGCCATATTATCACTGGAGGTTTGTCAACAATGGGGTACATGCCTGCCTCGATCGGGATTGCCGCAGGGGCAGACGGAAAGGACGTGTATTGTATAACTGGTGATGGTTCTATACAGATGAATATACAGGAATTGCAAACAATAGTTCACAACAAACTTCCGGTTAAGCTTATCGTTTTGAGTAACAAGGGGTATCTCCTCATCAGGCATACGCAAAGTAATTTCATGGAAGGGAGACTAATTGGCGAGAGTGCAGAGACAGGAGTCAGTTTTCCAGATATGAAGAAGATTGCAAAGGCATACGGAATTGATTATGTAAAAATATCCAGGCTGGGCGAATTGGAAATGAAATTAGATAAGGTGAAGAGCTTTCGCGGGCCACTGATCTGTGAAGTTATGACTCCTTCGAATCAATTGCTAATTCCTAGGGTCGCGTCTAAGAAGTTGGAGGACGGGCGCATGGTTTCAATGCCTTATGATGACATGTTCCCTTTCTTATCGAGAGAGGAATACGAACAAAATTGTGTTCACAGCAAAAACTAACTCCGCTTAACGGATTCTATCGGTGAAACGTTATTGAAAAAAATAAAAGTCGCAATTTTAGGCAGTGGAAATATCGGAACTGATTTACTTGTTAAGATTTTGCGTTCTCCCATTTTGACATGTTCTCTATTTATTGGCCGTAATTTATCATCAAGAGGTATGTCAAAGGCATTGAGTTTGAGCGTAAATGTTTCTGATCAAGGTATTGATGCTATCATAAAAAATCCGGATTACTGCGATCTTGTTTTTGATGCTACTTCTGCTCTAAGCCATAGACATCATGCCCAAATATTACGTGAATTGGATAAAGTAGTTATTGATTTGACTCCTGCAAATGTGGGTCATTTTTGTATTTCTGCTGTTAATTTGGACGAATGTCTTAATTACAAAAATATTAATATGGTAACATGTGGGGGGCAAGCATCTATTCCTCTTTCTTACGTTATTGGACAGACACAAAAAGAGATTGATTATATAGAGGTTGTTTCAACAATTGCATCAAGAAGTGCCGGTCCAGCTACAAGATTGAATATAGATGAATATATAGAGACAACGGAAAGAGGAATAGAGTTATTTTCTAAATGTAAAAAGGTAAAGGCAATTTTAAATCTAAATCCTGCGGAACCTTGTATAGATATGCAAACAACAATATATGCCTTAGTAAAAAATCCTGATTTGGATATATTAAAAAAAGGCATTAATGAGATGGTGCAAAAAATACAAAGGTATGTCCCGGGTTATAGCTTAATCATACCACCCACATATGAAAATAATAGAATTGTAATATCGGTGAGGGTCAGGGGATTAGGAGATTATTTACCAAGCTATGCCGGGAATCTCGATATAATAAATTGTGCAGCTATCACAGTTGCGGAAGAGTATGCAAAATTAATGGCATCGAGGTAAGTAATATATGGGGAAAATAATAATAAATGATGTGACCTTGAGAGATGGTTCCCATGCAATATCTCATCGGCTGACTAAAGAGCATATCGCTTCTTATGCAAAAGCTGCCGATTCTGCAGGTATTCATATTGTAGATGTTGGCCACGGGAATGGCATCGGCGCCTCATCTTTACAGGTAGGGTTGAGTCTTCTAAGTGACTATGAGATGCTCGAAGTTGCAAGGAACAATCTGATTAATTCCAAGCTTGGAGTACATGTTATCCCTGGATTTGCCACTATTAAAAAGGATCTATCAAGAGCTTTTGAGATCGGTGTCGATGTCGTTAGGGTAGCGTCCCACTGTACAGAGGCAGACACTACAGAAAGGCACATTAGTTATGCCAGAGAAAAAGGCAAGGAGGTTTATGGCGTCTTGATGATGAGTCATATGGCTTCTAAAGAAGTATTGCTTGAAGAAGCTTTGAAAATGCAATCTTATGGCGCGGAAGGTATCATAATTATGGATTCTGCCGGAGCTTATCTTTCGAATGATGTAAAAGATAGGATAAGCTTCTTGGTTTCAACCTTAAAAATACCGATTGGCTTTCATTCGCATAATAATTTAGGAATGGCTATTGCGAATTCTATCACAGCGTTAGAATCGGGCGCTAAGATACTTGATGGGTCTGCAAGGGGGTTTGGGGCTGGTGCAGGGAATGCTCAACTTGAGGTGCTTGTCGCTGTATTGGAAAAGATGCGTTATGAAACTAATATTGATCTGTATAAGGTATTAGATGCAGCTGAGATAGCGGAAGAAGAAATTATAGAGGCGATTCCGACTATTAAAAGTATAAGTATCGTTAGCGGTTTATCTGGCGTATTTTCAGGTTTTGCCAAGCATGTAATGAGGGTTGCCAATGAATATAAAGTCGACCCCAGAAATGTATTTTTTGAGCTTGGAAAAAGGAAGGTTATTGCAGGGCAAGAAGATATTATAGTAGAGGTTGCTTTACAATTAAGCAATAAGCAGAATAGAGAGGCAGAATGAATAGCAATTTGCTGGAAATGATAAAAAAGGATTTCGAAGAGGTGGCTCAGATTTATGTATCTGACCTTGAAATGCTTAAAAATGAAAGAATATTTATTACTGGTGGTACCGGTTTTGTAGGAACCTGGATAGCGGAAATAATAGCTTTTTTAAATGATAACTTTAATTTTAATACGACCTTAATTTTGGTTTCAAGGAATGCAGAGAACTTTAAACAGATGGTTCCCCACATAGCATTGCGTAAGGATATAACACTTGTTTCAAGGGATGTAAGAAGTCTTCTTGAGATACCAGGTGATGTCGCATACATAATTCATGCAGCGGCAACTCCTGATAACAGGCAACATGTTTCAGATCCTATCAGCATCATGGATACAATAACAAAAGGCACTGCGTCCATAATAGATTCTGCATTTAAACTTCCCAAGTTGAAAAAAATATTAAATATTAGTTCCGGTCAAATATATGGGAAGCAACCCATGGAAATAGAGGCTGTTTCCGAAAGTTTTATGGGGGCAATAGACTGCAATACTATTACATCAGCCTACCCTGAAGCAAAGAGGTATGCAGAGGCCATTTGCTGTGCTTACTGGAGTTTATATAAGATCCCCATAGTAACCGCTCGCCCCTTCTCATTTATAGGCCCATATCAATCTTTAAATAAGCCTTGGGCGGTAAATAATTTTATAAGAGATGTCCTAATGAATTATACTGTTCGTATCATTGGAAATGGGGAAGCCATAAGAAGTTATATGTATCCAAGTGATATGGCTATATGGTTCCTTAGAATTTTGTTAGACGGAAAACCTGGCTTGGTATATAATGTTGGTAGCCCTCATGGGATCAGCTTAAAACAATTAGCAGAAAAGATAATTGACTATTCAAACGCGAAATCGAAAATTGTAATCCAATATATGAATGATGACAAATCTAAGTTTATCCCTGACGTTAAATTATGCCGTGATAGTTTGGGGTTAGGGATAAAGGTAGATACCGATGAAACTCTTAAAAGATCTATAATGTGGTTTAAGGAATATAGTAAGGAATCTTTAACGTAGTGACAAGATTATGAGAATTGCAGATTATATTGCAGGTTACATATATAGACTTGGAGTGTCAGAAATCTTTATGGTTGCCGGAGGGATGATGTTTTTATCTGATGGAGTTACTAAACATCCATCTCTTAAGGCTATATGTAACCATCATGAACAAGCTTCTGCAATGGCTGCAGTGTCATACGCAAAGTATAATGAAAACTTTGGAGTAACGTATGTTACAACAGGATGTGGAGGAATAGACAATTTTCCCGCCGGATTTAAGTAGGTAATAAAGGTGATCGTGCAGGGAACTTTGCAGTGCAGAACGCTGATCTTGTAATTGCTATTGGAAGCCGTTTAAGTGTAAGTTCAACCGGGCATGAATATAATAAATTCGCAAGAGAGACAAAGATAGTGGTTGTTGATATAGATCCTATAGAACATAGAAAAAACACAGTAAAAATAGATTTATTTATTAATGCTGATGCTAAGAACTTTCTCAAACAGGTAGAACTTCCGGATAGGATAGAGAATGTTGAGTGGATTAAAAAATGTTTTGAATGGAAGACAAAGTGGCCTGTTTGTTTGCCCCAGTATGGGGAGGAAAAGAAAGGAATCAATCTTTACCACTTTACAGATGTCCTTTCTAAAAAAATGAAGGATGACTCTGTAGTTATTTCAGATTCCGGCTCTGCGATTTACTAATCCGGTCATTTGTAAAACCACACTATACCCTTGCGGAACCTTGTAGAACATGGCTTCATCAGGAAGCTACGTGGCTTTACTTATGACCCCATTATAGGGAACATTATAAATAATGCAACAAGCCTACATGTATTTGCGCCTTATTTTATGGGCATTCTGTGATGAACACCAATTGCATTACTTATGCGGATTTCTATAGTATGTCGTTTCACAGAGTATTCAGATAAGGAATAATCAACGCTATATCACCTCGGGTGCACAGGCAGAAATGGGGTATACACTTCCTGCTTGTATCGAGGTAAGTATTGCCAGAAAGAGAGGAGAAGTTTTAGGGGTTACCGGAAACGGTTCTTTTCAGATGAATATTCAAAAACTGCAGACGATCGTACATTATGATATTCCTATTAAAATATTTGTTTGGAATAATGACGGTTACCTTTCCATCAGGGCGACTCAGTCTAAATTCTTTGATAAAAGATTTATCGGCACTGACAAGACTTCCGGGGTCTCCTTTCCTGACACGGAAAAGATAGCAAATGCTTATGGGATAAAGTATTTCAGAGCGGTAGACTCTGCCTCACTGGATGATGTTATCGAAGAGGTTATGAACTATCCTAAAGCCGTTATCTGTGAGGTCATGTGCCTGAGGGACCAAGAGATTGTACTTACTCCTCCCATAGAAAGGACGATGGAACATTAGTCTCCAGGCCCCTTGAAGATATGTATCCTTTCCTTGATCGAGAAGAATTTAATAAAGAAATGATAGTGAAGCCTCTGGCGGAATAAGGAGTTGTTAATTTATGGAAAATTGTCATCAAAAAATAATCGATGGAGATATATCTTACATTATTAATAATGATCTACCGTGGTATGAGTTTTCAGATAAAACAATTCTCATAACTGGCGCGAATGGTTTTCTGCCGGCATATATGGTTGAGACGCTACTAAATCTAAAAAAGCATATAGGCTTTGGACCGACGAAGATTATATGTTTAGTCAGAAATATTAATGCTGCTCAAAAAAGATTTACTAAATATAAAGAAAGAAATGATCTTGAATGGGTTGTTCAGGATGTTTGTGCCCCAATAGAAATAGAATGCAAAATTGACTACATTATCCATGCGGCAGGTCAAGCAAGCCCTAAGTATTATGGAATAGATCCAGTGGGAACATTGTCGGCCAATGTCTTAGGAACCGCAAATATGTTAAACTTGGCAGTAAAAAACAGTGTAAAGGTTTTTCTTTTTTTCAGCAGTGGTGAGATATATGGGCACGTCGATCCCTCGCAGATACCACTAAAAGAAAATTTATACGGGTATATTGATCCTTTAGATGTCAGATCCTGCTATGCAGAAAGTAAAAGAATCGGGGAAACAATGTGCATCTCATGGATGCATCAATATGGCGTTCCTGTAAAAATAATCAGAATATTCCATACCTATGGTCCATGTATGAAATTGGATGATGGACGTGTGTTCGCTGATTTTGTCTCTGATGTAGTAAATGGGCGCGACATTGTTATGCGTAGTGACGGTAAAGCAATTAGAGCTTTTTGCTATCTTTCTGATGCAATAATAGCTTTCTTTTTAGTAATTTTAAAAGGTGAAATTGGCCAAGCTTATAACGTCGGCAACGATGAAGCGGAAATTAGAGTTACTGATCTCGCGAATCTATTAGTAAGCCTCTATCCAGAGAGAAAATTAAAGGTAATTAAGCAAGATGAAAGCGTAACGCCTGGTTATTTAAAAAGCCCTTTCAATCGGCATGTACCTGACATAAATAAAATAAAACAATTAGGTTGGATTCCCCAAATAAATCTTAATGAAGGCTTTAGACGAACAATAGAGAGCTTCTTAGGTTTGTAATAATAACTGTTACGCGGGAGATTCATTAGTTCACACCCCCTTTTGATGTCTTTGATAATGTCTCTATTGTTGGTAATGAACTCTCTTTTCTCTCGGTATGTTTTAGGTTGTTCTGCAATGTTTTTTAAAAACTCATTTTCCATGGTAAGCCTCCCTACCATCTGTTCTAACTGGCTGATTCGTTCTGATTGTGCAGCTTCAGGGGTGGGTTCATTGCCAAAGCCACCTTTCGCATACTGCTTCTTCCAGTGGTAAAGTAAGCCGGATGAAATGTTATACCGACGACAGAGTTGGGCTGAACTACTTATACCACTTAATAGTTCTTCAACTGCTTGACGTTTAAACTCGGGACTGAATCTCCTTTGTTTCTTCATGACAGGTTCCTTTCTCCCTATTGAAGGACTAAGTAATCCTGTCTGTCACTCTAACATGTTTTGTCCAGTTACAGGGGTTCAGTCCACTCAGTAGAAGTGATAGTTATGTCGAAGCCAAAGATAAAATCCAAGCCGGCTCGCTACGTGCCCGATATCACGCGCGGACGGTCAGAATTAGGTATAGATGTCTATGCGGATATAGACACAGCCATTAAACGCACATTGTCATGGCTGAAATAGAGTCAATATATATTGGGCAGCTTCCATCATGATAGATGATATTGATAGCCCACTGTAACTAAAAATCGGAAAATTCAAAGCGGTCTCTAATTGAAAAACATTGACTATGCCTAATTCATCTTTTAGTCATACACAAGAACAAGTGCTCGTCATCGAGCCTGGACGCTCGGAGAAAAACTACTGGGCTGATCTCTGGCGCTACCGGGAGCTTTTTCTGATTCTTGCCTGGCGGGATATCTCAGTCCGCTATAAGCAAACCATCATCGGGATTCTCTGGGCAATTATCAGGCCCTTGCTGACGATGGTTGTCTTTACCGTCATTTTTGGCCGTATCGCCAAACTGCCCAGCGATGGAAGCGCGCCTTACGCCCTGCTGGTCTTTGCCGCCATGCTTCCCTGGTCCCTTTTCTCAAACGCACTGTCTGAATCGTCCAACAGTCTGATCAGCAACGCCAATCTGATCGGCAAGGTTTACTTCCCCAGGCTGATCATTCCAGCGGCGACCATGGTAACTGCTTTCATAGATTTCCTCAGCAGTTTCATTATTCTCATCGGCATGATGGTCTATTATCAATTCGCACCCAGCTGGCAGATCCTGTTGCTGCCGTGCTTCATCATCCTGGCCTTGTTGGCTAGCCTGGGACCCGGTCTCTGGATTACTGCGATCAATGTGAAATACCGGGATTTTCGCTATGTGATACCATTTATCACACAGTTTGGTCTTTATGTCTCGCCGGTTGGATTCAGCAGCAATATAATTCCTGAACAATGGCGACTGCTTTACAGCCTCAATCCCATAGTAGGAGTAATCGATGGTTTCCGCTGGTGCATCCTCGGCGGAAATAGCCCCCTTTACGTACCCGGCTTCATGCTCAGTCTTGCCATCATTACATTCTTCCTCTGGCTGGGCGTATCCCGCTTCCGCAAGACGGAAAAAACTTTTGCAGATCTGATTTAGAAAAAGGATTTATGTCTGACATCGTCATAAAAGCCGAAGCCCTTGGTAAGCTATACACTATCGGTCATGAAGCGCAAAATGAGCGCTATTTAGCTCTGCGCGATGTGCTGATGCATAATGCGAGAAACCTCTGGAACAAGACCAAAGACCTGGCAAAGGGGACGCCCATCATACAGGGCGACACGATGGAAGAGGTCTGGGCGCTCAGGGACGCGAGCTTTGAGATTCATAGAGGGGAGGCCGTGGGCATCATCGGCCATAATGGGGCAGGTAAGAGTACGTTGCTGAAAGTCCTTTCCCGCATTACGGAACCCTCGGCTGGCCGGGTGACCATTAAGGGGCGGGTGGCAAGCCTGTTGGAGGTAGGGACAGGTTTCCACCCAGAGCTGACCGGAAGGGAGAACATATACCTTAATGGTGCCATTCTTGGGATGACCCGCCAGGAGATCAAAATAAAATTCGATGAAATCGTGGCATTTGCGGAGACTGAAAAGTACCTTGACACCCCCGTCAAGCGATACTCCAGCGGCATGTGCGTGCGCCTCGCCTTTGCCGTGGCCGCGCACCTTGAGCCTGAAGTTTTATTAGTTGACGAAGTATTAGCAGTTGGGGATGCCGAATTTCAAAAAAAATGTTTGGGCAAAATGGAAGATGTTTCTAAAACGGGACGAACAGTATTATTCGTAAGCCACAATATGCTTGCTATTGAAAGCTTATGCAAAAAAGCGATATTACTTACTGACGGTTTTACCACACCCTTCGATTCGGTTGGTAGTGCAATTGCTGAATATTTATCGAATATAAGTGATATTTCTGGTGAAGTAAACTGGGATTCTCCAGAAGAAGCACCAGGCAATCATCAAGTCAGACTAAAAGCAGTCAGGATTGTATCTGATGGGCAGGTTACAGCAACACCATCTATTAAACAGGACATAGAGGTCCAGATTGACTATTGGAACCTCGAAAATAATGGGCGGCGCCTCATATCTCTTCATATATTGAATGCTATGGGATTAGTTTTGTTTAGCACTGCTAACTATAAAACAGCTTCTTTAACTTATGATCCATGGGTTAATAACAAATATCCTATCGGTTTGTTCCGAACAACTTGCACAATTCCAAAATTTTTACTCAATACTGGAACACACAGTATAACTCTATATATCAATGGAACGATGGCTACTGACAATATTATCTTTAAACAGAATGTTATTTCTCTTGACGTGCAAGACGATCCTGATAGGCTTGAGGAATACAGCGGCGGGTGGACAGGGGCAATCAGACCCAAGCTTGCATGGAAAACAGAAAAATTGGAATAATTGAGGCAAAATAATATGAATACACGAGCGCTTATCACCGGCATAACCGGTATGGTTGGTTCCCATTTAGCTGACTATCTTCTTGAGAATACAGACTGGGATATTTACGGGATGTGCCGTTGGCGGAGTCCCTTAGACAATGTAGAGCATTTACTTGATCGCGCGAATAAAAAGGATCGCATACATTTTATATCAGGTGATCTTTGTGACTATGTATCCCTACAAAATGCTGTAGAAGAAAGCAAACCCGATTATGTTTTCCATCTGGCCGCACAAAGTTATCCAAAAACAAGCTTTACCTCACCGATTCAAACACTTGATACAAACATCCTCGGAACGGAACGACTCCTGGAAGCATTAAGGCGATGCAAGGGCATCGCGCCCGTGATCCATGTTTGTTCGTCATCAGAAATATTTGGACGGGTTCCCAAAGAGAAATTGCCCATTGACGAAGAGTGTTCTTTTCATCCAGCATCGCCGTACGCCATATCGAAAACCGGTACTGATCTGGTTGGGCGATTTCATGCAGAAGCCTATGGTCAACGAATCGTTATCACAAGAATGTTTACCCATACTGGCCCGCGGCGGGGCGACGTCTTTGCTGAATCAACCTTTGCCAAGCAGATTGCCATGATAGAGCAAGAACTTATACCGCCGATCGTCAAAACAGGCAATCTCAATTCCATGCGGACTTGGTCTGATGTTCGTGATGCGGTACGGGCATATTATATGCTGGTAACGATAAATCCCATTCCAGGAGCTTACTACAATATCGGCGGCTCATTCTCTTGCATAGTTGGAGACATGTTAAAATATCTTATTTCAATATCTACCCATAAAGACATAATCACGGTAGAAACAGAGGCAGATAGATTGAGGCCCCTTGACGCAGATTTACAGATTCCGGATACGTCAAAATTTCGTAAATACACGGGGTGGCACCCGGAAATATCCTTTGAAAAAACAATGCAGGACTTGCTTGACTATTGGAGAGACCGAGTCAAATCTGGAAAGGGATTTCTGACCCGATAAAAATGATCCCAGGAATTAATGATCCCAGACTGACGGAGCCGATTTGCACGTCCCTTTTACCCGTTAAAACACTTCATAATAACAAGTGGTTTTCCGTTCGTAACCGAGGCGGCTATTATACGATTGAGTATAATCAGCCCCAAGTAATGATCCTTCCCATAGTTGATAACAAGGCTATCGTGATGGTTCGTGTTTATAGACCCATTATTGATGACATTACTTTAGAGATACCTGCGGGTGGCACACAAGAAAACGAAACGCCTATAGAAGCGGCTATGCGAGAATTTAAAGAAGAAACGGGAATTACGATCAATGACGAGAATCGCTTCGAAATGCTTCCCCCACTTGTTCACATGCCAAGAAGTCCCCGTCTGCTATATTATTTTCAAGTCCATCTTTCCGAGGATGAATTTAATGATCGTGCGGCGCATGATAACGAAATAGATTCTGTTGAATGTTTTGAATTTACGGATATATTAAAAAAAATTATCAAAGGCGAAATCTTTATCGGACTTCCAATCGCAATAATTACAAGATATTTGCTACAAAACGCTGTCGAATCATTTCACGGACTGAACGATACGACTAACTGAAATGATATGCCAAACGAAAACTCATACATTGAAAATTGAAGCTTTAACATGGATTTATCGAAGAAAAGAATAACAGTAACTGGCGGCAATGGTTTTCTTGGCAAGTATCTCGTGGCGAAACTCAAAGAGAAAGGTTGTTGCCGTATTCATACCTTGATGCGGAAGTGAATGATGAAAAAAATCGTTGGGGTACAGGTCAAGCAACGCAAGAGTTTTTCTACGTGGAGGACGCCGCAGACGCTATATTAATGGCGACTGAAGGATACAATAAAAGCGATCCCGTCAACATTGGCGCAGGCTTCGAAATATCAATTAAAGATTTGGTTGAATTAACGGGCTATAAAGAAAAATCATTTGGGATGAAACAAAGCCCGATGGCCAACCACGGCGGATGTTTGACACGGGGAAAGCCTTTGAAGAAATTGGTTTTAAAGCAAAAACTGGTTTTCGAGAAGGTCTAAGGCGGACAATAGACTGGTATAAAGAAAATAATGAAGCAATACACTAAAATAATTGGTGAACTATGAAGTTTGACAATCTATATGAAGAACTATTTTATAAATCGCTGCGCATTCGCTTAATTGAAAAGAAAATTATCGAACTTTATCCCACAGATAAAATTCAGAGCCCAGTACATCTATCTATTGGTCAGGAAGCTGTGGCTGTCGGTGTGTGTCAGGAACTAAAAACAACGGATTTAATTTTCCCGAATTATAGAGGGCATGCGTACTATCTTGCCAGAGGCGGCAATCTTAAAGAGTTCTTCGCAGAGATCTACGGAAAAAGAACTGGCTGCTGTCGAGGTAAAGGCGGTTCCATGCATCTCGCTGGACCCGAGATTGGCTTTATGGGCGCATCGGCCATTGTGGCAAGCACTATTCCTCATGCGGTCGGCGCAGCAATGGCGGCGAGGAAACTAAAAAAAGACCAAATCATTATTGCCGTATTTGGCGATGGCGCAACTGATGAAGGAGTTTATCACGAATCGCTGAATTTTGCTTCACTTCATAAACTGCCAGTTATTTTTGTCTGTGAAAATAACGATCTCGCAGTCCATACTCATACATCAACACGTCAGGCCTATAAAATATTTGAACATGCCGCTGTTTATGGACTCCCGACCCATTACTGTGAGGAAGGTTACGATATAATTAAAGTCCATGAAGCATTTTCTCCGCTTGTTGCTGAAGCGCGTATCACAAAACTACCGCAATACATTGAAATTAAGACATGTCGTTATTTAGAACACGTTGGGGTAAATGAAGATTATGATGCCGGTTATAGGTCTGTTAGTGAAATTGAGGAATGGAAACGAAAAGACCCTTTAATTATTGAAAAGGAACTTATTGATAAGTATCAGACAACCATATTGGCTGAAATTGAAGATGCGGTGATGTTTGCTGAAAATAGTCCCTGGCCACTACTGGAAGACCTTTTAACTGATGTAATCTAAATCAAATAGGGATATTGTTTATGAATAGTTCAACTGACAATAATGGTTTGATGAAAAGATTTTCCGGCAATATTTTATCTTATAGAGAATCTCTTTTTCATGCAATGGATGATGCCCTTTCTATAAATCCCCATGTTGTAATTATGGGTCAAGGCGTTGCCGATCATAAAGGACTATTTGGCACTACGCTGAATCTCTCTTCTAAATACGGAACAGATCGCGTTTTTGAAACACCATTGGCTGAGGAAGCGATGGCAGGAATTGCCTTGGGTGCCTCGCTTAATGGACTCTATCCTATCAATACCCACTTGAGGGTTGACTTTGCTCTCTGCTGCATGAATCAGATTGTAAACCTGATAGCCAAATACAAATATATGTCGGGCGGGCGATTTGAATGCCCGATGCTGATAAGAATGGTCATCGGACGCAGTTGGGGACAGGGTGCACAGCACTCACAAAGCCTGCAATCATTTTTCTCCCATGTGCCGGGACTGATGGTTCTCATGCCCAGTCGTGCTGATTCAATATTGAATGATTATCCCTATATCATAAATTCATATCGTGGGCCGGTTATCTCTATAGAGCATCGTTTGCTTTACGATGTGAAATTTAACATTGAACAAGATTCTGAGTACTCAAGTGATAAGCCATTGTCGTCGCATCTCATTCGAAAAGGAAACGACATAACTATTGTTGCGACGTCTATCATGGTATTGGAAGCGTTAAGAGCCGCGCAATATCTTTTGAAAAACGCGGGAATAGAATGTGAAGTTATAGATCTAAATTGCGTTTCGCATCCTGATAAAGAAATGATCATGAACAGTGTAAATAAAACAGGCAAGCTGATCATCGCGGACACAAGCTGGCAAGCCTATGGTGTCTGTGCAGAAGTGTGTAGAATTGTTTGCGAGAATTCACCAAATTCTCTTAAGGCACCCGTGATGACATTGGGTATGCAACCTGCCACTTGCCCTACTGCCAAAACACTGGAAGACTATTTCTATCCCAATTTGCAGACGTTGACAGACGCAATAGCACGAATTGTTTGCGGTAAAGCGAATCATGGTATCCCACTGCCTGATGAACATTCAATGTCAGACGTATACAAAAAATTTAAGGGCCCTTTTTAATGACATTCCCAAATTTCCAATTAAATGGGTCAACAATCGGTGAATAAATTCATGAAGATTGACGAATTAATTCGTAAGTCTGCGGAAATAAGGCTAAGGGTTCTTGAAACGGCACTCCGTGCGGGGAAAAAGGATGAACTCGAAAACTTCTGTGGTCATGGATGTATGCTGGCCGGTCATCCGGATCCCAATATTCCTGGAGTTGAAGTTGTATCCGGATCTCTCGGACATGGCCTTGGAATAGGCGCCGGCATGGCGTTGGGCCTAAAGGTCCATAGCAAAGATTCTTTTGTATATGTATTGTTAGGTGACGGTGAATGCCAGGAAGGATCAGTTTGGGAAGCAGCCATGTTTTCCAGCCATCACCGGCTTAACAATCTGGTTGTCATTGTGGACCGTAACCGCCTCGGCGCCACTGATTTTACGGAAATTTTTCTTTCCCTTGAGCCGTTCAGTCTCCGCTGGCAAGCTTTCGGCTGGGAGGTGGTAAATGTAAACGGGCACACCATAGAGCAGTTGATTGATGTCCTGTCAAGATCAAAGCAACGGTCTTCTACACAGCCGCTGGTAATTATTGCCGACACAACCAAAGGCAAAGGTGTAAGCTTCATGGAAGGATCGCCCCTGTGGTACCACCGAATGCCAAAGGGTGAAGAAATTCAGGCTGCCTTAAAAGGATTGAACAAGTTTAATAGCCAAGAGACTAACTGAGACGGGGATAAAGCATAATGATCATTGATTTCAGGGATTCGGTGTTCAGCGCCGTTGAGGAGATCATGTCAAAAGACAAAGATGTCCTTGTCCTATACAATGACATGGGTGCTGTGGGGCTCGACAAGATCAGAAATGAGTTCCCCCACCGGTCGCGTAATTAATATGGGCATTGCTGAACAGAACATGGCGAGTGTAGCCGCTGGCATGAGCATATCAGGGATACTACCATCGCCGATGCCATCCTCGATCGCCTGATTCATAACGCCCATAGAATAAACCTGAAAGGAGGATCCATGAGAAAAAAACATTCCGGTTTGACCTGATAAAGCCATTATGAGAAAGAACTAAAAAGCCAGCGTCGCTTCGCTCCGACAGGGTGGCCGATTTGCTTTGGAACTGCCTGCTGTTTTCATGCGGAACAGATGGCCGATTTAAATTGGAACGACTGGGCGATTTCATCAGAATAGCCACCCTATCAATCAATACGCAAAAGACAAGTGGGAGAAATTCTGGAAAGAGAAACTGGGCATCAAAGGTTATTTCATATTTAACTCCATACCGTTGAAATCAACCTTTGCCCCCAACTTTTGAACGTTACATAATAATTACTTGAAAGGAGATTTTTTACATGGGCAAAACAGCGATAACTATCACTACCATAAACGTTCCTGAATTCATAAAAGGAATTTGTCAAAATTTGATAAGCTATAAAAGATTAGATGTCTCAATTCTTGTTATTGGCGATGTTAAAACACCTGTTGAAACAAAAGAATATTGCAAAAAAATATCCAATGAATTCAAAGTTGAGATTGTATATTTAGACATTGATGGCCAGAAAAAAGCTTTATCTAAACATAAAGATCTATTGGAACTTTTTCCATACAATACACCGGATCGAATTATGTTAGGTGGTATGCTTAGTTATCTGAAAGGATGTGACAGGCTGATTGCGGTTGACGATGATAATTATACAACCGAGCATGATTTTGTGGGGTTTCATTCAATAACTGGGAAAGTGGTCGATCTCAAATTAATAAAGAATGATTCAGGATGGTTTAATGTGCATAGTGCGTTGAAGGAGGAGAATAATATTCCTTTTTATCCTAGAGGTTTTCCATGGAAACAAAGAAATCCTGAGTCAAACAAAAAAAAATATAGCTCAAAAAAAATCAAGGTAGTTGTGAATCAGGGATTAGTGCTTGAGGATCCAGACATCGACGCTATTTCGCGTTTATTTTGGCCTATACGCGCTACAGGCATGAAACCTGGTTTTGAGAAGCAATTTGGCCTTAACCCGGGGACTTGGTCTCCATTTAATTATCAGAACACATCCTTATGCCGTGAAATAATCCCCTTATATTATAGACCGCAATCTACTTTGAGAAACGGAGATATATGGACAGCATATTTAATTAATAAACTTGCCGAACATTTTGGCCATGTGATAACATTTGGCCAACCTTTAGTAAAGCAAATAAGGAATCCGCATGATTTATGGGATGATCTGGATATTGAATTAATCAATAATCGTGCGGCTGACAACTTTGTTTCCTTACTTCGTAATGCCGAATTAACAAAAAATACTTATTTTGAAGCACTGGGTGAATTGATTAAGAACTGCCAAAAAGACTTAGAAAAGATGAAAATACGTGGCGCTTCTGAAAAAGAAATGATAAAGCAATTTTTTGTTGAATATCAAAGATGGTACAAGATTGTTGCAGATATTATTAATTAGTTTTTGTGGGGCATTCCATGAAGAATGAAATAGTTCTTGTGACAGGTGCCAGCAGAGGTATTGGTGCATCAACCGCCCTACTCCTGGGAAGTAGGGGGTATTTTGTTTGCGTGAACTATCACGAAAATGCAGAATTAGCTCAGAATGTTGTAGATAAAATTGTAGCAGATGGTGGAAGAGCAGTCCCATTGCGGGCTGACATCAGAAAGGAAAAATACATTGTCAGCTTATTTAAACGCATAGACAAAGACTATGGTATTGTTACTGCGCTCGTAAATAATGCGGGAGATAATGGGGGATTATTAGATTGTGAAGAAATATCAGTAGATATACTCAAGTCAGTTTTTGCTTTAAACGTATTTGGCGTTTTTACCTGCATTAAAGAAGCGGTAAAACGCATGAAAAAAATACGAAGGGGCAGTATTGTAAACATTTCTTCGGAATCCGCTATCTTCGGAGGAAACAGACTTACGCATTACGCCGCTTCAAAGGCAGCAATAAACGCTGCTACCAAAGGATTCGCCAGAGAATTAGCCCCGTTCAACATCAGAGTAAATGCTGTCAGCCCGGGTATAATTGATACAGACGCACATAAAGATATTTCCCAAAAACGACGACAAATGTTAAAACATTCATTACCCATGGGACGTATGGGCAAGCCAGAAGAAGTCGCCAAGACAATAGCCTGGTTGTTATCCGACGACGCTTCTTATGTGTCAGGTTCAATCATTTCTGTGTCTGGTGCACGGTAACCTTAAGAATGAGCTGTCATTGGATTCCAGGGAGGAGAAAAGAAGATGGATTCAAAAATAAAACTATTACGGTACTTCGATAGGGTTCAAGGTATTTTGGATGGAGAGTTTTTGCCTCCGATAGTGGCGGATGTGGACCTTGTCAATGGCCTCTGCAACCTGAATTGCGAATGGTGCTGTCAGAGGGGTAGCCAAGAAACAAAAAAAACGACGTTTATGCCCATGGATACTATAAAAAAAATGGGGCTATTTTGTAAGAAGTGGGGTGTAAAATCCTGGAGAATTGCAGGAGATTCTGAGCCAACGTTGAATCCTAATATCCACTATCTTTTTCGCAGCGGACATGAACACGGTATCTCTATGGGGCTGATTACTAATGGTGTCCTGCTGGATAAAGTAAAAGACTTGCATTTACTGAGCTGGTTAGGGGTAAGTTTAGATGCTGCCACTGCAAAGACCTGGAGCCAACTTAAAGGCTCTCCGGAGAAAAACTTTTACCGGATCATCGATAACATTAAGCGTATTCATGATAGTATTCCAGGATTAGAAGTATCCATCAAATTCATCAGATGGAGTGATGAAATTCATCTGGGCAGAAAAGAGCTTTCTCCAAACCTAACGGCCAAACATAAGAAAAAACCAACCCCCGGCAGGCAAAAAGATAATTACGCTGATGCCGAAATGCTTCCTCAATTCGCAAAAGAATTAGGATGTAAATATATTTTACGGGATGCTTTTCCTAAAGACACTGCAAGGCAATACAGATTTGAGGTGTGCCGGGGGACGCCGCTTTATGCGACTTTCGGAGCGGATCACAAATTCTATTTATGCTGTGATGTAAGGACCGGTTATATTCTCACAGATGATTACACTAAAAATGATTGGCATGAACTATACGATTTATGGGGATCGCAAAAGCACAAAGATCTTATAGCCTCCATAAATCCTAAAAAATGCAAGTTTTGTTCAAAGGAGTGGCTTAATACCATTATAGAAAACATCATTCTTGACGGTAAATACAGTAATGAGTATCAGGTAAATTTCATATAGGGATTAAATCAGAACGAATAAACTCGGACTGATGATCAAACGGCTTAGTCGAGGTGCTTAGAATGGAAACGCCAAAAAAAGGGTGAGGTAATGGATAAATTAAAATTGCATTTGGGTTGCGGTAATATTCATATTGATGGTTTTATCAATATTGATGCAAATTATTTTCCCAATGTTGATATGGTAGATAATGTCAGGCATTTAAGAAAAATTGAAGAACGCTCAGTTGACCTGATTTATGCCAGTAATGTGCTTTAACATCTGGGTAGGTGGGCATATATGTCAGCTTTGGAAAGGTGGTATGATTTATTTAAAAAAGGCGGAATACTAAGAGGTAGTGTCCCTGATTTTAAAGCCCTATGTGAATACTATATGGAAACAAGAAATCTGGAAACAATGTATTGCGCACTATACGGAGGCCAGGACAATCCCGGTAATTATCATCATTGGTGCTGGGATTTTGAAAAGCTGAAAAAAGATTTAGAGTCTGTAGGGTTTGTCAATGTGCAACGGGATGACCGTAATAAGACAGAACACGCGCACGCGCGTGACTGGAGTTTAAATTACATGCCCTATAGGGATAAAAATAATAATATTTTACTGATAGTGAATGGTTTAAGAGTAAATTTGTTGCTCTTAACGTTGAAGCAGTAAAGTGATTATCATTAACCCAATACCCCAATTGTGGCCGAATAGCTTTTTTCGACCTGCAGGAGATTGTTGTGATCAAAGAGAGTATTTTGAGAAGCTTTAAAAACAAGAACGTGCTGGTTACCGGTGGAACAGGTTTAATTGGCCGTCAGGTTGTTGGCATCCTGTGTGACGCTGGAGCTAATGTGCGAATAGTATCGCTTGACAGGGTAAATGTTGATAACCGGGCAGCTCACGTTAATGGCGACCTTGCAGATTTCAATCTTTGCAAAAAATTCACGCAAGATATGGATTTTGTTTTCCACATCGCAGGTATCAAGGGATCGATTGATGTGACGGTAAAGAAACCGGCCAGTTTTTTTGTCCCACTGCTTATGATGAATACCAATGTGCTGGAGGCCTGCCGGGTGAACAACGTGCAGAAGGTGGTTTATACAAGCTCCATTGGCGCCTATGGCAGTGCCGAGGTTTTCAAGGAGTCTGAAATCCTGGAAACCGAACCGCCAATGGACATGTTTCCGGGATGGGCCAAGCGGATGGCGGAGATGCAGGTCCAGGCATATCGAATTCAGTACGGTCTTGAGAACTTCGCTGTCGTCAGACCATGTAACGTCTATGGCCCTGGTGATAATTTCGATCCCCAAAATGCCATGGTAATTCCTTCTCTGATGTACCGTATTTATCATGGTGAAGACCCGCTGGTGGTATGGGGGGATGGTTCGGCGATCAGGGATTTTGCATATAGTAGAGATGTAGCGGAAGGAGTGATTCTCGCATTGCATCATGGTACACAAGGCCGTTACGTGAATCTCGGAAGCGGCAAGGGTTACACGATCCGCGAGCTTGTCGAAACGCTGAACAAATTTATTCCTTTCAATTACAGGTTTGATGATACTAAATCGTCGGGTTTTCCCAAGCGGGTGATGGATATCTCTCTTGCCCGTGAGATGCTGGGCTATGATCCTACGACAACACTGCTGGAAGGTTTGAAACAGACATGGGAATGGTTTTTAAAGAATCAAGAAGAACATTTATCGAAAAAGAACTACTTCAAATAAGCCGAGAGGGAAAGACAAATGATTACGATAGAAAAGGCTAAGCTGGAAGGTGTGCGGGTCATCAAACTTGATCGGTTTGAAGATCACCGTGGATGTTATGTTGAAACATATAATGAAGATGTCTATAAAAAAAGTGGTCTTGAGGTCAAATTTGTCCAGGATGATATTTCCACTTCTTCAAAACATGTGCTCAGGGGGATTCATGGCGATGCTGAAACGTGGAAGCTGATCTCCTGCCTTTACGGAAGCTTTTATCTTGTTGTCATTAATTACGATGATAAATCAGCAAATTTTGGAAGATGGGAAGCGTTTATACTATCAGACAGGAATTGTTTACAGGTGCTGGTGCCTCCCAAATTCGGCAATGGACATCTTGTCCTGAGTGAGACGGCGATCTTTCATTATAAGCAAAATACTTTTTACAATCCTAAAGGACAGTTCACTATTTTGTGGAACGATCCCAAGTTCAATATCTGGTGGCCGGTAAAAAATCCCATCCTTTCGCGCAGGGATGAATCCGGGCACTTCGTTGATTAATAATCCATCATAATTCAAAGAGGCTTTAGCATGTTTTCAGATAAGAATATACTTGTCACTGGAGGGGCAGGGTTTGTTGGCGCCAATTTAGTTAAACGACTGGCCGAACTGGGCGCAAATGTCAGGGCAACGCTGCATAAAAAGAAAGCCGTTATAAAAGATGATCGCATTGAATACGTTCAATGCGACCTGCAAAAGCCTGAAGATTGTGCAAAGGTTTGTCATGAAATGGATTATGTTTTTCTATGCGCCGCAAATACGTCCGGTGCGGCAGTCATGGAGAAGACGCCGCTTGTTCATCTGACGCCAAATCTCATCATGAATGCCCTGATGCTGGAGGCGGCTTATGCCGCTGGTGTGAAAAAGGTCCTATTTATAAGCACAAATACTGTTTATCCCGTTACGGATTACCCGGTAAAAGAAGGCGATGTTACAAACGAATTCTTTGAAAAGTATTTCATCGTGGCCTGGATGAAGCGTTTCAGCGAACTGATGTGTGAAATGTATGCAACCCGTATCAAAACGCCTATGCAGACCGTTATTATCAGGCCCGCAAATATATATGGGCCTCTCGACGACTTTGAGTGGGGAACCTCCCATGTTCTGCCTGCCCTCATTCGCCGTGTTGTTGAAAGGCATGATCCCATTTCTGTTTGGGGAGACGGCAGAGACATAAAAGATTTTATATATATAGATGATGTTGTTGAGGGATTATTACTTGCCATGGAAAAAATCAATGGTTTTGACGTTATCAATATAGCCAGCGGCAATCAATATGTCCTAAGCGATCTTCTGGAACAAATGCTTAGGCTTGATGGTTATGACAATGCCAATATTGTGTATGACGCCTCCAAACCAACCATGATCCCAAAACGGTTAATCGATCCATCAAAGGCAAATGTATTGCTTGGATTTAAAGCAAAAACGCCCATCGAAGAAGGTTTGAAAAAAACCATTGATTGGTATAGGAGTGCCCTATGATTATAACGCGAACCCCTTTTCGGATCTCATTCTTCGGCGGCGGGACGGATTATCCTGTTTTTTATAAAGAGCACGGCGGCGCGGTTCTAAGCACAACTATCAATAAGTACTGTTATATTACTTGTCGGTACTTGCCCCCGTTTTTCGATCA
The DNA here is from genome assembly GCA_016213825.1 of Acetobacterium woodii. GTDB lineage: Bacteria > Bacillota > Clostridia > Eubacteriales > Eubacteriaceae > Acetobacterium > Acetobacterium woodii_A. Next base: position 5,346 of record JACQZP010000004.1, on the reverse strand, counting down.
CAAATTCCGCATAAGATATACCAAAAAGGAAGATACGCGAACGATTGATGAAATAGTACATCCATCGGTACGTGAGTGCCTGCGGTATATGGAAATAGATAAAGGTGTGGAAATCGTTCATACCGGGGATCTTCCTGCCATGTCCGGTATTGGATCGAGTTCGTCATTTACCGTAGGGTTGCTGAATGCCTTATATGCTTTAAAAGGAGAAGTGGTTACAAAAAGGCGGCTTGCCTTTGATGCCATCCATGTTGAACAAAATATTATTGGTGAGTCAGTCGGCTCTCAGGACCAGACTGCGTCGGCATTCGGCGGCTTCAATCGCATTGAGTTCGGGGGTAGAAAGGATGGGATTTTTGTTCAGACCATTCCCTTAAATGGTGAAAAGCTCGAATATCTTCAAAGTTGCCTCTTATTCTATTTTTCGGGATACTCAAGGTATGCAAGTGAAGTTTCTAAAGAGCAAATTGAGCGGACACCCCAAAAGGTTAAGGAACTTAACCTAATGAAAGAAATGGTGGACGAGGCAATCAACATCCTCAACGGGCCTGTTGAAAAATTCGATGCGTTTGGGAAATTACTCCACGAATCATGGATGGTTAAAAGACAACTGACAAAACTAATTTCCAATGGCAGCATAGATGATATTTACCAGGCCGCCATCAATTCCGGTGCCATAGGCGGAAAATTATGCGGGGCCGGTGGCGGCGGATTTATCCTTCTATTTGTTCCGCCTGAGAATCAGGATAAAGTGAAGGATAAATTAAAAGATTTGCTACTTGTACCTATCCGTTTTGAAAATCTCGGATCACATTTGGTTTTTTATTCGACATAGCCATTCCTATAAATCTATTTCATTCAATCGCTTGGAACCCGATGCAACCGTATATACACAATGTAACGCCTGTAGTTCTTGCAGGGGGGCGAGGTACAAGATTGCATGCCATCGTCTCAGACATACCTAAAGTAATGGCCGTCGTTAGAGGACGCCCCTTTATTACGTTTATAATGGATCAGCTAATTGAAGCGGGATTTAAAAGAGTTATTTTGTGTGTTGGTTATTTAGCAGAAATGATGATCGAGACCCTGGGCTATGAATATCGAAACTTGTCCATTAAATATTCACAGGAACCGTATGCTCTTGGGACGGGCGGTGCCGTAAAATATGCCATACCTCTGATTGAAACGAGTCATATACTGTTAATGAACGGAGATTCCTTTATTAATGCTGATTTAGGTTATTTCCTGGGTTGGCATTTTGATAATAAGTTCAAGATCTCGATGGTCTTGTCAGAGGTTTACGATGTCAGTCGTTATGGTTCTGTAAAAATAAATGAAAAGCAGGTCATTACTGACTTTATAGAAAAATCAACCGAGATAAAAACCGGTTGGGTTAACGCGGGAATATACTTGTTTCCAAGGGAATTGATAGATGCATCAATTGAACCCAATGCGTTTTATTCTTTAGAAAAAGGGCTGATGCCGGCATTAATAAATAAAATATCGATAGGTGGGTATTGTTGTAAGTCAAAGCTTATAGATATTGGTACACCGGAATCATACAAAGTAGCCAATCAAGTTTCTGAAGAATAAAGGGGGCAACAAAACGGTCATGGTAGAGAAAGGCGAAAACGTTCAAATGGCAACGGTTAGTTCCAAAAAACCAAACGTTCTTGCTCTTTTCAAATCCTATTCACTTGGGGAGTTTCTTGTCGTTAATAAGTTTAGCCACGAATTTAATGTTTCGATTTTATATTTATCAGATCTTGTAGCGTTAAATGGTTATAAAAAAACACTATCAATCATCAACGAATATATTCTGCTTAATAAGATTAATATTGTTCTGATTGATGTTGAGTATTATCCAGAATTTGATTTTGAATTTATTAGAAATATTAGCAATAGTGTTGTAAAAGTAAGCATCGTTATGGACGATGCTTTGATGCACGATTTTAATTCAATTACCGCAGCTTATTCAGATTTAATTTTGACGGTTGAACCAATTTCTGTATTACTTTATAGGGCAAAAGGTTTTAAAGCGGAGTTTATGCCGTTAGAAGGTGATCAGAGTGTTTTTTATGAGAGGGATGGCGCCAAAGATATAGACGTATTGTTTTGTGGCACCATGAGTAAATGTGGCAGGAAAGAATATATAAATTATCTTCGTGCTAATGGCGTCGCAGTTACCGTTATTGGGCATGGAAATAATTTCGTTCCCTTTGAAGAGTTAGGCGCGATTATTAACAGAACCAAGATCGTGTTAGATCTTTCTAAATCGCATCTCATTTCACCTACTGCACCTGAAACTAAATTAAGACCTGCCGAAGAATTTTTTAGTTATCTGTTAGGGATGAGGGGTAGACCTATAGTGTCTGGTCTTTGTAAAACTGCGTGTATCTCAGAATACGCTCCTTCGCTCAGTCTTCTCTTTTCGGAAGATGAAGTTCCAACATTTACCTCCTTTAAAGAATGTCTGGATCTGATAAACCTATTATTAGAAGATGAGACTCGACGTGTCTATCATGCTGAAAAACTGCATTCCAAAGTCCTTGCTGAATATGAAGATCGTGCCTATCTAAAAAAGTTGCTTCCCAAGATTCGAAAAAGGGAACCTTTCGTGTATGAATTTAAGCCCCGCCCCTATTGGTATGAGAAAATAGTAGCCCAGGCGCGGGTGCGCCGACTATCTTCGTTTCCGTTCAGGCATTTATTTGAAATATTAAGTTTATTATGGAGTAGGCCAAGGTTGACGTTGACTTTGCATAAAGAGATTTGCATAACCTATATTGCAGCTATATATAGGCGTGTTCTTCCGGTAAGGCTGCGTGAAAAGAGAAGAGAGTTCTTCCAGTAATACCCCATCTTCCCTTTTGTAGAATTTGACGAAATTAGGAACAACTGGTAAGTTAGTCCTCCGGTCGTAGACTTGGCTCTATAAGACGTATTTTGGCATCTTATGCAAGATAATTGGACAGCAAGGTTTCTAACCCTTTCCGTAACCTGGATAAACATGGATACATTCTGCAAGTATGACGTGCTGAACCGGATGCGGGATGCAGGCAATATTTCCTGTAATGTATGGTGAGCATTTTGACTCGTCCAATTGTTCAGGAAGATATTGAATGTATCTTTAAAATAGTCGGGAACGATCTTAACCGCTTACAAGGTAAACGAGTATTGATTACCGGCGGAACGGGTTTCATCGGCACGTGGCTCTTGGAAACGATCTCTTGGTTAAATAAAAATTCCAATCAACCTTGTAGAGTCTATGTTCCAACGCGAAACCCTGAGGCATTTGCCCGTAAGGCGCTCCATCTGGCCTCAAATCCAGGAATCGTCTTGTTGCCGGCAGACATTACTGATTTTAAGTATCCAGATGATAAATGTGACTTTATAATTCATGCAGCGGCCCCAGAGTCAGAGGAACGCGCCGAGTATTGGAAATGGCCATACAAAAAGATATCGAAGGTTTTTTATTTGTCAGTTCCGGGGCAGTATATAGAGTGCAGCCGCCTGATTTGGAGAGAATTCCTGAGGATTATCTTGGCGCCCTAGATGTTACGAATATCCGGTCGGCGTATGGCGAAGCCAAACGATATGCAGAAATGCTTTGTACCCTATATCATCAAAGGCATGGTCTTCCTATGCATATAGCGCGTCCCTTTACTTTCGTAGGTCCTTATCAAGATTTAAATTCCGGATTTGCAATAACAGATTTTATACGCGATGGCCTGCAAGGAGGTCCTTTAACGATCCAAGGCGACGGGACAACGGTGCGATCATATTGCTATGCAGCAGATTTGACGGCAATGTTATGGAAAATCTTGCTTCAAAGTTCTGTTGGGCGGGTTTATAATGTGGGATCGGATGAATCAATTTCAATTTTAGAATTGGCTAATAAGGTTATTTCTTCTGGATACTTCAGTGGAAGTGATAGTTGTGTCGAAACCAAATATGAAATCCAAGCCAGCGCGGTACGTGCCCGATATCACGCATGGACGATCGGAATTAGGTATAAATATCTATACGGATATTGACAAAGCCATTCAACGCATATTGGCGTGGATGAAATACTATCGATAGATTCAATGAGCGTATAACGACTAATTATTATGCAAATATCTCGGAAAGACGTTCAAAAAATGAAGTCACGTCTGCGATGGGTATACTTACTCATGGTATCACTTGGTATTGATCTTCGTAAAACTATTAATGCCGTTGGCGGTATACCGCATTTTTTTCATGATCTCCATACGCTTAGAAAGCAGTCTGTTAGCTCAGATATGCTGTTCCCATTAGTAGTGCTTTATCCATGTATAGAGGATAGGTTCTCAGAGAGCGGAACGGCAAAAGGGCATTATTTTCATCAAGACTTATTGGTGGCTCAAAGAATATATTCAAACAAGCCAATTATCCATGTTGATATTGGCTCTTGCATAGAAGGATTTGTTGCCCACGTGGCATCATATCGACGGATTGAGGTTATTGATATAAGGCCACTCTCCATTAATATAAAAAACATTAAATTTTCCCAAATTGATATAGTGGCTGACTTGCAGGATAATTTACTTAATTATTGTGACTCTCTTTCATGTTTACATGCTTTGGAGCATTTCGGGCTAGGAAGATATGGCGACCGAGTCAATTTTAATGGACACATTGACGGCCTCAACAATATTTATAAGATACTACAAAAAAATGGGAAATTCTATTTTTCTGCTCCTATAGGGCCTCAGCGCATAGAATTTAATGCACACCGAGTATTTTCCCTTAAATATCTGATTGAGATATTTCAAGGAAAATTTAGCATCGATTACTTTGCATATGTAGATGATCGCGGAAATTTGCATGAGAATGTTATGTTGAGCGAGAAGAATATATCCAATAACTATGATTGTAACTATGGGTGTGGCATTTTTGAAATGACAAAAATATGATGTATTATGTGCAAAATGCAAAGACTTAGCAGGATGTGATCAGACTCAGTGAATATAAAAAACATTATTGTCAATAGGATGGATATAGATGGCGCCGTTTTTTGGACGTTGGACAATATATTTTTTCGACTAATCAAGGGACCTTTATCCATTTTTTTATTGTGGCATTTCTAACACCTCAACAACAAGGCATATGGTATACATTTTTAAGCCTTGCAGCGTTGACAATATTCGCTGACCCCGGTTTTACCAGGATCATTACTCGGTTCATTATAGAATGCCGCATAAGTAATGCAACGATTAGGGTAAAAAAAGAGGTAGCCCGGATTGCTGGATGCAACCACGCAAAAGAGGCTGAGACGTAGCCAGATTACAGATTTCTTCGGATAGTACGTCCATCAACTCGGTT
>JACQZP010000020.1 GCA_016213825.1 Acetobacterium woodii | reverse complement strand
TTTAGAAATGAAAATGTCAAATTTGAGAAAAAACGAAACCTAACTAAGTGAATGGTGGGAATATTAGCAAAGTGTGTTTGACATTTTCTGTAAAATAAAATATAATAATTTTAGCCCATTTTGTCACGAAACTTACATTTCGCGACAAAACATTTTTGACCTTTAATCATAACCATAAAAAGTAGCGAAAATTCTTACAGCTGTTCTGCAAAGAATTTTCGCTACTTTGATTTTGATATTTCTTATTTAAAATTCTTATCTTACTCAGATCGTTCTCTGATAAAAAAGCGAATCGGTGTTCCAAAGAAATCAAAGGTTTCCCGGAGCTTGTTTTCCAGATAACGCTGATATGAAAAATGGACCAATGTCATGTCATTTACAAACACCACAAATGTTGGCGGATTAATGGCTACCTGGGATGCATAATAAAGTTTTAATCGTCGACCATGTTTAGATGGCGGTTGTTTCATCATGACAAATTCAGCCAAAGCTTCATTGACCTTACCGGTGGTAATTCGTTTAGCACTTTGCGCTTTTACAAACTCGATGGTTTCAAATATTTTACCAAGACGTTGTCCGGTTTTGGCAGAGATGAAAATGATCGGCGCATAATCCATAAAGGAAAGTGCGTCCCGAATATCCCCTTCCATCTTTTTCATGGTTTTATTGTCTTTTTCAACGGCGTCCCATTTGTTGACAATAATAATTGATGGCTTGGAACGATTATGGGCAATCCCGGCAATCTTGGCATCCTGTTCGGTAACACCCTGGGATCCATCAATCAGCACCAGCACTACCTGGCTTCGCTCAACAGCGGCGATCGCTCGGATAATACTGTAACGTTCAATATCCTCGTAGATCTTTTTCTTTCGTCTTAATCCGGCGGTGTCAATTAAAACATAGTCTTGTCCGTCGTATCGGACACTGGTATCCACGGCATCCCGGGTGGTCCCGGGAATATCGCTGACAATCAGACGGTCTTCGCCCAGTACCTTGTTAATCAGGGTGGACTTCCCTACATTTGGTTTCCCGATAACCGCGACTCTTAAGCGATCATCTTCAGTTTCTTCTTCGTCATAATAACGCTTAACGTGGTTAATAATTTCATCCAGAAAATCTCCCAAACCCAATCCCTGCTCGGCAGAAATTGGTAGTGGTTCGCCGATTCCCAAATTATAGAATTCAAAGGCATTATTTTCCAGGCTTAGGCTGTCAACCTTATTGACGGCTAATAAAACATCTTTGTCATGCTTTCGGATCATATTGGCTACTTCCAGATCCGAAGCGGTCATCCCTTCCCGACCGTCAACCATCAGAACAATCAGATCAGCCATATCAATAGCTATTTCAGCTTGCACTCGCATCTGCAATAAGATGTCATCTTTGGTATGGGGTTCAATCCCACCGGTGTCAATCAGGGTAAAATGGTGATTTTGCCATTCGGCATCAGCAATGATCCGATCTCTGGTTACTCCAGGGGTATCTTCAACAATGGCAATTCGTTCTCCAACTAATTTATTAAACAGGGTCGATTTTCCCACATTCGGGCGACCAACCACTGCTACAATAGGCTTTGGCATTAATTTTTCCTCACTTAATCTATAATCATAATTTATTTGGTTCTAATAGTGTGTTTATCAGGTCTTCGCCCATAACAGGAACGCCCTGAACGGTGACAGCCAGCGCTTCACTGAGTGTTTCCAGTGTCCAGTCATCCAGCAGCGTGTGGGTTCCGCTGCGCAGCGCATTTTCTGGAACAAGCAGTAAGTCTCTGGGGTTGTCAACAAGCATTGGTTTGATTTGCCCAACAATGTCAGTACCGGTCAGCAGGCCGGATACCGTGATGGCTTCACCAAAGAAATGATTAGTTAACGGAAATACTTCCAGATCCAGCTGAGGCAATGTTTTTTTAATATCGGCAACCAGGCTACAGATATAGTCAAATGCCGCATTACCGGTGATAATCCCAATTCTTTTATAAGTCTCACCTTGCTGAATCAATTCGCGGTTAGCTTCTTTTAACTGATGTAATGAATCATCGATTGAGGCCTTAAAATCAGCCATCATACCTACCCCGTTTTCAATCTGGGGAAAGCCGTTATAATAATCAATGTCCGGGATCGGTTGTTCGGCCAGTAAATAAAACTCGTCGCTGGGATAGACAAAGCCATCGCCGTGTTCTTTTTCCATTGCATCATGAACCGAGTTAATAATTTCCAGGGTTTTTAAGGCGTCTTCCCGGGTAAACGACCGTAGGGGTTCCAAGCCCTGACGGTGATTGGAAAGACCCACGGGAACAACTGACACCGATTGAAGCATGGGATAGAATGCGGTTAAATCTTTGAGTGTTTTCTCAAGCTCAGCCCCATCATTATAATCAGGAACCAAAACGATTTGTCCATTCATTTGAATGCCATTGTCCCGAAAGGCTTCCAGATATGACATCACATCTCCAGCGAAACGGTTTTTAAGCATCTTTCGCCGCAGCTCGGGATTAGTGGTATGAATCGACAAATTCATCGGCATGATCCGGTAGCGAATAATCCGCTTTAACTCAGCTTCAGTAAGATTCGTCATGGTGATGTAATTGCCGGTCAGAAATGACAACCGTTCATCATCATCTTTGACATATAGGCTTTCTCGCATCCCAGTTGGGAGCTGGTCGATAAAGCAGAAGATACAGTTGTTTTTACAGGTTTTTGTACCAATCATTTCTTCGGGAAACTCAACCCCTAAATCTTCCTCAAATTCTTTTTCGATATCCAGTTCCCATATTTCGCCATCCGGCTTTTCAATTTCAACGACTAGGGTGTCATCGGCTATCAGATAGCGATAATCCAGCACGTCTGTTACGGGCATACCATTTATTGATAGCAGAACATCGCCTGCCTCGACTTCCATTTCGTAGAGTATGCTGTCATCCTGCACACCGTTTATAATAAATTTTTTCAACGCATCTCTCTTGATTCTTTACAATTTAAAAACTGCCATGCAAAACCAGCCGGCAGTTCTTCTACTCTATTATATAATATTTTTCAAGAAAAAAAAACCTATTTAAGAATTTTTCACAATTAAAGCTTATTTAAGCAATTATATAATGCGAATCCGACGAAAAAACGCTTCATTTTTGTCAATCACTTTCTATTAATCACGTTCTTTCAATAGTAGCTTATTTTCCAACTGGACAGGCCACCACACATAAACCGCAGACAACGCCCCGACCGATATGGTGATAAGCTTCTTTCATATGCTGACTGCAGGAAAAAGCATCATAAAGTTCATTTCGAGGTAGGCCAAACTCCCAAAGCCGTCCTTCGATGGCTATCGCCGGACAGGCAGTGACACAGTTGCGACAGGCACCACAACCGCTTGCTGTTATTGGGGTTCCGACTTTTACGGGCGCATTGGTTAAGACCGTTCCTAACCGGACTCGGGGGCCATAACTATTATGGATAAACAAGGCGCTGCGTCCAATCCAGCCAAGGCCGGACAAAACCGCTCCGGTTTTATGCTGAAAGGCTCCGGTAAAGCTGTCTTCGGGATCTGTTACCGATTGCGATGCCGGAATAGCGACGCTGGGGTAGCCCTGTGCTTCTAAAAATAAAAGAATCCGCAGGCTGATATCATCGATCAGCCGATTGACACTGCGATAATGGCTGAAATAAGTTTGGGTCGGTTCCGTATCAATTTGATTTAAAATACCGTCCGAAAGCTTAATGACGATGGTAATCCCATTGGCATACCCCATCCGTTTAGGCGCAGGTAATACCGATAAATCGGCAAAACCAATTTCTGTCGCATCCAGAGATTTAGCCAGTTTTTGAATCGCATTGTTATCGAAATTTTTATGTTCTGGTTGTATATTATTAATTTCTTTTATCATTTTTTCCTCTTTTTTACATAGAAATAGGGAAATTACCCCATTGATATGTTACAATATTTATAGAAAAATAAAGGTGGTGGTATTGATGCTCTTTAATTCTGAACAGCAGGCTGAAGACAAATTAATCATACTCTATGTATTAAAAAAAATCAAAACATCCTTAACCAGGGAACAGGTAGCCCTGATCATCATAGAAAATTTACAGATCGGTTACTTTGACATTCAATTATACATTGATGATCTGATCAAAGATGAATTCCTTACCACGTTGGATTATGACGGAAAATCGGTACTGACCTTGTCCCCAATGGGTAAAGAAGCACTGACGCTTTTCTGTGATAAAATTCCGGCTTATATTACCGATATGATCGATCTCTATCTTAAAGAAAACCGGGAAAAGATTTTCAAAGAAGTGAAAATTACCGCAAACTACCAGAAATTAGGGGAAACCGATTATCTGGTTGAATTAAAACTTCACGAGAATAATGTTGTCCTGATGGAAATATCATTAAATGCACCCACCCTAAAGCTGGCCCTGGATATCTGCAATCGTTGGAAAGAAAATACCCAGGATCTTTATTCCTCAGTGCTGAAGCTGTTGACGTAGCCCGGTCTGCTCACCGCTGCTCATTCGTTTATTTATTTACTGATTCTTACTGTTGATTTTCAATTCTTTTTAATTCTTCATAAAACATCACCTGATTACCGCCCGCTTTTTTGGCCGCGTATAAAGCCTCGTCGGCCTTTTGATACAGCGTCTCGAAGTTGCAGTCCGGCAAGCTCTGATCGGTTACGACACCAATGCTGACTGTGACCATTTCATCAAGCACGTTGGCGGTTTCTTTTTGAATCTGTTCCAGAATCTGCGCAATGATGATCTGGGTCTGCTCTTTGCCGCAGCCCAGCAGTGTCAAGCTGAACTCATCTCCGCCAAGCCGGCCGATCAGGTCATCTTTTCGAATACACTGCTTGACAGCATCCACAATTTTTAAGATCACAACATCACCCACGGGATGGCCGTACTGGTCATTGACGGCCTTGAATTTATCAATATCGATAATCAGCAATGACACAGGGGCAGCAGTAGATGCATTGACGTAATCAATGTAGGCCTGTTTATTGAGCACCTGAATATGCCGATCCATCTCCGCTTCTCGTTTCAGGGTCTGTCGTTCGAGTCGGGAGCTGGTCACATTGTGGATCACTGAAACGCTGCCGGAATAATGATGCCGGTCATTAATAAAGTGATGCAGATCAATTTCGTAGAACTGTCTGTCCCCAGAGGGCGTTTTCAGTTCGAGTTCAACAATGCCGTTTTTTCTCTGCATCAGGCCCTCCTGCCATAACGATTGGGCGTGAAGAAAGGCCGAGTATTTGGTAAAATCCCGGTTTATGAGCTTTTTGGCTGATGCTTTCTGGTTTTCCCAGGCCGCCTCCTGTTCGGTAAAACGCCGGAAAAATGTCTCGGCTGACGGGTTTACTTCCACAATCTCCCCAGCGGCAGATAGAACCACGATGCCATCCGGCAGGGAATTGATGATCCAATCCTTGGCCAGCGGGGCGATCTTTAAGAAATTGTGGCGATAGATGCTATAGGCGATAAACAGATTAGGAATTAAAAAGATCACCGACATCGGAAAAATTTCCTCTGACTCCACCAACAGGTAGTTCTTGATGAGTAACAAGGTCAGCGCCAGAATAAACCCGATCAGGATGTAAAGCACCTGTTTCTGACCGCTTCTGAAAATGCGGATTTGAAATAGGATCAAAAGGATGATCGAAAACAACATCAGGGCAAAGCGTAAAAGCACGAACATACTGCCCCAGAATGCCGGTTCCACGAACAGGCTCCAGTGACCGTTGATTTCAACCAGTTCCACCGTTTTGCGGATCAGATGATGCATCGGGTTTGTAAAGGTTAAAATAATCCCGATCAGGCTGATCACCGCTGCCAGCCACACCGTATATTTGAGATATTTGTTTTTGTTTTCTGTATATTCAATGACAAACCAGAGATTGGCAATGGGAATAAAGGCCATCCCGATTTGAATAAAATTCCGCCAGAATACCTTGGCTTCGTAGCTTTGGGCAAACATTTCAATGGTCGAACCGGCTACCCAAGACAAAAGCAGTATCATCGTACATAAAAATGGCAGGCCACCCTTGTCATGACGATGCCGGTAACTAACATAAATTAAAAACAATGTCACCAGCAGGGTGGCAATATTAATGATTAAGACCGTTTGTTTCATCATTCCTCGTTTCTTTCTGCTTCTATTCCATTTGATGTATATCGTATCATAATATTATTGGCGGCGATTCGCTCTTTTGAAAAATATTCAATGTTATACTTAATGATTGGGATCTTCATCAGTTCAAGCCAACCATTATAAACACCATCGATAAAGGCCTGGCGCCACTCTGGCATGCGTTTTATCAGGACACAGCCATGAATCTGCTCTTTTTCAATCACCAGTGATAAGACACCATTTTCGAGATGGGGTTCAAAGGGGTAGGTTCGGCATTGAATGGGACGATGATCTCTCAGGCAACCTTCGGCCAGATGGCAATAGATATAATAATATTTCTTAATTTTAGGGGGCATATTATAGTGCAGTTGACTGTGCATATCGTAATCGGTAACGACCTCACATTGCATATATTCATATTCAAGCGGTAATAAATACATGCCCAATCGCTTACCGTCGGCATCAAGACGGCGGCAACAATGATAACCGCATAATTCACCACAGTTCCCCGCTATGATCGCTTCATCCATCAAATGATAGGCTTTTTTAAAAATTGTCTGATAGTCCGATCTCATTGATTTTTTATTTTTATCTGTCACGTGTGCTCCGATCTTTTAAATTCATAAAATCCTCTTTTCTCCTCAAGCTGTCCCCCACAAATAATTTACCAGTAGGAAAGGAAATCACCACGGAGCCTCGGGTATGACCTGGCAGCGGGGCTCTTTATTGGACGATTTCGTAAAGTGCCTGCTCGTATTGGACAGCCTGATTTGAAGTGACGGCATGATCCACACGCACTAGCACATTTCCCGAATGATAAGTATATCCGGCTTCTTCATCAAAAACGCTCAGATAATCATAGCGCTGTTTGGCAAGCGTATAATTGGTAAATACTTCCACCGATCCACCGATGGGTTCGGTTGCATCCGGATCCTGCGACACAGTTGTATCCTCAAAACGGGCGGCTTTGGCAAGGTGCATATTAGGTTGACTCAGCAGATGCTCTTCCCCTGTGTCACTGGAATAAACTAGCACCGTACCGACCGGCAAGCCCCGGTCTTTAAGTTTCAAAATGATTGCTTCCGGCGTCAAGGTGCAATTGATTGCGGCATCTTTGGCCGCTTTGTCTTTAGCCAACTCTGCCGCCGGGATCAAATCGGAAAAAGAAAACCGATCCGTTTTGACATACTGGTTTTCTGCCGACATGACATCGGTCCTTGTCGCTTTAAGATCAAAGCAGAGATAGAGACATTCATCAGCGATAAAAAACCAGGCTTGCTGATGCTCTTCCTGATTGGTGCGGCTGTCAATATCCAACAGCGTCGGATTATTTTTATCGATGTGCCAGTCATAATCCGTAATTGTCAGGTTCTGATCATAACCCGTGTAAAGAGTCATGGTGCCATCGTCAGCGATGACATATCCGGTCAGATTCGATGTTTGATTGGGTGCGACGGTCTTTTCCCAGTTTCCTGAAATCGCGGTGCTGCTGTTTTGGGCGCACCCGGTCATGATCAAGGAAAAAAGCAGCAACACGAAAAGAAAAGTCCCGATCCATTTACTTTCATGCTTACGGATTTTTACTGTTTTAGCCTGTTTCGGCAATGGATTCACCACCTTTCTGAATGAAAATGGTCTGAGCTATGATTGTTTTTCTCCTGATTTCTTTTGTCATGTCTGAACTGATTGGGTTTATTTTTATATTATTCTTTTTTAGCTCGACTTATTAATTATAAGCTTTTTCTGCGCTACTGACTAGAGTAACTTTCACTCCCCAAGCAACGCAGCATCTTTTTATACACTTAATAATAAGCGTGACTGTGTCGCGATGTGTTTTATTTAATGATAACCCAGGACGCCTTAGCTCGACACAAATCTCGCGACAAAAAACCCAGAACAACGCTGAAATGGCTTCAGGCTGCTCTGGGCTTTGGTTGACCTTATAAAGTTATTTTAAAATTAACATTTGGTAAAATGATAGGCAGGTATTATCTTTTAAAATAATCCAACCGTTCCAGCACTTTTTCCATGGTTTCCATGAATTTCTTTTGCTTGTCCCGTTCGATTTCGACCACTTTTTCTGGCGCTTTATCAGTGAAACCTTTGTTTCCCAATTTTTGGGTCACCCGGTCAATTTCCTGCTGGAGTTTCTTTTTCTCGGCTTCGAGTCGGGCAATTTCTTTTTCTTTGTCCACCAGCTCGTCCAGGTTAATATAGATTTCCAGGTCTTCCACCACTGCCGAAACATAATTTTCCTGAATCTCGGCTTTGGTAATCGGTAGAATTGTTGACACCGAGGCCAGCTTCTGGAAATAATGGAGGGAGTCCGCCATCAATGACAGATGATCCTGATTATTGGAAATCAGGAATAACTGGGTTTTCTTCGAATTGGGCACATCCATTTCAGCCCGAATGTTGCGGATGCTGCGAATGGCTTCCATTAAGAACTCGACCTGTTTTTCGTCTTCGGGAAAGACCAGGGCTTCATTAAAGTGCGGCCACTGAGCTACCATAATATCGCCGGTGGTTCCCGGCAGATAACCGTTGATTTCTTCGGTGATAAAGGGTGTAAATGGATGGAGTAATCGCAGGATCGTATCCAGGACCACTCTTAAGGTATACTGGGCTGAAATTTTGGTCTGTGCCTCATCCCCGTATAAACGTGGTTTAACCAGTTCGATGTACCAGTCACAATACTCATTCCAGGCAAAATCATAGATTTTTGATGCGGCGATACCCAGTTCATACTTGGACATATTATGGTTAACTTCCGCAACGATAGTATTCATCCGACTGAGAATCCATTTGTCGGTATTCTCAAGATTGGCCAAAGCTTCGTCTTTTTTGTCCATAATATCATCATCCAGATTCATTAAGACAAAACGGGCAGCGTTCCAGATTTTATTCAGGAAGTTGCGGCTGGATTCGACTTTTTCATCCTGCCAGCGAATATCGTTTCCGGCTGAATTACCAGTAATAATAGTGAAACGCAGAGCATCAGCGCTATAGGTTTCAATCAGTTCCAGCGGATCGATGCCGTTTCCAAGGGATTTGCTCATTTTGCGTCCCTGAGAATCTCTCACTAATCCATGGATATAGACATCTTTAAAGGGCGTTTCCCCCATCTCGAAGAGACCCATAAAGACCATCCGGGCAACCCAGAAGAAAATAATATCATAGCCGGTTACCAGTACGGTGGTGGGATAGAACTTTTTCAAATCAACGGTGTTTTCCGGCCAACCCAAGGTTGAGAAAGGCCATAGTCCCGAGCTGAACCAGGTATCCAGGACATCTTCATCCTGGCTGATGTTCGTGCTGCCACATTTCAAACAGTTTTGTGGCGCTTGTCTGGCAACCATCATCTCCCCACAATCCTCACAATAATAAGCAGGAATACGATGTCCCCACCACAATTGCCGTGAAATACACCAATCTCTGATGTTTTCTAACCAATTGTAATAGATTTTATTAAATCGTTCAGGAATAAAATCGGTCTCGTGATTGCGTACTGCATTCAGGGCTGGTTCTGCCAATGGTTCCATTTTGACAAACCATTGTTCGGAAGTCATGGTTTCGACAGTGGTTGAACAGCGGTAACATTCGCCGACATTATGCTGATGTTCTTCAATTTTTTCCAGCAGTCCCAATGCTTCCAGATCTTTGACAACGGCTTTACGACAGTCATAGCGATCCATTCCGGCATAACTTCCGGCCAGCTCATTCATGGTGCCGTCATCGTTAAGCACCCGAATCTGTTCCAGATTATGGCGCAGTCCGACCTCATAGTCATTAGGATCGTGGGCAGGCGTCATTTTAACTACCCCGGTTCCAAAACCCATGTCGACATAGTCATCAGCCACAATTCGTATTTCTTTGTCAAGCAGCGGCAGCTTCACCGTTTTACCGATGAGATGCTGATAACGCTCATCCTCAGGATGAACAGCAACGCCACTATCCCCCAGCATGGTTTCAGGCCGGGTGGTGGCCACCACCAGATAGCCATCACCATCAGTCAGTGGGTAGCGGATATGCCATAAATTGCCCTGATGCTCGGCATATTCCACCTCGGCTTCGGATAGCGCTGTTTTACAGGTGGTACACCAGTTGATAATCCGGCTGCCCTTATAAATTAAACCTTTTTCATACAGGTTAACAAAGGTTTCGTTAACCGCCTGGCTGCAGCCTTCGTCCATGGTAAACCGTTCCCGGCTCCAGTCACAGGAGGCGCCCAGTTTTTTAAGCTGGTCGGTAATCCGGCTTTTGTAAGTCAGGGCCCAGTCCCAGGCGCGTTCCAGATAGGCTTCCCGGCCAATCTCCTGCTTGGTTTTGCCTTCTTCTTCCCGGAGCTTATCGACCACTTTGACTTCGGTGGCAATACTGGCATGGTCCGTTCCCGGTAACCACAGGGCTGAATAACCATCCATTCGTTTATATCGGGTCAGGACATCCTGAAGGGTCCCATCAAAGGCATGCCCCATGTGGAGTTGCCCGGTGATATTTGGGGGCGGCATCACAATCGTAAATGGTTTGCCGTCGGGATTGACTTCCGGCTTAAAATAGCCTTTTTCCTGCCAACTGGCATAGGTTTTATCTTCTACTTCTTTGGGATCGTACGTTTTTGACATTTCTTTCTTCATTTTTTCACCTGCTAGATTCTTAATGGTCTTTAATTTCTTTGATTTTGTAGGGATCTTGAAGCGGTTCTGGGAGTGCTTTTCTGGTCGTATAATCGGCAATTAAGCTTTTACATAGGTCAAGTGTTTTACTCATGGATCTTTTTTGAGCTTCTTCCGACATGTTTTCGGACATCCGTTTAATGATATATTTATTTTCAAACAAAAAATCAACCATTGAGGTCAAATCTTTTATCTTATCAACTTTAATGGCCATTCCCCCATCAACCAGGTAATCGGCATTTTCTTCTTCCTGGCCGGGATAATAAAAGGGAATGATCATAGGAATATTTTTAACGATGGCTTCTGTCGTGGTTAGGCCACCCGGTTTAGAAATAATCGCATCGGATTGATCCATCAGTTCGGACACATTGTTGACAAAGCCGTGGATCTCCACAATTTTATCGGCCACTGCTTCCCGGGCATAGAGATTCTTGATTTCTTTTTCAATTTTTGCGTTGTTGCCACAGACAACAATAATGCGAATCTTTTCTTTAACCTTCAGCAACGATGAAAAAGCCTTTTCCATTTGTTTGCTGCCCAAACTGCCGGCCATTAACAAAATGGTTCCGGCCACGTCGCTAATTTCTTTTCGCTCGAGATGATTGTTTTTTAAAAAGGTCTGTCGGATGGGAATACCATAAGGATAGATGATTTCTTCGGAAATCCCCTTTTCAACCATGGTCTGTTTGGTGTAGTCGCTACCGACGACATAGGCATCAATCATCTTTTTAAGATAAAGGGTATGGATTTTATAGTCGGTGACAATCGATAATACCGGCACATCAAAGGCACTGTGTTCCTTAAGCGTACCCAGTACATTGGTGACAAACGGGTGGGTGGTAATAATTAAATCTGGTTTTCCGGAATTAATCAGCGGCACGATATCGGGATTCATGACCTTGGTCAGTACTTGAAAAATACCCTGTTGGAAGCGATTCATGTTATTGAACTGATTGTACATTTGCTCGTAAAGCTTGGGCACATTCACGACCATTTGTTGATAACCTTTGGTAATCAGCCGGTCCAGGGTGATATTCGTTTCTTTAAAGGCATCATAAACTTCAGTCTGATATCCGGCTTCATCCAGGGACTCTTTTAAAGACTGGGCGGCTAAATTATGGCCAGCACCGGTTGAAGCTGTAAAAATAAATACTTTTGACATATCAAACCTTAATCTTCAAACTCTTTAGTAAATTTGTAGTTAACCCGCATTAGTTTTCCACCCATTACTTCTTCTTTTCTTTTTTCAACAAAATATATTCCGCCAAAAACCATTAACATCCCTGCTGCAACGGCAGAAAATCCAATAAATATTTTCTTTAACATAAGATTCCTCCATATTTAATTTCGATTTTTATCATTGGTTTGAATCACTTAAGAAAATTGTTCCAATTTCTTCGCCATCCAGAATATCATAGAGAACTTTGCAGTCCTCGCCAGAGGCGATAATCATGTCGATACCGCAGTCGGTAGCGTATTTAGCGGCGCCAAGTTTGGTGATCATGCCGCCAGTGCCTAAACAGGAAGCCGAGTTGCCGGCACTTTTCATAATATTTTTGTCCACCTTGTGAACCGTTCGGATCAGCCGGGCTTCATTATTGACAGCCGGATTATCGTCATACAGGCCGTCGACGTCGGAAAGAATGATCAACAGATCGGCATCCACCAGATCGGCTGTCATGGCTGAAAGAATATCGTTGTCACCAAAACATTCTTCCTGGATCTCGTCGGTGGCGATACAGTCATTTTCATTGACAATCGGGATGACTCCGCTTTCAATCAGGGCATTAAAGGTATTTTTGGCATTATTTCGTTTAATGGTATGTTTGAAAACATCCTTGGTCAGCAGAATCTGGCCCACGGTCTGGTGATATTCGTCAAAAAATTTGTGATAGACGCGCATCAGCAGGCCCTGGCCCACCGAGGCGGCCGCCTGTTTTTCCTTAAGCGTTCTGGGGCGCTCTTTTAATTTCATCCGGTTCATGCCAGCCCCGATGGCCCCCGATGAAACCAGCACCATTTTCTTGCCGCTATTTTCAAGGTCGGTCATCACTCTGGCCAGAATTTCCAGCTTTTTAAAATCCAGGGTGCCATTGGCATGGGTTACCGACGTTGTTCCCATTTTTACTACAATCGTTGTTGCGTCTTTAATTTTTTCTCGCATTGCTAATTCTCCTAAGTGGTTGATCTAATCGGCCATTGGGATGTCGCTATTAAAGAAGTGCCGTGAGCTGTGTGTCCAGTTTCTCACGAAACAATTGTTACACTGTACGGCGGACAGGCTAACGCCTGTTCGCCTACACGTTACACAATCGTTTGTGGAAACTGCACCCCCAGCAATTATTGTTCGCTCTTTATTTTTTTTCATTGCCCAATGGACTCTTACATCCTAGTTAATTATTATATCAAACAATGGGAAAACATCAAAGGTTTTTTAGCTGCAACCGGTTGTGGTTCCACAATCCAGGCACAATTTACAGGTCCCGTTTCGCATCATCCGGTCACTGCCGCAATGGCTGCAGGTTTCACCATATAACACTTCCCCAGAAACGTCTTTATTGTACTCCCGAGGGATGTTTTCTTCTGAACTCACACTTTTTATCAGATTGTTCTTGTTCATGACGGTAAAATTCTTGGGCTTGACCTGGCAGTTGGAAAAATCGCCATGTTCAATGTCGATCACCTTACTAATCAGATCCGAAATTGATGAGGCAAACTTAATATAAGGATGTCGGGAAACAAATCCGGATGGCTCATATTTCTGGCCTCTAAGCATTTTTGAAATCTGATCTGGTGGGATATGGTACTGTAACATATTTGAAATAGATTTGGATAAAGAAGCCAGCAATCCTTTGACAACCGTTCCTTCTTTGTCAGTAGAGACAAAGATTTCAGCAATCCCACCATCTTCATAAAAACCAATGGTAATATAAAGCTCAATATCCCCTATTTTGGCCGCATGGGTTCGACTGAGCCGCATTCCTTCGGGTCGCAACCGGTTAAACGCTTTAGTTGAACCTGCTTTGACCAGTGCCAGCAATTCTGCGTAAGAATAATCCTCCAGCGCTTTTTCGTGGTCTTCAGCCATTCCTGAACTTAAAGGCTGCGACGCTTTGCAGGCATCCCGGTAAATAGCAATCGCCTTGGTGCCGGTTCGATAAGCTAACAGGTGAATGTTTTCAACATCTTCCACGGTTGCATCGTTGGGCAGGTTAACCGTTTTTGAAACAGACCCACTGATCATCGGCGTAATGGCTGAAACCATTAAAACATGTCCCATTGGTGAAATGGTATTGGCGGTATCAAAAACAGGTAAATGTTCCGGCTTGATATGGGGCGCACCAAGTACACCTTCATGGAGAAAATAACCCTTGGAATCTTTTTCGAGTAAATAAGTCAGAATATCGCCAACTTCTTTTTCACTGTAACCGAGATTATAAAGCGCCATTTCCATAACCGGATTAACAATCTCCATCGATCCGCCGCCAATCAGTTTTTTAAAGACCACGTGATTGTAAAAGGGTTCCACCGATGTTGCGCCGCAATCCATGGCAAATGAAATCGT
The DNA here is from genome assembly GCA_016213825.1 of Acetobacterium woodii. Classification (GTDB taxonomy): domain Bacteria; phylum Bacillota; class Clostridia; order Eubacteriales; family Eubacteriaceae; genus Acetobacterium; species Acetobacterium woodii_A. The sequence goes on along the minus strand of JACQZP010000020.1, from coordinate 132,659 downwards.
CCCTGTTGGCGCAATAACCGATACCTGAGCATTCCGATAACCATAGAGATCGCCGGCTTCTTCAGCTAATTTCCAGGCGTTTTTCAACTGATTACTGACATCTTTAAAGCCCATTTTCTGAAGCAGCTTGTGGTTAATTTTAATCGGTTCATAATTCAGCTCCTCATACGCATCGGTTCGCGCTCCGGCGACCCGGCTGTGATTGCGGATGACTCGCTTCATGTAGGGTTCATTTATTTCGTATTTAGGAAAAGCTCCGATCTTGCCAGCCATTAACCCCGAAACATAATAGGATGTTCCGGTCATGATTCCGGTAATTCCGGCGATGAGATTGCGGCTTTCAGCAGAATCATAGGGATAGCCTAATGCCAGCAGCAATGAGGCGGCATTGGCGATGCCCAGTCCGGTGGTTCTGAATAAATAACTTTTTCGGGCCACGTCTTTGGTTGGAAATTGGCCATGATAAATCGATCCTTCCAGGGCACATTGAATGAGTCCCACCAGATGAATATAGTGATCAATATCAAAACTGTTATCTTCCTGATTGTAAAATTTAAAAATATTAATTGACGCCAGGTTGCAGGCGGTATCATCTAAAAATGCGTATTCCGAACAGGGATTGGTGGCATTGATCCGGTTTATTTTTTCATCAATATTGCCATTTTCTCCGCCCGGGCAAGTATGCCAGGCATTAAAAATATCATCAAATTGAATGCCAGGATCCGCGCATTCCCAGGTTGCCTGATTGAGATGGTTCCATAATTCCTGAACCGGTACTTCGCGATCCACCTTATTATCAACGCGACCTTTTAACTTGATTTTATGATCTGGCTCGTGCTTCAGATTTAAGACGGCCTGCATAAATTCGGCATTTAGCCGCACAGAATTATTACTGTTTTGACCACTGACGGTTTGGTAGGCTTCGCCGTCCATGGAGAGGTCATAACCCATTTTACCCAGAGCCCGAACTTTTTGTTCCTCTTTAACCTTCCAGTTGATAAAGGTGTCGATTTCCGGATGATCGATATCAACGATCACCATTTTTGCCGCTCTTCGTGTGGTGCCGCCAGATTTGATGGCACCGGCATTGCGATCCAATCCCTGAAGGAAACTCATCATTCCGGATGATTGGCCGCCGCTGGAAAGACCTTCATTGACACCCCGGAGACTTGAGAAATTCGTCCCAACTCCAGACCCGCCCTTAAACAGTTTTGTTTCGGCGACATAGTGCTCAGAAATGGAGTGATCACCTAATAAGCGATCCTGTATTGATAAAATAAAACAGGCACTGGCCTGGGTTCTCGTGTAACGGTCTTCAGACTCTAGCACTTGTCCGGTTTTTTCATCATAATAATATAAATCGTCCTTAGAACCGGCTATCTTGTAGCTGCGCATCAGACCGGTATTAAACCATTGGGGTGAGTTCGGGGCCCACATCTGCATTAAGAAAGCATACACCAGTTCATCATAATAAATCTGCCATTCCTCATCGGTTTCGATGAGTCCTTCTGCTTTCAGGGCGTCTGTCCAAAAACCCACCAATCGGTCGGCAATTTCGCGCATGCTGTGCTCATAACCAAACTGATTGGGAACGCCTTTTCTTCTAAAATATTTTGTGGCAATAATATTACAGGCATTTTGAGAATAATGCTCCGGGAATTCCAGATTTTTCATTTCATAAATGGTTTCACCGGTTTTAAAGTTTTTTAAGATAACATCGACGGTTTGCCATTGAAACAGATCGTAGACGGTTTTGTCAGAATTCTCCAATTGTTTTGTAAATACCCGCTTAAATAGCTGATTTAATTCTTTCAAATTTCAGTTCCTCCTAGTATGTAATCTGTTATATAATCTCGCAAACAATACACGATCTTGCGATACATCTTTAATTATAAACATATATGTAGTGTTCCACAATGTATTTTTATGTTTTTCAATCATGGTTCATGACCGCATCTTTGAGCAAATAAAAAGGCTCTTACAGAGCCTTTTTACTAAATAGCTGTTGTGTCTAATTTTTCATTTTAACCTTTTGACCAAGTTTGCTTTCTCGTCCCTGAATGATCCGGCCGATATTCTTTCGATGCTGGAACAGGCTAAAGAAACATAAAACAAAGGCAAAAATAACTTCGGTGATTGTCCGCCCAAAGAGCAGTGCAAAAATGGGAAGCATTGTCATTCCGACCATTGAGGTCAATGAAACCATTCGCCATATTCCTAAAACAATCAGTCCAATCATAATGGCAATAATAGCAACCTGCCAATCATAGGTCAGAAAAACACCCAATGAGGTTGCTGTCCCCTTGCCGCCGCGGAACTGCAGAAATGCAGGCCAGTTATGACCGGCTACCACTGCAACGCCACCAAGAACAAGAAAGATCTCATCGAGGTTTAATACATAACGACCAATCACAATCACCAGACAACCTTTTAATGCATCCAGAACAAAAACCGGGATCGCAACATTTTTACCCATTACACGAAGAACATTTGTCGTACCCGCATTGCCGCTGCCATAATTTCTGACATCTTCATTCTTTAAAAATTTTACCAGAATATATGCAAAATTCAGGTTGCCGACTAAATAAGCCGCTATCACAAAAACAATTCCAATAATAATTGACATATCACTACTCCTTTAACACATTAAATTTTAGTTGTTTTGAGTTGTTCAATGAGCGTTAATAGTTTTTCCAACACCCCATCGTAATTTTCTTTGTGATGGGGATAACTACAGTTACTGCAATTTTTAATGCCTTTATCAGTGCGAGTAAAATTACCACCGCAATTTTCACCCAGGGCATATAACGGACAATAACAGAACAGACAATTAAAATCGTCTGAATTATTAATCTTGTGACAGGGAAAATATTCACAATCTCCATGCTGAAAAAACTTAAAATTAGAACTTTCTTTTTCCATTTTTATACAGCATTCATCCCTGCATGCAGGGCTTTAATGTTTAGCTCTTTAAATTGTTCTTTGACGTTTTCAGAAATGATTCGATCCCAATCGATATCCGTTAATCCCATGGATTTAATAATCGAACCAAGGAGAATCACATTCATTACCTTAGAATTACCCAATTCTTCTGCCATTTTTGTGGCCGACATCACCCGAACATTAACTTTGCTCTTTATTTCATCCAAAATATTGTCCGGATAGGTCGTTGCTCCAATAATGACTGAAAGCGGGAAGATTTCGGTATCATTAACGATCATTTTCCCGGTGGGCTTCAGATATTCAAGCGATCGGAGTCCTTCCATTTTTTCAAAGGCAACAACAATATCCGCACTGCCGATTTCGATAACCGGAGACTGAACATCATCACCATAACGTACTAATGAAGAAACCGAGCCGCCACGTTGACTCATCCCATGAATTTCACTCATTTTGACATCAAAACCGGCTTCCATTAAACCAGTTGTTAACAGTTTGGCAGCTAGAATGGTTCCCTGTCCACCAACACCAACTAATACGATATTTTTTGTTTCCATCTATCTCACCTCTACTTCAATGGCCTGTTTGGGACAGATTTGGGCACAAACACCGCAACCAACACAAGTCTCTTTAAGGATACCCGATTTTTTATTAGCTATATCAAAAGCCAATGCCGGACAACCAGATTTTAAACATTTTTTACAGCCGATACAGGTTTCTACATTAACTGCGCAAAATTTCTTAAATGCAGTTGGGAATTCTTCGATATCCTGAGTTGAAAACTTCTTCAGGACACATGGCCAACGGGTGATAATCACAGCTGGACCGTCCGTGTTCAACCCCCACTCAATGGCCTCTTTGACAATTTTCAGATTATTGGGATCAATGGAAATCAGATTCTTTACACCGCAGGCTTTCACCATGGCTTCAATATCGATCATTGGTGATTCTTCACCGTTTAAATCATATCCGGTACCAGGATTTTGTTGGTGACCGGTCATCCCGGTGATGCGATTATCTAGGATGATCGTCAGGGTGTTGCTCTTATTATAGGTCACATCCATCAGACTGGTAATTCCCGAATGGAAAAATGTTGAATCGCCGAGGATCGAAACAACTTTTTTAGAATGATCCCCTTTAATATCAAAGGCTTTTTGGACCCCATGACCAGCACTGATACTTGCACCCATGCAAATCATGGCGTCAGTGGCATTGTAAGGCGGCATCAGTCCCAGGGAATAACAACCGATATCACTAAAAATCATCAGATCTTTTCGTCGCCCCAATTCATAGAAAACACCACGGTGCGGACAGCCTGCACAAAATGCCGGCGGACGCGGCAATACCATCTCAGGATTGGGTTGAATAATCGTTGCTTCCTGGTTTAAGAGTGCTTTTCTGACACGATCTGGGGTGAGTTCGCCCATTGCTGGAAGCTTATCTTTTCCAATGCAGTCAATACCAGCTGCTTTGATCTCTTTTTCCATAATCGGGTCATTTTCTTCAAAGATATAAAGCGTCTTTTTCCCTTTGGCAAACTCGGCAATTTTTTCCATGGGCAGCGGATAACTGAATCCGATTTTTAAATAGGAAACGGTATTGCCAAAAACTTCTTTGGCATAACGATAGGCCACACCAGAGCCAATAATCCCAATATCGGAGCCATTGTCTTCGATATAATTAAAAGGTGTCGTATTTGAGTAAACCTCCAGACGCTTGAAGTTATCGGCAAGTTTGACCTGCATCCCTCTGGCAAAGGCTGGCAGCGGACAGTATTTTCGAATGTCCTTTTCATAGGGTTTATCAGCAATTTCCTGACGGTCGCTGCAATCAACAATTGATTTGGAATGGCAGACTCGGGTTGTCATCCGAAAAAGTACTGGCATATCATATTCTTCGCTGACTGCATAGGCTTCTTTTAACATGTCCTTGGCTTCCTGGCTGTCAGAAGGTTCAAACATACAGACTTTTGCATGGCGAGCGTAATTTCGATTATCCTGCTCATTCTGGGATGAATGCATGCCCGGTTCGTCGGCAGTAACAAGCACGGCTCCTGCATTGACACCTAAATAAGCTAAAGTAAAGAGCGGGTCAGTGGCAACATTAACACCAACATGTTTCATTGCGCATAAACTTCGCACCCCCCCAATAGCCGCGCCAGCAGCTGCTTCCAGGGCAACCTTTTCATTGGGCGCCCATTCTGATACAATTTCCTTATAATTAGCCACGTTTTCTAAAATCTCGGTACTTGGTGTTCCTGGATAGGCTGTGGCAAATTTTACCCCAGCCTCCCAGGCACCTCTTGCGATGGCTTCATTTCCTGTTAATAATAGCTTCATTTCTTTCTTGATGCTCCTCTCTTGTTTGTTGATCAAATCTTGCTTTATGTTCAGTTTCCATAAACGCTTTCGTAACGTCTCGGCGAACAGGCGATAGCCTGTACGACGTAGCGTGTAGAAAGTGTTTCTTGGGATACTGGGCGTAAAGCTCACGGCACTGTGGTTATTGCCTATTTCTGACAGTTACCCATTTTCTGGGATAGAAATGCCCCCAGGATGATGGAATTTAATTTATTTTCATAAGAATCAGACCGGGATGTTAAAATAATCGGTACACAGGCACCCATAACAATCCCTCCCAATTGGGCATTACCCAAATGGGTCATTACTTTTATGATCGCATTTCCGGTTTCAATGTTTGGCATCACGATAACATCAACGTCGCCAGCTACTTCAGAGACATAGCCTTTTACTAAAGCCGCTTTTTTTGACACCAGTAAGTCCATGGCTATGGGGCCTTCAACAATCACATCATCGCCAAAATACTTATCCAGGGATAACTGCTTTAGTGCTGCAGCATCAACTGTTGCCGGCATCTTTGGATTTACTTTTTCTTTGGCTGCAAGACAGCCAACCTTAACGGGTTGAATTCCCAAAAGTCGCGAAAATTCAACAGCATTATGGATAATGCCCTTCTTTTTTTCCAAGTCAGGTTCAATAATCATGCCACCATCTGATAAAATTAAAAACTTATGATAGGTTGCGATTTTAACCATCATGATGCTGGACAAGAGTCGGCCGATCATTAAACCATCGGCTTTATTGATAACCGCTTTCAAAAAAATAGAGGTGTCGACAAGACCCTTCATAATAAAATCAGCCTGTCCCTGGCGAACCAAGGCAACGGCTTTTTCACAGGCGGCAGCCTGATCCGAAACCGCAACGATTTCCATCTGACTGATATCGATGCCATCATTTTCACTGATTGTATTGATCGTGTGGGGATCACCGACAAGAATCACTTTTTCCAGATAGTGTTCGCCGGCAGTGGCAAGCGCTTTTAACAAGTCACTTTCTTCCGCCGCGGCAACCACCAGGGTTCCCTTTATGCCAGTCGTTACCGCTTCGCCAATCTCACTGTAATTATTAAACATACTAACCTCATTTTTTCATATGAAACATTATACACCAATTTAAACCCATAATAAAGAAGCAAATTTTTGATGTGTTTAAAATTGTTGCCGCCGCTTATTAACGGCAGCACTTATTTATTGCTGGGCTCATCACGATCCGCGGTGCGCATTGGCGAAAACGGTTCATTTGCTGATCCTACCAACAAATAGCGATAAACTAAAAACAAGACTGCAATAGCCAGAACTCCCAAAAAATTTTCGACCGCAGAACCATGATAAACAACCAATTGTCTTGATATTGCAAAAAGTAACACCTCAACCACCGAACCAGGAGTTTGCTTAATAATCATTTTGAGAAATTCTAATCCAATAATCACATTGAAGGAAACTTCTAAAAAGTTACTAAAACCTTTAGGATCTTTTGGATTATTTGCATATAAAACTAGTTCAGAGAACAAATGAATCATCGCAATAATAGCTGCTACTATGACCATGAGAGCAATAATGATTTCCAGAATTTGAACAAAACTCATAAATTTCGATTTTATTAGTGTTTTTTTCATTTTTCTTCTCCAAAAAAAATTCTTCCTACTCTATTCTAGCACAGAATAGAGTAGGAAGACTATGAAAATCACAGAGATTTTTATGCTAATTGCGGCACCGTCATTGTTAAACCTGACGGTTTATTGGCGTTCGTCCAATGGCTCATATGAACGTCGCTCACTGACATTCATATACGCTGGTCGAATAATTTTACCGGCATTAATGAGTTCTTCTAAGCGGTGGGCACTCCAGCCGGCAATTCTGGCAATTGCAAAAATCGGCGTAAAGAGTTCGAGTGGCAGTCCCAGCATACTATAAACAAAGCCACTATAGAAATCCACATTGGCACTGACGCCCTTATAGATTTTTCGTTCCTCACCGATTACCTCTGGTGCTAACCGTTCCACCATTGAATAGAGTTCAAACTCGTCATGCAGTCCCTTTTCTTCAGACAGGCTTTTCACAAATCCTTTAAAAACATTGGCCCGAGGATCCGATACAGAATAGATGGCATGACCCATTCCATAAATCAAACCGGCATTGTCAAAAGCGCGCTTATGCAGCAGATCTACCAGATATTGACGGACTTGTTTTTCATCAGTCCAGTCATCTAAAGTTTGTTTCATATCTTCAAACATTTCGACTACTTTAATATTGGCCCCACCATGTTTCGGGCCTTTTAATGATCCCAGGGAAGCTGCAATAACTGAATAGGTATCCGTTCCCGAAGAGGAGACAACGTGAGTTGTAAAGGTCGAGTTATTTCCGCCACCATGTTCAGCATGGAGTACCAGGGCGATATCAAGAATACGTGCTTCCAGTTCGGTGTATTGACTGTCTGGTCGCAAAATGTAAAGAATATTCTCTGCCGTTGACAGGTTCGGTTGCGGTTGATGGATAAACAGACTTTGGTCATCATGATAATGTTTATATGTCTGATAACCATAAACTGCCAACAATGGAAATAAGGCAATTAATTCCAGGGATTGTCTTAAAACATTGGGAATCGTTACATCGCTGGCATTATCATCGTAAGAAAAAAGTGTCAAGACACTTCTGGCCAGCGTGTTCATCATATCTGAACTGGGAGCTTTCATGATGATGTCGCGGACAAAGCTGGTTGGTAAGCTGCGATAATTGCCAAGAACCTTTGTAAAACTATCCAGCTCAACCTTATTGGGCTGATCGCCAAACAATAACAGATAAACGACTTCCTCAAACCCAAAACGTTTTTCTTTGACTAAACCATCAACAAGTTCTTGAACATCGACACCCCGATAAAATAGTTTGCCCTCTGTTCCAATTTTTTTACCGTTTTCAAATATATAGGCCTGAATTTCTGAGATTTCAGTCAACCCGGTTAAGACACCATTTCCATCTAAATCCCGAAGGCCTCGGTTAACCTGATATTTTTTATATAATTCTGGTTCGATGTAGCTATTTTTAACACATAATTCACTATACTCTATAATTTCAGGGGTAATTTCCGAAAAAATACGATTCATCATCAATCTCCTCTATCTCACTTATTTTATACAATTATACCTTAAAAGCTGTTCCAGATAAAGTTAATTTATTATTATTTTATGCTTTTTTGAAAGACAATTTTAAATAATCCCTTTTTTATCTTCAGTTTCAGTAAATATTAAGTTTATTTTTATAATTATGAAAGTTTTATTTTAATTCTTTCATAATTAAATATTTTTTTATTAGCGAGACTGGTTTTAATATTTTCTGATAAATAAAAGAACTCCAACTCATATCATGAATTGAAGTTCTGTACTATTACATAAAAAATGGCAGGGGCAGAAGGACTTGAACCCTCGGCACGTGGTTTTGGAGACCACTGCTCTACCAACTGAGCTATACCCCTACAACAGCAACTACTATATTATAATTGCTGAAGCGACAGATGTCAATATATTTATGAAATATTTTGATGTATTTATTTTGAAATGTTTTAAACCTTTAAATCAATCTTGCTTAAATTAAGCAGTTCTCGGTTAGTTTCCAAAATCGGATTCACTTCGTCTAGAATGAAATCATCAACCTGTTGCGGTGCCCGCCCAACATAGAGGCTGGGATCAAGAAGCGCATCAACATCTTCGGCTTTTAAATTAAATGACCCATCCTTTAGGATTCTTTCAATTAAGTCATTGGGTTTACCTTCGACTTTAACTGTATTTCCGGCTTCCATGGAAAGTACTCTGATTTTTTCGTGGAGCTCCTGACGATCGCCGCCTCGCTTAACCCCTTCCATGATAATATTTTCAGTTACCATAAACGGCAGCTCCGCATTAATATGCTGCAGAACAACCTTCGGATAAACGACCAGGTTTTCAGAAACATTCATGGCAATCATTAAGATCGCGTCGGTAGCTAAAAAACCTTCGGGGATGCTGATTCGCTTATTAGCAGAATCATCCAGGGTTCGCTCAAACCATTGAGCAGATGCTGTTAATGCAGGATTAAGTGCATTGACGATGATATAACGAGCCAGTGAGCAGATCCGTTCTGACCGCATCGGATTTCGCTTGTAAGCCATGGCAGAGGAGCCGATTTGACTTTTTTCAAAGGGTTCTTCCACTTCTTTCAAGTTTTGGAGCAAACGCACGTCGGTCGCAAATTTGGTCAGCGTTTGGGCGATGCCGCTTAAGACGTTTAACACCTGGGAATCGAATTTTCTTGAATAGGTTTGTCCGCTGACGGCAAATGATTTTTTGAATCCCATTTTTTCAGCGACCAGAACATCCAGCTTTTTAACTTTTGCATGATCATTGTCAAAAAGTTCCATAAAACTAGCCTGGGTACCCGTTGTTCCTTTTACTCCAAGCAGTTTAACGTTACTGATGACGTGATCAAGATCAGCTAAATCCATTAATAAATCCTGAATCCACAAACAGGCGCGTTTACCGATAGTGGTTAATTGGGCTGGCTGAAAGTGGGTAAAACCTAAGGTTGGCAAATCTTTATAGTTGGCGGCAAAGAGAGACAGGTGATTAATCAAGTTGATCAGTTGTTTGCGAACATGGATTAATCCTTCGGTATAAACAATGACATCAGTATTGTCCCCCACATAGGCACTTGTCGCGCCCAGATGGATAATCCCTTTCGCTTTAGGACACTGCGCGCCATAGGTATACACATGCGCCATAACATCATGCCGCAGTTCTTTTTCTTTTTGGGCAGCAAGCTCATAGTCGATGTTGGTAATATTTGTTCGCAGTTCTTCAATTTGTTCTTCAGTAATATTAAGCCCCAGTTCGCTTTCTGCTTCGGCCAATGCTACCCACAGTTTTCGCCAGGTTTGAAATTTATTGTCGGCCGAAAAAATATGGAGGATTTCCTTGGAAGAGTAGCGTTCAATTAATGGGTTTTCGTAATATGCTTTCATAATAGTTTCTGTTAATCCTTTCAAATTAAATCAATATTAGGTTATAAATTACAGAGTTCGTTAGAATCCCTTGTTATTAGGTAGTTGTCTCATAGGTTTTATATAAGCGAGTGATTTTGCTCACCTTGTTTTCAATTTCATCTATTTCCAGTACAATGCCATTGATTTGCACCGCACCGGTAGCTGTGACAAACCGATTGGGTCTTTTGGTCAGCATACTGTCAATAATAATTTGTTTATCAACGCCGATGACGCCGTCCAAGGGACCAGTCATGCCAATATCGGTGATGTAGGCAGTGCCGCCTTGTAAGATCCGCTCATCGGCCGTTTGGACATGGGTGTGGGTACCGTAAACCGCGGTGGCATAACCATCCATGAAATAACCAAACGCTATTTTTTCCGATGTTGCTTCGGCATGAAAATCAATCAGGATCAGATCGGCAGATTCTTTAAGCTCCTCCATGATTGGTAGCATGGCGTTAAAGGGACAGTTTAAACTGGGCATGAATATTTGTCCAGATAAATTGACCACACAGATTTTTTTTGTTGTTTGGTTATTTAATTCACAGGAAAAAACAGCATACCCTTTGCCTGGACAAGGCTCTGGATAGTTTAGCGGACGAATAATCTGTGAAAAATTATCGATTGTTTCCAGTAGCTCCTTTTGTTGCCAGACATGATTACCCATGGTTATCACATCAATTGGTAGGTTCAGCAATTCTTTGGCATTTTTCGAAGTCAGCCCATTTCCGCCCGAGGCATTTTCCCCATTAACAATGGTAAAATCAATCTGGTACTCGGAAATGATCTGAGGCAACTCTTTTTTTAAAATCGTGCGTCCGGGTCGGCCATAGACGTCACCCAGTATTAATATATTCATAGTCTGTCCTTTATCTGTAATAAGAAAAATTATTAAAAAAAGGGGAGATTATCTCCCCTTAAAGACTATTTAGCATAGTCACTTGCTCTGGTTTCACGAATCAGATTAACTTTAATATTTCCTGGATATTCCATTTCTGCTTCAATTTTCTTAGCAATTTCCCGTGATAATAAAATCATTTCATCATCATCAACTTCATTTGGTTTAACCATAATTCTTACTTCACGTCCTGCTTGAATGGCATAAGATTTTTCTACGCCTTCAAATGACATGGCAATGGTTTCAAGTTCCTGTAATCGTTGGATATAGGAAACAAGTGTTTCCCGACGAGCGCCAGGTCGTGCTGCCGAAATGGCATCTGCTGACTGAACGAGAACGGCTTCCATTGTTCGTGCTTCAACATCACCATGATGAGCTTCTACAGCATGAATGACATTCTTATTTTCCTTGTATTTCTTTAATACATTGACTCCAATTTCAACATGTGGCCCTTCGACCTCATGATCAATAGCTTTTCCAATATCGTGTAGTAATCCTGCACGTTTAGCAACTTTAATGTTGCCATCCAATTCAGCTGCCATGATACCAGCTAAATGAGAGACTTCTATGGAGTGTTTTAAAACATTTTGACCATAACTGGTTCGGTATTTTAAACGTCCAAGTAATCTGACAATCTCAGGATGCAGGCCATGAATTCCAGTATCAAAACAAGCTTGTTCCCCTACTTCTTTAATATGGTTTTCAACTTCTTTTTGTGATTTCTTCACCATCTCTTCAATTCTGGCAGGATGGATTCGACCATCAATGATCAGTTTTTCTAACGAAAGTCTGGCCACTTCCCGACGGATGGGATCAAAACCGGAAAGAATGACTGCTTCTGGGGTATCATCAATGATCAAGTCAATACCCGTTAATGTTTCCAATGTTCGGATATTTCGACCTTCACGACCGATAATACGGCCTTTCATTTCGTCATTTGGTAAGTTGACAACTGTAATCGTTTGTTCGGCTACATGATCAGCTGCGCAACGTTGAATCGACTGAGCAATAAGCTCCTTTGCTTTTTTATCAGCAACTGCCTTTGATTCAACTTCAATTTGGCGGATCATGATGGCAGCCTCTCGACGTGTATCCTTGCTAATATCTTCAAGTAAAATTTCTTTTGCTTCATCATATGTAAGACCGGATATACGTTCAAGTTCCTTTACTTCTTCATCATACAAACTATCCAATTTTTCTTTTTTCTTTTCCAGTTCTTTGCCTCTTTTGGTAAGAGCCTCTTCGTTGCGTTCTAGATTTGTTAATTTCTTTTCAAGGTTTTCTTCTTTTGAAACAAGTCGATTTTCAAGCTTCTGAAGTTCGGCTCTGCGTTCCTTGTTATCTTTCTCAAGGGATTCTTTTAATTTCAGGGATTCTTCCTTTGCATCAAATAGAATTTCCTTTTTTAAAGTTTCACCTTCTTTAACGGCATCATTTACAATTGTTGTGGCGGTTAATTCAGCATTTCTTATCTTGCCTTCAGCAATATTCTTGCGCACAAAATAACCAATAACAAAAGCGACAATAATGCCAATGAATAAAATAATTGTTAGTATGTCTATAATTTTCACCTCCCTATAAACTGTTTGCTATATTTTTAATCTACTCATCATGATCTATATTTTATACTCTTTTGAAAATAGTGTCAAGAAACAAAGGTCAGACTAAAGGGTTATTTTTTTAAATTCAAAAAAAGAACCCTAAAAAGGTTCTTTTTTGAATTATTTTCTTCTTTAATAACTACTTTTAGATAATATCGTCATCATCGATTAAGCTTTCATCAATTTCATCTGCTTCTTCAGGTTCTGCCACAACCTTACTTAGTGCATTTTTTTCACGTATTTCTTTTTCAATAGCATCAGCAACCTCAGGATTTGCCATCAGATATTCTTTTGAATTGTCTCGGCCTTGCCCCAAACGCTGTTCCCCGTAGGAAAACCAGGAGCCCGATTTATCGACAATTCCAAAATCGACCCCAACATCCAGAAGATCGCCTTCTTTGGAGATACCTTTACCATACATAATATCAAACTCTGCCTGTTTGAATGGCGGTGCAATTTTGTTTTTGACAATCTTCGCCCGGGTTCGATTACCAATAATTTCGGTGCCTTTTTTAAGGGATTCAATTCGTCGCACATCAATTCTGACGGATGCGTAAAATTTTAGGGCCTTCCCGCCTGTGGTGGTTTCCGGGTTTCCAAACATGACCCCGATTTTTTCTCTTAACTGATTGATGAAAATCGTCGTGGTGTTCGATTTTTTAATGACACCAGTTAATTTTCTCAGCGCTTGTGACATCAAGCGGGCCTGGAGACCCATGTGTGAATCCCCCATTTCGCCATCAATTTCAGCTCGCGGAACGAGTGCCGCCACCGAGTCAATAACCACAACGTCAATGGCATTACTTCGTACTAAGGCTTCGACAATTTCCATTGCCTGTTCTCCGGTATCAGGCTGTGCGACCAAGAGATTATCAATATCGACGCCTAGAGCCTTAGCATAGGTGGGATCCAACGCATGTTCAGCGTCGACAAAGGCAGCATTTCCGCCCGCTTTTTGTGCTTCAGCAATAATATGAAGCGCAATGGTCGTTTTACCGGAAGATTCAGGTCCATATATTTCGACAACCCGTCCCCGGGGGACTCCACCGACGCCGAGTGCCATGTCCAGACCAATTGATGAGGTCGAAATGACTTCGACGTTCAGTTTGGCAGCATCATCGCCAAGACGCATTACGGCACCTTTACCAAAACTTCTTTCAATGTTTTTCAGCGCCGCATCAAGGGCCTTTTGTTTATCAGTAAATTGCTCATTTGTTTTTATTTTTTCAGCCATTTGCAACCATCCTATTTCTTATTAGAACATTCGTTCTTACTTTGTTTTATTATAGCTATTTTATTTCGCTTTGTCAACTATGGTTTTTCTGATCAGGTGAAAGACTTTATTGGCCGTTTTTTGCTGTACCACCTTACGTTCACCATTAAAATGATACTTAAATATTTGTGTATCGCCATCATAACAGATCCCAATAAAAACAAGACCAACTGGTTTTTCGTCGCTGCCGCCGTCCGGCCCGGCAATTCCCGTAACCGAAACATTGATCATTGATTTTGAGATATTCTGTAAATTTTCGCACATTTCCCTGGCTGTTTCTTCACTGACAGCACCATATTTTTCAAGGGTTTCTTTTTTAACGCCTAACAGATTAATTTTTGCTTCATTTGAGTAGGTAACCAACCCCGTGCCAAAAACCTTGGAAATACCAGGATATTCAGTGAGCAGCGCCGCAATTAAACCACCAGTACAGGATTCGGCAGTGGCCAGGCTGATGTTTTTTTCCAGCAATAATTTACAGACCGTTTCCTGCAGGGATTCTTTTGAAAACGTAAAAATATTATCTTCAAACCGCTGCAGCATGATTTCCTCATACTTATCGAGCAAGGCATTCATTTCATTTTCATCATTGCCATTTGCGGTAATGCGAATCAGCACTTCTCCCATTTTTGCATAGGTGGCAATGGTCGGGTTAATTTGCGTATCAATAAGGTCAAGCAGTCGATCTTCGGCAGCTGATTCCCCAATGTCGGATAGATTGTAATAACGGGAAATGACCAACTGATTCTGATCCTGTTTTAAAATCGGCAGTACCGCTTCCTGGAAAACCCGGGTCATTTCTCTTGGCGGTCCGGGCAGCATAATAATGATTCGGCCTTGTTCTTTCATGAGAATTCCCGGAGCTGTTCCAACAGGATTAAATAAAATTTCAGCTGTTTCTGGAATAAATGTCTGTTTGAGATTGTTGGGTGTCATCGTAAATTCTCGATTTACAAAGTACTGCAACAAATCTTCTTTGGTTTTTTCATCCTGGATCAGTTTTTTATGAAAAATATCGGCAATCACTTCTTTGGTTAAATCATCCTGGGTAGGTCCAAGTCCCCCGGTGGTGATAATCAGATCACTGCGGTTAAACGCAATTCTGACCGCTTCTTCCAAACGTTTCGGATTATCGCCAACGGTTGTATGATAACATACCCGTATTCCCAACAGAGACAGTTCTCGCGATAAATACTGCACATTGGTATTGAGGGTATCCCCTACTAAAAGCTCAGTACCTACAGAAATCAATTCACATTTCATTATTTGTTTCCTTTCAAAGTCACTTTAAGAATGAAGTCATATCCAGTCTGATTGATCAGATAATCCAAATACAGCGGCTCGTCTGCTTCAAAAAATCATTATTATGAATTACGATGATTTGTTACGATTCAAAACGCCAACTACATCGAGCGGAATACTTTTTTGTTTAGGATGATATAATCGATTCCGGAGTATAGGGTCAGTGCTGTGGCGACATACATCATAATCGTTGCCATCGGGATATTAATCAGTTCGAATGGCCAGTTATTAAAGAGCATCAGGATAATGGCAATCATTTGAGAGATTGTTTTTGCTTTACCCCATTTGCTGGCAGCAATGATAATACCATCGGCCGCCGCTAAGGATCGTAATCCGGTGATGGCAAATTCTCTGGCGATAATAATAATAACCATCCAGGCAGGAACTGAGCCCAATTGGACAAAACAAATTAAGGCAGAACACACCAACAGCTTATCGGCTAAGGGATCCATGAATTTTCCAAAATCGGTTACCAGATTTCGGCTGCGGGCAAGATAACCATCCAGACTATCAGTTAGCGAGGCGATAATAAACAAGGCTGCTGCGATGGGCTGATGGTATGGGAAATCGATCAGCAGAGCTGCAATAAAAAATGGTATCATGATCATTCGGACAACTGTAATTTTATTTGGTAAATTCATTTTCAACATCTCCTATCAAATCATATTCTAACGCATTGACTATTTTAACGGAATAAAAACTTCCGATTGTTAAAATGCTTCCGGCGCTGTCGACAAAAACAGTCCCATCTATTTCAGGTGCATCGCCGTAAAAACGCCCAAAACAGGAATCTTCTTCGATTCCTTCTATTAATACTTCCTGAGTTCTTCCAATAAATCGCGCCTTATTTTCCTGCGAAATAATTTGTTGGGCAATCATAATTTCGTCATAACGTTTTTCTTTTATATCCTCAGAAACTTGGCTTTCGAAAACTGCGGCCGGGGTATCTTCTTCCTGGGAATACTTAAACACCCCCAGATGGTCAAACTTTAACGCGTTGATTCCTTTAAGCAGTTCTTGATGATTGTTGGCGGTTTCGCCAGGGAAGCCAGTAATAATTGAAGTTCGTAGTACCGCATCAGGCAGTCTCTTTCGAATCAATGAAACCAAATCTTTAATTTGTTCAAAAGACATTTTTCGGCCCATTCTTTTTAATACATGATCATCGAGATGCTGGAGCGGGATATCAAAATACTGACAGATGGATGGATATTGTTTGACCGTTGCAAGTAATTTTTCGGTAATACCTTCAGGATAAAGATACATCATGCGAATCCATTTGAAATTGAAGTTCTCAGCAATATCTGCAAGCAAATCCGGCAAATCAAAGCCTTCATCAAGGTCGTTTCCATAGGGGGCAATATCTTGTCCGATCAGGATAATCTCTTTTATACCCTTTTTTTCCAAAAAACTTAATTCGTTAAATATTTCCTGGCTTTTTCGACTTCGATATTTTCCCCGGATTTTTGGAATCACACAATAGGTACAGCCGTGATCACAGCCTTCGCTGATGCGAACATAGGTCGAAACCGTCCCTTCTTTGATGTATCGTTTTACTTCAATAATTTCTTTATCAATATCACCTAAAAATTGGTTTACATCATTTTGCAACTGTTCTTGAATATCGTCATTAGGACTTTCTAAACGACTGATTAAATCCAGAATATTGTCAAAATGCCCGACGCCTAAAAACCCATCAATTTCGGGAATCTCGGTTGCGAGTTCCTGATGATAGCGCTCTGCCATACAGCCAGCAACAATCAGCAGCTGACATTTACCGGTGTTTTTGTGTTCAACATACTCAAGGATATATTCAATCGACTGTTCTTTTGCGGATTGAATAAAACAACAGGTATTAACAATAATAATATCTGCTTCTCTGGGATCTTCATTGATATGGTATTTTTTTTCTGCAATTAAACCCATCATCATTTCTGAATCGATGGTGTTTTTATCACATCCCAAAGTTGTAATGTGAATATCTTTCATTTTTACCTACTCTCTCTTTTTAAACTCATCTTCTGTCACTAAAATTTGCCGGGGTTTACTGCCATTTGGTCCGGAAATGATCCCCCGTTCCTCAAGGTCATCAATGATTCTGCCTGCCCGGGCATAGCCAACCTGTAATTTTCGCTGAAGCATTGATGTTGACAGCTGGTTATATTCAAATGCGATGTTAAGGGCATCCTCAAGCAACACGTCACCTTCCCGACTCTGCGGCTTTTCTTCAGGCTCCTGGGAAATGGCTTCTTCAATTGATGCATCATATTGTTGCCCCTTTTTTGTTTTAACAGCATCAATAACAGCATTAATCTCAGAATCTGATACATAGGTACATTGTACTCTTGTGGGTTTAGATTGTCCAACAGGATAATACAACATATCACCTTTTCCGAGAAGTTTTTCTGCTCCACCGGTATCAAGAATTGTTCGCGAATCTGTATTAGACGCAACTGAAAATGCGATCCGGGATGGAATATTAGCTTTTATCAACCCCGTTATAACATCAACCGATGGCCGTTGGGTGGCAATAATCAGGTGAATACCGCATGCTCTGGCCAGTTGCGCGATACGACAAATGGCATTCTCACATTCTTTAGGTGAGGTAATCATCAGATCGGCCAATTCGTCAATGACAATGACAATCCGCGGCAGTTTCTTCGACCCTGATTGGGTCATGTATTCATTATATCCTTCAATATCCCGGACCCCCGCATTTTTAAACAGCATATAACGATCAGTCATTTCTTTTAATCCCCAATTCAGCGCATAGGAAGCTTTTTTAGGATCGGTTACCACCGGAATTAATAAATGCGGAATGGCATTGTACTGATTCAGTTCCACCATTTTGGGATCAATCATAATAAACCGCAATTCCTCAGGCGAAGATTTGTAGATAAGACTGACAATAATACTGTTAATGCAAACGCTTTTACCTGATCCCGTTGAACCAGCAATCAGTACATGAGGCATTTTGCCGATATCACCAATCACATTTTCTCCGGACAATGTTTTACCGAGGGCAAAGGTCAGCGGACTCTTGCTGCTAATAAATTGCGGTGTCTCAATAATTTCACGGAGTCCCACAATTTCAGAGATATCATTGGGAACTTCAATGCCGACTGCTGCCTTGCCAGGAATTGGCGCTTCAATCCGAATATCTGATGTCGCCAAACTAAGAGCCAAATCATTTGACAGGTTGACAAACTTATTGACCTTTACGCCAGGATCAAGTTGTAATTCAAAACGGGTGATGCTGGGGCCAACATTAACCTCGACAATTTTAGCTTTTACGCCGAAATTCTTCAAAGTTTCTTCAATAATCTTAGCTTTTTTTATCACATCATCTTTTTTTGATTTTTTTTTAGTCACCGGAGGATTTAATAGATCCAGGGATGGAAAAATGTATTCCTCCGTCTCCGTTTCAAAGCTAATATCCGACAGGTCTATTATTTTCGTTTCTTGTTGTTTTGTTTCTTTGACGTTTTCTTTATTGGCAGATCCTAAGTCATCAAAATTTGGGGGTTTAAGAAAATTCTCATGAATCTTCATGGGGGTTTCCTTTTCATCCACATCTTCTTCAATAAAACCAAACGGATCCTGTTTAGTTTTCTTTTTAGCAGCTGGAATAACCCCTGTCACTGGCTCAAACAACGGTTTGTTTGCCAATTCGCTGAGCTGGTTTGATTCATTAATCTGAAAGGGTTCAAATAAAGGAGCATTATCGTCATGTTCTCCAACCAAAGGGATCATCGTCGTTTCGGAGGTCCGTTCCTTGGTGGCTTTAACTTCTTGTTTAATTCTTTGTTTATCCCTGAGAATATCAAAACTATTTTTGAGGCGATCTGTTATAGGGGGGGCGTTTTCGTTTTTATCTTTAATGCGCTCCCAGTATTTTTTAAGGCTGTTGCGAAAAATAAAAATTAAAATGATAGCAGAACTTACAAATATTAATAGAAACGTACCTTTTACCGCAAATAGTTTAATAAACAACACTGCCAGTAAAATACCAATGATGCCGCCGTACTGTCCGTATTGAGCTAAACTGAATAATTCTGGGATACTATAATCCATTAGATTTGGGGCATTGATACTAAACCCAATCATCATATTGATAAATAATAAAAAGACTAAAACAAAGGTGCCAGACCAATCTTCAATTTTATTCAAACTGATCAATACACCCAGCACTAATATATAAATTGACATGAACAGCGTAACCGTGCCGAAGCAATAACTAAAGGCCTGGCTGACAAAATCGCCGACTATTCCCGCATTAAAATCAATATAGGCATAGGCTGAAAATAAACCGAGGATTATCAAAAATACGCCTATGGCTAAATTGTTAAAAGAAAATTGTTTAGCCGCCTTTTTAGTCGTTTTCTTTTTTGCTTTGCTTTTTTTTGAATTCGTTTGACTTGGTTTCTTTGTGTTATTTTTTGATGTTGCCATTATTCTCCTCTTAATTTTAATAAAAGATATGATAAAAGGTGCAGGTAAACCTGCACCTTGAGATTATGCTATAACGATAATATTGGAAAGCGGTGCAGCAATCATTTTAAAAATTCATGGCTCTAGCTTACTTGTTAATTATTTAGTCAAATTTAATTATTTTCCAGAATGCCCGAAGCCGCCATCGCTGCGTTCACTGGATTCCAATTCTTCGATACTAAAAACTTCTGTGAAATCGGCCTTGATATACTCAGAAAAAACCATTTGGGCAATCCGTTCGCCCGGTTCCAGCTGATACATCTTATCCAATAAGTTTATCAGAATTATCTTAATTTCTCCACGATAATCGGCATCAATGGTGCCGATACCGTTAACCAGCGATAAACCATGTTTAAGTGCCAATCCACTTCTGGCCCGAATTTGGGCTTCAACGCCGATGGGCATTTCCAGAAATATACCGGTTGGAATCTGATAAACCTTATGAGGCATAATAATCATTTTCGAATCAAGATTTGCGTACAAATCCACGCCGGCGGAACCGATGGTCTGATATTCCGGTAACGGATACTGGGATTGATTCAGTATTTTTATCGAATAATTTTTAATCATTGTTATTCCTTTGGCAGCATTGCTTTTCGGGATAAATTAATTCGTCCCTGGCCATCAATTTCCATAACCTTAACGGTTACCTCATCACCAATTTTCACAACATCTTCAACCGCATTGACGCGTTCGTTGGCAAGTTTAGAAATATGAACTAAACCATCTTTTCCGCCTGGCAGTGATACAAAAGCGCCAAAATTCATGATTCGGACAACCTTGCCAGTCAACACTTCGCCAACTTCAATTTCCCGTACGATATTTTCGATAATTTCCTTGGCACGGTTACCGGATTCGGTATCCACTGACGCAATAAAGATTCGTCCATCATCTTCAATATCAATTTTAACGCCGGTATCATCAATGATTTTATTGATAACCTTACCGCCTGAGCCGATGACGTCTCTGATTTTATCTGGTTTAATCTGGAAAATGATGATTCGTGGTGCATATGGTGATAATTCTTTTCGGGATTCAGCGATTTCTTCGTTCATAATTCCCAGAATATGGAGTCGGCCGATTCGCGCCTGTTCCAGAGCTTCAGTTAAAATTTGTTTGTTGATACCATCAATTTTAATATCCATTTGGATGGCAGTGATACCATCAGCAGTTCCGGCAACTTTGAAATCCATGTCGCCAAGGAAATCTTCCATTCCCTGAATATCAGAAAGAATCGCCAACTTATCGTCTTCTTTGATAAGGCCCATGGCAATCCCAGCTACCGGTGCCTTTAATGGAACCCCAGCCGCCATTAAGGAAAGGGAACTGCCACAAACACTGGCTTGAGAAGTCGATCCATTTGAACTTAATACTTCAGAAACCACTCGAATTGCATATGGGAATACGTCTTCTGATGGCAGTACCGGAATCAGCGCCCGTTCAGCCAAAGCACCATGTCCGATTTCACGACGGCCTGGGCCACGGGAAGGTCGGGCTTCGCCAACACTGTAGGATGGGAAGTTATAATGGTGAATATATCGTTTGGAGTCTTCGTTTGATAAGCCATCCAGTTTTTGGACATCGCCTAATACCCCAAGTGTTACAACTGACAGCACCTGGGTTTCGCCCCGAGTAAACAGTCCGGAACCATGGGGTCTTTCCAAAAAGTCGATTTTGGCAGTAATCTGGCGAATTTCATCCATTTTTCGATTATCAGGACGAATCCGATCTTCAAGAATCATGCGACGAATTTCTTTTTTGACTAATGAATTAAGCACTTCATCAATCTCATTACCCTGATTAGGATACGTTTCCGAAAAATGTTCTCTGACAAGATTTTTTGTTGCTTCAATATTATCTAATCGTTCCAGCTTATCGGCTGTTTTTACAGCAGTTGATAATTGATCACCTAAAAAAGCAACAATTTCTGCTTTAATTTCTTCGGCTGGTGTAAACAGCGTATAAACCTGTTTTTCTTTTCCAACAACAGCAATAATTTCTTCCTGGAAGGCGACAATTTTTTTAATTTCTTCATGGGCAAGCAGAATAGCTTCCAGCATCAATGATTCTGAAACTTCGTTGGCACCGGCTTCCACCATCATAATGGCATCTTTAGTTCCAGAAACAACTAAATTCAGTTGGCTTATTTCGCGCTCAGCTTCATTAGGATTGATAATATATGCGCCATCAATATAACCAACAGCAACAGCACCAGTTGGGCCATTGAAAGGAATGTCAGATATCGACAAGGCAATTGATGATCCTATCATCGCAGCAATTTCCGGGGCATTATCCTGATCAACTGACATAACGGTTGCTACAACCTGAACGTCATTTCGGAAGCCTTTTGGAAAGAGAGGTCTGATTGGTCTATCCATTAATCTTGAGTTTAATATTGCGCGTTCAGTTGGGCGTCCTTCTCGTTTGATAAACCCTCCGGGGAATTTCCCCACTGAGTATTGTTTTTCTTCATAGTCGCAGCTTAATGGGAAGAAATCCATACCTTCACGGGGTTTTTTAGAAGCTGAGGCAACTGCTAAAATTTCGGTTTTGCCATATCGAATCATGGCTGCGCCTTTTGCAAGTTGTGCAACTTCGCCAATTTCCACTCGGAACGGGCGTCCAGCAATTTGAGTTTCAAAAATATTCATTCTTTTCTCGCTTTCTATTATAATTATCTATAAAATGACTTTGTTTCATTTTGGCGGTTTGAGGGTAGCGCCAGCGGATAATGACATTCAGATGGTCAATTACCTTCACGTAAAAAAAAAGGGCGGAATACTCCGCCCCAAATTATTTTCTTAAACCTAATCTTTGGATTAGTTCACGATATCGGTTGATATCTTTGTTTTTTAGATAAGTTAATAATCTTCTTCGTTGTCCTACTAGTTTCAGCAGACCACGTCGTGAGTGATGATCTTTTTTATGGATCTGAAGATGTCCATTAAGATCGTTAATTCTTGCTGTTAATAATGCAATTTGAACCTCTGGTGAACCAGTGTCACCTTCATGTGTTTTGTAGTCTTCGACTACCTGCGCTTTTAATTCTTTACTGATCATTTAAATCTCCTTGTTTTTAATTTATCCATAAACCGAGTATTTTGTTGGAGTTTCAAAAAACTAAGTGAATGGTAATAACTTAATGAGTATATCATAAACACATATCGATGTAAATGTATTTATTTGATAAACTCATTTCTAATCAGATTTATATCTGATTTTATTTGAACAATTAATTCGTCGATCGAATCAAATTTAATTTCATCTCTGATTTTCTTCTTGAATTCTATGGTAATTTCCTGATTATAAATATCCTCATCGAAATCGTAGATATAGGTTTCAATGCTGAACGGATGTTTTTCAAAAGTAGGATTGAAGCCAAGATTTGTTAATGCATTAAAGCATTTTCCTTGATAATGTACATATGTATAATAAACACCAGTACTTGGCAAAATTATTTTCTTGTTTAGTTTAATATTTGCTGTCGGAATTCCGAATTGATGCCCCAATCCTTTTCCCTGAACAACAATGCCGCTCAAGGCATAATTGCGACCCAGAAAGGTTTTCACTTCATCAACCTGGCCACAGCTGATTAGCTCACGAATAAATGTTGAACTTACTGAGTGGGTATTAATGATAAAAGGCGGCAGGATTTCGACCTCAAATCCATATTTTTTTCCTAACTCTTTTAAAGTATCGGTAGTGCCAATGCCCTTATAGCCAAAGTTATAATTAAAACCGACCACAACGACTTTGACATTGTATTTTTTTAATAAATAATCGGTGATGAATTTTTCAGGAGTCAGCTTCATCAGCTTTTCAGTAAAAGGATTTAAAAAAACATAATCAACACCAAATTTCTGAATCATCAATTCTTTCTCAGTATTTGATGTGATTAGCCAAGGCGTATAATTTGGAAAAATTAATTCCAGCGGATGTTCTTTAAATGTCATAACGCCTGTTTTACAGTTTAGCTTTTCACCTATTTTTTTTGTTTCTTCCAATAAAGCCTGATGTCCCAGATGTACCCCATCAAAAAAGCCAAGCGCTAAAACAATTTCTTCGCCGTGATACGTTTTTGTTGTCATTGGTTACCTCACAGTAATTTTGTAGGTTTAATGTAGTTTCCTTCTTCATTGACATAATATCTGCCCATCCCCACAAGTTTTTCGCCATCATATAAGCGCAAAATTTCATTTTCAATAAAATCATCCAGAGATTCCTGAATATTCCATTGAAAGAGCTTATTGCCATTAAGCAAAAACTTGCGCCCCTGCTCAGTTGCGCGCACGATTTTATATCGATCAAGGGAAAACTCCAGCGGATAGAAAAGTGGAATCGATTGGTTTTGATTAAATATTTCATCTATTTCAGCAAGAGTTAGTGCATCTTTGATTGTGAACTCACCCACCCGGTGACGGATCAGATTTCCCATGCATCCCAGTGTTCCCAATGCGTTGCCGATATCGCGGCACAATGAACGCATATAAGTTCCTTTGGAACAGGTTACCATTATGTTGGCTTTTTGGGACGCTTCACAAAACTCTAACAGATTGATCGTCTCAATATGAACATCCCGTTCGGGTATTTCGACCGACTCGCCATTTCTGGCATAGTGGTAGAGTTTTTTTCCATTAACACGGATGGCTGAGTAGATCGGTGGTTTTTGACGAATATTGCCAGTAAACTGCTTCAAGACATCTTCAAAAGCGTCTCGGCTTATCCTGTGTTCGCATTCACTGATGATTGTTCCTGATATATCACAGGTGTCCGTTTCCATCCCCAGGATGACTTCAGCCTCATAGACCTTTTCGTGATCCGTGATATATTCAACCATTTTGGTGGCCTGGCCAACACATAAAACAAGAACGCCCTGGGCATCTGGATCCAGCGTGCCGGTATGACCAATTTTCTTTGTCTTTAAAATTTTTCGAGCCTTAAACACGACATCGTGCGAAGTCATGCCTTTTTCTTTGTAGACATTGAGATAGCCATTGGCGCCGTTAATTTTCTCCATTTTGATTTTCATAAACGTCCATCAGATCACGCTTAAGCTCATTAATGTCACCATTGAAATTAAAGCCTGCTGCCCGTTCATGTCCTCCACCGCCGTATTTTAATGCAATTTCATGAATATCATAGGGGAATTTAGCCCGTAGAGAAACCCGGTATTCACCCTGATCAACTTCCTTCAAAAGCGCTGTGATTGCGACGCCAATTGTATTTTGACCCAGATTTGCAACATCGTCGGTGATATTAATCGTTCCGCCAAATTTCAAGATGGTCTCATGATCTAATATCATCAGGGCAATCGGCATACTGTCCAATATTTCCAATGAATGGATGGCAGCACCAGTCATTTTCATTTGATTAATGTTCTTATGGGTGTGCAGTCTTTTGGAGAGAGGGGCATAATTTGTTTTAATGGCATACAATTCACTGGCAATTAAATGGGTATCGACAGTTACATTCGAATATTGAAAACTCCCCGTATCGGTTGTGATCCCGGTAAAAATAGCATCAGCCATTTCTTCATCAAACTCAACAGTTAATGCCCGCAAAATCCGAAACACGATTTCGGCGGTTGCACCAGTGATTTCGACAAAGTTAAGATCACCATAAAAAGCATTGCTTTTATGATGATCTATGACTAGTTTGATTTTAGCTGCTGGCATTTCGGCTGGCGAAAAAGCAAAGCTGCTGGTGGAACAATCCAAATAAACAATAACATCATAGCTTTCTTGTAACGGTTGATTAAACGCCTGAATTTCATTAAAAAAAACAAGTTTGTCTTCAAGGGGAAGGTCGATGTAATAATCAACCGTTTTATTTAACTGTTTCAGACCCTTCCCTAAAGCCACGGCTGAACCAATTGCATCCCCATCCGGTTTCTGATGAAGCAGGATTAAGAACCGCTGATTATCATTCAAGCATTTAATTATTTCATCAGGAATTTTCTTCATTCTGATCCTTCAATTCTTTATCATCTTTCAAACCTTTTAAAATCGATTCGATATGCATACCATATTCAATTGAGTTATCAATTTCAAAGATCAGCGCTGGAACCGAATGGACAGTAATAACCTGTCCAAGGCTTGATCTTAAAAAGCTTTTAGCATTGTTTAAAAGTTCAAGTACAACCTTCTTCTGCTTTTCATCACCAAAAACACTCACATAAACAGTAGCAGTTTTTAAATCGGGCGCTGCTTTAACTCTGGTAATGCTGACATTGCTGTCTTTAATACGAGAGTCTTTCATTTTATGGATAATAATAAGGCTCAATTCTCTTTGGATTAACCCATTAATTTTTTCATTACGATGAGATGCCATTTGATTTTACCTCCTTCATGGGAAAGATAGGCTTGCGCTTATCTTTCGATTTTTTCCATGGTAAATGCTTCAATGTTATCGCCGACTTTTAAGTCATTGTATTTTTCGATACCAATTCCACATTCATATCCGGTGTTTACTTCTTTTACATCATCTTTGAAACGTCGTAATGACGCAATTTTTCCTTCTAATATAACAATGCCATCGCGAATAATTCGGACATCATCATTCCGGTTGATTTTTCCTTCGGTGATATAACAGCCGGCGATGGTACCGATGCTTGGGATTTTAAATACTTCACGTATTTCAGCATTACCCATGACTTTTTCCCGGAATTCCGGTGCCAGCATACCTTCCATGGCTTTTTTGATATCTTCAACCGCATCGTAAATAACCCGATAGAGTCGAATATCCACTTCTTCGGTTTCGGCCAGCTTGACAGCATTTTTATCTGGTCTGACATTAAAACCAATGACAATGGCATTTGAAGTAGATGCAAGTAAAACATCCGTTTCATTGATGGCACCAACCGCACCATGGATAATATTAATCCGAACTGCTTCATTATCCAGCTTTTCAAGGGATTGTTTGATAGCTTCAATGGAACCTTGAACATCGGCTTTAATGATGATATTGACATCCTGAATATTACCATCCTGAATCTGGCTAAACAGATCATCAAGGGAAATATTGGAACGACGTTGACGTTCGCCTTTTTGCATTTCTTTTCGTTTTTCGGCTAGTTGACGAGCTTCTTTTTCATTTTC
This sequence comes from Acetobacterium woodii, assembly GCA_016213825.1. Classification (GTDB taxonomy): domain Bacteria; phylum Bacillota; class Clostridia; order Eubacteriales; family Eubacteriaceae; genus Acetobacterium; species Acetobacterium woodii_A. The sequence continues at coordinate 105,687 of JACQZP010000020.1, read as the reverse complement.
AAGTACGATGAAATCATCTCCGGCTGCAGGAATATCCGAAAGACCTGAAATTTCTACTGGCGTAGATGGGCCAGCCTTCTTCAAGCGCTTGCCTTTATCATCAATCATTGTCCGGATCTTACCATAGGTAGTTCCCGAAATAATCGAATCCCCAACATGCAAGGTTCCTTGCTGAACCAATAAGGTCGCAACGGATCCTTTACCACGTTTAATTTGCGATTCAATGACACTGCCTCTGGCTTCACGGCCAGGATCGGCAGTGAGTTCTTCCATTTCAGACATCATAATGATCATTTCCAGCAGGGTTTCGATTCCTTCCCCGGTTTTTGCGGAGACGTTAACGGCAATGGTCTCGCCACCCCATTCTTCAACAACCAGATTATATTTGGTTAACTCTTGTTTAACCCGTTCCGGATCTGCTCCTGGTTTATCAATTTTATTGATCGCAACCAGAATCGGAACACCAGCTGCTTTAGCATGATTGATGGCTTCCACCGTTTGTGGCATAACACCGTCGTCAGCTGCGACAACCAGAACGGCAATATCGGTTATTTGGGCACCACGGGAACGCATGGCAGTAAACGCCTCATGACCCGGGGTATCGATAACAGTAATGGCATGGTTATTGATATTAACGGTATAGGCACCGATATGTTGCGTAATCCCACCGGCTTCGCCTGCAATAACATTTGCTTTACGAATTCGATCAAGAAGTGAGGTTTTACCATGATCGACATGTCCCATAACGGTGACAACGGGTGGTCGTGGTATTGCATTTTCACTTTCTTCTTCATCATATTCTTCCAGAATTTTTGAAACAACATCTTCTATTTTAATAGCTTCGACTTCGAAGCCCAACTCAGCAGCAACGATGGCGGCTGTTTCAAAATCAATTTCCTGATTAATACTAACCATGGTTCCGGCCAGCATCAGAGTTTTGATAATTTCAGTAGCACTTATTTCAAGAATATCGGCCAGTTCACCGACTGTTAAAATCTCTGGAATTTCAAATGTCTGATTTAATTGAACGGATTTCTTTTTCTCATCTTTTATCCGTTTATAAACACTTCTTGCGGTCTTTTCTTTTTTACTGTGATCCCGTACCTTAGGTGCTTGACCTTGGTTGCCTGCTGCGGGTCGTTTTTTATCTTCAGTTTTTTTCGGCACATTGCCCCCTGCATTTTGTTGATTTTTTTGTGGTGGTCTGGTTGGTTTTTTCGTATCAGTGCTCGCTTTTGGGACAACTTGACTCGTTTTTGCGGTCGTTGTTTCCTTAACCGATTCTTTTTTCGGTTCTGCTTCCAGCTCTGCTTGATACTTATCTTTATCGAATTTTTCTTCAAATTCGGCAATTTGTTGATCAGTCAGGGCGCTCATATGGTTTTTTACAGGAATATTGTGCTTATTTAAAATAGCTACGAAATCTTTACTTGGAATATTATATTTTTTTGCTAAATCGTATACTCTTAATTTTGACATATTATTCCTCCCTTCAAAATTTAATTATTTCATTTGTTTTTTCTCTGACAGTTGCTGCCGAACAATCTCGACAACATCACTTTCTACTTTTCTTTTAAATGCCCGTTCCAGGTAATTTTTGTTCAGGAATTGATCCATACATTTTTCAGAACTGCATACATAAGCACCACGTCCATTTGCTTTTCCAGTTGGATCAAAAAAAATTTCGCCAGATTTATCTGATACAATCCTAAATAAGTCTCGCTTATCAAATTTCGAATGGCATATAACACAGGTTCTCTGTGGAATTTTTTTCATTGTACCTCCCTGACATTGTTTTATCTAAGTATTATAGCATAAAAAGCTATATTATTGATTAAAGCTTTAATTTTCGAGATCCAGTTCATCTTCAAAAAAGGGTTCGTCGTCAAGAATGGAATCATCGAGTGTTTCTAATTCTTCCGCTAACTCCAATTCTTCTTTTAATTCCAGCAAAATATCATCTGCAATAACATTTTTATTATCATCTTTGATTTGATGCTGGCTGACATAATCGATTTTGCTTTTAATATCAATTTTCCAACCCGTTAGTTTTGCCGCTAAACGGACATTCTGGCCTTCTTTACCAATCGCCAGTGATAATTGGTAATCATCAACAATTGCGATTGCAGTTTTGTCATCCTTATTGGGGATAATTTCAACGACTTTTGCCGGGCTTAGTGCATTGGATAGATATTCTTCGATGCTGTCGCTCCATTTAATAACATCAATTTTTTCGCCCTGAAGTTCATTAATAATGTTCTGGACGCGAACGCCTTTTTGACCAACACAGGCGCCGACCGGATCAATGCTGGGATCATTCGCTTTGACAGCGACCTTGGTTCTTGACCCTGCTTCTCTGGAAATAGATACAATATCCACAATACCATCGAAAATTTCCGGAACTTCGGATTCGAATAAGCGTTTTACCAGGCCAGGATGTGTTCTTGAAACATTGACCTGAGGGCCTTTAGTTGTTTTCTTGACCATCAGCAGATATACTTTCAATCGCTGATTAAGTTCATAGTTCTCGCCAGTGGTCTGTTCAGACGGTAACATTACCGCTTCCAGTTTGCCGACTTCAACATAAACAACACCTTTTTCAATTCGCTTGATAATCCCGGTTAAAACTTCATCCTGACGTTCAAGATAATCATTATAGATAATATTTCGCTCAGCTTCTTTTATTCGTTGAATAATTAATTGTTTGGCATTTTGCGCTGCAATTCTGCCAAAATCCCGAGGTCTTACTTCTTTTCTGAAAAAATCACCAACCTGATAGTTACTATCAACTTCTCGGGCTTTTTCAAGCGAGATTTGGCTATGATCATTCTCGGGCACTTCAACGATTTCTTTTAAAGCAAAAACTTGAATATCACCATTTTCACGGTCAATGTTGATTTCTACATTATGTAAATTACCATAATTCTTTTTGTAAGCTGTAGTTATCGCTGCCTCAATTGCTTGAATTAATTCTTCTTTGTCAATTGATTTTTCTTCTTGAATTACATCCAGAGCGCGTATAAACTCCTGATTCATAATAGTTTTCTCCGCCTTCCGTATTATTCGGCAGCTGGAAGAGCTTTAAAATTCAACTCATCCAACCGATTTGCTTTTGCGATTTTACTGTTCTCCAGTGTAATCATATCACCATTTTCCAACTCCAGGGTAAGTTCTTCTTGACTATACGATTTTAATACCCCTTCGATGTCCTTTTTCCCATCTAATGGTGCAAAAAGGTGGATGGCAATCTTCTTATCAAGATTTGATAAATAATGCTTTTCTTTTTTTAATGGTCGATCCATTCCCGGTGAAGAAACTTCCAGAAAATAACTCTGTTCAATCGGATCTTTTTCATCAAGCAGTTCACTGATCTGACGGCTGACTTTTTCACAGTCATCCAATGAAATGCCGTTTTCCGAATCAATAAACAGCGTCAGACACCAATCCTTTCCTCTTTTTTCAAAGGTTAAATCGGTTAATTCATAACCAAGCGACTCCACAACTGGAGCAGTCAATTCGTCAAAAAATACTTCTTTTGATACTTTTTTCATACTTTTTCCTTTTAGTTTATTTATAATTTTACTTTTTGTCAGAAATCTTATTCATACTCGAAAAATAGTTAAGAGTGGGTCTCCCCACTCTTAATGAAATACTATATAATTGAATAAACAATTAAAGAAATCATATCCATAAAAACAATTAAACTTCTAAAATTTCTGCTTCTTTATCTTTTAGAATAGACTCAATGTTTTTAATCTCATCGTCCGTTACCTTTTGAATTTCTTTCTCACCTTGTTTTAAATCGTCTTCGGTAATCAGTCCTTCTTTTTGGCTGTCTTTTAACTCCTGAATAGCATGGCGGCGAATGTTTCGCATTGCTACTTTACATTCTTCTCCATATTTTTTCACTAACTTGACTAATTCTTTTCGTCGTTCTTCTGTGAGTTGGGGTATTAACAAACGAATAATTTTACCATCGTTCGACGGATTAAAACCCAAATCAGATTTTAAAATTCCCTTTTCAATGGCGGGAATAGCAGTGGCGTCATAAGGTTGCACCACAATCATTCGTGCTTCAGGAGTGCTGATGTTCGCCAATTGATTTAATCCTGTCGGTGAACCATAATAATCAACCACAACCTTATCCAAAATACGTGGGTTCGCTCTTCCTGCTCGTAAGCTTCCCAGACTTTCATTAAGGTTTCTTAGTGCTTTTTCCATTTTTTCGTTTGCTGTCGCTTTGATCTCATTTACCATCTTCTATACCTCCTGAATAATTGTTCCGATTTTTTCGCCCATGATCGCACGTAAAATATTTTTCGGTTCATTTAAACCAAACACTAGAATAGGAATATGATTATCCATACACAATGATGTAGCCGTCGAATCCATGACTTTCAGGCCTTGATTCAGCACATCGATGTATGATAATTCGGAATAGCGTATTGCATCTGGATTAACCAGAGGGTCTGAATCGTATACCGCATCAATGCTTTTAGCTAACAGGATAATTTCAGCGTCAATTTCTGCAGCTCTTAGCGCTGCGGTTGTATCCGTCGTGAAAAAGGGATTTCCGGTACCGCAGGCAAAAATGACAACTCGTCTTTTTTCGAGATGACGAACTGCTTTCCTTCGAATATATGGCTCGGCAATTTGTTTCATTTCGATTGCTGTTTGCACCCGTACAGGCACTTCCATTTCTTCCAGAACATCCTGTAAACCAAGAGCATTAATGCAGGTGGCGAGCATACCCATGTAGTCGGCAGTGGATTTATCCATCCCTTCGCCACTTCGTCCTCGCCAAAAATTACCGCCGCCGACGACAATGGCAATTTCTACACCAAGTTCAAAAACTTCTTTAATTTGGCAGCAAATTGACTGGACCGTTGGGGTATCGATACCATGGCCCGCACTTCCGGCTAAAGCTTCACCGCTTAATTTAATGATGACACGTTTGTATTTCGGTTCCAAAAAGACTCCCCCTTTCATTTTCTATATTATATCGTAACTAGTAATAATTTACAATCTTATCAACGGTAAAAAAAGAACACGAATGTGTTCTTTTTAAGCGTTTATGCGTTTAATTGCTTCGCTACTTCTTCGGCAAAGTTTTCTTCTTTTTTCTCTAAACCTTCACCCATTTGGAATCGGGCAAATCGTCTGATTTTGACATTTTCACCAATAGTCATAATTTGTTCTTTGACCAGGTCTTCGATTGTCAGATCAGGATTTTTGACGAAAGGTTGTTCTAAAAGACAGATCTCTTTGTAGTACTTGCTAACACGACCTTCAACCATTTTATCAACGATTTTTTCTGGTTTGCCTTCGTTTAATGCTTGGGCACGAAGAATTTCTTTTTCTTTTTCAAGTTCTGCGGTTGGCACTTCTTCTTTGGTAACATATAAAGGATTAGCAGCTGCGATATGCATGGCCACATCTTTTACAAAGTTCTTAAATCCTTCGTTTTTCGCTACGAAATCTGTTTCGCAGTTAACTTCGACAAGAACACCGATTTTTCCGCCCATATGTATATAAGACTCAACGATTCCTTCAGAAGCGACACGGCCAGATTTTTTGTTTGTTGCTGCCAGTCCTTTTTCTCTTAACAAAACCATTGCATCTTCGATATTTCCTTCGGTTTCTACTAAGGCTTTCTTGCAGTCCATCATACCGGCTCCACTTTTAGCTCTTAGTTCTTTTACTAATTTTGCGTCCACTTTTTTCCTCCTGATAAGTTATTATAAATTATTCTGCTACGATTTCTTCAGCTGCTTCAACCACTTCAGTAATTTCTTCAACTACTTCAACTTCGACAACAACTTCTTCGACAGCAGCTACTGGTGCTACTACGATTTCTTCTTCGATTTGCTCTCCTTGACGTCCTTCGATAATTGCATCTGAAATAACAGATAAAATTAAAGCAACGGCACGAATCGCATCGTCATTACCAGGAATAATATAATCAATTTCATCAGGATCACAGTTAGTATCTACGATTCCAATAATTGGAATACCCAGTTTTTTAGCTTCAGCGATGGCAATTCTTTCTTTTTTTGTATCAATAACAAAAATCGCTCCTGGAACACCCTTCATATCTTTGATGCCGCCTAGGAATTTTTGTAATTTTTCGCGTTGACGTTTTAATTTAATTACTTCTTTTTTTGGTAGAAGTGCAAAGGTACCGTCTTCTTCCATTTGTTCTAATTCATTCAGTCGATCGATTCGTTTGCTGATGGTACCGAAGTTTGTTAAGGTTCCACCTAACCAACGGTGATTAACACAGTAGCTTCCACTACGTTTTGCTTCTCTTTCGATGCTGGTTTGGGCTTGTTTTTTTGTACCGACAAAAAGAATTTCTTCGCCGTTTTCAGCTAGTTCTTTTACGAAGCTATATGCTTTTTCGATTCTTTTCACAGTTTGTTGTAAATCGATGATATAAATACCATTTCTTTCTGTGAAAATATATGGAGCCATTTTCGGATTCCATCTTCTTGTCTGGTGCCCAAAATGCACCCCTGCTTCTAATAGTTGTTTCATTGAAACACATGCCATAATTCATTTCCTCCTTGGTTTTTCCTCCATCCTCATCAATCAAGAACATCGACCTGAAATCAGGCACCTGACGCCTCTCAGAGAATGTGTGTAATTACATACCTACACATACTAGCACAGTCATGTCGTTTGTACAAGTATAATTTACTATTTACAGTAAATATTTTTGATAATTGTCCCGTTTATCCGCAATATGGAAGATTCGCTCCACATAATTCAGGTCAATTGTAAATTCTTCCTGTTCATAATCCGAGGCATAAAATGAGATTTCTTCCAGCAGCTTTTCCATCACCGTATGGAGACGTCGCGCTCCGATATTTTCATCCTCTTCATTCTGCAGATAGGCGATTTTAGCGATATGTGTGATGGCCTCATCTTCAAATATCAAGTTAACATCCTCAGTTCGAATCAATTCTTGATACTGTTTAATGACAGAATTTTCAGTATGGGTCAGGATTTCGATAAAGTCCTTTTCGGTCAAACTGTCCAATTGCACACTAATGGGAAAGCGTCCCTGAAGTTCGGGGATCATATCAGATATTTTTGAAACATGGAACGCTCCAGCCCCGATAAATAAAATGAAATCGGTCTTAATCGGGCCATACTTAGTATTGATGGTACTCCCCTCAACAATCGGCAAGATGTCACGCTGAACGCCCTCTCGGGAAACGTCCGGACCATGGTTGTTGCCATTTCCGATTATTTTATCAATTTCATCGATAAAGATAATTCCATTTTGTTCAGCATCCTGCACGCCAATTTCTTTGACCTGATCCATATCGATCAATTTCTGAGCTTCTTGATTGATCAGGATTTTTCTGGCTTCCGATATTTTGACATTCTTCTTTTTTTTCTTTTGCGGCATGAAATCCCCCAGAATATCATTCATATTAAAAGACATGCTGTCATTGTTCATACCCTGCATAATGCCAATGGTTTTTGAACCATCATCATCCACTTCAATCTCAATCATCTGATCTTCCAGAAGACCCGCTTCCAGTTCTTTAGCCAATGCCTCACGCTTTTCTTTTTTTGTCTTTTCCTTTTCGGCATCACCTTCCAACTCGTATTGACTTGGGGCCGATGGCGGCGAAGGTTTCATAAACAAATCAAAGGGCGTTTTAAGAGTTTCTTTGATTTTTTTACTTGGCACCAGAATATCCAGAATAATTTTATTGACATTTTTTTCGGCTTCAGCATAAACTTCCTTCATCTTTTCTTGTTGAACATTACGAATAGAGGTATTGACTAAATCCCGAACCATGGATTCCACGTCTCTCCCAACATAGCCTACTTCTGTAAATTTGGTCGCTTCTACTTTTATAAATGGTGCTTTAATAAGTTTTGCCATTCGGCGGGCAATTTCAGTTTTACCGACCCCGGTAGGACCAATCAGGATGATGTTTTTAGGTGTAAATTCATCAATTAAATCAGCTGGCAACAGTGACCGGCGATAGCGATTTCTCAGGGCTACTGCAACCGCTTTTTTTGCTCTTTCCTGACCAATAATATAGCGATTGAGTTCTGCAACTATTTTTTTTGGTGTTAATTCTTTCATGGCTATTCTTCCGTTTCTACAATACTTCTACTGAAATATTGTTATTTGTAAATACGCAAATTTCCGAAGCGATTTTTAGCGATTCATAAACCATTTCTTTAGCACTAAGGTTAGAGTGGCTTTTTAATGCGCGCGCCGCAGCAAGGGCATAGGATCCTCCTGAACCGATGGCCGCTACATCGTCATCCGGTTCAATAACTTCCCCGTTTCCCGATAAAATAAGTGTTTCCGATTCGTCCATAACAATGAGGAGTGCTTCCAATTTTCTCAGAATCTTGTCCGAACGCCACTCTTTGGCAAGTTCCACGGCAGCGCGTTTCAAATTTCCATTATACTGCTCCACCTTGTGTTCAAATTTTTCACACAGGGTAAACGCATCAGCGACGGAACCGGCGAATCCGACTAAAATTTTATCGTTATAGATGCGTCTTATTTTTGTTGCTTTATTTTTCATAATGGTTTTTTCGCCCATGGTTACCTGACCATCACCGGCAATAGCGACCTCCCCATTATGTCGTATCCCTACTATGGTTGTTGCATGAAACATATTTTTTCTCACTTTCTTAATTCATCCTCATACTTTGTTTATTCAACAGTTGGTGCCTTATAGCCACAATCCTTTTTATCGCAATAAATTGATTTGCGTTTGCCCAAACCTTTTTGAAAAAGGGTTGAACCGCATACCGGGCATTTATCTGCAATCGGCAAATCCCAATTCATATAATCGCAGGCGGGATAATTGCTGCACGAATAAAATGTTCGCCCAGTTTTTGAAATTCTTTTAACAATATCCCCGCCGCACACTGAACAGATGCCGCCTGTTTTCTCAAAGTAAGGCTTGGTGTTCTTACAATCAGGAAAGCCAGGGCATGCCAGAAATCGACCATATTTACCTTTTTTGATAACCATCCGGCGTCCACACAATTCGCAGTCTTCATCGGACTCTGGATCGGCAATGGTTACCGATTCGGCTTTTTCCTGGGCATTTGTCAATTCCTTTTCAAATCCTTTGTAAAAGTTTCTTAATACCTCAATCCAATCTGTTTCACCATCAGAAACTGAATCAAGACGGTCTTCCATTTCGGCTGTGAAAGATATATTAACAACATCACTAAAATATTCTTTCATTAAATGGGTCACTGTAATCCCCAGTTCTGTCGGCTTAAAGTGCTTATCTTCCACTTCAACATAATCACGATTCTTTATGGTAGCAATAGTAGGCGCATAGGTACTTGGCCGGCCGATCCCTTTTTCTTCTAGTATCTTAACCAGGGACGCTTCAGTATAACGGGCCGGAGGCTTTGTGAATTTTTGTTCTTTAGTTGTTTTTAATCGGATCAGATCATCGCCAATGGCCAACTCTGGCAGAATGCTATCATCATTTTTCCCATTGTTTTTTCCGACACGCGTGAATCCATCAAATTTTTGAGTTTCGCCTTTAGTTTTAAACATCAAATTACTGCAGGCAACATCCACGTCGGTGACATAATATTGGGCATCTGCCATTTGACTGCAAAGCAGCCTTTCCCAAATCAGTTTATAAAGACGATACTGATCAGGTTCCAATGATCCTTTCGCCTCATCTGGGGTCAGCATAACGGATGACGGTCGAATGGCTTCGTGAGCATCCTGGACATTTTTCTTTTTGCTGACTTTTTTTTCTGAACCTAAATAGTCTTCGCCAAAATGCTGTTTGATATATTCCTGGCTCTCCAGCACAGCTTCATCAGCAATTCGCGTCGAATCTGTTCTTAGATAGGTAATTAAACCGGTCAATCCACTACCTTTAATATCAACACCTTCATACAATTGCTGGGCTAGTCGCATCGTTCGTTGGGTCGTATAGCCGAGAGTTTTGTAAGCCTCCTGTTGTAAGGTACTGGTGGTAAAAGGCAATGGTGGTTTTTGATAGCGTGTTCGTTTTTTTACATTTTCAACAACAATTGCGTTGTCCTCAACAATTTTCTCTAGTCTGATCGCTTCTTGTGCATCTTTGATGGTCTTTTTTTTGCCATCTTCGGAATAGAACTTTGAAACAAATTCTTTATCGTCATCCTGCTTTTTTAAAAGCAAATCCAGATTCCAATATTCCTCAGGAACAAATGCCGCAATCTCTTCTTCCCGGTCGACAATAATCCGTGTGACAACGGATTGAACCCGCCCGCCACTAAGCCCTTTTTTCACCTTTTTCCACAAAAAAGGACTCAGTGAATACCCAACCAGTCGATCCAGAATACGTCGTGCCTGTTGTGAATTAACTAAGTCGATATCAATATTTCTTTTGTTTTCAATCGCAGCATTCACCGCTTTTTTTGTTATTTCATGAAATTCAATTCGGCATTTTGTATTGAGATCAATCTCAAGAAAATTTGCCATATGCCATGAAATTGCTTCACCCTCGCGATCAGGGTCAGTCGCGAGATAAACTTGATCTGCTTTTTTTGCAGCATTTTTTAAATTCTTTAACAATTGAGCCTTACCGCGAATTTTAATATATTCGGGTTTAAAATCTTCTTCTATATTAATACCAATCCGACTTTTGGGTAGATCGATCACATGTCCCATGGTAGCTTCAACTTCATAGCCTTTTGGTAAATATTTTTTAATTGTTTTGGCTTTTGCCGGTGATTCAACTATAACTAAGGTTTTACCCATTGAATACCTCCTTCTTTCTTTTTGTTAATGATTCATTTTCTCTGAAATAGCCACATTATAGCAAATATTTCCACTAAATACAAACTAATGAAGTCGAATATAACTGATAGTTCTTAAATTAAAACGATATTTCCGTATTTAATTGAAATTATTTCTTCTATTTCCATCATCGTCAATAGACTATTGACCATATTTACTGGTAAATCCGAATAGGTCACGAGCTCGTCAATAGTTCTATACCCTTTTTTGATCAGATTAAATAATAACTGTTCATTTGTATTCAGGAGCGGTTTCTCTAAACTTGCGTCATCTTCACTGATTTCCGAGTTAGCTTGCGCCTGGCTGACATAATCTTCTAAAATGTCTCTGGGTTCTGTCACAAGTTTTGCACCCTCTTTAAGCAACTGATTTCCTCCTGCCCAATTCGTTCCACCAATATCTCCCGGAATGACATAGACATTCTTGCCCTGCTCTAAAGCGTGGTTAACGGTGATAAGCGAGCCACTCTTTTTTCGCGCTTCAATTACCAGCACACCTTGCGAGAGCCCACTAATAATCCGATTACGCAGCGGAAAATGATATGGCAGAGGCTTTTCGCCCAAGTTAAATTCTGAAACAATTAATGCTTTATCCGCCATCATGTCGAAAAGTTTTTTGTTAGTATGCGGGTAACAAATATCAATTCCGGTTCCCAAGACACCAATTGTACAGCCAATTTCATTAATGCTACCCCAATGGCTTTTGCCATCAATACCCGCCGCTAAACCACTAATGATCGTGACGCCAACAGATGACAGGGATCGGGCAAATAATTGGGCATGTTTTTCTCCTGCAATTGTAGGATTACGAGAACCGATGATCGCAATTTTTAAAGGTGCATTAAGTAAAGCGATATCACCTTTTGCGTACAAGCCCAAAGGTGGCATGTAAATATTTTGGAGCGGTTTCGGGAACCGTTGATCATTCCGAGTAATCAACTGAATATCACTAGCTTCCAGATAACACAAATCACGCTCTGCTTTTTGAAGTGATTTCATTTGTTCCAGGTAGTCTAAATTCTTTTCGCTTAAAATTCTTGTCTCTGCCATTTTTTCTCTACATAATGTGTAAATTAATCGAGGCGAATCAAATCGTTCGAGAAGAATATTTTTTTGTTTAGTTGATATTTTTTCGAGACCCATAAACCATATCCAGTATATCAAATCGCTCATCTCTCTGAATTTCCCTTCTTATGCGTACACCATAATAGTATCATAATTGCAATGTTAATTAAAAGACTTAATCAAACAAAAAAGACCTTGCGCAATCTAAATTAAGAAGCGCAAAGTCTTTAACTATCTTACTCGATAACTTTTAAATTAGTATCGATGTTCTGAGTCACATCTTTTCCAAACCATTTGATTGACAACTCACTTAGTTTTCCATTTTTTCTTAATGCATCCAACGCACCATTTAATTCCTCATTAAAAGCAGTATCCGCTTTTCTGACCGTAATACCAATGGGTTCGTTTGATAAAACATCTGAAGAAATAGCATATACGTCGGGTTTCAATGTCGTATAAAACTGAGCAACGCTGATATCCGTCATAATATTGTCAATTTGTTTTCCTTCCAGTGCTGCAAAGGCATCCAGCATCGCATCATATTTATTCACTGTATAATCAACATTTTCCTGTTTTTTTAAAGCTTCTGCAGCATAGTCCGCCGTAGTCTCAATTTGTACACCGACTGTTTTTCCAGCAAGATCTTTAGGTGTTTTGGCTTGAGTTGCGTCTTTTCGCGATACAATTACAATCCCATTGGCAATATAGGGATCCGTCATATTATACCCGCTCAAACGGTCTTCTGTGATGCTGGTACCAGATAAAACAATATCGTATTGCTTTGCATCGAGCCCGTTGAATATTCCATCCCATGCTGTTGGAACCCACTCAATTTTAACGCCAAGTTGATCGGCCAAAGCCGCACCCAAATCAATGTCAAACCCAACCAGTTCGTTGTTTTGATCTCTGAATTCCAGCGGCAGATACATATCATTAGTTCCTGCCGTTAAAACACCATCCGCCAGGGGATCTTCACTACTGGCGGTCTTGTTCCCACAACCGGTTAAAAACAATGCAATTCCTAATACAATTGTTATCAATACATAACTTTTTCTTTTCATTTCTTCCTCCCAATATAATAATTATGTATTCAATTATATTTTGCAATGAATAAAAATTCAAGTTAATTCGTTTTATTATTCGCGCATTCCAGGTATTAAAAGTATGGATGATGAGGAATGACGAACAATATTATGACTGACACTCCCCATAAATATTTCTTTGATAAAACCTCGTCCCTGGGTTCCCATTACAACGAGGGGAATTTGCTGCTCATCAGCAATTTTGAGAATTTCTGCTGTTGGCGAGCTAAATCGTATCTGTATATCTACATTGATGTCATTTTGTAACAAAAGTTCCGTTTTGAGTTTTTCAAGTCGTTCCTGATCGATTTCATTAAATTCAACCAGCCGATGTAAAAGATAAGGATTAATTTTAGACTCATCCTGAATGTGAAAAATGGTTACATGTCCTACCCCATTTTTGACCAGTTCTTTTACATAGGCAAATGCGATATCGGCATTCTCAGAAAAATCCGTTGGAAAGAGAACGTGCTGAATCACCTCATTTTGTTTTGCTGACTCATCTTCCCGTTCATCACTTAGAGTATCTCTTACAAGAAGGATTGGTTTTGTAGAACCATATATAACGTCATATCCAATGCCACCTAAAAATAACCCACCAATCATGGAGTGTTTTTCTGCACCAACTACGATTAATGAACAGTCCTCTTCCATCGCAACACGATTGACTTCATTTTTTATATTTCCAGAAACTACTTTTGTTTTAACCACAAATCCTTGTTTAATTAATAAATCAGATTGCTGCTGTAAATTTTCATTAAATATCGATGTTAAATAAGATGATACGCCTGCATCAACATCTTGGGGATTAAAACATTGGAGAAGGATACATTCCTTTGTTCCCAGTGATTTGAGACTTTTGATATATTTCACCATCTCAGCCGATGCATTTGAAACCTCAGAAACAACAATTATTTTACCAAACATTGCAAACCTCCACAGTTTATCAAATTATTAACGCCATCAAATTAAAACAATTTTTAATTCTAAATTTCTTAAAACGTACCAAAATGTGCCTACCTTATTTATATCCATTTGAGCCTTGAATAAACGTTATATTGATGCTTAAGCTTTCGTTGAAATTTGTATAAATTTAGAATTCATCAATTTTTAATGATTAACCTTCTAAATATTTGTTTAATCATATCAATCTGGATTCTGCCAATGAGCACAAAAAAACCTGATGAAAAATTCATCAGGCGCTAGTACTTAAAAAAGATCACTAATTTGCTTTTATCTTTCGGTTCCGATAAAAAATAGGGCTACCGTTCCCGGACCACAATGAGCACCAATGACGGGTTCAATTAGGTGAACCAGAACATCCTCAGTCCCAAATTTCTGTTTTATTTTATCAGCTAGATAAAGTGCATCATCCAGACAGTCGCCATGGGAAATGTAAACTGTTTGGTTTTTAGGATCAATTGCTGTTTTTTCCATTTGTTCCAAAAGAACTCGGAGCGAATTTTTTCGGCCACGTACTTTAGACACTGGTATCAGGCGACCATAATCATCCATGTGCATCACTGGTTTAATACTGAGTACTGTCCCCATGATTGCACTTGATGCTGAGACTCTTCCCCCACGCATTAAAAAAAACAAATCATCCACAGTAAACCAATGACAAAGATGTAAGCGGTTCTCGATGAGCCAGTCATAAACTGATTCAATCGATTGACCAGCTTCACGAAGCTTTGCTGCATGGGTTACCAAAAGCCCTTCTCCAAGAGATGCTCCCAGTGTATCAACCGACATAATTTTAGCGTTGGGATAATCTGTTTTCATTTCTTCCAGCACCTGATTGCCCGTTTGATAGGTGGCACTGAGCGCTGATGAAAAGCCGATATAAAGCAGGTCTTTCCCTTGACTGAGAATGCTCTCAAACAAATCACGACATGTTCCAGAACTCATGCAAGAGGTGGTGATAACGTCTTTATTGCGCATCCGTTTATAAAACTCGGTTAAGTCTGTTCGCTGTCCCTTTACATAACTCTCGTATTCCTCTTCACCAATTCGGTATAAAAGAGATAATATATGCAAGTCATATTTATTTATTAGTTCATCTGGCAAATTAGCAGAAGAGTCCGTTACAATTTCAAAGCTCATTACTTCCACTCCTTTTTTTAGCGTTGATACCATACTAATACAGAATCATCGACAAATCAAGCAGAAGCAGCTATTTCTGTTCTTAAATTATTTGAAATAATATAATGAGACAGGAATAATATTTAATAAATTCATGACAATTTATAATTTTATTGCTCTGGATTATTTTCTGCTATCCGAGCTTTCTTCATGAAATTTGACAGTTCATCGCCCTCGGCATTGATCAGATTCAAAGAACTTTTCATATTCTCTGTGAGTTGAGTCAGGGTCTTTTGATAACTTTTTTCGAATTCATCAGCATTTGACTCATAAGCAGCAGTTAATTTTTGAATTCTCTCATCACAATTCTGATTGGCGGTTCTTAATTGCTCATTTAATATAAATGTCTCTTGAGATAGTTTAATGTTCTCTTCCGCTAAACGATTTTTTTCTGTCAATAACGCACCTCGTTCGCGGAGAATATCGTCATATTGGCTTTTCAAGACATCATTCTCTTCCTGCGTCTTTGCGACAAGAGCACTTCCCGAATCGTACCCGGTCAGATTCTCTTTTGCATAGTTTTCAAGTTCACTATTCAAATCACGCACCATTGACTTTAATTGATCCAGTTGAGCTTTCATTTCCTTGCTTTCCTGTTCATAGCTCAGGTATTCATCGAGTTTTTTCTGTGATTCGATGCTGTGTTCTCTTAGATCGATATCAGAAGGTTCCAATTGAAGTTGAATTTGTTTGCCACTCAATTCATTGATCAGTTGATTTAATTCGTCATTTTCTTTTTTCAATTCATCAATCTGATTTGACATTTCGATCTTTGAGCTTTTACAAAGATTATACATTTCTCCATATTGATCCCGCTCCTGTTTTAACATCGTTATCATAGCGGTATATTCTTCAAGTCGATTATTGAAAGATTCCTCTGCATTGCGCAAGTCTTCAGTTAAATTGTCGATATATTCAGTTACTTGTTTTTTACTGTATCCGCCCATTTCTTTTCCAAAAGATAATTTTGTTTTCGATTTGACTGACTTATCTCTGAGCTCATCTAAGGTTAATTGTTCGGATTTTTTTGTCATAATTAATCTTACCTTTCTAATTTCTGTCGGACAACGAGACGCTGATTGATTTCCAGCTTAAGCCGATTACAGGAACCACATTTAAGTTCCAATACCCAATATGCTTTTTTAATATGTGGGCTAATTTTTCCTGGAACCATTTCTTGTTCCATATGCAGTATATCCCCGTCTTTTGACAAAAATATCGCATCTATCGAAAATTTCATTCCAAAAGTATGGACCTGATTGCATTTTTTTAACAGTAACCCTTGATTTTCAGTCAAAACAGCAGTTTTTAACAAGCCGATCAGTCGCGTTACAAAACGATCGGCTACTTTTACTTCATTTAATAATATCATATTATCTCTTAAAATGGTGCAACTATCCATTATTATACCCCTTAACCAAATTGTTTGACTAACTGTAAAATCGTCGGTCCTAGAAGGACAATAAATAAAACGGGAAGTACAAAAAAAACCAGCGGAATCATCATTTTTACTGGTGCTTTCATTGCTTTTTCTTCTGCTCTTTGTCTTCGCTTGATTCTTAATTCTTCAGACTGCGCCTTTAAAACTTGATTAATCGGTATTCCTAATTGTTCGGCCTGGATAATTGACCCTACAAAAGTTTTTAATTCTTCAACGGAATTTCGATCGGCCAAACTTTTAAGTGCATCTTTTCTTGGTTTTCCAAAGTTGATTTCTGAGTGTACAATATTAAGCTCAGTCACCAGAACGCCACTTAAACGTTCACCAATTTTGACTAAGGCAGAGTCAAACCCTAGTCCGGCTTCCATAGTTACGCATAAAATATCCATAATATCCGGCAATTCATTGGATATTGCGCCTTGCCGTTTATTAATCTTTAGTTTTAAAAATAGTACAGGAAAAATAATTCCCGATAGCATGCTTACAAAAATGAATAATAGTTCATTTAAAATATTCCATCTCGTGAATAATGTTAATATAATCGCGCCGATAAAGAAGACTCCAAAAATCACAAGTCGAATGGCATTATATTCATTAACTGCAAGCTGGATACCTGCAAGTCGCAGATTTGTTTCAGTTTTTTTATTTTTTACGCCACTGTTCTTAGGAAACAGTGAGGATACTTTCTTTATTAAAGATTGATAAATCGGCAAAATAACCCTTTGAAAAAAAGGTTTCTCAAATTCATCATCCAGGTCATTTTTATTTCGTTTTTTAATAGAATCAAGTCTCTTCCTTTTAGTATCTGCTACTTTGGCATTGTTATAAAAAACCATCAGAATCAATACAAAAAGCAGAGCTGAAACACTAAATGCTAAAAACATCATTTAACCCCACCTCATTTCAATCAGAATTTAATATTTACAATTTTCCTGATTACCAGGTATCCAATAACCTCCATGAAAATTGCAATGACGATCATTGCAATTCCAAGATTTGATTTAAAAAAGATCGTTACATAATCAGGATTGAAAAGCATAAAAACAAAGATAATCCCGACTGGCATTAACCCAACTACGAGTCCAGAGGTTCTGGCAGTGGCAGTCAGTACTTTTATCTCATTTTTAATTTTAAACCGTTCCTTAATTGTTCCCGAAATATTTGTTAATATCTCAGAAAGATTTCCACCGGTTTGTCGCTGAATCAGAATTGCCGAAACAATCATCATAAAGTTCTGGCTACCGATTTTTTCGGACAAACGTGTTAATGATGTTTCAATCGAACTTCCTAATTTTAGTTCTTTTACCACCCTTCCAAATTCTTCCGAAATTGGATTTGGCATTTCTGTTGAAATACTTACCAATGCTTGTTGAAAAGTGAGACCTGCTTTTAAACAACTGCTCATAATGCTGATCGCATCAATTAACTGTTGCTCAAATAATTCAACCCGTTTCGCTCGTTTTTTATTTACATACAATGGCGGGATTAATAATCCAAACAACAATAAAATAATTGCGAAGATAATATTATTACTCAGCATAAATATCAGAATTGAAGGCGCGAAGGCTAATACAAACCAGAACAGTAAAAATTCTGATGGTCTGATGAGAATTCCAGACATGGATAAATCGTTTTCTAATTTTTTAAAAATTTTATGTTTTGACTTGTCCCGATTTCTTTTTATTTTTGTCAAGCTTGCAAAATCCGATTTTCCTAAGCTTGTCATCCCGTTAAATCTCTTTTGCATCTGACGCTGATCTGCAGAAATTCGATACAGTATTAACAATACCAGAAAGAAAACAGTTAACATCATTAGTAACGTAACTATCAAAGCGTTCATTGCATTACCTCTTTAGAATTCCTCGCTCACTCAATAAACCAATCGTCATTTACCATTACACCATTATGGGTAATTTTTTCTAAACATCTCGGCTTTATACCCATACTTTTAAAACGTCCCTTGAATTTCCCATCGCTATCCAGTTGTCCGGTCATTTCATAATTAAAAATGTCCTGCATAACAATAACATCGCCTTCCAGTCCAGTGACTTCAGTAATATTGACCACCTTTCTGGTTCCATCACGAAGTCTGGATTGCTGAATGATAATATCAATAGCCGATGTCGTCTGATCCCGGATAGCTCTTAATGGTAAATCCATACCTGACATTAAAACCATGGTCTCAATTCTTGATAATGAATCCCTTGGGGTATTGGCGTGAATTGTGGTAAGGGATCCATCATGGCCTGTATTCATTGCCTGAAGCATGTCAATGGTTTCTGCTGAACGAACCTCACCAACAATAATTCGATCTGGCCGCATTCTAAGTGCATTGACAACTAATTCCCGGATGGATATTTTACCTCGCCCTTCAAGATTGGACGGCCGACTTTCCAATGTGATCACATGATCCTGTAATAATCGCAGTTCGGCGGAATCTTCAATGGTGATGATTCGTTCATTGTCCGGGATAAAACTGGACAAAACATTGAGCATGGTTGTTTTGCCACTTCCGGTTCCTCCTGAAACGATGATGTTTAATTTTCCTTTGACACAGGCTTCCAAGAAAGATACCATCTTTTTTGAAATGGAACCATATGCCAGCAATTGATCAGTGGTGATTGGCTTTTTGGAAAACTTTCTAATTGTGATAACCGGTCCCACCAGTGAAAGGGGCGGAATCACCACGTTAACACGGGATCCATCCTGGAGCCGGGCATCCACCATCGGACTTGATTCATCGATATGACGGCCAACAGAAGAAACAATTCGGTCAATGACATTCATAACATGCTGATTATCTTTAAAAACCACTGGAGATAATTGAATCTTCCCACTTTTTTCAATATAGACCCGGTTATACCCATTAACCATAATTTCAGAAATGTCTGGATCATTCAAAAGAACTTCGAGGGGCCCATAACCGATAATCTCATTAAGCAATTCCTCAGTAATTCTGCTTCGATCAAGCCGGTTAACATTTTCTGCTTCAACGGTCATGACATTTTCAAGGATTCTTAATATTTCAATGGCGTTTTCTTTTCCGACTTTCTCAACCTTATTGCTATTAATTTCGTTTATAACTTCCTGATGCACTCTGTTTTTAAGATCCTGATGTATATCGACGTGCTGAACTTCCTTTTTACCATCTTCTTGAGACTTTTCTTTTTGTCCCAATCGTTGTTGCTCCATTCTTTCGAGAAGTCCCATTTTTTCACCTCACATTTGATTATTTTCAACTGACCCTGTGGTCGATTGTGTTTACTACATAGTTGGCAAGTTTTTTAAGATCTTTACCGATTTCAGATTTTGGAGCGTCCAAGATAATGGGTATTCCTTTGTTATGGGAGGTAATCGCTGCTTTAAAATCAAAGGCAATGGTGTTTTTCACCTGGTCATTTAAAACCCTTTGCATATCTTTTAAGCTGATCAATCCCTTCGTTAAACGGTTAATGACTATTTCTGTTTTCTCTCTTTGCTGCAGCGATTCGAGGATATTAAGGCTGATTTTTGTATTGCGCAGGGTTGAAATATCTGGAACAGAAATTAAAAGAACCAGATTTGAATTCTCAATAGCAACCATCGAAACATCACTGAACATCGGCGCTGTATCGATTAGAATATAATCATAAAACGGACGCATGGTATTAATCATTGTTTCGATGTTTTTAGGTGTTACATATTCTGCATATTCTGGACTTTTGGGTGCACAGACAATGCTGACTCCAGAAAAATGCAGTGCCATCAAACGCTTAATGGCATCAATGTCGCCAGCATCGTTGCCCTGAGATAATTCGGAAATGGTATCCTTCGGATCAATATCAAAATATACATTAACATCCCCAAATTGCAGATCAGCATCAATAATTGCAACCTTTTTTCCCATTTTTGCGAGTGAAACTGCTAAATTAACAGTGATCGTCGTCTTACCGATACCGCCTTTTGCACCAAATACTGTAATGATGCGAGATTGCATGTTATTCGATGCGGTTACATCTGCATTTTCCATCCTTGATTTTTCCATGTAATGTGCTAATTTGATATTTTCTGTTAGCGTTTCTGCATCGATGGGAAATTGCAATACTTTTCGCACCCCTGCCAGCATAACCTTTTCAATCATGCCCACATCAAAATTATCGCATAACAAAATAACTGCACATCCGGGAATTTTTATGTAGATTTTTTCGGCTAAATCAATCGCTATTTTATATTCATCATCGCACTGAATAATTATGACATGGGGTTTTAAACTTATACATTTTTCCAGAACATTTTCATCCTGCTTTGAATATCCGATAAACGCAACTGTATCATTTCGTAACAGACTTTTTATTTCATAGATGCGATTATCGTTATTTCCAACGATCATTACTTTTATCTTTTCCATCAGTTCACCCCATTTCATAGTATCTATTTGAATAACTTTGTTTTCGATCAGCAGCTACTAAGATGGATAGGGTTTCGCACCTAAAATAGTATGATCTACAGGCGAACGGAGAACCAATCGATACTTAGTCTGCATACCTGCTGAAACGGCGTCATGAAGTTTTGTCACTTCTGCAGCGGGAACGGACAGTGTAACCGATGTGTATTCACCGCCTTTATCTCCAGTGCTTTTAGGACCAATTTCCAAAATCACGACGTCTTCAACAACATACTGCGAACTTATTACGTTTTTATCAACAATTGTCGCAACCAGATCGACTCGGTCACCTTTGGTTAAATAACCGCCTACGCCTCTTTCTTCATCGACAAGAATGGTCACCCCGCGATAATTTGGCTCAATAGAATAGGCTAAATTATCATTTTCCTGAGTAGGATCACTTAACCGAGTTGTCAAGATCTGTTCATTAGCTTCAATGTTATCTTTGGTAATCCGGCCCAGAACATCATCCTGGTTGGCAAGTGATAATTGATGAACCAATTCAATAGGAATTTCTTCTGTTTTCAACATCTCTTTTTGAATAACAGTTCCTTTAGGAATAGCTTGTGCTGCTAAAACTACTGATTGCGTTTTTTGATCTGCACCTTTTTGAAGAGACGTTGCAAACTGAAAAACAGCGAAACCTGTAATTATTGACACAATTAATGCAATTATTATGAGTTTTTTCATAGATTTCTCCATTCGACTGTTTTATTAACTTCTATTTAATATCTACCCAAAATTCAATCTATTATTAATTATTCCGACAAGATCAGATTATATAATCCAAAATCCGATGCGGTGCCTTCTCCGACATTATTCCCTGAAGATGCTCCATTTGAAACCATATTTAAAAACGAACCGGTGATATATCCATCGTTCGTCTGATTTTCCAAAAGAAATGCAGCGAAACCCTCTACTACAACTGTTTTTTTGTCAGCCCCAAAGGAATAAATTGGTACTTTGACAATCCTTGGGCAAGATGGATCGAAATTACTGACTGTACAGCCTGGTCCTCCAGAATTTGCTCCAAAATGAGTGCAGGCAGAGTAGCGTTCATCAAAACCCTGGTAAGTGGGACCAACCATGTTCCCACTCTCTTCCAACAGAACATCGCCAACACTAATTTCGCCGGCATATCCCTGAGAAATCCAAATCCGATAATCGCTGGCACCGCCACCCTGTCCGTCCAGATCCAATGCTCCGAAAAAGGAGGTTGAACCGCCATGCACACCATATTTTAAGGTGACATGGGTCAAGTTGTTACTGGCAATTCGTGCTTCAATTTCAGCTTTTGTCAATCCAATGGGAACGACTCCAGATGTTCGAATAACTGGAGAAAGCTTTGCTACTGCGCTTCTTGATAAATCCAGATAATCAACCCCAAATATTTTAGCGAAATTCATGGATACTGTTTTATCAACGACAACACGTATCTCGGTATATTGTCCATTTCTTATTTTACCTAAAATGATATCATCTTGAGTTAAATCCTCAAATCCATTTAAGCTGGCATAATTAATCGCACTATTTTTAATTTGATTTATTTTTGCCGTATTACCTGTTTCGACAGGCAATAGCCGTCCAGATGAATACACCGCTGCATCTGCGGCTTTTTGCTGTTCACCAGTGCTTAAATAGGCCAACCCCAGATCGATTACCAGTGCTAATATCCCCATGATAAATACCATGGATACGGCTACAATAATTAATGCGTCACCATGTTCTTCTCTTTTCATACGCTTAAGAGGTATTAGTTTTTTGAATAACTTAATTAACTTTTTCATTTATTCCACCTTCATGGTGCAGGATGAAGAAAGATTCATGGTTTCACCCTGGACAAAAACGCCCACAATCGGCGTTAATATATCAATATCATCACTGATTTTAATTACAACATCGCCCAGACGAGGGTTTGCCGTATTTGTAAAAGTAATGTCAATATCTACCGTATCGGCTATATTTGCTGGAGCAATCGCTCGTATATGATCAGCTATTGCTGTTTTACTGGTTGAATGAACAATTGCATAACGCGCACCTTCTCTGGAACAATAGTCAATACTATTCTGGTTCATAAACAACCAACCAAAATCTATGATTGCACACAAAATCATAATCAAAATTGGTAAGGTTATTGCAAGCTCAACAATGGCCTGTCCATCTTCTTTTTTAATCTTTTTGATTATGTTTGCAAACATTTTTCCTCCCTGATCATTCATAAATGATGCTTATTTTAAAAGTTCTTTTTCTGAAACTCATTTATTAATCATTAGTCCATTAAAAAAGGCATATTGATTACGTCTGGCAGAAATCTCTACTCTGACGTTGCCAATATGCCACTGGTTTCTTCACAGTAAACACAATAACTACCTATAAACTTTATGCTGCTAATTGGGTTCCAATGTCCGTAAAGAATTGACCAATTTGCGGTCCTAATAACCAAATAGCGGCAATGGCAGCCAAGGCAATCCCGGCGATAATCAGTCCATATTCGACCATACCCTGTCCATCTTCTTCTCTCATCATCCGTGCAAATGCATTTTTCATTTTTTCTTCTCCTTAATTTAAATTTGATTTGAATGTTTCTATACCATTGTTATCAGCTTTATTTAATAAATAGTTATGCCGCTAACTGGGTTCCAATGTCCGTAAAGAATTGACCAATTTGTGGTCCCAATAACCAGATAGCAGCGATGGCAGCCAAGGCAATCCCAGCGATAATCAGTCCATATTCCACCATACCCTGTCCATCTTCTTCTCTCATCATCCGTGCAAATGCGTTTTTCATTTCTTCTTCTCCTTCAATTTAAATTTGATTTAAAAGTTTCTATTTGATTATTATCAGCTATATTTAATAAATAGTTATGCCGCTAACTGGGTTCCAATATCCGTAAAGAATTGGCTAATTTGCGGGCCCAATAACCAGATGGCAGCGATGGCAGCCAAGGCAATCCCGGCAATAATCAATCCATATTCAACCATACCCTGTCCATCTTCTTCTCTCATCATCCGCGTAAATGCATTTTTCATTTTTCTATTCTCCTTCATTTTTGAAATTGATTTGTAAAAGACTATCACTACGTACTTTATGCTGCTAATTTAGTTCCAATATCCGTAAACATCTGGCCAATTTGCGGACCCAATAGCCAAATGGCGGCAATAGCAGCCAAGGCAATTCCGGCAATAATTAATCCATACTCAACCATACCCTGTCCATCTTCTTCTCTCATCATCTGTGTAATTGCGTTTTTCATTTTCACTTCTCCTTTAAATTATTGATAAAAATCGTAATCATTAACATTTATCTTTAATCCCTAAAACAACTTACTAAAATCAATTAGATGATAGTTTGCATTTAAAAGATTTAAAATTAAAACAGATACGAAACCGGATGCCATAAACGGACCTAATGCAACCTTTGATTTCAAATTACCTTTTCCTCTGATTATCAGATAACTTGCATAGATCATCAGAAAGAATGTCATAATCATAATTGCTGATATAATTCCATAAGCCCCTAAACAAAAACCAACTGCAGCTGCATATTTTACGTCTCCCCATCCAGCACCCTTTCCGATCATTGCTGGTAAGAAGAAAATAATAAAACCAATCAATAACCCAACAATATTCAAACCTAAGCTCATTAACGGTTGACCTGTTATCAAAAATGCCCCACCGATAAAAAGTGTCATTAATACTAATTCATTGGGAATTTTTTTTATGCTGATATCGACTGCAGAAAGAATGATACAAATTGAAAAGAGCATCATGCATTCCAGTGTTTGGGGTCTAAGATCATTCAGAGTTACAAAGATCAGCCAAATGGTTGCATTCATAATCGCCCAAAAGATTGTTTTTGAAAAGCTGCCTGAAAATTGATGTTGCTTAAGTGTGCTCACTCTTTGTTTGATCAGGTACACGGAAGATTTTTCCATCAGCACTCCAACGACTACTCCAATTGATAAAACCAGAACTGTTATTGCAATTTGATTCATTCGTACACCTCCATCAATTTTTTTGTAATAAAAAAGCAACGATTTACGCGTTGCAATAAAGGCGAATTAAATACACCTATAACCTGCAACTGGCTGTCATATAATAAAATTATTTAGACCCTATAGTTTTGCGTCCTTACTTTTCAGCAAGTTTGCCAAATATTAAATTAATCAACAAGAGAACAATCTAGAATAAAAAAACAACGCGCTGACACGTTGCTATAAAATCATCTTTCGACTGAAGTTTTTTGCAACTGGCTGTCATATAATAAATTACTTAGACCCTAAAGCTTTGCGTCCTTACCTTTCGATAAGTTTGCTAAATATTCTATTGGCAACATAATAAGACATTATATTCCATATGTCAAGTGAAAATTTTGTTTTTTATTTACTTTTGTAAATAATTATAGGGCTTTTTTGTTTTCAAATTCTTATTCAGTTTAATCATGTGATAATTCAGAAACAATTGTAAGCGTCGATGTTTCTCAACGTTCAAGTTCTTTTATGTAATTTATGTTGTATATATTTATTATTTAAACATCGAATTAAAATTGTATTATAATAATTGAATATTGTAGCCGTTTTTATTCTATTCGGCTTGTAATTATCTGGTTGAAAATGATCAGCTCAAAAATGTCTGTAAAACCGCTTTTGATTTTTATTCAAATATATTTAAATAAACACACTTTTGTTAATCTTGCATTTGCTCTTAAAAACTTCCTTAATAAAAAATTAAATTATTGACATGTAATGCTGATTGTGTTAAGTTTTGAACTAGTTAGGTTAATCTAACTAGTTCAATTAATGGAGGTTACTTATGAGTATTGTCATTATTGGTGGAAACGATCGCATGATTTATCAATATAAAGATCTATGTAAAGACTACGACTGTCAGGCAAAGGTGTTCACACAAATGCAGGGAGCGATGAAGAAAAAAATTGGTGTACCAGATTTGATTATCCTGTTTACTGGGACGGTTTCTCATAAAATGGTAAATTGTGCCGTCTCTGAAGCCAAACGACTTAATTTACCATTGGCACGTTCTCATACAAGCAGTCTGGCTGCATTGAGAAATATTCTTGACGAGCATTGTTCTCAATGTACAAATTATGAAAATTGCCTTCTGCATTCAATCTCTTAGATTATCATTATAATGATGCCCGCAGATTTATTAATTGCTATGGGAAAATTACATACACAGTGGTGGTGCAACTATAAAAAAGAAGGTCATCCTGTTCCAAAGGAAGACCTTCTTCGTCAATATTAATCCCTTGCTAAGCTAGTTGTACAATTAGGACAACGCTGGGCCTTGATTGGAATTTCAGTATAACAATAGGGACATAATTTTGTTTTTTCTTCTACCGTTTTTTTCGTTCTTTTCAAATTAGCAACTTGATTAACAACCTTGATCATAAAAAAGATGACAAAAGCCATAATCACAAAGTTAATAACTGCCGTTAAAAAAGATCCGTAACGGATTTCTACGCCAAAGATTGGTAAAACAAAGTTACTCAAATCAGTTTTTGCAAACAAACCAAGTATCGGCGAAATAATATCATCCGTCAGTGATTTGACAACATTCTGAAAAGCTGCCCCTATTATAAATGCAATCGCAAGGTCCATTACATTTCCACGTAGGGCAAACGTTCTAAATTCTTTTAAAAAGTTCTTCATTTCAAGCATCCTCCAAATATTTTTAACGCATTGAATATATCTATTTTCTATATTACTGTCAAGGCGTTTAAGAAAAATGAAGGGTTCTCTTAAGGTTATCTTTTTATGGCTAATATTTAGTAGTCATCCATATTTCCAGGTTTTTTAATTTTTATAATCGTTGTATCATGTCTCTTTAAAATAAAGTGATTCCCGAAAAAATACAAGACTGCGAGTAGCAATAAGCAAATCGACGAAAGAAAAAATTTAAAGCTCAAACTCTCCGCTGCCATTATCTGTGAAATTCTATTTATAATTATGGGAGAAGTAAACATACCGAGATTTATCGAAGCAGTTACGATTGCGATTGCTGTCGATTGCTTTTTCTTATTTACCGAGTTAGCCGCTAAAAAAATACCAGTCGGCATAACACATCCGATTCCGAAACCAATACATATCGAAGCAACAAAAAGACTGGGTAATAAGCCACTGAAATAAATCAAACTCATACCAAAGCTCACAACTATGATGCCGATTGGGATGGTTAAACCCTTTAGCTGTTGTTTAATCTTTCCGTACCAAATGCCGGTGACCATACCAGTTGCTGCAATAGTTGTGTTGAGCAAACCACTGAGGGTGGCATCACCATACCCCTTATCCATAACAAAAAGAGCTATGTTTGTTTGGAATACAAAAAAGAACAGACCAAATAAAAAAATGACAAAGCTGATGAAGTACACACTCAAATTCAGTTTTCCTCGCCTGTCAGCATGTTCATTGCGATTTGGTTGAATCGGTTGATCCTGAGGTAAATATTTAATGGTAATTAATAACACCGGTAAAAAGGCAAAATAAACGAAGTATGCGTAATTCCAACTTATATTTGCGAGTAATCCTGATACAAAAAATAGAACCATGTTTCCGCCGTTAAGAAATGCAGATTGGAGTCCCATCATTGCCCCACTTTCTTCCCCGGTGAAATAATCTGTAATCAATGCCATTGTCATTGTTGCATTGATCCCTTGAGCAATACCAATTAAAGCACTGGAAAATAATAAAAAACCAATGCCCATCGGTCCCAGAACTAAAGCAATTAATCCGCCAACCAATCCACTGATGAGACTGAATATGACGAGATTTTTTTTAGCGATCCCATTGGATAAGGGGCCTGCCAGGAACGCAAAAATCAAACCAAATAATGCGGGAAGGGTTAAAACCATTTGGATTACAGATTCATCCACGTCAGAAAAATGCAACTTGATATCTGCTAAAATTGAAGATGCTGTCAATGAGATCATTAAAAGTGATGCGATTGATAAGATCGCAAATTTTATTCGTTTATTTTCCAATAGCAACTCCTAAGTTTAAAGATAAGTTCATGGGTTTTATTTTGGACATATTCGATTATTATTTCTTACCCCTGTAAACATGAAATAATCGATGTCCCAAAAATCAACTCCAAACAACGCTTTCATCCTAATCACGTTCATCCTGATCATTTTTTCGAAAGCTTGGCATGTTTTGTCTT
Source organism: Acetobacterium woodii (assembly GCA_016213825.1). GTDB lineage: Bacteria > Bacillota > Clostridia > Eubacteriales > Eubacteriaceae > Acetobacterium > Acetobacterium woodii_A. The sequence continues at coordinate 77,555 of JACQZP010000020.1, read as the reverse complement.
TCGGCTCATCATAACCATTCACTTATTTGCCCATCAAAAAAAAAGAGGAGGTCCTCTTTTTTTTGATGGGCAAATTATAATAATCGCGATTTAATTTCGAATAATCTCAATTTTGTAACCATCTGGATCGGTAATGAAATAATATCGGGGTTTGCCATCGCCACTGAGTCCTTTGGGCTGGGTGGGTTTATAGCCCTTTGCTTCGTGGGCCGACCAGGACACTTCAAGATCATCAACAAGAACAGCTAAATGACCGTAGGCTGTTCCTAAATCATAGGGAACAACCTGTCCATAGTTATAGGTTAATTCCAACTGATGACCGTTTGGATTGCCATCACCTAAAAATACCAGGGTAAATTCATAGGTTGGTTCGTCCCGACGTTTCACTTCCTCAAAGCCTAATGCTTCTTTGTAAAACTTCAGAGATCGTTCCAAATCCAATACCCGAATCATTGTGTGTGCCATTTTGTAGTTTCCCATAATCGTCTCCTTCTATTTTTTAAAACTATATTTTTTAATGGTGCTCGCCTGAACACCCATTGGTGCCTTTATAATTTCTAATTAGCGGCAATGTTCTTTTATTCATCATGTCGAGCGCTTCGATTCCTGAAAGACCGGTTCCCAGATAGCGCGTTACATAAGCATCGGCCAGAATGTCAAAGGCCTTCTGGCTCAAAAAGTTTCCAGTTACAATTCCTTCACAATTCAAATCGATGATTTTTTGAGCCAGATTCTCCGCTGTTAAGTCATCGATTATTTCAATTGCTACAATAGTTGACTCGGACCGGCTTACTACTATTAAATATTTTCCGGCATCAAATTCCGATGACACCGATGTCTCTAGTGTGTTTCCATCCATTGTCATTGCTACTTTCATACGAGCCTCCAATCTTTTGATGATAATCCTTTTTATAAAAATCTACTTTTAACCGAGCGGGTTCAGCATGGTTTTGTAAAAGGTGTAAGCTTTGGAAGATTTTCCGATACAGTAACCAAGATAATGATCCAGCAGATCATTGAGTTTGATGGCTTCTGCCGTGTCGATCTCCCGATCTTTTAGCTGTTTAATCGGTTGTCTTAAAAAATCCCGGAGCAATTCAAGCATGGCAGGGTTTAGCTTATAGATATAACCCTCTGTTTGTTCCCTACAGTCATTACAAACAACCCCATTATTTTCAATACTGAAGAGAATTAAATCACTGTCATTCTGACAAACCATACATTTTCCCAGGCCCGGGCGATAACCTAAATAACTAACCAGTTTCATCTGAAAGGCACCGACTAAAACCAGATCGTTTTTTGCTTTTCCTCCAGATATATAAAATAAAACATGGAGCAGAAGTTTTAAAATTTCCGGACTTTTCTGAAAAAACTCGTAGGCATTATACATCAGATCCAGTAAATAAGAAGCCAATGCCATCTTTGTCAGATCATTCCGCAATGGATAAAATGCCTCGATTAAATTAGACTGATTGATGATTCCGAAATTCTTTCCGGGATAATAGACAAATTCACTGTAAGCAAAAATCTGCGTGCTGGCTAAAAGTCCGCTTTTCTGACGGCGAACCCCCCGGGCAATACATTGAATCTTGCCTTCATCTTCGGTAAAGATGGTTAGAATTTTATCCTGTTCTTTGTAGGGCTGTTCCTTGATGACCAGTCCTTTTGTTTTAATCAATGCCATATTTCTCCCAATCGAAGGACTTATTCAAAATAGCCTAAATCTTTCAGATCAAAATTCTTATCCCGCCAGTCGGATCGTACCTTCACCCATAGCTGAAGATTGATTTGAGATTTCAGGAAGAACTCAATATCTTTTCGGGCCTGGGTGCCAATCTTGGTAAGCATGGAACCGCCCTTGCCGATCAGGATGCCTTTGTGAGTTTTTCGTTCGCAAAAGATGGTGGCTTCAATATCTATGATATCTTTTCCTTTTCGCGGTTTCATGGCTGTAACTTCTACCGCAATGCCATGGGGAACCTCATCATTTAAGAGGTTCAGAAGTTTTTCCCGGATCAGCTCCTGGACAATCCAGCGTTCCGACTGATCAATGATCATATCGGCTGGGAAGAACATCGGCCCCGGATTGAGCAGCCCGGTGATCAGATCCAGCAGTTCTTTGACCCCATCCCCCTGAACTGCCGATATGGGAATAATTGCCTTGAGGAAATCATATTTCTGATAGGCCGCAATGGTGATTAGTACATCTTCTTTGGGCAGGAGATCGATTTTATTGATGACTAAAACAACGGGAGTCTTGCTGGCCTTCAGTTTTTCCAGGATATACTGATCTCCCGGTCCGATTTTTGTTTCCGGCTCTACCAGATATAAGACCACATCCACATCGGAGACGGTGTTTTCAGCAGCTTTTTGCATATAGTCCCCTAATCGATTTTTGGGACGGTGCATACCTGGTGTATCGATAAAGACCATCTGGGCCTGTTCATCGGTATAAATACACCGGATGGCGTTTCGGGTGGTTTGCGGTTTAGCTGAGGTGATCACCAGCTTTTCACCCATAATATTATTAAGCAAGGTCGATTTCCCCACATTTGGGCGGCCAACAATGCTGATGAATCCGGATTTAAAGGTTTCGTTCATAATTCACATTCTTTCTCTGGTTAAAAAAACCAATTGATAATTTTAGGTAAAAAGATAATAAGTCCCACACAGACAGACATAATCGCTGCAACCATAACCGCCCCAGCTGCCGTATCTTTAGCAACCTTTGCCAGGTGATGGTATTCCTCGGTATATAAATCTACCAGGGTTTCAATAGCTGTATTGATAATTTCCAATATAAAAACAAAGCCAATAACGATAACCAGCGCCAGCCATTCACAACTTTCGATTTTAAAAATAAATCCAAGCGCAACAGCTAAAACCCCAACACCGAAGTGGATGCGCATATTTGGTTGGGTTTTAAGCGTGTATAAAATACCTTCGATGGCAAAAGAAAAACTCTTTTTTAACTTTCTTCTGATCTCTCCCACCTCCTGATTTTTTATTTATGTATATAGCGATCAGCACCTGTCATTTGCCTACTTATTTTGTCGTTTATTTTCTATGGAGAAAAATAATAATTCAAGTTTTCGGGTCAAATTGGTATTTAATCATCTTCCATGATTTCTTTTTCGATACGACGCATTACGGATTTATCCTCTTCCTCCATATGGTCATACCCCAGCAGATGAAGGACACTATGCACCGACAGATACGACAATTCCCGAGTTAGCGTGTTTCCATATTCTTCAGCCTGAATCGCTGCCTGTTGGACACAGATCACAATATCTCCCAGTAAAAGGGGTAAAAATGGATTGTCTTTTATAATTGATTCCTGATTATTGAAGAAATCTTCATACATCGGAAATGATAACACATCGGTGACCGCATCTTTTCCACGGTACTCCGCATTTAAACTTTTTATTTCCTCAGCCTTCACAAAAGAAAAACTGACTTCGCATTCCACTCCGATTTCCTGGTGGAGCAGGGTACGCACCATGGCGTCTTCAATTTCTTCCAAAACAGATTCGTCTATTTTTAAATCACTGCGATTATCATACGCTACTACGAGCATCGTTTTTCCTCTCTGGTTTTCGTTAATTTCATTTCTTTTTTTTGTTTGCCGCTTTGGCCATTGCTTCTGCTCTTGCCTCTGCTCTCATCACCGATTTATTGGCATCTACCGATGCTACATGATCCGGGATCAACTCATCATAGGGCGGGGTCGTCATATGGGAGAGCATGCCAAAACCGTGATTATAGTCAATCATGGTGATACTTCCCAATTTAATGTCAAAATGCCATTTGCAGTCAATCGGCAGATTCAGAAGATTGGTGAGGATTCCGTGAATAGTACCGCCATGAGCGACCATTAGAACGGTTTCATCCCCATCTAATTCGGATAAAAATTCGGCGCAAAGGTCATGATATTCGCGCTGACTCTGACCATCAGGAACAGCATAATCAATATAGTTTTCCATCCATTGATCCCATTCTACCTGAGCATTTGCAATGCATTCATCCCGGGTTTTTCCTTCAAAAATACCAAAGTTGAACTCCCGCAGCCGATGATCCACAAGGATCTCTTTCCCAACTGAATCCCCAACCGCTTGGGCGATTTTAAAAGCTCTGGAGGTAGGGCTGGCATAGATTTTACTAAATGAGAGTTTCTCATCCAGATCGATCAGTTCCTCAACCAATAATTCTTTCATAGCTTCTCCCCGAGGAGTATATTCAGATTCGGTGTGGCCATTGAGGCGATGTTCCACATTTCCATAGGTTTCTACATGTCTAACCAGTACAAGTTTCATTTATTCTTCCTTACATGATTTTTAAACTTTTCCTATATTATAACTCATTTCAACCAGGGAAACCAAAATATTTTTGCCAACTCCCACCTTTTTAGTTATAATTAATTTAGAACATTGGAAAGGAAGTCACCATGGAAAAATCAAAAAAACAATCTTTTTTGGCTGATCTGGGTCTTGTGGCAGTAGCATTTGTTTGGGGCAGTGGTTTTGTTGCTTCGAAAAATGCGCTGGATTCCATGACACCAATGATGCTGATGGCCGTCAGATTCACGGTAGCCGCAATCTTATCCGGATTCATCTTCCGGAAAAATTTAAAAAACATCTCTAAAGAAACCATTAAGGCCGGTTGTATTATCGGATTTTTTCTTTTTACCGCTTTTTCCGCTCAGATGATTGGCCTTCAATATATGCTCGCCGGAAAGCAAGCCTTTTTAACGGCCACCAATGTCATTATGGTGCCCTTTATTTATTGGGCTGTAAAAAAACACAAACCGGATCAGTACAACTTTGTCGCAGCTTTTATAATGCTACTGGGTCTGGCCCTTCTAACCATCGATTTTTCGGTTGGTTTTTCCTTTAATCTTGGGGATGCTTTGACTGTATTATGTGCATTCTTGTATGCCTGTCATATTGTGGTGGTTGGTATCTACTCAAAGCAGCACGATCCCGTTGCCCTGACTGTGATCCAACTTGGCTTTGCTGCCATCGTTTCATTAGTGTATGTTTTTATTTCTGGTGAGTTCACGCTGTCCATCCCTGTTCCCGGCCTTTTGAATGGTTTGTATCTGGGAATATTCTGTACCTTTCTGGCCTTTTTAGGACAAACGGTGGCTCAGAAATATACCAATTCAACTCATGCCGCTATTATCCTCAGTCTGGAAGCAGTTTTTGGAAGTCTGTTGTCGATCATCTTACTAGGAGATAATTTTACTTTTACCATGTTCCTTGGCTGTCTGATTATTTTTCTAGGTATCATTACCGCCGAAACTAAGTGGTCTTTTCTTAAAACAATCTTTCTTAAAACAAAACCGAAAAATTCAGAAAAAATCACTGAGATTTAGCTTTTTCTTTACAGATTAATTCTCAATATGCTATGATAACCTCCAATCGCAAGAATAATTGCAGAGGAGGTTTTTTTTTGAAAACTCAATTTAATATTGGAAATCTGGAATTTTCCAAGCCCATCGTCCAAGGGGGCATGGGTATCGGAATTTCCCTTTCCAACCTTGCTGGAAACGTCTCGAAGTATGGTGGTCTTGGTGTGCTGTCTGGTGTAGAAATGGGCAGTGATTACCCGAACTATAAAAAAAATCCAAAGCTTGCCAATAAGCAGGCCATGGAGGATCACTTTAAACGAGCCAAAGAAATATCCGGTAATCGTCCCATTGGGATTAATATTATGGTCGCGTTGACTCAGTATGAACAACTCGTCAAGGATGCTGTGCAAACTGGTTTCGACATTATTTTTGCTGGTGCCGGGCTGCCTTTAACACTTCCTGAACTCACCCGAAATTCTTTAACCAAAATTGCCCCCATTATTTCATCCAAACGGGTAGCCAAACTGATTTTAAAACACTGGTGGCGTCACTATCAAGTTGCTCCAGATGCCATTGTCCTGGAAGGCCCATTAGCTGGCGGTCATTTAGGTTTTAAAAATGAAGATCTTACACCTGAGCGGCTGGTTGAACAGACATTGCCTTCTTTGATCCCCGGTGTGCTTGAAGAAATCAAACCCTATGAAGACTTGGTTGGCCGACATATTCCCTTAATTGCCGGTGGCGGTATTACCACGGCAGCCGATGTCCGGGAAACCCTGGAAGCTGGTGCCGATGCGGTGCAGATCGGTTCCCGATTCGTGGCAACCGAAGAATGTGATGCCTCTCAAGCCTTTAAAGAAGCGATGGTTCATGCCAAGCAATCCGATATCGAAATTATCGTCAGTCCTGCTGGTTTGCCAGGTCGGGCTATTCATAATCGCTTTTTGGAAGAAGTTAAAGCAGGGATGCGTCATCCCCAAAACTGTCCCATTAATTGTATTAAATCCTGTGATTACAAAACCGCACCCTATTGTATCGGCTTAGCGCTTACTGCCGGAAAACAGGGCGATTTAGAAAACGGTTATGTTTTTTCCGGTGCCAACGCCTACAAGATATCTGAAATTACAACTGTTGAAGCCTTAATAGACGAATTGACAAAAGATCTGAATTAAATTTTTGACTAGTCACTCAGATAGAATTCTAATAAATCTTAATGGGATCCTAAGAAACAGCTCAGTATGTAAGCTTTTCTTGACAAATATTTTTTTAGAGCTATAATTAGTTAGGCAATCTAATAATATTGGAGGTGACCCTTTGGACTCTTTTTCTTCCCAACTCAACGCAGTTTTGGTGGATACATTCAATAATATTCTGAAGTTTGAAGAGGATTTACTCAAACAATCAACTAATATTGATTTATCAATCAACGAAATGCACCTCATTGAGCATGTGGGAAAAAACAAAAATGATGGAAGAACCATTAGTGAACTAGCCCAAAGTCTTAATATTACACTCCCTTCAGTAACCGTGGCCATTAATAAACTGGTCAAGAAAGGGTATGTAAAGAAAGAGAAGAGTAATACCGATGGACGCGTTGTATACGTCCGGCTCACTGACAAGGGTTTACGGATCGACAAAATTCACCAGTATTTTCATGTAAAAATGGTGAAAGATATTTCAAAAGAAATGACCGATGAAGAAAAAGAAGTTTTGATTCACGGCATGGAAAAATTAAATGGTTTTTTCAGAAAAAAATTATCAAGGTTATCAGACGAAAATGAAGCGTCCCAACCTTGATGCTTGGAGGAACAAATGTCCTTTACAATTATCGGAACCGGTTCTGCATTGCCCAAAACAATTCAGACCAATGAAGACCTCGCCCAGTTTCTGGATACATCCAACGAATGGATCGTTTCAAGAACAGGCATTGAAGCGCGACATATTTGTGTGACCGAATCCATTTTGGACATCGCTCTGAAAGCCAGTGTCAATGCCCTGGAAAATGCACAAATTAAACCAGAAGAACTAAATCTGATCATCTGCCCCACCCTTGGTGGTGATACCGTTACCCCTTCTCTGGCTTGCCTGATTCAGGAAAAGCTGGGTGCGACCTGCCCCTGCTTTGATTTGAATGCTGCCTGCTCAGGATTTGTCTATGGACTGGATGTAGCAGATGCTTACTTTTCCCGGAATAATGACATGAAAATCCTCGTCATTGCTGTAGATGCCATGTCAAAGCTGGTGGACTGGCAGGATCGGGCCACTGCTGTATTATTTGGAGACGGTGCCGGCGCAGCCGTACTTGCCGGCGGCGACAGTTTGAAAGCCATTCAGTTGACCGCTGTCGGAAATCAACATGCTTTAAGTATTCCCTGGCCAAAGGGTAATCATCCTTTGACCAAAAACCAGATGAACCCAGCACCCTATCTGCTAATGGACGGACCAGAAGTTTATCGCTTTGCAGTCGCTGCCATTTGCAGCGACTTACGCTCAGTGGCAAAAGCAGCTGGCATCGAACTGGCCGATTTAGATTATATCATTCCCCATCAGGCAAACCTCCGGATTATCGAAGGTGCCGCTAAACGCCTGAAGCTGCCCATGGACAAATTTGTTCTGCGCGTCAATGGCTGCGGGAATACCTCGGCCGCCAGTATTCCACTGGTACTCGATGAACTTAACCGTAACGGGTTATTCAAACCCGGCACCCGGATTGCCTTAACCGCTTTCGGCGGTGGGCTAACAACCGGAGCCTGTGTTATCGAATGGGCTTGATATAGTCCGCTCGCAATTATTTAGTTAATACTTATTCAAACAATTAAACCCATATCAAATAAAAATTTATTCATAATCTTAGGAGGATTAATCAAATGGTATTAGAAAAAGTAGTGGAAATTTTACGGAATTACAAAGATGAACAAGATCTGGAAGTAACCATGGATTCAACATTCGAAGAACTGGAACTGGATTCCCTGGATACCGTTGAACTGGTAATGGAAATTGAAGAAGCTTTTGATACCAGCATTGAAATGGATGGCGAACTTCAGACCATCGGTGATGTGGTAACCCTGATCGAAAAAGCAATCGCTTAGGTGAAATAGTATGATTAAAACACCACTCTGCGATCTTTTAAACATTGAATTTCCCATTCTTCAAGGAGGAATGGCGTGGATATCCGATGCTCAGCTTGCAGCTGCCGTGTCAAATGCAGGTGGTTTAGGGATTATTTCATCTATGAACGCTGATGAAAATTGGCTACGCAGTGAAATTCAGAAGACAAAAAGCCTGACCGATAAACCTTTTGGGGTCAATGTAATGCTGATGAATCCCCACGTGGATAAAATTGCCCAGGTTTTGATTGACGAAAAGGTGCCGGTTGTCACAACCGGTGCTGGTAATCCGGGAAAATTCATGAAGCTGTGGATTGAAGCCGGCATTAAGGTGATCCCGGTAGTTCCATCCACTGGGCTGGCTCGATTTTCAGAACGGGCCGGCGCCACCGCCGTGATTGCCGAAGGCGGCGAATCAGGCGGTCATGTGGGTGAAATGTCCACCATGCCCCTGATTCCCCAGGTTTGTGATGCAGTTTCCATTCCGGTGATTGCCGCCGGTGGAATCGGTGATGGCCGAGGCATCGCAGCAGCTTTAATGCTAGGCGCTGTGGGGGTTCAGTTGGGTACCCGCTTTTTAGTGGCCCATGAAACGAACATTCATGAAAACTATAAAGATAAAATTATCAAAGCAAAAGATATCGACACCACCCTTAGTGGCCGGTCATTGGGTCATCCGGTCCGTTCTTTAAAAACAACCTTTTCCAAGGATTTCATTAAAGCAGAAAATGATCCCACCACTCCCCCAGAAGTCCTGGAAGAATACGGTCGGGGTGCCCTTCGCATTGCCGCTCAGGAAGGTGATTCTCAAAAAGGTTGCTTCATGGCTGGTCAGATCGCAGGGATGATTAAAGAAAAACAAAGCGTGAAGGAAATCATTTTAACACTGGCTGAAGAAACAGAAACAGTTTTAAAAGGAGGATTAAGATGGGTAAAATAGCACTGATCTTTCCTGGTCAGGGATCACAATTTATTGGTATGGGCAAACCGCTTTATGAACTCTGTCCACCCTCACGAGCCATTTTCGACCAGGTTGATACTATTCATCATGGCACCTCAGCACTCTGCTTTGAGGGGCCTACTGAAGATCTCAATCAAACGCATAACACACAACCTTGCATTTTTGCAGTCGAGTTGGCGGCCCTGGCGGCCTTGAAATGTGTTGGGGTCCAGGCGCAGGGAATCGCTGGATTCTCTCTGGGGGAAGTAACTGGTCTGGTTGCATCCGGCGTCCTCACTATGGAAGATGGGTTGAAGTTTGTTGAAAAACGTGGAAAAGCCATGGAAGAAGCAGCTAAGATGACCCCAGCATCCATGGTAGCCGTTTTAAAACTTGACAATGCCAAGGTGGAAGCACTCTGCAAAGAATTCAACCAATGTTACCCGGTTAATTACAATTGTCCAGGGCAGTTGGTTGTGGCTCTGCTAAAGGAAAATCAAGAACTGTTTTTAAACCGGGTAAAAGAGTTGGGTGGTCGGGGAATTCCCCTAAGCTTATCCGGCGGTTTTCACTCGCCTTTTATGACTTATGCAACTAAGTTGCTGGAAAAGAAAATATATGAGCTGACCTTTGCCCAGGGCACCATCCCCCTCTATTCCAATGCATATGCTAAACCCTACCCTGAATCTCCGGTGGATATCCGTTCTTATATTCTTCATCAGATCAATCATCCCGTTTTATGGGAACAGACTATGCGCAATATGATTGAAGACGGATTTACCACCTTTATTGAATGCGGTCCCGGTAAAACCCTGGGCGGATTTATGAAAAAAATTGACAAAACGGTCACCTGTTATCATGTTGAAACATTGTTGACCGATTATCTTGACGCAAAAAATGCCGGAAAGGAATGGTCTTTTGTATGTTAACAGGAAAAATTGCACTGGTTACAGGCGGCGCAAAAGGAATTGGACGGGCGATTGCACTTAAAATAGCCCAGGCTCATGGGAATGTTGCTATTATCTACCGCGGCAGCCAGAAAAATGCTGAAGATACCGTCCAGGAATTATTAGCTTTAGGTGTGAATGCCAAAAGCTATCAATGTGATGTGTCAGACTTCAATGCAACCAAAGATTTGGTTGCCCAGGTTATCAAAGATTTTGGCGGATTGGATATCCTGGTAAATAATGCCGGCATTACCAATGATAAGCTGTTAATCGCCATGAAGGAAGATGATTTTGACAGTGTCATCAACACCAACTTAAAGGGTGCCTTCAATATGACCAAACATGTCGGTGCCTATCTACTTAAACAGCGGAAAGGTCGAATTATTAATATTTCCTCGGTTTCTGGCATGATGGGCAATGTGGGACAATGTAATTATGCTGCTGCCAAAGCAGGTCTCATCGGCTTAACAAAATCGGCGGCCAAAGAAATGGCAATGCGAGGTGTTACCTGCAACGCCATTGCTCCGGGTTTTATCGATACCGATATGACCAAAGAATTAAAACCCGAAATAAAAGAAGAAATTATCAAACAAATACCCTTGAAGCGTTTGGGACAAGCCGAAGACATTGCTAATCTCTGCGTTTATTTAAGTAGTGATTTATCAGGCTATATTACAGGAGAAGTCATTAAAGTTGATGGCGGTCTCTATATTTAGGAGTAATCAATGAATCGACGAGTTGTTATAACAGGATGTGGCGCCGTTTCTCCAGTGGGTAGCACTGTAGATCGTTTTTGGGAAAACCTGAAAAACGGAAAATGCGGCATCGATTTTATTAAGAAATTCGATACCACCGACTTAAAAGTGAAAATTGCAGGTGAGGTTCATGATTTTGAACCCCTTGACTATATCAAAAAAAATGAAATCCGTAAAACCGATATGTTTACCCAATATGGTATTGGCGCTGCTGTTCAGGCTATGGAAGATAGCGGTGTTCAGGCCCATGTGGATCCCACCCGTTTGGGTGTCTATATGGGTTCAGGTATCGGCGGTATTCATACCTTTATCGACGAATGCCATAAAATGGATGAAAAAGGTCCCGGTCGTATTTCCCCCTTCTTTATCCCGATGATGATTTCAAACATTGCCGCCGGTACCATTGCCATTCGTTATAATGCCCAGGGCCCATGTTTGCCAGTCGTGACGGCTTGTGCCACAGGTACCAATGCGATTGGAGAAGCTTATCGTGCCATTAAACATGGCTATGCAGACGCAATTATCTCCGGCGGAACCGAAGCCAGCATTACCCCCCTGTCAATTGCCGGCTTTGCCAATTTAACAGCTTTAACAACGACCAATGACCCAACCCAGGCCTCAATTCCTTTTGACAAACGCCGAAATGGTTTCGTCATGGGCGAAGGTGCCGGGGCACTGATCTTAGAAGATCTGGAAACGGCTTTAAAACGTGGGGCTAAAATTTATGGGGAAATTGTGGGCTATGGCCACACCTGTGATGCTTATCATATTACCGCGCCCCATCCCGAAGCGATTGGCGGCACCCGAGCTATCGCTCAGGCAATGGCAGAAGCCGTAAATGCTGGGGTCCATTTTGAAGATTCTCAAATTTATGTCAACGCCCACGGAACCAGTACCCCCCTTAACGATAAATCTGAAACCATCGCAATAAAAAATGCATTGGGTGACCACATCACCCGAACATTGGTCAGTTCGACCAAGTCGATGACCGGTCATATGTTAGGTGCCGCTGGTGCCATTGAAGCGATTGCCTCAGTAATGGCTTTAAAAGATGGCATTATCCCCCCCACCATTGGTTATAAAGAAGCCGATCCGGATTGTGATTTAGATTATGTCCCTAACGAAAAACGGGCCGTCCAAAGTGATGTTGCCCTATCCATTTCCCTTGGATTTGGCGGTCACAACGGTTGTCTAGCGTTTATTAGATATACAGGAGAATAAGACATGGAATTAACTATCGAAACCATTCAGGCTCTGGCCAGGATCATGTCTGATGAAAAACTCACCAGTCTGGCTCTTGATCAGGGAAACCTGAAAATTGAAATCAAACGGGAAATCGGGTCAGCTTATCCCTCCGGGATGACTTATCATCAACCCCAGGCGCTCGTCGCTGAACCGTTGCCCCATAAAACTCAGCCTGTGGAGGCCGAAACCATCGAGATTCCCCATGATGCTCACTGGAAAGAAATAAAATCCCCGATGGTTGGTGTTTTTTACCAAAGCAGTCAGCCGGAGAAACCACCCTATGTTGCCAAGGGACAGCGCTTTGCCGAAGGTGATACTCTGTGCATCATCGAAGCAATGAAGCTGATGAATGAAATTACCGCTGAAACTCCGGGAACCATCATGGAAGTTTGTGTCGGCAACGGCCAGGTTGTCGAATTCGGACAGGTTCTTTATCGCATTGTGGAAGACTAATTTTTAGTTGAAGAATGTGCTAAAACACCATGATCGAACCAATCGATTACTGGTTTATAATTAACCTAGTTAATTGTCTGAAAAATTACTAAATGGAATTTTATAATTAAAAATTCAGAAGGAACTCATAATGAAACGTGATGAATTAAAGAAGATACTGCCACATCGGGAGCCGATGCTCCTGATAGATGAGGCTGAAAAAATAGATGACACCACCGCCATTGGGCGTTACACCGTTAAAGGCGACGAGTTTTTTTTGCAGGGACATTTTCCCGGGAACCCAGTGGTTCCTGGCGTTATTCTGTGTGAAATCATGGCTCAAACCAGCTGTGTTTTACTGGCCGATATGGATGATGCTAAAAAAACCCCATATTTTACCGGTCTGAACAAGGTCAAATTTAAAGAAAAGGTATTGCCCGGCGACACCATTGAAATTACCTGCAGCATTACCCGTTCCAAACCGCCCTTTTATTTTGCCAGTGGTTCCGGCTCGGTAAATGGCAAGGTTGCAGTGGTAGGCGAATTTTCTTTTGCCCTGCTTGAGTAAGGAGGAACGCCGTGTTTTCAAAGATACTCATAGCCAACCGGGGGGAAATTGCCCTGCGGATTATCCGTGCCTGCAAAGAAATGGGCGTTGCCACTGTTGCCGTCTTCTCTACCGCTGATGAAAACAGTCTTCATGTTAGCCTGGCCGATGAAAGTATTTGTATTGGACCGGCGGCTGTCTCTGACTCATATCTGAATATTTCGGCCATTTTGTCGGCGGCTGTATTAACCGGGGCCGAAGCCATCCATCCCGGTTATGGACTGCTTTCCGAAAACCCGAAATTTGCCCGATTATGTGCCCAATGCGGCATCGCTTTTATTGGACCTACCTGGGAAATTATTCAAAAAATGGGGGATAAAGACCAGGCCCGTTCCACTATGGCTGCCGCCGGGGTACCGATTGTCCCCGGCACTGACATTATTAATGATCCGGTCGAGGCCCATCGGCAAGCGGATGAAATCGGCTATCCCCTGTTAGTTAAAGCCCGTTCCGGCGGTGGCGGCAAGGGCATCCGCCTGGTGGAGCGATCCGAAGATTTTTTAAACGAATATTCGTTGGCCCGCCAGGAAGCGCAAAACGCATTTAATGACGATGGGGTTTATCTGGAAAAATTTTTAACTCGGGTCAAACATATCGAAATTCAACTGCTTTGCGATCAGCATCAGCATGTGGTTGCTCTGGGCGAGCGAGAATGCTCAATCCAGCGTAAAAATCAGAAATTGCTGGAAGAGAGCCCTTCCCCGTCCCTGACTCCGGAAATACGCAATGCCATGATGGACGTTTCCCGAAAGGCAGCACTGACTATTGGCTATGAAAATGCCGGTACCATTGAATTTTTAATGGATGCCCAGGGTCATTTTTATTTTATGGAAATGAATACCCGATTGCAGGTTGAACACCCCATTACCGAAATGGTTACGGGGGTTGACATTGTTAAATGGCAGATCCGGATTGCCGCTGGTCTGCCGCTGACCTTTGGTCAGGAAGATGTTCATATTCAGGGCCATGCCATCGAATGCCGGATCAATGCCGAAAACCCCCTCCTTGATTTTAGACCAAACTGCGGAACCATCAGTTTTCTTCATGTTCCCGGCGGTCCCTGGGTGCGTTTTGATACCCTGCTTTATCAAGGCTATTCGATTCCGCCCTATTATGATTCCATGGTTGGCAAACTGATTGTCCATTCCAAAACCCGGGAACTAACGATCCGAAAGATGAAAGCGGCTTTATGTGAACTGGTGATTGAAGGCATCGACCACACCAGCCAGGTGCAACTAGATATTCTCAGCCATCCTTTATTTATTAAAGGCGACTATTATACAGATTTTATGGAAAATGAGTTCGGCAAACCCTTGGCTGAATAGAAATGGAGGTTTTAAATGCTAAGTAAAGGTCTATTTAAAAAACCAAAAAATGAACTGGAAGCCCAGCATCGGATCAAACGCAAAACCGATCCGGCCATTCCCTCGGAACTGTGTCGAAGCTGTCCATCCTGCAAACAATTGAGCTTCACTTCGGATTTAGAAAACAATTTCCATGTTTGCCCTAAATGCGGTCATCATTTTCGTATTAATGCCAGACAACGCCTGAATATGATTGTTGATCCAGATACCTTTGTGGAACAGCATCACGACCTGTCCTCATCCAATCGTCTGGAATTTCCCGGATACGATGAAAAGCTGGCACAGGCCACCCTATTCAGCCACGAAAACGAAGGCGTCATCATCGGGACCGGGAAAATAGGCGATCATGAGGTTGCGCTATTCGTGATGGAAGCCACCTTTATGATGGGCAGCATGGGTCAGGTGGTGGGTGAAAAAATCACCCTGATCTTTGAATATGCCTTGGCGCATCGTCTCCCGGTAATCGGCTATACTGTTTCCGGCGGTGCCCGAATGCAAGAAGGGATGCTGGCGCTGATGCAGATGGCTAAAACCAGCGGCGCTGTCAAACGTCATAGTGATGCCGGTCTTCTATACCTTACCGTTCTTACCGATCCTACCACTGGTGGTGTTACTGCCAGCTTTGCCATGGAAGGCGATATTATCCTGGCTGAACCCGAAGCCCTGATTGCCTTTGCCGGCCCCCGGGTCATTGAACAGACCATCCGTCAACGGTTACCAAAAGGATTTCAGCGAGCCGAATTTTTACTTGAAAAAGGATTTGTTGATGCGATTGTCCCCCGTAGCACTCAAAAAGAAACCTTGAATCATTTATTGACCCTACATGGGATTTCCAAAGGCGGTGATGAAGATGGAAGCATATAAACGCGTGGCACTGGCCCGAAAAAAGACCCGGCCCACCGGACAGGATTTTATTGATAACCTGTTTACCGATTTTATTGAGCTTCACGGTGATCGCTGTTTTGGTGATGATCCGGCGATGATAACCGGGCTGGGCCTGCTGATGGACATGCCGGTTACAATCATTGCTCAGGAACGGGGTAAAAACACCAAGTCCCGGGTCAAACGCAACTTTGGTTCTTCCCATCCGGAAGGTTATCGAAAAGCACTACGGCAGATGAAACAGGCTGAGAAATTTAATCGCCCGATTGTGTGTCTCATTGACACCTCCGGTGCATTTTGCGGAATCGGTGCTGAAGAACGAGGCCAGGGTCACGCTATTGCTCAAAATCTGATGGAAATGATGAGCCTTACCGTCCCAATTATATCTGTCGTTATTGGTGAAGGCGGCAGCGGCGGTGCGCTGGCACTGGGTGTGGCAGACGAGGTCTGGATGCTGGAAAATGCCATTTACTCCGTGATCTCCCCGGAAGGGTGTGCCAGTATTCTCTGGAAGGATGCTTCCAAGACAAAAGAAGCCGCTAATTGTCTCAAACTGACCGCCCAGGATTTACTGGAACTTCAGGTCATTGATAAAATCATTTCTGAGAACCATCGTGATTTTAAAAATGTTTATCGGGAACTTACAATTGGTTTATATAAAAGTTTGCAAAAAAATAAAGCAATCGATACCGCTCAATTAACTCAAAACCGTTATCAACGATTTCGCAAATACGGTGCAATTGAAAGCGTGTCTGATTAATTTTTTAATCCAACAAAAACAAGCATTAAAAAAGCAGATAACTACCCGTAGTACTGCTTTTTTTTTATTTACCACAGGCTGAAATAATGATATTATAAACGACAAGTAGAAATTTATTTAAAATTCAGAAAAGGAGATGATGCCATGACTGGAGATAGAATTAAATGCAATATTGTTTATAGTAAAATGCTAACCGCTGTTGAAGACATCATGTTAGAAGAGTTTGATTTGCCGGAGGGCTGTATTGATATCGGAATTTTCACAACCCAATACGACGGTGTCGGCTACTGTGCTGCCGATGAAGCCACAAAAACCTCGAATGTGGATGTTGTTTATATTAAAACCCTTTATGGAGCAGGTGCCGGTCTCAATGACGGTCAGGTATTTGGTGTCATCACTGGCCCCACTGTTTCTGATGTTGAAAGTGGTTTGCGCTATATCCGGGACTATGCTGAAAACAAATCCAGTATTTACAGCGTCAACGAAGATGACAGCAATCTGATTTACGCTCAGTTAGTACCTAAAATCGGCAAATATTTTTCGAAAACCTATGGTTTGCCAATTGGTTCATCCATCGCTTTCTTATTTGCTCCAGCACTTGAAGGTGTTGTTGGTATTGACGAAGCCTTAACCGTTGCCGATGTGGAAGTGGTTAAATTTTTTGGTCCCCCGACCAATTCAAATCTAAGTGGTGCCATCCTGACTGGGACCCAATCCAATTGCCGAACTGCCTGTGAAGCCTTCAAGAACGCAATTATCAGTTGCGTTGAAGATCCTGTTGATTATTGATCTTTTTATTTATATTAATACATCATTTTTAATCAAATGAATGCAAAAAGAACCGTCCATCGACGGTTCTTTTATTTTACTCATATTTCTTAATAATAATACATGGATTGCATCATGGATGCGATAATAGCCATCACAATGCTGGAGAAGATGATGGAAAGGACGATGCCGATCCCCATAAAGATTAATGTCGCCCAGGCAAAATGTTTTTTTGAGGTGTTGGTTTTGGAATCAACACTCCAAATAATGAGCATGACGATATTGACAATCGGTAAGTACAAAAGCAGAAGCGTCAGCATCCAGTCACCCAGAGTCATAGGGACTTCGGTATTTTCAACGGCAGTCTGACGTTGCGGTGAAGCCTTAACAGGGTCTGGGGCTGTTGTGATGGTTTCAGGGACAATGATTGCTTCCTCTACAATACCATCAGCGATAATTTCATCTGCTACAATTTCGTGAGATAAGATTTCTTCATTCGGCGTTTCACCAGGAATCTCTTTTCCGGAAACATCATGCGAAAGATTTTCGTTGTCGAAAACGCCAGCAGTGAAATCTTCTTCCCCGCCTGCATTTTCCTTTAACACATTACCACAATTACCACAAACTTCGTCATCTGGACCGATACCGGCATAACATTTTGGACAATACTTTGCCATTGCGCTCACATCCTTTTTATTTTATTCTATCATAAAAGTGTGATGATTTCAAAATATAATTTAGGATACAACTTCAATTTTCTTGATAACTTGATCTTCATAGGGTTTGTCTGATCGATCCCGATCCACAGCAACGATTGCATCCGCTGTTTCGATTCCTGAAATCACCTTACCAAAAGCGGCATATTGGCCGTCCAAAAATGGGGCATCGTCAACCATGATAAAAAATTGCGAACCGGCAGAATCCGGCATTCCAGAACGAGCCATGGAAATCACACCTTTTACATGTTTAAGATCATTGGTAACTTTATTTCCTGAAAATTCACCTTTAATGGTGTGTCCTGGGCCACCCATACCAGTTCCCTGGGGACATCCGCCCTGAATCATAAAACCAGGAATGACCCGATGAAAGATTAAGCCATTATAAAAGCCATCATTGACTAAGGTTAAAAAATTTTCTACAGTTATGGGGGCAATTTCAGGATATAGCTCCACTTCCATTATCTGGCCATTTTCCATTTCAATTTTTACAATTGGATTTGCTGTTTCTGACATTATTTCCTCCAAAAATTTCTATTAATTTTTACTTCAATGTAGTATACACCAAATGAAATAAAATGAAAAGAGGTGATCCCGATTCTTAAGCTTTTAAACAGCGTAGTTATACTCACCAGTTTGTTGATCCAGATCATAAAAATCGGCATAACTCAGGCTAAAGACATCTTTATCAATACCCGAAACATCGATTTTATTCTTGATCAGATATTGCCAGAAGCCGGTGCCGCCAATATCCCCCTGGATAATAACCCCCTGGACGACCCCGTTTTTCACGACAATTTTTTGATAGTTATTGCGATCTTCGCGGATGAAAATCTCGCAGTTTTCTTCCGGTTCCGGGTTGATGTTTCCCAGCGACAGGGTCGTCAGTCCATAGAAGTTAACGGTATTTTTAAGGGCATAACGATCCTCATATAAGCGTTTTTCGCCCAGCATGTTAATTGCTGCAATTCTGCCCTGTTTCATTGCATTTGGCCAAATCCCGGCAATTCCGGTGACATCACCGGCAGCATAAATATCTTTGACGTTTGTCCTCAGGTCCTCCCCGACCAAAATAGCATGGTTCGTTGCAATCCCAGACCCTTCAGTAAAGTTAAACGCCGGTCGAACCCCAGCTGCAATCACAATAACATCTGCCGGAACGGCTTTTCCGCTGGCAAGGTAGATGGTTTTTCCGCGTCCTACTTCATCCACATCAACAGAAACGACCTTATCGTTTAATATAAATTCAGCCCCGGCGTTTTCAAAAAGCTGTTGATAGGCTTGAGCAGATTTTTTGTCAAGCTGTAAGCTCATCACATCGGAGGTCATTTCGATGACGGTTACCGTTAAACCACGCTCCAGCATCGCCATAGCAGCGTCCATTCCAACGAGACCGGCGCCGATCACCACGGCATTTTTAGCAGTTTTACACTCAATATCCAGCAGCTGCGCATCCTTCAAATCTCTAAACCCATAAACGTTCTTGGACTCTCTGAGGTCTGGGATAGGCGGAATAAAGTAGGAAGCTCCGGTGGCAATCAGTAATTTGTCAAAGCTGATTTCCTGATTGTCATGGGTTTTGACAAATTTGTTATTGGTATCCAGTCTAATGACGGTGGTATTTTTAAGCCAGGTAATGTTGTTGGTTTCAAAGAAATCTTCAGGTATAAAATTGACGCCTTTGGTATCCCGTTCATGGCCCAAAAATTTATGGAGCATACAGCGGGAGTGAATGCTGTCTTCTTTGGAAATGATCACCACTTCCGTATCTGGCTCTGAGGCTTTGATTGTTTTGGCCGCACTGATGCCGGCAGCGCTGGCTCCGATAATAACTATTTTCATCTGCTTACCTCTTTCACTTCAATGGCTTTCTTGGGACAGGATTTAACACAGCTGGGTCCATCTGGCTTATCATCACAGAAATCACATTTAATGAGTTTGGTCCGAGTTTGTTTATCTGGTTTTAAAACCCCATAGGAGCAGTTCATCACACACATATAGCAGGCTGCACATTTTGTTTCGTCATACTGGACATGTCCGGTTAACTGGTCTTTTTCCAAAGCACCGCTCATACAGGACAGGACACATTCCGGTTCGTCACAGTGGCGGCAGAAAATAGGCAGATAACCTTGCTGGGCGTCAAATTTAATAAAATTTCGGGTTTCAGCATCAGGACTCTGCAAATTAACGGTGTAAAAATTACTGCCTTCTTCATGGGCACTGATACAGGCAATGTTGCAGTTCAGGCAGCCATCGCATTTTTCACGATCAATGATGATTCGTTTCATGATTACACCTCCTTAGATGTTTAATTCCTGACGTTTCTTTTCGATAATCGCATCTAAAGTTTCAGCTGCTGATTTGGCATTATCATCAATGATCAGTTGTCCGCCGGTTAGACTTAACATATCCTGGGTAAATACCTGAACAGCAACCGGACTTCCGGTAACAAACGGCGGTAATCCCAAATGGAGTGGCAAACCAAGGGCTAAACCAAAGGCTCCATCGGCCAATGCTTGTTCTTCCAGCCATTGAGGTGCTGATAAAACCAGCGGTAATTGCGGTAAATCCACGCCAATTGCTTCAGCCAGTTCAGTTGCTACCAGCTCCAGTCGACCAATAGCCAGACATGGACCAAAATTTAAAACCGGCGGGATCCCCAGACTTTCACAGACCGCCCGCAGCTTTGGTCCAGCCAGGGATGCGGCAGACGGTGACATCAGACCAACGTTTTCCAATCCCCCGGATGAGCAGCCAGCTGATAAGACTAAAATATCTTTGGCAATCAATTCTTTGACCAGATTAACCGTCAGTACATCGTGGCCACCGGCCGTTAAGCTTGAACAGCCGACAACTCCGGCAATCCCTTTTATTTCGCCTTTGACAATTAAATCAATCAGCGGTTTCCAGGTGCCGCCCAGGAATGATTTCAGGGAACCTTCACTGACACCAGTCAAGGTATCGTCGTTGCCGTGGTCAGCATTCATATTCAGGGCAACAGCGCCCCGTCTGGCCTGATACGCTTCGATCACCGCATCAATAATTTCATTGCTCTGGGTTTCTTTTTCTTCAAAAACAAACGGCTTCATTTCGGCATTAGCTTTTTTGGAAACTTCATCAAGGCAGATTTGTTTAATTTTAAATTCATCACAGATTGGCTCAATCCCTGGCAGGGTACAGTTGAATTCCGACAATACCGCGTCGATAGCGCCTGTCGCCAGGATCGCTTCACTGGTAAAGTTATTACCGGCATGTCCGTTAAATACTTCTTTGTAATGTTCGCCACGCAATTGAAGATCTTGACCAACACAGGTACAACCAACTAATTTAAATCCTTTGGCACCGACAGCTTTTGCTTTTTCAATCACATCATCCTGAATCAGGCGATCCTGTAAATAGGCAAACATGGCATGCTGATGGCCGGTAATCATGATATTAATATAATCAGTATCGATGACCCGTAAACCTACTGGTGCTAAACGAATCGATGGTTCGCCCAGCATTACATCATTTAACAAATTGGTCAGCGTTAAGCCATAAAGACCGGTGGAAATACCCAATTTCAAACAATTGAGATACATATCAACGGGATCTGAATTAAGATTGGTGGATGTTTTAACAACACCGGCAAAGACTTCAGATTTTGCTCCCCCCGGCAAGATGCCCAGCTCTTTCCAGCGGTCAAACCGCGGTTTATAAGCCATTTTTTCGACTAGTTCCATCTTTACATAGTCTGGTTTATATAAATCAGCCAAAACCAAATCGGCAATTTTTTCGGCACAGATATATTCATCAGTTTCATCGATTTCAAATATTTCAGCTAGTTTTGCAAGGGCGACCTTACCTTTTAATACACCTTTACTTAATGCGGTTTTCTTTAGCATAAGCGCTGTGTTTTCAACAATATGAATATAACATCCAGATCCAGCTGAAACGGCTCTCAGGAAGTTTCTGGCAACCATGGTGTCAGCGGTGGCACCGCAAACACCTTTGAGTCCATCCGGGGTGATTCGACATGGCCCATTCGAACAGAGACGACAGCAGATTCCCTGCAATCCAAAACCACATTTGACACTTTGTCCTTCCATCCGGTGATGGGATGTATCCACGCTGAGATTGGAAATAAACGTTTCCAGTTTTTGGTCCGCACTAGCACATGTTTTACAGCTAAAATTTGAATTCATATGATACCCTCCAATAATTTTAAATTTGGCACCCGCAACCGATTAATAGTTTTTTATTGCTTAATAATTGCGTTTCTAAATGCCTTAACAGTTAATTTTAATCAAGTGAATCCATACCAAAAACTAAATCCTAAATCCATCTGATATTTTGCTTTCCATCGCATCAATTATTTTGATAATTTGATACAAACTAAACTTTTAGCTTAAATAAAAAACGATGGTGAATTAGTTCAATTTCAAGCTTTGTGGTTTATGTTTAGACGATTTAAAATGCTTTAGTTTCTTTAAAAGAATCACTCTTAATAAAATTATAGAGTTAGAACAAATATTTGTCAAGAATGATTCATAGTAAATATTTGTTATTTCAAAAAACAAAAAATTAAAAAAGCCTAATATCAGAATATCAGGCTTTTTGTAAATGTTAACTGTTTATTCGTTTTTAAAAGCAAACAAGGAGTTAGCTTCTTAATTTTGATTAGGCAAAAAGAGACACTTCCATGCGATTCAGTGAAATATCATTAGGAAGTTTATCTTTAAAATAATCTGCCAATAGAACTTCCAATTCCGGATCATAATAATCGCAAATACCGTTGTTTTCCTTGTTGTAGATATGTACATGGAACTGAGTGTTTGCGTCAAAACGCATCACTTCCTGATTATCCTTGAGTTTTAAAATCAGACCTTTTTCTGAAAAAGTTTCTAGAATATTATAAATCGTCCCAACGGACATCACATATCCCTGATTTTCAAGTGCTTCCATCAGCATATCAGCACTGGGATGAGATGTCATTTCTGACAACACTTTCAAAACACTAATTCGTTGCGGTGTGGCTTTTAATCCAACACTACGTATCATATCTGTATACATTTGTATCTTTTTATTTTTCATGATTAAGAATAACTCCTAACTAATAATTTCTTTCTTAAATTATAGTACGATTACCTAGTTTTGTCAAACTTCTTTTGTTTTTTTCATTAAAAAAGTGTCCGATTTGCCATTATCTTAAAATTACTTATGATTGCTTGTAAACAATCTCCGTATTCAGATAAATGGGTCCTCGAACACTTGATACCAACGTTTCTTTTGATCAATCATCATTTAGTCATCTCTCACTCATCACAGCCGCATTGATTTCGGTAGATTGAATGGTCGATTTTTTTGAGCCATAAATCCATCTGCTGTAATTTCATCTCCGATCATTTCTTCTGCAAAAAGTTCATCGTCTGTTGTCAGGATTTGCGTTTCAACTGCAGGTTTCATTTCACGTCCCTGATCGAGCAATCCTTTTGACAAACTTTCAATTACAAAACCTTTTTCAGTTTCACTGCTAAATAATTTGTCACCGATAATTTCGTCAGCGATTAGTTCGTCAGTCAGAGCTTCATCATTAATTTGAAGTGGTTTTGTTTCGATAACCGGCATCATTTCCCGGCCGCCATCCAAAAATTCTTTTGAAAAACTTCCGTTTTCCATCATTTCTTCTTTAGTGAATTCATCAGCGATCTTCTTATCAACAACGATTCCCGTTGTTATAACCATGCCGCAAAAATTGCATTTTGTATCGTCAATACTCAAAATGAAAGTACATCTAGGACAATACTTTGGCATTTTACTCACTTCCTTCCATTTGTATTTTATCATAAATTCATAACTTTTACAAATGAAAGAAAAGTTTCCGGCCAGAGTTAATCATGAAATACAGGTTTGGTTAAGCAACGTAAATAAGCTGTTACAGAATCATCCATTCTGCAACAGCCTTTCTAGTTTATCCATCTTAATCAAAAAAGATAGTTTTAAGCTCCCAATGAACAAGGTCAATTAATCGTAGCTTTTGTTTCAATAGTAGTTATTCGATAATTCAAATATGATAATCTATAAATCATCTCCGTATAATGCCTGAATGATATTTTGAGCGGGTTTACTAATAACTTCATAATATATCTCATTGCCAGTCCGATAACCTTTTACAATTCCTGCATTTTTAAGCTTTGACAAATGCTGAGATACTCCTGATTGAGACACCTCTAGACACTCTTCCATATAGGAAACATTGCATCGCCCGTTTGCGATCAGCCCTTTTGTAATACAAAGTCGAACCGGATGTCCTAAGGCTTTTAAAATTTCTGCAGTAACTTCGTGATCTTTTAAGTCCATTTCCATGAAATTATCTCCTCATATTGACATGTAAAACAGCACAACATTATTATATTATGCTTATCTAATGTGCCAAACATATTCTTTAAACGTTTATTTAACGCTATTTAGTATTATATCGACAAACTTTAGTAATTTTTTAGCTTAATTTGAAAACAAATATTTTTGAGTTGATTTTATAATTATAAATATCGTTTTGTACATAAAAGCACTGCTTCTTGAAATTAGCCAGCACCTTTCTATTATTGCCTAAATCCTCAAGAAAAACCCAATCTCTTAAAGCTCCATGGATTCTTTCTCCTCTATTTAGTTTTCAATTACTATATAAATATACATTACCACATTCGAATTCATTAATCAAGGGGATAGTTTTGCTTTTTATAATAGCCTATCTTTTGAATCAAATTAATCAATCGATAAAAAAGATTAGTTACAATTTGTGGACATAAACTTTTTTATGTTTCTAAATACTTGAATTCCAATAATGCAACCAATTTCCACCGCTCTTTATTCTATTTGTTATCAAGTATTTTATACAATAACTTATAAAGTATTTCTGCTTCATTTTGTGTAATTGGTAAACATTTTTGAATTTTTTCTGGAATCATACTGGCTGGCTGTTTTAACGCCTCTCCTTTTAGAGTCAATTTGATAATTACATTACGTTCATCGTTCAAATCACGATTTCTCTCGATAAAACCGGCTGACTCTAACCGTTTTAGCAAAGGAGTTAATGTCCCAGAATCCAGATATAAATACTCTCCCAGAGTTTTCACATTAATGGTTTCATGTTCCCACAAAACCATCATAGCTATGTATTGAGTATAAGTTAAACCAATTTCATCCAAATATGGTTTGTAGCTTCTAACAACCTCTTTTGCACAGGCATAAAGTGGAAAGCAAAGTTGATTTTTTAATTTTAGTCTTTCGTTATC
The DNA here is from genome assembly GCA_016213825.1 of Acetobacterium woodii. Lineage (GTDB taxonomy): Bacteria > Bacillota > Clostridia > Eubacteriales > Eubacteriaceae > Acetobacterium > Acetobacterium woodii_A. The sequence continues at coordinate 52,408 of JACQZP010000020.1, read as the reverse complement.
CAAACAAATCACTCCTTAAATATGTACTTTAATTTATTATAACTCACAATCTCATTGTATGCAATTTTATATGTTATTTGTTTTTTCATTTGATAATAAATGCAAAAATACTGTTATCCAAGTTTCTTCGGATGACAGTATTTTATACTTAACTAACTGGAACGCCGCTGATGTTTCTTAATACGTTTTTTATTTCTTCCGATGAGTAAACATGAACACTATTAGCCAGGTAATTAAAAAATTCCTTGAAAATAATAACAATTCCAATTTCTTTGACAATCAAGTTCTTGATTGTCTGTTTATTTTCATCAATAAGTATAAATTCAATTTTTTCTTCGTTAATCAGATATCGGATGCACAAATTCTTATATTCATTTAATAAGCCATCCCTGAGAACAAAAACTTCGGAGCTCTTTGTTTTGATATCAACTCCAGTTGAAACTAGGGTCAATGCTTTCTTCTCTTTAACGCAAGTCTCCATATTGAAGTGACTTTCTAATTGATCAAATGATATATATTTTACCGACTTATTATCTTTGATTTTTTCGAATGAAGTCTTTGGCATCTCCGTCATATCCAATTGTTCTTTTTCAACAAAGCAAGCACATTTGTTCAAGATTGATTGAGATTTTTTTCGATAGTAGTCGATTATTTCGGGATCTTCATAAATAATAGCGCTTTCAAAATCTCGGTCAATGGTAATTAATTGTTTTGATGTAATAAAATAATTGGGAACAATGATGCTGATATCATCATATATTTTTGTTCCAGAATAAAAATAGTAAGGTTCATATTCAATATTATCAAATCCCTTTAAAAGTAGAACGGTCTTAAGGATATCCAGATTATTTCCCAGTTTTTTTTTGTTTACCAATGGAATAATATTTTGAATTTTTCCACATTTATTTTGTCCGCTAGCAATACGCATGATCAATTCATATAAGAAATAATGTTTAAAATTAATCGACATAATAACATGGGCATCTGCACTACGTCCCATTTCTTCCAGAAAGCAGCTTCGAATAATTCCCTCGATCTTTACCTGCCCTTTAATAATTCGAGTTTTATCTGAAGTTAATTCATTTTTTATCAAATATTCCTCTGATTCAACCCACTTGTTTTTAAAAAGAGTCTGATTACTGATCTCTTCATATAGAGAAAATATATCCTGAACGTTTTTTAAAACTTCCCGGTTATCATATTCATTCTCATATAAAGAATAAAACTGTTTCTTTTTATCGATAGTGAGATTGAGTGCTTCCATTATTCTTTGCAAGTCTTCTAAACTCATTTTTCGTTTTCCGGACAAAAAATGCTGAAAGGTTGTACGATCAACGCCTACCTCTTTTGCAAGTTGAAAATTCGTAATTTTTTTTTCTTTAATGATTTCCTTTAGCGCATTACCGATTTCCTGACTCATTTTATCCCTTTCCGAAATGTTCTTTTATTTTGACCTATTTATTATTCTTTATTATTTAAGCGAGTTAGCAAGCAACATGGTTTAATGTTGCAGCTGTTTAACAATTCATTTAATCTTCTTAATAATCTTACCAGCAAGCTTATAAAAGATCAATAAGTGGCAACAGGTGCACTATGATTTTTCATTACAATTAAAACCGTTTTCATTACTAAACTAAAAAAACGCTCGTTTACTTGAAGCAACGAACGCTCTTTTTTAACCAAGTTATCTATAGCTGTTTTAAGTTGTAATCATTTTTTCATTGTCGGTAATCGATTATAGTTACTTAATACTTGGTACTCAGTTAGGTATTAAATATAATTTAATTTAATTTGTCGCTCTAAATGCCGTTGTGCCATTTTTAAAACGTCCTCTGTTTTCTCTGTTTCTTCATACTTGGTTGAAAAGCCAAAAGAAACAGATACTTTGACAGATTTAACTTTTACTTCATCCATACTCTTTTTGATTCGTTCCAAAGCCCGCTCAACTTTAGCACCATCTGTTCTTGGCATAAGAATAACAAATTCATTGCCATCATAGCGTGCAACAACATCATCGCCTCTGCATCCATGATTAAGTACTTGAACAGCTTTTCTAATTAATATATCACCAACCGTTTGACCGTATTGGTTGTTGACTTTCTCGATACCATTAATGCTTACTAAAATGATTGACAACGGATAATAGAGAATATCATCCAATCGCTTTAGTTCCTTATCATAAAATTTCCGATTATAGACCCCAGTTAATTGGTCATAAAAAGACATTGATTCCATGCTTTTATCTTGAGAATTTTTTTCTTCAAGCATTTCTTTCAGAAAATCTTTGTTTTCCGAAACGTCCTGAATAAAACAAACCATTCCGATAATATCGTTATTGCTATTTCTAATGGGTGCCCAATGATTTTTTCCGATAACCGTGGTTCCGTTTGTGCCTTCATACTCTTCAATTGATGAAAATTGTTCCCCAGACAAAACACGATCAAAAAAAGCTTTTAAATTTTCTCGTTCGTCTCTACTATCGATGATATCCAGAATTCTTGTTCCAATGGTGATATCTACTCCCCATTGATCTTTTGCCATCGCTTTATGCCGATTATTAAAGCTCAGGTAACGGTATTCTTTATCTAGACCAAACACCATAAATTCATGGGTAGTTTCAAGAATTGTCGTTAACAGACTGTTCGCCAATTCCAGCTTTTCAGATAAAGCCAGCACGCCCTCTTCAAAAGACTGTTCACTGAGTCTTTTTCGATTGTCTTCATTTATTGTATCAATATTTATAACATCCTCATGCCTTTTCACTAAGCCTCACCCTCCAAAATAGATTTAATCTCTGAATTCCTAGTCAGATTCATTCTCCGTATCTGAATAACCAGGAAACGCTTTATTCATTGTAACATTTCCATGCTTAAGATTCTACTTTTTTTGCCGTTAATTTATTAAATCAATGCAATTTTTAAAATAATCGGTTTACAGCTAAATACCGTCTGGAAAACCAACAGTGAACCCTGGTTGTTTTAGTATTTTTTTGTTTGCAATTTCAATTTCGCGCAAAGAATCACAACCCCAAAATGCATATTCCCCGACTGTCTGCAGTTCCCTGGATAAATGAATTGCTGACAAGTTTTGACAACCGTAAAAGCAACTGATACCGATATGTTTTAGCTGATCCGGTAAGATTATTTCCTTTAGTCTTACGCAATCTTTAAAGACATGACTTCCTAAAATCTCTAATTGGCTATTCTCTTGAAATTTAACAGTTTCAATTCCCTTGCATCCTAGAAATGATGCTTCTTCAATCCCGATAACTGAATCTGGTATAATTATCTCTGTTAAAGCAATGCAACCTTCAAATGCCGAGGTTCCGATGGTTTCAAGAAACCGGCATTTGGTTAATTCAGCCTTGTTTAATTTTTCGCAGCCATAGAATGCAAAGTCTTCGATTATCTTTAAAGTACTGGGAAAGCTAACCTCTTTCAATTGAGTACATTTATAGAACATACTTCTTTTTATGACCTCAACACCCTCCGGGATGACTACTGATGTAATGTCATTGTCATGTCTGAATCCATGGCTGGCAGCTGCCTGAAATTCCAGAACATCCTTAAATTTTAGTTCTTTTATAATTTCTGGTGAAGACACAGGATCCGATTCGTGTCCAAAGGCGAAACTCTTTCGAGGCGGAAAAAATGGTTTAGGTTCATTTTTCGAGAAAAAACCCATCCCCTTTTCATTCATAACTGTTGTATTCAAGTTCATGCTAAAAGGATCATTATCAAAATTCTGATCACTATTTTCAGAATCGCTCACACCGACTTGATCAAGAGGGTTCGTTTTTATTTCTATTTGCGAAATATTCTCTTGATTTATCAAGGGACTCTCATCGGTTCGAATTTCGAATTGCTGATTTAGTTTTTCCAACTCTTCCTTTTTGGTGTTTAATTCTTGATTTGCCGTGGATAATTCGTTTTTAATAACTTCTAATTCCTGCCTGATCGGCGCAAAATCCTCAGTTATCTTTTCAGGGATTATCAATGCGGCTTCCAACTCATTCTTAGCATTGCTTAATTCATTGTTAAGACCCACTAGTTCATCTTTTGATAGGGTTATTTTTTCAGTAATTGTTTGTAATTCTGTTTCTGAAAGGTAGATATTCGCCTTAACTGAATGTAGTTTGTTTCTGGAGATTTCCAGATCTGCTTTCACATTTTCCAGTTCGCTATTTATTTGAGTTAATTCCATTTCTTTTGAAATTATTGTATGATGCAAGCTGCCCATTTCCGGGTCCATTTGTGGTACATTCATTACATCTTTATCGGGAACTATCATCGTTTGGTGTTTGACTTGTTCTTTTTTTTGATTGAAAATAATAAGATAGAAATCTTTCGTCTGATCGATTGAAGCTTTTTTTAGGAGTGGAATCACTGAAAGTTTAATCCATAAAATTTTGCCATTCTTTTTAACCGGAAATTCTGGCGAATCAACCACTTCTTGATTTGTAACGGCTTTGCGCAGGGCGACACTTAAATCGCGACGCAGTTTATTTTTTGCCATTTTAAGAACGTTGTTAACACCAGCATACCCCTGGGCGGGTTCCAAATACAAACCTGTATGTCCATGAATATAAAGCATATTTCCGAATTGATCAACCAATACTGCGGTAGGTGCATATCTTTTTAAGAGCATTTCTTCCGTCAAGACTTGAAACGTCTTCTGTTTTGGACGAACTACTCGTACGATTGCTAAATAAAGTGGCCAGTCAAGTTCCCCTGTTAATGACAGATGACGATCTCTGATATGATACATTTTTTTTACACTATCACGAACGTTTACTCTTTTTTTTTCTTCCATAACTGATTCCTCCTCATATGTTTTAAGTAACTTGAATTACGAACTTATTTAATTTACGCTATTTATCGATTATACCTTTTTATATTTATTTTAAACTTTATATGATTAGTAACTACTTTATAAAAAAAACACAGGTTTTCGACACCCTGTATCTTTTCCATAATTATAACATGTTTTAATTAAAATGGTTTTTGATACAAAGCCGGCATAATAAATTTATAGTTGGTGTTCTTCAAATTGAGGGATTCAGCATGTCCGATAAATAGATATCCCCCCGGTTCTGTCCAATGATACATTTTTTCAACCAATCGATCTTTTGTCGGTTGATCAAAATAAATCATTACATTTCTGCAAAAAACAACATCGAATTTCTTCTTAAAAACAAATGTCGGGGTCATTAAATTAAACCGTCGATAAATGACTTCCTTCTTGATCTCGTCGACAACCATAACCTGGCTGTCATCATAAGTTTGAAAATACCTTAATTTCCACATTGGAGGTAATGCCTGTATCCGGTCTTTGCCATAAACCCCCTTCTTGGCGATGTCCAATACCTTGTTTGAAATATCAGTAGCCAGAAGTTTTTTATCCCATAATTTTGCATCTGTTCCAAAAAACTCAGCCATAATCATCGCCAAGGTGTAGGGTTCTTCACCTGTAGAACTGGCAGCACACCACAATCGAATATCACGATTATTTTCCTGCTCCTTTTTTTTCTTTAAATAAGGCAATACTGTATTTTTAAAGTAATCAAAATGTTCCGGTTCTCGCATAAAAAAGGTATGGTTAGTCGATACCTTGTCGATTAACACCGAACTAGCTTCCCCTGTTTTGTCTGAGATTAAGTATTCATAATAGTCAGTAAATGTATCGAAACCTAACTCAACAAGCAGCTTGTGTAGACGGCCCATTAGCAGGAGTTCCTTTTCTTTTTTTAGCTGAATTCCATATTCACAATGAATATATTCGGTTAGCATCGCAAATTCTTTTTCGGTTATTTGAATCATATCTCTACACATCCTCAATCGCTTTATCATCATTTCATTTAAAGCAAATACCGGCTTATAAATAAATGAATACATAGGCTAGTTTACCTTAGTGTGTGTCTAAAGTAAATAAAGATTTTACTGGAAATCCTTATGTTTTCACTGAGTTTTAAATCTTGTTTTTTATATTTATTTCGGGTATGAAAAGAATGATGCTGTTATTTACGTAAAAATTGAAAACTGCCCAATAGGAACAGCTGTCCTTAAACATTTCCTTGTAATATCTCTTAAAAAGTTCTATAATAGAATAAATCTAATTTAGAATGGAGAAATATAATGGCAATAGCATGGACCCCAGACTTATCAGTTGGCGTAGAAAATATCGATTCTCAACACAAAATATGGTTTGAAAAAGCCGATCAGCTTTTTGAAGCTGGAAAAAGCGGAAAATCTAAGGAATATATTGCGCAAATGTTTGATTTTCTCGATGATTATACAAAACAGCATTTTAAAGACGAAGAGGCATATATGGCCAAAATTAAATACCCCGGAATTGATGAACAAAAGAAATTACATAGCAATTTTATCTCAGAATTAGCAAAACTAAAAAAAGATTATCAGGAATCAGGTGGAAATATATCGCTGATTATTAATGCTAACCAGATGATCATCAATTGGCTAACCCAACATATTTCATCAATGGACAAAAAAATAGGTATTTATGCCAAAACTCTTTAAACAACTATTTTAAAATTAGACCGTAGTCAACTTTTTGAAGACTGCGGTCTTTGTTATTAAACAAATTCTTATTTATCTTTTGCTAGTTTTTCCTGAAATTTGTTTTTTCTTCATCTTAATCCAATTTGATGCATTAGTCTAAAAAACCGATTTTTCCTAATACTTCAGTTAATTTTTCGATGTCAATCGGTTTTGAAGCATAAGCATTACAACCATAGTCAAAAGCTGATTGGACAATCTTAGTTTCCCCTAATACAGTGGTCATAATAATTTTACACCGTTCATTTTCGTCTAGATCATTTTGTTTTTCCAAATCCCTGATTGTTTTTAACACTTTAATGCCATCGATCTTAGGCATCATTACATCCAGACAGATCAGATCATAAGGTAATCCTTCTTTTATTGCTAAAAGATAGGCATCGATCGCTTCCAGACCATCTACAACCAAATCGCAATCACCATATCTGTTCAGAAACTTCGATAGAAACTTTCGGCTCACCATGTCATCTTCTACTATTAAAATACGTTTCATCGTTCTTCTCCCACTATTTGCAGCTATTCATCATCAGCCATATTTGCTCAATGCGCTCAAGATAATCCGAAACATTTTCAATACGATCTTTTCGAATTTCCAATTCCATTTTAAAAACCAGGTTTTTTAATTCTTCCGCATTCATTCTCTCGAAGATCCCTTTTAATTGATGAGCGATTACTTCCATCAGCATGTAATTTCCTTGGTCCATAATTGTTTTCAAGTTTTTTATTTTTAGGTCAACTTCCTGTTTTTCTGAATCATCCGCGGTTAAACGCGTTGATGGATCAGATTCAGTTCTACCATTTTCTGTTTTTTGTAAGTCTCTGATCATATCTTGAAGCATTTCTGTTTTTGATTTATCTAGGTTATTGAGATATTTTTTTAAAAGTATTTGCATTTGATGTCGGTCCAACGGCTTTGATAAATAACCATCCATCCCACTGGCCTTAAAAATAGCTTCATCACCTTTAAGAGCAAACGCTGTTAGGGCAATGATGGGCGTGGTTAAATTTAATGAATTTTCCAATTCATCAAATTTAAAATGCCGCTCCGTTTTTTTCTCTACTCCACGAATAATCTGAGTCGCTTTAATCCCATCCATCACAGGCATTTGCACATCCATGAGGATAATATTGTACTTCTTTTTAGAAGCTCTTTTGACTCCTTCCACGCCATTTGCAGCCACATCGACATCAGCACCAAAACTTTCAAGCATCTTACAGATAACAATTTGATTGACCCGATCATCTTCAACCAACAAAACTCGACTCCCTGAAAAACTAGCATCAGGATTTGTATTAACTGCTGTTTCACTTGGTTTTTTTGTTATCACCATCGGCAGACGAATGATAAACGTACTGCCTGTTCCTAGCTGACTAGTGAAGGATACTGTTCCACCCATCATTTCAATAAGTTGTTTAGTGATCACCAGTCCCAAACCAGTACCACCATATTCTCTTGTATAGGAGCCATCAATCTGCGTAAAACTCTTAAACAGCATGGAATAATTTTCAGGATCAATGCCAATTCCAGTATCGGTTACGGAAATTTCCTGGATTACTTCATCGGTTTTATTTTCGATTAATTTCTGATTAACAAAGACTTTAATTGATCCTTCATTTGTGAATTTTATGGCATTGCTAATCAGATTATTTAAAATCTGTTTCAGTCGCATACTGTCACCGATAACATAAAATGATACTAAATTCTGATAATCTACCGAAATATCCAGACACTTTTCAATGGCATGCTTCTTATGGGTTTTAATCGTGGATTCAATGAGTTCCATCAGGTTAAAACTCATGGGATTAATCATTAGTTTTCCGGCTTCAATTTTTGCGAAATCTAATATATCATTAATAATATTAATGAGTGATTGGACACAGCCTTTTGCGGTTCTTAAGTTGTCTTTCTGTTCCTCAGAAAGCGGTTCCAGGGCTGTTAAATCAATCATGCCAACAATTCCGTTAAGCGGTGTTCGTATTTCATGGCTCATATTTGCTAAAAATTCACTTTTAGCCCGATTGGCTTCTTCGGAGCGTTCTATCGCTAGTATCAGCTTCAGTTCCGTCTTTTTCTTCAGGTCGATATCCGACGCCAATATCGCAATATATCCACTTTCAGGACTATAAATTGAACCTTCCACCCAGCGGTTTAATTTTCTCAGATAGTATTCTTCAATATGTACATTTTTACCTTGAACGAGTACTTCTTTAAAGCGATTTAAAAGTCCCTGTCTTTCGACTTTCTCGAGAAAACCCATTTCAGATAATTTATGTCCGATTATATCATCGCGTTTAGATTCAAACAGTTTTTCTGTGGCCAGATTCATTTCCACAAGTACGGCATCAATCAGATTTTTGTCATCATCAAATAGCGCTTTGTAATAAGAAATGCTACTCTCCATGTATTTAAAAAGAGAGAAGTATTTTTTTTGACTTTTAATAAATAGTTCTTCAGCAAATCGCTCATCATTAATGTCTAAAAACAAACCAATCATCCCAGCGTATTCGTGATTTTTATCAAAATAAGGTCTTCCTATTCCTCGGAAAGTTCGAAAGATATTTTCAGGTGATAGAAGATCCAGTTCAATGTCGAAATAGGTTTCCTCTCTAAGCGATAGTTCCAATGTATCAATAAATCGCTGATGATCCTCCGGTTTCATATGAAATCGCAACGCTTCTAAAAAAGATTCTCTGGTGATTTTCATAAATGTTTTGAATGTTTGGTTGATAAAATCACAATGATGATCATGGTCGATCCGATAAATCATAACTGGCAAGCTATCTAATATCGAAAGACTGGACTCACGGGCTTCTTTCAAACTTTTTTCATAATAAATCTGTTCGGTAACATCTTCCATTGTAATGATATACTCTGAATTGCTAAATGTTATTACTGGTAAGACACTGACATTTAAAAAGTGTGTTTGTTGTTTGCTTTCATTTAAGAATTTCACTTTAATCGATCGGTCTCTGACCGTTTTTTTATCTTTGATAACTTTGTTGACAATTTTTCTGATACTGCAAAATTTGCAATTTAACGAATAGCCACACCCATCATCCACGCTGAAAACACATCCCATTGCATCACCAAAAGCTTTTCCAATCACCATTGGTTCTTCAAGATTAAAAGTTTTTAAAAAAGCACGGTTAACACGTTGAATTAAAAACGTATCATCAATAACCAACATATTTGTCGGTAATAGATCAAACATCATTTTTAAGTTATTACGCTCGTTCTTGATTGTATTTTCAGCTTCAATAATTCTAGAAATATCCCGAAAAACAACAACCTTTCCCATATATTCCAAATTGTCTGACAACAGCGGTGACAAATGGGCTGACAAGTAACATTTTTCACCGTTCGGTTTTAAATAAAACGAAGCTCTGGGTAATCCAACACTTGCCAACATGTGATCATCTTTATCATCTTTCCAGAATTGCACAGGAGCATCGTGCCCATCTCGAAATATTTTAAATACGTCTTGAAATGACTTTCCCAGAATTTCAGACAACGACAGGCCAAGAATTTTCAGTGCTTCAGCATTTGCAAAATCCAACCGATCATCCATTTCACAGGTCATGATTGCGTCGCCAGCACTGTTGAGTGTTGATACCAACCATGCTTTATCTTTGTTTATGATTTGTTCTCTCATTTCGTCCATCTGTTTCTCCATGAAAATCTTATTTCCAAACTATGACCAGGTCTTCTTTTATAATCAACTGAACTACTTAATTAAATTTTCTAAAATGATTAACTTCTTAATATTTTCCAAATTCATCATCACTGAGGATGATTTTTTTACTTGCTGGTGTATAACTCCCCTCAGTGGATCTCTTTTTCACTGCTTGACGATTTTGTTCTTTCATATTTTCAAACATTCTCATCATTTCTGGACTAAGGTTTTCATAACTTTCTGCTCCCATGAATCCACCTCGTTTTAATTTAAAACGGGATACCTGTTCTTTAAGCATTTCAGCCTGGCTCGCCAATTCTTCACTGGCGGCGGCAGTTTCTTGTGATGTAGCCGATGTTGACTGGACAACATTAGCAATTTGGGTAACACCTTGATTAATCTGGTCAACGCCAATCGCCTGTTCATTTGATGCAACCGAAATATTATTGATTAAAGCATATACTTTTTCAATGGATTCGACAATTTGGACAAGGGCGGTAGCCGTTTCATTTGCGATTTTTGTTCCACCTTCAACTTTTTTGATTGAACCTTCAATGAGCGCGGTCGTTTCCTTGGCGGCACTAGCTGATCGTGCGGCAAGATTTCGAACTTCGACGGCAACCACGGCAAAACCTTTTCCATTTTGGCCTGCTTTGGCAGCTTCCACCGCAGCATTTAGTGCCAGAATATTTGTTTGGAAGGCGATCTCATCAATCACTTTAATAATTTTAGAGATATTATTGGAGGATTCGCTGATGTCTTCCATAGAACCTAACATTTGTTGCATTCGGGCATTTCCTTGGTTGGCATTGTCTTTGGTATTCTCCGCTAATTGATTTGCCTGTTCTGCATTTTCAGCATTGAGTCGTGTCTGAGAGGCAATTTCTTCGATGGATGCTGTGAGTTCTTCAATTGAACTGGCCTGCTCGGTGGCGCCCTGTGAAAGGGAAATGCTGGAATCTGAAACCTGTCTGGATCCAGAGGCTACCTGTTCAGTGGCTTCATTGATATTGACCATAACCTCGTTAATATTTGCCGCCATGCGATTAAATGCACCGGCTAAATCCCCCATCTCGTCTTTAGTATTGATGTCAATGGTTACATCCAGATCCCCGTCTGCCATACGTTTGGAGGCATCCACCATTTTGTGAACCGGTTTTTTAATGGTTGACGCAATAAAGATACCCAAAAGGATCGATAAAATCATGCCGATGATAATTAAAACAATCGTCATGAAGGTAGATGAACTGGCTATGGCGGAATTTCCAGCAGCGGTTTCCCCAGCTACCTGTAGTTTGATTTCGATCATCCGGGCAATATCGCTTTCCATCTGGGTTGCAGCACTATTATAGTCACCATTTTTCATCAGCGCAATAGCATCTGCCTGTTTCCCTTGCCTAACAAGGGCGACGATCTCTGCTTCGGCCTTATTCATCTTTTCTTTTTGAATAATGGCGCTTTCTACCAATTTTTTCCCTTCTTCGGAGATCAACGTTGTCTGAAAGCTCTGCATATTGGTATCGAATTCTGTATTTTTTTCCTGAATACTGGCTTCCAGCCGCGATATTTCGTCACTATTTCCAGATAAAATGATGGCATCCACATTATTCGTAATTCCCTTATATGCATCGACAATATAAATAAGCTCACCCAGAGGAACCGTCATTTTTTGATAGAGATAGGTATCCTGACGATTCACCGTCTGGATATTGATCACCCCCATCACACCGATCCCACCAGCAATCAATGCCACCACAATAAAACCGAGAATCAACTTTGTTCCAATTTTTAAATTATAAAACCATTTCATCTCTATTACCTCTCATCTTTCTCATTATTTAGAATTTCGATTTCCTGATTGGATAGTAACTTGTCACAGTCAAGCAGTAATTTGACTTCATTTCCTGCCTTACCGATGCTTTTGATAAATTGATTGGAGACTCCCGAGCTAAGCATGGGCTGTTCAATGATATCCTCCTCTTCAAAGGAGATCACCTCGGAAACACTGTCCACAATCAAACCGACGGTATTTTCCAACACATCGATGACGATCACGCAGGATCGTTCATCGTAATCCACAAATTCTTTTTGAAACCTGAGGCGCATATCCATTAACGGAATAATCCGGCCTCTGAGGTTGAAAATTCCTCGCACATATACTGGTAACTCTGGAACTTCAGTAAATGGCAAAATGCCAATAATTTCGGTGACATATCCGATCCATAACCCGTAATACTCATTGGCCAGTTCAAAGGTGAGATACATCCCTTTTTGGTCATCATCCTGATCAATCTCTTCAGTCAGGTCTTTTACCATATTCTCAACTCCTATCTATGGGATTATTATCTATATTTCTAAACATAAAACTAAAAACGTATCGTGCTTTGCTATCCGTTTTCACTGGAAAGTTCGTAACGTTAAGGCAAATAGTTTCTGAATTGTTTCTGATGATACTGGCAATAACGACTTACTGCACTTTATTTAAACGATATCCATTATTGCACCCGCAAGCCCGTCAAGCCGCTGATGTCCATGATCAAACTGATGCTGCCGTCCGGGAGGAGGGTACAGCCAGCTAGTCCAAGAATTTTTTTCATTGAATTGACATAATTAGGAAGTGATTTAACAACCACCTGCTGTTGCCCTAAAAGCTCATCGGCAAATACGCAGATTACCTTTTCTTCCTGCTCCACCATTATCAAAATTCCCTTGGTCAGATCTGTTTCTGCATTTTTTATATGATAGTGTTTATGTAGTCTCAAAATCGGGAAGCATTGTCCCCGAATCATGACCATTTCATTATTGTCAGGATCCATCATGCAGTCTTTTTCATCGGGCCGAAACGATTCGGAAATGGTGGTGATCGGGATGGTATAACGGGATTTCCCCACCCGGATATTCATACCTTCCACAATGGCCAGTGTTAATGGAATTTTTAAGATAATGGTCGTGCCCTGATCCATTTCACTATCAACCAACACGGTGCCGCCGACCTCCTCCAGGTTTTTTGTCACCACATCCATACCAACCCCCCGGCCAGAAAATTCAGTGATGCTTTCTTTGGTTGAAAACCCAGGCAGAAGGATCAGTTTGAAAATTTCCCGGTCACTCATTTCTTCCTCGGGTTTTGTTAAAAGATCATTTTTTCGGGCTTTTTCGAGAATCCGGGCCTTATTCAGTCCTCGGCCATCATCTTTGATAACAATGAGCACATCACTACCGACGTTTTTCGCCTCTAAAATAATATGCCCGACTTTCTCCTTGCCTTTAGACAACCGTTCTTCTTCACCTTCAATGCCATGATCAATGGCATTTCGGATGATATGCATCAGGGGATCGGAGATATGCTCAATAATGTTCTTATCCACTTCAGTTTCTTCGCCGTAGAGATCCAAGACCACTTCCCGGTTCAGCTTTTTACACATATCCCGAACAATCCGATTCATTTTCACAAAGGTAGTGGATAGCGGAACCATCCGAATTGCCATCACCATGTCCTGCAGTTCCACCGTGATCTTATGAAGCTCAATCGAAGCCTTGTGAAAGTTTTCCGACTGAATGACCTCCACCTCTGGACATTGGGTAACCATCGATTCGGTAATCATCAGTTCACCAACCAGATTCATAAGATTATCAAGTTTGTCCACATTGACGCTGATCATCTTCTGAGCGGCAGTATTATTTTTCTGAGGTTCCTCTGAAAAAGCGACAGGTGCCAGGGGGATGTCTGGCTTGAATAATTCATCATTCGGTAGAACAAAGCTCTCTTTAGATTGCACTTGATTTTGTGCCTTTCGGAACGGATCCATCCGTTCCTCTTCAATTTCTCTAAAAAGTAGCTGTTCAATGTAAATAATGTTTTCAAAATGAGCCTTGATCTCTTCATAACCCATTTCTGTTTTTAAATAGATTTCAAATCCATTTTCGCGGATATAAGCCGCTGTTTCCGAATTTTCAGCGATGTCCGCCGGTAAATAATAGACCTCTTCGACCAACTCTGCCAGTCCAAAAACCAGCGTGTAAGCTCGGATATTCTCCATCGTGCAATCGTCTTCATAGCGAATAATAACCTGATAGCAGGCGCCTTCTGAGCTGGTTTCTGATTCATTTTTCGGTTTGTCTTTTTCTTTTGGTAACCCCTGTTTCTTTTCCTGAGGAATATAGTACTGCTGTTTTTTAGAGTTGTTTTTGTTTTGCGAGTCTTCTTCACCAAAGAGACGACGTAATTCATCGAGGAATAATTTTAGCGAATCTATGAGAACAGCCGGGTCCCCGTCAACATCACTGTTGTTTGTAATTTTATTGATTTCTTCCTTAATGAAATCCACACATTCCAAGACCAGATCGGATACCGCCGAAAAATCCAGTCCCTGTGGTTTTTGCTCCCGGATGAAGTAAAAAATATCCTCCATAGAGTGAGCGACCGTTTCGATGTTATTAAACAACATCATTGCTGATGAGCCCTTTATGGTATGCATAAACCGAAAGATCTCGCTGACGTCATCAGGCGTAAATCCACCGTTTTTTTCGCTGCAAATTATAACCTGCTCCAGTTGCTCAAGATTTTGGGTCGTTTCAAAGATGTATACCTCCATCATCGGTTCGTTTTCGAAATTTTTTGTCACTTTCGTCACCTCACTTGACATCGGATTTTTCTTTTAAACTATTTTAATATTCTTCAACCTACAGTTTCCCAGTTCCATTTAAATTAAACATCTGCTAATTTTAAGTACTAGATCGCTTTATCAAATATTACGTAGCTACTCTTAGACCCAGTAAGGATCCATTCCCTGTTTTTTATACACATATTTATTCATTTTAAACAGAAAAAATGATTTAGTCGTTCATTTTTCGAATATTTCAGTAATAAAAGTCCGAATCATCATCCATAATGAAGCTAGCGCATCGCTTACTAAGATTCTTTGTCCAACTTCAATTTGATTATCAAAAAACAAAAAGGCGCATCTCTAACCGGATCTCTTAAAATCGATCCAATTGAAAAACGCCTTTTTCTGATTATATTAAATTGTAGCAACTTTCAAATTCGTTTTAAAATTAACCTGTAATCGGTGAGCTTATTGAGTAACAATCATAATCAAACTATTTTTCCGGCCAGACTTTTGGGCCGATTAGTCCTTTACTAATTCTACCAACATATTCTCCATCTGCTGTAAGAAATCAATGACGCTGCAGATAATGCTGGATTTTTTGCTCATTTTTGCGTTGAGATTTTCTATTTTTTCACCAAAAGAATCGACGACCTCTGAAATAGCACCAAAACCTTCGGCTGCGCCATTGATTCTGTCGCTTGTTGTATCGATGTCTTTAATAATTTGTTTGCTGAAATTCTTTACTTCATCTGTGCATTCATTAACTTGTTCAATATTCTTTTTAACATTGTTCACTTTTTGCAGATTTGTGATACTTGTTGATTTTGAAGCCTGAATTTCAGAATTCACATCTTTTATACTATTAAATAAGGCCTTTACGCTGTCATCAATGCCATCAACCAGTTCTTTAGTTGAGGTAGATAATATCCTCATTTGCTGAGCAACAACCGCAAAAGCTCGGCCCGCCTCGCCAGCCCGTTCTGCTTCAATGGACGCATTAAAAGCCAGTAAATTTGATTGCATGGCAATGCCATTAATACCGTTGGACATGTTCTTAATATTTGAAAAATCTTTTTCCAATTGTTGAAATACACTGGATATGGTATCCAATTGCTGATTAGTATGTAAAATATTGTCTGCTAATTCTGCCACATTTGTTTCCGTCTGATTAATCACCACATCTGAACTATCAATAACCTCATTAATCTGATTGGCATAGGAACTGAAATTTTTGAAATCATCATTGATCTTAGTGGTCATTTCACTGATATTATTTATTTGTGAGTAGGTATGCGCAACATCGTCCATATATTTCGAAACTTCAACTTCTTCCTGCATTAGGAGTTCGATTTTCTCTTCAATGTGCCTCACACCAAACTGAATACTTTTTTCCATGGTCTTCTCACTTTTGGGGGTGATAAATACCGCTTCATTACTATTATTGTCATTCACACGATTGTTTTCTAACAAGTTCATTTTCTAATACCCCTATTCAAATACAGCCAGAACCATGGTTTGATTAAAATGCTGCTCATTTAACTGCTCGCCATATCCGGCAAATCCGACATAATTTCCCACTGCATTGCCTACCCTGGTTGCAAAATCATTTAAATCACTATTGGATTCAAAGAGCATGGATCGGGCCAGACAATTGACCATTAATGTCAAACTGGGCCGACTGCATTCCTGCCGTACCTGATTTAAGGTTTCCTGAAGCACGGTTTTATAATCATCAGGCTCCAATAATACCATTTGTGAATTATTATAGATTCTGGCATGATATTCCATCCCGCTGCCGTTAACAACCTGGTTGTTAGCAACAATGAACATCTCGTTTCCGATAATCCGTCCTAGGGGATAACTATCCAGATATTTGGGCAGTTCGCTGACATTGACCCCTAATGCGTTGGCCATCACCTTGGCGGCCGGCTTGTGATCATATTCATAAACGATGCGCTTTCGCACATCGACCTTGGTTGATTTAAAATAATGTTTGGTTGGCTTGTAAATATTTTCCCGGTACAATCTGATCTTGCCACCCAGATTTTCAATAATCACAAAGACGCAGGCATTCTGATAGACCACGCCGTTTAAGGCAACGATTGTTTTTTCTGCGCGTCCCCGATCCCCGGAGGAACCTCCGAAAACAGGTATTTTCTTTTTCGACAGCACGGCATTTAAAGTCGATAATACCAATTCCTCACAACTGATCAGAGCACTGGCAAACTCCAGGCAGATGGTATTCTCAGGCTTTTTAAACTGTGCTGCACATTTTTCAACCTGATCCACATATTTCAGCGGGTACACGTCTGCATCTTCCAATAGTCCGGCTTCACACTTAATGCCGTCTTCAAAACCAATAACCATCAGCGTTTCTTTAAAGGCTCCTTCTTTACAGAATGCTGCAAAGGTGGTGGCTCCCATTGATACGGCATCAGGATAGCTGGCTTTTATTCCACTGGCATAGTCTGAGAAATCATCAACGCCTGAAAAGAATAAAATTAACTTGGGGTTTTTCAGCTGTCCACTTGCCTCTCGGATGGCGTCAGCTGGATTACTATTACTGCTTTTTCCAATCTTATAATTCATTGTTACTCCCTTTCGCATAATTTAAATGTCACTATATAAATTACATAGAGTTAATATTACCCTAACTGAAATATTCATGCAATCCCGGAATTGTAAATTTTTGAAAATTTTCAAATAAAAACTCAAATAAACAGCGAATCGAATGAAATGCTGTTTATTTGAGTTTAATTTTAATATTCTGCTCATGTATATGCAGGCTCATCGATCAGGAAATCCCCCGCATTATTAATGATTTTTTGCGCCGCTATGTCAATATCTGACAATTTCTTGAGATAAATACATGCCTTCCTGATGATGCAACGGTCTTACATTATCGGGCCAGATTTTTCAGAATGTTTTGCCACCCTTGGCGCTGAAGATGCAAATTGTTTTGTTGTTCTGCCTCAAAGCGTTCTTCAATCAAGCAGCCATAAGGCTTATTAAAGATATCGATGCGCACTGTACGCCCATCCCCCAACACAAAATACAATCTTTTGGGAGCTTCAATTTCCGTATAGGTGCCCCAAAAATCAAACGACGCACTGCCGTCCTTAGCAGCCATTTCGTAGTGAAATTCGCCGCCAATCACCAAATTATTTTTGGCATTTGGACAATGCCAATCATCACTGGCATAATTCCAAGTCATCACTTTTTCCGGTGTAACAAGCTTTTCCCAAATCACCTCGGGACGATTGAGCGACTTTTCTCGAAGGGTGATCACCATGTTCTTGTCTGCAAAGCTTTTCAGTCGAATCGCCATGCGGTCAAAAGCTTTTTCCCAGGAAACCTTAAACTCATCCGCTTGTTCCTCTGGCAAATCTTGCTCAACTGCAAAAATACTCGTGCCATCTTCCTTCGGAATAAATCTATAATTCTCGAAAGCTGGGGACCATTCCCGAGCCAAAGGGGAATCATAATCATTGACGCCATTCATCAGCAGGCCCACGTGCTTTATCGAAATAAACTCTGGCCATTGACCTTCAACAATTTCTGATAACATGCCACTTTCGATCCCATTTTCATCTTCCGCCACAAAACGAATGCTGCTCCCCTTAGTCCAATCCCCATCAAAACCTGAGCCTGGCGAGAACGCATCCGTCCAAAAACGATAATGATCCGGATCAACCACAAGTTCCCAAAGTAGTTCTGGACCGGCCTGAAATGCCCTTTCAAGGTGAATTCTAATCATGATTTTCTCCCTTCTTTTCCTGAGTAACTTTTCTTGGATCGTTCAAGTAAATATCATGGTGCTCGTGGATAGTGCCGTCAGGTCTTTCTTCAAAAATGGCATTTACGTATCCATTGGATGAAGCAAAGCTGACATGTACCGCTGCTGCAAAATCAGTCTGGTTCATTTCAGAGATTTCCATTTTTTTCACGCTCCTTTATATCGAAGTATAGCATGTCATATTATCTGCTGCAAGCCATTGACAGTACCGACTTCAATTGTATCTAACAAGGAAAGAACATATCCCTTAGATTTGCTCTTCCCATCGATCGTTTCAACGCTATAACTAAACCATTCAATAAAACGATTTGCTTGTTTGTTTGGAAAATTCTCCGCAAGTTCAAGGATGCCGTCATAATCAAATCCTACTTGCTCATTGACATAATTTAACATGACGGTTACATATTACGCAATAATTCGATCTACTCAACCATGCGGTTTTTCACAGTAACTAGATTCCCCTAATGCCGTTATTTTAAAAGGATTCTGCTATTCCAAATTCGTTGGAATGGCAGAATCCTTTTGTTTCAACACGATTCAGCGGTTTATTTCTAAACCCGCGACATCAATACGACCGTCTCAACGTGCCGTGAAGCGGTGAAAAAGATGTCGTTTGAACCTAGTGAGGCCTTGGCAAAGGGATACTTTTAATCAGAGTACTATACTATTTCAAAAATATACTCACAGGGTTTGAACCGTTTGTGTTAATTGGAGAAGATTTGATTTTTTTCAATTTCAATTTATCCTGCAAGGCGAGGCACAATTGTTACATTACTCAGCATAAGTAGTCCACTTTCCGCAATTATTACAAAAATATATTGCGAAGTCCAAAATATCATCAGCCTTATCTAAATCGAAAGTGACTATTTCTTTCTTTTTTATGAAGCCTATATTCCTTTGCCAAATGCTGAAGTTTTCCACACCACAATTTGGGCACTCTGAATCGCACTTTCCGACGTGCTCAAAGTCATCTACAGTTATTCCATTGTCTTGTAAAAGCTTTACAACTGCTTCTTCATGGCCAGTTTCTGAACAGCCCATTATCAAATCATCCAATCTCAAAAATTCACTCATAAAAGCCTCCTGTTGTTTTTAAATTTATCCACTTAACTCAACCCATTAGATTTCATTCTTTCTCAGATTCTGAAAATAAAAAAATCCGAGAGATAGAAACTGCTTCCTGGCAGCTCTAACTCTCGGAAATAGCCTGTTTTAAACACTTTTCAACAGTCTATTTTTCTACTCGTGACATCAATACCACCGTCTCAACGTGTCCAGTCCCCGGGAATAAATCCACCGGCTGGACAGCTTTAATGGCATAACCGGCTTCGGTCATAAATTTAAGGTCCCGGGCCAAAGTTGATGGGTTGCAGGAAACATAGATAACCCGAGGTGTTTCCAGCTCAACAATCGCTGCCAACAAGGATTCTTCACAGCCTTTTCGCGGCGGATCCAGAATAATCAGATCCGGTTTGATACCTTCTTTAGTGATTTTGAGCATTTCGTCTTCGGCTCTGCCCAAATGGAAGGTGGCGTTTTCAATCTGATTCAGTCCGGCGTTTTCTCTGGCATCCAGAATGGCATCTCCAACGCTTTCAATCCCGATAATTTGTTTGGCCTGGGCAGCCAGATAAAGACCAATGGTGCCAGTGCCGCAATAGAGATCAAAAACTGTTTCGGTTCCTTTCAGATCAGCAAAGGCTTTGATGGTATCATAAAGCTTAACAGTCTGTAGGGAATTGACCTGAAAGAAGGAGTTAGGTGAAATAGAAAAACTGAGATCACCGATCTGTTCAACCAGACGAGCTGCTCCATAAACACAGAGACTTTTTCTACCCAAAACCACATTGCCTTTTTCCCGGTTGATATTCACATAAATGCTTTTAACATTAGGAATGCCTGCCAGAATTCCATCCACAATAGCCTGACGCTGACTTAAATCTTTGCCGTTAATAATCAGGGTGATCATGTTTTCGCCCTGGAGATTCGTTCTTTGAAGCACTCCCCGGACATAACCCTTATGGGTGCGTTCATCGTAAATGCTTAAATTTAGTTCCTGAATTAGTCCGTTAATGGTTTTGATGGCATCCGCCGCACTTTCAGGTTGATTGAGACAGTCTTCAATATGAACAAGATTATGGGATTTTTTGGCATAGAAACCCATGCCTTTATTGTCCAGCTTAAACTGAGCCTTATTCCGGTAACGCTGCGGATCTTCCATCCCGATGATCGGAGCTACGTCGATTTCTTTGAGTCCCCCGATTCGCTGGAGGGCATCCTTAACCATCTTGGATTTTGCCCGCAACTGACCTTCATAACTCATATGCAGGATCTGACAGCCCCCGCACTGCTCGAAATACGGGCAGTCCGGAGTGACCCGTTCAGTTGAAGCCTGGCTGATTGACAGCAGCTTTCCTTGGGCATAGGTTTTTTTCACATTTTTAATTTCAACTTCTACCACGTCCCCGGGAAGTCCGCCTTCAACAAAGACGATCATGTTTTCCAGCCGTCCAACGCCTTCCCCACTATGGGTGATATCCATTAATTCCATTGTATACTTCTCGCCAACTTTAATTTGGTTACTTGTTTCGTTCATTCTTACTTCCTTAATTTTCTTATTTTGTGATCGTTTTGTTTTTATCTTCATAAAGATTACAGACAAAATACAACCCCGCAGCGAACAACAGATTAACAATTGGTCGGCACGGCAGTTTGCTGCAATCTTATTGTTTACTGACTCAAATAAGCCTTCATTTTTTCGAAGGTTTCTTCCGAAATGATATGCTCAATACCGCAAGCATCCTGCTCTGCATTGGTTAGTGACACATCCAGTGCCTTTACCAGAAATTCAGTAATCAGCCGGTGCTTTTCGTAGACCTTTACTGCCCGGCTTTTCCCGGTTTCAGTGAGGTAAATCTGCCCATAACGTTCATGTTCCACATAACCCAACTCCTTGAGCTTGCGGACCGCATCATTGGCGCTGGCCTTGCTGACTTTGAGTTCTAACGCGACGTCGGTAATCCGCACGCCTTTACCGTGTTTTTGGCTCTCCAGATAAATGGTTTCGATATAATCCTCAATGGATTCGGTTAGTTTTTTTTCCATTTTTACCTCTACTTTTATCTTTTTCATTTATTTTTGACTGCTTCGCCTGAGCTGGCTTGGCTGATCTTGTTTTACTGGTTTTGCTTGATTTATTTCCTTGGGTTGCCGGACGGTTTGCACTTTTTACCTTTTCCGGAATCAGCGCTTTTTTTCCGGTTCCGATTAAATCTTGCCGATACGCTTTGGTCAGTGCCTCATGAACCAGTAAATAGTTTTCCCGTTTATTATACTGAACCAGGGCTCGCTGCATGTTTTTTTCCCGTCCTTTGGGCACATAAACCGCTTCCATGGTCAGGGGATTGACTCCGGTATAATACATGGCCGTGGCCACAGATCCCGGAGTGGGATAGAAATCCTGAACCTGTTCCGGAAAAAAGCCCATGTCCCGAATATACTCTGCCAGCTTGACCGCATCCTGAAGGCTGCAGCCGGGATGACCGGTGATGAAATAAGGCAGGACAAACTGGTTTTTGCCCAGCTGTTCATCAATCTGCTTGAACTGACTGGCAAAATTATCATAAACCTTAAAGGCCGGTTTGCCCATATGACGGAGCACCTCGTCGGACACATGTTCCGGAGCGACCCGAAGCTGTCCGCTAATATGGTGCTCCACCAGTTCCCGAAAAAAAGCTTTGTCTTTGTCCAGTGCCATATAATCGTAGCGGATACCTGATCGGATAAAGACTTTCTTGATTCCTGGCAATTTTCGTACCGCCCGGAGCGTCTCCAGATACGGCTTATGGCTGGGGTCAATGTTCTTGCAGGGTTCCGGTGCCAAGCACTCCCGATTGCTGCAGTAACCCCGGGTTTCCTGCTTTTTACAAGCTAAATGGCTGAAGTTGGCAGTAGGTCCCCCAATATCGTGGATATAACCTTTAAACTCGGGATCCTTTGACATCCGACTGGCTTCCCGGACAATCGAATCACGGCTGCGCATCTGCACATATTTACCCTGATGGATAGCCAGGGCACAAAAGGTACAATTACCATAGCAACCCCGATTCGCTGTGATACTGAACTTTACTTCCTCCAACCCTGGCACTCCTCCAACCTCATCATAGGCAGGATGCCAACTATAAGTAAACGGCAGATCATACAGGGCATCAAATGCTTCCTGACTCAGCGGTAATTGGGGCGGATTCTGACACAGGAAACGGTTTCCGGTGGGCTGCAGATAGGTTTTGGGATCATGGGCGTTGTTACTCTGGTAAATAAGCGCAGTAGCTTTAGCATAAGCCAGAGGATCTGCCATCACTGCTTCAGTTGATGGTAACATGACAGTATCTTCCACTTCCGGTTCCTTGCTGATCACCGCCGTCCCTTTGATGTGGGTCAGTTGATCAATAGGAATCCCGGCAT
Organism: Acetobacterium woodii; assembly: GCA_016213825.1. GTDB lineage: Bacteria > Bacillota > Clostridia > Eubacteriales > Eubacteriaceae > Acetobacterium > Acetobacterium woodii_A. The sequence continues at coordinate 29,289 of JACQZP010000020.1, read as the reverse complement.
TCAGGCCTTCAGCAATCTCAATCATGGCCAGTTCACCCATGCCATAAATCAACAGATCAGCTCGGGAATCAAAGAGGATTGGTCGTCTCACCTTTTCCTGCCAGTAATCATAATGGGCAAAGCGACGCAGACTGGCTTCAATACCGCCAATGATCAGGGGGACATCCCCAAACACTTCTCTTATTTTTCCACAATAAACAATGGTGGCCCGATCCGGCCGCAAACCAGCCTTTCCTCCCGGCGCATAGACGTCCTCCCGGCGGCGTTTTTTGTTTACCGTAAAATGGTTTACCATCGAATCCAGGTTACCGGCAGTAACCAGAAAGCCCAGACGAGGGGCTCCCAGCTTTTCAAAATCCGCGTTTTCCTGCCAATTGGGTTGGGCGATGATCCCTACCGAAAAACCCTTAGCCTGAAGTACCCGACCAATAATCGCCGCACCAAAAGACGGATGATCCACATAGGCATCCCCAGTTACGAGAATAAAATCGCATTGGGAAATTCCTTGGGTGCGCATCTCACTTTTTGTCATTGGCAGAAAATCCTTATTTTCTCTGCGGGATTTTTCGATTCGGGGCTTTTGCCCAGAATCGTTTAATGATTTCTTCATTCATACCCTTTCTTAATAATTTTTCACATCAATTTATAACAAACCTCTAAAAAGACTTAAATACGTGGGAAAGTTAATCAGGAACACACTAAAAACAACCATAAAAAAGGTTTGATTGAGTTCGATGGTCATCCCGATGGTGTCTCCCGTCATGCCGCCAATTTTGTGCTGGAGATTTTTCATTAACAATAGCGCCGGCAACAGACAGATGACTACGGTCAACAGTCCCGGCAAGCCCAGTATCAGGGTTGAAAAGCCAAGTAAGAAGACCAGATAAATAATAAAATGATGAAGCTTTGTCATTTCCACAAAACGCTTGCCCAAACCGCCACCACCCGGGGCATAGGTGGAAAAACAGGTTGACATGATCGCTGCAACCCGTCCGAAAACAGGGATAACCAGAATGGCTGAACTGTATTGCGGCAGGATAATGGTGTAAGTCATCCAATTGGTCAGAATAATTAAGATCAATCCGATCGCTCCAAAGGCTCCCAACCGACTATCTTTCATGATTTCCATCATCTTTTTCTGATCGCGGGCTGAAAACAGGGCATCGGTGGTATCTGCAAATCCATCCAGATGAAGTCCGCCGGTGAGCCAGATATAGGCGATTATCATCAACAAAGCCTGTAGCTGAACAAAGTGGATAAATGACAACAAAATAGAAACCCCGAATAGAATCAAACCGATAAAAACCCCAACAATAGGAATTAAAATCATGGAGTCATAGAACTCTTCATTACTGACATCCTTCAGTTTAATCGGTATCCGGGTAAAAAATGAAATTGCTATTAAAATTTTTCGCATGTTGCTCTCCAAATTATAGATTATACAGATCCGGGTCGATTGAACCCAGAAAAAAGAAAAGCATGAATTTGCATTCATACTTTATGCGTCCATTATTTCTGAATTTTAGTTTTAATGAATATCAATAACGCAATTAAACTTCATCCACAAAATCAAAACGATCTTCGATCAGTTGTTTTAATTGCTCAACTGCTTTTTTTTCGTCATCGCCACTTGCCTCAATTTGTATTTCGTCGCCTCTTTGAACGGCCAAAATCATCACACCCATAATGCTTTTGGCATTAACCCTGGTTGCATCTTTTTTGATATAGATTTCGCTTTTAAAATCATTGGCTCTTTGAACAAAAAGAGAGGCTGGTTTTGCATGGAGTCCCGCCTTGTTATTAACGATTACTTTATCAACTATCACAATAATCCACCCCTTTACTATAAAATTCCCCTATGCTACTATTATAACCTCAGCACGCTATTTTAGCAAGTAAACGACTTTTATTTCTTTTTTTGTTGTAAAATCTTTTTTTAAGTTTTATAATGTATCATAAGTAAAATGAGATTAACACTTTGCGGAGGTGAAAAAAATGAAGGTTACTAAAGATATGGGCATCTTAGATGCTGTTAATGCATATCCGGATTCTGTCAATGTTTTCCAGGCTTACGGCATGCATTGCTTTGGTTGTATGGCGGCACGCTTTGAAAGTATTGAAGAAGGTGCGCTGGCCCACGGTATTGACGTGGATGCATTAATTAAATCAATCAATGACGCCATTGACGCCATTGATTTAACGAAATAATTAAATCAGCAATTTGCAACGTATTTATTTTTATAGATACGTTGCTTTTTTTATTTTAAAAAAATTTTAATTTTTATCAATATCCCCTTGAAATCACCGAATATAATTGTTACAATGGTCAGAATCGAATAGATACAAACGATAGAGGTGCGGACTTTAAGATTAACGGCGGTGACCATGGCTAATGGGATGATGCGTTGTGAAAGGAAAGCTCGCCGAAGGACAATGATTTGCCATCTTTTTCCTGGGCTTACTGTTAAGAGCAGTGGGACTGTCATCATTTTTATGATGGAGTGCTATCTAAAACCCAATGGGATCTCTTTTTTGAGTGTTTCTTTGATTTTTAGCCAGTACTCGTTACTGGCTTTTTTTAATTTCTAATGGAGAATTGTGTAATTCATAAACTGTCATGTGCTTCGCTGCCGGTTTCTCACAAACAATTGTTACATTGCACGTCGTACAGGCTGCCGCCTGTTCGCCTACACGTTACACAATTGTGTTGTGGAAACCAACATCAAAGCAACTACAGTATAATGCTGTGAATTCCGCAATTAACTATAATTTCAATTTTTGGAGGACTTATGAAATCTTATAATGTTGCAGTCGTTGGTGCCACTGGCATGGTTGGACAAAAAATGCTACAGGTATTAGCTGAACTAAAATTCCCGGTTAAAAATCTTTACCCAATGGCATCCAAGCGTTCAGCTGGTAAAGAAATTATTTTTAATGAAAAAGCCTATGTAGTTCAGGAGCTTTGTGACGAAGCTTTTGATCAGGATATTGATATCGCATTATTCTCTGCCGGCGGCGACACCAGCGAACGATTTTCTCCGGTAGCTGCTGCCAAGGGCGTCATCGTCATTGACAACAGCAGCGCCTTCCGAATGGATCCTAATGTTCCACTGGTTGTTCCCGAAGTTAACCCGGAAGATCTGGACTGGCATAAAAATATCATTGCCAACCCCAACTGCTCCACCATCCAGGCCGTCGTTGCTTTAAAACCGCTGTATGATGCCTTTGGCATCGACCGGATTGTATATTCCACCTATCAGGCCGTTTCTGGCTCCGGAGTCAAGGGTTATGCCGATCTGGAAAACGGGATCAAGGGCGAAGAAAATGCTTTCTACCCCCACCCGATTGCTTACAACGTCCTGCCCCACATTGATTCGTTTTTAGACAATGGTTACACCAAAGAAGAAATGAAGATGATCAACGAAACCCAGAAAATCCTCCATGATGACAGCCTGCGGATCACTGCCACTACTGTCCGGGTACCAGTTTTTTACAGCCACAGCGAAAGTGTCAACGTGGAACTGAAAAAACCATTTGAGCTTGACGCCATCCGTAATCTGTATGCCAATTCCCCGGGGATTATTCTCCAGGATGATCCGGCCAACAATGTCTACCCACTGGCCCGGGTGGCTGAAAACACTGATGAAGTATATGTCGGCCGTCTGCGCCGGGATTTCAGCGTTGATAACGGTCTGAACCTCTGGGTCGTTGCTGATAACATCCGTAAAGGTGCCGCGTCAAACGCCGTCCAAATTGCCTTCGAACTGATTAATCGGAATCTGATCTAGTCTGCCGAATATTAGTACCGTTGGCTTTGCTACCGGTATACAGCAAACAGTTTCTACACTGACAGGCAAGTGCCTGTTCGCCTACACGTTACGAAACTGTTTCTGAACACCGGCACCAAAGCAATCAAGGTTATTCTCTTTGAAGAACAATTATTTAAAACACTAACCCCGTACCAACAATTATTACATCTTGCAGTATACAATAGATTAACAATTGGTCGGTGTGGTATCTCACACAAAACCAAAATCAAAGGAGATTGAAATGAGTATTTTTATAGGAAGCTGTGTTGCACTGGTTACCCCATTTAAAGATGGAAAAGTTGATTTTGAACGCTTTCACAAACTGATTGACTGGCAGATCGAAAAGAAAACTGATGCCATTCTGATTGCCGGTACTACCGGTGAAACCTCAACCCTGACCGACGATGAGCATCTTGAGTTGCTTCGGGATGCCGGTAAATATATTAATGGCCGGGTGCCATTTGTGGCCGGAACCGGCAGTAATGACACCGCCTATTCGATTATGCTTTCCAAAGAAGCTGAAAAAGCCGGAGCCGATGCCGCTCTGATTATTAACCCCTATTACAACAAATCCACCCAACGAGGGATTATCGCGCATATTACTGCCATTGCCAACGCCATCACCATTCCAGTGATTATTTATAATGTACCCAGCCGAACCGGTATGAACATTTCGGTTGCCACCATCAAAGAACTGAGTAAAATCCCCAATGTGGCCGCCGTTAAAGAAGCCAGTGGCGATATCAGTCAAGTAACCGAAATTGCTCGCGTTTGCGGCGACGACATTGATATTTACAGTGGCAATGACGACCACGTGCTGCCGATTATGTCAGTGGGCGGCAAAGGCGTGATTTCCGTATCAGCCAACATCATCCCTGAAGAGATGCATGATCTGGTGGCCAGCTTTATGGCCGGAGATCTGAAAAAAGCCCAGGAACTGCAATTTAAAACTAACCTGGTTAATCTGGCAATGTTTTATGAAACCAACCCGATTCCGGTTAAAACTGCCATGGGACTGATGGGGCTGGATTCTGGCGAAATGCGTCTGCCACTGATCGAAATGGAAGATGTTAATAAAGAAAAACTGATTGCCGACCTGAAAACCTACGGCTTATTATAGGAGGCAATCATGATCAATATTTTACTCAGCGGTGTCTCCGGTGCCATGGGCGGAACCCTCCAGCAGATTATTGCCGCCAACCCGGACACCCAGGTAGTGGCCGGATTTGATCATCAGGCGATTAATACCCTGCCCTTTCCGGTTTATACCGATCTGGAAAAATGCACCGAAGCGGTGGACGTGATCATCGATTTTTCTCACTTCAAGGCATTCCCCAGTATTTTTGGTTTTGCCAGAAGCAAAAAAATTCCGATTGTCATCGCCACTACCGGCCTGTCTGATGAGGATCTGGCGGCCATTAAAGAAGGTTCCCGGGAATTTCCAGTTTTTAAAACCGCCAATCTATCCCTGGGGATTAATCTGATTGCCAAAATGCTTAAAGAAATGGTTGCCAAGCTGGAAAGCGGCTTTGATATTGAAATTATTGAAAAACACCACAATAAAAAGCTGGATGCCCCCAGCGGCACCGCCCTGCTTTTAGCCGACGCGATCAACGACGGCCTGGAAACCAAAAAAGACTACATCTATGGCCGTTATGGTCGGGATGCCAAACGTACCGAAAACGAGCTGGGCATCCACGCCATCCGCGGCGGCACAATTCCCGGCGAGCATTCGGTCATCTTTGCCGGCAACGACGAGATCATCGAGGTCAATCACATGGCCCTATCCAAAAAAGTCTTCGCCGAAGGCGCTGTCAAGGCCGCCCAATACCTGGTCGGAAAAGAACCCGGTCTCTACGACATGGCCATGGTCGTCAACGACTAATTAACAAGGCGCTAAACCAAGTACCGTCCTGCCTGGCTACCGGTTTGCATAAAGCAATTTCTACACTGTACGTCGGACAGGCTATCGCCAGTTCGCCTACACGTTACGAAATTGATTATGAAACCTACACCCAGGCAATTGAGTTTATATGTAAGCGCCTAAAAAAGTTTTAACGGCCAAACAATAAACAATCATTGCTTTGCTGTCAGTATTCACAAACTATTCTGTAACGTGTCGGCGAACAATTCTTACACTGTCCGCCGTACAGTGTAAGAATTGTTTCGTGTAATACTGGCAACAAAGCTAACGGCACTAGTTTTACATACGCCCATCATTCCATACAAGAAAGGATCAATAAACAGTCGATTAATCACAGCTGCTACTGATTTAGAGGTTAATCTCATGAATATCATTGTTCAGAAATACGGTGGAACCTCGGTAGGTTCCACCGAACGGATTCAAAATGTTGCCAAACGCATCATCGAAAAGAAAAAAAATGGCCATCAGATTGTGGTCGTGGTTTCTGCCATGGGCAAAACCACTGATGATCTGGTGAAACTTGCTTATGCTATTAATCCTTCCCCGCCCAAACGCGAGATGGATCGGCTCTTATCGACTGGTGAACAGATCTCCATTTCACTCCTGTCCATGGCCCTCCAATCGATGGGTCACGACGCTATTTCCTTCACCGGCCCCCAGGTGGGCATCCGCACCAGCGGCCGCCACACCAAATCCCGGATTGAAGGCATTGATACCACCAAGATTCTCGAATCATTAAATGAAGATAAAATCGTGATCATTGCCGGTTTTCAGGGCGTCAATGAAAATGATGATGTCACTACCCTTGGTCGGGGCGGCTCCGATACCAGTGCCGTTGCCCTGGCCTGCGTCTTGGATGCTCCCTGCGAGATCTACACCGATGTGGAAGGGATTTATGGCGTCGATCCCCGACTTTATCCCCAGGCCAAAAAACTGGATGCTGTCTCTTATGAAGAAATGCTGGAAATGGCCAGCCTCGGCGCCGGGGTTATGCATCCCCGAGCCATTGAGCTGGCCAGTAAATACGACACCCCCATCTGGGTTGCCTCCAGCGAATTCGAAGTCCCCGGCACCATCATAAAAAAAGGAGAAAAAAACATGGAAGGACAATCCATCACCGGCGTGGCCATTGACAATGACGAAATTATGATTACCATTCGTGACATTCCCTTTGAAAAGAATATTACGTCCCAATTTTTCAGTCAATTTGCCACCAAAAGCATCAACATCGATATGATCAGCCAAAGCGCTCCCATCGATGGACTCATTAACATTTCATTCACCGCACCAACAACTGATCTGGATGATGCCAAAAAAATCCTGACTGCTTTTCAGGAAAAACATCCCGGCATCGGCGTTATCGTCAATGAAAATATTTCAAAGCTATCCGTCGTAGGAATCGGTATGCGCAGTCAGTCCGGCGTTGCCGCCAAGTTTTTTGCGCTCCTGGCTGACAATAATATCCAGATGCTGATGATCACTACCTCGGAAATACGAATTAGCTGTATTATCCCATCAAAAGATAAGGATAAGGCTGTCACCGCCACCGCTGAAGCCTTTGATTTATAGATTTAGATCGTACAAAAGAGTTAATATCATTAGCAGATTTATTTAAAATTTGCGAGCACCAAAAAATAATAAGCCGGCATACCAAACCGAGGAAGGGTTGGTATGTCGGCTTATTTATTCAGGAATTAATCCTGTTATTGCTTAGGGTGACGTGGATTTTTTGATACAATATCAATGGCGCGAGTTAGTTCACTGGTAAGATCTGCCTTATGCTGGGTTGTCATTTCGTCAATTTTAGAAAATAAGAGTCCTTCGTGTGTTACAAAATAAGCCGGTTTAAGCTTATTTAGTGCAATTGCCTTAATATCCTCAAGACAAAGCTCACACTTACATATATCTGGATACTGTTTTAGCATATGGGGTAAAAACCCATCCACTGTATCCTCCATATAATTTTTTAACATATTTTTCCCTCCCAAATCATTCATTTTTATTCATAAAAATTTAGCCAATTAAATCAATCGTCTATGTCCAATAAAACACTTTCTATGGTCTAGTATACTATTAAAACAACTCAATTTCAACCGTTTTCATTTTCAATATTTGTATTATCAAAGAAATTTTATCGCAAAATATTCTTCAGCTGCAGATGACGGATTTATTTTTGCAGAAAACTCTAATTCACAAACTAAGTCCCCAAGACTTTACAAAAATGCAGAAACTACGATTAAACGCGTTAAGAAATTATTTATTCTCGTATAACTTTCGTGTAGATTATCAAGCGCCTTATAAAAAGGTCTGATAATCTTCATAATTTTTAAGTAATAGATCGGGAGTATTTAAACCATAAGGGCATTTTTCTTTACATTGATTGCATTGAATACAGTTCTCAATTTTCTTCATCTTATCTTGCCACTCTTGGGATAATAAGCTGTCAGAAGGTGCTCGACGAAGCATCAGACTCATTCTGGCGCAGTTGTTTATCTCAATCTCGGCTGGACATGGCATACAATAGCCACACCCACGGCAAAAATTGCCTGATAATTCTTTGCGATCCGCTTCAATTTTTAATTTCATCTCTTTTGTAAGTGTGGGGGGACTTTCCTGGTAAGATAAAAATTCATCCAGCTCACATTCCCTTTGGATTCCCCAGATTGGCGCAACATGATCAAACTGTCCCAGATAAGCATATGCGGCTTTTGCATCGGTTATCAATCCTCCGGACAAAGCTTTCATCGCTATAAATCCCATGTTGTTTGTTTGACAGGCCTTCACAATTTCCAAGTCCTCATCACTGGCAAGATAACAAAAAGGAAACTGCAATGTATCATAGAGATTTGATTCTATCGCATCTCTCGCTACCGCCTGTCGATGGTTTGTAATACCAATAAAACGGATTTTTCCCTGTTTTTTAGCCTCCAACATCGCTTCGTACAGACCAGATTGATCCCCGGGTTGCGGACAGAATTCCGGATTATGGAACTGATAAATATCGATATAATCTGTCTTTAGATTCGTGAGACTAATCTCAAGTTCTTTCCAAAAAACATCGACCGTTTGGGCTGCGGTTTTTGTACTGATAATAATTTTCTCACGAGTCCATGAGAAGGCGGCCCCAATTTTTTCTTCACTATCAGAATACCATCTAGCTGTATCAAAGTAATTGATGCCATGATAAAATGCTTTCTGCAATAAATAAACGGCATCCTTTTTTTCGATACGCTGAATGGGAAGGGCGCCAAAGCCGTTTTTGTTGACATTTAATTTCGTTTTTCCTAAAATCACCGAATCCATCATTTTTCTCCTTCATTATTTTCTTATCCTGAAATTAGTTTACCATAGGCAATGCAAGCTTTGTCAAATATTTATTTTAAGAGGATCTTTCTTATTGATGCTTTTTTAATCAAGGGAATGCCAATTTTTATCATCAGTATCGACTAAGATTTAAAAAACAACTCAATGGCACGTTCTAGTTTTATGAACTAACTAACATCATTATAAGAATAACCTATCTTTATTTATTTAATTTTGACATCATCCTGTATATTACTTTATAATAGAAATAGACTAGATACTGATGAGGTGCATGAAAATGAAAACAATATCACAAGAAATACTTAACTTTCACTGTCCAAGATGGAATGAACTTCCTGACATCGACTTATATATGGATCAATTAGTAAGTATTTTAGAAAAGAACTTAATTATCTTTGAAGAACTTTGGGGTGAGAAAATTATCACTTCCATGATGATCAATAACTATGTTAAACAAAAAGTCGTCGAACCACCAATTAAAAAGCGTTACAATCGAGGACATCTGGCGTACTTTTTTGTGGTTTGCATCATGAAACGGGTCCTTAGTATTTCTGAAACGTCTGATTTAATTTCTTATTTAATCAATCTCCACTCCATCGATTATGCTTATAATTTATTTTGCGATGAACTGGAACGTGCCATAGCTGAGGTTTTTACATCAACTATTAAAACCAGCAAACAACTGAAAGAATCTGATCAGGAACTCATTATTTTACGTTCAGCCGTACTGGCTTTTGCAAACAAAATGTATTTCCAGGTCGGTATCAAAAACCGATAGTTTTTTTTGAGGGGAGCATGCCCCTCAAAATTCAGGTCATCAATTTAAATATCCGAGCATTTAAACCTTTTATAAATGAATAAACATGGATAATATAATCCCGATAATTCCACAGGCAATCCATTCCATGATTTTGCGGCTCAGTTTATTTTTGTCTCGATAGCGTTTGACTGTTTCTTCTAACGAAATCGTGAGCTGGGTAATTTGCTGTGCCATTTCTGCAACGGTATTTTCAAAATCATAACTCTCGGTGTTTAACAGTTTTTCTGAAATTTCTTCTGTTTTCATGATTTCATCCGAGTTGTCGGTTCTTATAAATACACCTAAACTAGATGCAACAATTTTTTCGGCTGGTGCTATCGTAATGACAGCTACGGTTTCATTTTCCAAGATAATAAATTCAATTGAAATATCCGGGCAAGGAATTAGTTTTTCTTTTGCTTTATTAAAAGTTTCCATTACCGAATCTTTTTTACAGCCATAAATTTTGCCATTTTCACCAACGCCAATAATCAATTTGCCACCTGATGCATTGGCAAACGAAGAGATGATCTTGCTCAGCAGATTTGGTCCGCCAGTATGATGTCTAAACTCCACGCGATCATTGTCACCCTGACTAATAAGTTCTAAAACTTCTTCATTGATATTTTTGTTTTTATTTGCCAAAAACCACACCATCTTTCTGCATATTTCGTTCTTGCATTGCTTTCATGATCGTATTATAAATCAGTTCATAACCTGAATCATTGGGATGAATCCCATCCTTACATAAAAAATCTTTATACTGGCGTTTGTTTAAAAAAGCACTACGGATATCGATAAGGGGGATCGACAGCTTCTTTGCCAACAAAACGACCTTTAAATTGTACATTTCCTGCCACCGATAAATGACATCGATACTGCCCACCCACTTTAAAATATTTTCCCGATTTAAGCTTTTTGAGAACCACTCAAAATAACGCTCCGGAACCAGTGGCGGCAGTGAAAGCATAATGGGATTGCCATCATTTAATTTAATTTCGTCAATAATCTCGGTATATGTTTTTTCAAAGGTAATTGCTGGTGTTTTAGGAATATGCTCTCTTTTGGGATCTTCGGCAATTTCATTCCATGCATAGCTACAATCATTTCCTCCGAACTCTAAAAAAACACTGTCATAGTTTGAAAGCTTGCTTGAATGTCGTTTTACGATAGACAGACCCTTTGCAACGGTACTGCCCATCTTTGAAAAATTATCAAGTATTATTCTCTTGTGTTCAACCAAATCATTTAAATCGATTTTAAACAATCCATAACGATCTGAATCATTTTGCTGTAGGATGCCCTTTCCAATTGAATCACCAAACACACACATTTTCACATCATTTTTATGTTCATTGTCCATTTTTCAATCCTCATTTCAATTATTAATTATTTTAATTTGCATTTGAGCTTAAAACAGCTTTTCGCGATTCTGTATGATTATTCTCAACCCATTACTTTAGGTCTTTCCTTATATAATTATCCATATTATATAATCTAGTTTTTATAACTATATTATATAATATGATCAACAGTGTCAATGCCTTTTTTATTTAATAAAGAAATAAATCTTACTACTCATTATTTAACATTCATATGAAGAAGCGATATTAAAAAATTCAGCATATGATATAATATTATTATAATTAAAATAAACTCAGTTATAGAATTTCCCGATAGATTTAAATTACATTTTGGAGGTAACAATTATGTTGCATGGAAAAACAATTACTTTAGGAATTACTGCGTGCAGTCCCGCAATCAAGTCGCTTGAATTGATAAAAGAGCTAAAAAATTTGGGAGCAGAAGTACATGTTATTATGACACCGAATTCGATTAACTTTGTTTCGCCTTTACTAGTTCAAAGAGAGGCTGGAACACCCATACAAATTGAACAATTTGAATTGCCGAAAGCTTTTAATTCAAATCATCAATCGATTTCAATTAAGTCCGATTTAATGTTGATTGCTCCAGCATCTGCAAACATTTTAGGAAAAGCTGCAAATGGCATAGCCGATAATCTTCTTTCAACGAACCTATTGTCAGCAAAATCTCAGATCGTATTTGCAACACATATAAACCCGACAATGTACAGTAAACCCAGTGTCCAGAGAAATTTCAACCAATTAAAGGAAGATGGCTTTATTTTTGTTAAAAATCCAAATCCAGACAGTAAATTTTCAAGCTTCTTTCCAGGTATCGACGCAATAATTGAAACTGTTAAGAAAATACTCATTACCGAGTAAATTCTAACACTTTTTTAGCTTTATCTTTATCTTTTTTGCTTGTTTATTTACAGTTTTCAGACGGTATCTTTCTGACCGAATAAACAAAAAAACGGCAAATAAGAATTAGCCGTTTTCAATGTTTATATTTAGTTGCAATCAATCAGCAAGCAATTATTTCTTTAATCATAAATTCTTTACCGCACAGTATTTCCCAATCCTGGGTACCGCAGTTTGGACAGGTATCTTCATTCTCAATCAGATTAAAGACATGATTGCAACTTTTGCAAATGGCATTACCGGGCAATATTTCAATTTTTAATTCGGTCTCCTGCAAGAGGGTTCCTTCTACTGCAGTCGGATAACAGTCTTCAATATATTTTGGAATCATCGACGAAAGCTCCCCAATTTGCAGCACCAGGGTCTGTATTTTTGTTACCCCATTTTTCTTGGCAAAGTTTTCGACGGTATTGATGGCGCCCATTAAAATTCCCAATTCATGCACGTGGTTTCACCTCACCTTCTTAAACAACTTGCTAATTAATATACTGCCATGAGCTTTACTGCCAGTTTACACGAAACAGTTTTTACACTGTACAGCGTACAGGCTGCCGCCTGTTCGCCTACACGTTACAAAATTCGCGAAGACAACGAGCCAATCACAAGCTTGCTTGTAGTTGGCGACTGTCCGCGACCTCGAAGAAATTCGCATCGCGATTTCTTCTGGTTGTTTGTGAAACTGACATCAAAACAATCATTGTTCAAATCGTTAAATTTCGTTATCACTTCTTTATTATTTTGAGAAAATCGAATTGATGGTTTTTTTAGTATTTTTGACGGCAATTCTGCCCTGACGTTTAATCACATGTTTGATCACGGCTGGTTTCATGTCCTTTAATTCCATGCCGGACTGGTCATATTTACGAACCAGGGAGATGGCGTCAAATTTGCATTTGGTGGTACAGACACCACAACCCACGCATTGATGCTGATCCACAAAGGTGGCACCACAGCCCAGGCAACGTTCGGTTTCTTTCTGAATCTGTTCTTCAGTAAAGGTTACCCGCAAATCTTCAAAGGTCTCTTTTGATTGACTGCCATCGATGTGGATCGCCCGTTGCCGAGGCATCTGGTCATAACCATCCATGTTCAGATTTTTCGTATCAAGGGCATGGTATTCCCGATCACGGGCAATGGTCAGGTTATCACCATGGACATAGCGGTGGATTGATACGGCGCCCTGTTTTCCCAATGCAATCGCATCGATGGCAAACTTCGGTCCAGTCAGGGCATCGCCACCGGCAAATACATCCGGTTCACCAGTCTGGTAAGTAATGGGATCCGCTTTGATGGTTTTGTTCAGGTTTAGTTCGATTTTAGAGTCTTTTATCAATTCGCCCCAATCCATTCCCTGACCAACTGAAATCAGGACATGGTTTGCTTTGACAATTTTGGTATCCCCCTCATCGAACTGGGGATTGAACTTGCCGGTTTGATCTAAGACCGACAGACATTTTTTGAATTCGACTCCCACAACCCGGCCATTTTCCACCAGGATTTGTTTTGGCCCCCAGGAATTATTGATCATAATCCCTTCGGACAAGGCTTCGTCAATTTCTTCATCCAGAGCGGGCATTTCGGCTCGGCTTTCCAGGCAGAACATATCGATTTGTGTGGCGCCGATGCGTTCAGCCGTCCGGGCGACATCAATAGCAACATTCCCGCCGCCGATTACGATGGCCGGCCCATCCAGTTTTAAATCATCACCAAGACTAACCTGGCGCAGGAAATCCACCCCGGTCATCACTCCAGCAGCATCTTCGCCATCAAGCCAGAGGTTTTTTCCGACCTGAGCGCCGATCGCTACATAAAAGGCATCATAACCCAATTTTCTAAGCGCTGGCAGGCTGATGTCCTTGCCAACTTCAATACCGGCTTTAAATTCCACCCCTAATTCTCTTAAGACGTCGATTTCCGCATTGACGATCTCTTTTCCCAAACGGAAGTTGGGAATCCCCAGGGTTAACATCCCCCCTAGCTTCTGCTGTTTTTCAAAGACAGTGACCTGATAGCCATCAACCGCCAGAAAATAAGCACAAGATAATCCGGCTGGTCCGGCGCCGATGACGGCGATTTTTTCCGAGCGCTGGGCTCGTTTTTCTGGAACAAAGCGGTGTTCGGCTTTTAAATCCTGTTCGGCAACAAATTTTTTGACCTCATCAACGGCCAAAGCTTCATCGAAACTGCCCCGGGTACAGGCGGATTCGCACTTGCGGGGACAGATCCGACCGCAGATTGCCGGAAAGGGATTTTCTTTTTTGATCAGCTCCAGGGCATCCCGATAGCGACCCTGGGCGGCCATCTTGATATAACCCTGAACCGCAATATGGGCCGGACATTCGGATTTGCAAGGGCTAGTTCCGCTTTCCTCCACAAATTTCCGATGACGATAGTCGTAATTCCATTTATCTTTCCCCCACTGGGTATCAAAGGGGCGATCTGTCACTTCAGCAACCGGGAGCGGTTGCTTGGTACATAAATTTTGACCTAAAGTTGCGGCGCTGGCCTGACAATTTTCAACACACTCGCCACAGGCCACGCATTTATCTTTGTCTACCTGGGCGACGTAATTTGAACGCGACCAGTCGGGATTTCGGTAAAACGTGGTGTTACGCAGTCCGAAGCAGGAACATCCACAACAGTTACAGACCGCAAGGGCATTTCCCGGCCCTGATAAATTAGGGATGGAATGAACCAGCCCCTCTTTTTCTGCCTGGTCACAAATGGCAAAGGCTTCGGCTCGGCTAATTTCCCGGCCTTTGCCCGTCCGAATATAGTATTCCGCAGCTGGCCCCACCTGAATACACATATCTTCAATGGTATGGCCACAGCCTTCACCGATGGAGCGCATTGATGTCCGACAGGCACAATCCGCCGCCGAGAAGACATTATGGCTGTTTAAGATATGTGATATTTCTTCATAAGAGGCCCGTTTGGTATCCCCATCGATGGCGCTTTCAATCGGAATGACCCGCATGACCCCTGATCCAATGGGAATATTGCCAGCCATCAGTCCGCCCAGTTTACGGGTGTATTCTTCAAAACAGGCCGCGATGTCCGGATACTTGGCAACATTTTCCTTGTTGACAACCATGTATTCCATAACGCCGGGAACAAAAAGTTCGAGGCAGTAGACATCTACACCGTTTTCGGTTTCCACTTTTATTGATCCGTCAACTGCCATCTTATAAAGGATTTTCTCCACGTAATCGACGGGCTTGCCGCAAAGCTTGGCGACTTCGGCAGCGGTTTTATACTTGCGGATTTCCAGCTTAAGGGCAACTTCCGCCTCTTCATCGGAAGTCACCGGTGCCAGTATCCGATATTCCGGGTCGCTCGGTTTTACTTTGACGATCCCGCCGGTAATCCCGGCGGCTATTTTATTGGCTAGTTCAAGTACCTTTTTCTTTACCATCTTATTTCCTCCATTATTAACACGCACATATGTGTGACAATACGTCCGTGAGCTTCGCTGCCAGTTTTGCACGAAACACTTTTTACACTGTACGTCGGACAGGCTACCGCCTGTTCGCCTACACGTTACAAAAGCGTTTGTGAAAACCGACATCAAAGCAATTATTGTTCGATTCTGTAAATATTACATTTACCAATAAAGCATATTTCCTAAATCCCGTTCCAGCTGCCGACTTCAGTTCGCAACCAATCAGCCCATTCGCTGATGCCTTCCCCAGTTTTGGCGGAGATGGGAATCACCTTGATGCCGGGGTTTAGTTTTGTGACCCGTTCTTTGACCGCTTCAAAATCAAAATCGAAATAATCGACGGCATCAATCTTGTTGATCAGCAAAACATCAACAATGGAAAACATCAACGGGTATTTGAGGGGTTTGTCGTCACCTTCTGGCACGCTTAAAATCATCGCATTTTTGGACGCACCGGTGTCAAACTCGGCCGGACACACCAGATTGCCAACATTTTCCAGAATGGCAAAATCTATATCCGCAGTGCCAAGCCCCAATAATCCTTGTCTGGTCATGTCGGCATCCAGATGGCACATCCCCCCGGTGTGGAGCTGAATGACTTTGGTTCCTGTCCCTGCAACGGTTCGGGCATCGACATCCGAGTCAATATCGGCTTCCATAATACCAATAGTCATCTCATCTTGTAAGGCTTCAATGGTTCTTAATACTGTAGTTGTTTTTCCGGAACCCGGGGATGACATCAGATTCAGTAAAAAGGTCTGCTCTTTTTTCAGTTCGGTTCGCAGTAAATCTGCCTGCTGGTCATTATCGTCAAAAACACTCTGTTTGATCTCTAATACTTTATATGCATCCATCTTATTTCTCCGATTTGGGTTTGTATTCATTTATTTTATTATTTATATTTAAATGCTTTATACTAAATGATGTTATAGCGCTGCAATACTTCTTCAATGACAGTTCCGGAAATCTTCTTTAAGCCTTTCTTTTTAACAACGTTCATAATAAATGGCAGCTTTGTATCGCCGGGCTTTTTGCCATCCATCATTTTGACAGTCGAATCCAGCAGCACTCGAACATCATAGCAAGAATTAAATACCTCAGGCACACCGCGATCGATGTCCAATAAGGTATAAACGGCCTCCATTCCGGTTCTTACTGAATATTCGGTGGTAAAGACGGTATCTCTGGGGGTATCGGCGAATTGTCCCAGGAAAGCAAAGTTTTCGCTGCCGTCGGGCACCACTTTGGGTCGATCTCCTGCTCGTCTTGGCATAAAGAAAGCGGTAATATAGGGCATCATACAGGGAATGGTGTGGGCCGACTTGGTCGCCATGTCGTGAATCTGAGATTCCGGCACGCCCATATGGTAAAGCCATTCTTCGGTAATCTCCACCCCAGTACATTCTTTCATGGGCTTTTTGATATAGTTGCCCGGCACTTCCGAGAATAAACCGTATACCCAAACGGTCAGCTGATCTTTGGGCTGTTCCTTGAAATGAGGCTGGCGGTTGACAGTATAACTCAGCATCCAATTGGAATCCTGAGCGGTGATGATGCCCCCGGTAACAACCCTGCCATTAAAAGGATCACGCTTGCAGATCTTTTCGATATAGGGCGGAATGCGGTCATCTAATGTGGTAACTGTGGCCGATTCCCAGTTGGTTTCTTTGGTATTGGTGCAGAATTTATCCGGTTTGCCAAAGGCCGGATCCTGTTTGGCAATGTTTCGCCAGAGTTCCCAACAACCGCTGATGGAATCATCAAACGCCGGGGCATGATCGTCATCGCCCAGAGTTGAATTTTCGGTACAGCTACCATTGGTGATAAAGACCAGTTCATTTTTTGTCAGCGAAATGATTTCTTCCTTGCCGGCATGGTTGCAGATAATCTTGGTCGCACGTTTTTTGCCGTTTTTACAATCAAAGATCACATTGGTAACCATGGTATCATACTGGAATTGAACCCCATGGGCTTCCAGATATTTGACCATTGGCAGAATCAGTGATTCGTATTGGTTATATTTGGTGAACTTCAGGGCTGATAAATCCGGCAGTCCGCCGATATGATGAATAAAACGCTGCAGATAGAGTTTCATTTCCAGGGCTGAATGCCAGTCTCTAAAAGCAAACATGGTTCGCCAGTACAGCCAGAAGTTGGAATTCAGCAGTTCCTTAGAGAATACCTCATCGATCCGTTTGTCATAGAGGTCTTCATCCTTGGTCATAAACAGGGTGACCATTTCCTTGGAGGCCTGTTCACTGAGATCAAATTTTCCGCCCAGCTCGGCATCCCGGCCCTGGTTTTTGGTGACCCGCATCAGCGAATAATTAGGATCGGCCTTATTCAGCCAATAAAACTCATCCAACACCGACACCCCATCGGTCTCGATGGACGGAATCGATCGGAACAGATCCCACAGACATTCAAAGTGGTTTTCCATTTCCCGGCCGCCCCGGATGATAAAGCCTTTTTGATTGTCTTTAATGCCATCACAGGCGCCGCCGGGAAGACTCAGTTCTTCGAGAATGTGAATGTTCTCGCCCTTCATTTGACCATCCCGGATCAGAAAACAGGCTGCTGCCAGCGATGCCAGACCGGCACCGACTAAATAAGCTGATTTTTTATCCACGTCCACCGGTTTTAAGGGACGGGCAAATGCTTCATAATTACCATTACTATAGTACATTTAAATTACCTCCGTTATTTGATATCTTTTTGATAAAACAATTTATAAACTAAAAACGTGATGCTTATTCTGCCAGCGCTTTAACTTCTTTATATTTCTTCAAATCGGTATACAATTCGCCCAGATATGGGTTTCGTTTTGTTTTGATAATTTTATAAATCATATAAATAAAGAGCGCAATATTGACAACTAATGCGAGTAAACTAAACCCAAAGAGCGCTGTGGTATTGTAGGTTGATGCGACGGCATAGGTTCCTTCATCAATAAACGCCGGGAAGGTTTGAGCAAACATACACCAGATCGCCAGGGTCTGAGCCCGATGTTGCAGCCAGGCGCCTTTTCCCACGGTGAACGCACAGAGTGTCGGTGCCAGCAGCAGGGCAAAACCACAATACCAGGCATGACCGGGCAGACAGTTATAGGTATAAGCAAAATTCCATAAATCGTAGGCAATGATCCAGAACCAGAGCATATCCGGCCAAAGCATATCCTTACTGCCATCTTTGGCGGTCCGTTTTTTAATGCAGATACCGAACCATCCGGTAATCGTGATGATGTTCAAAATCCCGGCGATCCCATTCATATAATTCCATGAGCCGCCTAGTACGTACATCGCTTCGTCGGCTAAAATGCCACCACCGGCATACTGCATCCCAATCTGAAAATCCCGGGATACTGCTTCTAAAATATTGATGGCTAAGATCAGTGCCGGAAAAATCAGCACCCATTTCACATCAACCAGGCGGCGTTCTTCACCAGTTGATTTATTTTTCCATTTAACATGCCGGATACACCAGAAACCAATACATCCGGCGGTGGCCGAATAAACCTTTGCTAAATGAAACCAGTCGGTATAGGTGGTATCTCTTAATACCGTAAACCACAATGATGAAAGAATAATCGGTAAGATGACAAAACAGAAAAAACCAACATATTTCCATCGCCGGGCTACTTCATTAAAAGCAAAGAGTGCGATGAATACGATTACCCATACGCCCCAAACGCTAAATGCGGTAGCCCCTTCAGCATAATTAAAAACAAACATTTTTTATTCCCCCTAAATGATTTGATGCCAGCATTATACATCCATTGTTAAAACTTCTTCAATAGACACATAAAAGGAAGTGTCGACTTCGACACTTCCTTTTGTAAAAAATCTATTATTTTATATCGGCTTTGACAAACGCCTCCACCGAACGGGGAATGCTGCCTCTAATCATGATCAACAGTTTTTTCAGGATAATTTCCGGCTCTTCTTCCATCCCTTCGCTGACCCAATCAATCAGCAACCCATTAAAAACATGGCGATAAAAATTGACAATAAATTTCTGATCCTGCACTTTTAAATGCACATCCAGTTCTTTTACGCATTCATCAACCACACAATCCAGCAGTCGGCTGGAGAGATGGATCAGATAGGTATTGGTTTCTGGCCAATAGGACGAATTGTAGATATGCAGGATCATTTTCGAATTCCGTTTGGCATAATTCATGGTTGCTAGAAACCCGCCGCCCCAGGTTTCAAAGGTTCTGTTCTGGGCGATTTCCCGAGATAATTCCTCGTAAAATATAGTTTTGAAGACCGCCATAATATCAGAAAAATGATTATAAAAAGACTGCCGGTTGACCCCGCAATGGTCACAAATTTCCTTCACCGTGACCCGATCTAGGGATTTCCGGCTGACCAGTTCTTTAAATGATTCGATGATTGCATCCTTGGCATTCTTTTTCATGGGCTTCTCCTTTGTTATAGCTAGTTTTCACTGTCAATATTATAACATAACTTTGTACGGCAGCCATTTTCTTCGCAATAAAAAACCGACCTCCAATCGCCAGATTTTTGGTCTAACTTTTTTGGGTCAGTTCAATATTACTATTCAATCGTTTTTAACTTTCATTTTTTAAAGACTCCACAGTAATTAATCAATGCATTAATTACTGCGCTAGAAAATCCGTTTATCGTCGCTGTCTTTCGGGGTAGCCGCTTTAATTGTTAAATATTTGGGACTCACATAAAACCAGGCATATTCCAGAATTTTTAAGGTAGCTTCATTTTTAATGATTTCGGTGATTTCAAAAATCGGTTCATTCTCGTTTAAATTAAGTTTTTCCCGAACTTCTTCAGAAGGCATGGCCACCGTAATGTTTAGTGATTTATCCAGCACAAACGCCAGTTTTTCTTCCACCGGTTTCAGATAGTTTGCAAATTTCAGCATGTCCTCAATGACCGGCTGATGGTGTACATAAGGCAGATAAATAATTTCCATGGCAATTTCTTTTTGATCCGAAAATAAAATCCGCTTCACTTCCACTGCCTTCTGATTTTCTTCTAAATTTAAGATCCGATCAATCTGTTTTTCTGGAAACAGCACTTTAACCGAGATCAGTTTGACCTCATCGATATGGGTATTTAGACCATCATATTTATTAAATTTGAACTGGAAAATATCCACCTCAGGCTTACAGACAAAATTGCCCTTGCCAGGAACCGAATAAATATAGCCTTCGTTGGAAAGCAGTGACAGGCTTTTGCGGATCGTCATCCGGCTGGCCGAATACTCATTCATCAGTGAGGTTTCAGAATTGAGCATATCACCAGGTTTGAGCTGGCTTTTTAAGATTTTATCCTTTAAGCTTGCTACAATGGCCAAATATAAAACATCACTCATTCATCCTTCGCTCCCTTGTTTTTCTCTTCCAGATAAACCTCACAATAGCGGATGCCCTCGTAAAAATTATTGGTCATAAAATCAATTTGAGGAATTTTGACATAATCATGATTGACCACGGCACCGCCCAGTAAAAACCGGCGGTTTTCCAGCAGGTTCGCTTCTTCCAGGGCATTTCCTAATTGCTGAAGATAGGGAATTGAATTGGTCATCACACAACTGACCGCAATAATATCCGGCTGATACTGTTTAACAGCGTCAATAAATTTCTCAACTTTAACATCCACCCCCAAATCAATGACCTCAATACCGCGATTCTCCAAAGCATCAATCATCAGATCCTTTCCGATATCATGAATATCATCAAAAATTGTCCCAAAAAGAACGGTTCCCAGTGGTTTTACACTATTCTCGCCACTTTGATGAAGATTAGCGGATGCAAAAATATTCTTCGCAATCATGCCTGAGACAATCAAATCAGCAATATAGCATTCGCCGTTTTCGTATTTCTTGCCGATCGCATTCAATCCTTCCATCACCATATCATAAAGATCCTGGGCTTTAATGCCCTGCTGGATTAATTCATCTGCCACTTCTTCAGCTTCATTTAACTTTAAATCCGCAATCAGTTCGATCAGTTTATTCTTCATCTTTTCCCCTCAACTCTTACGTACAGATCTGTATATTTGATTATAGCATAATTACTTTTTTCAGCCTACTCATTTTCAGACAGTCTGATGGAGAACCAAACCAAAATAGGTCACCTTATCAGCACCATTATTATAGGTCATTCCCAGACTCCGGCTCAATCCGACAACGTCAATGCCAGCTGCTTCCAGGGAGGGAATGGCATCCTCGGGAAAACGACAAGGTTCGTCAGTAAGGATGGCACAGCTCCCACAGATACTGCAGGT
Source organism: Acetobacterium woodii (assembly GCA_016213825.1). Lineage (GTDB taxonomy): Bacteria > Bacillota > Clostridia > Eubacteriales > Eubacteriaceae > Acetobacterium > Acetobacterium woodii_A. The sequence goes on along the minus strand of JACQZP010000020.1, from coordinate 7,437 downwards.
TCCGGCGGAAAAAAAGAGACAATCACGCCCATCCGATTTTGCCAGGCGATTGATTGCCTGGATTTCTTCCCGAAAGGCGATCCCGGCATCTACCATACTTTGATAATCATAACGACTCTTTACCGGATAGGCTTTGGAAAACACCAACCCTCTGCAGTAGCCCTGTATCAGTTGCTGATAATGATCCAGATCGCCCACCGCCGGCGGGCACATGTGGTTTTTTCCGTAAAATCCACAATAGTTATCAGCACAGCGGTCCCGGACTTCCTGAGTAATATGAATGGTATTGAGGTCGTCAATTTCTGCGATTTCAGTAAAATTGCCTCTTTCAAGATAGCTTTTCATATTTTTCTCCTATTACGTTTTTTAACTTATAAGCATTGACAGCCCTTTTCCTAAATTCTTTAGGAAAAGGGCCTCAAATTTGAACTGAGAACATCACTATTATTTTTTTACAAACTCAATTTTTGCGCCGGTGGTGTATTTCCGGCAGAAACGGTCCCGTCCTAAAAGCAGTTCAGTGGCTTTTAACGACTCGATCAGGGGTATATTTTCCGGGTTAACCACCGCCGAATCCATGCCGGCTGCCACTGCTAAAGTCAGGAAGGTCCGATTGACCAGAGCCCGATTTGGCAGACCAAAGGAAATATTGCTCAGTCCCCCGGTGATATGGGCTTCCGGATAAGTTGCTCGGATGGCTCGGATCGATTCAAAAGCAATCAGCCCCGCCTGCTGATCCGTGGCCACGGCCATAATCAGCGGATCAATATAAACTTTGTCATCAGCAATCCCGGCTGCCTGGGTGGCCTTAAAAATCCGTTCCAGTACTTCCATTCGTTCATCCACGGTTTTTGGCATCCCCGATTGTGATTCGTCCAAAGCTAAAGCGATGACCTTACAATCCCGTTCTTTAATAAAGGGGATAAAACTTTTCAGCCGCTCTGGATCACCATTGATGGAATTGATCATCGGTGTTGCTTTGACCACATGAATGGCTGATTCAATCACTTCCGGGGTGGAACTGTCGATGCAGATGGGTGTGTCGGTAACCGACTGGACCACGTCCAACAGCCACAACATATCGTCTTTCTCCCGGGAGGGATCGGTGCCGGCATTGACATCCAGGTAGTCGGCTCCGGCATTGACCTGATCCAGGACCGTTTTCTTAATGAAGTCAGCATCCCGGTTGATGATGGCCTCCTGGATAGCTTTTCTGGTGCCATTTATTTTTTCTCCGATAAATATCATGGTAGCTCCGATCTATTTCCAGTCATTGGCGGCTTGGAACATCGCTACCATATTTTCAAATTTTGTATTGGCTGGTGCATCGCAGCCAGCGGTGATAAACAGCCCTTTCGGACCAATGTCATCAATTAATTTAGTGACATAATCTTTTACTTCCTGGGTTGTCCCAGTTGCCAGCAAGGGTGCTGGCACATCGCCCATAATCGCCACATGTTCTCCAAGTATTTTTCGGGCTTTACGCAGATCGGTCATGCCATCAGTATTGATGATGGATTTCTTTTCTGGAATTTCCAAAAACCGCTCAATATCGCGATCCCAGCATTGGTCGAGATGGAAAGTAGCAATATTATCAGTTTCAATCAGTGCCAGTCCCATAGCTTTCATGCCCGGCCAAACCAGTCGATTCCATATTTTTGGTGACACCAGAGCACTGGCGCCCCGCCAGCCGCCAACCCAGGCACCCCTGCCACACAAAGGATTGATGCTCGACAGCATGCTTTGAATCGAACCCGGCAACATCACCTCAATGGCTTTTTCAATTTTATCTGGGATTTTATAACAGTCCATAAAAAACTGAGACATGGATCGTCCCCCACACAACACTTCAAAAGGCGGGCTGGCAAAACCGCTATTAACGACTGGAAGATCACTGTTTATAAATAATTCAACATTGTTCTGTCCATTTTTCTGTTGATATGCGATACTTTCCTGAAATTCGTTCATATCCACAAGAGTAGGGAAAATCCGATTAAATACCGTTTCAAACCCCTGCTCAATGATCACATCATAATCTTCCGGCGTGAGGACATTCGTTTCAACTACTTGCCACAATGAATCGTCCGGTAATTCTCTGCCTGGCATTTTTATCTTTGACAACCAGGCCATTGGCAGACTATGATCTGAACGCATTCCATTGACGCCTATATTCAGGCAATCAACAGATGTAATCGCATCGATTTCATTGATATAGTCAAGTGTTGTTTTAATCATAATATCCGAATTCATTGCAAAATCTTTCATTTTCACATTCATATGGGCAGCCGGTGCGGCTTGTCCCATAAAACATGTGGTAACACGTTCATTTTTAAAATTAACCGTATCTTTTATCTTCTGTGATCTTTCTTCGTATAATTTACTTGCCATCTTACAGCATCTCCTTGCATAATCTGACGGCCGACTGGGCGTCATCACCAACTGCATCCGCACCGGTATACTTAACTACAGATTCATCAGTGGGTCCGCCACCGATCACAATTTTAACCTGATCTCTCAATCCGGCTGCTTCGACCGCCTTCACTGTGTTTAGGATTGAATCATAGCAGGTCGTTAACAGACAAGAAAGAGCCAGAATCGTCGCTCCGGATTCTTTCAGCGCAGTGACAAACGCTTCCGGTTTAGCATCCACGCCGACATCGATAACATCAAAGCCACCGGATTTGAGCATAATATAAACCAGATCTTTGCCGATATCATGAATATCGCCTTCAACGGTTCCCAAAACAACCTTGGCCAGAACTTCATTTGTTTTTCCGGCCAGATGCGGCTCCAGCATTTCGCCCACTTCCTTGAACATTTCCCCGGACATCATTAAATCGGAAACGAAATATTCGCCGGAGCTGAACAATTCACCAACCTTGATCATCCCGGCTTCACCTTCTTTAAGAATCTCCAAGGGATCGGTGCCGTTATCTAATTCGTTCTGGACTGCTTCCATCAGCTGATCCATTTCCAGATTCGCCAGCAATTCACTAATTTTCGCCATTTTTTTATCCTCCAAGTTTCTGTTTAGATGATTTTTTATTTGAACCAAATATGACAGAAGGAGAAACTCATCACTATAAATAATTTTTAAATAAGAATAATATTTAAATTTGATTTGCAATCTGAAAATATTACTTTATTATTTATCCTGATTTATGTTAAGATAATATTAATGAGAACTCCTTTTAGACTTCTTTGTACAATGTGGCCCGCAATGCCTGTACAGTTGAAATTTTAAGGATTCTCTTTTTTTCTTTTTTGCATTCACCTTACCTCCAAATTTTATTTACTTTATAATACCGACGGTTTAATCGGTTATTACCCTTTCGTGTTAATGCCCGCAGGTTTCGTCATGGTGATGATGGTGTCCATGACAGACCGGACATGCCTCAGCTTCTTTTACATCGCTTTTCGAATCACCATGGACCGTCTCTCGATAGTCCGTTAATAACTCAAATACGCTGCAGGTTCTCTCCAATGCCATATGAAAATACTGAATACTTTTATCTTTGGAAATCCCACTGACAATCCCGTTAAAGGTTAAACGCCCGGCCTGACTGCTGCCATCAGCTGAGACAATTTCACTGTTAATCGGCTGGTTTTGACTGGTACAGCTTAATTTGATAAAATTTTCATCACTCAATTCAATTAAGCCCTTGATGTGCCCGATGACGACTGTTTCCATCTTGCCAATTTGTTCAATATAACTCTGCAAGAAGAATTTTCCGATTTCCTGCCATTTTTCGTTGTGAATTGCCTGTCGCGACGTCAAGGTTGTCTCAACCGCCAATGTTTCAAAGGTATTCTGATACATGGTCTTCTCCATTTCCTTAATTGAGTAGCTGAATAATTTGATTTTCTGCCAACGCATTCAGATTTATTTCTGAAATTGGGACTTTCTCGTTATAGTTTTTGATGATCTGGTAGGATTTTTTCGTTTCGTCTACACTCGCCAGATCTATTTTATTAATGACCACACGGTTTGCCAACGGGATCGCCGACTGCAGATAAGGTTCCAGAACAGCCTCAAACATCTCCACCCGGGTCGGATCCATAATAAAAATATTATGGATTTGTGCGGCTGTAAAACCACTGCGCCCAAGTGGCTGATATAAGGTTGCCGGATCAGCCGCACCGGAAGGCTCCATGAGAATGTATTCAATTTCGTAATTATCCATCAATTGCTTGATGGTTTCTTCCAGGCTGATGGCCATGGTACAGCAGATGCAGCCGCCAAATATTTCCCAGACATCATAACCCATTTTTTTCATTTGTAAGTTGTCGATGCCGATTTCACCAATCTCATTGATGATAATGGCACACTTCTTTTTGTTCCGGGCCAGATATTCTGCACATTTTAAAAGTAAAGATGTCTTCCCCGAGCCCAGAAAACCAGTGAAAAGTATTAATTTAGTATCTGTCATCATTCACCTCCAACTCAACTTATACGTACAAGTAAGTATGGATACAATATAAACCTTTGTAAACGTTTTGTCAATCACTAAATTCAGAAAATTTAGATTTTTAAGAAAATATAATTCAGTTTTTTACAACACTCATAAAAAAACTCGCAGCAATGACAGAATTCCATTGCTGCGAGCTTTAATTTTACCAAACTGTATTTCTGTATCGATCTCAAATGGTTAGACTATTATTTAAATCTACTGCATCAAGCCAAACCTTATAGCATCTGTTTTGCCGATATAACGGTAATCTCCAGTACTCTGGTTAAGAAAGAGAATTTCTCCTTCATCATCTCATATTCCGAACCAGATTCAATGAATTTAGCAGTTCCTTCAATTGCAAATCCTGTTCCCTGATAATCTTTGTAGCCTAAAACGTCTTTGCTACCCAGAGCGATCTTGACCTTATTATTTTGATTGACATTTTTTTCAGTGCGATGCATGGCATAGGCGGGAATTAGAATTCTTTCATCCGCTGTTACCACTAAATAGGAGTTCCAGGTATTAACGAGGTGCGGTTCATCCACTCCCCATGATACGATTGAAACCACGCCTTCATTTTCCAAAACCTCGTGAAATTTGTCTGTAAGCATTGTACAGTACCTCCTAATAATTTTGCATCAAATAAATATAACGTAGATACATGTTATCTTTAACTGTTATATCACCATCCTTTTGAAAGTCAATAGATTTTTCAGATATTATAGATAATAGTTATCTGTAATAATTCTGTAGAGATATTGACGAAACAAAAATTATGAAGTACTATTAGAAGAAAGTAAATTATTTCATTAGGAGGTAGCGACACATGCAGTTTTCAGTTGGAATTGAGTATGCTTTGCATTGCTTATTATATATGGTCGATATGCCTGCGGGTAAAACCGTGGGTATTAAAGATTTGGCGGCTTATCAGGGGGTTTCAGAGACGTATCTATCTAAGGTATATACCAAATTAAAAAAATCAGGAATTGTCAAGTCGATCCCGGGAGTCAATGGCGGCTATGAGCTAGCCCGCAAGCCGGAAACGATCACTTTTCTGGATGTTGTCGAAGCCGTCGAAGGGACTTCCCCTTTATTTCAATGCGCTGAAATTAGGCAAAATGAAATTCTGCTCGATAAAGACAATCTTCCCGACACCCATACCAAATGTCCCTGCCTCATCAAGGTTGTCATGTTCGAAGCGGAAGACCAGATGAAACAGTATCTGCATAACAAAACCCTGGCGTGGTTGCATGACCAGATAAAAACCAAGCTCCCGGAAGCAGAGCGACAGGCGACAATTGACTGGTTTAATCATATTCGGTAAACACCACTCCTTATCACAAATGAGAGTCCGTAATTTATGACAGCGGTAACTGCTGTCGATCCACGATTCAGAGTCATTTCTATCAAACACAAAAAGCCGCCTCATTGCGAGGCGGCTTTAGTTATATCAGGCGATATGTATTTAGATGAACGATTTGTTACCTTACTTTAATCAATCAAATCATTCTGAAATCGTGACAGATGTTCATAGGGAAGAATCAGTCTGCCACGGTAGAGGCCACAGCCATCGTTGATCAAGGAATTATCCATGGCTGAAAACATATTGACATCTAATTCTGATAATTCCAGCTGCTGCAAGATGATTCCTCTTTCAAAAGCATCGTCAAAATAAATATTTTCACCTTTGGGAATGGCCTCACGTCTGGCTCTTTCACCTTCTTGCCGTTTTTCGTAACCTAAATGATTAGCCGGACCAATCTCAGCAAAATCGTCCATTTCTTTGGTGCGCAGTTGGACTTCCACATAACAACGAGCAATGTTATCATAAAATGTGATATGCAGTGACTGATAGCCATTCGGCTCTGAATTCTCGATATAATCCTTATAGTACGGACTGACGCTCTCTTGTAACAAGGGCGATTTTTTCTGCCCCCTTAATGAAGACAGTTCGGCGGTAAATCCCCGTTCCTCGAGAAAACCAGGCAACTGGTTGGCCACATCATAGAGATATTTTATTTCTTCATCAACGCAAGTCTGCCCTTCTTGAAGATGACATTTGGGCAGCGAAATCACGATTCGATAGGCAATCAGGTCCCGAAAGCAGTTTAAAGCATTTTTGAGTTCCGGAAGCGAAGGGTATTTGCCGTGTTCGATATAATAATCGTAAATATATTCGACAATGTATCCGTTAAATTTTGCTTCTGCGCGGATCAGCGATTTAATTCGTCCCTTAAACGTAAAGGCCAGAAAAGGATAATCATTAGCCATCAGTTTATAGAATTCCCGAATCCGCTGGGATTGTGAAGCCAGGAAGTCATTGTGCTGCCAAAGTTCCGCGATTTGAAGCAGAAAATTACAATGCAGCAGCTCAATCTGATTGTCCGTTTCTTTTGCCGACTGTTTCAGGTCCTGAGAATAGCGCTGCAAAATCTTAAGCACGGTATCACCTGAATATAGATAATCATTTAATTTGTTCATAATCATTTTCTGAATCTGTTCAATATTTTCACAGATGCCTTTCTTTTCCTAATTGTTTGTCTATTATATTATCAGCGATTGTTATATGTGCAATCAATTCAGACATGTCTGAAACCAAACTAACGGTTTTATCTTTTATCGTGTATGGCGGAATATAATCCATTTCGCTTATTTTCACCTCACAATTTTAATTTTCATTAATACTTGTATATTATTATACCGTACAAGTCTTGATTCTACTAAGAAATTTTTTTATCGTAAAGCCATACTCTTTTAAACAGAAAAAGCCACCTCATCACAAGGCGGCCTTTATTGTATCAATTTTTGGGTTTTTATGCAGTGCTTGTTAAGAGTATGGATGAACACTTAAGGCATGGGTTTAAGATCATAAGTATTAGGTATTTATTGTTGAAATATAAATAGTGAGGGAAAAGAAGCTGCAGCTTTTTCGGATGTAATTAAAAATCCTACCAGCAGGTTATTGGAAAGGAAATCTCTATTAATT
>JACQZP010000019.1 GCA_016213825.1 Acetobacterium woodii | reverse complement strand
TACGCCGAAAATGATAATCTTCCGTCAACATGGGAAAACTCTGGGAAAATTGTTTCGTTTAAAAAATAGCAAATGCCTACAAACGTTGCTATTATCACAAAAATGGTCGGAGTGAGAGGATTTGAACCTCCGGCCTCATGGTCCCGAACCATGCGCTCTACCAAGCTGAGCCACACCCCGTAATGTGTTGCATTTCCGACTCATCTATTGTAAACTATAATAGACAAAAAAACAATCTTAAATTAAATTTTTTCTATATATAAAGGAGGAACCACCATGCACAAAAAAAGTCCGATCTATCGAATTGGCGCATTGGTACTTGTCGCTGTTATTGCTCTAAGTCTTCTCGTCGTTTATAGTTTCTAGTCTGAATGAATATTCGTATTATCGCAGTTGGAAAAATAAAAGAGAAGTATTTAACCCTGGCGATCCAGGAATACAGCAAGCGTCTGAGTGCCTATTGTCGGTTGGAAATCATTGAAGTTAAGGATGAAAAGATCCCCGAAACCGCCAGTGAAGCGCAGCGCAAAAAAGCCGTGGAACTTGAGGGGAACCGGATCCTTTCTTATTTAAAAGACGAAGAGATTCTGGCAACCCTGGAAATTCAAGGCCAGCAAATGGATTCGCCTGCCTTTTCCAAAAAAATTGAAACCTATGGTATCCAGGGAAAGAGCCAGATCACCTTTGTCATCGGTGGTTCGATTGGCCTTTCCTCGATAATTACCAATCGTTCAGATTGGAAATTGTCCTTTTCGGAAATGACGTTTCCCCACCAGTTATTTAGGGTCATGCTGTTAGAGCAAATCTATCGCAGTTTTAAAATAATTCGTGGCGAAACCTATCATAAATAAAAATCAAAATTAATCCACAAATCGAGAGGTAAAACATGCCGGACTATATCGTAAAAGCCACCGCAGGCAATGGACAAATTCGTGTCTTTGCGGCTACCACCCGGGGCATCGCTGAAACTGCCCGGACTATTCATCAAACCAGTCCAGTGGTTACCCAGGCTCTGGGTCGGCTGCTGACAGCGGGTTCGCTGATGGGTTCCATGATGAAAAATGATGATGAATTAATCACTTTAAAGGTTGCCGGCGACGGCCCAATGAGCGGCTTATTGGTAACCGCTGATGCCAAAGGCAATGTCAAAGGCTATCCCTATGTCCATGACCTTGGCGATACGATGGCGTCTCCCATGCCCGTCTCCGAAGCAATTGGCGGCGGTGCCCTGAACATTTTAAAAGATATTGGCCTGCGAGAACCTTATGTGGGCTATTCACCGCTGATCAGCGGTGAACTTGCCGAAGATCTTACCTATTATTATGCTCAATCTGAACAGATTCCTACCTCGGTTTCACTTGGCGTTTTACTCAATGATGATGGATCGGTTCGACAGGCCGGTGGATTCATCATTCAATTAATGCCCAACACCGATGAAGAGGTCATTGATGCCCTGGAAGAAGCTTTAGCCGACACCCCATCTTTAACCAAACTGCTGGATGAAGGCAAAACCCTGGAAGCGATCATGGAAGATCTGTTTAAAAATCTGAATTTAAAAATTTCGTCAACCGAGATTACCCGTTTTATCTGTGACTGTTCACGCCAACGGATCACCAAAGCACTGGTCTCCATTGGTAAAGAAGATCTCGTCGATATGATCTCGGATCAGGAAGATATTGAGATAAACTGTGATTTCTGCAGAGAAAAATATGTCTTTTCGCCTGCTGATCTCCAATCAATCCTCAATCGGATTGAAGAAAACGAGGGCTGATATGTCTTTAAAATCCCGTTCCAGTGGTGTTCTGATGCCCATTTCCGCCTTACCGGGGGACTATGGTATCGGAACCCTGGGTACCGAGGCTCGCGCTTTTGTCGATCTCATCCAGTCCATGGGCTGCAGCTATTGGCAAATTCTGCCAATTGGGCCGGTGGATGACTATTTTTCGCCTTATAAAAGCACCTCGGCGTTTGCCGGAAACCCCTTCTTGATTGATTTGGAACTGCTATTTCAATGGGGTTTGTTAACTGCTGATGAATTAGCGGCCAGTCGATCGGCGGACCCACCCTATTCCGTTTCTTATGCCAATCTCATTGATAATCGCAATGCGATCTTCAAAATTGCCTATTCCCGATTAACACCAGCGCTGAAAAATGACATTCAAAAATACGCTCTTGCCAACTGCGATTGGCTTCCTGATTTTTCTTTATATACCGTATTGTCCCATCACCTTTCAGAAAATGACTGGACCAAATGGAGCAACCCCGATCTGGTCAACCGCAAACCGGCTGAACTGTTATCAGTTACTAGTCTCTATCAGGATGAAATCGATTATCAGAATTTTCTGCAGTATGCCTATGACCGGCAATGGACAGCTCTGAAGACCTACGCCAATGGCAAAGGAATCAAAATAATTGGCGATATGCCGATTTATGTGGCCCACACCAGTGCTGATGTGTGGTGTAATCCCGAACTTTTCCAATTGGATGCAACGGGTTGTTCCATTGAAGTGGCCGGCGTGCCACCTGATTATTTTGCCAAGGAAGGTCAGCTGTGGGGCAATCCACTGTATCACTGGGATGTCATGAAAGAAGACCAATACGCTTGGTGGATGCGGCGCATCAAACGCGCTTTGGAAAGTTTTGATACCATCCGAATTGATCATTTCCGGGCCTTCTCGGCTTATTGTTCGATTCCGGCGACTGAGGAAACGGCCAAGAATGGCCGCTGGATTCCCGGTCCATCGATGGATTTCTTCAGACAGCTGAAAAAATCATTTGACGAACCCAGCATCATTGCCGAAGATCTGGGTCTGCAGGATGAAGATCTTCGCCAGCTTTTAAAGGATACCGGTTTCCCGGGGATGCGGATCATGGAATTTGCCTTTATCGATGATCAAAACAATATTCATCTACCCCATAATTACACAGCCAATACCGTAGCCTACTCGGGCACCCATGATAACAATACCCTCCTTGGGACATTTTTTGATTACACCCCGGAACAGCGCCGCTATGCTTTTGATTACTGTGGCTATACTGAAGCCTGGGAAAACCAATGGCAGATCGGTGGTCACCAGAGTCCATCCTGCCGGGCTTTTATTCGCACCCTGTTTCAAAGCGCCGCCAATCTGGTGATCTTGCCGATTCAAGATGTCTGCGGCTATGGCAAGGATACCCGAATCAATGAACCGGGTACCACCGCCAATAACTGGGTCTTTCGAATGACCCGGGAAGGCTTGAGCGCAATTGATGCCGACTGGTATAAAACCCTGAACCACCTGTATAAGCGATCATGATGAACTGTCACCTGTTCGCGGACTATTTGAGCGCTTTCCGACTCATTGATTCATCACTTTACTGTGTTAATGCGTTTTTTTTATGTATATGAATCAGTACATTATAAACAAGTGTCCGCTGTCTTCAAACATTTCTTAATATAAACTTGCAATAAAACCTTAACCTTTGGTATAATAGGCCCAGGTAAAAATTAGGAAAAAAAGAAAAAGGAGGACTTTACCTTGAAAAAAACTCTATCATTATTGTTGTCCATGGCAATGGTCGTTACCATGGTCGCTGGCTGTTCCGGAGGAACCAAAACTTCTTCTGCTGACAGTGATGTCATTAAAATTGGTGTCTTTGAACCATTAACCGGTGCCAATGCGGCTGGCGGTGAATTGGAAGTTGAAGGGATCAAATTGGCTAACCAATTACGTCCTGAAGTATTAGGCAAAAAAGTTGAACTGGTTATCGCTGATAATAAATCAGATAAAGCCGAAGCGACCACTGCTGCCGCTCGTTTAATTGAAAAAGATAAGGTTGTTGCAATCCTGGGTTCATGGGGTTCTTCATTATCTATCGCCGCTGGTGACGTTGTTAAAACTAACAAAGTTCCTGCCGTAGCACTTTCTGCTACCAACCCACAGGTTACCGCTGGAAACGACTATTATTTCCGTGTCTGTTTCTTGGATCCTTTCCAGGGAACTGTTATGGCTAACTATGCCTACAAAAACCTGAAAGCTAAAAAAGTTGCGATCATCCAGGAAGTATCCAATGACTACTCAGTTGGTTTAGCAAAATTCTTTACCGATTCATTCACCAAATTAAGTGGTGATCCAAACGCAATCGTGGCTACTGGTAACTACAATACCGGCGACCAGGATTTCAATGGTATCTTAACCAATATTAAAGCAGCTAACCCAGATGTAATCTTTGCACCTGGTAACTTTACCGAATCTGCTTTAATCATCAAACAAGCGCGTGCCCTTGGTATTACTGCTCCATTTATTGGTGGTGATACATGGGAAACCAATGAATTCATCACCGTTGGTGGTGCTGATGTCAATGGCGCGGTTATGTCAACCTTCTTTGATGACACCAACCCACTGACTGAAGCTGGTAAAACATTTGTTGCTGAATACAAAAAAGCTTATCCAAACAGCGCTAACATTGCTGCTGTATCCGCTTTAGGATATGACGGCTACATGATGACCCTTGATGCCATCGAACGAGCCGGATCTGCTGATCCTGTTGCGATCCGCGATGCCTTAGCTACCACCAAAGACTTTGAAGGTGCTACCGGGATGATTACCATCGATGCTAATGGCGATGCCACCAAAAACCAGGCCGTTATCAAAGGCGTTAAAGATGGCAAGTTCACCTACATGGATACTGTTACGATTGACTAGTCGCTCGTAATCGCCTACCATTAATAATTCAATAAAAGAGAGCATGTTTCGCATGACTCTCTTTTATAACGCAAGGGCGCGTTAACTTGATACCGCAGTGTATTTATTTGCACACCCTTCACAAAATCCAAACTTTGAGGGTATTTGACATCAGATACCCTCAATTCAATTATTCAATTCTATTAAATGATATAACGAGGTTAAAATTATGGTCGTTGGAATGACAATGGAAACATTCTTGCAGCAACTTATCAACGGTTTATCACTGGGTAGCTTATATGCCTTGATTGCCATAGGCTATACCATGGTTTATGGGATATTAAGACTGATCAACTTTGCTCACGGTGATATCTTTATGATGGCTGCATATTTCACATATTTTGGGATCGCGGTATTTTTCCTGCCCTGGTATGTAACGTTTATTATTACTATTGGTTTAACCATGTTACTTGGTGTGACCATCGAACGGGTGGCCTATCGTCCCCTGCGGGATGCACCCAAAACATCGCTGTTAATATCAGCGATCGGGGTTTCGTTTTTACTGGAAAATGTGGCGAATTATCTGTTCTCCGGCAAGCCGATGGCTTTCCCAGAATTCCCACTTTTGACAACGCCTTTCTTCATTGGCGGTTTGTCGATTCAACCGGTTTCTATTGTTATTCCAATTGTTGCATTTTTCCTGATGACAGCACTTCTTTTTGTTATTAATAAAACTAAAATTGGGATGGCCATGCGGGCTGTTGCGGTTGATTACGACACGGCTAAACTCATGGGTATTAAGATCAATGGGGTTATTTCTTCAACCTTTGCCATCGGTTCCGGCCTGGCAGCTGTTGGCGCTATTTTATGGTGTATGAAATACCCATCGGTGTTACCCCTCATGGGTGTTGTTCCTGGTTTAAAATGTTTTATCGCCGCCGTTATCGGTGGTATCGGTAATGTTAAAGGAGCGGTTCTCGGGGGTCTAATCCTAGGCTTTTCCGAAGTTTTGATGGTCGCTTTCTTCCCCGCCTTAACCGGCTACCGGGATGCCATCGCATTTGTTATTTTGATCGTCATTCTGCTGTTTCTTCCCAATGGACTCCTTGGTAAGAAGCAAGTAGAAAAAGTTTAAGGGAGGTACCACAAATGAAAGAGCTACAAAACAGTTTAGGTGCCTACTTAAAACTACATTGGAAAACAGCCGTTTTTCTCGTTGTGCTGCTGCTGGGAATTGGTCTCGCTGATCAATTTGTCGATTCTTATATGCGGCGAATTCTGAATTTATGTGCGATCTACGTCATCGTCAGTCTCGCCATGAATCTCGTCAATGGCTTTACCGGACAATTTTCTTTGGGTCAGGCTGGTTTTATGGCCATTGGTGCCTATACCGTGGCAGTTTTCACCGTCCCCATTGAATCACGGGCGGCAATCTTCTATCTCGAGCCAATGGCACCATTTCTAGCCAATATTCAGCTGCCCTTTATTGTGGCACTGATTCTCGGCGGTTTAGTTACAGCGGTGGTGGCATTTTTTATCGGTTATCCGTGTCTCCGGCTCCGGGGCGATTATCTGGCTATTGCCACTCTGGGCTTTTCGGAAATTATCCGAATCGTCTTCACTAATACCCAGTCGATCACCAATGGTGCCCTGGGAATCAAGAGCATCCCCACCATCAGCAGTTTGTGGTGGACCTTCGGGATTGCGTTAATCATTATTATCGCCACCGTGCTGCTGATTAATTCCACCTACGGCCGGGCTTTCAAGTCCATCCGCGAGGACGAAATCGCTGCCGAAGCGATGGGCGTTGGTCTCTTTAAAACCAAGATGACCTCCTTTCTAATTGGTGCTTTTTTTACCGGGATCGGCGGCGGTTTGTTTGCCGCACTACTGGGCACCGTTGACCCCAAACAATTCTATTTCACCTTGACCTATAACTTCCTGTTAATCATCGTTTTGGGTGGTATGGGCAGTATCTCGGGCACGGTTATTGCCAGCTTTGTGGTCACCCTGGGTCAGGAAGCCCTGCGTTTTCTCGACGAACCGATGGCCTTTGGTCTGGATCTGCCGATTTTCCGTCCTGGCTTAAGAATGGTTGTTTTCTCCTTCCTGCTGATGGTCATTGTACTCTTCTATCGCAAAGGCTTAATGGGTACCAATGAGCTCACCTGGGACTTCATGGCCGAAAAATACCGGGCGCTCAAAAAACGCCTGGGCGGCAAAAAGACTGCAACTGAGGGAGGTGCCAAGAAATGAGTCTCTTAAAAACCGAAAATGTCATCATGCAGTTTGGCGGTGTTGTCGCCGTCAACGACTTGAATATCGATATAAAAAAGGGCGAACTGGCCGCCCTGATCGGCCCGAATGGGGCTGGTAAAACCACCGCCTTTAACGTCATCACCGGAGTTTATACCCCCACCAGCGGTAAGGTCCTGATTACCCCCACCGATAGCGACGGCAATCGCGGCGAAATTGATATCACCGGGAAAAAGCCCGATAAAATCACCGGCCTGGGCGTGGCTCGAACCTTCCAGAACATCCGCTTGTTTAAAGAGCTTTCAGTAATGGAAAATGTTCAGGTAGCCACTCATTTAAATGCCGACTACAGTTTCTTATCAGCTATTCTCCGAGCGCCCAAAGCCCGTAAAGGCGAAAAGCAGGCTAAGGCCGAATGTGAGTTTTTACTGGAACGATTGGGACTGATCGACCTGCGCAATGAGAAGGCCTCATCGCTGCCCTATGGCCAGCAACGACATCTGGAAATTGCCCGAGCATTGGCCACCAAACCACAGCTGCTGCTGCTGGATGAACCGGCCGCCGGGATGAATCCCCAGGAAACCGATGAGCTGACCGATCTGATTTTTAAACTTAAAACCGATTTCGGTTTGACGATCTTTATGATTGAACATCATATGGATCTGGTTATGGAAATTTCCGATCATATTTATGTGCTGGATTTTGGATGTACCATAGCCAAAGGAACCCCGGATGAAATTCAAAACAATCCGAAGGTTATTGAAGCATATTTGGGGGTAGACGCTGATGTTGAAGATTAGTAATTTAGAAGTCGCCTATGGCGGTATCGAAGCGGTTAAGGGCATCGATCTGGAAGTGCCGGAAGGCAAGATTGTCACCCTGATCGGCGCCAATGGCGCCGGTAAAAGTACCACTCTCCGGGCGATCGTCAATCTGGTTAAAGCCAAGGCTGGCAGCATTACCTATAATGGTGAAGAACTGCTGGGACTGGACACCACCAAGGTGGTCGATAAGGGCATCACTCTGGTTCCCGAAGGCCGTCATGTTTTCCCTGACCTGACAGTGCTTGAGAACCTCAAGATTGGCGCTTACATGCGTAAAGACAATCTCGATGCGGACATTAAACACATTTATAGTCTCTTCCCCCGCCTGGAAGAACGTTCCTGGCAAGCGGCCGGCACCCTATCCGGCGGCGAACAGCAAATGCTGGCAGTGGGCCGGGCGATGATGAGCAAGCCCAAGCTGCTGATGATGGATGAACCATCGCTGGGGCTGGCGCCACTGGTTGTTCAGGGTATTTTTGATATCATCGAAACCCTAAATAAAGAGGGCATGACGATTCTATTAATTGAGCAAAATGCTAACATGGCGCTCAAGGTTGCCGATTATGCCTATGTTTTAGAAACTGGTAAAATTACCAAAGAAGGCACCGGCCGGGAATTACTGGCGGATGAAAGCATTAAAGAAGCCTATCTGGGCAAAAGTCACCGCAATAAATAAAAACTAACCAAAAAATCATTACTAAGATTATAAAATAAAAACAGCGGCAATTATTTTCGTAATAATTGTCGCTGTTTTTTTCTATTTTAATATAATGCTTTGATGCTTTGATGCTTTTGTTCAATAGAAGCTGTTATCGCCGGGCAATAATGACCTTGTTTTTAATCGTCAGGGTTTTATTAAAGACCCGTTTGAATTTCTTGCCGCATTCATTGATAATCATATTGTCAAACACCGAATGACCGGTGGTCAACACGTTGAGCTGGACTTCATTTTCCATAATCACACAGTTGATATCTTTGACAACCCCGTCCATACTCCGATCCAAATATTCGGCAATCTGCAGGAATAGGCTGAGCTGATCGATCAGATGTCGTTCTTCGTCCTGAAGCAGACCAATGTATTCTTCGGAAATATGGATTTTTTTATTGGTGCGGTGATTCAGCGCCACAAAAGCACTCATCAGTAATTCTTTCTGCTCAACCCCCAAAAGTCCAGAGTTTAAGATAATATAAAAACTGTGTTCATGGTGATTGGCAAAAGCCAGCTTAACGCCGACATCATGAAGCATGGCCGCCGCCCGGATCATCTTGCGAACATCCTGCTTGATGCCATGCAGCGGTTTGAGCTGCTCAAACAGGTTTTCAGTTAGTTTCAGCACATGGTAGGCATGAGGAATATTGACATTAAAGTTTAGCATGATATTGACTAATGATAACTCGAAAATATCATAAACCAGATTATTCTCGTTGTATCCGAAGTAATCGTAGATAATCCCATCCCGCAAACCGGCATTGCTGATGATCAGTTCCGGTGAATCGATCTGCTTCATCACCCGTTCCAGGGTATGGCTGGAACCGACGAAAATATCAATTCGTCCTTTGGACAGTCCTTTTAAATTGGCGCGTTCAGCCAGGTTCATGCTGGCTGCCATTTCGCAGATCCGTTTCACTTCCCGGGATTTCATCCGATAATTATGAGCAATTTCCATCGGATAATTATTCATGCTGCGATCAATCCGGCCGACATTTCGAATCGTTCCGCCCACCCCAATCAATGGCAGCCCCTGAGCTTTTTTAAAAATCGGGGTTTCTTCAAAAGCATTTTTCAGAAAGTCATCCAAGGCTTTTAAATTTTTATCGGTTACCTCATCGGTCAGGTCAAATTTATCGGCCAGATCGATGGAACCAAAGGGTAGGCTGACGGCTTCCACCTTCTTGCGGTCTTTGATTAGCACAAATTCGGTCGAACCGCCGCCGATGTCCATCAGCAGGGCATCTTTTATATCCAGGGTATTAATCGCGCCCAGATAGTCCATCGAGGCTTCCACTTCACCGGGAATGATCTCGACATCCAAGCCAATTTCATCTTTAATCCGGGCCACATAGGCACCGCCGTTTGAGGCTTTACGCACCGCGGCGGTGGCCACGGCAATGACCTTTTCAATGCCATAGGCTGTACACATACTCTGAAACATCGCCAGAGTTTCGATGCCAAAGTCCATCCGATCCGGTTGTAGCTCCCCGGTTTCGGACAAACCCTCGTTTAACCGCACGTTTACCTTCACATCATCAATGATTTGAAAATACTCATTATTATAATATTCACCAATGACCAGATGCACACTATTTGAACCAATGTCGATGACACCAATATTTCGTCTATCCAATCTTATTCTCCTCCAAGTTTTTGTTTTAGAATGGCCGTACTTTTGGCCTGTTCAAATTCTTTTTCTGCTTCTTCACAGAAATAGTCCTGACAGGACAGCAACTCTTTACCGCGCTTATCAATCCGGATGTATTCGCCGGTTTCGGTCATCGTCCGGGTTTTGATGGTATCTTTTAAAGTGATTTCAATAATATGTTTCAGTTTGCTCTTCAGGCTTTCGTCTTCCACCGGAAACAGGGTTTCAATCCGTCGGTTTAGATTCCGTTCCATCCAGTCCGCACTGGAAAGGAAGATATCTTCCTTGCCCTGATTGTAGAAGTAGTAGATCCGGCTGTGCTCCAGAAAGGTCCCAACAATGCTGTGGACGGTGATATGTTCGCTGATCCCAGGCAAACCAGGTATTAGTGAACACATCCCCCTGACAATCAGCTCAATTTCAACCCCGGCCTGGGAGGCTTCGTAGAGTTTGTTGATAATCCCCTCATCCACCAGGGCATTCATTTTAGCGATGATTTTGCCCTTTTCACCCATCCGAACATTTTCAATTTCTCGGTCAATGGCGATGTAAAAGGCATTCCGCATCGTTTTCGGGGCGACTTCAATCTTTTTCCATAAGGTATAGTGGCTATACCCGGACAGCAGGTTGAACAGCGTCGACACATCAGAACCGTAGTTTTCTTTGGCAGTAAACATTCCCAGATCGGTATACAAGCCAGCAGTGACATCATTATAGTTACCCGTACCTAAATGGACGTAACGGCGGATGCCATCGGATTCTTTGCGCACCACCAGAATCATTTTGCAGTGAATTTTCAGCCCGGCCAAACCATAAATTACATGGCAGCCAGCCTGCTCCAATTTCTTGGCCCAAACAATGTTATTGGCCTCGTCAAACCGGGCCTTCAATTCGACTAACACGGTAACCTGTTTGCCGTTTTGAGCGGCCTGAATCAGCGCTTCAATGATTGGCGAATCGCCACTGACCCGGTATAAGGTCTGCTTGATGGCCAAGACATCCGGGCATTTTGAGGCCGCCCGGACAAAGTCTACCACGGTTTGAAAAGACTGGTAAGGGTGGTGCAGTAACCGGTCTTTTTCTCGAATCACTTCAAAAATATCATCAACCTCATAAAAATCATTGGAGATCAGTGGGGTATAGCGCGGTTCGCGCAACTCATTAAACTCGTTGCGACCCTGAAATTTCATATAGCAGGTCAAATCAAGATTACCTTTAAGCTCATACAGCTCACTCTCAACAATTTCCAGTTCATGCATCAGCCATTTTTTCATTTTTTTGCTCATGTCTTTGGTGACTTCCAGCTTGATGCTGGCCCCCCATTTACGCTGTTGAATGGACTTTTCGATTTCGATCAGCAAATCTTCGGCTTCGTCTTCATCAATAGCCAAGTCACCATTTCTGGTGATTCGGAATTCATTAACCTGCTTGACATCATAACCGGTAAACAGTTCATTAACAAAGGGACTGATCAAATCTTCGACAAAAATATAGTTAAGTGCCTTGGAGTCTTTGGCTCGCGGCAGGGCAATGATCCGATCCAGGACCTTGGGGATTTCTAGAATCGCCATGAAATCTTTTTCATCCTTGACCTTGGCTTCGGTATCATGCAGCATAATGCACAAATAGACCTGATTGTTTTTAACCAGCGGAAAGGGACGGCTATTATCAATGGCCTGGGGGGTCAAAACCGGATAACACTCATGTCGGAAATAGTGGAGGGCAAAATCTTTACCTTCATCATCCAGTTCGTCATATCTCAAGAAGAAAATATTGTTGTGATTAAGCTCTGGTAAAATCGATTTTGTTAAACAGGTGTACTGCCGGTTCATCATTTCCTGGGTCATGTTATTGAGGGTAGCCAGTTGTTCCAGGGGAGTTAACCCGTCGACGCTTTTTTTCGTGTAGCCAACATTGATCTGATCCATAATCCCGGCCACCCGCACCATAAAGAACTCGTCCAGGTTAGAGGCCGTAATAGCCAAGAATTTGAGCCGATCCATAACCAAATTGCATTTATCATAGGCTTCGTCCAGCACCCGATAATTAAAATCCAACCAACTAATTTCCCGATTGATAAATAATTTACTTTTCATGATTCAACCCTCTTAATCTTTAGTAACGGTTTAACGCCATAAACTTTTTCCATGGTCGTCCGGCTGGCCTTAAAAAAATACTCTTCCAATTGAAAATTCTTGCCAGTGGTCACATCAATGACCAGTTTTTCGTCCTTCACGTGGCAACGCAGGTGCTGGATCTTTTGTTGATAGCTCTTATCCAGAGCGATCGCTACCTTGAGGATCGCCGCCAGTTTGGCCACCAGCAATTGCTCTTTTTCATCGTAAGAATGAACCTTTTCTTCCACTTTGATAAAATTGGTTTTAACCGCCTCGGCAACCTTCCCCATCACCGCTTTTTCTTCCTGGGTGACCCCGATAATATCGGTGGTCTCGATAATATAATGGCTTTGTACCCAGAAATTCTTATGATCAATAAAACTGCCTACCTCCATTAGGTAGCAGAGCATCGAAAGTAGCTGGCGCTCCCTTTTTCCCAACTGATGATATTTTTTTAGGGCGTCAAAGATTTTTAAACTGATTTTTTCCACAAATTCCGAATGATGGTGACTGGTATGATATTTTTTTCCAATGGTTTTAGCCGACAAATAGCTGCCTTCATCAATCCAGTCGATCAGTTGCTGTTTTTTAGTAACCTGAAATTCAAAATCTAAGAAGGCATCACCAATCAGCATCGGAATCAGGATAAAGGTTTCCACGCCGGTTTCAGCCAGCAGTTTCAAATAAAGCATTAAGGTGTGATTGAGGGTTTCGGCTTCGTTTTGATCCAACAGCGGGTATTTTTTAAGTAGCTGATTGACTGTCAGCTCCCCAGCAATCTTACACAGCTTGCCGAATTCCTCAGCATTGACAATATAATAATCCTGCCGCGTGGTATAGCCGCACAGCTGGGCAATGACATCGACCTCATGGGAAGAAACAAACAGCTTTTTAATCTGACGCTTGCGGATGTTTTCAACGATGTCCTGGGTATTGATCGAGATAAACTCCATCAACAGCGTTTCAAACCGCTCCGAATTCTCTTCGATGGATTTCAGGATCTCTTTCATTTTCAGATAGCCCAGTTCAGCAGTCTGATGATAATCAATAATGCCATTTTTTAATAGTGCTACCGAAACATTGCCACTTGATATCGACGCCAGCATCTGGTCTTCTTTGGATTCGCTGATGATCTTAAATTCCGGATCGCATTTTAAGATCATATGCCGATAGATGAGATGCGTTTCTTCTTCCTTATCAAGAATCTCAACCTCATAACCACCGGTGTTGATTTTAATCTGTTCCAGAATATAAAGCCGATTTCGTGCTTCACGAAGGGCTGTTGTTCCAAAGATCTTGATGGATTCAACATCATAAGTTTTGGACATCTCGATGTATTCATTGATCGTCTGGCACAATGCATAAACAGATTTAAATGAAATTTCACCTTTCGTGAAACTCTGACTTCCGAAATTAATGGGAAACATGGCCCGGTCCAATATTTTAATGCAACCTTTGCCCCGTTGTCCGACAATCAGTTCACATCGGATTGAACCAATATAAATCACTGAAAACCGCTTTATCATAAGAGTCACCTCACATCCTTTTTTCTATTTTAACACAATTCACGAAATTTTTATGTTAAAACTAATCGCAAATACTCATTTTTTTGTTTTTTTGTAATAACTTGAGGCAAGATGGTTGTTATGATTTCAGTGAATTTACTTTTATGTTACAATAAAGAAAACACAATCTTCAGGAGGTAAATTCTTTGCTTGGAACCATTATTAACGCCGCAGCCATCTTCGTCTGCGGCTTTATCGGACTTTTATTTAAACGGGCCTTGCCCCAACGTCTCTGCGAGACGATTACTCAGGGACTGGGTTTGGGGGTTGTCGTCATCGGCATCACCATGACCATCGAAACCACCAGCATTATGCTGATGCTGCTCAGCCTGTTGTTTGGTGGGATCATCGGCGAACTGATTAATATTGAAAAACAGTTAAAACGGATCGGTGATACCCTAGAAGTAAAGATGAAAAACAATAACAATAATATCTCTCAGGGGTTTGTCAGTGCATCGCTGCTTTTCTGCACCGGCTCGATGGCCATTATGGGGGCGCTGGAAAACGGACTCACCGGAACCTTCAGCATTCTTTTGAGCAAGTCGCTACTGGATGGCATTTTTTCTTTAATTCTGGCCTCCACTTTAGGGATTGGGGTGATTTTTTCGGCCATTCCGGTGTTTCTCTATCAAGGCAGTATTTCACTTTTAGCCGGCTCGGTTAAAACCTTGTTATCTCCAGAAATGATTACCGAAATGAATGCTGTGGGGGGCGTGCTGATTATGGCCATTGGCATCAATATGTTAAAGATTAAGGAAATCAAGGTTGGTAATCTTTTGCCTGCTGTTTTTATGCCCATTCTTTTTTTATGGATGAAGAGCCTGTTCGGAATCTAGTGCGCAATAAAAGCCGGTACGAATGTCGACTTTTATTGTATTTATCATTCATGGTGTCGAATGATTCCATAACTTCCAGAACAAACATTTCGCCGCTTCTAAATAAGGGAGCAACAATGTTCATGCCGGCAATCAGACCATCATTGATAATCACAATCGGGTCAGTTCTATCATCAATTAGTGCCTGTTGATCATTCAATGTAGCTGCATTCATTAAGCGCACATCATAAATTAACTGTTCCATCACAACCATAGGTGCCATTTCTGACAATAGCTTAACTTGCTGAATGGATTCATTGCTCCAGGTATCGGCTGCGGCAATTTTTCCACATGGCTTAAATGTGCCCCTGCTACGGTTTTTCCTTCCATGGAAATAGGCATGCCAGTAATCGCTTTGAGGTAAGGTCCTTCATAAGCACAATCCTTGCTTGGTCCAACGGCGCTTTGTTCAAAAGCCACTAAAGCCCTTGGCACTGCGGCAATCCTGATAACGGCAGCAAATGCGTGAGGGATAAATCCTTTTTCTGCTAAAAACATGGCGGTGTTGGCAAAACAACATGCCGAGTCGCCAGCTGCAAGATAAGAATTAGGCGCAAAAAAAGTGTAAAACTTTGATCTAGCGCAGATCAAAATTTTACACTTCCAAATTAAAGCCGTTGCAGGCTAATTTTTTGATTATTGATTGGATTTATACTTCAGAAAAACTGTCTTTGTCAACTCCACACTCAGGACATACCCAATCATCTGGGATATCCGCAAACGCAGTTCCTGCTGCTACACCGTTGTCTGGATCACCTAATTCTGGGTCATAAATATAACCACAGACATCACATTCATATTTTTGCATCGAATTTCTCCTTTATTTAGTATGACTTATCTCTATTATATTCATTCTAAGCATTATTACAATGATTTTTTTTATAATTCGAAAATTCTACCTCAATTAACACCAAAAATGTTCCTGAATTTTTTAGGGAAAACAAAACACAAAGCAACGATTGTTCAATGTTTATGAATTGCGCAACTACCTAACTATAAAAAACGTTTGAGATTTGCCGCCCCGATCAAACCAGCTTCATTTCTAAATTTGGCCAGTACAATTTCTGGTCTGGCATAATCGGGATAGGTCAACCGCTTAATTGTCTCTCGTTTAATTTTATCCAGCAGATATTCGCCCGCATAGGACAAACCGCCACCAATGGTAACAATTTCCGGATCGATGATGTCACTGATATTGGCAATGGCCCAACCTAGGTATTCAGCTAAGCGGTTCACTGCTTCCCCAGCCAATGCGTCACTCGCTTTGGCGGCATCGATGATCGCCTTGCCATCGAAATTCGGTGTCGCTGTCAGGATTGATGAATAGCCCTCTTCTAAACGCATTCGGCAATAGCGAATAATCGCCGTTGCCGAAGAAAAAGTCTCCAGACAACCGTTTTTTCCACAGGCACAATCATAAAAATTCGCGGCCATCAACATATGGCCAAATTCTGAAGCCACTCCATGGGCTCCGGAAATAATCCGATTATTTAAGATTACCCCACCGCCAACGCCGGTGCCAAGGGTGAACATCACTGAATTGGCACTCCCCTGAGTACTGCCGAATGCTGCTTCAGCAATGCAGGCAGCGGTGGCATCATTGACTAGCAACGCTTCGACTGCAACCTGGCTTTCAATATCACGCTTTAATGACACATTTTGCCATTGAAGGTTGGGACAGGAAACAATCGTACTACCGTCACTTGAAAGAATTCCGGGGGCCCCAATGCCGACTACTGTTTCTTCTGGCGATGAGCAAAGTAGTTCTTTAATCAGCGCGACTAAATCATCAACTACCTGAGCATAACCCCGGTGGCTCTCGGTTTTAATTAAACGTTCAACCAGAATTTCACCCTGATCATTTACAATCCCACCTTTTATGGCGGTGCCGCCTAAATCGATTCCGATTCCCATCCTTTTCCTCCTTTTTAGATCCTACCACTGGAACACGATTACGATTTTGATAGGATAAACCAGTACCGCCAATGATTAATTTGATTGTCTGCCGCCATAAGCGAGCAATGGATTAATCATTAGTCGGTACGATCGTTTCTTGACAACCTCGATATTACAATTTTCTAGCTAACAGCTGTCGTTGTTAAAGCCGCCATGGAATTCAGTGAAAAAAGCGTGATCCCCAGACTCAAACCGGCCATTACAACTTCAAAACCAAGCACCGGAATCGCTGTTTTTTTGTAAGAGACTCCGTAAACAACCGCCAGTCCAATAATCGTCAAGACAACTTGCCAGATGTTAAAAACACTGAAAATCCCCCCCAGAAAAGATACCCAATCCATTTGCGAAACCTTGGTCATATCAATCGGTTTTTGGAAAAAGACATTCAGAATGCTCTGGATAATTTTGGGGAAATAGCTTAACCCGATCACATAAACAGCGGTTTTAAAGGAACCTTCACCGCCCATTTTTTTCAGCACCAGGTTAAAAAGGCCAGCCTTAATAACCAGGGCGACGCCCAAGCTAACGATTCCTGAGATGATGGCGGTAATGATAGTGACGGTTTTCACCATGCCGACCTGCTCGGTAGGAAGATCCATGGTACTGACCAAATTAGCAGCCGCCACCCCAGATATTAATCCGATCACCACCAAAATGAGAATCGGGATCAGCAAGGACAGTTTTTCTTTTTCTGCCACCTGCTTAAAGAATTTGACCGGATGGATTAACAAATTTAAATAGTTCATATTTTCTCCTCGTTTCTTGTCATTTTCAGTTTTTAAAAATAATTTATTGTAAAATAATAAACATCAAATACATCTTGCTTTGCGTTCAGTTTCGCAATTATCTTTTTTTTAATAATTATTCACTTCTGATGGCATCCAGGGAACTCAGGTTAGCCGCTTTAATCGCTGGCCGGACTCCCGACAGCATCCCTACCAGTGCTGAAAATACGAGCGCAAAAATGACCAGCCCCGGGGTAATATAAGAGATTGTCACGCTCCCTTCACCACCAATAAAAAAGCCGGCAATCAGATTAATCAGCAACGATAGAGCGATACTGATAATAATCCCAACGATTCCCCCAATCAGACCGATCATCGTGGATTCGGTAATAAACATGTTCCGGATATCCGATATCGATGCCCCAATAACCTTCATAATCCCGATTTCTTTAGTCCGTTCATAAATAGACATGGTCATGGTATTGACAATCCCAATGCATGCTACCAGCAAAGCAACGCCACCAATACCGCCCAACAAAATCTGCAGCATCTGAAAGACACTGCCCATGGAATCCAGAATTTGCTGCATCGAAAAGACAGTAAACTTCATCGCTTCAATTTCACTGGTGACACTGTTAACCACAGAAGAATCCTCAACTGTCGCTAATGCCTCAGCATAGCCGTTCTTTTTAACATTGCTTTTGACACCAGTTTGCCATTCATTCAGTTCAGTGACCAGTTGATAATCCGCAATGATGGAATAATCTTCGTTACCACCCGTCGATTCCAGGATCCCAGCAACCTTTAATTTTTGACTGCGAATTTCTTCCTCCCCGGCGGCATTGGTACGCTTAACAATCAAATTGACGTTTTGTCCAATCAGATCTTCCATGTTGATTGTGCTCGCTTCTGGTTGAGCGGAGATCCCCGTTAAGGTAAAACTGGTCAGCGCCTCTTTCCCGAGAATCACACTATTATCGTCATTGGCACCGGGTTTTTTACCACTGGTGGTTTCATAACGCATGTCTTTTAAGACCCCATAGTCAATTCCCATCAGAGAAACACCGTATTGGTCACGATTCAATTCAATTTCTCCACCATTAAGACTAACAACCGGAGTTACCGCTACAACGCCATCAATTTTCTTCATATCTTTGATGGCGTCATCATTAAGAATCACCTTATCTTTTTGCTTTCCACCGCTCACTGCCGACATCCCCATGGATGACAAATCCTGATAGACCTGCAGAGTCGTTACCGAACCAACTCCGGACAATTCGTCGGTAATGCTTTTTTGGGCGCCGTTTCCAATGGAAACCATGACGATAATAGAGGAAGTCCCGATGACCACCCCGATAATGGTAAGAATAGTTCGAAATTTCATTCGCCAGAGATTCTCCCAGGATAGACGCAGGAGTTCTTGCTTATTCACCCGATCACCTCGCTATGCCCCAATTCCAAAAACAACCCGCAAAAATTTCTGGAAAATATTCTCATCTCCGCTGTCAGTCGCTTGTTTGGTGGATTCTTCCGAAACAATGGTAATATTTTTTTCAAGAGTTCGTTCATTATTAAAACTATCCATGTATTTCAGCGTTATCTTGCCAGGAAATTCGCCCGTTTCGGCGGTGGTGACATCGGCTGAAAAATCGTCATTGTCGTCTTTTTCAAAGGTCCCATAATACTGATAGTCTTTGGAGAAGTCAACCCCATCGGCGGAAATGCTCACCTGCACCCCGCGCACCGGATTGGAACCATAATTGGCAATTTCAAATGCCACCGGGGTGACACCTTTGTCATTTTTTTTAAGCACAAAACGGTCTGGGGCAATAATTGACATCGAATCACTTTCATTAATGACTACCCCCACCGTTTCAGTGAAGTTATAGGCTTCGCCGCCGCTGGTTTCGC
Organism: Acetobacterium woodii; assembly: GCA_016213825.1. GTDB lineage: Bacteria > Bacillota > Clostridia > Eubacteriales > Eubacteriaceae > Acetobacterium > Acetobacterium woodii_A. The sequence continues at coordinate 237,059 of JACQZP010000019.1, read as the reverse complement.
AGTTTAACTGCAGATTTAGATTATAGTTCTTGGCTTCGGCGTTGGGTGATGAGACCATCGGAATTTCGATAGTAGCACTCTCTCCTGAAGCAATTTTTTCCAAATAAAAATGACTGCCGCTGCCCACCATTGAAAAGACGCCTAAATCAGCCACTCCAGATTGGGATAAGACGTCCAGGGTCACATTATGGGCATTGTAATCTCCATGATTGGTTAAGGTTACAATCATCTTAAATTCTTTTCCCGGCGATACGGTGGTCGGATTAAAGGTCACCGAACTGATCTGCAGCAGGGGCTGCTCTGGGGCTGCCAAGGCCGTTGGGCTAAAACATAACAATAGCAATAAACCCACCATCACGGCGGAAAATATTGCTTTGGGTTTGGTCCCGAATTTTGTTTTTGGTTTCATCTTCTTCTCCATTTCTATTTTTATAATTCCTGTTATTGATTCACTGAACGTTCAATAAGGCCATCCTGCATATGGATGACCTTGGTGCAATATTTGGTGGTGTCCGGATCATGGGTGACGATAACAAAGGTCTGATTTTCTTCCCGATTCAGCCGGGTGATCATTTCCATAATATCGGCACTGGTTTTAGAATCCAGATTCCCGGTTGGTTCATCGGCCAGAATAATCTCCGGGTGGTTAACCAGAGCTCGGGCAATACTAACCCGTTGCTGCTGGCCGCCGGACAGTTCACTGGGCTTGTGGCCCATCCGGTCGACCAGTCCCACCACTTCCAGAGCTTCTTTGGCTCGCTCCCGGCGGATTTCTTTTTTGACTCCGGCAAAGGTTAATGCCAAGGCCACATTTTCCATCGCCGTCATGGTTGAGATTAGATTATAGGATTGAAAAATAAAACCCAGGTGTTCCCGCCTGAACAGACAAAGTTCGTTCTCGGTCATCTCGCTGATCAGATAATCGCGAATCTTGATTTCCCCGGATGTGGGCGGTACCAGCCCCCCTAAGACATTTAAAAAGGTGGATTTTCCCGATCCCGAAGGACCCAGAAGGGCCACCATTTCCCCTTGTTCAATGTCCAAATTGATTCCCTTGAGGATGTGGATGTCTTCTTTCCCCAACATAAAATCTTTGTACAAATCTCTGACTTGGATAAAAATTAAAATCGACCCTCTTTCCTAATGATTTACTTAACATTATGTTGCTCACTATTATAACATAAATGAGCTAATAATTATTCCAGATTTAAACGATTTTTCATAATATATTGGGTGGCAAAATAAAAAGCGCCACATAAAATCACATTTAAAAAGGTTGAAACATTAATGATCCAATGCATCATCTCCATCGCCTGAATATCATTGCCTTGGGAAATCACGGTATCCAGATTGCTGATGGCAAAAACGGCCATCACGATTGAGCTGATAATCTGAATCGCAATGGTAATGACAATATAGGCTCCAAACGAGGCCACTATCCGGTGTTGATTAAATAATTGTCCAATCGCAATCGATACGTAAATCATCAGAATTGAAGCTACGGTACTGACAATCCCAAAAATAATGATTTCAAAAATCAAAACATTGAGACTCGCACCAAAGGTGTTTGAATAATCCGTGTATGCGGCGCTAATACCCTGGGTCAGATCCATCATCGTAAATGAACCCAGAGAGAGAATAAAAAATGATACCACAAACATCAGTGTACAGACGGCTGACCACATCAGTCCCACTAGTAGTTTAGATATAACCAGTTCCCAGGTCTTAACCGGTAACGAAAACATCAAATAGCCCTCGTCGGTAAATAAATTTTTATAAAACCGCTGAATAATCATCACCAATGTCATCACTGATAAGGCCACCACGGCGATAAAATAAAGGGTGAAACTGATTCCGATCACCACTTCCATAAATGGGTTGGTGGCCACATTATCACTAAAAAAATCGGGGGCACCGAAAGTCAATGCCAATTTTGTAACAATTGTTAAAATCAGTAGCGCTCCGTATAAGGGAAGGAAAATTCTCCCTGTGGCCTTTATTTCGTTTTTGAGTAACTTTGTTAGCATTTAAAAACCTCCCTGAATAATCCATCCACTGACTGGTTATGTGTTTCTCTTATTTCGTCGACTGAAGATGTCAGTGTAATTTCCCCATTTGAGATAAAGACAATATCGTCCAATATTTGTTCAATATCAGCAATTAAGTGGGTTGAGATAATCACCGAGGCATCTTCTTTATAATTGGTAATAATCGTATTGAGAATATAATCCCGGGCGGCCGGATCGACGCCGCCAATCGGTTCATCCAGTAGATAAAGCTCGGCTGACCGGCTCATCACTAAAATCAGCTGCACCTTTTCTTTGGTGCCCTTGGACATGGTCTTTAAGCGGTCGTTAGGGTTGATATTTAAATCCTTGAGCATATTTTCGGCCTTAATGCGGTTAAAGTCCTGATAAAAATCCTCAAAAAAAGCGAGCAGCTCGTTCACACGCATCCAACCGTTAAGATAAGTACGTTCGGACAGGTATGAGGTTTTCGATTTAGTGTCAACCCCCGGCGCCACACCATCAATAGTAATTTCACCAGCCGTCGGCACCAGCAGTCCGGTGGCCAGCTTGATAAAGGTACTCTTGCCGCTGCCATTTGGCCCAAGCAGACCTATAATCCGGCCTCTGGGGATATCCAGGTCAATTTGCGCCAGGGCGGTCTTTTTGCCAAATGTTTTGGTCAGATTTTTAGCGTTTAATATCGTCATTCTGATTTTCCCCTTCCGCAACTTTTTCCATTAAAGCCAATATTTCCAGCTTATCCAGTCCCAGCTTCTTCATTTTCTCCAGAAAAGCGCCAATTTCCTGAACGGCTATTGTTTTTTTTGCTTCCTCGATCACTTTCAAATCCTCCGTAATAAATCTGCCACTTGTTCTTTGTGCAAAAACAAGGCCCATGCGTTCAAGTTCCGCCAACGATTTCTGCATGGTATTGGGATTAACTCCCGCATCCATGGCCAGCTCCCGTACTGATTCAAGTTTATCTCCCGGGGCATAAAATCCTGAGATGATGCGGAGCTCTATTTGTTCAACCAACTGTTTATAGATCGGCCGATCGGAATCGATGTACCATTTCATTGCTGTCCTCCTGTGTATTATTGTATTGTTGTATTACTTACTTAATACAATAATACTATCTTGAATAATTGTCAAGGATTATTAAACAAAAAAAGAACCCCTAAAGGGTTCATCGGTTGTCAATAAACATTTGAGACTCTGTATTTCGTAACTATCGCTGGGGTCTGATTTCAAATTTGCCCACCATTTGTTTGAGCATTTGGGCCTGACCGGAAAGTTCTTCGCTGGCGGCGGCACTTTGCTCGGCTGTCGCCGAATTGGTTTGAACCACCATTGAAACCTGATCAATACCCTGATTAATCTGTTCGATTTCCCGGGCCTGATCGCTGGATGCCTGGGCGATATTTTTAACCAGGTCGGTTACTTTTTCAATCTCCGCTAAGATTTCTTTGAGACTGACTGCCGTTTCATCGGCAATCCGGGTGCCCACTTCCACCTTATCAATGGAGCCTTCAATCAGACTGGTGGTTTCTTTGGCGGCTTCACTGCTGCGAACCGCCAGATTTCGGACTTCCTGGGCAACCACGGCAAAGCCTTTGCCGTGCTGCCCGGCTCGAGCCGCTTCAACGGCCGCATTGAGCGCTAAAATATTAGTTTGGAAAGCAATATCATCAATCACCTTAATGATTTTAGAAATATTTTGGGACGATTCGTTGATCTCAGCCATGGCGGCAACCATTTTCCCCATTTGGGTGTTGCCAACTGCTGCATTCTCACGCACAGCCATCGCCCGTTCATTCGCTTCATTCGCCCGGATGGCATTGTGTTTCGTTTCATCTGCGACCTCTTCGATGGAGGCGGTCAGTTCCTCGATCGAACTGGCCTGTTCGGTGGTACCCTGAGCCAACGCCTGGCCGCTGTCAGAAATCTGGATGGCACCACTTTCGACCTGGGCAGAAACCGCATCGATGTCGTAAAGAGTAGTGCTAAGCTGCATATTAATATCATTGAGGGACTTTTTAATGGCTGAAAAATCGCCCCGGAATTCGGTGGTAATTTCCTGATTGAGATTCCCCCGCCCCATTGCTACCAGCGTCCCAGTAATTTCGCCCACATAGGCTTCCAGGGAAACGATAGTTTGGTTGAGATCCTTTTTAATTTTGGCGTGATCACCCTGGTATTCCCCCATCACCATGGTGTGCAGGTTACCTTGGGCCAATTCCTGAAGCACGCTGGACGCTTCTTTGACCGGTTCGATCACTGCATCCAAGGTTTGATTAAAGCCGTCAATGACAGTGGCATACTCGCCACTGAACTTACTGCTGTCGCCGCGATAACTCAAGTCCCCTTCTACTGCAATCTGCGCCATGGTTTCGGTTTCGGCCACCAGCCGGTAAATATTTTCCATCATCGCCACCAAGGTTGGCATCAACCGATCATTTTCGCTGCGTTTGCCGTCCCGCTGCAGCTCCGGCAAATCGCCGAGATCTCCCTGACTGATATTGCCGGCAATCCTGGTAATCGTCAGCAGCAGTCGGCGAATCCCGTTGATGGACTCAGCAATTTCGGCATAAATCCCCAGATAATCACCCTGAATTGACTGGGAAAAATCATTTTGGTTCATCAGACCTAACACATCATTCCCCTCTTTCAGGGCTTCCAGACCATCAATACTGGCATTGATACTGTTTTTAAAAGTTTCGAAATCGCCATAGTAGGTGTCCTCGATTTTTTCCGGGATGATCCCGCAACCAATCTGGCTGACACATTCCGCGGCCACATTCAGAGGCACTACCAGAGCCTCCAGGGTGTTATTGAAGCCCACCAAAATTTCTCGGAAGCCGCCGTTAAAAGCGTCGGCATTGCCGCGGATTTCCAATCGACCTTCGACAGCAGCCTGGGACAACATCACCGACTCGGCAATCAGGCTGCGAATGGTTTCGATGGTCTGTTTTAGCGCCGGGATTATTTCATCCTGATCATCCTTGGGTTCAATGTCGGCTGAAAGATCGCCAGCTGAAATCTGTTGCATGGTTTCAATGACTACATGCTGCAGATCATCGGCAAAATGATCCATGGCCGCCGCCATTTCACCAACCTCATCCTGGTACTCCATATTCAACCGCATCCCCAGATGACCCAAACTCATTTCTTTGATCATCAGATTGATTCTGGCAATCGGTTTGGTAATCGTTGACGCAATCAGCAAACCCAGTAGCAGTGAGAGAATCACCCCCACCACCAGTAAGATAATCGTCAGCAGCGTTGAAGATGCTGCAATGGCCTGATTGCTTTTGGCAGTGTCTTTGACTATCGCCAATTTCAACTCCATCATTTCCCGGTAGTTGGCTTCGATTTGAGTATAGATCGCTTCAAACTCACTGCTGTTTGCTAAAACAGCCGCTTCTGCCGATTTCCCCTGATGAACCAGATCAATCATTTCGGTGACCATGGCATCAAACTGATCTTTGAGCAAATAGGTTTCATCGGCTATTTTGATGGCTTTCGGATCCATCAGGGTCGTTTGAAAGGTTTTCAAGTTGGAATCAAAGCGGGCATTTTTTTTAAGGATTTCTTTTTCAATGGCATCAATGTCCTCCGGCGTTGTGGCCCCAGTCAAATCGTCAACTTTGCCGATAATACCCTGAAAGGAGTCGACAATATAAACCAGTTCGCCCAACGGCTTGGCCATTTTCTCATAAAGATAGACATCCTGCTGACTGATTTTCTGGATCCCCACCAGTCCCATGGCCCCAATCCCCCCGGCAATGGCGGCGATGATCAGATATCCTAAAATTACTTTGCGGCCTATTTTTAAATTATAAAACCATTTCATTTACACTTCTCTCCATCTTCTGCTTTTTATATGATTGATACCTGATAAACTAAATAACAGCGATAAAGATGCTAGGTTTCCCGATTATCTCTATCGCTGTTAAAAGTCTAACATGCGTTGTATTACCATATGTTAACGGTTTGGAAAGTTTAGATTAAGATCATGTAAATTTATCGCTTAAATTAGTTTAATTAAGGATCGCGCCGATTGTCAAAACAAGGATTAGCGGGAATAATAAGATCACTAGATTTTGCACACTCAAGGAAAAGGTTTTGGTCTTGGATTGTTGTTTTCTGAATTTCGAAATATTTTTTTGAACCGGGATTAAACCCGCAATCACGATTAATCCATAAATTGGCACCAATCCAAACAGCACCATTACAATAATAGCCGCATATCCCAGATAGTAAAGGGCGGCAAACATAGTCAGGGCATTTTTTACCCCTGTATAATAAGGCAGCGTAAAGCGATTTACTTTAACATCATCTTCCACATCGCAGATATTATTGGCCAGCATAATATTGGCAATTCCGGCAATCGCCGGAATGGTCACAACGCCCAATTTGAGCAGCTCCAAAATGCTAAATGACACTTGCAGCAGCCAATTTGTAAAAGTAAAATAAATCAGACTGTGCTCCGGTGCATTAATGAAAACCACTAGAAAGGGAATCAGTAAACCCATAAATAACCCGGAGAAAATTTCACCCAATGGCATTCGCGAAATCGGTACCGGCCCGAAGGTATAGAAAATCCCCACGCCAAAACAAAGGGCTCCCAAAACCAAAACGACCACGCCAGTATAAAATACGAGCGCCAGCCCCAATAAGGTGGCCAGAACCAAGAGAAAAATTAATATCTGTTTGGCGGTTTTCTCAGAAAATTCCAGTATTTTATCATTTGTTCTCACATCGATATAATTATTCAGGGCGGTTGTTGCCATATCAAAGCTCAGCATTGAAGTGAAAAATAGCAGGGTATTCAAAATATTTATCTGTTGATAGGCATATAGAACATATGTCAAACCCAGTAAAAAGGGCAGCAGACTGGCTATTTTTGTCCGAATCTCGACATAACTTAAAAATCGCTGAATCATCGGTTAATTCTCAACTTTCCAGATTCTCCCCAGGATCTCACCGATCAATAATCGCTGATGCTTATTCGGCAGGGTATCGATCATTTTTTTGGTCTTGTGGTAATATTTTTCGGCCACATCATGGGCCATTGATACACCGCCGAGATTGACCACCTCTGCAATAATTTCGTTAATTTCGGCCACGGACAATTGCTGCTGATGAATCTGCTGTTTAAGTTCGGGCTTTTTTAAAAAAGCAAAAATTAACGGCAAGGTGATGACTTCATCGGCCAGGTCATGCTTAACCGTTTTTTTAGTGACCACAACATCTGCTTCATAATCCGCACAATCATCCAGGATCTGAAAAGCCAACCCCATATTGTGGCCAATCCGCCCCATAAAACGGGCTTCCTTATCACTGCTGCCGTTTATGATCGCGCCGGAATACATCGCCAGTGAAAATAGCGCCGAAGTTTTGCCAGCAATTATTTTCAGGTAAGTCAGAACACTCAGATCGGTGTCTGAATTGTGTTTAAATTGCCGCAGTTCACCTAAACATATTTTTGTCATAGCTTGGGTAAATTCCTTCAGCTTTTCAGGATAACGGTTGGAAATTTCGGCCACCATCGCTATTGCAATGCAGAAGAGGTAATCGCCACAGATTACCGCTTCTTTTTTGCCAAACTTCTTTTGCAGACTGGCCTGTCCTCGTCTGATTTCGGCCTCATCGATGATGTCATCGTGGACCAGGGTGGCCAGGTGCAAAATTTCCACGGCAGCTCCGGCAACAACCGCATCAGCTGGGACAAGACCTTCATCATCCATTGCCGACACCAGTAATAACATGGCTCTCAAGTTTTTGCCAGTTCCCAAGGTCAGGTGTTGCATCATCGCTAAGATTAATTCGTCGGTATCCAATAAGGTTTCTTTTATCAATCGCCTGACTGCTTCAAGGGCAGCCTGGTAGTCTAGTCTTTGGGGTAATTCACTCTTAATCATGATAAATATATAGTTTTCGGACGATTTTTAAATTCTTATAGTGTTCTTTTAACCAGGGCATTGCATAATAATCAAGTCCGAATACGCTCCCTCCGCCAAAAATAACCGCCACTGCCGCAAAAATCATCCACCAGGTACTCAGGTAAAGCCCGGTAGTTGCGACAAACATCGCCTGGAGAACGATTGAATACAAAGAGGAAACGGTGGTAAAAAGACCGACGATCAGAAGTACCCCGACGATTATTTCAGAATAGACAATTACGGTCTGAAAAAATATCTCTGACCCGCCGCTGCTTAAAATAACAGTATCCTTAAACCAGTCCATTAAGCCCACCTGAAATTTAATGGCAATATCCGTCGTCTGAATCACAATAATTTTAAAGAGACCTAAGATATTCCAATTAATCAGCAGGGTTCCGGCCGCTGCAGTACTCTGGCCTGCCGCGGTGGCACTTGACACGGCATCGCCTCCACCACCGGTACCAGCCTGGAGAATTGAATAAAACAGATCGTTGGCGCCTTTGAAAAAGGGCGTCAGCATCGGCTTTTGAAGCCAGCCTTCATTGACTTTCTTAATGCCCTCATAGACCCAGAAGGCCCCTAAGAAAACCCGTAGCGGTACCAATAAAAAACTGAGGGTTCGATTTGAAAAATGACCACCAACAAAACTGCGGCAATTGCGGATGGTAAAAAACTCATGCCGGATATAGCTAAAGACCTTATTCCATCCCAAAATTTGGACAAAATAAATGATATTAATAAAATGTTTCACAAATTGCGAGAGGAACGATGGTAAGGCAAATTTCTTTTTGGCAGTGCCGACATAAGAAATACCATAACGCCCGCCGATACTAACCATTACTCCGTGGAACTTAGGAGCATATTTTTCCATTGCTCCGGTTTCGGTAATGGCACTGGTTAGATTATGAGCGACTGTATCCGCCGATTGTTCGCAGTTTTCAACCATCTGGGGCACCGGCGCTGATTCACCCTCAGGAATATAAAACATATTATCCCCGGCGATAAAAACATCCTCTTTTCCTTCGGCTCTGAGAAATTCATCGGTTTTAATGCGGCCGCGGCCAACCTGGGTAAGTTGAACCGCCTGATTGGCAATATCGGAACTCTCAATGCCGGCCGCCCAGACAACCGTATTGGTTGGCAATTCCTGATGTTGTTCAGCTTGTTTAAGACCGATAGAATCGGCGCTAATGCAATCAACGGCTGTTTTTAATCTGACCTCTACGCCCATTTTTTCCAGTCGTCTTTTCGCTTTTTCCGATAGCGCTTCGGATAAATTGGGGACAACTCGGTCCATCATATCAACCAGTGTGATCTTAACCACTTCGCGATCAATTTCAAACTCTTTACAGAGGATCGGGACCCATTCAGCCAGTTCGCCAGCCATCTCAACGCCGGTAAATCCGGCCCCCAGCACATAAAAACTAAGCAATTTCTGTTTTTCGGCCGGATCGGTTTCCTGTAGCGCTTTTGTGAACATTTCAAAGATATGCCCCTTCAGCTTGATGGCATCTTCATAAGACCACAGTTTGTAGGTATAGTCTTCCGCTCCACAAATGCCAAAAAACGATGGCTGTGAACCCGATGCCATTACCAGATAATCGTAACTGTAGCTAGATTTTTTCCCAGTTAATTGTTTTTTTTCATAGTCGATTTCGGTGATCGTATCCACTACTACATCAACATTTCGGCCTTCAAAAATGCGTTTAATACTGATTCGGATACTGTCTTCTTCCACCCGATTGGCGGCCACCTCATGAAGCTCGGTAAGCATGGTATGGTAGCTTTTTTTGTTGATTAAGGTTATTTTAACATCGGTCTGGCTTTTTAAACGCCTGGCAAGTTTTTTTGCAATTAGAATCCCCGAATATCCGGCTCCTAATATAATAACGTTCTTTTCCAAAATGCACCTCCGGATTTTGACTTTTTTGTTTTATTCTGAATCGCTTTCGCATTCAAATTTTTATCTCACAACTCTTTTTTATCCTATTATTAACCATCAATTTTCTGCTTTAATAAATAAAAACCTCTAAATTGATGTCTTTCACACTTCAATTTAGAGGCTCCCAAAATCTTTATTGTGAAATGTCAAACAATTACATCTACTGCTTTAATTCCTGAACACCAGTAATTGAACTTGTTGCATCCATTTTGAAGGTAGCTTGGGCTTCGGGATTCGTGAAATACACATTCCCTTCAATTTTTTGATCTTTCAGTTGGAAATCTGTTGCTGTTACATAAACATCACCGACAAAAGTACCATGTTCAATGCTGGCTTTAGGACTATTAATGGTAATTTTTGGGGCGGTCAAGGTAAATCTGGCTGTAACATTTCGGGCTTCATCCTGCGTATAAAGACCAATCTTTCGTTGCACAATGTCATTTCCGGCATCGTCTTTCTTGCCATTGACAAAGGTGCCATCCAGGACCAGATCGGAATTAATTTTCAAATCATTGAGAGTGGCAATGATCCAGGTGCCATCCTTACTGATTGCTTTAATAAAGGCGCCCTCCGTATTAACAACCGAGGCGGTAGTCACAACGTCCGTCTTTGTTTCTGAATCCGTTTTTTGATTGGTTGCCGGCGTTTGCGTACAACCAGAAATCACTATAGCAAGAACAAGCAACATTCCTAAAACTACATTTCTTTTCATTTTCTTCTCCTTTTTCATTTTGGTATATTAGCTTATCTCAAAGCTTGTTTATTATTTACCCAAAACAAATCATTCTAATCTAAATTAATTGAAAAATTAAGAAATTTTATTTTGTTAATCGCTGCCATAAAATTCCAGAGTATTGGTGGCATTAAAATAGCAACCCTGATTTAGCGCTTTCGTTTCTTGCGATGAATCGAAATCATCAATGCCAGACTTAGAATTATCGCGGTAAAATAGCCCAGTGCCCCCAGCGCCGGGATACCCATAATCTGAGGGGTCATATCAGTGGTGGCAATAAAGCTGGAGCCAATCAGCAGCGCCGCCAGAATAATACAGATCACGATCTTGTTAACCATCTGATCGATTTCAGCCAGTGGCTCATCCGAACCCAATATTTCCAGATTTACTTTTAATTGTCCCTTGGTGGCTAGACTTAAAATATCCGAAATCTGTCCCGGTATGCTGATTGCTTTTTCGCCGGAAATCAATATTTTCCGTCGATTCGTCTCCATAAAATTTTGCAGATCAAAATTGGCAACTTGTTGACCGGCCATATGGTTGGCCATAATCCGCACAAAATTGGCATCTGGCGAGATTTCGGCAATCACTCCTTCAATGGTGATCATGCCACGACTGAGCATACTGATGCCCCGGGGCATGCCGATATGATTTTCGGCGGCAATCCGCAGGATTTCTTCCAGAAAACGACCCATATTGATATTGCTGAGTTCTTCAGTTCCATAAACATCCAGCATCCGATCAATGGCTTCGTATAACAGTGAATGATTAATTCGTCGGCCTTTGTGTACTCCCAGTGAGAGAATCGCCACTTCCAGACTTTCCACATCCCTGGTTGCCACCGCTTTCACACTCCGTCTTAACAAACCCATCTCCCGCTTGGACAATTTCCCCATCATTCCCAGGTCGATCCAGACAATTTGTCCGTTGCGGATAAACATATTACCGGGATGAGGATCGGCGTGAAAAAAACCATCGTCAATAATCTGTTTAACGTAATTTTCCGCCAACTTAACGCCAATTTCTTCCAGATCATAGCCGGCTTCCAAAAGGGCACTCTTTTCGTCAATTTCAATGCCAACAATATCTTCCATCACCAAAACCTTGGAAGTCGTATACTGATTGTATATTTTAGGACAGCCAATGTATTTAATCTCGGCGTTTAACTCGCTAAATAGCTGGGCATTTTTAGCTTCAAACAAAAAATCCATTTCCTGCTGAGCGGTGCTCCACATTTCGTCAACGATCATTTTAAAATCGACCACATCGCCAATTCCGCTAGCAATGTTGAGAATCCCAGTAGCCCGGTTTAAGAGCACCACATCCTGGGCCATCACCTTGTAGATCCCCGGACGCTGGACCTTAATCACCACCTTGGAACCATCAATTAAATCCGCTGCATGAACCTGGGCAATCGAGGCCGAACCCAAGGGTACCTGATTGATAAACTTAAAAACATCTTCCACCGGACTGTCATACTCATCTTCGATGATTTTAATAAATTCATCAAAAGGCATGGGGGTCACCTGAGATCTCAGTTTTTCCAGTTCAATGCAATATTCACTGGGAAAAATATCCCGACGCATGGACATAATCTGGCCAATTTTAATAAAGGTTGGCCCCAGGTCTTCGATAATCAGTCGAAGTTTTTCTGGAGTCAACCCTTTTGTGATTTCATATTTTACCAAAATAGAGACAATTTTTTTCAATCGGCGCCCATTGGTTTCCATGGGATTTATTTTGATATCTTTTACTTTTATGCCGGAATCACTTAAGTTCATCGATTTACTTTGCGTCGACGTCTTCTTTTACATCAACTTCAACGATTTCTTCCTCTGCCGGTTTTTCAGCACTCATCGCTTCAAGCTTATCTTTAATTTTCTGGATTTCTTCTGGTGTCATCTTATCCAGACCGTCCACGACTTCATCTGCCGAGGGTGGAGTTTCCGATTTAACCACATTCACCGTTACCGTTTCTCTGATGGTTTCTTTGATATTGTGTTTTAATTCTTCATTGAGAATTTTTCCCTGTTCCACCGTGATTTCGCCTTTTTCTACCAGCTCATCAATCAGAATCTTGGATTTTTCAGCCGTGACTGCCACCGCACCGACGCCAAACAAAAATATTTTCTTTAAATCTTCACTAATATTGGTTAACATTTTTCTCCTCCTGTTTTAAAACAAATCTGGTCCTTGTAAAATTGATCGTTAATCTCACGGCACTTTCATAGTTGCCAGAAAAACAAATGATCATTCTTAGTTTTGGGCCATTCCATACCAATATTTATCCCCGTGTGCTTCAGATTCAGTCAGACAGCGCCGATTTATTCTAAAGCACACATGCGATAAACAGATGTTAAAATTTACTTATCGATTGGATTATACCCGGCATCGCAATCATTAATCAACATTATTCTGTTTTTTGCTAATTAATTTTGTAATTTAAAGCCACCTTCGATGAGAGCATCTCGGATTTCTCTGATATGCTCATAATTTCGAGTTTCCAACTCAATCCTTAAAAAGCAACCGTTAATGTCTGACCCCTCATTACTTCGTTCATGATGGATTGAAATAACATTTCCACCCCAATCGGCAATGATCTGTGAGACTTTTTTCAGTTGGCCCGGTTTATCAATCAGTTCAATATTAAATGAACAGGTGCGGCCAGAGGTTAACAGACCCCGCTTAATGATCCGGGATAGAATGGTAACATCAATATTCCCGCCGGAAACAATACAAACCGTCTTTTTCCCTTTGATCGGTAGCTTTCCAAACATCGCTGCCGCCACCGCCACCGCTCCGGCACCTTCGGCAATCAGTTTTTGCTGTTCAATCAAGGTCAGAATCGCGGTCGAAATTTCATCTTCGGTCACTGTAACAATCTCATCCACATAATCACTGCACAGACTGAAGGTCAGTTCTCCCGGTTCTTTAACAGCAATCCCGTCGGCGATGGTGGAGACCTGGGGCAACCGGCAGATTTTATTTTCTTTTAACGAGAGTTCCATACTAGGTGCCCCACAGGCTTGCACGCCATAGACTTTAACATCCGGTTTTAATGATTTGAGCACATAGGCAATTCCGGCAATTAGCCCACCACCACCAACCGGGACAATCACCGCATCCAGATCCGGCAGGCTCTCCAAGAGTTCCAGACCAATCGTCCCCTGACCAGCAATGACATATTCGTCATCAAAAGGATGAATAAAGGTATATCCTTTTTCGGCCTGTAGCTCCAACGCTTTGGCATAGGCTTCATCATAACCGCCTTCTACCAGACACACCTCGGCACCATATGCCTTAGTCGCCTCAACCTTGGAAATCGGGGCCCCGTCCGGCAAACAGATCAGTGCTTTGATGTGATTAATGGCCGCCGCCATGGCGACCCCCTGAGCGTGATTCCCAGCTGAACAGGCAATCACCCCCTTGGTTTTTTCCGCTTCGCTGAGCTGGGAAATTTTATAGCAGGCCCCCCGTACCTTAAACGACCCGGTAATCTGCAGGTTTTCCGTTTTTAAATAGATATCGCTGTCCGGGCATATTTTAGGAGCGTGGATCAAATCGGTGGGACGTATATATTTTTTAAGCGTAAACGACGCATGATAAATTTTATCCAGTGTTAACATTTTTTCTCCTATCCAAATCCAATGATGTCGAATTAATTAATGCTGACCATTTTTATTTTGGTCTTTATTTTGGTTTTGAGCTGTCCTTGGGGTACCATTTTAAAAACCACAGCGAAAATACAAAGGTCGGAATACTTAACACGATTGGCAGAATCGCCGCAAAATTAATCAGCACGGTCGTGTTCAGCCACATTGTAATTCCCGCCTGAACCAAAAAGACAATCGACCAGACATAACATAATAAACGATTTGTCCTGAGAAACAAGACATTTTTAAGGGCATTGCGGCCATTGTAAAAATGGGTATAGTCCGCTGATAACGGCACGGCGTTTAGGGTCGAGATCGCCCAGATCAAAGCCAATGCGATATAACCAATAATGGCATAGGTATTTCCCTGATACTCGGCGCCAAAGGTCACCACCATTGATCCCATGATGGCAAAGACCAACAGCGTACCTCTTTCAAAATAAACAATATCGGTTCCGCGCTTAATGCTGAACAAGACTCCACTGATCATCAACGGAATGACGACCCCCAACAAGGGATTGTACTCCGCAAAAAGGAAACAAAAAATCCAGGGGCACATGGTCAGAAAAAACCAGTAAGGCGTGTTTTTAAAACTAATTGGAACCAGCTTTCGCTTCTTTTCCGGATTCAACATGACTGGACCAAAGAGTCCGTCCAGGAAGGCATTAAACAGACGCATGTCCCCAACCACTGAATATTTCTTCTCGATCAGTGATTGTGCCGCATCGATTTTCCCTTCCAAAATTCGCTCCAGCATCGTCAGATTAATATTGATGGCCGTTGTCTCTCTGGTAAAATCATTACGCAACAAGGTACAGGTCTCATCTTTGATGACAAACTGGTATCGCTCTTTGATGTCGGTGAAATCAATTTGTAAGACCGCATTCATTTTGGGACGAATTTTGGGATTAAAAGCCGCCTGAACCTCTTTCATATAGTTCCAGGCAATCAGACCCCCATCAGAATCCTTCATCCGGGTGTCATCGACGCCCCAACTCAGGTTGGTGGTCTGTAAATAGGTTGGCGTTTCAACAAAGGGTTTTGACAGACCTTCCCGGACATGTAGAGAAATACTTAAATTTTCACCATATTCTTTGCCAGCCATCCTAACCAGATCCAAATATGGAGCGGTAAGGTTGTCCAATTGGTGAATACCCAGCAGTTCACCCTCCACACAGATAATCTTTTCCCATTTATCCCTTCCAAAAAGATTATTAAACTGTTCTTCAACACCCTCGTAATTGTTTTTAACGGATGGAAAACCGCAGGTGCTGATCAGGACATGCTTTTTATTCGCCATCTTTTCAGGGTTCCTAAACGGATGTCCGTAGGTTCCACCGCCCTCATGATCAATAAAAGGGAGCAGCGCCGGCTGGGTCCGCTCCATAAATTTTTTCATGGAGCTGGAAATTCCATAATGATAAAGTGGGGTCGCCCAAATAACAATATCTGCATCCACATATTTTTGGAACAGCTCGGTCATGTCATCTTGAAAAACACACTCACCCGGTGTTGTTGTCCAACAGGCGAAACATCCGGTACAGGCGTTAATATTCTGATCCTTTAAATGAACTGATTCAACAATTGTTTCAGCATCAAATTCAATCAACCCTGAGACAAATTGTTCAGCTATTTGCATGGTATAACTTTTCCCGGTTTTATGACTACCATTAAGTAGTAAAACTTTATTCATACTATCCTCACTTTCTATAAATAATTAATAAGCAATTGCAAAAATAGGTGCCCAATTCTTGATACAAGGGCGCAATTGATGACAAGGTTTCCTTATCATCTTATATTGTACCTCATATTCTAGAATTATAACAAAAATTATCTTGATCGAACACCTAATAATTTGATAATCGTAGTTTAGCAAAGTTTCTTAGATTAAGGCTTAAATTGTGTGTCACGTGTTATAATGACACATTAATATGTCCCATTTTGACACATGACACACTTCGTATGTCTCAAGAATCTTGGTTTTTGGTTTTTTAAGGGCCACCTTGTTTTGGCATGATAATTGCGGGTATTATAACTACACGTCCATGCTTATGGACAAATATATGGTGACTATACCAAAAGGAGATTATCATGAGTAAAACAAAAGTATCTGTTGTTAAGGTTGCACAACCAGAAGGCAATGCCTCATTCATGGGCGGAAAATATGTTCGTATTGAAGAGGATGTCCGGAAAATTGAAGCCGCTGTTGCCGAAGCAGTTGAATTAGCCATTGGTTCCCTTGACACCATCATCAAAGAAGGCGATACCGTCTTAATTAAACCAAATCTTGCTTTCCAGGCACCTCCAGAAAGCCATGCCGTTGTTGATCCGAGAACCATTGAAGCTGTTGTTTCTTATGTTAAGAAAAACTCCAAAGCCGGAAAAGTTGTTGTTGGCGACAACCCATCTTTAGGAATGCATGTTGGCCGGGCCAAACCAGCCTTTAAGGATTCGAAAATGGAAGAAGCTGCTAAACTTGGTGGCGCTGATGAAGTCATCTATTTTGACGAACATGATGTTGTTCCAGTAGAAATTGAAGGCGCAAAATTATTTAAACATGCCACGGTTTTCAAACCCTTTATGGATGCCGATGTGGTCATCAACTTACCAAAAATGAAAGTGCATTTAGCCGGTACCGTTACCTTAGGTCTTAAAAACTGGAATGGGATTATCCCCAACTGCCATCCAAACGATCAACAGCAGGGTGCTCACCGTATTGAATTGGGTCAGAAAATGGCTGACATGTATCGAATCCGACACGCTGATCTGACCATTGTTGACTCCGTTATCGGGATGGAAGGTCAAGGACCTCACGCTGGTACGCCAATCGAAATGAACCTGATCGTCGCTGGAACCGACACGGTCGCCGTTGACTCAGTTGCCTGTTCAATCATGGGCTTCGAACCGATGGAAATTCCCGCTATTCGCTGTGCCGGAACTGAAGGCCAGGGCGAAATCGATTTGGAAAAAATTGATGTGGTTGGTAACTCCATCGCATCCGTCATGAAACACTTCAAACGTCCTGGTGGCGATCCCATTGGTATGTATGCCGGTTTAACCTGTATCATGCAACAAACCTGTCCAGGCTGTTTTGTCAACGTTCGTGGCGCCTTGGACTCATTTGCAATCTCCGGGATTGACATGAACAAATTCCTGGAAAAATCTGGTGAAGTCGTTGTTATCTCAGGTGGTGTACCCGATATCGATCCGCAATTCTGTGCCGGTAAAAACGTCTTTATCTGCGGTGATTGCTGGGAACTTTTCCCATCAGTAGACAAGGTTAAAGAAGCAGCCGCTCTCGCTAAATCAGTAACCTATTACCCAGGTTGCGCACCCGTTTACATTTTTGCTCAACTTAATGCTGATCTTCAAAAACTGGCTGCGGCTAAATAGATAATGCATTTGTGTATCAGGGGCTGCCCCCTGATACACCTTTCTTGTCTGTCTGATTGAGGCAATCACCTTCCAGTTCGTCAAATCAATTATATTTTAAAGGAGCGTGAATGCTTTGAAGATATCTGCAGACTTTGATGTCATGAAAAAAACATGGACTGATTTTGTCATTTCCAACGTCATTGGAAATCAGCTCCGCAAACCAATCATTGATTCCTGGTTGCGTTGTCAACAAGCCAAGCTGAATCCGTGGGCAGTTAATCGTGCGCCTTCCGTCAGTGAAGAAAATTTCAGCAAACGACTGGAACAAAATAAACTGCTGCTGGATGTAAGTATTCCGTTTATGATTGAATTACAGGAGTTTGTTAACAAATCTGGCTTTTCAACGACCCTTACCGATCCCAATGGAGTGATTCTGGAATTGATCTGTGACCAATCGATTCTGAATGAAGCATTTACTAAAAATCTGGTTCGTGGCAGCATCTGGAACGAACATAAGGCCGGTACCAACGCTACCGGACTGGCAATTGAACTGTTGCAGCCCATTCAGGTCATTGGGGCAGAGCATTATTTTGAATGTTATCATGATCTGACCTGCTCGGCAGCCCCAATCCTTGATGAAAATGGCAAGCTTTTAGGGGTAATGGATATGGCTGGACCCAAAGAACTGGCTTACCCGCATACCTTGGGTATGGTTGTTGCTGCGACCAAAGCGATCTCACGACAATTCTGTGTTGCCGCATCCAATCGCCAAATTGATTTAACCAACCACTATCTCAGCACCCTGATCGACTCGATGTCCGATGGCGTGGTGGCCGTGGATGTACAAGGCAAAATTATCGGTATTAATTCCCAGGGCGCGAAGATTTTAAAAACCACCACCTTTGAGTCCTATGGAAAAAACATCCTGGAAATCATGGATGGAGAAACCATTCTCGATCATAATGGCCATGTTCCGCCTGCCTTCTTTGAAGAAAAAGATAAACATATTATCACTAAAAGTAAAAAAATCAATTGTCTGATTAACAGCAAGCTGATTCTTCATGAAAATGGTACCGTGGCCGGTGCTGTCGCAACACTCAAAGATCTGGATCTAAAAATTAATGTTATTGAAAAGGCCAAGCGCAAAGGCACTCGTTTTACCTTTGATGATATCATCGGTGAAAGCTCTGATCTGCTACGCTCTGTCCATCTTTCTCAGATTGCCGCCAAAGGCAGTGCTACCGTGCTGTTGGAGGGTGAAAGCGGAACCGGTAAGGAAATGTTTGCCCAGGCCATCCACAACGCCAATCAATCGGATAAACCATTTATCGCCATCAACTGTGCTGGGATTCCCGAAAGTCTCATTGAGAGTGTGCTTTTTGGCTATGAAGAAGGTTCCTTTACCGGAGCCAGTAAACATGGAAAAATCGGAAAATTTGAATTGGCCAAAGACGGCACCATTTTTCTTGATGAAATCGGAGAAATGCCCTTGAATACCCAGACCATTCTGCTACGCGTCTTACAGGAGCGCTATATCCAGCGGATTGGCGGCGACAAGGATATCCCGATCGATGTCAGAATCATTGCCGCCACGAATAAAAATCTTGCCGAAGAAGTTAAAAAGGGGAGGTTTCGACAAGATCTTTATTATCGCCTGAATGTTTTACAGATCAACATCCCCCCGTTGCGGAAACGAAAAAAAGATATTCCGATTCTGGCTGATTTTTTTCTTAAGGAGATTACCCAGTCTTGCGGCAAATTCATTGAACCACTACATCCTTCCACCATTGCCACTATGCAAGAATATGAGTGGCCGGGGAATGTCCGGCAGTTTAAAAATGCTATTGAGCAGGCTGTAAATTTTACTGAAACCAATCGGATCGATGACTACTTCATCTCAAGTTATCTACCGAATTTAAATGAAGAACTCACCCCCATTGAAGAACTACTGCCCCAGCAGAAAATTTCAGCTGTTTCCACTGTTGAAAAACCCAATGTGGATTTGAAAGACCTGGAATTTACAACCATAAGAAAAGCGCTTTCGCTTTTTCCCGAACGTAAAAAAGCGGCCGAATTTCTGGGTATCTCCCGAAGCACTCTCTACCGCAAAATGAAACAGTATCATCTGGAGGATTAGTCATGAAAAAAGACCTCAATTGGATCGACCTGGGACTTATTACCTATGAAGACGCCTTTATTATTCAGGAAAAGATCCACCAGAAATGTGTGGATGGCACCGGAACCGACACCCTGCTGTTTCAGGAAAACTATCCGGTTATTACCCTGGGGCGGGGAACCCAGGAAAAAAACCTGCTCCATTCAGCTGAAGAACTGGCAGCTATGGGGATTACGCTGACATCGGTCAGCCGAGGTGGTGATATTTCCTATCATGGTAACGGCCAATTGATTGTTTCACCGATTCTGCATTTTGACCAGTATGTCAAAGGTGCCCACCAGTACGTGCGCTGTCTGGAACAGATCGTCATCAATCTTTTGGCGCACTACCATTTAAAAGGTAAGCGGATCAAAGGACGGAGCGGCGTCTGGATTGTCGACCCCAATACTGGCGAGGATAAAAAAATCTCGGCCCTGGGGATTGCGGTGTCTCACGGCGTTACCCTTCATGGCATGTCCATTAATGTTAATCCCAACCTCCAGCATTTTAGCACCATCATCCCCTGCGGTATTGAAGATAAGGGCGTAACCTCCATGGCTACCTGTGGATGCCCCCCCGTCACCCTGTCCGAACTGCGGGATCAGTTCATTCTGGCGTTTGATGCCATGTTTGGAACTCAAACTACAAAAAATAACATCGATGAAATGAATAAAATTTAAAGGAGAAATAAAATGAAATACGAAATTGCTATCCCAGAATTTGCCGAAGGCGCTGAAGAAATTAATTTACGACAATGGCTGGTCGCCGTTGGCGATACTGTTAAAAAAGGTGACAACATTGCTGAAGCCGCCACCGATAAAATTTCCATCTATATTGAAGCCCCCGCTGATGGCGTCATTTCTGCGTTTCTGGCGCAAGAAGATGATCGCGTTCTAGTTGGCCAGATTATCGGCGAAATTGAGGGTTAAGACCATGGCAGGTATACATCAGGATAAGGTTATCATCATCACCGGTTCATCCCGGGGGATTGGTTATTCATTTGCCGAATATCTCAGCAATGAAGGCGCCAACATTGTCATCATCGGCCGGAACATCGAAACCGCTAAAGCCGCTGCCGAAAAACTGCCCACCAAATGCATTGCCGTACAATGTGATATTTCTTCCGAAGCAGATGCCATTAAAATGGTCGAGATCGTGATGGAAACCTATGGCAAGATCGACGTACTAATTAACAACGCCGGGATCTTCCCGGTTAAAACTTTCAGCGCGATGACTCTGGAAGACTGGAAAGCAGTGATCGATATCGATTTAACCGGTACCTTTATCGCTACCCATGCGGTTTACAAGGTATTAGAAAAACAAAAACGCGGTAAAATTATTAATGTGGCCTCTATCGCCGGTCGTGTCGGCGGCCTTGGGTTTACCCATTATTCGGCTGCTAAAGGCGGTGTCATTGCCTTTACCAAGGCTCTGGCCCGGGAAGCTGCCCGGCTTAACATTCAGGTCAATGCCATTGCCCCGGGAGTTATTGAAACCGACATGGCTAAATCAAATTTCCCCAAATATGCCCTTACCGAGCACACCAAAAATACCCCGGCGGGCCGACTGGGTACCGAAGAAGACCTTTTTGGAATTATTTCTTTCCTCTGCTCATCAGGCAGTGATTACATCATCGGCCAGACCATCGCCATTGATGGCGGCTACACGATGATATAAATCATGATTTAAACCAAACTGACAAAGTTTTTGAGGAGACTCCCATGAATATACACGATTCATTTATGAAGTTAAGAAGCAGTGATGTCACCATCACTTATCTGGAAGCGGACGGTCAGGAAATGACCCAGACCTACGCCGCACTTTTCGAAAATGCCACCAAAGTCCTCGGCGGTTTCCAGTCAAAAGGACTTAAAAAGGGAGCCTTGCTCGTTTTACAACTCAAAAGCATTCAAGCCCAGATCACCTGTTTCTGGGCCGGAATTTTAGGCGGGATGGTGCCATCTATCCTCCCCATTGCCCAGGATGAAAAATCCCGAGCTTACCTGCAAAGCGTCCTAGACACCCTGGATCAACCCGTCATTGTCAGCGATCTGGAAGGCATTACCACGCTTTTTGAAAATAACCTGCTGATGTACCGGGCACTGCTGTCGTCCCCAGTCGGAACCATTGTAACAGTAAAAGATACCGATCCCGGAATGATTCAGTTTACCTCGGGCACCTCCTCAGACCCCAAGGGCGCCGTACTGACCACCAAAAACCTCTGGGAAGGCGGTATTGCCAGCAGTATCATTGTCCGGGAAAACATCCAGGAACGCTATTTAAGCTGGCTGCCCCTCTCCCACTGCTTTGGTTTTGTAGGCTATCATCTGGTTCCCATCGTTAATAACTTTCCCCAGTATTTAATGAGTCCGCTGCAATTTATCCAGAACCCCAACCGCTGGCTGGAAAAGCTGTCGCAGTTTTCAGCCACCGTTACCGGGGCAGCGCTCTTTGGCATTGAACACCTCCTGAAGGTTGGTATTAAACAGAACCGGGCCGTGGATTTATCCACCGTTTATATCTGTTTTTGCGGCGGCGAAGACGTCAATCCCCTGTCGCTAACCGCTTTTGAGTCGCAGGCGGCCCCGATGGGCTGGATTCCAAACACCTTAAAACCGGCCTATGGCCTCAGCGAAACAACCATGGGCGTGGCATATACCCCCTATGGATCATCCTTCCAGGTTGATCATTTTTTAGGCAGCGGTATTGCCATCGGCGAAAAGTTGTTCTTCTGCGACCCCGACGAGGATACCATCAGCCGGATGTCAGTGGGGGTTTTGGATGAATGCAACGAAGTTGTCATTAAAGATCTGGACGGAAACGTCCTTGACCCTGAATATTTGGGACTGATTCATATCCGCGGAACCAATGTGATGAAGGGTTATTATGCTAAAGACAACAATGCCGCCACCGGACTTGATGAAAACGGCTGGTTCAATACCGGCGATCTCGGTTTCTTCCGCAACGGCTGGCTCAATATCTTTGGCCGGTATAAAGATATTATCATTGTCAATGGTGAGAATTATCTGGTTTCCGATCTGGAAAAAACCGGCCGAAAAGCTTTTTCAGAAAACGTCAATGTTATTTTGGTTCAAGGCAGAGACGGCCTGACTCAGGAAAATTGTCTGATCCTTTTCAGCGATTCAAAAGATCCCGAAACTTTGACTCTGGCCGGGCAGGCCATTTCAGCAACCTGGCAGCTCCCGATTCAATGGGGCGTGATGATTGATGAAATACCCAAAACCACCTCCGGAAAAACCAATCGGCTGGCGCTGGCGATTGGTTGGGAAAATGGCGACTACAACAATTATGATCATGCGATTCACCTGGGCAGCACCTCCGAGTCATCGCTGGATGGACCTTATCAGGAAATGGCCGCGTACTGGTCAAAAATTCTGAAGATTTCTCCGGCGATGATCGCCCTGGACAGCCATTTTGTCTTTGATTTGGGTGGAGACTCCCTGGGCCTCATCGATCTGCTCCACCAATTGGAAAAAGCTTATGTCGTCACCATCCAAACCGATCAGATCCGCAGCCGCCTGACCTTAAAGGAAATGACCAATTACATCCAAACACTTTAATAAAACGTATAATATTCAGCTGACTTATCAGCAGTAATGGAGACAATTATGAATGTAGATCAATTAACAAAACTATTAGAAGACGTCAAGAACCAGGAATGTGAGGTCAATACGGCGCTGGAGCTGCTCAAAACCTTGCCCTACGAAGATCTCACTTATGCCAAGGTGGACCATCACCGGGAACTGCGAAACGGTTATCCGGAAGTGATTTACAGTCCAGGAAAATCATTAAACCAGATCAAGGGAATTGTCGAAAATATGCTGGAGCGCTCCACCGGAAACATCCTCGCTTCCCGGGCTGAACGCGATGTCTTCGACACCATTAAATCCATTACACCTGATGCCATTTATTATGAAGAAGCCCGTTCCGTCGTCGTCAAACGGGAAGAATATAAAACCACCGAAGACTACATTCTCGTTGTCACTGCCGGTACCTCGGACATTCCGGTAGCTGAAGAGGCTGCCATCACTGCCATGGTTATGGGTAATCAGGTTAAGCGGCTCTATGACGTCGGCGTGGCCGGTATTCATCGACTGCTTGGCAACGTGCCGATTATCAATCACGCCAAGGTCATTATTGTGGTGGCCGGCATGGAAGGGGCGCTGGCTTCGGTTGTTGGCGGGCTGACCGATAAACCGATCGTCGCCGTTCCCACCAGTATCGGCTACGGCGCCAGTTTTGGCGGCATTTCAGCGTTGCTGGGGATGCTGACCTCTTGCGCCAGTGGGATTGGTGTTGTCAATATCGACAACGGTTTTGGCGCTGCCTGTATGGCTTCAAAGATTAATAAATTGTAGATTTTTTAAAAAATATTACATAATAGCATTTCATCAGGGCGTGGCCCAAAGAAGGAGATTATCCCATGAAGGTTTTATTTTTCGATTGTTTTTCCGGTATTAGCGGCGATATGGTTTTAGGGGCCTTTATTGATTTAGGGATTGACCCGGCGTATCTCAGCGCTGAACTCCAAAAGTTGAATCTCACTGGCTTTCGCATCGAAGCCGAGTCCACCATGAAAAAAGGGATTTCCGGGACCCGCTGTCATGTCGTTCTGGAAGCTGACCGCCATCACCACCGACACTTTAATGATATCAAGGAAATCATCGAAAAATCAACCCTTTCCGATGAGGTTAAAACAACAGCCCTGGCCATTTTTATGCGGGTGGCCGTGGCTGAAGGCAAGGTTCATAATGTTCCAGTGGAACGGGTTCATTTCCATGAGGTTGGCGCGCTGGATTCTATCGTTGATATCGTCGGTGCCGCCATCTGTTACCACGCACTGAAACCAGAGCTGGTCTATGGTTCCAAAATAAATGTCGGCAGCGGCTGGGTTCGCTGTGCCCATGGACTCCTGCCAGTGCCAGCTCCGGCCACGGCTGAAATTCTTTGTGAGTCTAATTTTGAAATGTATTCCAAAGCCATCGACGGCGAATCGGCCACCCCCACCGGGGTGGCAATTCTCGCTGAACTGGCCACCTACTCCCCCAATACGCCTAGTTTTATCCCTGAAAAAACCGGTTATGGCTTTGGCGGTAAAGACTTCGGGGTTTTAAATGCTCTGCGGATTATTCAGGGACGCAAATCTGAATCCAACACCATTATGGTTGTGGAAACCAATGTGGATGATATGACTGGGGAAATGGCTGGTTATGTGTTGGAAATATTACTGCAAAACGGTGCCCTGGATGCCTTTTATACCCCGGTTTACATGAAGAAGAACCGTCCCGGCATTCATCTGACGGTCTTATCCAGTGAAGCCAAACTGCCGCTGATTGAGGAACTTATTTTAAAAGAAACCTCCACCATCGGGATTCGCAAATATCCGGTGGAACGCACCTGCATGCACCGGCATTTCAAGAAAATCGATACGCCCCTCGGTGAAGTGACCATTAAAATATCCCAGCATGGTGATATTAAACGCGCTACCCCAGAATATGAAGATGTCAAAAAAATCGCTCAGGAATCGGGGAAATCGCTTTGGGAAGTACTGGAAATGGTTGAGAAATTAAAATAATTTTGGAACCATTTCATTATGCAAAAAGACTCAGGATTTTAATTCCTGAGCCTTTTTTATTTATATACCATTAAATCAAACTGATCTACTACAGTTTAACGCAAGCGTTTTCCATTTTTAAAACAGAAATCACACAACTCATTCCCGGCCGCCAGGGTCCACTTCCGTTGAAAAATAACCCGTGGGGCTAAAGGATCATAGGCAACATGGTCTGAGTTACAGAACGCCCGACAAAGTGCCAACGCATCTCTTTTTGAAAGTTCTTCACAATACAAGCAGAAGGTGATATGAAAATATACCCGATCCCGGCTAAACTCTTTCCAGTTAATGGTCCACCCTTCTTTTGGATAACTGTGTTTCAACATTGGTTTGATGACTAGTTTAAATAAGACATAAGCAAACGGCAGCTCATTGACTATTTCCGATACTTTCCGCATCGGCAAAGCTGAATCGGCAATTTCTTTTTCAACAATGGCGAAAGCCACTTCCCAGGCAAGTCCGCATTCAATAAGGGCTTGATAACAGGCATAACCGGGTAATATAGACGTTCTTAAATGTTTGCCTATCGTCTTATTTCCCCTGTCATCGATGCTTTGCAGTTCCTGCTCTAAAATAGTGACCGCTCTATTGTAATAAAACCGTCCTTTAATTTCACCAAACAGTACAATTAATGTGTCCATAAGATTAGGGAGGCGCGTCTTTTTAAAAACATCACTGCCTTTCTTATTTTTCTTCATCTTTTTTCTCCGCTAATTATTTTTCTGATCCGACAACTGACCGTTTGGTTCTTTGGGATTTCATATCTCTGCATTCGTTCATTGACTTTGAACACATTTTTAATCATGTTTTCTTATTTTATCATACCCAACATTTCCTTCAAGCTTAAATGCAAAAGAACCTATTCCACCGAACAGATTCTTTTGATGCTATCAGGGTTTAGATATTTATTTTACGAATTCCAGGCTTTGGTCAATTCCTCAATATCAAACTTTTTCATTTTGAGAAACGCTGCAGTCACTTTCGCCAACTTCTCCGGATCATCGTCTTTCATCATCTCCGCCATGATGGTCGGGACAATCTGCCAGGAAAACCCATAACGGTCTTTTAACCAACCGCATTGTTCGGCTTCTGGGACAGCTGAAAGGGCATCCCAAAAACGATCGATTTCTTCCTGATTATCACAGTTGACCACAAAAGAAATGGCTTCATTAAAGGTAAACTGATGATCATAAGCACTGTCCATGGCAGCAAATCTTTGCTTGGCAAGGCTGAATTCAACGTGTCGAATCGACTCCGGTTTATCAGGCGCTGCATTCTCACCATATCTTAGAATATCACCAACCTCAGAATCTTCAAATAAGGACACATAATAGTTAATCGCTTCCTCCGCCTTTCCGCATTGGTCACCAACAAACATCAGGGTTGGGGTAATCTTCTGGGTAATTTGCTGATTGCCCATATACATAATTTGCCATGAGAGACCATATCGATCAGCCACCCATCCGTATTTTTCACTAAACGGATAAGCACCAAGGGGCATCATCTCTTCGCCGTCCACGATTAATTTTTCCCAAAAAACTTCAACTTCTTCTTGAGAATCACAGGCGATTAAAAACGATACGGCTGGTGTGAATTTGAAAAACGGACCTGCTGAAATCAGCATAAAGTCCTGTCCCGCCAATTCGATAGTAAGCATCGTTGCTGTTCCAGACGGTGTATCGTTCAGAATGGTTTTATCTTTCAGTTTAGATTCCTTAAATAAGGACATATAGAATACTGCCGCCTCTTCTGCTTCTTTGTCAAACCATAGGTGAGGAATAATCTTTTGTTTCATTTTAAATTCTCCTTCCATTTTTTGTGATCAAACTTTGCAGAGCTTACCAGTTCATAGTTGATACTAATATCTGTCTATTTTATTCTATTTTAACATAACATTCACAAGCATCAAGAAAAAAAACCGGCGACTTGTCATTAGACGAGTTGCCGGTTTTTCGCTTGATTGTGTTTATTGTTAAACAGCTTCTTGGTTAACTTCATTTTCGTTAGCTTCCGCTTTAATTTCTGCCAATTTATTTTGAGCAGTGAATATTTTTCCTTCACGATAGCCTTGGGCATAAAAAGAATAGTGGTCTTCATGGTTCTTTTCTTTATGTTGGGCATGCTCCATTGGCTTGAGAATTTCTTTGACTTCTGGTGGCACAGTCATCACCAATCCCCATTCCTGATGCTCAAAATCCTGAACTGTATAAGCATCGTCCAAACCCTCATAAAATCCTTTACCATAGGTTTCACAGGCTTCGTTAATAATTGTATTTGGCTTTTCATCCAGTTTCATCACCTTTTTTATTGCCTTCAACTGGGAGCGGACACAATCAACCGCATAAGCAAAGATACTGCTGCAAATCAGCGCATCTTCTTCATATCCATGAAAAATAATATAGTGCCGTTGGGTACCGGGTGGCGTTACCATATAAAAAACACAACAATTATTTTCTGAAATAACATCCGCCAGACCAGTCATCCAATGTTCCCGGCGGGTAGTGTAATAAATATTACTATCGACTTTAATTGGTTTTTCATCATATCTTAATAAATCCCGATCCGTCAATTTATATTCTACCATGAGTTTTTTTGCTTTTAAAATAGCATAATTCGCTTCATTGGGATTGGGACTTGTGCCAAGGGCTAACAGTTTTTTGATTCGATCTTTAATATTCGTTTCCATCTTTTTCCTCGTTTTGAACTTTCCGTTTTTTTGCTAAAAAAACATCTACTGTTATCCAAAAACCTTCATTATAGAATCAATCTTACTTTAATGTCATTTTATTCTATATCTCTTATTTTATTGGTATTGACTCAAACTGTCAAGAAAGAAGACGAATATTTCGACAAATCTTAATTATTTTAGGATTGGATTTTCAAATCGTCGCCACTTTAAGGTTTTCTTTCCATATTGGATAGCTTCCTGGGGACAGCGATTGATACAGGCAGTACAGTGGGTACATTGTTTCTTGGTCCAAACCGGCTTGTTGGCCTCCATTGTAATCGCAGTAACCGGACAGACTCTAGCGCACTTCCCACAGCCATTACATTTTTCATCAGCATAAAAAAGTCTGGTTTTCCGGCCATGTCTATAAAGTGGATAGGCCACGCTGGTCAAAAATGATTTTTTTCGCTTGCTTTCATCATCTTTCTTATTTTTTGAAATGCCAGTAATAATATCGACTAATTTTTTATCTGTTGAGATCTGAATTTTCTTTTGCAGATCTGGTCCCGTTGGCTGATACATCATTATATAATTGCTGGCCATCTTGAGTTCAAATGATGCACTGAGCGGTAAGCCCTGTTTTTCCAACAAGGCTTCCAGCATTTTCGGTGTTCCGCCCATCCCGCCACCACATGTCACCACTCCAAATACATAAGGTTTTAACACAGCTTCCAGATTTTGTTCAATTTTCAGTTCAGCAATGAAATCCACCACAATTGAAGGCACCCCATAAAAATAAACGGGGAAAACAAAGCCAATCTTCTCATCATCTGAAAGTGTATAACTAAACGATTTCTCTTTCATCGCCGCCGTTATGTCGATAAGAGATTCTCCCAACTCATCTCCAATCTTTTTTGCTGCATACAACGAATTACCAGTTCCTGTAAAATAAAATATCATATTCTTCTCCTTTATTTTTTATTCTATAACTTATTTGCACTGACCCATTAAAAGGTCGATATGTTCTACTAATTTTTTTAAGTGAAGTAACCTGCTTTTTCCTGGATCCAGATAATAAAAATTCATCGTTCCCTGCTTATTGACGTTAACAATTTTTGCATCCATAAGAATTTTAATATGATGAGATACCGCCGGTCGGGACAGATTGACTTTTTTTGTAATTTCACCTACCCGAATTCCGGGATAACACCCGCTTTCCATAATTGCTACAATAATTAACTGCCGTGTTTCGTCACCGATGGCGGTCAGTAATGGTTGGCAGTCTTTAAACATTTCGATGAGTGCTTTCTGCTCGTTGATCATTTCTTTCAAAACCGATCCTCCGTTCAATGGTTTAATTCATTAAACCATTATTAACAGTATACATGATTCAGTATTTTTTTCAACATCGGGAAAGAAATTCAAGACCATTCAAATTGATCCTACTAAAAAAATCGATCTCAAACAATATAAATCAATGGTAATTATTACCATTGCCAGTTTCTCTATCCGCTCTCTAAGGTCTGGCTTCAAAGTAAAGTAATTCCCTGATTTATGCCATATATTCCCGATAATCACGCTTGACAATGGGTTGAAAATAGCATAAAATATTAATCATAGTAACTATATATGATTAATATTTTAAGGAGTGTGTTATGGATAGCCTGACTAATAAATATCAAGCTTTGAAAGACTACTTAGCCGAACTGGAAAGTGTCGCCGTGGCCTTTTCAGGTGGCGTTGATTCGACTTTTTTACTAAAGGTTGCCTACGATGTTTTAGGAAAAAATGCTGTTGCTGTGACAGCCCGATCGGAAAGTTTTCCTAAGCGAGAATTGCTCGAAGCTACCACTTATGCTGAAGAATTGGGCGCCGATCACTTTATTATTGATTCGGAAGAACTGGATATTGAGGGTTTTTCCCATAATCCCAAGAACCGCTGTTACTTATGTAAATCCGAACTTTTTACCAAAATCAAAGAAATTGCCACAATTCAGAAATTAAACTATGTTGTTGAGGGTTCCAACACCGATGACAATGGGGATTACCGCCCGGGGCTTTTAGCGGTAACCGAATTGGGAATAAAAAGTCCATTGCGGTTCGCCGAACTTTCAAAGGATGAAATCCGTCAGCTTTCGAAGGAATTGAACCTGCCAACCTGGAATAAACAGTCCTTTGCCTGTCTGTCTTCCCGATTCCCATATGGCGAGAACATCACCCCTGATCGCTTACACATGATCGACCAGGCCGAACAATATCTTCTTGATCTGGGCTTCCATCAGGTTCGCGTCCGCTACCATGGTAATCTGGCTCGGATCGAAACTGATGAAACCGGTTTTGATGCCTTACTGAATAAGGATACCCGTAATAAAATCCATGATCGTTTTAAAACCATTGGTTTTACCTATATCGGTCTTGATTTAAAAGGATACCGAACCGGCAGCATGAACGAAACCTTGTAATCCGGCATTAGGAGATAAAAAAATGACTTAATAAAACGAAATGTTTTATTAAGTCATTTTTTTATAAACTGCGATAATGTCCTTTACCGATTTTAAAATCAAAGGCCTTTTCTCCATCGCTTAAAAAATCAAGTTCCACCAGACGATTTTCGGTTCCCTTTTCGAAGCGAAAGAGTTGCTGTCCGATAATCAGAGTGTTTTCATTTTTGGCGGCAAGATCAAAAATATCCGCCCAGTGGGCAGCGGTCGCTTTTGGGTTTTCAACTTTAAAAACGCCTTCATAAAGAAACAACTGACCCAATGGATGTTGATTAATCAAGCCTTTTGCTTTAAGCTGATGAAATCGCTGTTCTTCTGTTATTTCCCAATCAATGATAAAAGGATATGGCAGCCCGTCATAGTCGCCATTGATCATCAGTAACTTCCAGGTGAGGCTTTCACCATCAGGTGTCGTGCGATTCCCAGAGAAAATTTCAGACAAATTCAGATTCTTTTTAGACAGTTTGTTTCTTAAAGCCACGATATCATGGGTTCTTAAACCAATGCGGCCAAAAGCCTCGTTTTCAGGAAGAATTTTGGAGGCATCTGAGAAAATCAGAATATCTTCGATTGGATTTTTATTGACTTCTCTATCTTCAATCGCCAGAAACTCGACATAGGAAGCCCAAAAATAGCTGAGTGAATTGCAGGTTCCAAAACCTTCATGACTACCACCATGCTTGGCTCTTAATCCATTCTTTTTAAAAATAGCCTCGGCCTGTCGCAGATCATTTATATAATGAATGGTATGATCCCATAATAATTCTCCCATTCACTTTTCCCCCTTTAATAAACAATTTTCTGAAATAAGATATTTTTCCCTGTCACGTTTGCATTTCTCTAGTGCGTCGTTCACGTAAGCTGTCATTGCTATTCCCCCCATGGCGCAGGCATTGGCACATTTTCCACAGCCAATACACACTTCATAGTTTTTCAGGATGGGTATGGAAAATCCTTGATATTCTGTTTGCACCATGCTAATGATGTTTAAAGGGCAGGCATTTAAACAACTGGCGCAACCATCACATAAAACAGGGATTGTCCACGGTAATTTATCTGGAATTTTCATTATTAACTTGGGTTAACGGGCGCCAAATCAGTCCACCGACTTTCATCATAATGTTTCATGTCGTCATAGCCCAAAACATCCAGTCGAATGCCAGCCTCAGGCCCCGGTTTTGTGCAATATATTTCAGAGATTTCAACTTCCAAATAACCATTTAAGAGCCGAGCACTGCCTTTTAATTGGTAGGGTGCCCGAATCGCGCCAAGTTGGCCAGGAGCCAGGGCGACATAATCATTTTTCAACAAAATTTCTTCAATTTGATTTCTTTGCTGTTCGGATAGATCAATGGTAACGACATCTTCATCAACGGAGGTTCTCTCTGCTACAATAATTGTAATTTGACCTTTTTCGTCTGACAGGGCTACATGCACGCCAAAGCTTTCGATCCAACTTTTAATTCTTGGTGTTAATTTCATAATTTTCTCCTATGCAATCTTATTACCAGAATTTTCAAGTTCTGATGATATGATTTCTTCCACTTTTAAAACAATTAATCCACGTTGGGCGACTTTGGGTGGTGCAATATCTGGGGGGACTTCTAAAGGCGGCTCTTTTGCGGCCCAATCACCCCACTCTGCCAGGACTTGACCGACATTAATGTCATACCATTTTTCGGTTGAAACGGCCCCAATATTGATCACTGTTGCCGGTCCCCTGAAAACCCAGGCGTGAGAACCAATCGGATGCGCAATCGAAATGGATGCCTGAGGATTTTCATTGAGATTAACTTTTGTCTTTTGTGCAAACATATCAGCAATTAAGATATAATCATCCAAATAACTGGTTACAAACCGCTCGGCAACAATATTCGGTTTGCCATCAATACTGCTGGTCGCCAGATGTACAACCGACCCGCCTTTACCCACTACTTTTAATGCATCTTTAATTTCATTCGTTAATAGTCCCATCATTTTACCTCTTTATTTTTATATTTGTAATCCTGTTTTTAACAAGGCCCGTTCCAAATCGGCTATAATATCTTCGATATCTTCGATGCCCACACTGAATCTAAAAAAACCCTTACTAAATTCTTCTGGATAGAGATATTGCCGTTCATCATTTTCGCCAAGAAAAACAATTAAACTTTCATCATGCCCCAATGAAACTGCTGAAGTAATTACTTTCAAATAACTGACAAATTCATTATGTTGAGCATGGGTCGCATTTAACCCAAAGGACAGCACCCCACCATAGCCTTTGTTCATCTGTTTTTTAGCAATTTCATGCCCTTTGTTGCTGGGCAGTCCCGGATATGCTACAAAACTGACTGCATCCAAATTTTCTAAAAACTGAGCAGCTTTCAAGGCATTTTCATTATGTTGTTTCATGCGGAGGGGAAAAGTGACTGCGCCTCGCATAATCAGCCAGGCATTAAAAGGACTAATGGTGCCGCCAAGATTCACCTGAGATTGAAACCGGATTTTGTCCAGATGCTCTTTTTTTCCAGCAATGGCTCCCCCCATTGCATCGCCATGTCCATTGATGAATTTAGTCAGACTTTCAATTGAAAAATCTGCTCCCAGCTCGATGGGCCTTTGATTATATGGTGAAGCAAAGGTGTTATCTACCGATAACAGCGCACCACTTTCATGAGCCAGCTTGGCGATTTTTTCAATATCAGAAATTTGAATCGTCGGATTTCCGGGTGTTTCGATATGGATCAGCTTTGTAGTTGGTCTAATCGCCGCTTTTACTGCAGTTAAATCAGTTGTATCAATAATGGTTGTTTCCACTTTGAATTTATTATTTAATAATTCATTTAAAAGTCGATATGCCGCTACATAGGTTACATTTGAAAAAACAACATGATCGCCCGTTTCCAAAAGTGCAAAGAACAGACCTGAGAGCGCCGCCACCCCGGAAGCCAAAACGATACAATCTTCGCTATTTTCAAAAGCTGCGATCTTTTCTTCCAGATATTTCTGATTTGTTCCACCGTTGCGCGTATATAAACTTTTATCAGAGCTGCTCCAGTTTATGTCAGTGGGATCATAGGGTAATTCATAACTATTGGCCATTGTGATCGGCCGCTTTATGGCCCCAGAATCCAGATCCACATCATTCCCAGTATGGACAGCTCGGGTTTGAAAACCAAATTCACTGCCGTATTTTCGTTTTTCCACTTCTGCCTCCTCCCATTTTGTCATTTCTAACGTATATCTGCACTAATTATAAAACTGCTGTTGCATATTCATTTGCACTTGCACTTGTCGCACTGGCATCAATCGTTGCTAATTCGTAAAAACGTTTTAGTAAAGCCATGCCGTATGTTTTGTGTTCTTGGGTTTCGCAGAATAAATCCCCGATGCATTCCGGGTGAAACTGAACGCCCCAAACATTCTCTTTAAATCGCAACGCATGGGTCGATTCGAAATCATTTTCGGCTAAAACACCGGCATTTTTTGGTGGCATGGTAACGGTTTGAAAGTGGGATGCATAAGCGCTAAATTGTTCAGGTAATACCCCCAGCAAGGGATCTTTTTTGCCTGCTTCAGTAAGCCGGATTTCAACCTCACCCTTTTCTTCCCCCAGTTCATGATAGTCAACCACTCCGCCAAAGGTATGGGCCAGCAATTGATGTCCAAAGCAGATACCTAAAACCGGGATATTTTTCTCAACAACCTGCTTTAGCCATTGGGAAGTAGCAACTCCCCAGGGTTCTAAATTCGTTACCATAGAAGGGGAACCAGTAATGATTATGCCAGCAATATCATCTGGAAGGATCGGTACTGCATTTTCATAGACTGAAATCACACGGACATCTTCATATGGGATTCCAACACATTGAGCAATACGCACGTCGCAATCTCCACATTTATTGATCACATGTTGATCTGATGATCCGGTCTTTATAATGAGTAGTTTTTTCATAACTGTTCCTCCTACAATAAAAGTTATTATTCATTCATACTTTTCCTATATGATTTATATTTTAAACGAAAGAAGGGTTATTGTCAACAGCAATAACCCTAAAAATAATAAATTTTATGTATTTTTTTTATCTGAAATTAAACTCTCTAAAACAAAAAATAAAACATCCTAAAAACAATTACCCTCCCATTTAGAAAAATTTTATTAAACTTCACATTAAATAAATTAGAGCACCTGGTTTTTACGCCAGTTGCTCTAATTTTTATTCGTCAAAATATTGTTGTTTTACATCGATGCCTTCAACATAAATCATTTCTCCGCCAAATATTTCTTTTAATTTGAACTGGAGGGTCGGTTCTATTACCTTTGTTTTTTTACTGATATTAAGTTTAATATCATCTTGCTCATACACATCATACAGATCCGGTTGATCAGGTTTTCCAAAATCAATCTCAGAAACATCAAAGTATGGACAGCATCCGCCACCCGTTAAGATGATATCCAGCTTCAGTTCTTTTTTATCCAATTTGTTCATATACTCTATTACTTCATTATCAACGCTAACTGCATATTCAGTATTCATATCAATCACCCTATCTCCTTAAATTCATTTACAGCTTTTATACCCCCCATTAGAGTAAAAAAAACATTTATTTTTGAAATACAATAAGTGTGACTGTTTTTAAACAAAAAAATCCGGCATACATTTAACCCTTGTCAAAGAATGACCATCTGGGAAATGAACGCCGAAATTTCAATTAATCTGATTTTTTTACTCCTGGCTATTAACAGCCCGTTCCAACTGGGCCAATGCCTGCTCCAGTATCAGTCTTGGGGCTGCAATATTAATTCGCTGAAAACCTTCTCCGCCGGCACCAAACATGGTTCCGGCATCCAGCCAGAGACCGGCTTTGTTAATAATTAAGTCTTCTAACGCTTCCTCATTCAATCCCAATTCGCTAAAATCCAACCAGATCAGATAGGTTCCTTCCGGCTCGATGAGCTTGACCTGAGGTAATTGCTCATTCAAAAAAGTCCTGATAAAATCCAAATTTTCGCCAAGATAAACTCTTAATTCCTCCAACCATTTACGGCCTTTTGAATAGGCAGCAGTACAGGCGACGATACCCATAATGTTAATCTCATTATAACCACCTTTTCTCATTTCTTTTTTGAACTTTCTCTTTATTTCTTTATTTTCAATAAAGATGTTGGAAACCTGAAGCCCTGCCAGATTAAAAGTTTTGCTCGGGGCAGTACAGGTAATGGTTATCCCCAAAAATTCTGGTTTTAAATCTGCAAAAACCAGATGTTTATGTCCGGGGTAGATAAAATCCTGATGGATTTCATCAGAAACAACGATAACGCCATGCTTTAGACAAATATCACCTAGACGAACCAGTTCTTCTCGTTTCCAAACCCTGCCGACCGGGTTGTGGGGACTACAGAGAATAAATAACTTAACACTATTATCAATTATTTTATTTTCGAAATCATCAAAGTCAATCGAATATTGCCCATTCGCATAGACAAGCTGGTTCACAACCAGCTTGCGATCGTTAATGGCGACGGTATCGGCAAAGGGATAGTATACCGGCTGCTGAATGATAATACTATCCCCTTCTTTGGTAAGTCCTCGTATCGCGGTAGCAATGGCATATACCACCCCGGGCGTCGTGACCAGCCATTCTGGTTGGATGTTCCAGTTAAACCGGGTTTTGAACCAATCCTTTAATATAAAGAAATAATCCTGCCCGCTTTCAGAGTAGCCAAATATACCATGTTTGCTTTTCTCCACCAGGGCATCGACCACCGGTGCCGGCGTTTTAAAATCCATATCCGCTACCCACAGCGGCAACAGCCCCTCCGGTTTTCCCCGTCGATTGGCAAAATCGTATTTGATGGAATTGGTGTTATCCCGTTGAACAATATCATTAAAATTATATTTCAAGTCTTATTCCCCCTTTATCACCCTGGATAATTCAGTAATTAAATCCTGGGCACTTTCAATTCCAACCGACAATCTCAACAAACGATTATTAATTCCTTTTGCTTCCCGTTCTTCTTCTGGGATATCGCCATGAGTCTGCAACATTGGATAAGTGATTAAGGTTTCCACCCCGCCCAGACTTTCAGCATATTGGATAATTGAAACTCCTTCTAAAATATGGATGGCCGTTTCTTCACTATCTACTTCAAAAGAAATCATACCGCCAAAACCAGTGGATTGGCGTTTTGAAATTTCATGACCTTCATGGGATGAAAGCCCCACATAGTGGACTGCTTTGATTTTCTCCTGCTGACATAGCCAATCAGCAATTTTTTCTGCATTTTCCTGTTGCTTATCCATTCGGATTGGCAGGGTTTTTATGCCCCGAATTAAAAGCCAACTGTCAAAAGGTGACAGACAGGCCCCGGTAGTTTTATAAATAAATCGTAGTTTTTCAGCGATTTCCTTATCTTTCATAACTGCAAAACCCGCCAGAGTATCATTATGTCCACCTAAGTACTTGGTACCACTGTGGATAACGATGTCTGCACCTAATTTAAGCGGTTGTTGAAAATACGGAGTTAAAAAAGTATTATCAACAATTAGCGTCAATTGGTGTTTTTTTGCAATTTCTGCCACCCCGGCAATATCAGTTACCTGCATCATCGGGTTCGTTGGCGTTTCAACAAAGAGTGCTTTTGTATTTGACTGGATTAATGGCTCGATTAAAGAAAGTTCTGATGTATTAACCAGGTTAAAACTAATTCCATTTTTCATGCAAATGTGATGAAATAATCTATGAGATCCTCCATAAAGATCATCTGAAGCGATGATATGATCACCTGGTGAAAACAGTTCCATGACCGCACCGATAGCCGCCATCCCAGTGGCAAAGGCAATGGCATCCACGCCCCCTTCAAGTTTCATCATCACATTCTCCAAATGCTCCCGAGTTGGGTTTTGTTGTCTGGTATAATCATAACCCGTGCTTTCACCCACAGCAGGGTGAGCAAAGGTTGCCGATTGAAAAATCGGAACACTGACTGCTCCGGTATTATCGTATTTTTCTTTATTTCCATGTATGCAAAGGGTGCTAAAATCCATATTTTTTCTCCATTTCTGAGTTAATTTCATAGTCGTCCAGTATGTTTAATAAATACTACCTGAACTATATTTTTTTGTCAAGTTTACCTTTTCTATTTAAACAAGATTATATCATATCTACCACCATTTATTGAGCCCAACAGTATTAATGTTTCAAAATCTATTATTCTAATTTTGTTAAATATTTGAACATTTCCATGTTCCAGTTGAAGCTAGTCTTAAAATTCAGATCCTGGTTGTATTTCATATTAATTCCATAGTATAATTGTGTTATCTTATGCGGAGGTGCCCTATGTACAATGATACAGTTCTCGACCATTTTGCCAACCCCAGAAATGTCGGCAGTATCCCAGATGCAGACGGAATCGGGATATCCGGAAATCCTGTTGATGGAGATAAAATAACTATTTATATAAAAGTTCAGCAAAATGTCTTAACCGATGTTAAATTTAAAACCTTTGGTTGCGGGGCTGCCATTGCAGCAAGCAGCATGCTGACGGTACTTGCCACTGGCAAAACGTTGGCTGAAGCTTCAAAAATAACCAATGACGATGTGGCTGAGGCTTTAGGCGGTCTTCCTGAGCAGAAACTTCTCTGTTCAAACATAGCCGCCGATGCCTTACATGCTGCTATTCGTGATTATACCAATAAAAATAAAAATCTAACTGACAATCAGCCTTCTGACTCAATTCTATCTAAAACTGAAAATCCAAAAATTATTCTTTCTGAGAAAATTGAAGACTTAACTGACGCAAATCAAATTAAACGCTATTTGCGTCATATTATTATGCCTGACATTGGCGGAGCTGGACAAAAAAAACTTTTAGAGACCCGCATTCTTCTCTGCGCATCACACGTTGAAAGCTGTGATCTGCTGATCCGCTATCTTACTGCCATTGGTATTGGTCATATCGATTGTTTTTTTGAAAGCAAGCTTGGATGGGAATTAGCGCTGGAAACATTATCTGATCTCAATCCTGATGTGGTCTTTCGACTAAGTGAAGATTTTACTAATGCTGACTTTACTATTATTATTGGGAATACTCTCTTTTCAACTCAAATGGCGACACGCTTTGCAAATTCACCCTATTCAGAAATTTCACCGATCTATATTTCGATTAATGAATCCTGGCAAGGCTGTTTTGCCTTGTGTAATTGCCGAGCTGAATTAACTGAATTTCTCAATAATATTAAAAATAAAGGCTTCGCTGCTGAAAAGATATTCCATCAACCTGATTTTTCTGAAAATCTGGGTTGTCTGCTGAGTGCTTGTTTTTCAGGAACCTTATTGGTTGCTGAATTGGTAAAATCCCGACTTAAAATTGGTGTTTTAGTAACTGATATTTTTTATTTTGATTTAATCAACCACTCGTTTGACAATCAGTTTTCAAATAGTGATCTGACTTACTCGGATTTTGATTTATCTGGTTATGAAATAAAAAATTCACTAAAAGATGCAACCGTATTAACCATCGGTGCCGGTGGTCTTGGTTGTCCAGCTAATTTGGTACTGGCTCTTGCCGGTGTAGAAAAACTGAGTCTGATTGATTTTGACCATGTTGAAATCAGTAACTTGAACCGTCAAATTCTCCATTTAACTTCGACAATTGGACTAATGAAGGTAGAATCAGCCAAACGTGCGCTGGAAGCGATAAATCCAGATCTCCTGGTCACCACCTATTCTGGTGCTTTTTCAAAAGAAAATGCCCGGGAAATCATCCAAAAACATGATCTGGTCATTGATGGTCTGGATAACTTACCCACCCGTTACCTGTTAAATGATGCCTGCTATTTTGAAAAAAAACCGCTTGTCGAAGCAGGCGCTTTAGCATATTATGGACAAGTGACCACCATTGTGCCTGATGAGGGACCATGTTTTCGCTGCCTGTTTCCCGAAACCAATAATCAAACTGTCGGGAGTTGTTCTGAAACCGGTGTTTTAGGACCAGTCCCTGGATTAATGGGGGTGCTGGAGGCTGTTGAAGCAATTAAGCTAATTGTCGGCATTCCGACAACTTTAAAAGGTAAGCTTTTAATGATTGATGTGCTGGAAACCTCTTTTGACACCTTTACTTTCAGGAAATTTGATGACTGCCCGCTTTGCGGTCAACATCCCACCATCCATGAACTTGGTGATTTCACTTTTGTTTGCGAGGAGGCAAAAAATGAACAATGAAATTTATAAAAATCTATTTGATCAAATGAGTCTTGGTAATAAATCAGTGCTCATTACTGCATTGAACAATAAAACCAATCAAACCAAGGATATTCCCGAAAAGTTCCTGATTACCGAAGAAGCTCTGCAAAATGAGATTTTTGATGACAAGCTTTCTAAACAAGTCTATGAAAAAGCATCGCAAACCCTTGAAACCGGGATGCTTGAATTTGTTCAGATAAATGATGAAGACTTTTTAATCGAACCTTATTTTCCCGAACCGCAATTGATTATTTTCGGTGCCGGTCATATTGCGGTACCATTGGCTGAATTTGGCAGCCGAGCTGGTTTTTCAGTAACAGTTATCGATGATCGCCCCTCTTTTGCCAACGAATCGCGGTTTCCCACTGCCCAAAAAGTAATCTGCGAAAGCTTCGAAAAGTGTTTTGACCGTATCAATATCCATCCCTTAACCTTTATTGTCATTGTCACCCGCGGTCATCGTCATGATATGGACTGCCTGAGACAGATTTTGAACTATAAAACCGCTTATACCGGGATGATCGGTTCCAAGCGACGAGTTAAAGGCGTGATGGAAAAAATGCGTGAAGAAGGGGTTTCCCAGGAGAAACTGGATTCTGTTAACTCCCCCATCGGATTTTCAATCGGAGCCGTAACACCTGATGAAATTGCATTCTCAATTATCGCTGAGGTGATCAGTTACCGCCGTTTTTCTA
This sequence comes from Acetobacterium woodii, assembly GCA_016213825.1. Taxonomy (GTDB): domain Bacteria; phylum Bacillota; class Clostridia; order Eubacteriales; family Eubacteriaceae; genus Acetobacterium; species Acetobacterium woodii_A. Next base: position 196,520 of record JACQZP010000019.1, on the reverse strand, counting down.
ACTATAAAAAAGAAAATTCAATTAATAAAAAACAAAATTGGCCAGAATACGATCCGGATGTTATTTATGAGCTGTCAAAACCGGATGATTCCCCAAAAGCGATTATTACCATTGTTGGTACAAAAGGTTCCGTTCCCCGAAAAGAAGGCGCCAAAATGATTGTCTGGCCTTTTGGAAAACTGCTGGGAAGTATTGGCGGCGGCTGCAGCGAAGGTGCGGTGATCACCAATGCTCGGGATGTCATTGCAAACGGCGGGTATCAATTCCAAAGAGTAGACATGACCGGTGTTGTTGCTGAAGATGAAGGCATGGCCTGTGGCGGAATCATGGACGTTATCATCGAGTATTTTGAATAATTCCACATTATTTAAAGAGCTTTTATCAGCTCTTTTTTTGATTTTCGAAAAAATCTGGTTGAAAATAAAATGAATTGTTATGTTGACCTTTCTCCTTGCTTATGATATTATACTATACATATATATTTACTATGTTTTATAAATTAAAGAAGGAGGACGAAAAGATGGGTATTGTAATTATTGGAGGGCACGATCGCATGGTATGCAAATATAAAGAGATTTGTAAGAATTATAAATGCAAAGTGAAGGTTTTCACCCAAATGCCGGGCGATATGAAAAATATGATCGGTAGTCCGGATCTTCTTGTTCTTTTCACAAACACTGTATCACATAAGATGATTCATAATGCCCTAAAAAGCGGCGAAAAAACCGGAGCTGAAATTATCCGTTCACACAGCAGCAGCGCTTGTGCCTTGAATAAAATCTTGTCTGAATATTGTTCTTAAAGAATTGCCTATCTGAATCATTTAGATTTAAAAATTCATCAAAAATCAAAACACCGCAGTTAAAATTTCAACTGCGGTGTTCTTTTTTATTAAAACTTTTTTATTTAATAGATTTTTATTAAAATGATCTCAGTCATAGATACTTTTACTGAAATACCGATCGCCCCGATCTGGGAAAATGGTGACAATATTACCGCTGTCTATTTTTTCCGCCAATTTAAGTGACGCATATAAAGCCGCCCCGGAAGAAGTACCAGCAATGATCCCTTCTTTACTGGCTAATAGTTTGGCCAGTTCAAAAGCATTTTTATCATCCACTTTAATGACTTCATCCACTAAACTCATATCCATTGTCCCGGCAATAAAATCGTTCCCAATACCTTCAATATCATAACACCCGGAAGCACCGCCGCCCATAATTGAACCTTCTGGGTCAGCCAAAATCCCTTTGATATCGGGATTTCTTTCTTTTAAATAGCGCAGCACCCCACTGTACGTCCCGCCGCTACCGGCGCCCGCCACCACATAATCGATTTTTCCATCTAAATCGGCATAGATTTCCGGTCCGGTCGTTTCATAATGAATGGATGGGTTGGCTGGATTGTCAAACTGCTTAAGCGAAATAGAATTAGGAATAGTTTTTAATAACTCCTGAGCTTTTGCCGTTGCGCCCAGCATCCCAAGCTCTCTTGGCGTATTGACAATTTCACCTCCATAAGCCCGCATCAGTGTTTGTTTTTCAATGGAGAATTTTGTCGGTACTACAAAAATAACTCGATAGCCTTTGTTGATTGCCGCTAACGCCACGCCAAGCCCGGTATTTCCAGCGGTACCTTCAATGATGGTATAGCCGGGTTTGAGCAGTCCTTTTTCTTCGGCATCTTTAATCATTGCCACACCAATTCGATCTTTGACGCTTCCGCCCGGGTTCCAAAGCTCCAACTTAGCAAAAATATTTACTTTTTCTTTGACATTAAATTGATTGAGCTTGACCATTGGCGTATTGCCAATTAATTCTCTGATATCATTATAATAAGCCATTTTACCCCTCAAAACTCTTTAAAAATGCTTGTTCCAAATCACTCAATATATCGTTTTTATCTTCAATACCAACAGAGATCCTGATCAGATTTTCAACGATCCCGACTTTTTGTCGTATTTCATAGGGAATCGATGCATGGGTCATACTGGATGGATGACAAATAAGTGACTCCACCCCACCCAGGCTTTCCGCCAACGTAATTAATTCCAGCGATTCAAAGAACGTTTTAATATTATATTTTTCATCCAGCTCAAAGGAGAGCATCCCACCCGGGCCGTCAGCTTGTTTTTGATTGATTTCATATCCCTGACTGTCTGGTAAACCGGGATAATAAATGGCTTTAACACCAGCATAGTTTTTCAGCGCTTCAGCGATAAAGGTCGCATTTTCAATATGACGATCCATGCGGATGCCAAGCGTCTTGATGCCCCGGGTCAGCAGAAAGCTGTCAAATGGCTGCAAGACCCCGCCGGTAGAATTTTGGACAAACCAAAGTCGCTCGGCCAGTTCCTTGCTGTTGACAACAGCCAGACCGGCGATTAGATCACTGTGTCCGCCCAAATATTTGGTCGCACTGTGAACAACAATATCTACCCCTAATGGAATCGGCCGCTGTAAATAAGGGGTCATAAAGGTATTATCGACAATCGTTAAAACACCATGTTTTTTGGCAATTTCAGCCACTGCCCTGATATCTGTAATGGTTAAAATTGGGTTGGCCGGGCTTTCGATAAAAATAGCCTTAACATCTTCGGTCAGGCTTTTTTCCAGAAGTTCCAAATCTGATGTTTCGACAATTTCATAGGTAATGCCAAAATTATTAAAGACCTTATCCAAAACTCTGAAGGTTCCCCCATAAACATTGCTGGAAATAATAATCTTATCGCCGGTTTTAAAAAGACTGAGTACTGCAGTGGTTGCCGCCATTCCAGATGCAAACGCAAACCCTGCTACCCCTTCTTCCAGTTCTGCAATTAAAGATTCCAGAGCTTCTCTGGTAGGATTTCCGGATCGGGAATATTCATAACCCCGGTCTTTGCCCAAGCCATCCTGTTTATAGGTTGAGGTTTGGAAAATCGGCACATTAACGGCCCCGGTCTTTTCATCTCCATCTATTCCTCCATGGATCAATTTAGAATTCAAATTGCTGTATTTACTCATGTTTATGCTCCTTCATCTTATTCATTATTTGTCTTAATTGACTTTATAATTATGCGCAGTTTTGATCATCGCCTGAACATTTTCCATTTTTGTTTGCGGCGGAATGTCGCAACCCGGCATCAATACATATCCCTGCTGTCCGGCATCTTTGATGCATGCTAACGATGCTGCCTCAATCTCTTCTGGCGTTCCTTCCAGTAAAACAGTGGTGGGATCCAACTGGCCGCCAAAAGCAACCTTGCCAGCCAACTTTTCGTTGGCAATTTTTAAATCAACCTTGTAATCCATTGAGAATAAATCGGTCTCGGTCAGCGGGATTAAATCAAGAACCTTGGTGGTGTTGCCGCAAATATGCAATGTCTTTGCCTTAACCCGGCCTTCAATAGCCTGATTTGCTGATTTAATATGCGGGAACGACATTTCCTTAAATAAACGTGCCGAAATAACATCTCCCGAAGAAAGCGGTTCAGCCTGATTGACCATTTCCACTCCGGCATCTATGAACAAATTCCAATATTTCAAGAGGAGTCTCTCCGTAAATTCCATGATATGGTGTAATCCCGGTTTGTCTTTTAAGGCGGTTACCATCATTTTATCCATGCCCAACATCTGGCCGGCCAATGTAAATGGTCCCCATTGACTGACTGCTACAAGGTATTCATCCCCAATTTTTGTCGATACAATTTTTGCGATATTTAGAATATTCGCTATCTCAGCTGATTTTTCTAAATCATCGATGTTTAGCTTATCAACATCCGATGGTTTTGTGATCAATGGTTCATCCATGGTGGAGGCTTCACCCAAAAGATTGAAGGTGCATTTTGCCCCCAGCGCACGAAGCACCACATTGCTGCAATCGGCACCGACCCAAACTACATCCGATTCCACTTTTTTATTGTCATTGATGATGCAGTCGGCTATTTTTTCAGGTGAATCCTCCAGAACATTTTGTAAGGTTAAGCCATTTCGATAAACAGTCCAGACGCCACTGGAAAGAATCATAGCTGGCAACCGTGGCGTTTCTTTTAATGCGATCCCTGATAGTAATATCTCTTTATGCGTCAAGAAATCAACTCCTTTAAATGATAGGGTGTTTGCTGATAGACATAATAATTTAACCAATTGGTAAACAATAGTGATGCATGACTGCTCCAACTGGTTTGATCTGAATAACTAATCTCACCCTTTAAATCATAATTCTTGGGAACTTGTGGATGCAGTCCATTTAAAAAATCACGAACATACTCCGTTTTTAAGGTCACTCGGTCAAATTCGCAATGACCAGTTACGAAAAGCTGTCGATTATTTTTATCCGCGATCAGATAAACCCCTGCTTCTTCTGATTCTGCCAACAGTTCAAGCTCAGAAATTTTTAACAGATCTTTCTTATCAATTGAAGTATAACGCGAATGCGGAGCAAAAAAAATGTCGTCAAACCCTCTGACAATGGGGTGTTTTCGATTGTTTACCGAATGCGCATAGACTCCTGACATTTTTTCTTGAAGATTGGATTTTTCCAGGCCGTAATGATAGTACAACGCCGCCTGGGCTCCCCAACAAATGTATAAAGATGCGTAAACATGACTTTTGGCCCATTCCATGACTTCACATAATTCATCCCAGTAATCGACTTCTTTGAATTGATTCTTCTCAACCGGAGCACCGGTAATGATAATGCCATCATAGGTTTTATTCTTAATTTCAGAAAATGTCAGATAAAATTGCTGTAAATGCTCCAATACATTTGCTTGCGTGATATCAGATGAAATCTTCAGGAACTCAACCTTGACCTGCAAAGACGTATTGCTGAGAAGACGCAATAGCTGGGTTTCAGTTGCAATGACAGTGGGCATTAAATTGACAATTAATATATTCAAAGCCCGGATATCCTGATGTTTTGCACGACTTTCTGTCATTATAAAGATATTTTCATTGGCTAAGGTCTCAATGGCAGGCAAACCTTCTTTAACACATATTGGCATAATAACACCTCTAATTCTCCAAGAATGTTTTATGAATTTATAATTTGGGGCTGCACCTAAATAACTTTGCTTAGAATGATGCCTGCCCGAAAAGAAAACATCTGCTGCTTTGCCATTAACAGCAGATGTTTCAAATTTGACTACATTATATATATTATTCTTTTAGTTTATTGCTTTGTTTAACGCCTGATCAATATCATAGATTAAATCATCGACATCTTCAACACCGATGGACAAACGAATTACTTCTGGTGGGAATCCAGCAGCTGCTTGTTCCTCAGGACTCAATTGTTGATGAGTAGTAGAAGCAGGATGAATAACTAGGGATTTTGCATCTGCAACATTCGCCAATTGAGAGAAAATTTCCAAGCTATCAATGAACTTCTTCGCCTGATCAATTGTTCCATTAATTGAAAATGTGAAAATTGAACCAGAACCCAAAGGCAGATATTTTTGTCCAAGCTCATAATATTCATTTGATTTAAGTCCTGGGTAATTTACTTTCTTGACTTTAGGACTGTTTTCTAAAAATTCGACAACTTTTTTCGTATTGGCAACATGTTTTTGCACTCGTAGCGATAATGATTCCAGACCTTGTAAAAATAGGAATGAATTAAGTGGTGCTAAACTTGCGCCAGTATCTCTTAAAAGTTGGGCTCTGATCTTAACTGCATAAGCAACTGGGCCCAAATCAGAATAGGTAATGCCATTATAGCTTTTATCTGGAGTTGTAAAATCTGGGAATCGTCCGCTGGTCCAGTCAAAGTTTCCACCATCAACAATGATGCCACCAATCGATGTACCATGGCCGCCGATGAATTTAGTAGCTGAATGAACAACCACGTTTGCGCCATGTTCTAATGGTTTAAATAAGTAAGGGGTTGCAAAGGTGTTATCAACAATCAATGGCACTTTATTTTCAGCTGCAATTTTTCCAACTGCATCAAAGTCGATAATGTTGATACCAGGATTACCAAGCGTTTCAATAAAGATTGCTTTAGTTTTATCAGTAATTGCTTTTCTGAAATTCTCCGGATCATCAGGATCAACAAAAATTGTTGTGATACCAAATTTGGGCAGAGTTTCTGCAAACAAATGATAGGTTCCGCCATACAGTGTACTCGCTGCGACAATTTCATCGCCTGCACTGGCAACATTCTGAATTGAATAAGTAATCGCTGCTGCACCAGAAGCTGTTGCCAAACCGGCTGAACCACCTTCAAGAGCTGCTACCCGTTGCTCGAAGGCATCAGTCGTAGGATTTGTCAGTCGTGAATAAATATTACCGGCGTTTGTCAATGCGAAACGTCCTTCTGCTTCTGCCGTATCTTTAAATACATAAGATGTTGTTTGATAAATTGGAACTGCTCTTGCTCCGGTTACTGGATCTGGGGTCTGTCCTGCATGTACCTGTAAAGTATCGAATCCTAATTTTCTTTCGCTCACGTTTGTCAACCTCTCATTTCTTTCTTTATTTTGATTGTTTTCTATGTTGTTTTCATTATTACCATTTTTATTGTTTTTGAATACTCTTTTAAAGAACCCTTTATTTGATTTGCTCAAAGATGCAACCCCTCTCCTAAATAATATTCACCTGAAATAAATTCTCATTTTAATGACAAATGCAATATCTCATTTTGATATGCAAGAATACAGATAACCATTTCTGCTGCAACACATGCATAAGACTCTCTCATTTGAAATGCACAATTCACTGTTTAACATATTGCTCTGCCTCCTAAGTTTTTATTGCATATATTTCCTATATGTTTGATATGTTTTATATGATACATGATCATTATTTATTTGTCAACATTTTTTCTATTGTTTTTTTAATTTTTTTGTGTTCCCGATTATCCGAAATTTTTCGAGTTATCGAAATCAAAATTTTATAAATAAAACCAGCGCTATCAAAATAATTTGAGTCTGCTGGTTTTTATTTACTGACTAATTCTCATAGCTATCAATCGGTTTTAGATTTTATAATCCTCCACCGCATCCATTAGTCCATATTCAAAAAGTATTTCTTCAAGCCGATCCTGAGTCATTGGTTTAGGAATAACAAAATGTTTGTTTTCCTCAATTTTCTTAGCCAGATCCCGGTATTCATCAGCCTGAGCGGATTCTGAAGCAAAATCGATGACTGTCTTTTTACGTATTTCGGCATGTTGAACAATATTGTCTCGCGGAACATAATGAATAAGCTGAGTGCCAAGCTCTTCAGCAAAAGCTCTTAATAATTCAGTTTCGCGATCGACATTTCTGCTATTGCAAATAATTCCGCCAAGCCTGACCTTCCCTTTCTTGGCATATTTTTGAATACCCTTAGCAATATTGTTGGCGGCATAAAGCGCCATCATTTCACCACTGCCAACGATATAAATTTCTCTGGCTTTACCTTCACGAATAGGCATTGCAAAACCGCCGCAAACAACATCTCCCAGAACGTCATAGAAAACATAATCGAGATCATCTTCATAGGCACCAAGACGCTCCAACAATCCGATGGATGTGATAATCCCACGGCCGGCACAGCCTACCCCAGGTTCAGGACCGCCGGACTCAACGCACTTTATCCCGCGGTAACCTTCTTTCACAATCAGGTCTAGATCAATATCTTCGCCTGTTTCTCTTAATGTATCCAGCACTGTTTTCTGGGCTAATCCGCCTAGTAATAATCGCGTTGAATCAGCTTTAGGATCGCACCCGACGATCATGACATTTTTGCCGTTTTCAGCAAGTCCGGCAGTAAGGTTCTGCGTTGTCGTTGATTTGCCAATTCCGCCTTTTCCGTATATTGCAATTTGTCTTAATTCTTTTGCCATTGTTTTTCCTTTCAAATTCCTTGTCTTTCGTTCACATAATTATATTTAGATAATTTCGGTTACTCGAACTAAAATTTATTACTAGCCTCTAACTGTTTCTGAGTAAATTTTTTCCAACAATGTCAGAGCGCCCGTATAACCAACATAGGTACGGTTAATTACGACTTCTGAAACGATTGGAGTACTAATCGGAATAAGCAGACCATTTAGTTCTTTGGCCACATCCGATTCCCATGATGATCCCAGAATCAAGGGGACACTGGAACCATAGTCAACATTCTTCACCTGTTGTTCAATTAAATAACCATCTTCAATAAATTCAACGTCCAAGGGAAACTCATCAGAAATACCATGGAACAACTCCCGAATATTATTTCGATGTTTTTCAGGGGTATTGTCAGTAATAATCTGCTTAGCCGGAATCAAACCAATCTGATCGGTCAGGTATTTGGTGATGGCCAGATTATAAGCGGCTTCCCCAACTGACACAAATCTCGCAGGGAGGCCAAACCAGTATTCTGAAAAGAACTCCGAAAAGTGCTCAAGAAAATAATAATAACGTTCTGCTTCAACTTTAATAAAGTCCTCAGCTTTTTTATTATCAATACCGGCAAACGCCACAACATTACGGATAAATTCGGTCGTGGCTTCTTCGCCGATAGGAATAATCGGCACATGTAAAAACGGCTGTTTATACTTTGCTTCCAGATGCTGGGCAATGTCCAATCCAACCCAGGGAGAAACAACCAGATTAAATTGAGCTTTGGGAATCTCTTTCCATTCACTGGTACCGGCTGATTCTGAACCAAATAAAATATTTACCTTAAATCCGGCACCTTCTAAAACCCGTTTAAGTTCAATATTATTACCCCGCCAGTTGGCGTGATAGTAGGGAACATCAAACCAGAGATTAATCAGACCTTTTTTCTTGCGGCCTTTATACTCTCCTACATATTGATCGACGATTGCTTTAACAACGGTTTCGTGGCCGACTAAATTATTGCCTTTAAATCCGGCTGCTTCAGCATGAACAACAGGGTAACCTTTTTGTTGGTACTCTTTTACGATAGCACCAACATCATCTCCGATTAATTCAACGGCGCAGCCGGTGAGGACGACAAAGATATCGCCATCCATGATTTTAAGCGAGGCTTTGATTAACTCATCCAGCTTTTTATGTCCCCCGAAGACAATTTCATTTTCACCGACATTTGAACTGGGCACTGCCCCGCCGCCGCTATAGCCAGCTCCTTGAAAACCATTTGAAAATGAAAGCATAAAGTACTGCTTATCGGCACAACCTGGTCCACAATTTGCAATTGGTATTCCTCTGGGAATTGCTGCAACGGTGTTAACGGCACCAATTGCGCATCCATAGCGTGGATGCACAATTGTATTGGATTGTATTGATTGATTGATTTCTGTCATTTTTTTTCCTTTCAAAATTTTTCTTTATCACATTTTCATCTATGCACTTTTGCTTTTAGCAGTTGCTTTTTTTGATTTTGAGACCTTTTTTTCCGGTTTTATTACGGTTTCTACTCCTATTTCTGCTACTGTGCTGTCTTCTGAGACGATCTCATCCAAAATTTCTGGATGTTTAGCCAGAATAAATGGATCTTCCTGGCTCAGCCACCAATCTGAGTAGGGAAGTTTTACATGTCTTTGCAATACCTGACCAAATTTCTTCCGCGCCAGTATTTCAATTAAGGCTTCGCCTACCCGAATGATGCCATCATATCCGACAGGGAAATGCTCATCACCCATGGCAAACGCTGGAATTCCAATTTTAGCAGCCAGTGGTGCCAAGCCATTATGTCTGATAATAATAAAGTCTGGATCGACCCGTTTTAACAGCCCATAAAATTGGAATTGCTGTGTTTTACTGACAGTGAAATGATCAATATTACCATAGGTATCGATCAGATCTTTTAGTGTATCCTGCTCTGCTTTCCCACTGTCGTACACCGGATCGTGATGGAAAACAATGGAACCGTCAACCAGTATTCCCAGCTCCCGAATAACAGAGATCATGCCATGGGCATAAGAAGAACCAGTGGCGACAAAACCTTTTACCCCACTTAATTTCTTCCGCAATTCTTCAATTTTTGGTAAAACGCGCTCATGTTCACTTTTTATATAATCCTCGATAATGTCTTCCTTGCCCATTAGCTTAGCAATTGAGCGCAGCCAATCATCAGTTCCTTTAAGCCCATATGGTTGACCGGCATCAACTTGTGGTACCCCATATTCATTTTCCAAAGCGGTGGCCATGTATGATCCCAGCGTATGGCAGAATGTCGCTGTCAGTGCCGCTTCAGAAGCCTGCGCTAATTCATCAAAACTGGCCATATCAATCATATAGTTAACCCGGAGTCCCAGCGGTTTTAGAATCTCCGTAAAATAGTCGGTTCCCCATAATGCAATGATGTTAATCAGATCTTCTTGTTTGATCGGATTTTTATTCACAATCTGGCGCATAATCCCATGCTGGGAAATATCAAAGCCGGTGCTCCAATGCTTACTTCTAAACCCTTCACAAAACAATGGTATCACCGGAATTCCCAGTTCATCTTCCATTTCATCAGCTATACTTTCGATATCTTCTCCAATGATAGCGGTGGAGCAAGACATCGAAATAAAAATCGCTTTAGGATTAAACCGTTCCTGAACATCCAGGATGGTTTGTCGCAGCTTATCGCTGGCTCCGAAAACCATATCATTTTCCTGCAAATTGGTGCTGAAAATCTGCAGGTTTTCAATTTTTTTGCCTCTTCTGGCCAGACCCATTTTATAACCAAGGTTAAACCGGGCATGAATCGCCGAGCAGCCAATTGGGGAGTGCTCAATTAAAATACAGTCTGGAATATTACCAACCTGACAGCCAACAATCGAATGAGAACACATTGTCTGCTGATTAAACGGCATGTTTAATTCGCACAGCCGACAGCCTTTTTCTTTTTTTCCAGCACAGCCATCCACACTTTTTCGTTTATCCCGACTTCTAATTTCATATCTTGAATTTTGCACCAACTCTTCAGCGCTGCCATCCCACGAAATAATTGAACCCAATCGCATCTCTCGGTTTTCAACATCTACTATGTTAAGATCTATTTCTCTTTTAGCCATTAACGTCTCCTTTACTTTGTATCACTATTTATTCTATTCCTTAAACAGTAGGGTTGAAAGATATCGCTCCCCACTATCCGGAAGAACTACCACAATATTTTTACCAATGTTTTCATGCCGTTTCGCAACCTCTAAAGCTGCCCATAATGCAGCTCCCGAAGATATCCCAACGAGTATGCCTTCCAGCTTTGCCAGTTTGTTACTGGTCGCAAAGGCATTCTCATTAGTAACCGAGATAACTTCATTATAGATACCAGTATTTAACGTATCGGGAATGAATCCGGCTCCGAGTCCCTGAATCTGATGGGTTCCGCTTTTCCCGGTGGATAATACCGGCGAACCTTCCGGTTCGACAGCGATGATTTGAATGTCATTTTTTTTTGATTTTAGAAACCCACCAGCTCCTGAAATGGTTCCACCGGTACCAACCCCGGCAATAAAGATATCAATATTTCCATCGGTATCATCCCATATTTCGGGACCGGTATGATCTCGATGGGCTTCCGGATTTGCCGGGTTAACGAATTGACCAAGAATAACTGAGTTCTCAATACTGATATTTAATTCATTCGCTTTTAAAATTGCGCCTCTCATGCCCTGAGCACCCTCCGTCAGCACAACTTCAGCGCCATAGGCCTTTAGCAGATTTTGTCTTTCAATGCTCATGGTTTCCGGCATCGTCAGGATGATTCGATAGCCCTTAGCAGCTGCCACTGAGGCAAGACCAATCCCGGTATTGCCACTGGTCGGTTCAATAATTGTCGTACCACTTTGCAAGATTCCTTTTTCTTCGGCATCTTCCACCATCGATTTTGCAATCCGGTCCTTAATGCTTCCCGCTGGGTTTAAATATTCAAGTTTTCCAATAATTGCCGCTTTTGATTTATATTCTTTTTCGACTGCCCGTAATTGAACTAACGGTGTATTTCCAATAATTTCGATTATTCCTGCTTTGATATTTGACATTTCACCCTCCTAATTACATGATTATTGTCGCCAGCGAAGTAAATAACGTTGCAATTTATTAAAAAACAAGGTAATTACACTAACAACAATCCCTAACACAATAATGCCAACAACGATTCTCGTGAAATCACCAAAGTCTGAGTAATATTTGATGTAATAACCCATCCCTGTTTTTCCACCAATCATTTCTGCTGACGTTAATAAGATAAAGGATATTCCCAATCCCTGACTACAGCCCATTAAAATTTCAGGCAGTGCCGCCGGCAGCATGACATGAAAAAGCATTGAGAGTCTGCCCACATTTAATGTTTTTGCTGAATCCAGTATTTTCTTTTCGATATTAAAAACTCCTGCCATGGTTGCCCCCAGGATCGGCCAAAATGATGCTGCAAAAATAACAAAAACGGATGCATCTCTAAAAGCCGGCAGCAGAGCAATAGCATATGGAATATAGACGATGGGCGGAATCGAACCAAAAAACTTGGAAACGTACTGAAATGAGTTTCCAAACCGGATATGCCATCCTGCTGCCAATCCTAACGGGATTGCTGTTATAATTGCCAGGACATAGCCCTCTAAGATAATTAATAAGGAACTCTGGATGCCCTCGATTATTCGCGGCAAATCGTGGATGAATTGTTGAATCACAATTCCCGGTGCTGGAAACAGCAGTTCATTAAGAAAACCTGACTTTGATGTCATCAACTGCCAGGCAATGATGATAAAATAAGTGATTCCCAGAATATCCCGGATTGTTTCTAACTTTTTTTCTTTTTTAGTAATAAAAGAAAAAATTAAATAAATCACTTGGATGGTTACTACAAAAATGATGATGTTTATTTCATAGGTCTCTTTACTGTATCTTTCAGGTAAAAGCTGTATAAGCAGGAACACCAGAAAGAGAGCATTTGTGATATTCAGCTGTTTTTTTATCTTTTCTGTCATTTACAAAGCCACTTCCTCTCCACCAATTCGCTCCGATATATCGTTGAAAAATGATGTAATGATTTCTTTTCTGAAATTCAAATACTCTCTTGATTCCAAAAGTTTGCTCCCATTTCTCGGTCTGGGAAAGGGAATACTGATCTCTTTTTTAATGCGCCCAGGATTGGCTGACATCATAATGATCCGGTCCGAAAGCAGAATAGCTTCATCAATGTCATGGGTAACAAAGATAACCGTTTTTTTATCTTCGCTATTTTCCCACAGCTCCAATAACAGTTCCTGCAAAATTTTCCGGTTCTTGGCATCCACTGCTCCAAAAGGCTCATCCATTAATAAGATTGATGGACTCATTGCCAATGCCCTCGCTATGGCGGCACGCTGCTGCATGCCGCCTGATAGCTGTAATGGATATTTGTTTTCAAAACCGCTTAATCCGACCTTTGAAAGGTAGTCGTCAGCGATTTGACCCAGATCTTTTTTGGGCAACTTTTTATTGACTTGTTTAATGCCGTAAACAACATTGGCACGGGTTGTCATCCAGGGAAAGAGAGAATAATGCTGAAATACAACGGCTCTGTCATCCCCGGTTCCTTTTATATCATCGCCATTGATGGTCACCCTGCCAGCTGTTGGAAAGTTTAAACCTTCCAACAAACTCAACAGCGAACTTTTCCCGCAACCACTGGCGCCGATGATACTGACAAATTCTCCCTCTTTTACTGAAAAAGAAATGTCTTCCAATGCTGTAAAAACATTGTTTCTTTCGGCATAATTAAGTGTTACATTTTGTAGTTCAATCTTACTCATTTAATCACCTTTTCGTTGACTTAACTATCAATCCCCTGCGTTGTTATGATATTCAACCAGACTTTGATATGTTTTATCATTTGGATATTCTTTTACAATTGAATTCAGTGCTTCGTCATAAAGTTCAGTATTAATTCCTGAAGCAAGATCAAACGGCTGGACATATTTAAGATTTACCATTGCATCATAGAAGGCAAGCGTTGTACCTTTATCGGGATCAGGATTAGAACTGATATAGGGTCCATACGTTTCCTGTTTCAGAATTTCTTTATCAATATCCACATACTTGGCAATAATATCTACTGTTTCATCTGGATTTTCCTGATAGAATTTGTAAGCTTTTATTAAAGCTCTCAGAAAACCAACATAGGTATCCGGGTTATTTTTAAGTTCCTCCGTCAAAGCTACTTGTCGGCAGCAAGGATGATTTTCGAAGCCGGCAACTTGACCACTGTATGAGAGAATTTTGTAGCCCTCATTTTCAGCTAATTTTCTGAACGGTGTAAATAGGATTGCACCATCAATTTCATCATTTTTTAAAGCTGCAAAGGCTGCTGAACCACTTTCTGCTGATACGAGAGTAACATCTTTTTCGGGATCAAGCCCGGCATTGATGAGACCCTGTCTAAATACTACATCGGCCGTTCCGCCAAATGTATCAGCGATTCGCTTGCCTTTTAATGCTGCCAGACCAGGATTGTCGCCAAGTCCTTCAACAACCGATTGTTTTACCACTAGTGCGTGGCCCTCTGTCATTGCACCACCAAAAATTGTTACTGCATGACCCTGGCTTTCATATAAAATCGAGTTTGTCGATCCCAATGCTCCAGCCTGCAATTTTTTATTTTCCATGGCAGTTAACATACTATTATTTTCAGAAAACAATACCAAATTTGCGTTTAATCCTTCTTCTTCGAAGTAACCTTTTTCTTTTGCCACAAAATACAGCAAATGACCAGTGGATGGTAAATATCCAATATTAAAATCAACTAATTCTTTAGCCTTAGTGGTAGTTCCGGCACAACCCGCAGTTGTCACCAAAACCGCAACTACCAATAAAAGACTTATCCCCTTTTTCAAACGACTCATTTTTTTCATAACTTCTTCCTCTCAATAATTCCTCTGATAGATTTTTTACGCTTAAAAAATTTGTTAACCTTTTTTTTCCTCAGATTGCTACTCCTCTCTTATTTGGTTATAAAAAACAAGTTCTCTTTGATAAGATACTTGTTGTTATACAGAACTTATTCACGATCAAATTTTTGATATTACCTTGCTTAATTTGAGAGTTTCATTCTTTAAAAATGCTAGGTCTTTTAATAAAAAAAGAGATCTCAGGAAAGAAAGCTTTCCTGAAACCTCTAGTTTTCTAGTCAGTTTCAAATGAACAATTTATTAAATTAGCTCGCAACAATAAATACTACTGTATTAATATATGTTTTGTATGAATTGTATTTTAATATAACGTTCTTAGTCTGTCAATCCTTTTTTTGCAACCATTCAATTGTTTCTAAAAAAGAACATTCTAGCATGAAGAAATCAAGTTTCATCCTAGAAAATAAAAAAGCTTGCCATGTTTTATTCACAGCAAACTTTTTTAGATGAATTTTTATAACTCTAATCATAACGAATTTTTGTTCTATTACAAGCAATTTGCGCAAAATGCTAGGGGGGAGCATTTTGCAATATCATTGTAAATTTGTATAAAACGGTTCCAAAAAAATTCAGTTATATGATTTCAAGATATCTCTGCCATTCCCAGTCCGTTACTACCGACTGATAAATTTCTACTTCGTGTCGACCTAAAGTAATAAATAATTTAACAAATTTTTCGCCAAAGTATTTTTTTGCTGCGTCACTGGTTTCAAAATAATTCAAGGCGCCATCCAAAGTTCTGGGAAATTCAAGACTGTTTTCATCCAGATTTTTAGGCGGAATCAATTTATTTTCAATCCCATCGATTCCTGAAGCCAAACTTGCCGCAATAATTAAATAAGGGTTTGCCGCAGCGGAGCCATTCCGCTGCTCAAAACGACTATTTTTTCCCAATCCCAACAATGAACGGGTGGCCACGGTGCGATTGTCGTGTTCCCAGGTGACCCGGGTGGGCGCAAAGGAATTTGGTTGAAAGCGCTTATAATCATTGATGGTTGGCGATCCGTATACCATAAAATCTCTGGCATGCTTTAACAATCCGGCCAGATAGTTGCCCGCAATGTTCGGGTCGGAATCAAAGATATTGTTTTTTAATTCCAGATCCCACAGGCTTTGATGAACATGAAAACCGCTTCCAGATTCTGCTGCCCAGGGTTTTGCCATAAATGTGGCATATAAACCGTGTTTACGGGCTATTTCTTTAATGGTATTTTTAATCAACACTGTTTTATCAGCCATTTCCAACGCATCATCGCATTCTGGAATGACCTCAATCTGTCCGGGACCGTACTCAATATGGAAGGCTTCCAACTCAATACCTAAAGCTTCCAGGCTGTTTCTCATCTCGGCGATCACGTACTCAAGTTCGGAACCCCGGTATAACGAGTAGCATTGGATGCCATCAAATACTGGTTTTTTATCTGAATCCAGAAGATAGAATTCCAGTTCAGAACCAACAATCGGCCTTAACCCCAAGTCACGATAGCGTTTTAATACATTCTTCAGAACTTCTCTGGGGTTTTCTTGGATGGCATGACCTTCCTCATCGACAATGTCTGCAAAAGCAAAAGCCGTTCCTTCCCGCCAAGGTAGTATTTTTAAAGACGAGAGAATCGGTTTTGCTACCATTTCGGGAAAACCGTTATCAAAATTGGCAAATTCGACATCATCATAAACATCGCACTGAATATCCCAGGCAAAAGGGGCTTTGGCAAGCCCTGAACCATGCTCGGCAATCTTCAGAAAGTGTCTGGCGGGAAGGGTTTTCCCCCTTAAAACGCCATTAATATCGGCAAAACCCAATTCGACGGTATGAATATTATTTTCATTTATAAATTTCTCTATTTCAATTAGACCCAAATTTTCACCTCATTGTAAATTAAATTCCATCACCGTTTGCTCTTGCTTCGCGATAATGTTGATGCACCGTTTCAATCCGAGTGCTCACTTCACTAGAAACATCCGGTGTTTGAACCTTTCTAAATGCCAACCAAATAGCACCCAGCACCAACCATCCAAGATAAATAAATATAAACCAGCTATATGGTGCCGCCTGGGCATTCGAGTAAATGCTGCCAATAATTGGGATCAGCAACACCAGGACAGAAGCTACCGAAATAATAACATTCTTTGGTTTTAGCTCTTTTTCATGATAAAGATAAACCGGTGCTGCAATCGATATGAGCGTATAAAGGGTAATAAACCCATAGGTTGCAATGGTACCTATCCAACCGTAAATATCAAACAAACCGGCTCCTGATCCAATCAAAATTACCGGAACAATCGTTGCCAGTAAAGCTGTAATTGTGATGGCAATGTGGGGAGTTTTGTTATCTGCATGGGCATCGCCAATCAATGAATGAAAAATACCGTGTTGACTCATGGTAAACAGTATTCTTGCGCCTGAATTGGTGCAAGCCAGAAAGCACGCCCAAAAACTGATTAAAGCCCCAATCGAAATAAGTGGACCAAAGAATCCAATTCCATATGTCGTTGCAATATCAGATAATGGAGCTGCGGCACTGTCAAGAGTAGTACTGCTGCCAATAAATCCTAAAACTTCTGAATAAGACAACACAACAAAGAATATCCCAACAAATAAGGCACTGCGAATAACTGCTCGGGGAATTGATTTCAAGGGATTTTTTGCTTCATCACCTAAAGACGATGCACTTTCAAAACCGGTAAAACTAAAAAATGCCAGCACCAATCCGGTTCCAATACTGGTTATGGATACACCTTCTAACGATAATTGTCCAAAGTCAAATGTAAATCCATTACTTATAATAACCACCAGAGCAAGGATAATAATCAATAATAACGAGATGACTTCAAGGACCAGCATAATTTTGGTGGAAAGTTTTATATCTTTAAACGCTAAAAACCACGCTCCGACTGCACCGACAATGGCGATCAACACTGGCGGAATCGTAATTCCACCATATTCAAACAGTACGTTTGCATAGTTAACAAATCCGGTAAGTACCGCACCGCCTGTTAAAATATAGGCCAAAACCAGGGCCCAACCAGCAATAACACCAACATTTGAACCAAGTCCTTTGGCGACATAAGCATATAAAGAACCCGGCGATGCCGATCTTCTGGTAAATTGATTTAGATTTGCTGCCACAAATGCGATTGCAATCGTTGCAAATAAATATGCCAACCAGGTTCCATTTCCGGCCGTTGCAAAAACTAGTGGAATTACCAGCGCCGGTGTTGCACTGGGTGCAATGTTAGCTATTGACTGCCCCAATACCTCAAGGGGTGTTAAGTATTCGGATCTTAAACCCGATTTGCTGATTTGTTCACTTTTATTATTTTTACTCATTTGGATAACCTCCTTATTTGAATACTTTTTCATTAATCAACATTTATACGCTAATACAACATCGTTTCATGACTTTTCACTCCCTTAATCAATTAATTAAATCAATAGAAATCTTAAAATTTTATGAAGTCCATTTGCCCGTACTGCCTACAAACCTATTGTTTAATATTACTACGACCTCATATAAAATAGAGCTTCCAGCTAAACGTTCTAGCGCTTTTGACAAAAAACTAGAGGCTGTATTCCTGGTTAAGGTATACAGCCTCTAGTTTTCTAGTCAGCAGTAAAACAAGCTCATATTCAAATTATATAATTCCTATATGTTTAATGTATTTTAAATCAGTTGTCGATATTTGTCAACAATTATTTTTTACTTATCTTCTTTTTATTTTCATTTAGAACTTAATCAAGCGCTGCATATTGCAAAATCAGCTCTTTTATTGGTACATTTTGTGTAATGGCCGTCAAATACTCTTTGGCTGGATTGGTTTTTTTCTTTGCCCGTTCATAAAGCGGATCCAAAAAGTGCGCTTCGTCAAAGCCGCGTTTTTCTAGTCCGGTACAGGCGAGATTTAATATTGACAAAACAAGTGACTGGAGCTCATCTTCATCAATATATTCCGGCACCTCACCGCGACAGAATGCTTCCCGCAAGCTTGCTATTTTTAAACCTTTTTTAAATAGAACGTCATCATCGTCCAGAAATAGTTTCACTTGATCCAAAACCGTAATCAAACCAATGTGAAAAGCCGCCACGGTCATCGCATCAGAAATTGGCTGACAACAGCAACTGCGAAATTCAATGGTTCCACGAAAAGTCAGGTCTTCAAACTTAAAGGTTCTGTGATATTCAATATCTTCAATTTGAGGCTGAAAGGTTATCTTTTCGTACGCAGTTCCATTCCAGAATTCTCCATTGATCGTATCTTTTTTGAAGTATTCCAACACGGGAGTCGGCTCAAAATTAATGTACCTTCCGTCTCGCATGGTACAATATAAACTTGTTTTAGCGATATACGCAAGTAAATCATCTTCACTTTTTAATTCGCATTCAAACAGTCCAACATTTTTAGAATTGACTCCGTGCATACTGTTGTTCCATAACATATCCCGAACGCAAAGCGTACCATGTTCATCTTCTGGCATCACTGCATTGGAAAATAACAAGGCTTTAATGGGTTCCAACTTTGAAAAAACATTGATCGTATCCAACAAATCAGCATAGTCCACATCAATCTGCACCTGAGACGCACTGGAGAACATCCCATAATCTGAATAATTATGGAAAAATTCCGGATGTGAATAATTTTTATATGACCCCAGGTAATGATATAACATGCGATAGCGCTCATTCTTTATGGGTACATTTCGATTCGTTTTTCGATAAGGATTAATCCCCATACCGGTAAGAGTATGATTAAACAGGTTTAAAAAACCATTAATAAATGAATAATACGTTTTGAATCTTTCTGATAAAATATTCAGGTTTTGTTCCTTACCCATTGAAAGTTCCAAATTATTATAGGAGCAGTCATAAGAAAAATTATCACCGTTTTGATAATTTTGAAGTGAGCAGATGTGGCCATCATCGTCAACGCTGATAGGTACCATTTTAAACTCTGCCGCAAATGCATCCGTCAGTTGATGAACGATGGAAAACTCGACCGGTTCGCCATTTAGATTGACAATCGGTATTTCAATTTCAACACCCATATATTTTTCACGCTTCTTTTTTGTCGGACTGATATATTTTTCATACAGTTTCTTTAAAACAATGTTTTCGTCCATAGCTCCTCCTTGGTTTTTACACGAGATTTTTTCAAAACGGGTTCTCATATTATTTTAAATTGACCTGGATTATTTTAGATGCTATAAGCATAGCTGTCCCATAAATGGATATCCGTCTCGCCTTTTAAAATGGAAAGAGCATATTCAATATGCAGACTTGCTGCTATCAGCAACGCCTGTTCATCCACATCAAATTTATTGTTATGCAAAGAGTACTTTGTATCCGGGTTGTGTTCATTGGCTGTGCCAATATGCACATAAACGCCCTTTGTATCTTGTAGGTATTCTGAAAAGTCATCTGATCCCAGCCCTACAATGAGCTCTTGTTCAGTGACAATATTTTCTTCGCCGATGATTAAACTGGCTATCTTATATACTTCATCAAAAGCGATATCGTCATTAATAAGAGCTGCTGCAAATGATTCAAATTTAGTTGTTGCCTTGCCACCGTGTTTCTGAGCAATCTGATCGGCTAATTCTGGTATTGCTGATTGCAGCAGACCTTGAGTCTCATTGGTAAAGGCGCGAGTCGTCCCTTCTAAAAACGCATCTTCAGCAATAATATTATAAGAAGTACCTGATGAAATTTTGCCTACGCCAATTAATGCAACTTCACAGGGATCAACAATTCGTTTTACCAAAGTCTGAAGTTCCGTGACAATCAAACTCGCAATATGTAAGGCATCAATGCCCTGATGTACTTTTGAAATGTGGGCACCCTTTCCTTTTACCGCAATTTTAAAATAATCACAGCTTGCTGCATCAGCACCTTTGGTCATTGCGATGGTACCGACCGGGAAATCAGGAGCGACATGAATGCCGAATGAACGATCGACATCCTTTGTTATCTTCTCTGCCAGAAAATATTGTGATCCCCGACCGAATTCTTCCGCCGCTTGAAACACCAGTAATACTTCACCTGCAAATAGTTCGCTTTGTGCCTGGAGAATTTTAGCCGCCCCAAGAAGTGCCGCGGTATGGACATCATGCCCACAGGCATGCATGACATTTGGTTTTTTTGAGCGATAAGTGGCTGATGTATTTTCTTGAATGGGCAGGGCATCGATGTCGGCTCTCAATAAAATTTTGTTGCCACTTCCCTGCTTGCCAGTAATAATTCCTAAAACGCCAGTTTCCCCCACTCTGCGGTGAGTAATCCCAAAAGAATCCAGCTGTTCTTCGATATAAGTGGCTGTTTCATATTCTTTTAAACTCAACTCAGGGTTTTTATGTAAATGTCGCCTAACCGACACCAGATAGTCTTTCTCTTTTTCTATATTAGCTTGAATATTCATATTAACCCGCTTCACTTTATTTCATATAAAGCATATATGATTTATATGAAATAATATCGCATAGAATAAAATTTGTCAAGGATGTTTTTGATTTTATGCCAAGTGGATAAGTTGCTATTATACCCATCATCATATTGACAATTTCACTTTAAAGAGTATAATGTATTTTAATTCATATTTTTACGATATGAATATCACGTTTTAAATAAGGAGGCATCAATGGGACAAATTTTAATTAAGAACGCTTACATTGTTACAATGAACGCTAAAAATCAAGTCTATACAAATGGAAGTATCTTGATTGAGAACGATAAAATAATTGCGGTTGGTAAGGTGGATAACAAACTCGTCAAAAAAAAGGCCGAAAAAATTAATGCAAAGGGCAAATATGTACTCCCGGGATTTGTCAACACCCATGTGCATACATCACAACAACTGGGCCGGGGACTTGGCGACGATGTCAATTTATTAACCTGGCTTCATGAACGTATCTGGCCATATGAAAGTAACCTGACCGAAGAGGATTCTTATATCTCGACCCTGCTTTGCAGTCTTGAGCAGATCCGGGCCGGCGTGACTTCTTTTGCTGAGCCTGGCGGACAATTTGTCAGTGGTATGGTTAGAGGGGTGACCGAAGCTGGACTCCGGGCAAAGCTGGCCAAATCTGTCATGGATTGCGGTGAAGGCTTACCTAAGATCTGGCAGCGCAGCACTCAGGATGAATTGGATCAGCAGGAAGAAGATTTAAAAAAGTATCATAATACCGCTGATGGTCGTGTTCAAATTTGGTTTGGACTGCGTACTATTTTCAATAATTCCGATGATTTGATTATCAAATCTAAAGAGCTGGCTGATAAGTATAATGTGGGGCTTCACATGCATGTTGCCGAAGTTAAAGACGAAATTGACTACACCATGGAAGTTTATGGTGAACCCACCGTAACCCACCTTAACCGACTTGGCGTATTGGACAAAAATTTTCTTGCTGTCCATACGGTGTGGCTGACTGATGAAGAGGTTGCCTTATTCCGGGACAAACAAGTTAAAGTATCTCATAATCCCGCTGCGGCGATGAGAGTACTAGGTTTTGCTAAGGTTCCCAAAATGCTCAAAGAAGGTATTTGTGTCACGATCGGTACCGACGGAGCCCCTTCCAGTAATCGCATGGATATGGTAGACGAACTCTGGCTGACCTCTTTAATCCATAAAGGCTGGCGCTTGGATCCGACCGTTATGAAGGCTGAAGAAATACTGCAAATGGCCACTAAAAATGGTGCCAAAGCCTTACTTGATGAAGATCTCTACGGAAGTCTCGAAGTCGGCAAAAAAGCAGACCTCATTATTATCAACCCCAACTCTGCTTCGATGCTGCCTCTTCATGATCCCATCGCCAACCTGGTTACCTCGATGCACTCCTCAAACGTCGAAAGCACCTTGTGCGATGGCAAGTGGCTGATGAAAGAACGGGCCATTCAAACCTTAGATGAAAAAGATATCCTCAAAGAAGCAAAGGCCAGAGCCGCTTCAATCTGTAAACGAGCAGGCATTACGCTACCCAATCGCTTTCCCACAAAAACATTTTAAAAAAATCACCGTGATAATTAAATAAATTATCGCGGTGATTTTTTAACGATCTTCTTAAAAATATAGTTTTTCTAATGCTACATTTATTAATTTCTGATCAAATCCCATCGTTTCTCCTCAATGCTTATTCAACTATTTCCAGAATAGGATCAATTATTTCCTGTTTGATAACATCAATAAACCCATGGTCTGTCACTGCATAGGATGGAATAGCAGCCAGACAAATAAATGATAAGAACATAAATGGTATCGCAATGCCCGAACCCAATTCGCGAATGGACTGGTTTAGTTCTTCTTTCTTTTCCGCCAATTCTTCCGCTGACAAATCGGATAACAACCCTAAAATAGGATAGGCTACTTCGTTTAACACTTCGCCATTGTTAACCACAACCTGCCCGCCCTGAATTTCAGCTACACGGTTCACAGCAATAGCAATGTCCTCATGATTTGTTCCCAGGACGATAATATTATGGTTATCATGACCAACGGATGAAGCAATTGCTCCCGCTTTCAGATTAAATCCACCCATAAAGGCCTTGCCGATATTTCCGTTTTTCCCATAGCGTTCTACCTGGGCAATATATAAAACATCCTGTTCAATATCTGCTTGTACGACCCCATCCTTCACTTTAAGATCAACAATTCTCTCATTTGTAATCGGAATCCAGGGTAAGGTTTCCATTGCCCGCACCTTCACTTGTTTGGCTTTTTCTGATACATAAACCTTAAAGTCCTCGGCAACGACAGGCTTTGCTAATTTGATCGTATTTAATAAGATCGGCTGATGATCAGCTTTGGGATAGGCGATCAACAAATTACCATGATCCAGGATGGGTTTTCCGCCGGCGATAACCGAGATAACTTTGAAGTCTTCGGCACCGCTGGTTAGATTAATATCCGCTCTTTTGCCTGGGGCCAAACCGCCAATTTCATGATCAAGCTTAAAGGCTCGCGCTGGATTTAAACTGACCAATTGAATGGCCGTTACAAAATCGATTCCCGCTTCCAAAGCTGTTCGAACTGCGTCATCAAGATGCCCTCTTTTGACAGCATCGATGGTATGAAGATCGTCTGTGACAATGCTGACTCGCGATGTATCCAGACTGTTTTCGATTATGGGCTTTAACCCGTCCTTCAAGCTTCGGGCAGCCGATCCCTCACGAATTTGCACATGGATACCATTCCGTAACCTGGCAACAACGTCCTCACCAGACAGTGATTCATGATCGGTACTGATCCCTGCCGCGGTGCAGAGATTAAGGGCAGACCCTTCGATATCTGCCAGATGCCCATGCACGGTTTTTCCTCTGGCCAGAGTTTCATCGATTGATTCCAGCAAATCAGGGAATCCTGCCAGAACATAGGGCCCAACGACCTCTGATAACCCTACCGCATCCTGGCGATCCAATGCCTTTTTGATAATTTCAGCATTAAAGCTGCCACCACTGGTTTCCAGATTCGGGGAAAATGGCACATGGGATGGGACAACAAAATACAGCTTTAAATCAGTCGCTTCCGCTTCTTCAAGTACCGCCTCAATGGCTTCCAACCCGCCTACTACGCCCACCTCGTGTAAATCTGTAAGGATGGCCGTAGTTCCATGTTTTAAGGCAATTTCCGCAAAGGAACGGATTGACAGGCTAGTACTTTCCGGATGAATGTGCCCATCAATAAAACCCGGGGTAATAAAATGTCCTTCGGCATCAATAATTTTTGTATTTTCGCCAATAGTATAATCAACATCTCCAACAGCGGCTATCGTGTCTCCGCTGATGGCAACCCCACCGTCATAAATTTCTCCCGAATAGACATTGACGATTTTTCCGTTTTTCACAACAATATCTGCCGTGTCTTTTCCTCCGGCAACTGCCAGCAATTGTTTACTCATTTTTACCTCCTAAGCAAAACGCTTGTGTATATTTTTGTACTGCATAAAAAAGGGCAGTCACTCGCTTTTGAGCACCTACCCTTTTTATAGATTCTTCGATTATTTTAAAAAACTAATCTGTCGTCTTACCGCTTTCTAGCGGTAGGTATCAAGTGCTTTATTATAAATATCCTCAATTAAGCGCAAACCACCTTTGTAGCCGGCATAACCCGAGGTTAAGATCATTCGATAGGGTGAAGGCAGTGCCGCCGATAAGAAATCATAATTTTTATCTTTGGCCAATTCTTTATCCCAACCACTGCCAATAATCAGTCCACGGCCCCGATGGTCAGTTTTTTTTATAATTTCCTGAGCCTCGCCGGCATCTGCTTTAAATAAGATGGGAATCGCCCGCTTCTCTGATATTTTTAATCCCAGAGAGGTGATTAATTCCTGATATTCTTCCGGGGTATCATCGGTAATAAATAATTCTTTCGGTATGATCCCCACTTCATGAAGCAAAAATTTCGAAATTCCCAGCACATAGCCGGCATCATGGAGGATGTGCACAAAGCTGGGTAAACCATAGCGAAATTCCAACAGAAACGTGGCCAGATTATCAATTTCTTCATAAAATGCCAATTCTTCAGTTTTGATAAAGTGCTTTGCCTGCTCCATTGAAAGCTCAGCACCATGATCATTTGCAAAGATGATCAAATCTTCCAAAAAACGGGTCGTTTCATTTCCGCCAATGGGAATATATGGAAACTGAAAAAATGGCTGGTTATATTTCGCTTCCAGATGTGTGACAATTTCTGTGCCATACCAGGGTGAGATAAGGATATTGAATCCGGCTTTTGGGATACTTCTCCACTCATCGACGCCACCGGAATAAGGCCCAAACAGAATATTTACTTTAAGCCCGATCCCTTCAAGCAGTCGCTTATACTCTTCAAGATTTCCTTTCCAGAACGGATCCTGATAGGGAATTGAGGCAAATAGATTGACCAGTTTGGGGTCTTTCTCATCAGCAGCGTCAATAAACTTATCAACATATTGATCAATAATCGCATTAACAATTGTACTGTGGGCTTCATAATTGGTTGATTTAAACCCGGCTGTTTCAACATAAACGATCGGTTTTCCTTCATCGGCAAAGGTACTGACGACGCTCCCGACATCATCCCCAACAATGGCCGATGTGCAGCCGGTTAAAACAACCTGAAGATCCGTATCCAGCACCTTATAAGTATTTTCAATTAGTCGCTGCAGTTTTTCCGCTCCCCCGAAAACAACCTCCGACTCACTAAAATTGGTGCACGGCGCCGTGCTGCCGCCTGAATAACCGGTGGCTCTTTCAAAAAAGCCCGACACCATGGTTCCGCATCCCGGGCCGGAATGAAGAATCGGAACCGCCCGGGGAATCGCCACAACTGTCTGCATGCCACCGATGGCACACATAAAACGTTGCTGCTCAATAAGTCCTGACATTGGTGTCACCTCCCAGAAAAGCATAAGGATCCTGATCAAGCCACCATTTTGTGTAAGGGTTGATGGCATGTTTTTCCAGATTTTTTACAAATTCATCATTTTCGATGGTTTCAAGAATCCGTTCGCCATACTGAACAATCCCCTGATACCCCATTCCAAAATGCTCATCTCCAATCAGTAATGAGGGTATCCCAAACTTGGCTCCCCAAAGGGTCATCCCACCGTGACGAGCCAGCAGTACATCTGGACGAATCCGATTTAAGACATTGACTAACTCATACTCCTGCTTGTTGCAAACATTGTAGTTGGGGATATCACCATAATCATTGACCACATTCTGCAGCGAATCGGACTCAACGGCACCATTATCATAGATGGGATCATGATGAAAAATCGCTGCCCCCTGCGGGTTCATGCCTAATTCTTTCAACAGTGCCAGCAGTGAATGTCCATGTGATGCCCCGGCGGTAACATAGGCTGTTTTTCCTGCCAGTTGTTTACGCAGTTCTTCAATTTGGGGCAGCCAGCGTTCCCGTTCCTCTGCCAGAAATATTTCCACTTCTTTTTCTCTGTTCGCTATTTTTCCCAGTTCCCGAAACCATCGATCGGTCTGAGCAATGCCATAAGGCGGTGAAACCCGTATCTCCGGCACATCATATTCCTGTTCTAATGCTGCCCCCAGATACGATCCCAAGGTTGAACAGATCTGGATGGTGGCAATTGCTTCTGACGAGTGGGCAATTTGATCAATGGTTGCGTAAGGCGTTAAATAATTTGCCCGTAATCCCAATCTGCCAAACCAGTCGGCAAAAATATCGGTGCCCCAGAAATTGATAATATTGACGAGATCCGTTTGTTTTTTAGTGGCTTTTTTTATCAATTTTCTGGCAATGCCATGGTAACCCGCATCAAATCCGGAGGTCCAGATTTTTGAGCGGAACCCTTCACAAAAAATTGCCACTACAGGTATCCCGATTTCGTCTTCGGCTTCCTCGGCAATGCTTTCCACGTCATCACCAATAATTCCCGATGCACAGGTCGTGACAATAAAGATGGCCTTGGGTTTCACCCGTCGTTCAACTTCATAAATAGTTTTAAACAACTTTTCACTGCCGCCGTAAATCGTATCTTCCTCTTTCATGTTCGTACTGAAGATGCGTCGTTGCGTTGGATTATCTACGCCTCTGTGGACACCATTCACCCGATAGGTAAATGCAAATTCATGCAGGCAACCGCCGCAGCCAACCGGACCATGACTGATGACAGCTGCATCCTGAATAAGAATAACCGTACACGCCGCATTGGAAGTCGAGCAGCCCAGACACTG
Organism: Acetobacterium woodii; assembly: GCA_016213825.1. GTDB lineage: Bacteria > Bacillota > Clostridia > Eubacteriales > Eubacteriaceae > Acetobacterium > Acetobacterium woodii_A. The sequence continues at coordinate 169,023 of JACQZP010000019.1, read as the reverse complement.
GCTAAACGAGCGGCTTTTATCTTTCAAACTGCCACATCTGGCCGAATCGATCAGCTCTTTGGCACTTCCTTCAAAGCCGGTAATAGAACCAAGACGGCGCTCTCTTACCTCAACTTCAGATCTTTCTAAATTAACTTTACTCAATCAAAACACCTGACCTTTTTCCTGATTTTAGTTTTAGGTAATTGTGAGATTTATCGGCACGATCATAAAGTTTGATCTTAAAATGCCAAAGAAATAGCGTCCACACAATTACCTAAAATTAATGTTGCTTCTTTTTATGCTTCCTTAAATACCTGCTTAAATGCCTGATCTAAATCTGCTATTAAATCATCCGGATCTTCCAGTCCAATTGACAATCGAATCAAATTTGGTTCAATTTTGGCATAGTTTTGCTCATCAGGCGTTAATTCACTGTGAGTGGTTCTTGGCGAATTGATTATTAATGATCGTGCATCACCTACATTTGCATGATAACTGAAGATATTAACCGTTTCGATAAACTCCTTGATTTTTTCAAGACTTCCCAAAAATCCGAATGACAGAACCGAACCAGTCCCCCGGGGAAAATACTTTTCAGACAATTCATAATAGGGGCTTGTTTTTAATGATGGATATTTAATCCATTCCACATGTTCATTTTTCTCCAGATACTCAATCACTTTTATTGTGTTGGAAACCTGTTTCTGGATGCGCTCTGACAGGGTTTCAATCCCAAGCAGTATTAAATAGGCATCAAACGGGCTGATGGATGCCCCCAGATAGTTGAGATAATTCAGTCTGATCCGTGTGGTAAAAGGGAAATCCGGGAATTTTTCGGCAAAACTTCGGGGTTTATCCTGTTCATCTCTTAAGGTATAGTGTTTTTCCTGGAACTGCGGGAATTTTTCTGAATCCCAATTAAAATTGCCACTTTCCAAAACCAGTCCAGCAATCACGTTTCCATGACCATTTAAGGCTTTGGTTGCGGAATAAACAACAATATCCGCACCATGTTTGATGGGATTAAACAAATAGGGGGTTGCAAAGGTATTATCCACGACCAACGGGATGCCATGCTTATGCGCTAACTCTGCTAACGCTTCAATATCAACAAGGGCACCGTTGGGGTTACTGATTGATTCGACATAGATTGCTTTGGTATCTGGTTTGATTTCTTTTTCCAGCTCAATCAGGTTTTCAAAATTTCTGGAAAGATCAAAATATATCCCAAATTTAGGATATATTTTTTTAAAACTGTCTGAAGCAGCGCCATAAATGTATGCACTGGATAATATCCGTCCTCCACCTTCTGCGATGTTTAAAATGGTATAAGCAATCGCAGCCATTCCTGCCGCTAATGCAATACCAGCTACAGCGCCATCTAAAGCAGCCACTCTTTTTTCCAGCACATCCACCGTGGGATTATTGACCCGGGTATATAAGAAACCTTCTTCATTACCTAAAAAAAGATTATCAGCACGATCCGGACTTCCCAGATCATATGCCGCCGTCTGATAAATGGGAACCGCAACCGAATAATTGTGATCTTCGGGCTTGTAACCCCCTCTTACTTTTAAGGTATCAAATTTGTAGTTTTCATTCGCCATAATCGTTTCTCCTTCGCTTGTTAAATAAAATTTTTATTAGTAATCGAAAATAAAAAAACAGGTCTCTATAATGAGAAACCTGCTTATTTGCAGCTTGATATCGCATCATAGAATCTTTTTAATATTGATGGTACAACAATTAAACATCCCCACTGGCATGCAACAACACATCGATAAATTTAATTTTTCTAATTTCCGTGCTTTCATCGTCGTCTTCCTTTCTTTAACTGATCTAAAATAAAATATTAGCCCTAAATAAGTGCTTTTTATATTAACTCATTAACTTCCTGTCATTTGACCGAAGAAAATGAATGAGTTATCGAAATTTAATTTACAAAGATTTTTTTGATTGCTATCAACCGTGGGAAAATGTGTCTTTAACTTCTAATCGTTTGAGATAGATCTGATCCCCATAATCGTGTCCGCCTGGAATACCGACTGCATCAGCACGGCATCTCTGACAATGTCTGAATACATCAATATACGCTTCAGCTTCCTGTCTTGCACCATCAATATCGCCACATTCCGGTTCAATACAATTGACCAATTCATGCTGGGGAATTAACGGGATAATATTATACATGCTTGCCCCGACTTCGCTGACTGCTTTTGCAATTTCCTGGATGTGATTTCGATTAATTTCGACGATTAATACCGTATTGACTTTGACCACAACCCCCGCCGCGGTCATCTTTCGGATGCCTTCCAACTGATTATGAATGAGTATTTCTGCCGCTTCTTCGCCTTCATACCGTTTTCCATGATAGCGAATCCCAGAAATGATCTGCGCCTGAATTTTAGGATCTACTGCATTAACCGTAACTGTTAAGGTATCAATTCCCAATTCGATTAATTCTTCGGCCCGTTCATTTAAGAGTAGTCCATTGGTACTCATACATTTTAGTAATTCCGGATATTGATCTTTTATCAGCCGAAATGTCTGAATCGCACCATCAGTCGCAAGGGTATCTCCCGGACCAGCAATTCCGGCAACCGTAATATCTGGGCAAAGTTCCAACGCTCTACCAATTGATTTTGCTGCTTCTTCTGGTTTAAGAATGGTCGAAGCCACTCCCGGTCTATTTTCATGGTCGTTTATTTTCCGATCGCAAAATTTACACTCGATATTGCACGCCGGACACACCGGCAAATGAATTCTGCCCTTGTTTTTTTTAGCACCAAAGCATGGATGCTGTTCTTTTACCTTATTTAACTGACTCATTTATTGATTCCCTTCTGCTAATTCGTTATGAAATTCTATTAAACAATCATTAAAAAAGCCTCTGGCTATTTTTGCGATGATTCCGCGCTTATTTAATTCAAGTTCAGCGCCATTCCCAATCTGGGTTACTAAAACATAGGAACAATCTTCAATGAGGTTAATCGCATCTTCGAGTTCATCATCGTCATGTTCTCCGCCATTGCAGAATGGTTTTCCAGTCCGCAATTCCAGATACCGGAACCGGTCTGCATCTTTTTCAAAAATATAAAAATCTTTTGCATGTCCAAAATGCTGATTGATTAATTTTCCATCGGAACTTGCGGCCGCTATTCTCATGTTTATCACCTTATCTACTGCTTCAATAGATACATTACCTTTTTATCTTTTATTTTGTTTTTAAATGGAAGCTGTTCACTTTCTCAATTGCCACAGCTAAATCTCTGGGCGCTTCAAGACTATTGATATTATTCTCTTGTAAAGCATTATATGGTTTCGCCCCAATTTGAGAAGTCAATAGGTAGGTGCAATCGCCTAATAATGAACTCACATAATTCAGATATACATCATTATGACCGGCGCATTCGCACTTTACTCCCAGTTTCTTTGCTAGCTCTTCAACTTTGCTTGCTTCGACTTCTCGCAACTCTATGGTTTCCCACTCCCCGGTTTCTTCAATCTCGAGAATATAAAAGCTTTTTGACTTGCCAAAATGCTGATCAATTTGATTGCCGTCAGATGATGTTATCGCTACTCGATATGCCATTCCTACATTTCCTTTCTTTAACTAACCAAACTCGCAAATTTTAGCTTAATTAATTTTGCACCTGTCCATTAATCGCACTCTACTTGCCCAATCAACAAAATGCTCTTCAAAAATAAACAAATAAAAAAAGGCATCAGAAAAAGTTCTTGCTTTTTCTGAAACCTCTAGTTTTCTAGTCAGTTTCACTTGATTATTATTTTGCAATATTTTATGCTAAAATTCAGTTTTGAATTACCTGTTTTAGATAAACAGATTATTTTAACCGGATCTTTTCACTCTTTTCAATTTGAACAATCTTGCAGTCCTGTATGATCAAGGTAACAGATCCATATTGAATGCTTTCAATATAATCAATCAGCTTTTTTAAATCACTTTCTGATATTTGAGTTACTCTCTGGTTTTCTCTATTCTTTAATATCATGATCATTTCCTTTTCTCAAGATTTGTTGGCCAAATTATACAAGCTTTAGTTTTTCAACTAAATTTATTTGAACCACGGCATTATTCTGTTTGATAATGGTAACAGATCCATTGTTAATTTGACAAAGTACTTCTTGGATTTTATCCTGAACACTTGTGTCAATTTCAATTCTTTTTTTCTCATTAGGACTCTCCATCATTACCTCCAAATAGTATTTCGCTGTAATTATCAAATACTTTGTATTCATATATGTATTATATGATTTTAATATGTCCTTAATAATAAGTCAATACTTTTTTTGATTTTTGATTTCTTTTATTTTCTATAACGTTTTCAAATTTATCTTCAGCTAAAATATATCCTTTGCTAAAAATAACTGTTGACAAATAGTCGGAAGTAGCTTAAATTTATAGCATATCATTCATATCTGATTTGTAAAATATGATTTTCACCTAAACTTATGTTTCTGACTGGAAAACCAGAGGACACATCTTTTGCAACTATTTGTAATAGTTCTTTAGATTGTGTTCTTTTTTATTTGCGTAGCTGCAATAAAATTCTGATCGTATCATGGGTTTTAATTTATATCTTATATGAAAATAATTTAACTACAAAACAGCAATAAAAAGGAGATCCTCAAATATGGCACAAAAAGAACTGCGTCAAATAGCGATTTATGGAAAAGGTGGTATCGGGAAATCCACAACCACTCAAAATTTAACTGCCGGTTTAGCACAACTTGGCAAACAAGTTATGGTTGTCGGTTGTGACCCAAAAGCCGATTCAACACGATTATTATTGGGTGGATTAGCCCAAAAAACGGTTTTAGATACCCTTCGGGAAAAGGGCCAGGGCGTCGAGCTGGATTCCATTATGAAAGAGGGCTATGGCGGCATTCGCTGTGTTGAATCTGGCGGACCAGAGCCTGGTGTCGGATGTGCTGGCCGAGGGATCATTACTTCCATCGGCATGCTGGAAAATCTTGGTGCCTACACTGATGATCTGGACTATGTTTTTTATGATGTCCTTGGCGATGTTGTTTGTGGAGGTTTTGCAATGCCAATCCGGGAAGGTAAAGCAAAGGAGATCTATATCGTCGCCAGCGGTGAAATGATGGCTTTGTATGCCGCCAATAATATTGCCAAGGGCATTGAAAAATATGCCCAAAAAGGGGTTGTCCGACTTGGAGGAATCATCTGCAACAGTCGAAATGTTGATCGCGAATTGGAATTGCTGCGGGCGTTTGCTGAAGAGTTGGGAACAACTCTGATTCATTTTGTCCCCCGAGACAACGTTGTACAACGTGCCGAGATACGAAAGAAAACCGTTCTGGAATACAATCCTGATGTTCCTCAGGCTGAAGAGTATCGTCAATTAGCGGATAAAATTGTGAATAATAAATCCTACGTTATTCCAAAACCCATGTCTCAAGAACGCCTTGAAGAAATTTTGATGGAATTCGGTTTAATGGAGACTCTAAATAATGATTATCGGATTTAAGCCAGCTAACTTTTTATAAGTATTTTTGATATCTAGCGCTATTCAAATAAAGATCTAGTTCTCTATTTGAATAGCGCTTCTTTTTCCTGGTACAATGCAATTCTTTGAATTGCATCAAACCTTAATTTTGTTTAATTCACTTGACGAAAACAGGGTTGATACTATAAATTAAAACTATCTAAAATCATATATAAAAAAGAGGTGTAAAAAATGAGTTATTCATCAAGGTCATCAAAGGGCAAACATTATAAAAGCGGAAATCAGGGCAGCAGTCACTATAAAAAGAAAGGACTATTCGGAAATATGTTTGATATCTTGGGTTCTGGTTCTGGCAGCGGAAGACGTACCCAACATAACAACATGGGGCATCCCTCTCAAACTACTCAGACCAGTCACCAACCGACCAATAGTCAAAACACAACGGTTTGCGGAAGTTGCAACGCCACAATTCCAGCGGGTTCAAAATTTTGTCTGCAATGCGGTCAAAAAGTAAATACTGCCGCATTCTGTTTAAACTGTGGTGAAAAACTTCCACCTGGTTCAAAATTCTGTCTCAGCTGTGGTCAAAAAGTAAATCAGTAAACGGATGCTTTTCAATAATAAGTTAAACCTTATTGGAAAACAAGTTGGCGGATATACCATATTAACCCTAATTGGCCATGGGCGATATGGTATCTGCTTTCTTGCAGGTTCAAATACGGGCCAAACGGTTATCTTGAAAAAATTCAAGCCTCAGATGTTTAAGCAGAATTCGAGAAATAATGCCTTTGAAGCTGTCATGCTTTCGCAGCTAAATGACATCAGGGTTCCTGAGTTATTGGGGATTATTAACGAAAAGAACTTTTATGGATTTGTTCTGGAGTATAAACCTGGGAACACGGTGAAAGACATGCTTTTTAAACAGAATTATAAATTTTCCAATGAAGAAATTTTCAATATTGGTTGTCAACTCATCAGCATTATAAAATACCTTCATAAAAATAGTATCGTTCATCGTGATATCCGCATACCCAACGTTCTGATTGATCAGGAAACCGTTTATCTTGTGGATTTTGGTTTGGCAAGATGGACTGATCCAAATCAATACCCGTTTGATTTGGATTTTTCTTATCTTGGCGATTTTTTACTGTATTTATTCTATTCGTCCTATGAGACGACTAAAAAACACAAGCAATCACCTTGGTTTGACGAACTAAATTTAGCGCCTGAGCAAAAACTATTTTTGAAACGGTTACTTAGACTTGAAGAAACCTATGAGACTATTGATGACATCGAAACTGATTTTGTTCGGTTGTTCAAGATTTAATTCCATCCTTACTTTTTGGCCAACAAAATTATAACGACTTAAAAAGAACTCATTTTATCCAGTTTATGATAAAATGAGTTCTTTGATTCGTGATTAGGCACTTTTCTTCTGCTTGTCAAACGATAGACAGTTTACAAAGATGCGATCAAAATTCTCACCGTTGGACAATTCAATTACATCAATTTTTGTAACCAGGACTTCCATTTCATCCCGATACTTCTGATTCAATAAAAATGCCAGGCCGCCTGACTTTGACGTGTTGCCGACAAAATCAATTTTGCCTTCAAATTCTTTTGGCAGCAAACCAATGTTGATCAGACTTTTTGCTCGCAAATGAAAACCAAAAGATCCAGCAATCTGTACTTCGTCAACTTCCTGAGCCTTGAGATTTTTGGCGTCCATTAAAAACTCAATCCCAGCCCTAACGGCGCCCTTTGCCAGTTGCACCTGTCGGATATCCTTTTGCGTCAGATAGACACCGTTGGCAACTTCAAAAGCGATTTTTCCGTCGATTTTGACCAGTTTGTCTTTTAAATTCTGTTTTAGTTCGCTGCTTTCCGGAGATGCTAACCGCCCCCGCTTATCGATGACTTTGTGGACCACCAGCTCACCGACGATGTCTAGCAGTCCGCTGCCGCAAATACCAATCGGTTCGCCATCTTCGATGGTTTTGATGTCAATACTGCCATCTTCGTTAATTTCGAAATATTCAATGGCACCTTTTTCAGCTCGCATCCCGTAAGAGATGTTCATCCCTTCAAAAGCTGGGCCTGCCGCGGTAGATGTTGCAGTGAGAGTGCCGTGATCTGATAAAACCATTTCGCCATTGGTGCCGATATCGACAAAAAGTGTAACTTGTTTTTTGTCTTGAAGCCGGGTGGCTAACACCCCGGAGGTAATATCTGGCCCAACAAATGATGAGATAATCGGTGGCAGATAAATTGAACCAAATTTCGAGATGTTCAACAGATGTTCATCAAAATTCAAACTGCTGCCGCCTCTTAACAACGGTGTATAGGGATATTTGCCCAGTGAATAAGGGTTAACATTAGCGGCCAGATGGATCATACAGGTGTTTCCACTATAAATCACTTCATAGATATGCTGATGATCAATGCCAGTATTTTTTGTGGCCTTTTCGATGAGTTTATTCAATTCTTTGGTAATCATTGAATACATGGCATCCAAACCTTTTTCATCAGAAGCATATTTAATTCGGGATAGCACATCCTGCGCATGCTGACTTTGTGGATTTAACGCAGAAACGGAGTGCAACTCTTCCCCAGTATTGATATTAACCAGGGTAGCAACTAAGGTAGTCGTTCCAATGTCAACGACCACGCCGTAATTTTGGGCTGAGGTGTCACCAACTTCTTCTCCTAAAATCACTTCGCCGGCAGTTATTATAGTCCTACCATCTCCATTGTAGGCTTTTTTTATAAAACTGTTGACATCAATATCAAAGCTTTGGCCATGATTGAGTATTTGCAGGGTTTTATTGAGATTTTTAGCGACAGCTTTGACTTCGACGTTGCCAGTCACCTTGGTTTGACAGGACAGCACAAAGCCCTGTTTTTTTTCTTCTTCAGGTAGCTGATGTTTGCCATATTCTTCGACATTTTTGAGACTTCCAGCAGCAAGCTGAACCTTACATTTGCCACAGACCCCTTCTGAATTACAAGGCGATTCGATGACAATTCCCAATTTTTGGGCTGCTTCTAAAATAGTTGTGCCTTTGTCAACGATAATTGCCTTATTTTCTTCAATGAAATTTACATTTACCATGATTAAGCTCCCTTGACGCGATTGGTCATCGCGGTGATGTTTGCCAGTGGTGTGGATGTACTCAGACCACAGGCTGGTGCAATAATATTTATTCCATCTAATTTTAGTTTTTCCGTTTGCTTAGAAACTTTTTCGGCTTCGCCAAATTCTAACAGATAAGTGCTCAAATTGCCCATGGTGGTTAATTCGGGATAATCTTCTTTAAGTTTTCTCAAGCTAATGGAAGAATCGGTGCTGATGGCATCAGACTTAATTTGCGGAACAAATTTTCTGACCGCATTCATTTTCCCGCAAATATGAACAATAACCGGGGTATTGGTTTCATGGATGGCATCAATAATTTTATTCAAATACTGGACTGCATATTCATCAAACATGGCTGGTCCCAATATTTCTCCGGTTGCTGTCGGATCGGCAATCGTAATGACGCTGGCCCCACTATCAATCATCAGCTTCGCCAGCTCGATAATGTGGTTTGAAGCATAATCAACGACCCGATGAGCTTCACTGGGATTTTTTCTCAATTCCTTTAAAAAAGGAATGGGATCAACCAGTGACGCGGCGGTACTTAATGGACCGGTGATACTGCCAAATACCGGCACTTCCGGATATTTTTTTGATAAGCTATAGGTCGCTTCAATGATCGTGTTGACCCGTTTGTTTTTTGCCATTGCGCCTAAGTCTTGATAAATAACCTCTTTAACCGAAGGAAAAACTTCTTTTTGTATTTTTGGCTCACAGGCCAGGGTTCCATAATTGATTTCACTTCCCAATACTTCGGCTTCTACCGTCATACAAAAAGGGATCCCGAAATTCTCAAAACCAGTATTTTCATGGACATCATTGGCAATGTCTGCCATTAATTGGCTGTCATGATGCCCGTCAGGTAAGGTATGACCGGTTTTATTCATTACATCAACGATGGCTGAATTCATCATCCCGCCCGGACAGATAACCGGTGCCCGATCAACGGATTCCTTATTTAATGAACGGAGTATTCGTTCCTTTGGTGTTAAATCATTCATTGTTCATTCCTCTTTCTTAAGATAGCATTCTATAATTGTAATTACTTAATTGTAATAAATTAATTTTTTTTATTAATTCCAAAGTCTTCTTCGGTGATCTCTCCCAAGGGAGGAACTTTTATAAAATTCAAATCATCCCAGGGTCCGGTAATTATTTTTTTAATAAAAGTAGTCTCACCTTTGACGGTTAAATATTCAGCGCCAAATAAGGTGGCAATTTCTTTTGATTGCTCGATAACATCTTCTTGACACTCGGCTGTCGTCTCAATGAACAAAACCTTTTGATACCCATCGTACATTCTCTCCAACATCCGCTTGGCTTTTTTTTCGCCCAGGCGATTCAAGATCCGTTGATAATCTGAAATGATCGTCTTTTCGGTAATCATCCAACCATTGCTGAGGTAAAATGTCCCCAATTCTTTTTTAAAATCACAGGCACTGCATTTATCGGAGCTTAAAAAAATTGAAATGCAATCATGAACTCTGGGAATAATCAACTCACTGGTTTTTGATGTTAAACCGCTGGCCGCCCCTCCGCATAAACCGAAGGCCAGGATTATTTGCTGATAATCCTGGGAAGCATCGATAATTCGCTGTAATTCAACTTTTAATTTTTGGGGATAAAGATGAAAATCCATGGAAACAAATTCATAGTCCCGATTATCTACAGGCTCTAACCGCTGAATTTCTTCCTGCATCACTTCGCATGCGATTACTTTGATCTTCATATTAAAATACGGTGACTAGCTTTTCTTTATTGAGTTCATGGCCAATGACGGTAATTCGTCCGATCTCATCCGGGTCAGATTGTCTGATTTCAAAGGCATTGGGGACAAAGTCAAATTCCACCCAGTTCACATCGTCAACCTGAACCTTACCTTTTGACCGGACCACCTTTCCAAAGCTGCTTTCATCTTTGAGTCCTTCAAAAATACTTTTCAAAAGATCAATGGAGAATATTTTGGGAGTCTCAATTCCCCAGCTTGAAAAGATATCGTGGTTATGATCATCATCATCGTGATCATGGTCATGGTCGTGGTCGTGCAGGTGGTCATGGTCATCTTCGTCTTCGACTAATATCTGTTCGCCATCTTCCTCTGAAAGACCGATGAGTTCAACCCCACTTAAGTCATCCCAGGGAGTAGTCACAATGGAAGCCCTCTCGTTAATCGTTTTGATTCTGGCAACGACCTTTTGCAATTCATCTTCATCGACGTTTTGGGTTCGACTCAAAATAATTGTACTGGCATGAACAACCTGGTCTTCATAAAATTCACTGAATAATTCCACAAACTCTTCATACATAGTCACATCAACTGCCGCAATTACCAAATTGAGATTGATGTCATAAACCCCTTCCAGTTTTCTGACAATCTTAACGATTTCTGACAGCTTTCCAACCCCGGACGGTTCGATGATAATTCTTTCTGTTTCTTTCGATTCAATGATCTCTTTTAGCGTATTAGTAAAATCACCAACGGTTGAACAGCAAATGCAGCCTGCTTTGATTTCTTTTATTTCGATATTATATTTTTTTAAAAATGCCCCATCAATCGGGATTTCACCAAACTCATTTTCGATTAAAGTTACCTTTTTTGAATACACTTTTTCGTCAATCAGCTTTTTGATTAAAGTGGTTTTACCGGCACCAAAAAAACCAGAAAAAATATCAATTTGTATTGTCATACTTTCACTTCCTATTTGTCATAAATTCAATTTTAACCAATGACAACTATCACGTTTATTGATAGTTGTCATTGATCAGCTTGAGTTAGTTTATTTAATATATATTTTTATCACTATTTAAATCACTCGAAATATCTAAAAGACTATATTGACCAGCGGCCATATCTTCGAGACGCTTCGACCATTGCGGCAGCATTTAATAAATTTCCATTAGGAGGGAATTCACAGCCAGAGGAAAGGATGAAACCCGCATGGTGCTTTTTAAAGATATCCAATTGTTTTGTACAATCTTCCAACACTTCGTCGCTAGTAAACACTAAGCCTGTTTCAGCTGGATCAGAGTATCCAATCGTGATAATCTTATCGCCCCATGTTTTTGCATGTTCTTCCCAGTCTTTGGCGCCATGGGCAGGATGGGCAATGGAAATAGCAACGGGATCAGACCATTTAATGACTTCTTCAAAGTAAACACCGCCACCGCAATTATGAATGGCAACAGCCGAACCGGCTGCCCGAATCGCATCAGCAAGCCGCTTTAAATATGGGCCTTCGAATTTTTCCCAGGTGGTGTTTCTTAAAACAGTTCCTGAAGAATAAAGTGGATCGATAACGATGGAATGAGCGCCAGCTTCAATCTGAGCAATGGCATATTCAATCAGTACATCCGTAATCACATCAACGGCAGCCAGCACTTCTTCCGGATGCTTGATTAAATCCACAAACAATTCTTTATGTCCTCTGATTTGAGACAGAACCCCTAAAGGACCATAAAGGAATCCGAAGATGGCAACTTCGTTGCCTTTTGCCTCGGATAAGCCTTTGACCATATCAATGACTTGTTTCATCCGTTTTGTTTCTCGTGGATTGATCTTTTTGATTTTGTCATATTCGCCAGCGGTTTTAATAAACTGGTTATTAAAATCTGGATACGCAGTGCTGAATTTCGGATAAATAATTTCTTGGCCAAAGTCAGCAGCTTCAACAGAAAGGTCTACCAATAGTAAAAAGGCATCCTGGCCAATCAATTCCTGGGCAGCCAGTAAACTCTGAGTGGCAATTTCAGCATCTTGAGACCATTTATCATAGCGTGAACCCAAAATTCGATAGGAAGCACCACAAACCAGTGGAATCGCAGGGATGCGATCAACTTCTTTTCGTTGCAGCGTCAGAACAACACGTTCCAGGGATTTTAGTTCTTCATTTCTTTGTATCAATGACATAGATAATTTCCTCCAATTAATAGTCTTAAACTTTTTAGTATTTTTCTGTTTTAGATTTCATTTCCATATGCAGCGACAATATTATTTGCCAGTTTTACTGCTTCGGCAGCATTTTCTGCGTAACCATCAGCACCAATTTTATCAGCATAAGACTGAGAAACAGGACCGCCGCCGATTAACACTTTATAGTCTTCTCTTATTTTTTCTTCAACCAGAATTTCAATGACTTCATTCATGCCTTCCATGGTGGTTGTCATTAATGTTGAAATGAAAATGAATTCAGCTTTTTCTTCTTTTGCTCTTTCCACAAAAGTAGTAGGAGAAATGTCTCTTCCTAAATCCACGATGTCATAACCGCCGGTTTCAAGCATAATTTTTACCAGGTTTTTTCCAATATCATGGGTATCCCCTTCGATAACGCCAATAACCGCTTTTCTTTTTGTTTCATGTTCATTGACTTTAATGTATGGCTTTAAAATATTTAAACCGGCGTACATTGCGTCTGAACACATTAACAGTTCTGGTACAAAATACTCTTCTTCATCAAAAAGTTTTCCAGCCTGATTCATACCAACAGTCAATCCATTGACAATCGCTTCATAGGCGTCTACACCTTCTGCTATAACCTGATTACTAAGTTCGATCGTCAGGTCTTCATCCATATCTACAATAGAGTCAGCCAGTTTTTCGAATAATTCCTGTTTGTTAATAGACATTTTAAATCCTCGCTTTTTTTAATTTATTGAATGTAAATAATTTATTTTTTATGTGTGTGTAATAAATTTGGTATAATGCCTTTTTAAATTAATCAGTCGGTCTGAATTGTGAACTTCAAACCACTATTAAATCTACAAAACAATGATCAACAAATTGTGTTATTGTTTTTTCATCATCTGTTCTTCAGATCCAATCCCAACACTACAACAGCAGACAACACTCATTTTCACTTTCAAAATTCTCCTTTTTTGAATTATAACATATATCTCCTATATGTTTGGTAGGATTATTATATTAGATGCTTTTTCATTTGTCAATAACTTTTACGGCGGTTTTTTAAACAATTTTAAAATTCAATTTTCCATATTTTAAATGAGTATTTTTTTGCTTTCCAACCGTAAAAATCAGCTGCTTTTTGCGAAATTCACTAAATTTATTTCAAAAAAAAACACCAATCGGTGTTTACAAATCGCTTGCAATCACTTAGTAATCTGGCTGCTTTCACAGGCGAACCGTTAAAATTCCCCTGTAAAAGCAAGCCAAATTTTTCAACTAAATATAATATTCGCAATTACCTTTTTCATGATAGCGTCTGACTAACTCTGCCAATGTAATATTATCTACTACATCATCAATGGCATCTTTAATCTCCTGCCAAACATCTGCTGTCACAGATCTGTCTGCCTGTTCATAATTTCCTGGTTCATCGGTTAAAACTACTGGTGATAATTCACCTTCCAACAGTCGGACAATCATCCCAACCGTATATTCTTCTGGTGGACTTGCCAGCTGGTAGCCCCCCTGGGATCCGCGGACACTGCGAACAAATCCAGCCCTTGAAATCTGGGTAATGATCTGCTCCAAATATTTTTCAGAAATCTCCTGGCGCTCAGCAATCCGTTTAATAGGAATATATTCCCCGGTGTTATTAATCGCCAGGTCCAGCATTAAACGTAAGGCATACCTGCCCTTTGTGGAAATTTTCATTATTGAAACAATCCCGTGGATAAATAACGTTCGCCGGTATCCGGTAATAAGACTACGATGGTTTTACCTTTGTTTTCTGGTCTTTTTGCCAATTCAGTCGCTGCATAAATCGCTGCCCCAGAAGAAATACCCACTAATAAACCTTCTTTGCGTCCAATTTCTTTGGAAGTCTGGAAGGCATGATCATTGCTGACTTTAATAATTTCGTCATATACTTGTGTATTAAGAACACTTGGTACAAAACCTGCCCCAATCCCCTGGATTTTGTGAGGTCCGGGATTTCCGCCTGACAATACTGGCGACGCTTCCGGTTCCACTGCTACCACTTGAACGCCGGGTTTCTTTTCTTTTAAAACTTCGCCAACACCTGTAATGGTACCGCCAGTTCCGATTCCGGCTACGAAAATATCCACTTCCCCATCGGTATCATTCCAGATTTCGACTGCGGTTGTTTTACGATGAATTTCTGGATTTGCCGGATTATTGAATTGTTGGGGGATGTAGGCACTGGGAATAGTTTCTGCTAATTCTTGCGCTTTAGCAATTGCCCCTTTCATTCCTAAAGATCCCGGTGTTAAGACTAACTCAGCCCCTAAAGCCGAAACGAGATTACGACGTTCAACACTCATGGTTTCTGGCATCGTTAAAATCAGACGATAACCTTTGGCAGCAGCAACAAATGCTAACCCAACTCCGGTATTTCCACTTGTCGGTTCAATAATGACTGTGTCTTCTTTGATCAATCCTGCTTTTTCTCCGGCTTCGATCATTGCCAGGCCGATCCGATCCTTTACTGAAGATAAGGGATTAAAGTACTCCAGTTTGGCCACAATTTTGGCCTCTACGCCTTGGCTTTTTTCATAATTTACCAGTTCTAATAAGGGTGTATTTCCGATTAAGTCAGTTAGATTTTTTGCAATTTTTAACATCACATTTCCTCATTTCTATTTTTATTTCATATTAATTCTATATGAATTATTATATTTCCTGATCTTTTTTTTGTCAACTAGTTTTTTTGATTTTATTGAAATTTTTTGTGTACTAAATAATACCGATTATTTGTAATATAAATTCTTAAAATGCTAAATCTTCGATTGTATTATAGTAATTCTATAGTATAATTATGGTATTACCTTGGGATTTCATTTTAAATCTCACGGGTATTTTTTTGTAGCTCTGCATTTTATAAAATTAGTATTCTTTGACTAATTAATAGTTTTGCAGTCATTGACAGCTACATAAACAAAAAAAGATAAAGATATGGAGTTAGATAAATGATTTATCTGGATTATGCAGCGGATACCCCTGTTAATCATCACGTTCTGGATTCCTTTTATGAGATCAGTAGAAACTTTTTTGGTAATGCCAATGCAAAACATCATGCTGGAGAAAGCGCCAAATTAATAATTGAAAAATCGACAATGGAAATCAGAGAAATTTTAAACTGCCCGGGCATGGAAGTAATCTATACATCCGGCGCCAGCGAGGCAAATAATCTTGCCATCAAAGGTATCGCCAGAGCCTACCGGGAAAATGGCAAGCACATTATTTCAACCTGTCTTGAGCATGCTTCGGTTAGCGGTACCTTAAAACATTTACAATCTCTTGGGTATGAAATCGATCTGGTTGCCATCAAGAAAGATGGGACTGTCGATCTGGATCATTTAAAAGAATTGCTGCGAAAGGATACCATCCTGGTATCCATCGGCTACGTGGATAGTGAATTGGGCGTGCGTCAACCGGTGGAAAAAATCGGCGAAATCATCGACGCTTATCCCAACTGCTTTTTTCATGTCGATGCGACCCAAGCGATTGGCAAGATCCCAATTTCTTTAGCTGCAGTAGATTTGGCAACCTTTTCTCCCCACAAATTTTTTGGCCTCAATGGAATGGGAGTTCTGCTCAGGAATGAAAAACTCTTGTTGGAACCATTAATTCATGGTGGGATGAGTACCAGCAGCTATCGGAGCGGCACCCCTTTCACGGCTGGTGCTGCCGCCACTGCCTTAGCTTTGAAACTCTGCCACGAGGAGATTGACAATAAATTAAATCTAGTCAGAGAACAAAATGAACGGCTGAAAAGCCAATTAAATACGTACCCCCTGGTATATATTAATAGTACCGATCATTCGTTGCCACACATCCTCAACCTCAGTGTAAAAGGGGTCAAGGCCCAGATATTTCAAACAGCATTAAATGATTGTAATGTCTATGTATCAACAAAATCTGCCTGCTCAACGGACAACACCCCTTCCCGTTCTGTCCTCTCTATAACAGGCAACCGGGAGCTGGCCAGATGTTCCTGGCGAATCAGTCTTTGTCATTTAACTGAAGAAAAAGAAATTCAGGAATTTATAAATATATTCGATCAATGTTATACGAATCTTACCCAAAAATAGGAGTATTGAATGGAACAACGTCATGAAGCAATCGAAAAGAGTTTAAAAAAGAAATTTCGCAGCAATATCTGGTGCCGATTTACCAGCGGCATCAATGAATATCAGCTAGTGAATGAAGGTGATAAAATTGCGGTGTGTATATCTGGAGGCAAAGACTCTATGCTCATGGCAAAGTTATTTCAGGAACTGAAGAAACACAATAAATTCCCGTTTGAATTGGTTTTTATGGTGATGGACCCGGGTTATAATCCTTTAAATCGTGAGATGATAATAAAGAATTTGAAGCTTCTGAATATTGAAGCCACTATTTTCGAATCTCAGATCTTTGATTCGGTGGCAGAAATTGACAAGTCACCCTGTTATCTGTGTGCCCGAATGCGGCGGGGGTATTTATACAGCAAAGCTCAGGAATTGGGTTGTAATAAAATCGCTTTGGGGCATCATTATGATGATGTTATTGAGACTATCTTGATGGGTATGCTTTACGGCGGACAAATACAAACGATGATGCCCAAGCTCAAGAGCAGCAACTTCGAAAACATGGAGCTGATTCGGCCGATGTATTTAATCCGTGAAGAAGCGATTATTAATTGGAAGTTACATAACGATCTTCAATTCATTCAATGTGCCTGCCGATTTACGGAAAATTGCATGATTTCTGACAATGAGGGGGGCGCTTCTAAGCGTCAGGAAATGAAAACCTTACTGAAAAAATTCCGCCAAACCAGTCCTTACATCGAGAGTAACATTTTCAAAAGTGTGGAGAACGTTAATCTCAATACCATTATTGCCTATAAGCAAGATGGCGTTAAACATCATTTTTTAGATGATTATGATAATTAACTCGTTGATAATAATGAACAATCTGCTAAAACTATAAACCATCTGAACCATTTAATATCTGAACGGAGAATTTTAATGTTAAACCAATTTTCAAGAACTGAATTATTACTTGGCGGAGACGCCATGAAAAAACTGGAACAATCACGGGTGGCCATCTTTGGCATCGGCGGGGTGGGCAGTTATACCGCAGAGGCCCTTGCCCGGAGTGGTGTCGGACAATTTGATCTGATTGATGACGACAAAGTCTGCTTGACGAATATCAACCGTCAGCTGATTGCGACCCGTAAAACCGTCGGCCAATACAAGGTGGAAGTGATGAAACAACGGATTCTGGAGATCAATCCCAATGCGCAGGTCAATATTCATCAATGTTTCTTTTTACCTGAAAATTCGCATCAATTTGACTTCTCAACCTATTCTTACGTGGTTGATGCCATTGATACGATTTCTGCAAAAATAGAGTTGGTTCTCCAAACCGAAAACTCAAACACCCCCATCATCAGTTGTATGGGAGCCGGCAATAAATTGGATCCCACCCTTTTTAAGGTTGCTGATATTTTCAAAACAAGCATGTGTCCGGTGGCCAAAATTATGCGAAAAGAGCTTAAGAAGCGAAAGATCAAGCATTTAAAAGTTGTTTTTTCCACCGAAGAACCGATAAAACAGATTGAAGATTGCTCGAATTCATGCAAGACCAACTGTATTTGTCCCCCTGGCACTGAGCGGAAATGCACCGACCGACGATCAATTCCCGGAAGCATTTCTTTTGTACCATCAGTAGCGGGTCTGATTTTAGCGGGCGAAGTTATTAAAGATCTCTCATTTTCAAACTAATTTTTAAAATTATTTTTTTCAAACAAAGAATACCCCGACTTACTTATCGTTTAAGCAAGTCGGGGTATTCTTATTTTGGCAATATTACGGTAAAGCAGCTGCCTTCATTTGGACGACTTTCAACCGCCACGGTTCCGCCATGCGCAGTCACAATGGATTTAACGATGGCCAGCCCGATACCAGTACCCCCAGTTAGTCGGTTTCTGGATTTATCAGCGCGATAAAAACGCTCAAAGATATATGGCTGTTCATCTTCCGGGATTCCTAAGCCATTGTCTTTGACGCGGATCTCAACCACTTGATCTGATTCAGTAATAAGAATTTGAATCTGCCCGCCATCCGGCGTGTATTTAATGGCATTGGAAATAAGATTCATCAGTACCTGACTGATCCGGTCGGGATCGCCAATAAAGTCGGAACGGGTTCCTTCTATGGATACCATCAGTTTTTTTCTGCTTATCTCTGCTTCCAGGTTTCCTAAAACCTTTTCTGCCACCTCAGTCAGATTGAGCTGTTTTTTATCCAGTTTCAAATTTTCACTTTCAACCCTGGCCAAATTTTCCAAATCCTGAATGATTTTGCCGATTCTTAAAATTTCATCATAACAGCTTTGCAGTCGCTGCTCGGTAGGTTCCCACACGCCTTCAATCATTGCTTCAATATGAGTGCCCACCGAGGTAAGCGGTGTCCGCAGTTCGTGGGCAACATCGGCGGTGAGCTGTTTTCTCAACGCTTCCTGTTTTCCCAGCGAATCTGCCAGGTGATTAATCGCATCAATCAGTTCATCCAATTCGGTGGTGTTTGTGTTTTCCTCAATTCTGACTGAATAATCACCTTGAGAGATTTGCTTCGTTGCATCAACCGTTTTTAAGATCGGCTTACTCAAACGTCTAGCTAAAATCGTTCCCAACACGATTGAGAAAATCAACGAGATAAAAGCAATTCCAATTAAAATCAGGTTAAGTGATTTCAAAAACTGAAAATCGTCTTCGTTTAAAAAATAAGGTCCGTAATATTTTACATTGACCGTTCCGGTTACGTCATTATCTTTTGTCAGACTGATCGATTTAGATGTAAATTCTCCCTGTGACTGAGGGTGCTGCATCGCCATTGAATTTGTGATATTATTTGTAACCTGGTTGCACATGGTCATATCACAGGTTTCAGCATCCCAGATTACTTGACCTGCTGCATCAGTCACCGAAATAATGTAGCCGTCATTTAGTGCGTACATCCCAATCGTATGAACAAAATCGGAGTCCCAGGTTTTTGTCGTCGAGTTATACTGCTGACTCAGATTATCAGCGATTTCCAGAATTCTTTTTTCCTGTTGAATTCCCAAATAATTAGTAAACTGTTTTTCAATTAAAAAATTTGATAACAGACTGACCAGGCCAATTGTCAGTAGCATTGCTAATGCGATCGTAAGCGAAAATTTCGTCCGCAGCCTATGCTTCATGGTTTTCACCGCCAAACTTATAACCAATCCCATACACAGTCAGAACGTAAACCGGATTCTTGGGATCATTTTCTATTTTTTGCCGCAGGTTTTTAATATGGCTATCCACGGCACGATCATACCCTTCAAATTCATCGCCTAATGCTACCCTGATTAAGTCCTCCCGGGTAAAAACCCGGCTGGGATACTTTATTAAAGCCGCCAGTAATTTATATTCATTTGGAGTAAGACTAATTTCCACCTGATTTTTTTTGATACGATGACTTTCGAAATCAATTTCCAAATCGCCGTCATTGAAAGAAGCTTTATTATAAAGCGGTACCAGATCATCACTTGACCTGCGAAGCACTGCTTCAATTCTGGCATAAAGGGCTTTTAAACTGAATGGTTTTGTAATATAATCATCTGCTCCGATATTCAACCCTTTAAGCATGTCCGATTCTTCAATTTTTGCAGTGAGCATAATAATCGGCACCCGGGATTTTTTTCTAATCTGAATGCAAATTTCTTCGCCGGTCATGTCTGGAAGCATCAGGTCTAGTACAATGAGAGCAATGTTCTCCTGCTCAAATAATTCAAGGGCTTGTTTGCCGTTTTCTGCCGCAAAAACGATAAAGCCTTTGCTTTCCAGAAAAGACTTTACCACCTCAATTATTTTTAACTCATCATCCACAACAAGCACTTTTTTAAAATGATTGTTCATTCTCACTAAACCTCCATATTTCTCAGGCATTCAGGTTATCGAATGTCCAAGCGACTTCTCCAATTACTTTTTTAAAATCTTCAAACGACACTTTTAAGGGTTATCCTCTATTATAGCAGTTTTTCCCACCAGATCAACAATCATACTTTCAGCAATGCCAACTTCAATTTAACACTTTCGTAATCACAGGCAAAGTTTTTACATTGTTTTTTAGAGCTTTATCATATAATTTTATAACGACCAGTGATAAACCAAATCCGATTATGCCACCACCTACTTGAAACGCTACCAAAGATTGACCAAGCAGATTTGCAATCGACCAACCAATAACGGCTCCAGCGGCGGCCGCAAATAAAGGAACAGCATACACCACAAACGCTGCAAGTACCATACTTACACTATGCATCTCAAAGCTTACTTTTTGTCCCGGTTTAGCCGAAACGGCATTACGAACATCCATGACAATGGCACTATCCCCAGGGCATGCTCCACAGTTATCACAATCGCCATGTCTGGCGGCTTTAACTTTTGCCACATTTCCTTTTACTTCAATAACAACTCCAATTTCTTGCTGTTTCATTTTCATTCCCACCTTTTAAAATTTTAATCCGTTCTGATTGATGAATCGATTTTCATTTGTATCTGTATTGAGCCATATTATCCGTTGCTTCAAAGCGTCTTTATTTTAAAACAAAGACGCTATTAAACAACTTTTTAACCGTATCAGCATGTGACATCTTTGAAAATTTTCAAGGATATTGATTTTATACTATTACGGTTATTTGGTTTAATTCGTTTAGATTTGTCCTACTACATTGAAGTCTTCTTCTTCGATGGCCGCTTTAAAACTCTCAAAGCCTAATTTACCAGGATCATATTCGATTTCGACAGTTTTTCCGTTAAGATCGACATTGACACTTTCAACACCATCGAGTTCCCCGACTGCATTTTTTACCGCTCTCTCACAGTGAGCACAGGACATTCCTTCGACATTTAAAATCATTTTTTCCATTTCTTACACCTCTTTGAATTTTATTTGGTTATTTTTTCGAGTATTTTTTAGACAATTTATTTGATACTAAACGGTTTTAAGAATTTATCAACTTCTATTGGTTGTTTATCTTTATCTTCAGTTTTTACCTTGGCAAAAACCCAACCTTCGACTTTTGTGGGATCAACGCCGGCATCAATAAACATTTGCGGATTAAGTGCAAAAACAATGTCTTTATCATTGGTACTCATATCTTTAGCCCATTCAAATGCATTGCCATCGCCAAGATCTACGCCGTAATGGTCAAGAGCTGCGTGATATTTAATATGATCGCGTTTGAGATTTACAATCTGTTCATAGGAGGCCAGCGGTGTAACTTCACCCTTATAGGTTAATTTTTCATCCCCTAACATGGTCCCGACCATAATCTTATCGCCGACAACCATTCCGGCGGGCAGTTTGGTGACATCTAGACCAGCATCGATGAATGGTTTCACATCTGTCTCAATCATGACATCATGAGGGCTGCCACTGCTGTAATCTTTACTCCAGATAAAACGAGCGGTACCATCTGGTGCGGTTAACGCCCATCCGCCATTCATTTCATCTGCGGTAATTTGGTTGGGAATTGCCTGAAGAACCGCATCAAATGACGTGATGGAGGTCTTGCCAACGACATCTGTCTGCTGGCAACCAGATAGGACAATTAGTAATAATGCGGCTGCCCCTGCTAAAATAATTTTCTTTTTCATACTCTTTTCTCCTTTTTATTTAAATTCATTTTTAATTTTACTTATTACGCTTTATGGTTTGAACCCTTTTAATCGGAGTGCATTGGTGAGTACCGAAACCGAACTCAGTGACATGGCCGCGGCTGCAAAAATGGGATTCAGCAATGGACCACCAAACAGATATAGAAGTCCGGCGGCTATGGGTATTCCGGCAACGTTATAACCAAATGCCCAAACCAAATTTTGCTTGATGTTGCGAATGGTGCTTTTGCTGAGTTTGATAGCAGTTGGTACATCCATCAGATCACTTCGCATCAATACGATGTCAGCAGATTCCATGGCGACATCGGTACCAGAACCAATGGCGATACCAATATCCGCCTGTGCCAATGCCGGTGCATCGTTGATGCCATCTCCAACCATGGCCACTTTCCGGCCTTCAGCCTGGAGTTTTTTTACCTCGTTTGATTTATCCTGAGGCAATACTTCGGCCAGGACTCGATCGATACCAACCTGTTTGGCAATGGCTTCGGCCGTTTTTTTATTATCGCCAGTAATCATGGCCACTTCGATGCCCATTTCATGAAGCTTAGCAATGGCAGCTTTACTGCTTGCTTTGACAACATCGGCAACAGCAATAATGCCGGACAGTTTGCCATCCATGGCAATGTACATGGGCGTTTTACCTTCTTCAGCAAGTCTGTCTGATTCTTCTTCCAGAGTGATCAGGGCGATACTGTTCTCATCCATCATTTTACGGTTCCCCAGCAGCAGCCGGGCACCGTCAACTTCCGCTTCAATCCCATACCCGGGGATTGCTTTAAACGCATCAATTTTAAGAATTTCCAGGTTTTCCTTTTCTGCACCTCTGACAATCGCTTCTCCCAAAGGATGTTCAGAACCTTTTTCGGCCGAAGCGGCGATTTGAAGCAGCCAATTTCGTTCAATCCCGGAAGCTGTGGCAATGTCGGTTACTTCAGGCTTGCCTTCGGTGATGGTGCCGGTTTTATCAAAAACGATGGTATTAATCTGATGGGTGGTTTCTAGCGCTTCGCCGCCCTTAATTAAAATACCATACTCCGCACCCTTTCCGGTTCCAACCATAATTGCTGTTGGTGTCGCTAAACCAAGGGCGCATGGGCAGGCAATTACCAGAACCGAAATGAAAATGGTCATCGAAAATACTAATGAATGACCCGTGAAATACCAACCAGAGAAAGCCAGAACGGCAATCAAAAAGACAATCGGGACAAAATAACTTGAAACAATATCAGCCATCTGGGCGATGGGTGCTTTTGAGCCCTGAGCATCTTCCACCAGTTTGATGATTTGAGCGAGGGCAGTATCTCCACCAATTTTGGTGGCTCTGAATTTTATCACTCCATTTTTATTGATACTGGCAGCATATACTGCATCCCCTGATTTTTTATCAACAGGCATGCTTTCCCCGGTGAGCATGGATTCATCAATGGCAGTATTTCCATCGATGACAATCCCATCAACCGGAATTTTTCCGCCAGGTTTTACCAAAATTACATCATCAATTTCCACCTCATCAATAGGGGTTTCAATTTCAACACTATCCCGAATAACGATGGCAGTTTTAGGGGCAAGACCCATCAGCTTTTTAATGGCTTCTGATGTTTTACCTTTCGATACCGCTTCCAGATATTTTCCTAAGAGAATCAGCGTAATAATGACCCCAGCGGTTTCAAAATACAAATCCTGTACTGCCTTAAAATTACCAATGAGGATCTGAAAAACAGAATAAAGGCTGTACAGAATCGCAGCAGATGTTCCCATGGCAATTAGCGAATCCATATTTGGACTCCGTTGAATAATGGCTTTAAACCCTACAGAATAGAAGCGATTTCCAGCAATAATAATTGGGATAACCAGGATTATTTCGGCCAGAGCATAACTCAGTGGGTATTGCATCGGTTCCAGAAAACTGGGGATCGGCAGCCGCAGCCACCAGATCATGGCCCCCATGGCAAGATAAAGCAGTGGAACAGCAAAGGTCGCGGATACAATTAACTTAGTCTTAAGTGTTCGTATTTCTTTTTCTTTTCGGAGTTTATCTTCATCAATCGCACTTTTTTTCTCTATTTCAAGAGCTTGATACCCGGCTTTTTCAATAGCCTGCCGGATAGCTGAAAGCTTTACCTGCTGGGTGTCGTAGTGAACTGTGGCTTTTTCAGTGGCCAGATTAACCGATGCACTGGTTACCCCTTCGAGTTTTCCCAGGACTTTTTCAACTCGGGCTGAACAAGATGCACAAGTCATCCCCCCAATTGGGATAGTGACTTCACTTTGGGTGGAAATTTCCACGGTTCCGTATCCGGCTTTTTCAATGGCTTCATTGATTTTTTGTCGGGATGTTTCCGTCTCATCATATTCAACTGACAGGTTTTCGGTAGCGAAATTCACCGATGCACTTTTTATCCCTTGCATTTTATTGACTACTTTTTCCACCCTGGCCGCACAGGCCGCACAGGTCATTCCGGTTATTTTGACTGTTTCTTTTTTCATTAAATTCCCCTCCCTCAACTTTTCATTTTCTTTGGTTTTATTCTTTATTGGTTAATATCGTCAACAATGGTTATGGTACTTCCCACCATTCCCATCCAGCAAGAATAATTGATGGTGCCTGCCTTAGTCGGGGTAAATTCAACTACATTTTCACCAACTGCTAATTGCTTTTCGACACCATAACTTCTGATGACCATTTTATTATTACAGCTGTTCAGATCCCCATCTTTTGCCGTAATGGTCCATTTCACCGGGACACCTGTTTGCACAACAATCGGTTTATAAATACCTTGATCCAGGGTTGTTGCTACCATTTGAACCCCATCACTCACTGTGGCTTTGGTCCCGCTATTTGACTTGGCAGCGGAACTGCTGGTACTCTGTTGCGATGTCGTATTTTGAGTATCACTGCTGGTTTGGGTTTGTGCCGATTTTGAAACAGACGTTCCTCCTGCGTTTCCCGAACTTCTGGTACACCCAGTAAATAAAACGATCCCAATCAATGCGATTGCTAACGCGCTTCCTAATAAATAAAATGATTTTTTCATTTTTTAAATCCTCCTTTTAATATTACCCTTTATTATCGATTAATCAACAATTGTTATATTGCTCTTAATCATCCCCATCCAACAGCTGTAGGGTATCGTTCCTGTTTCAGTTGGGGTGAATTCGATGATATTGTCACCTGCCACTAATTTCTTTTCGACATTGAATTTTGGAATCAATACTTGATTGTTACACCCGTTAATGTCACTCTCATCTGCCAGGATGGTCCATTTGACGGGTACTCCGACATGGACAGTGATGGGTTCATAACTATTCGCTGAAAGCTTCGTAGTAATTGTTTGACCCCCCTGGTCGACAGTTGCCGTATTGCTTTGCGGCGCTTCATTAGCCGCTGTAACACCACCGGTTAGGGAAGGAATCGCAATACCAGATAAACTCATGCCGTTACTAAACATAAATACGCCCAGTATCAGGACTAATACGGCACTGGCCGTCATCATTTTACTGGTAAATTTCTTGCTGAGAAATGAGCTAATCGCTCCCAGTCCAAACATCAGCGGCACAGTTCCCAAGCTGAATGCCAGCATTGATAAGGCACCCTGTACCGGATCACCGGTAGATAGCGCATAGAGCTGCATGGCCTGGAGTGGTCCGCAGGGCATTAAGCCATTTAAAAGGCCAACATAAAGAGGACTATTGCTTTTTTTCTGGTCATTGATCTTTCTGGCGAAAATCTTGGGCATTCTGGGATTAAGCTTACGTAGCCAGGGAAAAAGATTCAGCATATTTAAGCCCATAATCACCATAAAAACCCCTGCCATAACAGCGACGATTCCTTTTGCTGTACCCGAAAAGCTGACGACTGATCCCAATGCGCCGACGATCCCGCCAACAATGGTGTAAGAGATCACCCGCCCGGTATTGTATAAAATGCCTGGCCTGAGATTTGCCGTTTTCTTTTCGCTTTTAATACTTATATTGGGAACACATTGAGACAGGTTGATGCCCCCACACATGGCAACGCAGTGAATGGATGTGAGTAAACCGATTAATAATAGTGCACCATATCCTACCCCTAGTTTTGCCTCTGGAAATGAGTTGAAAATGTTAAAACCACCGAAATAATTAATAATCACAAATGCAGCAATAATGATGATGCCGATTCCTAAAACTTCATTAATTTTATTCTTCTTTTCAGCGGTTCTGTTTTTTTGTTTTTCACCTGCGCGTTTTACATGATAATCCATGCTTTCAATGGTCTGTACAATAGTTGACAGCTCTACGCGATCCGGGTCGTATGTAAAACTGACCTGTGAACGCGGATAACTTGCAGTGACATTGGTTACCCCATCAAGATTCTTAAGTTTATTCTCAATTCTATTTTCACAATTAACACAGGTCATCCCGTTAACCGAAAATTTCTTTGTTATTTGTTTTTCTTCCATTGGTCCTTCTCCTTGTCACTTCTTGTCTATAGGAATAATAACAATAACTTTTGTAGAACTTATGGAGATTAAATTTTTTTTGAATAATTTCAAAAAAAATAAAGCAATACATTAATTATTCTAATGTATTGACTTTATTTCAAATAATAGTTATTTCTGAGGACACCTAATTATTTATTAGTATTTTTGATGATACTTTCAATTTTCATAAATATGTCAACCAATTTTAAGTAGTTTTGCATTGATTGCGACAATAATTGTGCTTAATGACATCAGCGCTGCACCGACAGCCGGATTTATAAGAATCCCTTGATTATACAGGACACCTGCTGCTAAAGGTATCGCGATCATATTATAACCTGTTGCCCAGATCAGGTTTTGGATCATTTTCTGATAAGTTGCTCTTGAGAGCTTCAAAATCGTTACCACATCCAAAGGGTTGCTTCGAACCAGAATAACATCGGCTGTTTCAATGGCAACATCTGTTCCAGCTCCGATGGCGATACCTAAATCGGCTTTTGCCAGTGACGGTGCATCATTAACGCCATCACCGGTCATAGCTACGATCTTTCCTTCTTTAATAAGCCCATCGATTCGGGATGCTTTTTCCTGAGGCAATACCTCAGCAATGATTGTATCAATCTTCAGTTGCTTGCCAACATAGTCAGCAACTCTCTGATTATCCCCGGTTAATAGGATGGTTTCAATAGCCATGGACTTTAGGATATCAATGGCTTCCCTCGCAGTTTCTCTGACAATGTCTGATAAGGCCAGATAGCCAAGGAGAGTGTTGCCATCTAATACGAAAATAACCGTTTTGCCCATCTGGGCCAGTTGTTCGTAATGATCTACGTCAAAGGCTATCTTTTCTGATCGCAAATACCCAGGACTCACAACCATAATGTCCCGACCATCCACGTTGGCTTTTAAGCCTTTACCCGGTAAGTTCTGATAATCTTTAACTTCCTTCAACTTCATATTTAATTTTTTTCCTTCATTGACAATTCCCAATGCAATGGGATGTTCCGAGTTTGATTCGACAGAATAAGCAAGTAAAAGCAGCTCCTCCCGGGATACTCCAATTGCTTCGATATCAGTTATTCCAAATGCGCCTTCGGTTAAGGTACCCGTTTTGTCGAAAACCACGGCATTCAGTTTTCGCGCGTTTTCGAAGGCCGCCCGATCTCTGATTAAAAGACCTTTCTGGGCACCAATGCTGGTCGAAACAGCCGTTACCAGCGGAACTGCCAGGCCTAATGCGTGTGGACAGGAAATAACGATAACGGTGACTGCCCGGGTAACAGCAAAATTTAGATCCTGCGAGATAATCATCCACGCCATAAAAGTCAATGTTCCAGCTATTACAGCGATATAAAATAACCACTTGGCTGCTTTATCTGCTAATCGTTGAGTATTGGATTTTGAATCCTGGGCTTCACGAACAAGTTTTAACACTTGTGAAAGGAAGGTATCTTCCCCAATTCGAGATACATTAAATTTTAAAATTCCCTCACCATTGATGGAGCCTCCGACTATTTCATCGTCTTTTTCTTTTTCAACAGGTGCAGATTCTCCGGTAATCATAGATTCATTAACGGCTGATCGCCCGTCATAAACCAAACCATCAATCGGAATCTTCTCACCCGGCTTTACAAGAACTGAGTCGCCGGCTTTTAAATATTTTACAGGAATATCCTCGATTTCCTCATTGTCCGTTATCTGATGTGCTTCTTCAGGCATCAGTTTTACCAGTTCATCCAGTGCCCGTGACGCTCCCATCACAGATTTCATTTCGATCCAATGACCTAAAAGCATGATAACAATTAATGTAGCCAGCTCCCAAAAAAAGTCATCACCTTTTATAAAAAATACGGTTAGCGTACTATAGCTATAGGCAACTGTTATGGAGAGCGCAATGAGTGTCATCATTGCCGGCGATTTTTTCTTAAGCTCATCCCTGGCACCAACAAGGAAGGGCTTTCCGCCATAAAAAAAGAGAATGGTAGAAAGACCAAACAGTAAATAGGAATCGCCAATGAAACGCCAATCTACTCCCATGAACATCTGGATCATTGGCGATAAGAATAGAATCGGTACGGTAATAATTAAAGAAACAAAAAACCGTTTTCTAAAATCCGCCACCATCATTGCGTGGTGATCGTGCTCGGCATGTTCCTCATTCGATGACGTATGATGATGAAAATGGTCCTTTTCTGTCTGGGAAATCTCTTGGCCAGGATCATGCTGATGATTCATTTCCCCATAAGCTTGGTTGTGCGAATGTTCATCATTTTTTTGAGCAATCTCCTTATTGTCATGATGTGTATGGTCTTTATGCGCTTGATGATTTTCGTAATCATCAAGCAGGGATTCTCCATCAGACAAAGTATGATCTTTCGTTGAATTAATTTTATCCATCCTGTTCGCAACCTTTCTTTATACTCGACTAAAATAGCATCTATACAATAGTTTTGATCTTGTGGCTTATTTAACTATTATTTCAAAAACTAAAAAGAACAGTACCGGAAAGCACTGTCCTTTTCAATCCTGTCTTAGCTATAACTTTCGCAACTCCGTTTTTTTTCGATTGTACTCTTCTTCATCGATTTCGCCCTGAGCATACCTAATTCCTAATATTTCCAGGGATTTTTCCTGAGCCACCGGTATCTTTTTTGATCTTACCACTGCAAAAATTATGACGCCAATCATTAAAATCAGTACTATGACAATAATACCAATAGCAACCATTGCAGATGCAAATGAATTCATCATTCCATATCCGTTCCATCCGGAATTGGCAGATGAATTATTATTATTCATCATTCCGTTTCCGAACCATCCTGAATTAGTTGATGAATAACTGTTTGACATCATCCCTCCACTCATGAGATTCATCATCCCATTTGGGTAATCTGTGAGATAGTTGATGGCAAGATTGATATGAAAGGCTTTCAGGGATTCTGATCCGTCGCCACCAAGTCTGATGTCCATTTGGTCATGCATGGTTGTATTACCAATCATTTTTTCCATTACTGAATCACCCAATGCTTCAAGTGTCTCCTGGCTTACCTTACTTGGATCAATCTGTGTTGCATCCTTAATTCCTTGCTCTACCATAATTTCTGATAGGATAACATCGGGACTTTTAAGAACCATTTCATCAGCAAATGAAATACTGGAGAGCGTCAAGATTGTTAACAACGATAAAATGAAGACAAGCATTACTTTTTTCATTTTTTTCACACTCCTTACTTAGTTAATTTAATACCCGGATGAATATGGATGAAACGAGAATTAAGAATTTATAATAGAATTTGCTTGTGACATAGTGTAATGGATGAAATAAGTAAATATTTAGCAAACAAGCCTGTTTAGTGTCTAAAATTAATGTCAATTGCGATCTTTATTATAAACGAAATCCAAACTACTTTTTAAGATGCTGATCATTTCATCAATCTGTTTTTTCTCAATAACTAACGGCGGTAAAAATCGCAATACATTGGATCCGGCCGTGATAATGATCAGTCCCAATTCCTGGGTTTTGGCAATGATGTCTTTTACTGGACGATCCAACTCTAAGGCTTGCATTAAACCTTTTCCTCTTCGCTCTTTTACACACGAATAATCACTTACCAACTCATTTAATTCGTCTTCTAAATAGTAACTCACCTTTTTGACATGAGCCAATAACTCAGTTTGCTCATAGATATCCAGCACCACATCAACTGCGGCTCCGGCCAGGGGATTATAACCATAGGTGGTACCGTGATCACCCGGTTCTAAAACGTCTGCCGCTTTGCCCTTTGCAGCAAAAGCACCCACCGGAATTCCGCATCCGAGAGCTTTTGCCGCGGTAATCACATCGGGAATGACGCCGTAAGTCTGATAGGCAAACATTTCTCCCGCACGTCCCATGCCGCATTGAATCTCATCCAACATCAGTAAGAGATCATGTTCTTCGCAAAGCTTTTTTACGCCGATTAAAAAGTCGGCCGTGGCTGGGTATAATCCACCTTCCCCCTGAATCGTCTCCATTAGAATCGCACAGGTTTTTTCATTGATCTGTTCTTTTACACTGGCCAGATTATTAAACTGGGCAAACTTGATATTTGGCATCATTGGCCCAAAAGCTTCCTGATATTTGGGCTGACCAGTAACTGCCAAAGCCCCCATACTGCGTCCATGAAAGGAATGCATCATAGCAATGATTTCTCCTTCGGGACTTCCGGTTTTATTAAAATAATATTTACGGGCAATTTTGATCGCCCCTTCAATGGCTTCTGTCCCAGAATTGGTGAAAAATACCTTCTCCATTCCTGATACCCTGGCAAACTTCTCGGCTGCATCTGCAGATGGCTTGTTATAAAACAAATTGGAGGTATGAATTAATTGATCGATCTGCGTTTTCAGTGCTTCATTGTATATTTTATTTTGATAACCCAAGGCAAACACGCCAATGCCTGCGGCAAAATCAAGATATTTTTTTCCCGCATCGTCATATAGATAAACCCCTTCGCCGGATTTCAACACAATCGGATAACGGTTATAGGTGTTCAGGAAATAGTTTTCAGCTTTACTAATGGTCTGATTCATATTTTAACACGTCCTTTCAAATTTGTTTGTAATTGTAACACAGCACCATTTTAATTGCAAGTAACAACTATTGTTTTTTTCAAATATTGCAAGTGCAAATAATTTATGATACAATATTTTCACTATAGGAGGCCGCTGTTATGAATCGAGCACAACCAAAACAATTTAGAGAACAAATCCGAATCCTTGAACGAAAATTGGGGCTTCTGAAAAAAAATAATGGCAGCTGCTGCGCCGAAGTTCTGACCCTGGCTCAATGCCATGCGTTAGTAGAAATCGGCCGTGTCGAAACCATTTCTTTAAAAGACTTATCTGTTATCCTGGCTATCGATATGAGTACCACCAGTCGAACCGTGGACGGACTCGTCAAAAAGGGATATGTCCAACGCATCCCTTCCCTTGAAGACCGGCGCAGTGTTAACATATCCCTAACAGAATCTGGTATCATTATCTTTGAAACGATTGAAAGCAATAACAATGCTTTTTTTGCGGGCATTTTTACGAACATTCCCAATGACGAAAAAATGAATGTCCTTCATGCCCTTGACGTCATTCTGGCGGCTTTTGATCAGGATAATTAAACCAAACTAGGTTGGTTTACATAAGCCCTTGCGCCCTGCTACTCGCGTTCTTTTAAAATTTCAACCAGGGAAATCTTTTTCAAGTGCCGACCGATCATAAAATTAACGATGACATAAGTACTTAAAATAATCGCTACCATAATCAGATAAGATTGGGGTGCCATGGTAGCATTCATCCCTGCCGAAACATTGGACACCATATACGGGTAAATCTTATTAATAATCATTTTGCTAACCGGAATCGCAATCAGGGTAGAGAGCGCAACCGTATAGAAGGTGGTGCCCAGGTATAACTTTTTTATCTCCCGCTCATTATAGCCAAACACCTTGATTAATGAAATGCTAAAGGTTGATTTATCAATCATCATTTTTACTAATAAATACATAACAATCGCAAAGAGCAGTACCGATGCTCCCAGAATAGTAATCACCAAACCATACATCATCGTGAACATTTGTCTGGCCGCAGCTACCATTTTATCTACTGTTATGACCGTGGCAATTCTTCCCGCTTCAATATCCAGTTCATGATCAGACATCAGGGTATTATAGTAGTCATCTTCCTGTCCAAACAGCTCGCGCATCTCTTTAATGTCCATAAATACATAAAGGCCGCTGGCAAAATTGACCACTTCTTTAATCCTAAAGTTGTAATTTCGATCTTCAAGATTATCAGAGAGAGTAATTTCATCTCCCACCTTATAACCGAACTTGTTGGCAACTGAATCTGAAATGATCACATCATTTTTTTCGCCATCCAAAGGGAAATCAAAATAGGGGTTTTTATCATCAATACCCTGAACTGTCACGTCCATCTCCCCTCCGGTTAAATAAAGGTCAGCGGTTAACGACTCAGTATAAGCTTTAGTGGCATCGTTGGGGGCAGTTTCCATGGGATATTTTAACAAATAAAGATAATTGTACTCGACGTCGGAGGCCACATTATTAACATAAGCACTAACACTCCCATAGATACTGAATCCAAAAACCATCAGTAGAATGGCAATAAATAATCCCCAAAACATCGTGATATTTCCCCGGATTTCCCGCAGCAACTGGCGAATCCGATAGCGATTAATAAAACCCATTTCCTTGAGGTCGATGTTTGCCAGCTGATGCTGTTTCTTTTCCCGTCTGAGCAATTTGAGCGGTTCCATCGATAATTTGCTGTTGATGACCAGATAATTGACAAGTACAGCAATCATTACCGGTAGCAAAACACCATAAATCAAAAGATAAGGTGGAAATACCATAGCGTAGCCGGGATAAGAATAATAGGCAACATTTTCTTTAATATTTTCTCCAATTAGCACAAACCCCAAGCCGGTTCCCAGTATTGCCGATGCTGCGACAATCAGCATCGGCAGGATCATAAAATGTCTCAGCAGTTCTTTTTTTACATAACCCATTGAATACAGCGCCCCGATGACGGCACTTTCCTTATCGATGGTATGAATGACAAATACTGAAATCATATAGGCAATTAAGGTGATAATAATAGCGCCCGCAATTAACGCTGAGTTTTTATTGATGGCGGCATCACTTTTGCAGCTTGTTATCCGTTGATTATCACCAGCTTCTAAAAAGGTGATCAGATTGACGTATTGATAATCCATATTTTCATTGATAAAATTGGTAACCTGGCTTTTAAATTCTCCCATTCCGCTATTTAAGCTGGCCGAGCCATTGCTCAAGGTATTGGCTCCATTTGCTAAGGTCACGCTGCCTTGATACAGGCTATCTGCGCCTGCTGACAATTCCGCCGAACCGGAATAGGCTGATTCAACACCATTGGTATAAGCTCTTAATCCCTCTTTAAAGGCTTTGTAACTATCCAGTTGCGCTTTCATGGTATTCAACGTATTCAACGTATTTAACACTTCCACAGTATTCGCATCTGAGCCGTCAATGGTTTTGATTAAGCTGTCAATTACGCTGCTGTAATTATCGCCGGTAACCGTGACTGTCATCCCGATATTTTCAAATTCACTGTTTACCTGCGCAATCATCCCCTGAAAAACATCGTCGGCAGCTTTATTTAAAGTGGCATTGGAATTTGTCAATTCGCCTAAACCTGAGCTTAATTGATCGGTGCCATTTGCCAGGCTGCCTGCCCCATCCGCCAATTCATTGCTTCCTTGTTGGAGTGCGCTTGTTCCATTTGCCAGTTTTTGCGTCCCGTCTGCTAAATCTTTAACGCCACCGGATAAATCATTCTTTCCTTTTTCAATGGTATTGATGATTTCTTGCATATATTTATTGGCGACCTTTGTTTTATCAAAATCCAGATCAACCAATTTTTCTTTAAGTTCAGTGGCAGTCAGGTTGCCATCCAACTTGTAACTGTAATTATATTCGATGTTGCTATCTCCTGCTAACAGTTGATTAAATTCAGCTTCGGCTACAAACCCAATGCTGAATTGTTTTAAATCCGCCAACACATCGGAAACATTTTGAACGACATTGGAATAATCCGGCACAGTTCCTGTCCCAGTCACCTGATAGTTTTTCTGACCCACTTCAATGGACTGACCCACCCTAATGCCATGTTTTTCGGCATAGTGTTTCTCCAGGGCGATTTCACCGATTTGATCAGCCAAGCTTCCTTCTTCAAGCGCAATGGTATTGATATTATTGCGATTTTTGAAAACCCGCAGGACGGATTTTTCTGCTCCAGGCAAATCGACATAGAAAGCTGCTTCAGTTTTTGCGCCCATCTTTTCAAGTTCCATCTGCTGATTTTTGGTTAGCGGAACATAAACCGAAAATTCGCCATCTTCCAATTGATTCTTTTCATTATTTGTATCAATGGTATAATTGACCACGTCAGTAGAGCCAGCCATGCTGACGACCAACCCCAGTGAAAAGATGATTAAAAATGCCAATGCGCCATATCGTACCCAGTTTTCTTTGAGTTCCCGGATGATTCGCTTATTTAAAATCATTGGAACACCCTACCATTCCAGTTGACTGGCCAGTTTTAATACGCTGTTGGCGTAGTCTTCACTAATTTGACCGTCTTTGATTTTTATTACCCGATGAACCATCTCTTTAATGGCTGTGTTATGGGTAACAATGAGCATGGTTGTGCCATATTTCTGATTGATTTTCTCGATCAGCATGAGTATCTCCCGAGAGGCCTGATAATCCAATGCTCCGGTTGGTTCGTCGCATAATAACAGCTCAGGATTTTTTATCAGAGCTCTGGCAATGGCACACCGTTGTTGCTGCCCGCCGGATAATTGGGAGGGAAATTTTTTCTGATGCTCGGTTAATCCCAATATTTCCAGCAGTTCATTAATATCCAGCGGTGATTTTGTCAGATATTCACAAACCTGGATATTTTCTTTAACCGTCAGATTTGGCACCAGATTATAGAATTGAAAAATAAATCCCAGATAATTTCGTCGATATAGCGATAATTGTTTTGCATTCAGCTTGGTAATTTCGATGTTACTTATTTTTATACTGCCACTATCGATGGTATCCAACCCGCCGATGGTATTAAGCAGCGTGGATTTTCCCGATCCGCTTGGCCCCAGTATCGCACAGATTTGACCCTTTTCAATGCCAGTAGTTACACCTTTAAGTACCTGAACGTAGCTCCCACCTTCGCCATAACTTTTTTTAATATCATTCACTTCGATGAACATTTTTGCCCCTTTCAACTCTTGAATAGTAATAACTTAATCTGAGCCCTATTTTTGCCGATTAGTTAAAATTATTTGATGTTTGCGCCGCATAACAGTGTTATGTTGAATTTAAAAATAAAATTGAACTCAAATTTGAATTCAATTTTATTTTCTATATTTTATTTTCTAAATTAATAATTGCATCTTACTTTTTTAGTATCTCCAGCCAGCCACCGGTTAGATATTTGGCAATGACCTCGGCTTGAATCAAGGCTTCTTCCAACGTTAAACCATGGGTCAATAATTGAGCGAAGGATGAAGTTTCCAGATGGGCCAACCAATGCATGGTGTAGGGCTTGATTTCATTTTCTTTGCCATATTCTAAAGTTATGTGATCCAGAAATTGAAGCGTATTTTTTTCCATCAAGTCGACCAGTTCATCATAAAAATTCTCATATGATGATCCGTTGGCTTTGGTGAGCAGTAACATAAACGCATCTTTATTGGCATACATATAGGTTACAAAATCTCGTCCCTGCTCTATCCCATCGGCAATTATTGCCTGGGGCGTTGTTTTTGCATCTTCATAAATAGTTTGCTCTTTTTGGGTATGATGAACAATAATCATTTTTATTTCATCAGCAACTTCTTTAACTAACGCCGCAAACAGATCATTCTTATCTTTAAAAAAGAAATATAAGGCTCCGGTTGTAACTCCTGCTTTTTTGCAAATCTTTCGCATCGAAGCTTTTTCGTAGCCCAATTCCAGAAACTCCTGTTTCGCAACTTCTAATAATCGTTCCCGTGTTTCTGTTTCATTACCCATTTTTCACCTTTTGTTTAACTATTTTAGATAACAGCGTTATGTTAACATGTTTGTCAATAAACTGTCAATAGCCATTCACTACTTTTAATTTTGGAACAACATTAAAATCACCATTCTAAATAGCCGTATTGGAACTGGAAAATTGCTCTTATCACAATCAGAACTCGCTCGTTTCACTACGTTCGTATGATTGTGCAGCAAATGTCTTTGTCTGCGAAAGCGAGCTTTCTTGCAAAAGCCGCTTGCCACACTTTTAATAAAAAAGGATTGCTTCCATTTATTTCGGAAACAATCCATTTGAGTTTTAAAAATAATAAAAATTCTATCTCAGACAATTTTGCCAAGTATTAAAACATTTCCTGTGTCATCTTGTCAATTTCTGCATCCGTTGCTTCGTAAACTCCAGGGAATGAACTGATATTCAAGCCCTGGCTGGCACCGGGAATGAAGTATAATTTACCACATCGACGACAGGCTGTTTCAACTTTCTCAGCAATATTTTCCTGAGTCCATTCCGGAAAATCAATGACGCCGCTATCAATATCACCCATGAACGTTATTTGTCCACCGTACTTTTTGATCAGCTCAGGAACGTTGTTGGTTGTCATAACACCTTGCCAGATATCAATGCCCATTTCAATCATCGCTGGAACAAGGTTTGCCCCATAACTATCACTATGATGAATAACCAGCTCAACCCCATTTTCTTTATAATATCCGTATATTTTTTTATAGGCCGGAACAAAGAATTCTTCAAACATATCCGGAGACATGAAGGAATTGATCTGACTGCCCCAATCATCATGGTGGAAAATCGCATCTGGATGAATATGATCGATAAATTCCTTGGCAAGTTTTAATTCATATTCCACCAGGTAATCGATGAGTTCGTGCATGGATTCGGGTTCTTCATAAAAAGCCATCAGCGCTTCTTCCATGCTCATCAGATAATGCACATTTTCAAAAATACCGGGTGCCACAAAAGCAGTCACATACTGTTCAGTTCGATCAACCGCATTGGCTTCAGCGATGGCTGTCGCCCAATCTTCTTCCGGATGTTCAACATTCGGAGCTTTGACAGTATCTTTCCATTTGGTAATATCTTTAACGACAATATGTTCGTCATCATGCACCGGAAACGCACCTAATTGACCTTCTGGCCATCGGGTTGTGACACCCCATTCGTTGACAATCTCACCGCCAATTGGTGGCTTTGCTCGGGTGATTGGTGTTTTCATCATCATCGCAAAAGCTTCATATTGTTTTACAAACCGATCCGGATTTCCGCCCTTGATGGTTTCCATCAAATTTTGTCTTTTTGTTAACATTTTTGGTCTCCTTCTAATTTTCTTATTTATTACAGCTTAAGCTACAAGTTCTTTGGCTTTAACAGCTGCACTGCCAGCATCTGGAGCAAATCCATCAGCGCCGATTTCAGTTGCATATTCTGGGGTTACCGGGGCACCACCAACGATAACTTTAACATCCAGTCCGCTGGCTTTAATGGTTTGTACGGCTTCTTTAAGGGCGGGCATGGTGGTCGTTAACAGACCTGAACAGGCAACTAAGGTGACGTTTTCGTTTTCTTTAACGGCTTCGACAAATTTTTCAGCTGGGACATCCACACCCAGATCAACCATGGTGAATCCGGCACTTTCGATCATCATTGAGACCAGGTTTTTACCGATATCATGTAAATCGCCGGCAACCGTTCCAATAATGCAGGTTCCTAAAGATGCGGAAGTGTCGCCAGCCATCAGCGGACGTAAAACATCGACGCCTTTTGACATTGCTTTAGCAGCAATCAGCATTTCGGGAACAAAGATTTCTCCAGAGGAGAATTTTTCGCCGACTACGCTCATGGATTCAACCATTGCTTGCAGGATTTCACCAGGTGCATTACCTTCGTCTAGTGCTTCTTGAACCAATCCGGGAACCAGTTTAGTTTTACCAATTTCTACTTTTTCTTTAACTTCTTGAATTTTTGACATCTTTTTTCTCCTATTTTTTATTTTTAGTATTCTATGGCAACTGTTTGTGTACACTCGCTGCAGAATTTATAAACTTAATGCTAATTACAATTTGTGATACCGGTATCTACACCATTAAACTTATGTCACCTTATACTATAAACACATTTAAATGCCATAAATTAATTGTTAGATTCTCCTAAGCTAATTTAACTAAAACTATTTATAAATATTATAAATTACTTACTATTTACAATTTTATTGTACACGTATACAGAGCTAATGTCAATAACTTTTTTAGTAATTTTTCGTTAATTACCTATTTAATTGCAGAATTTCTATTTAATTAACCGTGTGCTTTAATCAAAATTACTTTCTTTACGATCATAAATTAATTTAATATCCCTAATTTGCGGAGTTTTCATCCGTTTCTCACGGTTTGTTCACGTAAACAACACCTTGAAAGATTATTCTTTATTAAGCAAATAAGATCCACTTTCTGACCGGATCTGCAAATTAATAGATAGGAGGAATCTAATGAAAAAAACAACCGTCAGCATTTTATCAGCAATTACCGTCATGTCCATGGCTTTTTCCACCAATGTTTTTGCTGCTTCAAATCAAACCACAACTGATACAATCGCTGTTGTATCCGACACCATGGGGGTTCAATATCGGGGGCATATTCAGAATACCGGTGATTACCCACTGGATGACAGCTGGGTTCAGGGGCCTGAAGAATTGGGAACCGAAGGCCAGAGTTTACGGCTGGAAGGTTTCTGGATTGAATTAACTGGCACCATACCGGAGGGAGCACATATTCAGTATCAGGTTCATGTCGAAAATGAAGGTTGGATGGATTGGGTCACCGATGGTGGCTTTGCCGGAACCAAGGGTGAAAACCAACGAATTGAAGCGATCAAAATTCGCCTCGTCGACGATGCTGGAAATGCTTTAGAGGGTTATTCCGTACAATATCGGGGGCATATTCAGAACCAAGGCGATACCGATTGGGTTGTCGATGGGGCTGAATTGGGATCAACTGGTTTAAGCCAACGACTGGAAGCGCTGGAGGTTCAAATTCTGGAAACCAATTCAGACGCTACCGACGCCGATGATGAGAATAACGCAGATAACGATGGCGATAAAACTTCTACTGCCTCGCCAGCCATTGCCTCTCCAACTTCAACCATTGCAGTAGATAAGGAGTTTTCAAACCGCGAGTTAGATGCCAGTTACGACGACAGTACCGCTACCCATGCGGTTTTTGACGGAACCACTATCCAGGTAACCGGAACCGGAGCTACTGCCGAAAATGGGATCCTGACCATCACCACCGAAGGAACCTATGTGTTAACTGGCAACCTCTCAGAAGGCCAGATTCGGGTGGAAACTACTGATAGTGAAAAAGTACAGCTCGTCTTAAACGGTGTAACCATCCACAACAGCAGCAGTGCTGCCATCTATCTGAAAAGTGCCGACAAGGTATTTATCACCCTGGCCAATGGTACCATTAACACCCTGACTGATGGAACCGAATATATCCAGACCGATGATAACACAGTTGATGGCGTCATCTTCAGCAAAGCCGACTTGGCGATTAACGGATCTGGCACACTAAACATTACGGCCAACTATAAACATGGCATTGTCTCCAAGGATGATCTGGTCATTACTGATGGAACCTTTAACATCACCTCGGTGAAGGCTGGCTTGAGTGGTAAAGATGCGATTAAAATAAAAGACGGTATCTTTTATATCAGTTCCACAGACGGGAAGGGTATCACATCAAAAAATGACAGTGATACCACCAAAGGTTATGTCTATATTGCTGGCGGTACCTTTAACATTGCCAATTGTACCGAAGGCATTGAAGGTACTGCCATCGTCATTGAAGGCGGCAATATTGATGTCACAGCCACCGATGACGGCTTGAATGCTGCCAGCGAGACAACTACAGATAGTGAAACGACTGAGACAGCTCAGATGCCCAATGGTGGAGGTGGAATGATAGCCGCTGATACCAATGCGTATATCTCGATTGCCGACGGTACCATCAGCCTCAATGCAGCTGGCGACGGAATCGACTCCAACGGAAATCTCTATGTTTCAGGGGGAACCCTTTATGTCGATGGTCCCACCAGTGACGGTGATGGCGCTATGGATTACGATGGCACCGCTGATGTCAGTGGCGGAACGATTGTGATTGTCGGAAGTTCAGGCATGGCTCAGAGCTTTTCGAATACGTCAACTCAGGCTTCCATTCTCTATAATCTCACTTCCAAATTAGAAGTAGGGACTGAGGTCAGTTTAAAAGATGCCGATGGCAAGGTTCTGGTCGCCTATACGACCGAAAAAGCTTATCAATCAGTAATAATCAGCACACCTGAGATGAGTATCGGTTCAACCTACACCTTAACTGCTGGTAGTCAGTCCTTTGAAATTGAGCAAACCGCCATTGTCACCAGCAATGGCAATACAGGCGGCGGCACCGGTGGTCCTGGTGGAACAAGACCAGACCCCGGAACAACCCCACCGACACCGCCAACCCAAACGTCCGTTTAATGCCAATAATTCTCAAACCAAAAAAAGATGCCAGTTAATGGCATCTTTTTTCTTATTCACGCTTTTCTATTTTTGTCACTTTATTCTTTTTTTCTTTAATTTTTTTTCGTATTTTTATAAATATCAGGAACACCAGTCCAGCTATGATCACAAATGGAATCAGTCTAAAAATCAGAACGACCAGAAATGCCAGGATTGTGAGAATTAAATTGATGGAGGTAATAAAACCCTCCCCGATTTTTGTAAAGATCTCTGAAAATGGCGAATTTACTATGGTCGAGGATAACTGCTTCTGATATAGTGAAACATAAATTGAAGAATAAGCCATTTCAGTGTCCCAGTTTTTAATGGTTGATGTCAAACTGTCAATTTCAGTCCTAACGCGATTGAGTTCTGTTTCAATAGCCAGCATATCGGTTATATTCGTCGCCTGTTTTAAATATTCCAGCAGTCGTGCTTCTTCAATTTTCAGATTATTGATCTGGGTTTGAATATCCTGATACTGCTGGGAAATATTAGTGCTGCTGACATTGGAGCTGATGGGGTTACCAAATGTCTGGATTTGTGTCATCGCTTCTATGAATTTTCCCGATGGCACCCGAATGGTTAGGTATCCAGAGTTTTCCTTTACATCTGCCGATTCAGAAACGTAGCTTGAGCCAGAGTCTTGAACAAATCCGC
The DNA here is from genome assembly GCA_016213825.1 of Acetobacterium woodii. GTDB lineage: Bacteria > Bacillota > Clostridia > Eubacteriales > Eubacteriaceae > Acetobacterium > Acetobacterium woodii_A. The sequence goes on along the minus strand of JACQZP010000019.1, from coordinate 127,510 downwards.
CCAGTTCCACTGCGTAGCTGCTTATTTTATCAAAGGTAGTTTGATAATTTTCGGTAGATAGACTAATACTTCCGGCATAGATAATCTTTGATGCATCAAAGGGCGCGTTTGCATTAGCCGTTTCCTTCGGCACCGGGACAGCGCTGGCAGTTTCACTTCCAGACTGATCAGAAGTCACCGATTCAGTGGCAACGCTTTTGTTGTTATCTGAATTAGCCCCTGCCAAACATCCACTGACCGTTATCAGGATCAGACATGCGAGGATGATAACCAGACTCCAATGCCGTTTGCTTCTAATCGCGAATAACTTTCCCCCTTTCTGATCGAAATTCTCAGATTCATTTTGGTTGGAATTTGGTTCGTGATTTGGATTTTGATAATTCATTGCTTCACCTCCTTATGGAAAATTCGAATTTTCTTATCAACATATTTAGCTTTCCATATGACTTTTACCCTTTTCAATGGCAAAAATGCATTGTCCATTATTTTTTATTAGTGATAGTTTTTAAGCTTTCAGGATCTGTTTCGCATTCAGGGGGACACACCAAAATAGCGGCATTTTATCCATTTGATTCAGATTTTCAAGTTAACTTTGACTGAGGTCTAACTCCTCATAAGGGTTTTTCTGGTGATCCTCAATTCCTTTTTCTTGTCGGAATTTGTCGATTTTTCGATTCATGGCTTTTGCCATCAGCCAGTAAACCATTCCGGGCATTTTTAGCTGGGCTTCATTATACAACGATGCTGGAGAGCTTTCTTCCTTTGCTAAATGCTCCATAAAAAGGCTAAAATATTTCTCAACTTTTTTCCCATTGATGAGTTTATCCAGCGGTTGGCCGTTTAACATGGCTCCCATTCCAATGACAAATCCTCCTTTGTAACTGAGGTTATTTTCCTGGGCAAAGAGTTCCAGCATTTTAAGACCCGATTCATGGGTATGAACATATGGCATTCCTCCTTGGATGATACCGTATAGGTTTTGACCATGGAGAACTTCATTATTCTTTTGGAGTTCCTCTAACAGATAAACGGTATCTGCCGGATAGGTGTCAATATAACAAGGACCCACCATCAAGATTGTCTGCGATTCGTTGATGACCTCAAATAATGGTTTCAGATCTTTTATATTCGGGTATAAATGGAAAATTTCCACCAAATAATTTTGCTCAATCAAATAATTTTGGCAACGGTTGGCCAGCATCCTACTGGTTCCTTTTTTTCGGGGACTAAGGTTAATAATAACTGCCTTTTTCATTAGCTCAACTCCTCAATAATCGCTTCAAGACAAACTTCCCAGTTTTTATCATCAACTACATAAGCGCTTCCTTTTATATTCATAATTTTGATATTCTCTGCAACTAGATTTTGAAAAACTTCTTTTTCACCATCTAACCAATTAGCTTTAACGCCCACCGCCACAAAGGTATTAATATTTCCAATTTTTCCTTTTACCAGCTCACCATTTTTTTTGTAATAGTGTCGATCACCAATGACTGCACACTTATCAAAAACACGTTTTGTTTTGAAAGAATAGCTCCCCCATTTAACTGGGGTGATCATTACCATTACATCAGTATGAATCAATTTTGGGAAAATCATATCCGCATCATCCCGATTGATGCATTTTCCATAAGTTTTGTCAGTACATCCACCACAACTGTAACAAGGACCTACATTTATTTCTTCAACAGAAATAAACTCAGTCAAGATATCTTTATTTTTCAAGCTTTCATACAGTGTTTCCCCAACTTTTTGTTTGGTATGATCTGATAATATCGTAATCATTTTTTCCTCTTTTCATGATTTTTTATAATGTCTGCACAAATAATATAATCGATTCTTTAAAAGGTAATATATTACATATCTTTATTTGTGTCAATACTTACTTTATCAATTCGCAACAAAACGCTGGCCCGCTTTAATAAATTTTCTCAAGTATTTTTAGAGTTTGAATTTTTTTCTTATAAAATCATAAATAGATCAGTTTTTATAATTTTCAGTTTTAATCCCCTCCGAAGTATGATAGGATACTATTAGATTAGTACAAAGGTAAAAGGAGATTGCAATGTACGAAAAAGGTATCCAAACAAGAAATCATCTCTATCAAATTTCAAAAAAACTCTTTTATGATCATGGTTATGAAAATACCAAGATCAAAGATATTGTAACTGTTGCTGATACACCAATTGGACTTTTCACCTATTACTTTAAAACAAAAGATAATGTCGTACACGAAATATATTCTGATTATTATCAACAGATCGACAATTGTATTACGGGATTAACCATCGATGGACTTGAAAACTCGATCCTTCGTCACGCAACGTTAAGCTGGATTTATTTTAGCCAGATCCTCAATAATGAAAACAATCGACGCTTTTACTATGAGATTCTAAAAAAAGCTTCAAACTATCGAATTGCTGGTGATTTTATCCGCAACACATACTGTCAATACATTGAAGATTATAATCTTGTGATCAGTGAAAGAGAATTTGATAACATGCTTTACATCGATTTTGGCGGGCGCCGGGAGTACTTCCTTAATTATTTTGAAAAACCCCTCAATGATTCGGTGGATGAACTGGTGTTTTTACTCAATGGTATTCTGCCACGAATGCTTGGTATTGATCAACATGCTGTTACCACACTTATTTATAAAGGTCTTCAAATTGCCAAAACCATAGACTGCGATAATATTCATTTTCTTTGCGAATAATTTTGTAGCAACACAAAAAGAGGCTGTTCAAAACCGGATTTCAACCGGCTTCGAACAGCCTCTTTTTTCTATCAGTCTTTAATTCTAGCACTGTTTTAAGCTTTTATTTGTTTAGCGGCTTTATCATTTTCCATGTCTTTTAATTTTCTTGATAAGATGATAAACGCAATCAATCCAAATATCATAACCAGTGCCGGGTATAAACAAAAACCATTTTTAATGCCCTGAATCAGTTCCGGTGTGGGTGTCATATCAGCAACATAGCTGGCAGATGCCAAAGCCGTTGTGATGATGACGCTTTTGATGAAATTTCCTACTTTAATAGGTGTCGTCAAAAGAGCCATGATGAAACCACGAACGTTTTTGCCAGTTCGCCATTCACCGTAATCGACACAGGTAGCATACATGGCGACAACTAAGGCATCTGGCAGACCATATCCAATAAATGATAACAGCATCACGATCTTGAATGCTGTTGCTGACATTGGAACCAGCCAGGTAATCAGGAGCCCGGCAATAAAGATACATAGTGCTCCTACATAAGCTTTACGCGGCCCAAAAATCTTTGAAACGGTTGTTGCCAATGTTGCTGAAACCAGCATTACCACTGTCAGCCCTGTCATGAAAATCGCCATTCCTGGAAGATCATTGAGAACATATTTAAAATAGTAAAATGCTAATCCAAGAACAACGAACTTGCCAACATATCGACCGAGATCAATTAAAAGCAAACCGATTAACGGCGGATTATGAAGCAGTTCTTGGAGTATCTCAGGAATTGACATACTTTCTTTTTTCTGGGTTACAGGCACCGTGCCACGAAAAGCATATTCTTTTGTCAGAAAGAAAAATGTCCAATAACACAATACCATAATTAAAGCAACTGCTATAACTACGGTAAGATAACCCATTGCCGGATCATTAAAAGCTTTGCTGACGCCTTGAATGGCTTTAACACCGACATATGAGAAAGTTAGTGAACCAAGCGCATTAAATATCCCCCTATTGGCTGACATTTTAACACGTTCGTCGACGTTATCCGATAATGCACTATTCATTGCGATATGTGCAGAATAGTAAACATCAAATACCAAATGACCGATGATAAACCCAATACATGCCGTAATGGCATTTGTCATAGAACTTCCTATTTTCAAAAATTGCAGGATATAGAGCATTGCAGCAACTGGTGGACCAATCAACAACCAAGACCGAAATTTCCCCCACTTAAGATTACTTTTCTGAAGGATGATCCCAGCCACTGGAACCCAGATCAGATCAAAGATACTGGTGATCATGAGGACTGAACCCGCCAGTGCAACCGGCATCTTGACAGCATCAGTCAAGAATGCAGAAAAAAACATGAGTTCTACATAGATAAAAATCTGAAACCCAAACGACGGTAAACCATATAGATAGATGACTCTTTTCTTTAATTTTTCAGCCATTTTTGATTCCTTTCTAATTTGCATTCGATTGTTTTCAGATAAACATCAAATGCAAATTAAGACAATTCGCTAGTTCGTAATAAACAGTTAAATTAATTTAGAATAATGATTGCTTGAAATCGTTTTCTTATCATTTCAAAAATAAGCTCAATTGTAGCATTGTGGATGTTTTAATCAGCAACTCATAAAAACTTACATCCACGTCTACTTGTGAAACGTCCATAAAAAACAGCCAGAAGTGTTTCAAAAATCTCATCAGATAATTTTTTGATAAACTCCAACTGTTTTTTATGGACGAACCTGTGACGATAGCTTTTCTATAGAAAAACGCTAGTCACGATAACTTTATTGTTTAGAACATTTCCTTTGTCATTTTGTCAATTTCTTTATTGATGGTTTCGTATACACCCGGGAATGAATCAATTGGCAAGCCTGAAGTTTGCGATGGAATGAAATAAAGCTTTCCATTTTCTTTACAGGTTTCCTCAACGTATTTAGCAACAATTTCAGGTGTCCATCCAGGGAAATCGACTAAGCCACTGTGAATTCCACCCATAAAGGTAATTTTATCGCCATATTTTTTGATCAATTCGGGAATATTGTTGGTATTCATTACCCCTTGCCAGATATCAATTCCCATTTCAATCATGGCTGGCACTAAATTAGCCGCAAAACTGTCACTGTGGTGAACAATCAGCTCAACGCCATTTTCTTTATAGTAACCATAAATTTTCTTGTAAGCGGGAACAAAGAATTCTTCAAACATTGCGGGTGAAATAAACGAGTTGATCTGGCTACCCCAATCATCATGATGGAAAACTGCATCGGGGTGAAGGTGATCAATAAACTCTTTTGCCAACTTCAGCTCAAATTCTACCAGGTAGTCAATAAGGTCATGCATATCTTCCGGTTCTTCATAATATGCCATTAAAGCTTCTTCCATGCTCATCAGGTAATGCACATGTTCAAAAAGACCAGGTGCCACAAAAACAGTGACGTACTTATCATTACGATCAACGGCATTAGCATCAGCGATTGCCGTTGCCCATGCTTCTTCAGGATAGTCAAGATTTGGTGCTTTAACATAGTCACGCCATTTCGTTATATCCTTAATCACAATATGTTCCTTATCATGTACCGGAAATGATCCCAGTTGTCCTTCCGGCCAACTCAGCGTAACACCCCATTCATTGACGATTGATCCGCCGACTGGTGGTTTTAAGCGCGTAATCGGAGTCTTCATCATTAATGCAAGGGCTTCGTATTGTTTTACAAATCGATCCGGATTTCCGCCTTTCATCACTTCAATTAGATTTTGTTTTTTTGTTAACATTTTAACTCTCCTTTACCCAATTATGTTATCGACAATGATTGTCTATTTTTTCTGACCGAAAATACCTTCCCGATAAGCACCGATATATTCCATGCAATAGTCATCTTCACCAAGCAGTGCTTCAGTGGCAAAAATGATCCCCATTAAATCGCCGTTTGTCGGATCAAGGATAGCACTATCCAATCCTGCATTCATGGCTAGGACGGTAAAGCCCATATTAACCATTTTACGGGCCGGCAGGTTGAACGAAATATTGCTGACTGCTCCGGTGACATGAATGGTTGGATATTGCTCTTTAATGTTTCTAATGACTTCAACAACCATGGCAATTCCATCTTCCGAAGTGCAGAGCATTTCAACCAATGGATCAATATGCATACGGGATGGATCAATGCCATATTCTTTGACCTTGGCCATTAAATCGGCAAAAACATCCAGACGGTCTTTGGCAGTTTTAGGAATCCCTTTATCACTGTTCAACAATGCTACACATTCCCATTTAGTATCGGCGATAGCTTTAAATGCCGCATCGATTTTGTCACCTTCAAGTGATACAGAGTTAAACAAACCAGGTTTGTTGCAATATTTCATGGATTCAATACACGTATAGACATTGGGACTATCCACAGCAATAGGGGTCTCAGTGACTTCCTGAACCAGATCGATTAACCATTTCATCGTTTCCAGTTCGATATCATCATCTACCGATGCACAAACATCGATGTAATCAACACCGGCTTCGGTTTGAATCTTTGCCAGATTTCTTATAAAATCCGCATCTTTTTCTGCAATTGCTTTTGCAGTTGAGGGAATTGCGCCATTAATTTTTTCGCCAATGATAATCATGTTTATTTATCTCCTTATAGTGTAAACAAATTTATGCGGTTGCCAGTTCTTTTGCTTTTACCGCTGCACTACCGGCATCTGGTGCGTATCCGTCGGCACCAACTTCTTTAGCATATTCCGGGGTAACCGGTGCGCCGCCAACAATTACTTTCATGTCCGGGTAAGCTGCTTTCACTGTTGCTACCGCTTCTTTTAAGGCCGGCATCGTAGTGGTCAGCAGTCCAGAACAGGCAACCAGTTTGACATTGCTATTGTCTTTTACTGCTTGGACAAATGTATCCGCTGGAACGTCAACCCCCAAGTCAACCATATCGAATCCAGCACTTTCAATCATCATCGAAACCAGATTTTTACCGATATCGTGCAGATCACCAGCAACAGTTCCAATGATACAGGTTCCCAGTGAGGTTGAACCATCTCCAGCCATCAGCGGTTTGAGGACTTCTACCCCTTTTGACATTGCTTTAGCGGCGATGAGCATTTCCGGTACAAAAATTTCACCGGATGAGAACTTATCCCCAACGACACCCATTGAATCCACCATGGCCTGAAGAATTTCTGCTGGTGCACTGCCTTCATCCAATGCTTCCTGTACCAGTCCAGGGACCAATTTTGACTTTCCTGCTTCGACCTTTGCTTTAACTTCTTCAATTTTAGACATGTTTTTTTCCTCCCAATAATTAATATGATAATCATTTTCTAATCCATCTAAACAACTTTAATTCGCTTGATGTCAGCTTTCATAAACAATTTTTCAATCTGGACGGACAATGGTATCCACTGTCCGTCTGCTAAGAAAAATTGTTTCATGAAATCATACAGCGAAGCTAATGATATTTTGTAAGTACTAAATTAAATTTAGTTCAAACATTTAATTTTATTCTGCTGCAGATTGTTTTCTTTCAGCAACTTCTTTATTCATTTCAGCCATTCTTGCAGGTGTCAATGTATACATTTTAAACATCAACAATAATCCAATGACCATGATAATTGCTGGATATAAAGCAAATCCATTTTTGATTCCCTGAACTAGTTCTGGCGTTACTGCCATATCTGCTACATAAGCAACTGAAGCAAGTACTGCTGAGATAATGACTGAACGGATAAAAATAGAAATTTTGATTGGGAAACTGATTAGCGACATAATGAAACCACGGGCATTTTTGCCGGTTTTCCATTCACCATAATCGACAGTTGCAGAGTACATAGCAACACCTAGTGAATCTGGCAAGCCATAACCGATGTAAGCAACAAACATAATAACTTTAAATGCAGTTGCCTGAAGCGGCATAAACCAGACAATCAGAAGGCCGATAACTAACATGCTCAGTGCAATCATATAGGTATTTTTTTCACCAAGACGCTTTGCAATAGGCGCTGCAATCATGGCGGCGAAGAAGTTTACAATGGTTAATCCGGTCATGAATAATGCGAGTCCCGGTAAATCGTTGATGACATATTTAAAGTAATAAAACGCCATTCCAAAAATAACAAATCGGCCTAAATATCTTCCCAATTCTACTAGCATAAGGCCCATTAAGGGAGGATTAACAACAATTTGTTTCAGCATTTCACCAACTGACATCTTGTCAACAGGTTTTCCTGCTTTTACTTCGCAACCATTTTGAGCGTATTCTTTTGTAATAACAAAGTAGATAATATTACATGCAATCATAATACAACCCGTAATGGCAGCCATATAGGTATAACCTAAAACGGGGTTGCCAACACCAGCACCAATTGCGGCAATCGCTTTTACCCCAAAATAAGAGAATACTAAAGCCCCAGCAGCATTGAACATTCCTCGATTACTAGCCATCGAGATTCGTTCTTCACGAACGGTTGTCAGTGAGTTATTCATCGAAATGTGGGCAGCATAGAATGTATTCCATACTAAATGACTAATGGCAAAACCTAAAAAGATAACAATTGCATTTGTTGTTGCTGAACCGCCAATTTGTGAAAACTGCAGCACATAAAATAATGCGGCAATAGGTGGTCCTACTAATAGCCATGAACGGTATTTACCCCATCGCATATTGCTTTTTTCAAGGATAACCCCGGCAGTAGGAACTGCTACAATGTCAACAATACTGGTAACCAGTAAGATAGTACTTACAATTGCTAAAGGTAATTTTGCAAAATCGGTAAGGAATGCTGCGAAAAACATGACTTCGATGTTTACAAGGGTCTGAAACCCAAATGATGGTAATCCATAAAGATTGATGGCTGACTTTTTCAATGGTTGATTCATTATTTTTCTCCTTTTTCGTTTTTTGTATGCTTTAACCATACATAAATAATTAATTACAATGACCATTTTCATTACTCAACAAGATGGCCATTTTACAAAGTTCAACAACTTATCCTCAAAAAATCTATCTGTTCATCCGCTAAAATTGATTGTACTGCACGACAGATAGTTGCCATGCACTTTTTACCTCCCTTCAGTGTAAATCAATTCAAATCGGCTGTCCCAATAAGATTTTGATTATTTGAAAACTGATGTTTATTTTGCCACTTGTTTAGGCAGTAAATAATTTTGTATTTACTATTATATTTACAACATCATTGTACTCGTATTCATCAATGAAGTCAATCATATTTTAGTATAATTTATCGTTTTAACTATTATCTTTTTAATGTAATCGTTATTATAATTGTTATTATCGTGTTTTGATACATTTTATCGAATTTTCTTTTTTGATATTTCTAAATTTTTCTTCAACTAAATAACACTATATTATAATTTATCAAGTATTTACAATTTTAAATTATTGCAATGAAATCTGCGAAAATATGTCTGTTCTGCAATTATAGATGTAATATCCTTTTCTTGACAATAGCGGCTGTATCAATATTAATACCTTTATCTTTTTCAAATAAACAAATACGCTCAATAATATTTTTTACGATGTTCATTAAAGATAAACAAACCTTTGTTTCACCATTCAAACAGCGGGTATAATATATTAAACAATAGCCTGTAATCTAAATATCTAAAACCCACAGTTATGAAATAGTAATACTTAATACCAGATAATAAAATATTTAACCATGATTGGAGATATGGCGATGAACGAAAATCTGTGTCAAAGTTGCGGAAAACCCATGGGACATACCGATGATTTATATGGTACCGAAAAAAATGGAACCAAGAATAAAGATTATTGTGAAGACTGTTATAAAAGCGGAGAATTTACAACTAAAATTTCTAAGGAGCGCATGATTGAAGTAAGTATCCCCTACCTAATGAAAGAAAAACCATGGCTCAGTGAAGATGTAGCCAGAAAGGAAATGGAAGCCTTTTTCCCAACTCTGAAGCGATGGAAGAACGGGATGGTCTGAGCGATGTGGATATAAAACACACATAAATCTGAAAGCCCATTGAGACACTACGAAACTCAATTATGTAAATGGAACCCTTTCACGATTTTGATAACAATTGTAAAAACCTTTATTAACAAAGTCGTTCTGGAACATATCAATAATTTACCGATGCGTTCAAAAAAGCTTATCCAAACCATTTTCAGCTAAAACAATCGCCAGCCCGGTAAAAAACTACCCGGCTGGCGAAACTGATTTTAAAACTGATATTTATATCAAAAGGTTCATATAAAAGTCAAATGTCTCTTTACTGAATCGTTCAAAATTTGTCTTGGCAAACTCTGGGGTCAGTGGATAAATTGATTTAAATTCTTCCCAGTTAAATAAGTATTGAGATTGTGGTTTGGGAACCAGATCAGGATCAAAAACAAAACCTTCGCTGTTTAGGACTGATCCAAATGATTGTCCGGGGTTTTCATAAATTGCACTATCGCGCAGGTATGCGGTTAATGCTGCCAGACTTTCCAAATTTACTTCTTTTAAAGTTAGCGGATTTTTATCAAATCCAAAGATGTAACCGCCTCCGGGAAGCATAATATCAAGGAACCGTTTGGCTCGATCCACAATCTGATCTGGGGTATCTGTTTTTAACGAGCTACTGGGGAACAAGCCGGTGATGAAGAATTTTTTACCCAGTTTGTCTTTGATAGTCTGTGGATCCCCATATTCAAATGCCAGTTGGCAACCAGCGGGAATTTCAGATAATAAGATGTCTAAATAGCGGCTCCAATCATCTTCACAGAACATATTTGGCCGAGCCCCTACCGCTGCGTACTGCTGCAGCATTTTTTTATAAGATGGAAGATATATTTCAACTAAATCTTTTTCCCGCATAAAAGTTGGCATATGCAATGGAATAAATACTGAACCTTCCGGGTGAATGTTTGTCGGCAGTCCCCAATGATAAAGTAACGGCATGACTGCATCGGCTGCTTCCTTTAATTGAGTTTTATGGCGCCGGATATCCATACTGATTCCTGAAAAGCTCCGCAGCTGATCAGCGATGAAGTCCAGAGGCGCTTCTGTAAAATTAAAGGAACCCATCGGGCTGCCCAGATAATAGCCATGCGTTTGAATCAGTTCAAAAAAGGTTGGCAAAAAGGCCATCTCGTCATTTTGCAGTGCCATTTTCCCCATCTGGATAGAAGCCGCCATTTTAATTGGATTTTTGGGGCTTAGATTCTTATGCTGTCTGGGAATGACCGTTTCCACCAGAAAATCAAAGGTATTTTCGATTAATTGTGGATATTCGTCATCATTCATTCCCACCACTTCAGGATGCTGGACAAATCCGCCTTTTCCCATTACAAAGGACTGCGAACCATAGAGTTGGTACATGGATGGGGTTCGGGAAAGAAGAAAATTAGCAGGAGTAATCGGGCATGAATCAGAATAGATTTTTGCACATAACGCCCTTGCCGGGTTAGCTAGTTTTGAATAGTCAAATTGAAAATCAAAAAGGTTCTGTCCGTCATACTCAGCCACCAAATGTTGCGGTAGTGAAATACCCACCGGCATTCTTTGCGGAATCGTGTTTGAATAAAAATCACTGTACAGTTTTCCTCTTTCCTGTTGTAACGCTAATACATCGCTCATTTTTTTCCTCCATTTTTTATTAAAAGTTATTTGTATTTTAAAACGGTATTCTTAATCATCGGTGCAAACGTTCAACGTTTACATTGATGATGCTATCATAACAAATAAAAAAGCGCTCTTCTGTCTTGTAAAAGACATTCAACGCTTTTATTTGTAAATATTTGTTATTTTAAGAAATACTAAATGTTTTTCGAACAATATCTCCGTATTTTTTCCATGTTTACAACGATAATTTGGTTTCTCTGAGTATCAATAACTTCTTCATCCCGCAGTACTTTGAGGTATTTTGCTACATTGGCCCGATTAAGACCCACAAATTCGGCAATATTATGTTGTGAAAATGGAATTCGATTTTCATGGTCGTTGGTGTTTTTTAAATAAATGTAAAAAAAATTGCAAATTTTTTCCATGCCCGTAGAAAACAACTGATTCGCCAATTCCTGGCCATTTAATGAAACAAGCTTAATATAGGCACTGTACATCGCAATATTTAACTTAGGATTACTGTTGACATATTGATCAAAGGTATTTCGCTTAAATACGTAGACCTCAAGATCTGTCACGGCAGTAAAAGCAAAAGATTTCATCATTTCAATTTCGCCGGGAAAATACAAAGGAGCTAGATAACCTTTTCCATAAAATGATGAGGTTTTAATATTGCCAGATTCGTGGATAAATGATCCCGCCATGGTTCCGCTGATAATATAGTACATTTCATCCATGGGTTCCCCGAATCCATTGACTGGTTCGTTTTTCTTATATCGGCGTACTGAGTGCTTAATTTCTGAAAAATATTCTTCAAAAGCTGAAAAATCATCGGAGAAATAATATTGCAGTTCCATTTTACACCTTAGCTTTCTTTAATTAATCTAATTATGACTTCTTACCTACGTCTTTATCGGTCATTATCTTCAGTATACTGAATTTTTCGAATCTTTTCAACCACTTCCGCTGAGCATTGGTTGGTTATTCCGCCTTGCTTGTTTTCACTAGCTGTTAAATGTTGATACTCATTCTTAATTTGCAAATAAACAATTGTATTCTATGTTAAAATTATGCATAATAGATTATATAAAAAAATCGGATTGACTTTCTAAAATTAAAAACCAAAGTTTTTTATCAAAGGAGGCTGAGGATTATGGCAAATAATTTTTATCATGAAATCATCAAAAATCTTCAGGTAGGCTATGCTTATCATCGAATTATTTGTGATGTCCAAGGAACTCCTGTGGACTATGAATATATCGAGGTGAATAAAGCATTTGAAACTGCCACTGGCCTGTCTGCCGAAACAATCATTGGTAGGACGGTTACTGAAATCTTGCCTGGTATTGAGGATTCTGAATTCGACTGGATTCATTTCTATGGCGAGATAGCGCTCCATAATAGCACTGGAGAAATCGAGCAATATGCTGAACCTTTAAGACGTTGGTATCGGGTCCAGGTCTATTCTCCCGAAACCAATTATTTTATTACGTTGTTTTATGACATCACAAAAGAAAAGCAGGATTTGGCAGAGAAAACACTTTTACTTACGACCCTTCATGATATTGTATTTGAAGTAAGTCTTGATTATCACTTTACCAATGTCATTGTCCATGATGAATCGTCTCTTTTTATTTCAAAAGATGCTGTCATAGGAAGTCACATTGCTGATATTTTCTCCAAAGATTTAGCTGATGAAATGTTTTCGGTATTTGAGACTGCTCGCATCACCAAAAAGAAACACGATTTTGAGTACAAGTCGCCGTTTCCATCTGACACGCGCTGGTTTCTAGCAGAAATTTTTTATCCCGAAAACAAAGACTTCCCCAAATATGTGGTCAGTATCCACGACATTACCGAAAAAAAAGAACGTGAAAGAGACCTTCAGGAAACCAAGGAATATTTAACTAATCTGATTCAATATGCCAATGCACCCATTATCACCTGGTCTCCTGACTTTAAAATTACAAAGTTCAATAATGCCTTTGAACAATTAACCGGGCGTTCTCGTTCTGAAGTAATGGGTCAGCATCTGGAGTTGCTTTTTCCGGATTCCAGTAAAATTCAATCAATGCTTTTTATTCGGGAAACCTCCTACGGTGAACGATGGGAAAGCGTCGAAATACCAATCTTGCATGTTTCTGGTGAAGAACGCGTGGTGCTTTGGAACTCAGCCAATATCATGAATTCTGAAGGTGTTTTGGTTGCTACCATCGCTCAGGGCCAAGATATCAGCCATCGGATTAAAACCGAAAATGAACTCCGTGCTAGTGAAGAAAAATATCGCTTAATTTTTGAAAATGTTCCGCTGGGAATTTTTCATTTTGATGAAGCGGGAAATTTGACCGATTGCAATGACAATTTTTCCAGAATTGTTGGCACCACCCAGGAGCAACTCATTGGCTTATGCTCTTTGAAATTGCCAGATAAAAACATCGTCAAAGCTGTAACTGAAACGCTTAATGGTAAATCGCAATTATTTGAAGACAGCTATTATTCAACGTTGGGCAATAAAACCATTCAACTCAGAGCACATTTTGCTCCCTTGCTCTCAATATCAGGTCATGTTATCGGTGGAATCGGCATCCTGGAAGATATCAGTGATCGGAAAAATATGGAAAACTCGCTTTATTTGGAAAAAGAGCGTTTGCGAACCACTTTACTTTCTATCGGTGATGGTGTTATCTCAACCGACTCCCGAGGCAGCGTTACTCTGATTAATAAGGTGGCTGAAAATCTGACCGGTTGGTGCCAATCAGATGCTTATGGTTTGCCATTGGATCAAGTTCTGACTCTGGTTAATGAATATACCCGGGAAAGCTGTGACAATCCCGCCAGCCGCGCTCTTGAAACAGGCGAAATCATTGAACTGAACAATCATACCATCCTTCTTTCAAAAGATGGCCGGGAAATCCCTGTTGAGGATAGTGCCGCACCCATCAGAAACCAGGATGGCCAAATCACTGGTGTCGTCATTGTTTTCCGGGATTTTTCAGATAAAAAAGAAAAACAGGAACAAATTGAATATCTGAGTTTTCATGATCACCTCACCGGTTTATACAATCGACGTTTTTTTGACGAGGAACTGCGGCGATTAAATACGCCCCGGAACCTCCCCTTGTCGCTGCTAATTTTTGATGTCAATGGTTTAAAGTTAACCAATGATGCCTTTGGTCACATCGCTGGTGATCGGTTACTAAAAACAGTTGCTCATACCATGCAAAAGATGAGTCGTAGTGATGACATTATCTCTCGGATCGGTGGCGATGAATTTGTGATTCTCCTTCCACAAACCGAAATCCATGAGGCCAAGGAGCTGGCAAAACGGATCAATAACACCTTGAGAAAAGAACATTTGGAGGCTGGGCATGTTTCTATTTCCAGTGGTTGGGGAGTAAAAACAGATATTGAAGAAGAAATCGACGAGGTTTTTAAAGCGGCCGAAAACAAAATGTATCAGTATAAAATTTCCGAACGCAACAGCACCCGAAACGAAGCAATCCAGTTTATCATGAAAACCCTATATGAAAAATTGCCACGAGAACAGGAACACTCCGAACAGGTGAGCAAGATCAGCGGAGCGATCGGTATGGCCTTGGGATTTACGAATGAAGAAATCAATGAACTGATGACTGCCGGAGCCCTTCACGATATTGGCAAAATTGCCATCGGTAACGAAATTCTTGATAAGTTGGATAACCTTAGTGATTATGAATGGCTGGAAATACGAAGGCATCCGGAAATCAGCTACAGCATATTAAGTTCCCTGAATGACTATGCACCTTTAGCAAATATCACACTTGTCCATCACGAACGCTATGATGGCACAGGCTATCCAAAAGGTTTAGTGGGCGAACAGATCCCCTTGCAGGCCCGCATCATTGCGATTGCCGATGCTTATGATGCCATGACTTATGGTCGTCCCTATAAAGAACCCATGAGTGCTGAAGCTGCCATCCAAGAAATCATTGAGGGCAAAAGCACCCAATTTGATCCGATTATCGTAGATATCTTTCTAACCGTAATGTCAGAAAATAACAATAAACTATAAAAACCGTGCATCGATCGAAGATGCACGGTTTTTTTCTGGATAACCAACTTTTAGAGTGGGCTACGCTCTTTTTAAACTATTTATGATGGATTTGTTTTTGTCAAATCTGCAATCAGCTTTTCATGCCAGTTTAGCACCATTTCATAATAAGCCTTTCCGAATTGCAAACTGGCACACTCAAAAGATTCTTTCCCCTCACAGGTAATACTTTCAATTTCAGATAACTTCTCGATCGCCTCCTGAACGGTTCCTCTAAATAGTTCGATATTAAGGATAACATCGTTTTTCTTTAAATGCTTATAGAAAAATAATTTTCCCAGATACTCAAAATCAAAAGGAGAAAATGTACAGGGTGTTTGAAGCCATTCCATAAAATGTTCCCTTCCCATAGCTGTAATGGTATACATTTTCTTAAATCGGTTACCTTCAACAATTTCCACAAAGGTTATCAATCCGATTTTTTCAAGCCTTTTTAGCATTGGATAAATACTTCCAAAACTTGCATCAATGAAATTGGATGTTCGCATCACCATCATTTGTTTCATGTCGTAGCCTGTCATATCCCGTTCTAATAAAAAACCTAAGATTGCGAATTCTAGCATGGGCATTCTCGCATTTTTCTCTTTTTTTCCAATTCGATCACCAGATCATGCTAAAAATGCATCATCTCTTTCTTTATGTTATTTTTTTCCTTTAAAACAGATTTAAACCATTTCACCGGCTAATATCGACCATATTTATTAGCATTCTGATCCATATCAGCCTTTTACAGGATTGAAAAGTATCGATTCGATATATGCAATTGTATAATAATGTTTCAATAAGTCAAGGGATTTTTTTGATATAATAATAAATATATTATTTTTACGAAACAGCAGAAATTTATCAAAGCCAATATAAAAGCAGATGATCTAAAAAATCTTTTTTAAATCACCTGCTTTTATATTTAATTATTAGTAATTTTAGACACTCAAGATGCCTTGAAGTCATAAACAGGGATATTATTAAGAAAATAGCCCAGTACCTGATTATCCAGTTCTTGTCGCCCCTGATTACTAAGAAATTCAATGGCTTCTAATGGAGTTTTCCCTTTTTTATAAACACGATTTGTTGTCATCGCATCATATACATCCGCCACTGCGATAATTTTAGGCAACAGCCCGACGTAATCATCGGTGGCGCTCAAGGGGTAACCACTGGCATCGATACGTTCATGGTGAAAAAGGACTGCCCGTTTCACTTCCAGATTAAATTCGCTTAATTCATCAAGTAGTGAATAACCATAAAGCGGATGGATCTGGATAATTTCATATTCTTCCTTCGTTAAAGGACCCCGTTTATTTAAAATGGTATCTGGGATATAGATCTTCCCAATATCATGTAGAAATCCTGCCTGAGTAGCATTGATGATCTCTTGTTCTTCCAACTCCATCCACATGGCGATAAACATGGCATAAAATGCCGTATTGACGCTATGGGCGAAAGTATATTCATCCATTCTCTTAATCCGATCTAATGCCGTGAGAATGATCGGATTCCCTTCAATGCTCTCATACATGTATGCCAAAAACTTAGTCACATGAGTATACGTATATTCTTTTTGAAACAGCACATTACTCAGGTTGTTTTTTAATTCCACCAACATGTCGCGATTGAGCTGATCACTGACACTTTCACTAAGATCACACAAATAATGAGACAATGAATTGCCTGTTTTTTTTGGTGTTTGTTCAGGTTCCGTTATTTGAACAGTGGGGTGCTCCGAACTTGTATAATTATTAATGTGATCTTCTAAGATTCCCATTTTTTACCTCACTCTACTCTTCCTAGCAGTCTATTTTTATTACTCCTAATTTATTCATCACTTCAACTAACTTTTCTGTATCAACTGGTTTGGCAGCATAGGCCTCACATCCCAGATCAAAGGCAGTATTAACAAATTCAGTATCCGCCAAAGCGGTGATAATGATAATCTTAACCTTGTTTTCGGGCAAGATCCCCCGTTGCACTTCAAAATCTCGGATGGCTTTTAATACCTTAACCCCATCAACCTTTGGCATCATAATATCCAGGCAGATAAGATCGTAAGGCTCCTCTTCTTTAATGGCAATAAGATAAGCGTCTAACGCCTCCATCCCATCAACCACAATATCACATTCTCCATATTGGGCTAAAAACTTCCCCAAAAAACGTCGGCTCACCATATCATCTTCAACAATTAGTATTTTCATTTTCTTTTATTCCTTTCTTATGACAGCTAGTAATTGATTCAATCTCCATGTCAGCGGTGTGTTTATTATACTGTTTTTTTATAAACTGCGTAAATATGATTAATTTGACTGACTTTTTTTGCTGCTGCTTCAAAATTGCCTCGTCTGACATCCAATTCAATTTTAAAAGCAATCACCTTCATATCTTCAATATCCAGAGCAATGGAAAGCTTTTTTATGCGATTGGCTAATTTTTCAAAGGTCGTAAATTCTCTTTCTGCAACCTTGTAATTTAATTCCTGGATCACTTCAGACAATTCTTTTTCTTTTTCCTCATCATAAATTCTTCCAATTAGACTATCTGTGGTATTTCTTTCTTTTATAACAATTTCGCCGTTTTTGTCAATCCTCATTTCAAAGTCTCCCGACTGAGTAACTTTTTCTTTGTTATTGATACATTTTTCAATTTCTTCAACCAGCTTTTCGACTTTAATGGGCTTTGAGATATAACCATCCATTCCCTGGGCAAGAAATTTTTCCCGATCACCATGGAGGGCATAGGCGGTGATCGCCAGCACCGGGGTATCGATATTTAGCTTGCGAATCCGCTTGGTCGCTTCAATCCCGTCCATTTCAGGCATTTGAATATCCATCAGAATGATATCATAGGTATTCTTTTTTATCATTTCAACTGCTTCATACCCATTGTTGGCAACATCCACCCCATAACCACATTCATTTAGCATTCGCGAGATAACCAATTGATTGACTTTATCATCTTCGGTAAGCAGGATTTTATATTCCTGATTGATCTTAAAATAATTGGGATGCACTTCAATCGGTTTGTCTTCGGATTCAGCTAAATCGAAGCTCAGTTGAAAGAAAAACCGACTGCCGACGCCCTCTGTGCTTTCTACCCAGATTTTCCCACCCATTAACTCTACTAATTGTCTGGTAATGGCAAGCCCCAACCCGGTACCTCCGAATCGTCTGGTAAACGAACCATCCACTTGACTAAAGCTCTCAAAAATCTGCTGCCGGTTTTCTTCCGCAATGCCGATGCCAGTGTCTTCAACTGTAAAGAGTATATCAATCTGGTTTCCATGTAAAGCCTGATTTTTAACTTTGACCCATACCTCTCCGGCATCGGTGAATTTGATGGCATTGCTGATAAGATTGTTCAGGATCTGTTGGATCCGATGAAAATCTCCCATAACAAATTGGGGGATGGTGGCAGAAAAGGCATAATTGAGTTCGATTCCCTTATTTTCCGCTATGGGTATCTGAGCTTTAATCGTATGTTCTACCAGTGCTTTAATATCACAATTCTTTTTCTTGATCTCCAGCTTTCCCGCTTCCATCTTGGAAAAATCAAGGATGTCATTGATGACATTCAAAAGCGCGTTGACACAGGTTTTTATAATTTTGATGTTCTCCTGCTGTTCCTGATTTAAATTGGATAGCCGCATCAAATTTACCATCCCGACGATCCCGTTAAGGGGAGTTCTGATTTCGTGACTCATGTTGGCCAGAAATTCACTTTTAGCCTGGTTGGCACTTTCAGCTTCTTCTTTTGCTCGATTAAGGGCTTGTTCCACCGCCAAACGCTCGCTGATGTCTCGCACAACCGTGATGGCAACTTTTTTCTCATTTAAATAACAATGGTTGCACAACACCTCGATGGGCATAATCGACCCATCTTTTCGTTTTGCATTAGCCAGAAAAGAGATTTGGATTTTTTCAGCAAGTTCATTGCAATACCGCTGGACATCATCTGGCGAATCAATCAGTTTGAAAATGGGATCGTCAAACTCAAAAAATTCCTCATAGCTATAATGGAACATATCGCCGGCTGTTTGATTAACCTCAACCAGTTTTCCATGGGTGCCATTTTCTCTCGTTTCCTGAACAAAGATAGCATCCGTCGAATTATGAAAGACCTGGCGAAACTTTTCTTCACTGTCGATTAATGCATTTTCTGAATTTTTCCGTTCTGAAATATCCCGCACAATACATATAATCACGCGTTTTTCTTTTATATGGGTGGTTTTAGCACTGACTTCCACCGGGATCAGGGTTCCATCTCTTTTCTTGTGCGTGGTTTCGAAAAATACGCCATCCTTGTCACCATTCTTCATTTCCTCAATGGCGACGGACTTCCCGCCTTCGATCAGATCAAAAACCGAGAGTTTTAGAAGTTCCCCCCGGTTGTGACCATAAAGTTTTACGGCGGCATTATTTGCGTCGATGATTTTACCATTCATTTCGACAAATAGAATCGTATCCCGGACTTTTTCAGCCAACATTTTATAACGAATCAGCCCTTCTTCCAAATTTTTCCGTTCGGTAATGTCAGTACCAATCCCGATATAACCATCATAACTGCCATCCACCTCGTGGGAAGGGCTGTAAATCCCTTCAATCCAACGATAGTTGCCACTGTCATGTCGAATTCGATACTCAACACTGAAGGATTTCTTGCTTTGAAATGCCTGATTCTTCATTTTAAGATAAAATTTTCTGTCCTCGGGATGAATCAGATCCAGCCATTTAATGCCAAGATAGTCTTCGTTTTGTTTCCCGGTGAATAACGACCAACTGCGGTTAAAGTAAACCACATTTCCTTCCAGATCGGTTTTCCAAATTAGGGTCGGGAAGTTTTCAAACATCCGATAATAGTAATCCCGGGACTGTTCAAGCGATAATTCTTTGTTTTTACGCTCGGTAATATCCACAAAGGTGACAACGGCATTTCTTTTCTTTTCATTGATCATCGGGGCAATGCTTACCTTAAACCAATAATCATTTTCCTCATGATCCACAAAAATACTTTTCCTGAATTCAATTTTAATTGGTTCATTTTCAAATTCAAGTACCTTTGTATAGGCATTTCTCAGTTCACAAAATTCACAGGACGGGTCATAACCACAGCCCATTTTATTTAGACGGCTGCTTATACATTGAACAGCATCGCCAAATTTTTTTCCAATAAACTGTTCCCGCTTGCTGTTGAAATAATTCAGCAGTGGATTGTTGACCTTGGTAACTTTACCATTTTCGTCCAAAACGATCACACCCACCGAAATGGCATCAAACTCCTGAGTGAAATTCTCCTCTGACTCCAGTGTGGTATCCTCTAACATTATCCGTCTCCCCTTCTATTTGTTTAAATTATTCTAATAACCTGACCAAATTGTCCAGACTAGTACTCGTTTTTCTATATTGTCAAAGCAATCACCATTCAATTTTTGACTGCTTAGATAATCATATTCTGGTGCCAGATGTTAATATCGCCACTGGCTACCTCCAATTCAATCGTTCGGCTTACGGTCTCCCCGGTTTCGGCATAGTGGATACCCAAATTCAGATCCGTTAGAATATGCTTGGTGATCTCCAGATTCTGCTTTCCCACATTAAAGGTATCATTCTCCCGCAGCGATTCGGCACCACCAAAAATGCGAATCACCAACTCGCTTTTTGTGCACCCATATGCTTTAGAAAATTGATGAATAAAATAGGGTAATCCGGTTGTTGCATAATAACAATAACGGTTATTGGCATCTTCGACTCGGGCTGGTTTGGGTAGCGCAATATGGATAATTCCACCAACCTTCCGCACCGCTGAGTAAGCCGTGATCCCCAGACAGGAACCTAATGCAAAAGTCTTTATTGTATCATTGAGATTGTTTGAAATGGCCATTTCCCCAATTCCGACAATTTTTGTCATATCATCACCTATTCCTTCAAAGCCGAGAGTATATGTTTATGAATATTTTCCAGCGACGCCTGGACCGACACAGCCCCCATATTATAGGCAACCTTTGGCATCCCGTAAACCACCGAGGATGCCTCATCCTGACCAATGGTTATGGCCCCTTGCCGGCGAATGTTCAGCAATCCTTTGGCACCATCATTACCCATGCCAGTGAGAAGAATACCAATTGCCCGGTTTCCGGCTTCCCGGGCAACCGATTCAAAGAGCGTATCCACCGAAGGACAATGACCATTGACCTTTTCACCTTGAAAAACTTCCACTCGATATTTATTGCCAATCCGTTTGATTCGCATATGCTGGTCTCCCGGCGCAATATAGACGCTGCCATTTTCCAGATAATCTCCGGTTTGGGCTTCTTTGCAACGTAAGAGTGTCTGGGAATTCAGTCTTTCGGCAAACATTTTTGAAAAGACTGGCGGAATATGCTGCACAATCACGATGCCAGGACAATCTGGTGTCAGCTTTTTTAGCACATCATAAATCGCTTCGGTACCACCGGTTGACGCACCAATGGCAATGAGCCTGTCAGATGACTGCCCATTGCCTGATATTTGCTGTTTTTTTATTATTTTTGCCTGATGTTGAGGTAGGACGACTTCTGTTTTTGCAGCGATCCGAATTTTTTTATCCAGCTCAACCAGAAAATCATCAAAGGATCTTGAAGAATTTGTGTTTGGTTTTTCCACAAAATCCAGGGCTCCTGCCTTTCTGGCAGCTGCCCCAGTTTGTGGATTGCTGCTGACAATCACCACCGGCAGTGGGTACTGGGGAAGCAATCGTTTAATAAATTCAATGCCATTCATCTTTGGCATTTCAACATCGCAAATAATTACATCAGGATCATATTTTAGTATTTTATCCCGGGCATCAAAGGGATCATCTGCCATTGCCACAACCTGAATCGACTTGTCCATCGACAATCTTCGGGCTACCATTTCACGAAAAAACACACTGTCATCGACAATGAGAACCTTGATCCGCTCTTTTTTAAACATTGTTGCTCCTCCTTTCTCACTACTGATCGTGCTTTAATCATTAATTAGTATTTTCCAAATTCATTATCGCTCAATGCAATTCGGGTTGGTTTTGATACAGTCGAATTGGCGTCTACCCATTTTGTCGGTCTGGCTTGTCTTTGACTCCCATTCATGTTTACATCAAATGCTTCATTCCCCTGGTAAGAAAAACGTCCGGATTTTTTTAATATGAACCGATCCGCCTGTTCTCTTAGCATCTCTGCCTGACTGGATAATTCTTCACTGGCTGCGGCACTTTCTTCTGAAGTCGCTGAATTCATTTGAACCACTTCGGATACCTGCATGATCCCCTGATTAATCTGGGAAATTCCAATGGCCTGTTCATTTGAAGCTGAGGCGATATTTCCCACAATATCAGAAACCTTGGCTACATCATCGACAATCTTGTTAAGTGCTGCTGCCGTTTTGGTGGCAATTTTTGTTCCGTCATCAACTTTTTTAATCGAACCTTCAATCATTCGGGTTGTTTCTTTAGCAGCATCCGCTGACCGAGCCGCTAAATTCCTCACCTCTTCGGCAACAACGGCAAAACCTTTGCCATGCTGTCGGGCTCGAGCTGCTTCAACAGCAGCATTCAAGGCCAGAATATTGGTTTGAAACGCAATTTCATCAATGACTTTAATGATTTTTGAAATATTGGAGGAGGACTCATTGATTTCTTCCATGGATTGAAGCATCAATTTCATCTCATTATTTCCCTGAACAGCATTTTCTTTTGTCAATTCAGCCAGTTCATTGGCCTCAATCGCATTATCTGCATTGAGTCGGGTTTGGGACGAAATCTCTTCGATGGAAGCTGTCAGTTGTTCAATCGAGCTAGCTTGTTCAGTCGCTCCCTGAGATAATCCCATACTTGAATCGGCAATCTGTTTTGATCCGGCTGCCACCTGTTCGGCCGCAGAATCGATATTGGTCATAATTTCATTAATATGGTTGGTCATCTTTTCAAAAGCGAAACCAAGTTCGCCCACTTCATCACGGCTGTCGATTTTGAGATCCACATTCAGATTTCCATTGGCGATCTCTTCTGCCGAATCCACCATCCGTCGAAGTGGTTTGCTGATCATATTAGCAACCATTAAACCAAGACCCACCGCCAAAGCAATTCCTACGACAATGAAAATAATCATCAGGGTGCTTTGAGTTTTAAAGTTGGCGGTATTCGAGGCCAAAATATCTTCGGCTAGAGTGGTATTATAGCTGATTAACGCTTCTAAATCCTCATCAACTGCCAGTCTTGCCTGACTGACCTTGTCAAGACCCGCCAGGGCTTCATCATATTTTTGAGCTTTAACCAATTCTAAATTTCCATTTCGTAGTTCCCGGTAGGTCGCCAGACTATCAGTGAGAGCGGTATACAATGCTTTATTTTCGTCATCCTGAATCGTCGCTTCATATTCTTTTAATAAGACGTTGTCACTTTCCACTGAGGCATTAATGGCATCCAACCGGGTTTGCAGGGTTGCCGGATTTCGTTCGTAAACTGCTAACAACTGATTGGCGCGAATATCTTCCATTGCTGCATGAATACTGGCCAGTTTTTGTGACGGTACCAGATTATTATTATACATGTTTTCCGACTGGGTATTGATGATGTTCATGGTATAAATACCAAATATCCCAACCACCCCGGTAACCACTGCCAGCAGTATAAAACAGGTAACCAGCTTTTGTTTAATTTTGAGATTTTTAAAAAATTCCATTCTGTATTTCCTCCATCAAAGTATTTTATTTAGCTTTATTGAATACATGTTAGCTGCGCTCAGGCTTCCTGTTCCAGATTTTCGATGTCATCATCCGCCAGCAATTTGTGACAATCCAGCAAGAGTTTTACCTCATTGCCTACTTTTCCGATCCCACGGACAAATTGGCGATTATAGCTTTCGTCGAGGTCTGGATGGGGTAAAATCTGTTCTTCCGGAATGGTAACCACCTCTGCTACCCCATCAACAATCAGTCCCACTGTGATATCTGAAATATCAACCACAATCACACAGGTTCTTTCATCATATTCCCGATAGGGTTTTTCGAAGCGCAAACGAATATCCACAACCGGTATAATCTGTCCCCGGAGGCTCATGATTCCTTTGACATAATCCGGCAGCTCTGGCACTTCGGTTATTTTTTGAATGCCGATAATTTCGGTGACATAAATAATTTCCAGTCCATAGGTTTCATTCCCCAATATGAAGGTTAAAAACTTCCCTTCCTCAGTTTCGTCATCTTCCAGCTCTATTTCATCAAATTCTTCGAACTCATCTGCCATTTTTCCGCCTCCTTTGTTTGTACGGTTACTAATTCCTTAGTCGAGCTTTGCTGATCAATCCATTCACATCCAGAATCAGACTTATATTTCCATCTCCCAGCAGGGTGCATCCAGCCAGACCATCTATATTTTTCATCTGGCGAATGTATTTGGGGAGAGTTTTAACAACTACCTGCTGTTCTCCCAACAATTCATCTGCAAACAAGCAAACCGTTTTATTTTCTCCTTCTAACATAATCAGGATGCCATCTTCAATCTGAGTCGCTCCCGTTTTGACCTTATAGCGTTCTTTGAGGCGCATGATCGGATAACACTGACCCCGAATCATAATCATTTCATTTTCATCGGTATCCCTGAACACCTCTACAGCCTTAGGAATAAACGATTCTTTGATCGACATAATTGGCAAGGTGTAACAGGATTGACCCACCCGGATATTCATCCCTTCAATAATTGCCAAGGTGAGCGGAATCTTGAGGGTGATGGTAGTT
Source organism: Acetobacterium woodii (assembly GCA_016213825.1). Classification (GTDB taxonomy): domain Bacteria; phylum Bacillota; class Clostridia; order Eubacteriales; family Eubacteriaceae; genus Acetobacterium; species Acetobacterium woodii_A. The sequence continues at coordinate 102,369 of JACQZP010000019.1, read as the reverse complement.
CCTTGACCTTCCACACTTTCGACCAGGATATTCCCTCCGACTGCCTCAATGTTTTTGGCTACCACGTCCATACCAACCCCTCGACCTGAAAACTCAGTAACAGCTTCTTTGGTGGAAAATCCCGGCAGGAAGATCATATTAAATATTTCAGTGTCGGTCATGTTTTCGGCTTCTTCGCCAATCAAGCCGTTTTCCAGAGCTTTTTTGAGAATACCTTCTTTGCTCAATCCCTTGCCATCATCTTTGATGATGATCAGCACCTCGCCGCCAGCGTTTTTAGCTTCCAGGGTGATCGTTCCAGCTCTTGATTTTCCCTGAAGAACTCGTGTTTCCGCTGTTTCAATTCCATGATCTGCTGAATTTCTGACAATATGCATCAGTGGATCTCCGATTTGTTCGATGATATTCTTGTCGACTTCGGTTTCTTCGCCTAATATCTTCAAGTTGATTTCTTTATCCAGTTTTTTACTGATATCTCTGACGATCCGATTCATCTTAAAGAAGGTGGGTCCCAAGGGCACCATGCGGATGGACATCACCATATCCTGAAGTTCGTTGGTGATCTTTCTAAGCTGTCGGGCTGACTTGCTGAAATTATCCAGAACCAGTCCTTTTAAATCGGGATTCTGAGTAACCATAGCTTCTGAAATCACCATTTCCCCCACCAGATTCATGAGTTTGTCCAGCTTTTCAACGCTGACTGAGATCATACTCGGACTCTGACTGCCATTGGACACTACAACTTCTTTATTAGAACCGCGTTCTTTTATGGGTTCTTTTAGTTGCGGAACGATGATCGTATCGTCTGAAAGAAGGATGCTGATTTCCTCCTTTATTTCCTGGGATTTATCCAGTTCAATAATTTCGATGGTGTCGATAAAGACCATGGTGGAAAAAAATAATTCCAATTTTTCCTTAGGTTCCGGGGTTTTAATATGTAGAACAAAACCATCTCTCTTAATAATTTCAACACAATCCGGATCATTGATGACGTCCTCCGGAAAACTTTTAAACGATTCAGTGATCTCCTTTAGATTATGGACTACTGTGAAAGCCCGAATGTTTTCCATCCCACAGTTTTCTTCAAACTGTAGCACTGCTTTGTATGTTTTGGGTTCACTGGCTTTTGCTGCTTTATTGGAGCTGATGTAGTATTTTTCTTTTACCGGCTCATTGTTGACAATTTGTGAATGGGTCAGATTATTTTTTTCTTTTAAAATCACCAAATGCTCTGTGATTTTTTCTTTGAGCGGTTCGGGGTCACCATCTGCGACATCCCCATTTTTTATTTTTTCCAGCTCCAGTTTCATAAAATCGATCCCTTCAAACACCAGGTCTGAAAGAGCCGATACATCAATATCCTGGGGATTCTCTTCCCGGATAAAGTAAAACATGTCTTCAGTAGTATGAGCCAGCACGGACATGTTATTGATTAGCATCATGGCAGCCGAACTTTTAATGGTGTGCATGATCCTGAATATTTCGTTGATGGTTTCACTGGGATAAGATCCCAAAGCTTCGGTCTTAATCACCGACTGTTCCATTTGTTCCAATTGCTGGGAAGTCTCAAAAATAAAAACTTCCTGCATGGGATCGTTTAGATATTGCGTTGTCAATCGTATCCCTCCTTAAACTATTTTTTTAAAAATCCATTCAAAATTACATCAACCATTTCTGATGTTTTTTCTTTTATTGAAAAATCAAATTTTTGCATTCGCCACTTCAAACAAATTTCCTTGCTGCCACCAGAGAGAATATTCTCAATTATCTGTGCATCTAGATCTGATCGAATGATTTTATTCGCTTGTGCTTCTTTTATCATGTTCACAATAAAATCAGACCGTTTATAAATAATCGCTTTTGTTTTTTCGACTAGTTCTGCATCACACATCAAGCTGTCATAGGCCTGAACTACCACGGTTATTTCCGGATAGTTTTGATAATATTCAGCATAAGCGTTATAAAAATATCGGATTGCTTCCAGCGGCGAAAGATTTTTTCGTCTGCAGGTTTCAATAATAGCATCATCATACTGGCTGAAATGGTCAACCACTGCCAACATAATTTCAGTCTTGTTTTTAAAATGCCGAAATAACGTCCCTTCCGATACCCCTTCCCGCTTTGCTATCAGCTTAGTGGATAGATTTTGAAGGCCGACTGCATTTAAGGTTTCAATCGTTGAAACGATAATACTTTCCCGCCTTTTTATTAAAGACTTTTTCATGGCGTCCTCCTACCGGAGTGAATACTTACTCCCATATTTAAAATTATACCTCTTTGCAATTAATTGTCAACTTTTTATGTGAACTTCTTAAGTTTTTTTTGTGAAGCTTATGAAAATTTTTCAAAAAAAGAAAAAGAAAACCCCTCTATAATGGTTTTCTTTTTCTACAAAACTGACCCAGACTTCAATTTTATTCGATTTTTACTACCTGTTCTCAAACAAGCGTATTGGCATATCTTTTCAAGCGTATCCCACTACCGATTGAACTAAACCAACACTAAGCTGACACATTTCTCAAACGCCGTGACAACATCAGGGTCAAACTGAGTTCCAGCACACTTTTTAAGCTCCACTACCGCTTCAGTTTTACTCATTGTCTGCTTATAGGTACGCGGCTCAGTCATCGCATCAAATGCATCGGCAACAGCTATGATCCGGGCCTGAACAGGAATTGCCAATCCACCTATTTTGTGAGGATAACCTGAACCATCCCACCACTCGTGATGATGAAGAATGATATCCGCCAATTCAAAATACTCCTCCGAATGGCCCAGTATACGCCATCCTTTTTCAGGGTGTTTTCCAATTTCTTCCCACTCAGAATTCTCTAGACGTCCAGCCTTATTCAATATTTCTTCAGCAATTCCTATTTTTCCAATATCATGTAAAAAACCAGCTGTCTTGATTTGATTCACAAAATCGTCATCATATTTCATCGTTAATGCAATCCTTGCAGCAATCTCGCCAACCCGTTTTGAATGCATCATTTCACGTTCACTTTTTTCAAACAAGGTGTTCATAATAATATGAATGGATTGGCTTCTTGAGCTTGAGCGTTCATATATTTTAACGCGATACATCGCATTCTCAGCTCGAGTGAAAATCTTCTGGCTCATATCCTGATCATCCTGACTCACGCCATACCCAAAAGACATATAAAGATTACTTACTTTAAATCGAGCCAGACTTTCCAAGTGCTTAATCTCATCCAGAACTGTCTGAGCACGAACTGCATCCGTACGCGTCATAATAATCCCAAATTCATCGCCACCGATTCTTGCCACGATATGATCTGAGGAACACGCCATTTTTAGAACGTCTGCAGCTTTTTTTATAAGCCGATCACCTTCTAAATAACCAAACACATCGTTAATCTGCTTAAGACCATTCACGTCACCCAACATAATGATAAGTGGCATATTCTCTGAGGTGTTGAGCCGTTCCATCGCTTCATCAAAATAACGTCTGTTATAAAGTCCGGTGAGATAGTCATGATAGCTTAAATAAATAAACTCTGCTTCTTTCTTTCGACGATCAGTAACGTCCCTGAACATAGCGGCAACTTTATGCTGTCTAGGCTGATAAATACTAACTTCAAAATGTTTATTTAAACAGGTCACATACACCTCACTAAATTGAGATTCGCCACTAAGAGCAACCTTGTTGAAAGAGTCAATTATAATTTCTTCAATGTCTGTCTGAATTTCAAGTAGCGTTTTTCCAATAATTCCCGCTGTCGGAATGCTCATCATCTTTTCAAAAGCCGGATTGATACCTAAATAACGGTAATCACTGGGTCGATCAAGTTCATCATAAATTATTTCATATAAAGCGAATCCATCAAGCATTTCTTGAAAGAGTTTTTGATATTGACCTTCAGATTTTCTTTTTTCTATATACAACCCAACCATGGAAGCATAAATCTCAAGAATATCAGGATAGATAAATTCCACCCCTTGTTCCATAATCATGGTAAAATCGCCAAGTTGCTTGCCATCTTTCATAATTTTGACAACAACAACCTGTCCAATTTTAAACACCCGCTCCAAGGTCTTAATGACACCTGGAAATATAACCGCACCACTTAAGTCCCCTAACGAATCGAAATAGGTAATGTTCTGATCCCTGATTTTTTTGATTCGTTCCTCATCTCGACTCCATTTTTTTCCAATGAGATTGAAGCCCATCAGCTCACTTGCTATTTGAATGTGTTTTGGTAATCCTGACATGGCAACAGTCGTAAAGTCTTCGCCATTTTCTTCAAACAAATTAAATCCGATATATTTAGCTTCTGACAAAAGCCTTGCATCATTAGTAATTTTTTGATAATCAATGATTTTACCAGAATTTTCAATAAATTCTTTTGACAACTGAGAAATAGTAACCAGTTTCTTTTCCTTCTCCAGAGCGGAATAACATGGTAAACATTCTGAGTTGTTTGTGTTTTCACTCCTTGAGGCTGTTTTATCCATATATGAAGTCATTACTCCCCCCATTAAATTTTAATAGCCAACCGTCATTTCCCACCTAAATCGAACAGAAACGATTACGTCTTTTTGATTGAATACTTCTGTCCTTATTTTTAACTTTATAAAATCTGATAATATTTCAATATTATGTTATTATTCTTATTTTAACAATCATTTACGTTATTGTAAACCGCCAATTATTCAAACCTTTTTTTACCAAAAAAAGGTTTGAATTTGTGTAAAACTCATTTTCTTTTACTGTTCTGTTTCAAAAATTAGTCAATTTTGCTAGACACAATTGATCATAACTTTATTTTTTTATTCTGCTTTTTCTTATTCTTTTATTAAAAGCCATGTTATAATTATCTCCGTAATAGATGAAGAAATAATTGTTTTTCTATGTCTAACTTTAAATAAACCAACTGCAGGAGGCTTGCATGATTCGAGTGCCCAACCTAAAACTTAGAATTGATAAGGCGGCAGATAGCAATGCTGAAAAACAAGCATTACAAAACGCCATCCTTTCTAAACTTAAAATTAATGGCAATGAACTGATTGCTTTTCGCATATTTAAAAAATCCATTGATGCCAGAAAAAAAGATGCCATTGTCTACGTTTATACCGTTGATGCATCCGTTAAAAATGAATTGGCCATTTTAAAAAAATGTGGAAAAACCGGGATCACAGCCAGCCCTGATATGTCCTATCAAAATGTTGTACCAGGAAACGAAATCTTAAATCATCGACCCGTGATCATCGGCATGGGACCAGCCGGTCTATTTGCGGGACTGATGCTAGCCCAAAATGGGTATGCCCCGATTATTCTTGAAAGAGGCGATGATGTAGATACCCGGGCGGCCAAAATCGACGCCTTCTGGAAAACCGGAAAACTGGATATTGAAAGTAATGTTCAGTTTGGTGAAGGTGGCGCTGGAACCTTTTCCGACGGTAAATTGACAACCCTCATCAATGACCCCCGATGTCGAAGTATTTTGGAATCCTTTATTGCTGCTGGAGCTCCCGAAGAAATACTGTATATGAGCAAACCCCATATTGGAACCGATCTGCTGCGTGAAACCGTGAAGAATATCAGAACCAAAATTATTGAAAACGGTGGTGAGGTGCGGTTTCAATCAAAGGTAACAGATTTCATCATCGAAGATGGGCAGCTTGCCGGTCTGATTATTAATGATCATGAACAATTAGACTGCTCGACCGCTCTGCTAGGCATCGGCCATAGCGCCCGGGATACTTTTGAACTTCTCCATCAACGGAGGATCACCATGACCCAGAAACCATTTTCGATTGGGGTACGTATCGAACATTCCCAAAAGCTCATTGACCGTTCCCAATATGGCCCTTCGGCTGGCAATCAGGGACTGGGTTCAGCTGATTACAAGCTTTCCTATCATTCTCCCAGCGGACGTTCAGCTTACACCTTCTGTATGTGTCCGGGAGGCTATGTCGTGGCGGCCGCATCTGAAGAAAACGGCGTTGTTACCAATGGTATGAGCGAACACCAACGGGATGGCGAAAATGCCAATGCCGCCCTTCTGGTTGGCGTTCAGCCGGAAGACTTTGGCGATGATCATCCTTTGGCTGGGGTTGCGTTTCAGCGAAAATGGGAGCAGCTGGCCTTTAAGTTGGGTGGCAAAAATTACCATGCTCCGGCGCAACTGGTAGGTGATTTTCTGGCTGACAAACCAAGTACCCAATGGGGCAGTTTAAAGCCGACCTATACCCCCGGACTTGTCTTGGCCCAACTCAAAAACTGCCTGCCGGATTACGTTGTTGCCACCATGAAAGAAGCGCTTATTCATTTTGATGCTAAAATTAAAGGTTTTGCAATGGACGATAGTATTATGACCGGGGTGGAAACCCGCAGCTCATCTCCAGTTCGGATTAATCGCGATGACAATAACAGCTCCAATATTCAGGGACTCTATCCCATGGGAGAAGGTGCCGGCTATGCTGGCGGGATCATGTCTTCGGCAGTGGACGGCGTCAAAACTGCTGAGAAACTGATGATGCGTTATACCCGATTTAATAACCAACATGAGGATGTTTTTATTGATAACTAGTACTTTTACTCCTCAAATCGTGCATAAAAAGGCTCCTGGCGATTTAATTTCACCAGGAGCCTTTTCATTAACAAGTTTCATTTACTATAATTCGCTGAATTGCAGTCGTTAAGCAAGTTGAAATTATACAGATTTGAGGATCTCTGCAACTAAATTTGAAATCTCATTTTCTCTTTTTTTGTTTTTCCAACTGATTATAAAAGATTTTTTAACCGTCCCATTTTTTGATACAACGGCTGATTTAATTTCCCGGTTTGCTTTTGTTCCGCCAGTTAATTTTGAAGGCAACTGCTTTGTAACAAAACTAAAAACCGTTTTCCCCTCTAATGATGAAATCTGTTCAAGATATTCCTTCATGACAATGGCCAATGAAAACGCCCAAACTGGACTTCCAAAGATTATCATGTCATATGGGGATACATCTGGTTTATTAATAAATACAATCGGCGGTTTAACCCCCGGATCGTCATTTTCAGGAATAATTCGCTGAATTTCTGCATCTACCCCTTTTTCTTCAAGGGCAATTTTCAATCGTTCGCCTACTAAAAAAGTATTGTTAGTTTTAGAAAATACAATAATCCCAATCTTCACTTCACTCTCTCCCTTTTCTCAGAATATAATCCCGTCAAACGCACATAAGACTATGAACTTAAAGTCGTTAATTATTCCCCCATTGACACTAAGGTACCTCATTTTATCACTTTTTTCAAGTTATTTGTGAAATAATCGCTAAGATCATGAACTTTATTTTCTGATATTCAGTAATCTGATCAATTAGCTATTAAAGATCTAATAAAAATTTAAAAAACTAAACTGGCCTCAATATTTAAAAATCGTCTTACTCCATGCATGAAAAAACAATCAGCGACAATTTTTTAATCACTGATTGTTTCTTTTCAATTATTGTTGGTTAAAGAAAATGTCACCGTTGGCATCGACCGAAAAGATTTCAAAATCGGTGTAGAGTGAACTGCCGAAAATATCATCGATCTGGAAGGAGTAGTAATAATCACCCACTGCCAGGGGCTCCTCATAAATCACCGGGTCATTATTAAAGGTATAAGCTTCTCCTTCATATACGCCTTCATCACCATTCTTCATGCTATAAGAATAGTACATCGGGGTGATCAGATCACCTTTTTTAAGCTTGGTAATTTCTTTTGCAGATTGGCCGGTTTCTTCGTCAATACCGTCCCAGGCGCCAATAATCTTAATGGTATAATTACCGTCGCTGGCAAAATCTAATCGGATTCTCAGATTGGTTTCGACTCCATTAAGCATCACTGGCGAAGTATAAATATTGTAATTATCGCCCTGCTCAACAATATAGGTTGCCAGAGGCTGACCATCCGGCAAAGAAACCCAGTAACCATTAAAATTATCTTCAAATTTCCCGGTATTCCAGTCTGCTGTGATATTATCGTCCAACCCTAATTCAATGAGGGTGTCGCCATCACCGGCATCCATAAACACATCGCAGTAAACTGCATCGACATTGTCCAGGGTATCGCTTGAAATGGTAAATCCGTACATACCATTGGCATTAATTGCTGGCGGTGATGAAAAGGAAACGGCACTTTCATCTTCACTAAAGTTGTAATCTCCGGTGGATTCCGCATCCAAATTCGACCAGTAATCTGCGCCTTCCACTTCCGCATAGCTGTTGTTCCAATATAGGGAATTTTCGCCAAACCAGTCAGCATCACTGTAGCCAGCAAACTCACCATTTGTATCGCTGCCATAAGCCATTTTATCGACAAAGGACATATAATAAGGGCTGACACAGATATCTTTAAAGATGGACAGTTCTTCTGATCCCTGAATAGCCAAAGGATAATAAATGGCCAGTCCATGAGATTCAGATTTGTCACTACCGTTTTTCATATAAACAACACAATTATTAAGGGCCGCCAAAGCCTTGTCCGTACCGGGCACTTTGCCGGTAACGTTTTTCAGAATAGAGCCAAGATCCACCATATTGGTATAACCTTCGGACTTGTTGTTGCCACCGTAGTTTTCTGCAGATGTAATCCCTTTGATCATGCCCGAAAGAATGTCCGTATTTGCAGTAGCATTATACATATCCTTGGCCACATCATTAAATGCGTAAACCAGTTCGTCAATTTTTGAAAGGTCAATGCATGACAATGTCGCTTCATTCTGACTATCAATGGCCGCACAGGCATCATAGAAGGAGTCTACAACTACCCTGCCCAAATCGGCACCGCTAGCCATGGGATTTGTTCTAATATAATTGCCAATCGCTTTATAATCCCATCCATAACCAGGTTCAAGCTCTTCAGAGGCATACATATACCGGGCATGGGGAGCGATCATGTTGCCTGTTTCCAAGGTTCCCATCAGGCAGGCATCAAAACCGATAAACTCAAAAGAGTCTGTCATTTTTGGATAAACCGAGGTTAAAGCATTTTCAATCTCGATGAGTGAAAGACTGTCACTTTCATTTTGTTCATCAAAGCAAACCCCAGTAATGCTGCCGCCACCGTGATTCCAAAAAACCAGTCCCATTTTTTCGGCGGGATAGGCCGCAACACCCCAGTCAAGGAAATCCGCCAGAGTTTGAGCACTGCCCATATTGGATTCCTTAGTTTCTTCAACCTGTTCCATAGTCTGATTTTGTATCACAAATCGCTGAGTTAATGAATCGTCGACCAGATCATTGTCCCAGGAATTTGCGCCGCCAGTCTGAACAACAAATTTGATCTTATCTGATTGGGATGCGTCGATCATCTCCTGCAGATCCATGGTAGCCAGTCCGCTTTCGCTTTCCAGATCAGAACCGCACATATAAACAAAAATGGTCCAGGTACCGGATTCACCCATTTTTTTCGTTTCGGTTCGTGAAAGTCTCTGAATATCCAATGCTCCGCTGGAGCTAACGACCATATCTGTACTCCGTTTGACAGAGGTATCCAGGCCACTGTTTTTGTGAGTGCTGGTCCCTCCACCATCATCTGAGCAAGCTGTCAAAGACAGCACCAAAGCAAATGTTATTAACACCGCCAACAATTTTCTTTTCATTTGTAACCTCCAGGCTTAAACGTATTCATTTTAAGTTTGGTTGTCTCTCTCAATCTTCATAATCAAACCACACGGTTTTTTTATCGTTGCTTGAATCGTTTTATTAAGAATGAATCGTGACACAACGTTGATGTATATTATACGCTTTTGAGCTTCATTAGAAAAGTAAATTCGGTGCTTGAAAAGATTTTCTTTTCATATAAACAATAACTTGAATTTTCACAGGTTAATTTTCCATCTCATCTTCTAGTCATCAAAAAACACAGACCTACAAGGTGGTCTGTGTTTTTTGATTTTTAAACTTAATAATAAATCCTGATGCCCGAATTCACTTTTGCGATATTTCTACTGCAGTGAATCGGCCGGTTAATTATCAATAACTTTTATATTATGATAACCCGATAATTTCACCATCTTCGGTAATATCCATACCATTTGCCGCCGGTACTTTGGGAAGACCCGGCATCGTCATAATAGCTCCGGTAATGGCTACCACAAAACCAGCTCCGGCCGAAAGACGTACTTCTTTAACATGAATGTTGAAGTCCTGAGGCGCTCCCAATAACGTCTGATCATCAGAAAAGGAATATTGGGTTTTTGCCATACATACTGGCAAGTGATCAAATCCTAAAGCAACAATCTCATCGAGTTGTTTTTTTGCTTCTGGTTCATATTCAACCCCATCGGCGCGGTAGATTTCTTTGGCAATGGTTTCGATTTTCTTTTCGAGAGGAAGCTCCAGAGAATAAAGCGGTTGATACTGAGATTCACCCATGTCACAAAGCGCCACAACTTCTCTGGCTAATTCTTCGCCGCCTTTTCCACCTTGCGAGAATACATCAGATAAGATAACCTTGACATTTTTGTTCTCACAGGCTTTTTTAACCGCATCGAATTCTGCTTCCGTATCGGTTGGGAATTTGTTGAGCGCGACCACCACTGGCACTTTAAATTTTTTCAGATTTTCCAGATGCTGTACCAGATTAGCACTGCCCAACCTAACTGCTTCCACATTTTCTTTTGACAGTTCTGACTTAACTACCCCACCATTCATTTTTAGCGCCCGAACAGTGGCAACAATGACGACGGCATTGGGTTTTAATTCAGCATAGCGGCATTTGATATCAAAGAATTTTTCGGCTCCTAAATCAGCTCCAAACCCAGCTTCTGTTACGACATAATCGGCCAGTTTTAATGCCGTTTTGGTGGCTAAAACAGAGTTGCAGCCATGGGCAATATTAGCAAATGGACCACCATGGATGAATGCCGGCGTATTTTCCAGGGTCTGTACCAGATTTGGTTTAATGGCATCTTTGAGAAGCAGTGCCATGGCTCCGGTAGCTTCCAGATCGTTGGCAGTCACTGCTTTTCCCTCGGTGTTGTAAGCAACAATCATGCGACCCAACCGCTCTTTAAGATCTGTCAGGCTTGAGGCCAGACAAAGGATAGCCATAATTTCCGATGCCACAGTTATGTCATATCCGGTTTGTCGTTCCACTCCATTGGCTCGACTTCCCTGAGCGACAGTAATATTACGAAGGGCTCGGTCATTCATGTCCACAACTCGTCTCCAGACAATCCGATCCATATCAATGTTTAATACATTCCCCTGGTGAAGGTGGTTATCCAGCAGTGCCGCCAGTAAGCTGTGTGCTGAGGTAATCGCATGGAAGTCTCCGGTGAAATGCAAATTGATGTCATCCATAGGCACTACCTGGGAGTACCCGCCGCCAGCAGCGCCCCCTTTGACCCCAAAACAAGGTCCTAATGATGGCTCTCTTAAAGTAGTGATGGTTTTCTTGCCGATATAGTTAAGCGCCATGGAAAGACCGACATTTGTGGTGGTTTTTCCTTCGCCAGCCGGAGTAGGATTAATAGCTGTCACCAGGATCAGCTTGCCATCTGGCTTGTCCTGATTATCTTTCAATACCGACAAAGATACCTTTGCTTTATGATTTCCATAAAGTTCCAGCTCATCTGCTGTTATCCCCAATTTTTCGGCCACCTGTGCAATCGGTTGCAATTTTGCTTCCTGTGCGATCTGTACATCTGTTTTCATTTTATCATTCTCCTTTTCAAAATAATTTCCTTATTCTCTGGATCACTTTTTAAAAAACTAACCGTTCAACAATCAGCTATCAACTTATTCTCATTTCGTTGTAACATTACTTTTATTTTAAACTGTTATTAATTATCCCCCGTTCCGCTTTTAACCTCCTTCTGACACCTCTTTTTGTCATCTCGTTAATTTCTGTAAAAGTATTTTGTACACTTGTATATACAGAATTTTCCATAGGTTACCATCTTTTATACTCCATGTCAATATTTTTCTATATCGAGGCAATTTATTACCTTTACTTGTTTGTTATTTCTCAAACAAAGTTTGCTACCTAAAATATTTTGTTATAATTTTAACGTATCCAATTAATTTCGCCTTTATTTTAGACCATTTTTTACACTTTTATCATTTTTACAATTATCATCACCTTTCCCATGTAAACGTATAAAGAAAAGCCCTGAACATCAATCATTGTTCAGGGTTTCTATAATTCCATTCGTAAAACTAACTATTTTATAATTCTTACTTTTTCATTTCTTTTTCGAAATATTACTAAATACTAATATACTTCTTTTGATATCACTCAATTTTTTATGGCATTTCACAAAAACAGACATCTTTATTCCAAAATATTTTTTTAATTATTTAAAATTTTTTTAATTTCTAAATTTACTCAACCATTTGAAACATTCTGGCAATTTCCGGATCAAACCAAAGTTTCAATTCCGCCATGAATGATTTTTTTGAATCGCTGCAATGGACCAGATTATGGCAGCTTCTATTCTCACGATTGGCAGCTTCCATGGAGTCTTTGCCGAAATCGCCCCGGATGGTTCCCGGGGCTGCCGCTGCGGGATCGGTGGCACCGGTCAATTCTCTTGCATTGGCAATGGCATTCTCTCCTTCCTGACTAAGAATTACCGGAATCATGCCATAGCCCACAAAATCCTTAATGACGATATCTCTAAACCAATCACCTAATTTTTCAATTACTTCGGCATAGTGGTTTAGAATTAACTCTGAAGTAACCTGTTTATAACCTACCATTTCTATCTTATAGTCACTCTGAATAAATCGTCGAATAATGTTCTCAACCAGCTCCGCTTTAAGGGCATCAGGTTTCATAATAATCAATGCATAATCTTTCATTTTCCAACCTTTCCTTTTGACAGTCCATTTAGGTCTTGTAAATTGCTTAATCACTTATCAGCTAAGTTATTTTGTTAGAGCATACATGCAAGAATCCATTACTCTTCCATTCTTGTAGATACTGTTTTTAAAAATTCCTTCCAGTTGAAATCCTGCCTTCTCAAGGGTTTTTCTAGCTCTTTCATTTTCTGCAAAGGGACGGGCGTAAATTCTGACACTATCTGAAGTATCAAACGCAGTTTCACAAATCTGATTAATGGCACGAGTCATAATACCTTTCCCCCAAAAGGGTTCCCCTAACCAAAAGCCCAGTTCACCGCTTTTACAACTGACATCATCCTGCATGAGCAAACTGATGGAACCGGATGCTGAATCATTGATGATAATTGCTTTATTCAATTGCTTTCTTTTATGCTGGTGAATACTTTTTGTAATAAAAAGATGGGCATCGTCCAGGGTATAGGGATATGGGAAGGTGTTTCTCAGATTTCCAGCAATCTTCTCATTATTTGCCAGTGGTACAATACTTTGTGCATCACTTAGTTTCCAATCTCTTAATTCAAATTCCATATCCATTGCCCCCTTTAAAATTTTCAATTCATTTCTCGGATCAAACCCGCAACCGTTTGCATTTTCATTTACTGCTCGCTCTGTATTCATTTTAAATAATTCTCCTTTTATATTGATTTCACGTTTATATGATTTTTAACTTCTCCAGAACCACATCATTTCAAGATGGTTCAACGCTCGTTCTCAATTCTCCATTTCTGGTATATAATTTATTCTTGATATTATTCCCACCGCCTTATTTACGTTACCCCAGTTTTTTCTTAACTGATAAACTAATTTTCACTGTTGCCGCTTGCTAATTTTCATAAGAGTAACACCTTCTGTTATATGTGTCAATATTTTTTCTTTTTGTGACAATATATTGCATTTACTTGTTTGTTATTTCTCAAACAATATGTAAAGGAGAAAATATGGTGTTTGTTAATTAACAAATAATCTTTAATCATTGTTCTTACTAGTTGCTCTATTTTATTCGGGTAACGTTAATATTATTTCAACTGTATCAAATTATCGGTCGCATATCTTTTATTCAAATTTTAGGATCCGATAAAAAGCTTATTTATTTTTGCTATAATTTAAAAAACCTGAACTCTAACTTTTATCGTTCTAAATGTTCGCAGTGTATTTTTTTAACGATTTAGTTTATTATTTAACATTTGTGCTCTAAGTCAATTTTTCGATCAAAAATTCTGCATCAACAAAAAATAAAATTCGCTATCAATTAAACAATTTGCAAATTAAATCACTTTTCGATAATTTTAAATCTAAATTTTAATAAATCTTCGAATATATTTAATGCAAAATCCAAGTTCAAGCCGCATCTAATTTAAGTATTATTTAAGGTATCCGTTTTGACATAACACCAAACAATTTATTAAACAACATTAAATTGAGCATTGAAAATCTCATTTTTAATCGCTACTTTTGTTTCAATATTATCAATTTATAAAAAACTGGCTAAAACAAAAAAGCATTTACCGTTTTTCTATGACGGTAAATGCCTGATTCTAACTTTAGGATTCTGGAAAATTATCCTGCGATCCTTTTTCATCTATTTATTTATATTATTCTAAACGCATTAATTTAAACCCAATTAATTATAGACCCGCTCAAAACGGATGCTATTTTGTTTATCAGACAATTTCTAGAATTCAATAACCTTTGCTTCATCCGCAAAAGATGAAATAGTGGCTACCACATCTTTTAAATACAATACTTGGGTATTGTCATCATCAGCTGAATACATTTCTTGTAAACTTGGATATGCAGCTAACATACTCTGTTTTGCTTCCAGACGATCATCTTCAACCATAATTGCCTGAATCCGGATCCATGTTCCCCCATCAAATGCGGAAATCTCAACTTTAGGATTTGTCAGCATCTGTTTTGAAACATCTTTTACTTTTCCAGTTTGAATATAAAGTTTGTCTTCAAATATATTAATTGTTCCAAAAGGCCGAACTCGGGGTTGATCGCCCTCTTCTGTTGCTAAAAAATAAGTCCCGCATTTTTTTAAATAATCATACACTGTTTCCATTACTTTCTCCTTGCCTTATTTTTGATTTGACATCTCTGTCATTTATATTATAATTTTATATCATATAACAAATAATACAAGTACGATTTTTTAGTATTGTTAGTATCTTATTAGATAGTATCCTCAGGAGGTATCATGGAAAAAGATTTATTTGGTATTTGTCCATTTGTTACAACACAAAAAATTCTAACCGGAAAATGGACATTAATTATTATGCACTGTTTAAGTGAACGCACCATTCGCTTTAACGAATTACAAAGAGCACTCCCGACCCTAACTTCCACAACGCTGACCAAGCAACTGCGAATGCTGGAAGAACATGGTTTGATTATCAGAACTGTATATAACCAAATTCCTCCCAAAGTAGAGTATTCTTTAAGCGATCTGGGGAAAAATTTCAAACCGGTATTAGATGAGTTGGAAATTTGGGGAAACCAGTACATTGATTTTATAAGAAACAAAAAGCAGGTTTAAGCTGCAATTCTTGCCGCACCTACTTACCTTGACTAGTCCTGTTCTCCAGTCAAAATTACCTTTGCGTTTCCCGGAAGATTTTTGGTCCGGTCTGCCGGGAAACTGATTTTCCACTTCTTAAAATTTAATCTTCATTCTTATAACGCCCTCTTTCCTTCAAAATAATTTTTAAAACAATCTAAAATTAGATTAATGCTTTCATTATTGCCGGTAATTTCTTATTTTCAATTAAAATCTACATAATTTCTACACATAATAGTTGTACTCTATTAATAGATACATTATAGGTCAAGCTTAAAATTCAATCAAAAGTTGGTGAATAAAAATGATGGGATTTAATCTATTGGGTTGTCACGGTGCTGGTTTTATATATGGTATGCATCATGGATTTGGTATGATGGGAATGGCAGGAGGTATAGTCATGTTTATGATATTGTTGGTAATACTTGCAGTTGTCGCCATTGTTTGGTTTTCCAAAAATGGAAGTCACAAAAATGGTGAATCACAGGTTCATCCGACAACTGATCGGTCATTGGAAATTTTAAACGAACGCTATGCGCTAGGTGAAATTACTGATGAAGAGTACAACAAGAAAAAAATGGAAATAAGAAAGAACATTTTTTAACCAGATTTTCGAAGAAGCCAGCTTGACAAGCTGACTTCTTTCTTTTTGAAGTGGCTATGTCTTTAGCAAGTTTACTGATAAATAAATTCATTAATTGAATCTGCTATACTTTCCCTTCTGTTTAGCATAAAATTAAACCATAAAATATGATCTCAGGTGAAAAAATGACCAATCCCACAGAAATAAAACTATCTGTACGAAATCTGGTGGAATTTATTCTCCGCTCGGGAAACATCGATTCCCAGTTTATCAGTAATGCCAGCGCCCTGGAAGGCACCCGGGCTCACCAGAAAGTACAAAAAGACAATCTCGAAAGCGACCCGGGCTACCTTCCCGAGGTTTCCTTAAAATATAGTCTCGATTATGAAGGCTTCCACTTTAAGATTGAAGGCCGGGCGGATGCCATCATCACCAGGGATGAGACCGTTATTGTGGACGAAATCAAATCCACCAGTCGGCCGCTGGAGCACATCGAAGAAGACTATAATGAGACCCACTGGGCACAGGCAAAATGCTATGCCTTTATTTACTGCGACCAAAATCAGCTGACGGAAATCGGCGTTCAACTGACCTATTTTCAGCTGGAAACCAATGAGATTAAGCAATTTTTAAAGCCTTTTACCAAAAGCGAACTGGAAGCCTTCTTTTATGGACTGATGAATCAATACCTGGTCTGGGCCAGCCTCACGAGCGACTGGATGCTCAGACGGGATGCCTCCATTAAGGCCCTGGATTTCCCCTTTGCAACCTACCGCAAAGGTCAACGCGAACTGGCCGTTTCGGTTTACAAAACCATTATGGAAAATAAAAGCCTGTTTGCGCAAGCTCCCACCGGTATCGGAAAAACTATATCTACTCTTTTTCCCACCATCAAGTCCATGGCCGAAGGGCATACCTCTAAAATCTTCTATCTGACTGCCAAAACCATTGTTCGCGAAGTAGCTGAGGAAGCTTTTTGTCAAATGCATGAAAAAGGACTAGCCTTTAAAAGTGTCACGCTTACCGCTAAGGATAAAATCTGTTTTCAGGAAGAATCCATCTGCGATCCAGATCACTGCGAATATGCCAGCGGCCATTTCGATCGGGTCAATAATGCCATCCTCGATCTGCTCCGGGAAGAAGATCAGCTCACCCGGCCAATCATCGAAAGCTATGCCCGTAAACACCGGGTTTGTCCCTTTGAATTCTCCCTGGATCTGACACTCTGGTCTGACTGTGTGATCTGTGATTACAACTATGTCTTTGATCCCCGGGTTTATCTTAAACGGTTCTTTTCCGATAACGGCGGAGACTATACCTTCCTCATTGACGAGGCCCATAATCTGGTGGATCGGGCTCGATCGATGTTTTCGGCGGAGCTCTACAAAAAACCAATATTGGAACTGCAACGATTATTTAAAGATACCGATCCTGGTATTTCAAAATCTCTGAAGAAACTGAATACTCATATGATCAGCCTGCGAAAACTAGCCGCAGTTGACCATCATGTCCAAAAAGAAGCCCCCAAGGATTTCTTTCCATTGATTATGAAATTTATTAATCAGGCCGAAGAATGGCTGGTGAAGAATGAGGGCAGTGAACACCACGAAAAGTTGCTGGAGCTGTATTTCAATACCCTGACCTTTATGCGCACCGCTGAGTTTTATGATGACCGCTATATCACCTATGTTGAAAACGCAAACGGTGACACCAAAATAAAACTATTCTGTCTGGATCCCTCCTACCTGCTCAGTGAAGCGATTAAACGAGGTCGGGCAGCCATCTTTTTTTCTGCCACCCTATCCCCATTAAACTATTTTTCGGAGATTCTCGGTGTCGGTGATGACAGCTATAAAATCAGACTGTCCTCTCCCTTTGATGTGAAAAACCGGGAACTGCTGATTGCCGATACCATCTCAACCAAATTCAGAAATCGGGAAAAAACCTATCCTGCCATTGCCACCTGCATCAAGACCGTGTTAGACCAGCATCAGGGCAATTATATGGTCTATTTTCCGTCTTATAAATACATGAATGCGGTCTTTGATATTTTTACCGAAAACTACCCGGATGTCATCACCATCAAACAATCTGCCGTAATGAACGAGGAAGATCGGGAACTTTTTTTAAATTTGTTCAGGCCGGATCCAACCGCTGTCAGCTCCGAAATTCTGGGTTTCTGTGTACTGGGAGGGATCTTTTCCGAAGGAGTGGATTTAAAACACGAAGGACTCATCGGTTCGATCATCGTTGGCGTAGGTCTGCCGCAGATCTGTTTTGAGCGCGACATCATCCGTGATTATTTTAACGAAAAGAACCATAATGGCTACGAATATGCCTATCTGTACCCCGGCATGAACAAGGTTCTGCAAGCCGCCGGACGGGTCATCCGCACCGAAACCGACAAGGGAATCATCGTTCTCATTGATGAACGTTTCAGCAACCGAAGCTATCTCCAGCTGTTTCCCAGCGAATGGTTTCCCCATACCAGGATTCGGAGTGACGCTGATCTGAAAAAAGAGTTGCAGAATTTCTGGGAGCAGGGTCGATAAATTGGGTTGGCAAAAAAAACATCTGCTGTCTTAGCGGGACAGCAGATGCCTGGTTGCCATGATGGGATGATAGAAGATCATTCGGGGTCCGCTGAAAGCCATGACTTTTCGGATCTGTTCGCGCTGCTCTTTGTTATAGCAATGGGTGGAACATTTATTGCAAAAGCCCTTATTTTCGCCATACCTGCAATGATCCAGACGATTCAAAGCATAGCTCAAGAGTGCCTTGCATTCATCACAAAAATCCTTTGATCCATGTTTTTTACAGCAGTAGATGTTTATCATCAGCCTAAGTGTAGATTTTTCGTTTTTTATTTTTGGCATAGGACGCTCCTGTTAAAGATTGAATATCCGTTATTCTTTGACCTTTTTCTTTCGGGCTTTCTGCATCGGCAACTCCTCGTAAGATTTCAAAATAAAGGCGGTCAAAAAGTCCCGATCTTCCAGATCACTGATTACAAACATCGGCTTAGCCCCGTCATATGGGGGCGCTTCTTCTGGATCTGTCAGCAAGCCTGCTCCTCCTGATGTTTTCTTGACAAAAAACTGGTTGTCACAGATCAAGCCAATAATTTTTCCATTACAGTAAACCCCATACTCACCAAACATCTTGCGGCTGGTAATCACTCCTGCGCCGCTAATCTGATCACACACGTAATCCACAAATTCCTGTGATGATGCCATATTATGCGCCTCCCTATTTAATATTCATTCTAGTATATCACGCTGTTGCGAAAGTTTCATCAGTTTATCTTTTAAATTTAAACCACTTAATTTTCAATAATGCTTCACCCGTTTTTGTAAGCAGATTTGCAACTCTATTTTTAAATTCAACGTATAGTATCAATTGAACACCTCATCTCGCATTATTTTTCTTTGCTTTCTACAAACCATTTGGGTTCTTCATAGTAGAGACAAACTTCCTTATTTTGGATCCGGCAGGTATAACGGATTCCCTGTCCGCCGACCTTCATTGATACGCCTGGACGCATATCCAGCACCCGGTCGATTTCGAAAACGCGACCATCCTCCCACAAAACCTGCAAAGGAATCATTTTTCCATCTTCTTGAAATCTTGCAACTACCTGTACAAATTTTTTTATAACCATTTTATAACATCTCCTTTAAAAATATCCGATCGGATGAATGACGTGTTCTTTTTTCGGATCCAGACAACTCATCTGATCCCCAATGGTTACTGCCCGCCGTACCGCCAAGTTACCAAATCGTTTTCTCAAATCATCGACGGCATCATCAAGCCTTGCCTGTCGCATCCGTATTTCTTCATTCCCGAAAACATCCAGTTGAATCGGCGTTGAGTCCGGCACCAGATCGGTCACTCGTACCCCCATCGATCGGATATCTGAGCTGAAATCATAATTATTCTCAAATAATACGATGGCAGCTTCCGCTATTTCTTTGGTCAGATCCGATGGCTTGCTGAGTTTCATTTGCCGGGTAAAACTTTCTAACTCTTTATTTCTGACATGGATGGCCACCGTTAGGCAATAGCATCCGGTTTCTCGCAATCGCATGGCTACGCTTTCGGTAAGCATATAAATGATAAATTTTACATCTTTCAAGTCTTTTAAATCCCGGGGCGTGGTGATGCTATTCCCGATGCTCTTAAGGATCCGTTCATTTCCATTATACTGCTCATCAAAGGGTTTTACCGGGCTGTCATCCAGGCCATTGGCAAATCGCCATAATACCATACCCATTTTACCTAATTGGAGCACCAGAAAATCTGGAGATGTTTGTGCTAATTGACCGATGGTATAAATCCCGTATTTCATCAGTTTTTTTTTGGTGGACCGACCAATATAGAGCAGATCGCCAACTTCCTGGGCCCAGATAATTTTTTTATAATTATCCCGGGTAATAACCGTAATGGCATTCGGCTTCTTGTAATCTG
Organism: Acetobacterium woodii; assembly: GCA_016213825.1. Taxonomy (GTDB): domain Bacteria; phylum Bacillota; class Clostridia; order Eubacteriales; family Eubacteriaceae; genus Acetobacterium; species Acetobacterium woodii_A. The sequence continues at coordinate 81,913 of JACQZP010000019.1, read as the reverse complement.
AACCAAATTTGGCAAAGATCTTGTTCCAGGAAACCCCAATGGACACGGTGATTCCTAACTCATTCTGGATATCCTGACTGACCTTTTGGGCTATTTCTTCCCCACTTCCATAAAGCTTAACACTATTCGTGACATCGAACCAACTTTCATCCAAACCGAATGGCTCCACCTGATTAGAATAACGGTTGTAGATCTTTCTGGCCAACCGGGAAAAACGCAAATATAATTCATAATTAGGAGGCATAACCACCAGATTGGGGCATTTCTGCCGGGCCTGCCATAAAGCTTCCCCTGTTTTGACCCCTGCTTCCTTAGCTTTCTGATTCTTGGCCAGAATGATTCCATGACGTTTCTCAGGATTTCCGCCAACCGCCACGGGTAGATTTCTGATCTCAGGATGATACAGACATTCCACGTTGGCATAAAAACTGTTTATATCTGAGTGTAAAATTACGCGTTCCATGGCTCACCTTTTTATTTCGATCCAATTAGTACATATGTTCTGTATATATAATATACCCATTTGTGATATTTTGTCAATGAACTTCTTCTTTTTTTAATCATTTATGATTAACCTAAATGTTAATGCGTGCTGATGAGCAAATAAAAAAGTTCTGAAACTATCGTTAGCTTCAGAACTTTTATAATTTCCATATCAAATAATCATGGCTATTGTCATTCAACTGTTATTGCGCTCACCGGGCATTCATCCTGTGCCTCGATTGCGGAATCTTCTAATTCCTGAGGAATCACATCAACAATGACAACGGCTATGTTTTCACCATCTAATTCAAATACTTCTGGACAAACCGATTCACACAGTCCACATCCAATACACGCTTCTCTATCAACAACTGCTTTCATTTTAAATAACCTCCCAAATTTGAATTATTTGTTTCATAATTTATGTACCCATCTTTTTCAATTTTAATACTTCTTTTTTCCCCAACATTTGCCACAGGTTAAACAGGAACGTGTGCCAAAATCGTTGCAGCTCCGACTTTTTTTGTCGTCTGAATCACTTTCTATTTCCCAGAAAAGGATCTCTTTTTGAAATTTTTTTATCAGACCACTCTTTCTTTTCTTCTTATCCATCTGACACCTCCTCCTTTCACAATTATTAGTCGGCTCAATCTAATCGTGTGATTGCCCCTATTATATCGGTGCAATTGATTTTTATTCGTAGCTATGGCTACGAATATTACGTTTATTTAAAAAATCATCATCGACAAAAATAAAGAATAACTAGCTTGTCAACAAATCACTTTTGCGTACATATTTATCTGCGAAATTAAAAATTACTATACCCCATACGAAAAAGATTGAATAAATATCGATTAAAAAGTACAATAATATAAGCATTTTTAACCAATTCAGAATAACCATAACCTCATCAAAATAAACGTATCAAATAAAAAAACATCTGTCAGTGTAATGAAGCTTTATTGTGGTTAGTCTGAATTCTCATAATTAACAGACCGTTAGAAATTTGGAGAAAATAATTGAAACTATCTAGAAATGAAAATCTTACCCCAGAGAAAAAAATTAATATCAGTGAGATCATTGGACAAAAAAGTCTGGTGGCCTACTTTCAACCGATTATGTCAGTAACCGGGAAAAAGACCCTTGGTCTGGAAGGCTTAATCCGCGGGATTAAACCGGGCACCGAACAACTGATATCACCAAAACTACTGTTTGACACCGCTTACGAAGAGGGTCTGGCAACCGAGCTTGACCGCGCCTGTCGCGATAAGGTTTTAGCAGCTTTTAAACGTTATTATGATGCCGATCAGGATCTGCTTTTGTTTATAAACCTGGATACCTCCATTATCGATGAAGTGGGGGGATCTAATTATTTGAATGAGCAAGTCAATCAAAGTGGGATTAATCCTAAAAATATTGTCATCGAAATCAATGAATCCAAGGCATTGGATACCTTCGCTCTCACCCAATTTGTAACTACCTATAAAGAATATGGTTTTTTAATCGCACTGGATGACGTGGGCGCTGGTTTTTCAAATATGGATCGGATTGCCGAACTAAAGCCGGATATCGTTAAAATTGATCGATCGATTATTAAAAGCATGGATTTTATCTATCATAAACAGGAAGTTTTTAAATCACTGGTTAATTTGACTAACAAGATTGGTGCTTTGATCATTGCCGAAGGCGTCGAAACCAAGCAGGAAGCCATCCAGATATTAAAACTGGGCGGTCAGGTTATTCAGGGCTATTATTTTTCCAAGCCGAAGAAAGACTTCATTCTCGATGATGAAATTATTAAAAAAACCGCCCATGTGGTTGATGAATATAAAGCACTGTTACTCAAAGAAATGGACGACTATAATCGAAAATGTCTGGCCTATACGCAGACGGTTAATTGCATGATAAACGCTATTGCTATGGCTAAAGGGTCTGAGGCTGAATTTGACCGCCAGCTGCTGGAGTGCATCGAGGCTTCAGGATTAGTGGATTGCGCCTATATCCTGGACGAAGCTGGCATACAATGCAGTGAAACAGTGGGCGCCAAAAACATCGGCGCCTGTGAAAAACTGGTTTTTCATTCGGCCAAAATCGGTGTGGATCATTCAATCAAAAATTTCTATTACAATTTAGTTAAGCGAAAACAAGACACTTACATCACTGAACCTTATGTGTCAATGGCCACCGGCAGCCTGTGCATCACCTATTCAAAAGTTTTTAAGCACTTAAATAAAAAATATATCCTATGTGTGGATTTTCTGGAAAAGCAGCAAAACCTATTCGTCAGTTAAGCCGGATTCCCGGCCTGCTTGGTAGATTGCTTGATTTCTTGATTAGCTTGATTACTTGATTGCTGTAGTCTAACAATATATTAAACAATTAAAATGGGACGATTTGACTTTATTAATTTCAAATCGTCCCATTTTTTATGCATTAAATTATTTTTCCAGTCAGCTATCACTTATTTGCTCTGCGAATCTTAATCAAACAATCTCCCGTAACCAGTCATCCAGTTCCCTTTCCCGGTCGGCTCTCACCGCAAATTCCTTGCTGGCAGCAATTTGGCCATCCCTGATATAAATTACTTTTTTTGCTCTGGCAGCTACCCGCTGATCATGGGTAACCGTCATAACGGTCATCCCTTCCCGGTTCAAATCTTCCAGAATGGCCAGCACCTGATCGGTGGCACCGGAATTCAAGGCACCGGTGGGCTCATCCAGAAACAGCATCGCGGGATTGTTGATCATGGCCCGGCAAATCGATGCTCGTTGCAGTTGACCGCCGGAGACTTCCCGAATATCCCGAGATTGTATTTCTTCAATTTCCATCCGCTTCATTAACGCCGAAGCCCGTTTTCGGATAGCCTCGGCTGATTCTTTTTTGGCCACCAGCCCCGGCAGAATAATATTGTCAAAAATCGAAAGATTCTTTAACATCTGGGCGTTCTGAAAGACAAAGCCCATTTTGGTCAGCCGAAATCTTGATAATTCAGCCTCCTGCATAGTGGATATGCTGACGCCTTCAAACAATACCTGACCGGCACTGATGCTGTCCATTCCACTGATACTGTAGAGTAGGGTCGACTTCCCGGAACCGGAAGGCCCCATCACGGCGACAAAATCGCCTTTTTTAATTTCAAACGATATGTCCTCAAGTACCGGCAACGCTTTAAACGACTTACTGATCTTTTCAATTTTTAGCATAATTTCAACTCCTATTCCATTATCTGATCTTTAATATGATAGTTTCTGACTGTTCGGGTTCCCATTACAACGGTGAACAAAACCACCAGCAGTTGGATTGCCGGGCAAAGCAGATAGGCAGTCAGTGGTTCAACCAGCAGTGTTATTTTTGCTGCCCCCATGGACGACAGCATACAACCAAAAATAACTTCGCCCAATGAATTAGCCAGAACCGTGCCCACAACAATTGCCAGGCCTTGAATCACCAGAATCCGGATGCCGAACTGAATTCGGATGTCGCGGTTTGAAAAGCCCATTGATTTTTTAATGGCAATGGCACTGTGTTCCCGTGCTGTGATAAGCTGCAGAAACATAATGGTAATTAGCATGCTTAGCAGTAACGAAACGGCGATGGCCGCACGTTCCACCAGACTCATGTTATCGGTAATGCCGCCAAGAGTCTGAGCAATAAAGGCGCTGACCGGGGTTATTTTGCTGTCGGTGAGCAGACTTCTCAATTCATCGGTTTTTTTCTCAATGGCAACGCCGTCCCGGACATCCAGATAAATAATATAGACTTCCACATCTTTTTCATCAAAATTAATGGCTGCCTTGGCGGTCTTTCCGCCATAGGTAATGTCCTGATAGATTCCACAGACGGTAAAGGTCAGGTTTTGTCCCTGATAAACAACGGTTATCGTATCACCAACTTTTTTGCCTAATGCAATCCCATTCATATAGGAGAGTGCCATTTCCTGGCCATCAACCGGAGCCCGTCCCTCCAGATACGCCAATGGGAAAACCGACTCGTCACCGCTTTCCACCCGAAGGTATTCCCACTCACCGGCGGCATTTTGCGACTGGACGTAACCATTTTTGTAAATAGCCACTTTGGAAATTTCTGAGTCGTTCTCCAGATAGGATAAAGCCGTTTCTTTTTGTTGGGTCAGTTTTTCGCTGTACTGAATATCAATGCGAATGTCGGATTCGCCAATCCCCATGTACGTGATAAACGAGGGGTTTTCAATGGTATGCTTCATATTCATGGGCAGCAGAATCAAAAATGAAGCCGTCATAAAGACCAGAAAAATCACAATATATTCCTTCCATTTGCATTTCAATTCGCCGAACGCCATGACCCGATTGGGATGTTTCAGTCCTGCTGCCGGCAACGAATAACGGCCTTCTTTTTTAATATTCTCTTGACCCCGCAGCAGTTCCACGACCGTGCTTTTGAGATTCTTGCGAATGATTCGGTGGCACCCTAATACCACCATCAAGCTGAGCAGCATCACTCCGATCAGCGGAAATACCCATTGCATCCACCCATCGGTTCCCTGTCCACAGTACCTGATCACCGAAGCTGAAAAGAAATCGCCAAATGGAATGGCGGCCAGATAGCCGATCACCCCGGACATCAGTGCCAGGATAATATATTTTATCTGATAGAGAGCCTCAATGCTTTTACCCGGAAATCCCATCGCTTTCATCTCACCGATGGTCACCTGCTCTTCGGCCAGGGTTGCCCGGATGATATAAGATAAACACAGCAGCGCAATGATGATTAACAGCATACTGATGGCAATAATTATAAAAGCCACCAAACCGTAAGACAAGGCATTGAGCATGGTCAGCAGGCTGCCTGTTATGGCCACGCCATTGGACGGCATCGCCGCATCCATATAATCTTTCTCCAAAACGGCGGTGGATGTGCCATCCTTAAGCAGAAATTCAAAACAATATTCCCATTCACCGAGGTGACCGCTAATTTCCTCCAGATCGGTTGGGCTGATTAAGAAGCGCTTTGATGATGCCAGCGCCACATTCATCTGGGCGTCACGGATAAGAGTCGATACTCGCAGTTCCTTACTGTAATCATCGCCTTGCAAGGTAATCACATCGCCCACTTGAATCCCAAGTTCCTCGGCATAATAAACCGGCACTCCAATTTCATCATCATTGACAACTGCCCGTTCATTACTCATATTCAGCAGATAGTCAAAGCCTTGATTCTGAACAACAAAACCGTTATCCATCAGACACTTTTCCAGGGTTTCCCCCTGATAACTGATATTGGCATTGCCGACATTCAGCATTCGCACTGTCAGCGCATCTTTGATATAATCGTGACTGCTCACAAAGTTTTCTATAGCTTCCTCGTCATAGGTTCCCTTATGCATCTGCAAATATTCCGGGGGCATGGCCAGTTCATCCAGCCCATTTAGCGACGAAAACATCGTCCCGGCAACCCGTAATCCGCCCGCCATTAAAAGAGCCGAAAGAATCAGAAATACAGCCAGAGCCGTGGTGATGACCCGATTTCGTTTAAAGTCCTTCCGGACAAGATTCAACAACAGTTTCATAAGTGTTCAATTCCTCCGTTTCCAATGATTTGACACTTTTCAGTCGGGAAACAATAATCCCGACACTGGCCAGCGCCACCCCGGTGATCACAATTAGCAGGGCATTGCCTCTGCCGGCACCGGCACCGATTACCGCTCCGATGTTCATGGCAAGGGCACTATTGCCGTTCATAAACGGCTCAAACAGATAATCCGAAAGCAGGCCAGAGGCGATAAAAGCCAGAATATAACCCATTTGCGTAATCAGACCGATCAGTCCAAAAGCCCGGCCCTGAACCTCATTGGCCAGATTCTTCCGAATCAGAACTTCGGCGCCAATCTGGATTGCCGGCATAAAGACAAACATCATAAATCCGAATGCTGCTATTAGTAGCAGATTTTCGCTGACACCAATCAGGGCAAAAAAGATTCCGCACCCCAATAATCCGATTGAAAGCATCCGGCCATAAGATTTGGTCTGCTTCAGGCAACTGATCAGGATACTTCCCGCCATCATCCCCAAGGCAATAACAGTGGTCAGAATCCCCAGTTCGGTTTCCCCTGCCAGTGCGAGTACCAGCGGTTTACTTAAAATCTGAACAAAGCCGAGACAGAATACTGCAATTGTCATAATCACAATCATTGTCATCATGCCGCTTTTTCCACGGATGGCGGCAATCCCTGCTTTCATTTCCCGGGTAAAGCTTCGTGCTGCGTCACTGCGAGGTTTTATCACCATGCCATTTTTAACAATTGCAATGATTAAAACGGTTGTAAAAAAGGTGAGCATATCAATGATGATCAAGGTGCTCACCGTTGTCACCTGCAACAACAGCCCGGCCAGTGCCGGGGAAATAATAAGTTTGGCGCTGTTGGCTATCTGAACCATACCGCCGGCCCGGGCAAAATCTTCTTCTGACAATAAATCTGTCATGGTCGCCTTAAACGCCGGTTCTGTCAATGCCGTAAAGATGGAACTGACACCGACGCCAATGCAGATGACCACAATCGAAGGACTGGCACTCATCACCGAGACGAGGCAGATCACTAATCCCAGACCGGAAAACAATTCTCCCAAAATCATCATGAGCCGCCGGTCGTAACGGTCTGCCAGAACGCCGCCCACTGGTGCCAGCAGAATGGAGGGCAGAAATGCGCAGATGCTGAAAACACCAGTCGCTGCAACCGAGCCTGTGAACGTGAGCACATAGATGGCTAAACCAAAATCCGTTAGTCCACTGCCAATGCTTGATATAAACTGGCCGGCCACCAGAATCATAAATTTCTTCATCGCCTTGTTTGGGCTTCTAGTTGAACTGTTTTTTATTTCGTTTTGTTGATTCATTGTTTTTCTCCTTAAATCTTGTCCGCAATTAAAACCATTTACACTTGTTATTTCTCTATCGACCATCGGTCGATACGATGGCAAAAAAAATATTTGCAAATGTGCCTGTAAAAAATAGCTACACTGTACCGACAATTGTTATGTTGTAATATTAGTCATCTGACTTATATACAAAACAACTGCTTAACAATTGGTCGGTACGGTATTTTTATGACCATCTATAACATCTCTACTAGTTTTTAAACATCTGTAAAAAGCCATTCAGCTCGCCTTCTTTTGTCCCCAACAGTCTCTCAATATTGGCTAAAAAAGCCTGTATCTTTTGAGGATAAACATCTATTTCCCATTCCATAATATTACTGTCAAATAGCATATGTCCTAACAGTAAAATGGATTCAATGGATTCCGTCGGATAGTCAGTATGGAAAACATCCTGCTCCAAACCTTCCCGAACTGGTTCCGCCAGAAGCGGCGTCATCCGCTGTAACATCGCCTTTGTGTACAATTGTTCCAGCTTGGCATTTTCAACTTTGTGCATTTCTTCCTTAATCTCATCCGATCCTTCAAACTCCGGAGCCTGGGCCATAATCGCCATCATAATACGATTCATCAGCGGAATCGATTTATCCTTTAAAATCCGCTCGGCTCGCTTTGCGCCCTCATCAACGATATCCAGAATAATCGCCGCCAGCACTTCTTCTTTTGAGGAAAAATAATAGTAGAAGGTACCTTTGGCAATATCCACAATTTTTAATATATCGTTCACCGAAGTGTGATCATAGCCTTTCTTAACGAATAATTCCCGGGCCACCAGAAGAATTTCACGTTTTCGGACTTCACCTTCCTTGATTGTTTTCATGTTTCACCTCGTTTCATCGACCGTCGGTCGATATCAATATAATAAAAGAAATGTGTGAACCTGTCAAGCGTTATTTAAAATAACGTCTTATCTTTCAATGAAAACCTCTGGCCGCATTACTCACTGTTTAAAATGCAAAAAGAACTTCCGAGGGAAGCTCTTTTTGCGTTAAGTTTAAATTTTATACTGCTTTACTTAGCTATAGGTTGCATAATATTCTGATTCTGCCTGTTGTGCTTTTTGAGCGCCGACATTACATCGCGGATTGACTAATGAACAGTTCTTGCCACAGCCACCACAGCGGAACTGCGAAAGAAATTCGCTTAAACTAGGGACGACGGGAACCGGTTCGGTAACAACCTGTTCCTGGGCGGTTGATGTTGATGTTTCGGGAACAATGACTTCTTGGGTCGGCGCTGCGGCCGCTGCAACTGTGATAGTGGGCTCAACCGGGGCTGCGGTAACAGTAGCTGTTTCTGTCATTGTCGCCATAGGGGTCTCTGCTGCTGCGGTAACAACCGGGGTTACCGTTTCGGTGATAACCTCTGCGGTCGTGTTCTTTACCACAATGGCCGGCGGAATTTCTACTTGAGCTGCCATCACCGTTTCATAGCTTCGAAATGTCGTCGCTACAACACCATATAATATCAGTACTGCTGCAATGGCTGCTCCAAATTGCTTAATAATTTTTGCTTTCATTCAAATCCTCCTCATACCAAATTTATAATTGACCCTATTGAAAACAGGGTTAATAAAACGTAACTTCCTAACCGAAACCACTGTAGTTGCTGGGGAATTTCTTTGGCAATTTTCCCCGACAAGACACCGGACAACAGCACCATCAGCAAAATCGGTGTTAGTGTACTGGCGGCGGCAAACACCCCGCCCACCAGTGCGGCGGTGGAAAAGGGTAAGGTCGCGGCCACACCGATCATCATAATCAGCGGTGCGCAGGGGGATGCTCCATAGGCAAATCCGGCTGTGAATAACGGGATTAAGCCTTTAGCATCAGCTCTTTTTTCCCCGGAACACCCTGAACAGTGACTGGTTGGATTTTTATAATCCACAATCCATTTTCCGATCAGCACCAGACCGAGCGCAATCATGGAGAGTTCCAGAATGAGACCCAGGTTTACATTCCCCACATAACCGGCCTCATCAATGAATTGACTGCCGATGAGCGAAGCCAGAAAACACAATAGCACCACGGCGATAATCTTGCCCATAAAAAAACTTAAAAAAGAGACCAGGGACTTTTTCATGCCGCCGGCATGGGTAACAATATAGCTGGATAAAAAGACACTGACCGCCGGACTGCAGCAGCTGCCACAGCCTAATCCGACCGAAAGGGCAGTTGCCAAAACCGGGATCAGTAATGCAAGCTCCATGGTCAGGCTCTTTCGCTGGCAATTAACGCCGCCCCGATGGCACCATTAAATTGCGGGTGTCTGGCCACATAGACGTCCCGCATCATCTCTTCTTCAAAAGCTTTGTGAACCCCGATATTCAGAGCGCCGCCGCCGGTCATCAAAATATCCCCGCCTTTTTCAGCTTTTTTCATCATCTTGATGATCCGTTTGGCCATCGATAAATGCATGCCTGCCAAAATATCCCGGCGGTCATATTTTCGAGCTACCAGCGACACCACTTCTGACTGGGCAAAAACCACGCAGGTACTATTAATATCGCAGGGGGCTTGGCTTTCTAACGAAAGCGGCCCCACCTGGTCAATGGTTGTTTCTAATATTTGAGCAATGACTTCCATAAATTTACCGGTTCCGGCGGCGCATTTATCGTTCATCGTAAAATTTTTAACCGCATAATTTTTGTCCAGATAAATAATCTTACTGTCCTGGCCGCCGATGTCAATAATCATCCCCGGTCGGTAATCTCTTGGGGCGGTTAAGCGTACCCCATAGGCATGGGCGGTTATTTCAGAAATATCGTCATCGGCAATGTCAAATACCTTCCGGCTGTAACCGGTGGCCATGGTATATCGCACCGCTGAGCGGTTGATGCCGCGTCGCTGACACATTTTTTCAATTAAGGCACTGGCCGAGCCGTTGTTATCAATACCGGTGTTGGTTACCATGGCATCCACCACCTGGTTATCACAAATCAGTGCTGCCTTGGTATAAGTTGATCCGCCGTCTAAGCCGGCATAATAGTTTCTGTTCATGTTATTCTCCTGCTATTTCCTGTTTTTTTGGCCGCATCGCCAAATCTTTTAATTTGATCAGCTCAATAAAAGCTTCGATCCGAATCCGCAATTGTTCAATGTCTTCTTCGTTGTAGTCACTTTCCACCCGGATTACCGGGACTCCTAATTTTCCCAGTTCATCCTCCAAGGTCTGGTATTCAAAATCGTAAACCAGGCACCCCCGTAAAACGTGATAAACCACGCCTTGAACCTGATGGTCTTTGATCATCTGTTTGATCCGGTAAATCCGCTGGTTATTGTCCACAAAGGTTGGACAGGTGCAGGGCCGGGTATACCGATTAGCCAGGGAACGCATCAAACCGTCAAAGCTCTGATCTACCACCACGGTAGGGTCATAGATCGACCGTTCCCCCATACAGGTTTCATCGCCCACCAGAATCCCGCCCATTTCTTCAATCAGCAGCGGAATTTTAATGTTGGGGAAAATAATCGGCGAGCCAGTGACCATAATCCGGGGCTGTTTGTCTTTGCTGACATACGCTTTATCTTTTTTACGCTGGGCCAGTTCTTCATTTAACAGATGGAGCTGTTCACTCCACTTGTCCACCGGCATGTAGGAAAAAGCGTTCATTAATGCCATCGCATGAGTCCCTTTGATCAGCGCCGGTACATGTTTTTTGTAGTCATTGAACTTTGACATTTCATACTGGGCAAAACCCATTTGATCGATACTTTTAGCCAGACTTTTATAGGTAATGGTGTTTCCGGTTACCTTTTCCAATTCTGGAATCAGCTGATAGAGTTCCTGAACATATTGTTCCATATCATCGTCATCACTTTTTGATGTTGGCACATGAAGGGAATAGGTCGGTACCATTTCCTTTAGCATACCAGCCATTTTCTTTTTACAGTCACAGGTAATGGGTACTACCATCAGCTCACAGGCTTCATAAATGGGCATCACTTCCATGGCCTGAAATCCCATTACCGCCTTAATCAGGGGACAGGCATCCCGGGGCACCAGATCATCACCAATCGAAAAGGCGGTGTAACTGCCGCTGCACAGTTTCACTGGCTGGGCACCCACGGCATAAATCAGTTCATGGGGCACCATCACACAATAAGTTCCCACGATTTTGGTATCGGCGGGCTTTTCCACATTTTTCATATCTACATAGATGTCTTTGAGGACTTTGAAAAATGGTTGCATGGCCGCCGGAGCGCCGTTTAATTCTTCCAGCCGTCTAAGGTATTTTCCGGACACCTTGGTGGCTTTATCCATAAACCGCTGCCGTTGTCGCTCTTCCACGGGCGAACGTTCTGTTACTATATTTTCGTCATTCTTTTCGCTATTATTTTTTTCTTGATTATTCCTTTTATTATTGATCAGACTCATTTTTATCTCTTTTCTTTATCAAACGTTTCAGTTTCTTTTCGGTTTTTTTATGTCCAGACATAAATGTTTTTCTTGATGCTTGATAAAATTTCACCCCGCAAAAACTCATCGCCAGGGCTTTGTTTTCCGGACATTTATCGATACATTCGCCGCACATAATACAGTCAGCCGTTGTGACGTCATTCTTTTCCCGTTCGGTGTAAATGGTTTTTATGCCCATCGGGCAAGCTTCATAACAGGCGCCGCATTCGGTACAGGCTTGACAGTCTTTTTTAATTCTAAATAACGATATCTTATGGCCTAATCCCATTAAATAACCTAATGGACAAATATTACAGAAGAACCGGCGTTTGAAAAAGCTGCCGATGATTACCACAATCATAAAAAATCCACTTAAATAGACAGAGACTTTAAAACCGGCAAAGGCTGGTGAAACAGTAATGGCCGGGCAAATATCGCAGAAATTGACACCAACAAAGCAGAGTCCCAAAAACAATAACAGCATCGTCCATTTGATGGGTTTTAAACGGCTGTACAGTTTTTCAGTTAAGGATAGCCCTTCAATTTTTAATCCCTGGCGGCTTTCGTGAGTGATATCCTGAATCAGTCCCATTGGGCACAGGAAGCCACAGATAAATCGCCCCAAAACAACCAAAGATATGAGTAGTGAACCGAAAAAGATGGCAATCTCCTGCCAGTTCATACTAACAAGTAAATTTAAATGAGCCAGCGTATAGCAGCTGCTGGCAATCAGTTGATCCTGATTAATGGGACAGGCAAAAATCGGAATTGCAATATTGCTGTACCATTGGCCTAATAATTTCCCGCCATAAATGAGGGTGAAAAAGCTGACAATCATGATGATCCAGCGAATCGCCATAAAGCCAAATTTCCGCTGACTTTTCATGGTACCCATCGGGCCTAAACCCATGCGTTCATCGGAAAAGCGACCCATCACCGGATCTTTTTCGACAACTCGCTTGCGCAACCACAGGCAAAGCAGAATGCCAATGATGGAAAGCGCAATGATAATAAAAAATGGCGTTAAGGCTGATAAGTATCGGGTTGAAAGCAGGGTGTTGTCTTCGACCTGATAACTCATCACATAGGCATTTCCATCGTCTTCAACATAGGTAACTGCGATACCGTTGCGGATATCTAACAGGGATAATCCTTCGATGGCACCTTCTGCATTAGTGGTTACTTGATTTGCGCCGCTTCTTTGTGATGTCAGGGTAAGGGTTTGGTTTGCTAACGGTTCGCCATTAAACAGTACGCTGATAGTGGTTCGATCCGTGAAAATTATTTCCAGCGGAAAAAGTTCATGGTCAAAGGTTGGCGCTGTGGGTTGGTAGCCCTGGGTAAATGCCATATCAGTTTTGGCCGCGGCATAGACGGTTTTGCTCATTCCATCGCCATCGATGTCGGTTGTCTGTTCTGGTAGAGTGGCAATAAAACTGCCTAAATAATCCGGATTCATGACCGCCATATTTTGGGGTGTCATTTCGGTGACCCCGTTAATGCTGAGCGCATAGACTTTAACATTGGCTGCGTCCTGATTATTCGCAGTATTTAAAATAATCTGGTTATTGTCATAGGTAAATGACAGGCCAGTACTTGCTGCCTGAATACTTTCTTGTTGGATATTTTCATCCTGGGTGTTCACCGCAGTAGTCATGGTGTAGCCGCTTGCGTCGGTGCTGAAATTAAAAAAGACAATGTTATAGGCAAAAAACGAAAGCACCGCAAACACTATACAAGTGATAATAATTGGTAGTGTGAATAGTTTTTTTAGTTTCATATGGCTATTTTTTCCTCATTATATCGATATCGTACGCGGTTATGAGCCAGCATTTCCATGAAGGCTTCCATCCGGATTCTTAATTGTTCCACATCCTGGTACTGATAATCGGTTTCCAGCCGGAACACCGGAATATTTTCTTTTCCAAAAAGCTGTTCAAACCGTTCCAATTCAAAGTCATATTCAATCTGGCCTTTTAACACATGAAAAACCACACCTTCGATTCTTCCCTGTTTTAAGTGAAACAAGGCACTTTGATATAGCATCTCATTTTGGGAATAAGCTGCTGAACAGTCATACAGATAATGGGTATTGATAATAGCAGTAAAGGGATCTAACTTTTTATTTTTGGGGTTGCTGCTGGCATATATTTTTTGGGTGGTACTATCTAATGTGGCACCGATTTTCAAACCAATGTCCTCAATCAAAAAAGGAATCTTATAATTGGGAAGATAGACTGGTGACCCCATTAATAAAACTTTGGGTTTGCTTTTTTCCGTTACCGGAATCACTTGGCGGTTTTCCAAAATTTCCAGATTCAGTTTTCGCAAATTGGCACACCAGACTTTTAAATCACTTGTGTAATAGTAGGAATTTAAAATTGACATTCTTACTGCTCCGGAAATCAGACCGTCTTTTTCATGGCACGCCTGTAAAAAATCTCGTCTGAGTTTTCGGGCTGTTTCCACCAGCTGGGTTGCCTGAATCAGATTCTTTTTAGATATTCTTTTGCCGGTATGATCGGTGAGCTTTTCAGCCAGGTTTTCCATTTGTTTTTTCCATTTGATCCCTGCCAACGGGTCTGCTTTCTCTGGCGGAATATCCACAGTTATTACCTTTTTTCCGGCATTTTTTAACAGATAGGCAATTTTCCGACTGCTGTCACAGGTGGTCGGTACAATAATCAAGGCGTCTTCACCCAGATCAAAGTGATCATTCAGTAGAAAGCCCAACATCGACCGGCTGACCGGATCAGTATCCCTTGGCACCAAATCATCTGACCACATGACAGAACCCAAACTTCCTCCTAAGATCCAAAAGGGTTTGGTCCCGGCTGCATAAACGAGCTCTTCGGGAATACTGGTTCCCAATACAATTACTTTTGGTTTTCGTTTGGACATATTATCCTGCTTGAAATATTGATAAGTTGTATTTAAAAAATAACGCAATCCTTCCAGCTGGCTATTTTCATTGAACAAGGTTTTCAGTGTTTCCATGTATTCACTTTCATAGCTTATGGCTGGCTTGTTGCTATTATTATTTGATGTCATGAAATTACCTCCTAAAGTCATTTCTTGTAATTTGTATCAAAATTATATCAAAGCTTTTTGTGTGATATTTGACACTTTTATGAACGTTGTGTGAATTAGATCCGATTGTTATAAGAAATGGTTATAAATTCCGCCGATAAAGTGATTTTTCCTATGATCAATCCTGAAATTATTCAATGTCAATGTCTGGTACAATCCAATATTTTTACTCTTGTTTCAAATCCATACTCCTTCTATAATTAGATTATCAACGCAGCATTGTTGAACTAATTTAAAAAGGATGTTTACATATGAATCCACCTGTTTCAATCATTTCTGGTATGGTCCATAACCACGAATTACCCTCCCTTCTATCCCCAGAGGCAGTTCAACAGGTTCAGGACTTTCACCAATCCATATCCATGTATAAAAAAACCCCATTAATCGAGCTGCCTGAGCTAGCCCGAAAATTGGGGATCAATAATATTTTTGTTAAGGATGAGTCGCATCGCTTCAGACTTAACTCCTTCAAAAGTCTGGGAGCAACCTATGCCATGGCCAAAATAATTGCCGCATATATCAATATGGATGAACATCATCTTGATTATGACTTTTTAACATCAGCTGATGTTAAAAACAAAATAAAAGATCTGGTGTTTATTACCGCAACCGACGGCAACCACGGTAAAGGGGTGGCTTGGGCAGCGTCTGTTTTCGGCTGTCAAGCCATAGTTTTCATGCCCAAAGGTTCTCAGGACTGCCGGGCAGATGCCATCCGAGCTATCAATGATACCTTGGTTAAAATAACCGATTTGAATTATGACGATACCGTTCGCCTAGCTTACGAAACGGCTGAAAAAAACGGCTATTATTTGATTCAGGACACGGGATTTGAGGGATATGAGGATGTTCCAAATGCGATAACCCAAGGTTACACCACCATGGTCTGGGAAGCTATCTCCCAATTATCAGACTTTGGTATTGCCAAACCCACCCATGTTTTTCTTCAGGCTGGGGTTGGCTCCATGGCTGGCAGTGTCCTGGGCTATCTGGCGCACTGCTATCAAAAAAACCCGCCCATCACCACTATTGTCGAACCTTCCACTGTAGCTTGTATTTATAAATCCGTTCAAGTCGGTAATGGCCAACCTCAAATAATCGCCGGAAATCCGGAGACCATTATGGCCGGTTTAAACTGCGGTGAGCCCAACCCACTAACCTGGCCGATTTTAAGGGACTTTGCCTCCTTTTATGCCAGCTGCCCGGACTGGGTAACTGAATTGGGGATGAAAACTCTTGCTAACCCCATCGAAACTGATGGCAAAATCATCTCTGGGGAATCTGGAGCTGTGGGGCTGGGGCTGCTTATTTCTTTATGCGAAGATGAACAGCTTGATGCATTCAAGCAAGAGTTGCAGCTTAATCCTGCTTCAACCGTGCTGCTATTCAGCACAGAGGGAGATACCGATCCGGAAAACTATGCTGCCATCATCAATAAGCAGGAAAAAAATCCTATTTTAATCGATTGAACCCGAATCATCTGCCACATCTAACTGACATGATTTATTTAAATTTAATTGAAAAATTATATTTGTTTTAAATTAATTTCATAACACTGGAGGTTAAACATGAATACGAAAGAAAACCTATTACTTAATGTAACTTATACAACCAAGCTAGGAAAAAGAACGGCATTTTTAAATGCCTTAACACAACTTGGCGTTGTCGAAAAATCAAAACAGGAGCCGGGAAATCTCAGATATGATTATTATTACCCGATTGACTCCGAAGATCAGCTGTTGCTTGTAGAAATATGGGCAGATGAGGAGGCACTGGCTTTTCATGCCCAGACTGAGCACTATCAACAATTGCAAGCTATCAAAGGCGATTATTTGATTAATGCCAGTATTGAGAAATTATATATCCGATCTTGTCAATAAAATGGGTCTATTAAGATTGCTATAAAATCACTGAAAGAAATGTATCAGTCAATAAAAAAGGCTCAGCTATCCGGATATAAATGCCGAATAACTGAGTTTTTTTAATTCTGATTTAATTTTCTGATTCTATTTAATCCTACGAGTATTAAACATCCTAAACAGATTCCCCCTAAAAAAAGAGCTTTATCGAGACAATTGCTGTCATCGCAATAATTAAATATCGGAATGCTTTTTCGTTGATTCTTTTAACAATAAATGCCCCAAAAACCGCACCGATGCCAATAAAGGGAATCATTAAACCTGTCAGCACAAAGGTCTGAACTGTGATATTATGCCAGATGAATACTTGCATGGGTAGTTTTGTGACGTTGACAATAAAAAAGAACCATGCTGTCATGCCCAGAAAATTTACTTTGTCTACGCCTTTTGCCAACAAGTACACACTAAAAATAGGACCTGCCGCATTTCCGATCATTGATGTAAACCCGGACAGAATTCCGACTGAAGCATGTAGCCATGTTTTGTCGGGAATCTTTAGTTGATCACCCTTTTTTTCAAAATAAATCAATAAAAACAGACAAAGTAAAACTGAAAGTGCAATCAGACTTTTAAACTGTTCATCATTAATGTAACCACCAATGATTAAACCAAATACGAGTCCCATAAATGTCCATGGCAGCAATTTAAGAATATCTTCTCGTTTTGCATTATGTTGATAATAAAAAAGCGCAAACACATCTCCAACAATCAGCATCGGCAGGATGATTCCCGTAGATGCTTTTCCGCCGAATACAGCTGCTAATATCGGGATTACCAATGTGAGTAAACCACTGATCCCAGTCTTTGATACACCAATTAACAGTGCCGCAAAAATAACCCAAAGCCACTGGACAAGTTCTAAATCCGGAAATATTTCCATCGTATTTCTCCTAACGTTCGTTATTTATGACATTTAATTTTTTGATTTAACATTTTCGGATTTCACAAGGTTTAATCAAAATGAATTGGTCAACAGATGATATCTGCCAGTTCTTCAACCTTGATATTGTAGAAAGCCTGCTTAATATCGCATTGTGCAATTGCTATTTTAATGCTTTGGCTCTCGTAATTGCAGCCAATGAGAGCATGACAAAGAACTAAAATATCGATGCTACCAAAGAAATCCCCATAAATATGGCAGTCAGTAATTTTTCCTTTGTTGACATCCAGCTTGAATTCCATTTTTCCGCCATCAAACCGGCCAGTTCGGATGATATTGAATTTTGGTGATTTTCCATAATTCCATTCCCAGTTTTCAAATTTTTCTTTGGCAATCGTATGGATCCGCTCCAGATCTTCATCGGTAAGCCGATATTCTTTCTTTGATCCCTGCATGATGCTCTCCACCATCAATTGTCTGAAGGTGTCCGTATCGATGGGCTCTCTAAGATGATCAAAAATATTGGTTACCCGTTCCTTAACGGATTTGATGCCCTTAGATATAATTTTGTTATCATCCACGGTCAGACACTTGACCATCTGTTCAAAATCTGTCTTGAACAAAAGTGATCCGTGATGGAGGGTATATCCGTTTAATATGCACTGGGCATTGCCGGAGAACTTTTTACCATGAATGACCAAATCATTTCGGCTGTTGAATTCGGCAGGTACATCCAATTTTTCCAGCCCTGCTATCACCGGCTCGATATATTTATTGAAGTCGATGTTTTCGGCCTGCCCTCGGGTGATAAAGCTAAACTGCCAGCCTCCCATATCGGTATAAATGGTACCGCCACCAGTGATGCGTCTGACCACTTTGACCCCATGGTTTCTGGCAAAATCCTCGTTGATTTCTTCAATGGTATTCTGATATTTTCCAATCATCAAGGTCGGTTCAGTTCGCCAGAAAATAAAAATTTGATCCGCATTAAGATTTTTTTCAGTAATAAGATAGTATTCCAACGCAAAATTAAAAAAGGGATCAGTAGCGTTATTTTCAATATAAATCAAAGTTGTTTTCCTCCATTAGCTTCATTTTCTAATGCATCGCTTCGATGCGAGTTATTTCCCAAAGCTTCTACCGCCCGGTAGGAGCTGCGAACCAGTGGGCTGCTGGCGATGTAGTGAAAGCCCTTAACTTCGCCGATTTTTTTATAAACCGCAAATTTCTCTGGAATCACATATTCCTTAACCTCGATGTGCTTTGAGGAAGGCTGCAGATACTGACCGATGGTGAAGATATCACAACCGACTTTTAAACTGTCATCCATGACCTGATAAACCTGTTCATCGGTTTCGCCCAACCCTACCATGATGCCGGTCTTTGTTTTGATGTGGGGTGCCTGGGTTTTTACATAATCGAGGACATGCATCGATTGTTCGTAATTCGCTTCTGGCCGAACCTGGGGATAAAGCGCCTGCACCGTTTCCACATTGTGATTGATTACATCCGGATTGGCCTCAATAATGATGTCCAGATGGTCATTCACGCCCTTGAGATCGGGAATCAGCACCTCGATGGAAACCTCCGGGTTTAATTTTCGGACTGCCCGGATGGTATTAGCAAAATGTCTGGCTCCACCATCCTGCAGATCATCCCGGGTAACGCTGGTAATGACCACGTGTTTCAGATCCAGCTCTTTGACCGCCTCTGCCAGATGCAACGGCTCATTGGGATCAACCGGCTTCACCACACCGCTGGTCACATTGCAAAAACAGCAGTGACGGGTGCAGATATTCCCCATGATCATAAAGGTGGCAGTTCGATTCTTGTAACACTCTCCCAGATTAGGGCAATTTGCTTCCTTGCAAACAGTGTTGAGTTTCAGTCGGGCCATGATTCCGCTGACTTCATCCACGGCGGCCTTATTGTAACTTACCTTTAACCATTCTGGTTTCTTTTCCATCTTGGCCTCTTTGTTAGTCACAACTGATGACTGCGATGATCTCATCGACCTTGATTTCATCACCGGCTTCAAAATAAACCGCCTCTAACATCCCAGATTCCTGGCTTTCAACCTCACTGACCACTTTTTCGGTTTCAATTTCGAAAAGAACCTCACCATTTTCAACCTTCTCGCCGACTTCCTTATTCCAGGCCGCCAGTATCCCGGATTCCATCTTCTCACTCAGCTTTGGCATACAAATATTTTTTTTCATTTTTCCCCCTTAAAATAGCTCCTAAAATAAATAGTCTGCGAAATTTTCTAAATCTTTTATTTCACTGCATAAATCTGATAAAGCAAAATAGTCATACCGATGTCCCAATAAAAGCGATTCGATTTTTTCAACAGATAAGGTTTTGCTTTTTAATTTGCATTCTTTTATCTTTCCTTTTTCAACGATAAGAACCACATCAACTTGATGGCCTTTGAAATCACTCTGTTTTTTATATGTAAAGGTCGGTGAAAAACCGTAAATCCATTCCCAGGTTATATATTTTGTTTTCTCCAGTTCCCGAATCTGCTTAATATCTGCTTCTAAAAGCTTGACCTCATCAATTTCATTTTCGAAAAAAGAATTGAGAATACGATCTCTAAACCCATCAAAATCCAATTTTTTGTCACCGAGATGATCAACGATATTGGTGACACTGCTTCGTACGGATTTGACAGCTTTAGATTTAAATTCCCCTTCAGCTGGTTTGAGTATCGCCCGTAAAGCATCCAAATCCGAATCAAAAAGAAGCGTACCATGATGAAGCACGCGGTTCTTTTTAATCGATTGTGCATTTCCTGATATTTTTTTATCACCAATGGCAATATCGCAAACCTTACTTTTTTCAGCCGCTATCCCCATTTCGTTTAGAATCTTAATGATTGGACTGAGAAATTCATCATATCCTGAGAAACGATCAGGATGATAATCGGTGATGAATGTAAAATTCAAGTTGCCGTTGTCATGAAAAACGGTTCCTCCACCAGAGTGTCGCCGTGTTACTGTCACTCCATTTTTTGGGATCTCTTTGCAATTGACTTCTTCAAAAATATTCTGATGCTTGCCGATCACAATACAGGGATCATTCACCCACAAAAGCAAAAAATCATCATCCATCATGTTATTAAAAATATACTCTTCTACGGCAAGATTGTAATGAACACTATTATTTTTACTATTAACATACTTCATCATTTAATACCGACATTCCAATTTCATTCTTTATTAATTTTCATTTGCAGTCATTCTTTACCACGATTTTATCCCCAGGTCTGATTTCACCATTACCCAGCACCTTCACAAAGATTCCTTCCCGGGGCATAATGCAATCACCTACCTGTTTTTTAATGGCACAGCCAGAATGACACTCTTTGCCGATTTGGGTCACTTCAAGCAGGACGTTGTTAATCGCTATTTGGGTTCCAATCGGCAGAGTAAAAAGCTCGATTCCTTCAGTGGTTATATTTTCCGCAAACTTCCCCGGATCCAATCCTTCCACACCCATAGCGATCATTTTATCAATGCTTTCCTGCCCCAGCAAACTGATCTGGCGGTGCCAGTTTCCGCCGTGGGCATCGCCTTTGATACCGAAATCGACTATGCATTCTCCGATCTCGACCGGTTGTTTAATTACACCTTTTTTCTCGCTTATATTAACTGCAATTACCTTAGCCATTTTTCTGTTCTCCTTTTTATTTTTATTGCTTCCATTAAATCAGCCGCCGATCATATTCATTCTTCGCGAGGATGTAAAATCCGCTCCGAAATGATGTCCCTTTGGCTTATCCATAATAATCTGTCTGACAATTCGATTAAAATTATCAGCTTTAAGGTCAAGGGCTTCCCGAATATTAACTTCTCCGTTATTTCCCAGACAAGGCCGTATTTTTCCGTCAGAAGTCAGGCGGATGCGATTACAGTCGGAACAGAATTGGTGGGTCATCGGTGAAATAAACCCGATTTTCCCGGTGTAACCGGCCATCTGATAATAAACCGCCGGTGAACCTTTATCGGTTCGTTCCAGATACTGAAGACCGGGTCTGGATGCAATTAAGTCATCATTATGAATGATCTTATCCCGGTTATCTTCGCCAAAACTCCCCATCGGCATCAGTTCAATAAAACGGACTTCAATCGGCCGATCCCTTGTCAGTTCGATGAGGTCATCAATTTCATCATCATTGATCCCCTTAATCAAAACGGTGTTAATCTTTACTGGTGTCATCCCCAACGCCAGGGCCCGATCAATTCCAGCCATGGTTTTTTTCAGGTCACCGCCACCGGTAATGAATTTAAATTTCTCTGGCTTCAGCGAATCCAGGCTGATGTTAAGCCGGCGAAGGCCAGCTGCTTTTAAATCATCCGCCATCTTTAAGAGCTGAATACCGTTGGTTGTCATACAAATATCTTCGACGCCATCAATCCCTGATATTCTAGAAATAATTTCGCAGATATCCCGTCTCAATAGCGGTTCGCCGCCGGTAATTCTGATTTTTTTAATCCCTGCTTTAACCATGGATCGGGTAATTTTTTCAAATTCCCCTGGTGTCAGGCTATCATCTTTGCTATCCTTACAGTTTTCACCATCCGGATCACAGTAAATACACTTCAGATTACATTTTTGGGTCACTGAGATCCGCATATATTCAATTTTTCTTCCATATTGATCCAGCATAATTTTATCCAACTTTCTTTTTATCGATGGCTACCGCATCATTGATCAGTATTTTCGAGAGACAGCTATCATGTACCGACGCTTTCCAGAAATACTTCGATAATCCCCCCACAAACCATTCCTTCATCTTCAGCCTGCCACCCCGTCATATCAACTTGATGCAACTCCGCTTTTTCTTTGTCACTGCTTAGTATCCTCAAGGCTCTGATTTTTATGTCTGCTTCGGCACAGCCTCCACCAAGGGATTCTACGGTTCGGCCATCCGGGCAGATCAGCATCTTTGTTCCCACTTCCCGGGGAGCTGAACCTTTTCTGCTGATGATGGTTGCCAGTACTTTTTTTTGTATTTGTTCTTCATCAGCATTAATGGTCTTGAGCAATTCTTTGGAATAACCGCTGCTCTGCTTTTTCTGATTCTTTTCCTGGACGATTTCTGCCATAATGGAAATGGCAATTTCAGCTGGGGTTTCTGCCCTGATATTTAAACCAATGGGGGTATGGACTTTTTCCAGCTTTTTTACATCCACACCTTTTTCGGCCAGTTGTTCCTTAACTTTTTTTACCCGAACTTTACTGCCGATCATGCCGATATAAGCATGCTCTTTTTTGATGATTTCTTCCAGACAAATCTGATCATAACGATGTCCCCGGGTTACAATAACAAAATAGGTATTTTTATCCCCTTCAATTTTCTTCAACCCCTGTTCAAAGGGTTCACAGATTACCTGATTTGCCCCTGCTCTAATAGCATGGTTGGCAAAGGTATAACGATCTTCAATCACGCTGACTGAAAAATCAGCCATCAGTCCAATTTGTATAATTGGGATGGCAACATGACCTGCTCCGCAGATTACCAGTTTTTTTTCGGCACCCAGACTTTCACAGAAAATTCGATTGCCTTCGATGGCAATGATTCCGGTTTCGGTTTGTTTGATAATTGTTTTAATATGCTGCTCCAAAAACCCGCTTTTTGCCGATTCAAAAACCATTTTTCCATCATTAATGAATGCTTTTTCCCCTAAATGTTCGCCTGCTACCACTGTCGCAACCAGATTCTTATGGTTAACATCACTGTTGCTGATTATTTTGTAAAGATTCTCCAAAAATTATCACCTTATCTTTCTTGCTGCTATTTCATCTGTTCTTGAAAATCATAAAATTTATTTTTACACACTTTTACCAAAGCCACAATTCGGATAGGTACAGAGGTCACAATTGAGACAGAGACCGCCTTGTCCCAAGGCGGTAAAGTCACTGATTCTCAGTCGTTCATCAGTCATGATCCGGGGTAGTACCAAATCAAAGATGGTTCGTTTGGCATACATCACACACCCGGGAAGACCTAAGATGGGGATGTTTCCCTTGTAATAAGCCAATAAGAACATCGCTCCGGGAAGCACCGGGGCACCGTAAGTGATCATTTTTGCGCTGGTATTTTTGATGGCCAGCGGGGTGCGGTCATCGGGATCGACACTCATTCCTCCGGTGCAGATGATCATGTCCGCGCCCTGTTCCAGCAGAGTCATAATCGACTGGGTAATCATCTCATGATTATCATTTGAAATGAGATGTCCAATCATTTCCACGTCAAATTCTGATAATTTTTCTTTGATGACTGGGGTAAAGGTATCTTCAATCCGACCGTGGAAGACTTCACTGCCGGTGGTAACAATCCCCACTTTTTTATGGACATATTGCCGGATCTGAAAAATTGATCCTTCCCCACAGACTTCTTTGGCCTTATTCATTTTGCTTTCTTCGATGACCAGTGGAATCACCCGGGTCCCTGCCAGCAGATCTCCGGCCTTGACCGGAAAATTTCCGTGTCGGCTGGCTATCATCATCTCACCCAATGCATTTACCCGATTCATTTTGTCCTTATCAATTTTCAGTACGCCATCACAGGTGGCAATAAGTTCGATTTTTCCTTCTTTGATTTCCGAAGGTCTCATGTTTTCGCCTTTACAAAGGTCGTAGAGAATTTCAGCCGCTTCGTTTTCATGAAGCATTCCTGCTTCTTTTTCCCAGACATAAAGATTCTCTTTGCCCACGGATAATAATACCGGGATATCTTCTGCTCTGACGGTATGGCCTTTTTTGAACACCGCATCCTTGGTGACTCCTTTGATGATCTGGGTAATATCTTGGCAGAGTACATGGCCAATAGCGTTGGTTGTTTCTATTAATTGCATTGTTCTTCTCCTTTTTAATCTTAATCGATTCTATGGCTTCATTAAAATTGCGGTGCCATGAAAATCACAGAGTGGAATCAAAAATAGCTTTTGATCATTTAAATATTCGTCTACTGCCTTTTTCACTCCGGGAAACTGCATGCTGTTATAATCATGGATTAGCATTACCCCACCGGAACTGAGTCGGGGATAAAAATACGAAAGACCTTGCCGGGTGGGTTCGTACAAATCAGCATCCAGACTAACGAGAGCATATTGAATTTCTTGATCTGGAATGGTTTCGGGAAATCGGCCTTTTAAAATTGCAACCTGCTCCGGAAAGGGCATTTGATTGAGAATGGCTTCTTCACTGGTGTCGTAAAAATCCCCTGCTTTGGCTTTGGAAAGGCCCCTTTCACTGACAATATCTTCCGGCTGAAAGCCCTCAAAGGTATCAAAGAGATACAGTTTTCGATCCGGAAAGTTCTGATTCAGTTCCCTGGCAAATTTCCCCTGATAAACGCCTAATTCAGCAATTGCCCCGGCGACCTTACGTTTTGTTATTTCACTGCCAATCAGCCGCAGTTCAGCCAGCCGAACATCATATTTAGTTTTAAAATCACTGGCATGTTTGATGATTCCGCCAAACCCCAGATCTCTGATCTGATTCTCCATGGCTATCGCCGCATCGGCATTTAAACTTCCAGTCCAAATAATCTCCGTCTTATAATCCAGGAGTTTATCCGGTTGATTGACTGTTAATCCCGAAACAATTGACCCCCACTTTTTAGGGTTATTATCAAAACAGGCAACGATTTCATAGTCGCTGGATATTAAATTTATCAGTGCATTTCCGCCCTGTCCGGCTCCAAATATTGCAGCTTTCATACTTCTTAACCTCTCACTTTATCTTAAGATTTAAATTCGAAATAATTCCATTCAAAAAAACGTTATCAAATATTTAACTGATTCAATTCATGCGGCTGTAAACAGCCAGAAAAAGCTGTACCGATAATGAATCGATGGAATCAACTGCCTAATAACCGACCGAGTTGTTTTTTTAAACAATTCGTTTTTAAAAAAAATAACGATCAAATATTTCATTAACGCTCTTTTGCGATTCCTTTTCAAATTTCTGATACTTTTCCAAAAATTCGCTTCCCTTTTTCGTTAAGATCGTTTTTCCGCCGTTCATTCCCCCACGTTTGCGATAAACGATTGGAAATCCCAGTTGTTCTTCAACCTGATTAATCATTTTCCAGCCCTTACTGTAGGAAAGATTCATTTGTCCGCAGGCACTTTTAACCGATTCGCCAATTCGGATTAAATTGAGTAATTGTTCGGTACCCGTTCCAAAAAAAGATGCTTCTTTTTCCACACTGACCCGGACTTTTGGTTTTAATTTCCGTTTATAATATAAATCCAGCAAAGTCTTGAAATCATCTTTGGTATCCGCATCCAGCAAAATGCCTTCATCCTCCACTTCGACCTCAATTTGTTCATAATTACAGCTTTCAACGGCTCCCAGTAATCCTTGGTGTCCGGTGTAACTTAGAATCTCTGGTATAACCCGGGTATCAATCATAAAGGGATGACCTTTTACACCCTGATGCGTTGGATTAATAAACAACCCTTGTGAAGTCATCAGTTTCATCACCGTTTTTTTGGTAAAAAGGGGAATGTCGTTGGGCGTAATGAGAATTCGTTCACACTGATGCTCGAGATATTTCAAACCAATTTTTACGGAATCAAACATCTGGGTGGTGGCAAAGTCATGATTATGAAGACAGGTAACATCTAAGTCTTTTACCAGTTCTTCCACAACTCTGGCTTTATTTCCGGTAATCACGACAATCTCAGTAATGCCAGCATCCTGAAACGTCAAAATAATCCGCTCCAGAATTGAGAGATTTCCTATTTTGAGCACTGGTTTAAAGTCGCCCATTCGTGAAGACATACCAGCTGCCAGAATGATGGCACCTTCCTTTATCTTTTTCACTTTGTTACCTCTTTCACATAAAGCCAACTCCTCCATTGAAGGAGTCGGCTGATAAACAAATACTAATAAATAATACTTTGCTGATGATACTATTGTTTTAAAATTGGCAGAGTTGAGCCACCATGGGGCATTACCAGGACTTTACAATCGTGACCCAGTTTGTCAAAGGCTGCCTTTAAAGCTCCCTGAACAGTAATGTAGGGCTTCATAAAGATGGATTGGACCACATCCTGTTCCATTTTTGAAACAAAGAAGATCTCGCTTTTTTCCAGAACCATGGCAATGGCTGCAGCCTTATGTCCTCCTAATTGAAAATCATTTTTGATCCGTTCAATTAAGGACTGGGAATCAGTTGCTGCCAATAACCATTTTTCAAATACCCCTTCGCCAAAGCCCTCTTCACAGGAACCCACCAGAATGATGATGCCGCCATCTCTGACCGCGTGTTTAGCATTATCCAGGGCTTTCTGGGTTTGATAGAGATTTAAATCTTTGGGTGCGCCTCCCTGGGAGACAATCACAATATCTGCCAGGGCATCAATCGGTTTACTGTACAATTGATCCAGGAATTTACAGCCTTCCCGATGGGCTTCGATATAATGTCCGGCCACTGCATGGATAACATTCTTTTTCTCATCGAGAATAACGTTGACAATAAAGTCGATGGGGCAGTAATTAATTGCTTCTTCCAGATCTTGTCGCACTGGATTGTCGTCAATTTTTCCTGCCACCGCCAGTGGATCAACCATGCAACTGTGATTCATCTGAATGGCGGCACGGGTGGAAACGCCGGGCATGATTGCCTTGGCACCGCCACTGTAACCAGCAAAATAATGGTATTCAATATTACCCAGGCAAATGCGTCGGTCTGCTTCTGCCACAATCCGGGTTACATCCACTGGGGTACCATGTTTTGTTTTGCCCATATTCACAAAATCTTTCGGGTCGCCATCCACACAACGAATGTTTGAATAGAAGTAATCACCGACCAGTTTTTTCATTTCTTCGGCGGTATGTTTTCGATGACTGCCCAGAGCAAAGACGATGGTAATGTCTTCACACTTGATGCCCTTCTTTTTCAGTTCATGAAGAATTGGTGGCAATACCACATGTGACGGCAGTGGCCGAGTGATATCACTGGTAATAATTACGACCTTTTCACCCTGTCTGACGATCTCTTTTAAAGGGAGTGTCCCGATGGGGTTTTGAAGGGCTGCACAGACGGCGTCTTCACCTGTTGTTGTCACTTCGATAGGATTTGGTGTTAAGATTGCTGCCAGATTTTTTTCTGGAATATTAACCGATTGTTTTTCTTTTCCAATTGCTATCTCTATTTTCATAAATGACTCCCAACCCCTAGATGCGGCTGACACCGCTTTCCTGGGCAGCCTTTGCCACCGCTTTGGCGACTGCGTCTTTAATGCGGGGATCAAAAGCATTCGGGATAATAAAATCTGAACGGAGCTCTTTATCGGTTACCAAACCGGCAATGGCGTAGGCTGCCGCGATTTTCATGGCGTCATTGATATCGCTGGCTCTGACATCCAGTGCCCCTCGGAAAATTCCCGGGAAGGCTAAAACGTTATTGATCTGATTGGCAAAATCACTTCGACCGGTTCCAACAACTGCTGCTCCGGCCGTTAAGGCAATATCCGGCATGATTTCTGGCGTGGGATTGGCCATCGGAAATAAAATAGGATCTTTTTTCATAGACAGAACCATTTCTGGGGTGACGGCATTGGGTGCGGATACACCAATAAACACATCAGCATCCTTCATCGCATCGGCAAGACTCCCTTTGATTCCGGCTTTGTTGGTTACTCGCGCAATTTCCTGCTTGTCCGGGGTCAGACCTTCCTGTCCGTCATAAATGGTACCAACCCGGTCACACATGGTTATATCTTCAACACCTACCTGCAACAGCAGCTTAGCAATGGCAATCCCCGCCGATCCAGCACCGTTCATTACCACTTTCATGGTTTTGACATCTTTGCCGGTTAATTTCGCAGCGTTTAACACTGCTGCCAGGGTGACCACTGCGGTGCCATGCTGATCATCATGAAAAATGGGAATATCGCAGATTTCTTTGAGTCGTTTCTCGATTTCAAAGCATCGCGGAGCGGCGATATCTTCAAGATTCACGCCGCCAAAGCTTCCGGCCAGGAGACTGACCACTTGAACAATTTCATCCACATCTTTAGAACGGATGCACAGGGGAATTGCGTCCACATCGCCAAATTCTTTGAACAAAACGCATTTCCCTTCCATTACTGGCATGCTTGCTTCCGGGCCAATGTCACCTAGTCCTAGCACCGCGGTTCCGTCACTGATGACAGCAACGGTATTCCAACGTCCGGTTAGTTCATAACTTTTGCTGATATCTTTTTGAATTTCAAGACAAGGCTGGGCTACCCCCGGGGTGTAAGCCAGGGATAGATCCTCCTTATTGTTTACGGAAACCTTGGAATTGACTTCCAGTTTCCCTTTCCATTGGTAGTGCAGTTTTAATGATTCCTGTGCATAATCCATTTTAATAACCTCTCTAAATTTCCTTCTTAGTGTCTGGTGTTCGTTTTATTTTTCCTTTATCGCTGAACCATGCATCAATGCTTTGACAACCGGTAGGGTTTCGCCTGTTAAAAACCGGATCAGGGCACCGCCGCCGGTACAGATATAATCAATTTTTTCGCTTAAATCATATTTGTTGGTGGCCGTAATGCTGTCACCGCCGCCGATAACGGTGTAAGCTTCGGTTTTTCCCAGGGCGTCCCAGACATTTTTGGTGCCGTATTCGGTGATTTCTTCTTCAAAAATCCCCATCGGTCCATTGGTGAAAACTGTTTTGGCGCCAAGGATGATCTCCTGAAATTTTTGGGTTGATTCGTGGCCGATATCCACCAGCATTTCATCAACCGGCAAATCAGACAGTTTCATTTCTTTTCTGACCCCATCATCCAGATAGGCTAAATCAGTAGGCAGTTCAATCATCGTCCCATATTTTTCCAGCAGTTCTTTGGCATCCTCAATGTAATTATTAAACCCTCTTTTTTCAATAAAGGCTTTGGAGCTTGCTCCGATGTCAAATCCTTTTGCCAGCAACATGATGTTTCCCACTAAACCACCGGCCAGAACCGTGTCGGCGATTCCTTTACCCAGCACCGAATTCATCATGATAAAGGCGTCAGATATTTTAGCGCCGCCTAAAACAAAGACCGATGGTCTGCCGGGATTTTCGGTAATTTCGGACAGGACACTGTATTCTTCTTCAAACAATCTCCCCATTGCTGAAGGCAGTACCTGTTCAAAACCGCAGAGGGAAGGTTGATCCCGATGGGCGGCCGCAAAAGCATCACAGACATATAGATCCGCCAGGGATGCCAGTTTTCTCACCAGTAGGGTTTTAGCCTGGTCTTCGTGGCTTAATTTTAAATTCGTTTCAAACAAGGTCTGTTCTTCAGATACAAAACGAACATTATCTAATAACAGAATTTCGCCATCATTCAAAGCTGTAATCGCTGCTCTGGCGGTGGGTCCGCAGACATCCTCAACAAAGTTCACTTCCTGATTAAGCAGTTCGGTTAACACTTTTGCATGAGGTTCGGTGGTATAAAAGTTTTCATATTCGATATCACTGCCCTGATGGGCCAGAATCACTACCTTTGCACCCTTATCCGACAATTCCCGGATGGTCGGAACACAGGCTTTGATCCTCGTAATATCTTTTAAGGTATTTTTTTCTTTGTCCACCGGCTGGTTAATATCCACCCGGAGGAGAACCGTTTTTCCGGAGAATTGGAAGTCATCCAAGATTTTAATTCCAAATTTCATTGGCTCACTCCCCTTAACGGCATTGACAATTCAAATATTTGTTTGTTGCTGCTGTTCCGTCTTCTCTGGTTTGCTGCATCCCGGTAGCGGCTCTGACTGCATCCATTGTTTCTGGAATGGTGACGCTTTCCTGAGGAATATTGATGGCAAACATAATATCGTTTCCGCTTTCGACGATACAGTCTTCCCATAAGCCAATTTCATACATGTCGCCTCTGGTATTGCCCAGATCTCGGGCATATCGGAAGAAGGAGGCATTGCCCTGGAAACCATCATCAATTTTCACCACCCGAATACGGGGATGTTTTTTGAATGCTTCCAACGCCATTTCTTTGGTGATTTTTTTCTTTCCGGTGGCCAGTACGGTGATAATATGACCATGAGTTACTGGTGTATGAACCAGCACGCCGGTGGCTTCAACATGAGGCATGATGGTCATTAAATCCACCGCCTGATGGGAAGGAGCCTTGTCTACCTGCAGAGCATTGGTTAAACCACGATGATAATCACCAGGATCGGCAACCCGACGGATAATGGTAATAGCAACCCGTTCCACCCCGCCACAGTTGCGATCCAGACAATCAACGGCCCGAATCAAGCCGGTGGTATTACAGCTGGTGAGTTTCAAATAATCCTGATCCAGCCCTTGTTCGTAATTGGCATAGCCATGGAAAAATACATCGGCGACTGAATTCTTTTCGCCCCCCTGGAAAATAGCCTTCACACCTTTTGATGCATAAAGTTCTTTGTTTTTAACGCCCACACCGCCTGGTGAAGAATCCAGCATAATATCAACCTGATCGACCAGGTCTTCAAAAGATCCGGCAATGGGAATTCCCAGGGCTTCGAACTCTGGTTTTCGGTTCATGTCCACTAAAAACAAGTTATAAGGCATCCCTTTTTCTCTTAATGCCCGGATTGACAGGGTTGGTGCTAAATCAGCAACCCCCACCAATTCCATATCTCCTTGCAGTGCCACTGCGTCTGCCAGTCTCTGGCCAATGACGCCATATCCGGCTACTCCTACTTTAATTTTTTTCATTATATTTTCCTCCTGAATTTTATTTCTTTGGCGGTGCATTGCAGCACAGCCCTTCCACATCGTGAGCCGCTTCCACGATAATTTCGCAAACGGTGGGATGGGGATGAATGGTGTCTGATAATTCTTCAATGGTGCCTTCACATTCCATGATTACGGCAATTTCACCGATCATATCAGTGGCTCTGGGAGCCATAATCTGAGCTCCGTAAACCTCGCCGGTGACGTGGTCACAGACCAGTTTAAGGAGTCCTTTGCTTTGTCCCATGACACTGGACTTGCCATTGCCGCCGACACCATAGCGTCCGATTTTTATGTTCTTGCCGGCCTTGATTGCTTCCTCTTCGCTCAGTCCGATCCAGGCAATTTCCGGATTGGTGTAAAGACAGGAAGGTACTACCTCATATTTCATCTGCTTCTGTTTGCCGATAATGCTTTCGGCGGCAACCATCCCCTGTTTTGTGGCAACATGGGCCAGCTGAATTTTTCCGGTGATGTCACCAATGGCATAGATGTTAGGAATGTTGGTTCTGAGATACGCATCAACTTCAATAAATGAGCCATTGCGCTTAATGCCAACGGCATCCAAACCAATCTGATCGATTTGCGCTTTTCGGCCAACACTGACAATGCAGCAGGTTCCGGCAGCACTTTTAGGCTGTCCGTCTTTTTCATAGTTTACGGTGATTTCTTCCGCTTCTTCGATCCCAGTGACCTTGGCGCCAGCAATAATCTGAACCCCTTTTCGTTTAAGAATCTGGGACAGTTCCTTAACAATTTCCTTGTCAATTCCCTTAAGAATATCCGACTGCATTTCGATAACCGTCACCTTTTTTCCCAGCGATGCATACAAGGTAGCAAATTCGATGCCGATGATACCGCCGCCGATAATCACCAGGCTTTCCGGACACTGTTTCATTTCCAGAACTTCATCGCTGGTCATGACCGATTTGTTGTCGACGCCTGGAATGGGTGGCAAAAAGGGGGCGGAACCGGTGGCCAGAATGATGTGATCGGCCACAACCGTTTCTCCATTTACGGCTATTTCATTAGCATTTTTTAGTACCCCAAAGCCCTTAATGACGGTTACGCCATGGGCTTTTTCAAGTCCTTCAATGCCCTTTCTTAATCTGCTTACGATCTTATCTTTATAGATTGCCAATTTTTCATAGTCAAATGCGATATTTTCAAAAAACACGCCAAACTCCTGGGCACCCTTTGCTTCATCGTAAAATTCGGCACCATGAAGCAAGGCTTTGGTTGGAATACAACCACGATTTAAACAGGTACCGCCAAGTTCTCTTGCTTCGATGAGCACTGTTTTGAGACCGTACTGGGAACAGCGAATTGCCGCTTCATATCCCCCCGGGCCTCCTCCTAAAACTGCAACATCATATTTCATAAAGTCATTCTCCTTAAATCAGCAACATTGGATTTTCAAGTAATTCTTTGATCCGTTTCAGGAACTGAGCTGCCGGCGCGCCATCAACGGTACGATGATCATAAGTCAGGCTGAGCTGCATCATCATCCGGATAACAATTTCATCACCGATTACCACTGGTTGTTTGGCTAGCTTTCCAACTGCCAGGATGCCGGCTTCTGGTGGGTTGATGATAGCAGTGAAGCCGTCAATATCAAACATCCCCAGATTGGAAACGGTAAAGGTTCCGCCGCTATAGTCTTCCGGCTGAAGTCTGTTTTCTTTTGCTTTTGTGGCCAGTTCACTGGATTCTTTAGAAATTTGATCCAACGATTTTAGGTGAATATTTTTAATAACAGGAACAATTAAACCCTGCTCAATAGCTACGGCTATACCCATATTCACATATTTCTTAAGCACAATGCCGGCGCTGGTCCAGGAGGAATTCATCATTGGGAATTCGGTTAAAGCTTTGGCCGCACAGCGCAGCACGATATCGTTGTAACTGACTTTTCTGCCCACTGCTTTGTACTGTTCTCTTAACGCCACCGAATTGGTCATATCGACGGTGATGCGATGGTTGGCCTGGGCCATTTCACCAAGACTTTGTTTCATACGTTCTGCGACAATTTTTCGCATCCCTTTGATGGGAATCAATTCTTCATCAAGTTGCTGAACCAGCTGGATCGGTGTTTGACTGACTGATGCCGATGAACGCACATCCTCTGCTAACACTTTATTGCGTACGCCCGATCCCTGAATCTCATTGATATCAATATTTTCCAGCTCAGCAACTTTTCTGGCCAGTGGCGTTGCGGCCGTTTTTTGTGCCGGATTAAGTACATAATCCAGGACATCCTTTTCAATGATCAGCCCCTCGGGTCCAGAACCATCAATATCGGCAACATCAATCCCTTTTTCTTCAGCCAGCATTTTAGCCCGGGGTGATGCAAAAACTCTTCCGGTTCGTGGTGCTTTAACGATGGCTATTCCGACCGATGCTTCCTCAGTCTGCACTGGTTCCACACTTTCAGCAACCACTGATGGGGCTGCCGGTGCTCCGATGGAATTTAATAAGCCTGAAAAATCTTCGCCTTTTTCACCGATAATGGCAATCGGTTCAGTGATCGGAACCACGGCTCCGGCCCCATGAATTATTTTTAACAAGGTACCACCGGCACTGGCGTCAATGGTAATGGTTAATTTATCAGTCTCCATTTCGAATAAAGGAGCATCGGCAATGACTTCTTCTCCTTCTCCAACCAACCATTCCATAATGGTTCCTTCGGTCATCTGGAGACCCTGTTTGGGCATAATTATAAATTCTGCCATTCTATCCTCCTAACTATCGAATCTATCGATAACACACTTTTTTTGCTGCTTCAACGATCTGCTGCACACTGGGTACAACCGCATTTTCCAATTCAATATTAAAAGGAAGCGGACAGGCTTTGGCACCAAGATGAATCGGTGCGGCATCTAAATATTTAAATGCGCCGTCAACTACTTCTGAAACAACTTCTGCTCCCCAACCAGCTACCTTATGGGCTTCATGAACGACAACCAGTTTTCCGGTTTTTTTAACCGATTCGATAATGGTGTCCATATCAAAAGGTACCATCGTTCGGGGGTCAATCACTTCGGCATCAATCCCTATTTTTTCCAGTTCAGCTGCCGCTTCCAGGGCTCTGCTGACATAGAGCAATGAACCCACGATGGTGACATCTTTACCGGTTCGCTTAATCTCAGCCTTACCGAAAGGCACACAGAAATCCGGATCATCCGGCACTTCGAATTTAGAAGCATAGAGAGCCTTATGTTCAAAGAACATTACCGGGTTATCATCCCGAATGGCGGTTCTTAACAAACCGGCGGCATCGGCGGCATTGGACGGACAGGCAACCTTGATCCCGGGAAAGTGCATAAAAATGGTTTCCAGACTCTGGCTGTGGGTGGCGGCGTTGCCCCGCCCAATTCCCTGTTGTCCTCGGATGACCAAGGGAATCTTTGCTTTCCCTCCAAAAATATAGCGGGTTTTGGCAGCCTGGTTAATAATCTGATCGGCGGCGACTAAGGTAAAGTCCATGTACATCAGTTCGACGATGGGACGCATGCCGGCACAGGCAGCACCAACACCGGCTCCGACCATAGCTGCTTCCGATATCGGCGTATTTCTGATCCGATCGGTGCCGAATTCTTTATATAAATCCCGGGTACATCCAAAAATACCACCCAGTAACTCAATATCTTCTCCCATAACAAAAACATTTTCATCTCGACGCATTTCTTCTGCAATGACGTCGCGAATGGCTGTTGCGTAAGTTTTTTTACTCATTTTTGCTCCTTTCTCAAGCTTCGTAGAAAACATCGTCCATGACGTCGGCAGGATCCGGGTTAGGACTGTTAATCGCAAACTCGGCGGCGGCATCAGCTTCCGCTTTAGCGGCTTCTTCAACCGTGTCTAATTCTGCGGCAGTGAAGTCGCCAGCATCAACCAGGCGTTTTTTGAACAATTGAATGGGGTCTTTTGTATCTCGCCACATTTCAACATCTTTTTTATCCCGATAGGTTTGGGGATCTCCGGTCCAATGACCAAGGGTTCGATAAGTTTTACATTCAATCAAAGTCGGACCATCGCCTGATTTAGCCCGTTTAACTGCGGTTTCAAAGGCTTCATAAACAGCAAAAACATCATTTCCGTCAATGGTTACTCCCGGTATCCCATAGCCGACAGCACGATCGCTGATGTTTTCAACGGAAGTTGACTGAGCAACCGGTACCGAGATGCCGAAGCCATTATTCTCACAAACGAAGATAATCGGCAGTTTCCAGACAGCTGCCAGATTCAAACTTTCATGGAAGGTTCCTTCATTGGAAGCCCCATCCCCAAAGAATGAAACGGCGACCTTATCGTTTTTCTGAAGCTTGGCTGCCAACGCCGCTCCGGTTGCTATCGGAATGCCCCCACCGACAATGGCGTTGGCCCCAAGGTTGCCCTTGGTGAAATCGGCAATGTGCATGGAACCGCTGCGGCCTTTGCAGTAGCCGGTTTCCTTGCCCATTAATTCGGCCATGGCTTTATCCAGCTCAGCGCCTTTGGCAATACAATGGCCATGACCCCGATGGGTACTGGTGATATAATCATCATCCGTCAATTGGGAACAAACGGCGGCAGCAACAGCTTCTTCGCCAGCATATAAATGAACCGATCCACGCAGTTTATTTTCTTCAAACAATCGCAGGGCCTTTAATTCAAAATATCTGATTTTATTCATGATCTCGTAGATCCAAAATTTTCTTTCTTTTGATATCACGTTGATACTCCTTTCAATCCTTACTGTTATTTTCTCGTTAGTCTTCTTCTGGTAAACTCCAGTTGAAAAACTCAAAATATGGTTTTGCGGCTTTCATCCGGAATTCGTCCATATCCACCTTGGACCAGTCGTAAACTCCCTTACCGGTTTTCTGGCCGAGATCGCCTTTTTCAAAGCGCGACCGGATGTAATCCTGAGTTTTGTCAGCATTTGAAAGATCCGGAAAGAGGTAGTCATCAATGCTGACGATCATATCCAACCCGGCATAATCAAAATGTTCAAAAATGCCGATGGATGTGTACCGGGGCACAAAACTGTATTTTAAGGTTTTGTCAATATCTTCCGGTGAGGCAATGCCCTGTTCCACCATGTGAACGGCTTCCCGATATAGCGCATGTTGCAGGCGGTTGCCGATAAATCCGGGAGCGGCTTTTTTCATGACCACAACTTTTCGTCCCACCGATTCCAAAAATTCATAAATAGCATCGATGACACCTGCTGCTGACCATTGGCTTGGCACCAACTCCACACAAGGAACCAGGTGGGGGGGGTTCCAAGGGTGAGCCACAACCAGCTTTTCTTTTTGCTTCAAGCCTTTGGCAAGATCATCTGCTGAAATCGCTGATGTCGATGATGCAATGGCTTTAAAGTTGGGACAGTTTTCTTCAATCGCTTGATAGACGCTATGTTTAACCGCCAGATTTTCAACCACACATTCAAAAATCAGTTCGGTATTCGAAATGTCCTGATAGTCTGTTGTTATCGTCAACAGTTTTTCGCAGGCTTGATATTGTTTTTCAGTGACCAGCTTTTTTTGAACCAAATCTTCAAAACATGCCTGATAACGTTGTTTTCCGGCTTCTATTTCGGCGTCGTTATATGCCAGTATGGTAGTTTTATAGCCATTTCCGGTAAACAGTACGGCCATACTGGCACCGATCATGCCGGTTCCGATAATCGAAACATTATTAATTGAATCCAATTTCATCTGTAAAATGTCCTCCTTTTTTTCTATGGAAAAGCGCTTCGTCCCTTATCCCTGGGTTAAGTAGTTGTAACACTTGATGATATTTGTTCGTTGGATGTATTCCATCATTTCATCCTGTCCAATATCCACTGGGCATCGATCTGAAAAACTTATCCTTGCAATACACTCTTCCTGAGTCCAGCCTTTTTCGATGCCATTGGCAACAGTTGTTATCCATTCGTAAATAAA
The DNA here is from genome assembly GCA_016213825.1 of Acetobacterium woodii. Taxonomy (GTDB): domain Bacteria; phylum Bacillota; class Clostridia; order Eubacteriales; family Eubacteriaceae; genus Acetobacterium; species Acetobacterium woodii_A. The sequence goes on along the minus strand of JACQZP010000019.1, from coordinate 44,576 downwards.
TGAAAGCTGGTTCATAATATATGATTTTTCAACAACTGGTCCATGTCCGGGGACAATGTAATCCACATCCAGTGTATAGATAAACTTAAGTGAGTTGATCAGTTCATCAATATTGGCTGAGTGGAGCCAGATTTGACAATCAGAAAAAACAGTATCGCCAACAAATACGGTTCTTTCTTCGGGGACATGCACAGCAATCTGTGAATCCGAATGACCGGGGGTGTGGTAGAGTTTAAACGTATGATCGCCAACTTTTAGCGACAGATCTTTGGTGAAGGTAATTTGCGGTTTATTAATGATGTAGTTTTCTCGTGATGGCATCAGTGCCAATCCTTTGGGATCTTGACGGGTTAATACATCCACAGAGTAGTCATAACCATCCATTTCTCCCGGCACCAGAAAAAAATCTTTGATCATCGCTTCGTGTCCGATAATTGGACATTTGCCCGCAAACCAGTGATTCCCAAAAATATGGTCAATATGCGGTTCGGTATTAATCATGTATTTAATGGAACCTTTTTGCTCGGCGAATTCGATCATCTCAAGCAAACTGGTTAACCACTGGGCGTTATCGATAAACACTGACCCTTCTTTTGTGAAAACAATACTGGGGTTGCACCCCCGAATCTTTGTTTCTGTATAAACATTAGGTGTTAGTTTCTCCATTTTAATTTCCTTTCTCAACCGGTGAGATTGATTTATTTGTAAAAAAAGGAGCAGCGATGCCTTACGGCATCATTTCTGCTCCTTAACTGGCTTAGTTTTTTTGAGCTTCCTGTACCGCATCGGTTAATACATGTCGAACCCATACCCTGACCATTTCTGTTCGATACTCTTTGGTAGCGCGAGCATCGGTTATCGGTGTACATGACTCTGAAGCGATCACTGCTGCTTCTTCAATTAATTCAGCTGTCAGTTTCTTACCTGTTAATAAGGCTTCCGCTTTGGGAACCCGGATAACCGTTGGGGCGACACCGCCAAGAGCGATTTTCACATCGGCCACTTCACCCTGATCATTTAAAGTAATTTTCCCGGCAACACCGATAATTGCGATATCGGTATCGCCACGGATTGAATATTTCTTGTAAACAGCGCCGGTTTTATCCGCGTATTTAGGGATTTTAAAACTCACTAAGATCTCGTCATCAGATAATACGGTTTTGCCCGGGCCGGTAAAGAACTCTTCCAGCAGAACACTTCTGTTACCATTTTTACCAACAATATTGGCAATGGCTCCGGAAACAACCAGACCTGGGACGGTGTCGGCACTTGGGGAAGCATTACAGGTATTTCCGCCAAGCGTGGCATTGTTTCGAATTTGCATGCTGGAGACATTTCCAGCGCCCGTTTTTATAATTTTCCAGGCGCCGGTTAACAGTTCCGATTTGGAAACATCCATCAGGCGAGCCATGGCGCCGATATAAAGGCCGTCTTCTTTTAAAGTTACTTCACTTAGTTCAGGAACAGCATTTAAACTCACGACTGTTTTTGGCTTAATTACTCGGCTTCTCATACGAATAACCAGATCGGTTCCACCCGCCAGTAATTTTGCATCTGAACCCTGTTCGCTTAAAATCTGAACACACGCATCAACGGTATTTGGTTCATAATATGAATTAAATTTCATTAGTTCGCACCTCCAGCATTGATCTGATCTCGTGCAACTTCGATTGCTTCAACAATTTTTACATAACCGGTACATCGGCATAAATTTCCGTGTAATCCTTCACGAATTTCGTCTTCATCAGCATTAGGGTTTTCATTTAGAATCGCAATCGCTGTTAAAATCATACTCGGTGTACAGAAGCCGCATTGAACAGCCCAACGATCAACAAAAGCCTGTTGTACCGGATGTAGAACATCGCCATCACTGACCCCTTCAATCGTGATCACTTTTTTATTGCGAATTTGTCCAATCAGCATTGAACAGCTTTTTACGGCTTTACCATCAACCAGAATGGTACAGGCACCGCAGTTGCCATCATCACATCCTTGTTTTGTTCCGGTTAGCGCCAATTCGTTTCTTAATACATCAACCACCGTTCGGTCTGGTGAAACGTACAAATTGACCGGTGCTCCGTTAACTTCACACAGAACTTCGATATAATTCTCTCTATTTTGCATCATTAGCCTCCTTATCTTTAATCAACTTCAATATTCGTTCAGCAGTCATCGGCATTTCTTTTGGTCGTACCCCAACTGCCTGATATACTGCTGCTGCAATTGCCGGCCCAATCGGAATCATCATTGATTCGGCACAGCCTTTTGCATTAAACGGACCATCAGGTAATGGATCGGGAAGAATTGCTCGCATAAAGTTTTTCTGAAGCGGTGTTTCTAAGACTGTAGGCAAACGATAATCTGACATGTTGGCATTAATCATTTTTCCATCTTCAAACATATGATAATCTAAAGTTGAGAATCCAAGTGCCATGATGACACCGCCATCGATCTGACCTTCAACCAGTTTCGGATTAATCGGGTTTCCGGTATCTGCGGTACTGAATAGTTTCAGCAGTTTGATTTGTCCGGTTTCAACATTAACGGCAACTTCGGCACCAAACGCACTGTACTGATACCAATTCCACATTCTTGGGGTTCGGCCATCTTCATGACCAGGACCAAACCATGGCACGGCTGGAGCAGGACAGAATACGCCTCGGCCTCTTACCGGTGTTCCTTGTAACAGTCCCCAGGTTTGTTGGGTAAAGAAATCAAAGGGTTTGAATAAATCTTTAATATCAATGACTTCAACGTCTGACCCAACAACATAAGCTTTTCCGTTTTTAATTGTAATCTGTTTTTTTGCCAGGCCAACTTCACGGCCAGCGGCTTCTTTTAATTGGTCAATGGCATCCTGACAAGCAATAATAACGGCATTCCCAGTTGTATAAGTTGTTCGGCTGGAGGCTCCAAAATTATCATATGGGGTAACAGCAGTATCTGAACGGGTCATTTTAACGCGATCAATATCAATCTGTAATTCTGTCGCTGCCATTTGTCGGAGTGCTGATTGGGCGCCCATGCCCTGCTCATCACAGCTGACCAGGATTTCAACACTGCCGTCGCTATGAATTAAACAGTCTGCTTCGGATCGACCAAGCGGGGTGTTCTGCTTTCCGCCGGCGGCAATTCCTTTCCCATATTTCCATGGGCCATCATCCTGCTGACAGGGTTCATTAATTTTGATTCCTTCAGCGACAGCCTCTAAACATTTTCCAATGGCAATACTGGTAACTTTTTCTCCGTAAGGATTGCATTCGCCTTTTTTGATGATGTTTTTCAAGCGCAGCTCAAGCGGATCCATATTCAGTTTTTCAGCAAGCTCATCCAGTAAATTTTCCATTGCCCATTCAGATTCTGGAACGCCAAGACCGCGATAGGGAGCACACGGCATGGTGTTTGTTCTGACACCATAAGAATCGCAACGAACATTCGGAATGTTGTAGACACACATTAAACCAGACGCTGATAATCGACCATCATAATAGCCTCTGATTTGGGCTCCGGCATCTTCAACCAGATAGAAATCTTCAGCAATAATGGTTCCATCTTTTTTTGCACCTAATTTTAACTTGGTAAAAACCGGCCAATTGGATGGTGATGAGGTATACATTTCTTTTCTTGTCAAAACATAAGAACATGGTCTTTTTGTTCTTAGTGTCATCAGTACTGCCAGTGGCTCTATCGTCGGGAATAGACGATTCCCAAAACTACCGCCAGTAACCGGCTGAATAACTCTAAGGGTGGATGCCGTCAGCTGTGGATACATGGTCAGTAAGTGTTTTTTCAGCACCCCATGAACGCCCATCCCATTAGAGATTAGCTTAACAACACCATCGGGTTGATACTCTGCGATACAACCATTGCATTCAATTTGTGATGTCGATTTTTTATTCGCCTGATATTCGCCTTCAACGATTACATCAGCTTCAGCAAAAGCTTTGTCAACATCACCGTGAGTCATTTTATAGCTTCCGGCAACATTCGGACCTTCAGGCTGAAAACCCATATATCCGGCAGCAAATCCTAACTCTGGACTAATTACCTCGGGAGCATCTGGTCTGATCGCAATATGCTGGTCAGTGACATAAGGCAGCTCTTCATAGACAACCTTGACTAATTCTAACGCTTGTTCAGCAATTTCAATTGACTCTGCTGCTACCGCCACAACTGCCTGTCCAGCCCAGATTACTTCATCTTTAGCAGGATTTCCATAATAACTGGAACCATAAGGAATGTCAGACCATGGCAGATCCGGATCACTTCCTTTGACAACTGTTGCCACCCCTGGCAACGCCTCTGCGGCGCTCACATCGACACTAACAATTTTAGCGTGGGCATGCGGGCTGCGTAAAACCTTTACATGCAACAAATCTCTGTATTGAATCTGGTAATCCTCAAAGTACTTCACTTTACCGGTTGCTTTTTCTAATGCGTCAATTCTTGGGACACTTTTACCAATATAATTGGTTTTTTCACATTCAGACATAATTGAACCTCCAAATTTAAAGTAAAAATTTAAAAATACTTGAAAAACTAACAACAGAATTTTTAGCATTCATCAGCAGTGCTTTAAGAACCACAAGAAAATTAGCGTTTTCATACCATTGCTATTAATTACAATATTTTAATTTTTCTTTGTACCGTATAATTTTTTAAATATTATATATAATCGATTATATTTTATAAATGCATATTAACACCTCCCTTTCTTAAAGTCAATTGATATTTCGTAAATTTATTAAAATTAATTTTACGCAAAAAAAAATCTGTTTAACCGAAATTTTCACAATGATTACATATTAATCATTATGGGAATTTCTGTTAAACAGAATCGATTTTTTTCTATTTAATTGTTTTTCTCAACTTCCACTTATCAGGAAATATTATTCATTTCTTCGATCAATACTTCAAAATGCTCTGTGACCGCTTCTATGGCCATTTCTTTGTTTTTTGTTTTCAATGCCAGATAGAGACTGTTATGGCGCTCGGCCAATGTTTCCAAGGTAAGATCTGAAATCCAGGCACTGATGCTGGTATATTCCCGGATCTTGCACTGATTCCAAAGTTTGATTAACAGCTCATTGTTTGATACCTGCATAATTTTTTCGTGGAACAAGCTGTCTTTTTCAACAAAAAGTTCAAAATTTCCGTCTTTAACCGCTTGTTTCATTTCTTCCATCACATTGAGGATATCCTCCAGCTGATCATCGGTAATCACTTCAACGGCATAACGCATGGCGGCCATCTCCAGAGCTTCCCGAACATAATAAGCATCTATCACATCTTTCTTATCCATTTTGCGCACAAAGGCTCCCTGATACGGGCGATTCTCAATAAAGCCCATCATTTCAAGGTCGCGGATAGCTTCTCTTACCGGTGATTGGGATACCCCCAGTTTTTTTGCCCAGCGGGTTTCTACCACCCGTTCTCCGGGTTTTAACTCCTCGCTGATGATTGCCTGTTTAATGACTTCTCGTATTTCATCACTATATAAAGTTCTTTTTTTTAATTTTCCGTCTGGCTCTACCACAATAGATATCTCCTTGCTACAACATTCATTATTAATTTATTATAGCACAGATTCTCCGCTTGTCAAAATTATCTATAATCGTTAATACATTTTTTTCTAGACATTTTAAACATGTATAAATTTTTACACTCAATAATGTCTTGATAATTTATGTTTCCATCACAGTATCTACAACAGAATTTAATTGAAATGGAGCCGCGTCATTTAAATCCATTTAATCAAGATGCGAGATTTAGCCTTACCGAGTTCAGGTTCCACAAACATATGTAATATCTTTTTAAAAATGAACAACTAAAAAGACATATTGCCTAACTTTAAGTTATTAAGCAATACGCCTTTTTTAATTTAATTATAAACATGCTTTCTACTTATGCGATTTTAAGAGAAACGATTATTTATGAATCTGTTATGCTTGTTGTTCTGCTGCAGCTTCTTTTTCTGGAAATTTCTTTGCGATTAAACCTGCGATTGGGCCCGCTGCTTTTTCTGCAACCCATCCCATTGCGGCTCCGCATACGAGTGCGATCAATACGCCGACAATATCGCCAGTTGGAAATGCTTCAGTTTCTGATCCAAAAAGACATGCTGCTCCAATAAATGCTCCGGGGATAAAAGAAAGGAAATCTATTTTTGCTTCAACACACATCATAACTACAGCAATAAATACCGCTATTCCCAAGGCAAATGGTGATGACCATGCCCCAAAGACGAAAAATATAAATACCGCCCATAAAACGCCGGCAAAGTTTGATGCAAGGCCCTTTACCAAACCCATATTTTTTCCGCCAGCAGCAAAGAATGTTGCTTCACCTGCAAAAGCCACCCATACAATTACAGGTAATACCCCTGCAATGAAAACCAAATGTGAGAATACCCCTGCAATAATCCCTGCAGTTAGACCAATCGCTACTAAATAACCCATTATAATTCCACCTTTCAATTTTACCATGTTGGTAATAATAAATAAATGATTGCTCCTGGTGTCTTTTGTGATCGCATAAGCCTCGATTAATAATTCATTGAGCTGTAAATTTAGGATCCAATATCTTCATAGTCAATTACATATAATCGATTATCTATAATATACAATAGTTTATTGTAAACGTCAATCATTATTTGCACTATTTTAACCATGCTATGGTAACTTTTATTATAAAATAAAAAAGAACTTTTTAAGACATTTTGAAATATCATGAAAAGTTCTTGCTCAACGACCTGTGGCTAAATTTTTAATTGAAAAGCATCGACCATCTTTTTAAGGAGTTCTGCCTGCCCCGAGAGTTCCTCACTGGCTGCTGCACTTTCTTCTGCGGTTGCAGAATTGGTTTGAACTACCATTGAAACCTGTTCAATCCCCTGAGTGATTTGGGCAATTTCTGACGCCTGCTCATTGGATGCCTGGGCAATACTACCAACTAAATTAGTAACCTTTTCGATTCTATTTTCGATATCTTTCAAACTTTCGGCAGTATCATCGGCAATTTTACTGCCAGCTTTCACTTTTTCAATGGAACCTTCTATCAAACCGGTTGTTTCTTTAGCCGCTTCAGCACTTCTTGCTGCCAATGTTCTGACTTCTTCAGCAACCACAGCAAAACCTTTACCATGCTGTCCGGCTCGGGCTGCTTCAACTGCAGCATTTAATGCCAGAATATTTGTTTGAAAGGCAATATCATCAATGACTTTGATGATTTTAGAAATATTACTGGACGATTCATTAATCTTAACCATGGCAGTAAGCATACTTTTCATCTGTTTATTTCCTGTTTCAGCACTTTGACGAACCACTAAAGCCAATTCGTTGGCCTCATTAGCATGGGCAGCATTCAATTTTGTTTCGCCGGCGACTTCTTCTATTGATGCTGTAAGTTCCTGAATAGAACTAGCCTGTTCGGTAGTTCCCTGAGCCAACGCCTGGCCGCCGTCCGAAATCTGCTGAGCACCCACCTCAACTTGTCCGGCTGCTAAATTTATATCTGACATCGTTTCACTTAAACTTACTGTAATGTCATTCAATGCTTTCTTAATCGGCAGAAAATCCCCTAAATAATTGGTCGTAATTTCCTGATTTAAATTTCCACGGCCAATTTCTTCTAAGGTCATCGTAATTTCTGAAACATATTGTTGTAAAAATGCAATGGTCTGATTTAAATCATCTTTGATCTGAGCATGATCACCCATATAGTCACCGACCATGACTGAGCCCAGATCTCCTTGAGATAATTTTTTCAGGGTATCTGACGCTTCCATTATTGGCGCAATAACCGCATCCAGTATCTGGTTGAAACCATCAATAACTCGTGCATATTCGCCATTGAATTTAGTAATGTCACCACGATTGCCGAGATCGCCTTCAACTGCAATTTCAGCCATTTTTTCTGTTTCTCCTACCAGCTGGATAATATTTTCAATCATTCCAATCAGACACGGGATGATCCGGTCATTTTCACTTTGCCGAGGAACTTTTCTCAGGGCGTCCAAATCGCACATGTCGCCATTTCCGATATTAGTCGAAATTTCCACAACACGGACCAATTTAATATTAACTAAATTGATCGATTTAGCCAGATCGGAATAGATACCTAAAAAATCACCCTCGATATTCTGGGTAAAGTCATTTTTACTCATCAGTGAAAGGACACGATTACACTCTTCTAAAACTGCCACCCCTTGAATACAAGAATTAACATTGTTTTTTAGTACATCAAAATCTCCATAATAAGTTTCAGTTATAAATTCTGGTTTTTCACCATTTCCCATGCGGCAAACAGATTCTGATACCATTCTTATCGGGTCGGTAATCGTATCTAAAATCATGTTAACCCCGCCGATAATTTCTTTATATTTTCCACTAAAATGATCTGTATTACCTCTCATATCCAACTGCCCTTGCTGAAAAGCTGTAACAATCATTTCGACTTCATAATGAACATCTTCTAGCGAAGCTATTATCTGCTGGCATGTGCCACTTACTTCACCATGAATTTTTTGATCATCAAAGTCAATAGCATAATCGCCGACAGCTATTTTTTTGAAAGATTCAATTACATCTTTTTCAAAATAATCAGCTAGTCGGTTTAAATTAAGAGCCATATTTCCGATTTCATCATTTGAGGTTCTTTCCAATCGCCCATCAAATTGACTTAAACTCATTTTGACAATAAAGTCGTTCACTTCTTTAATAGATTTCAATATTTTTTTGAAAAATAAATATGTAATACTTTCGCCAACTAAGATAATTACCAAGGAGGTGAACAGCAACGTGTTGATTTGATTTGTTGATAACTTAAAATCAAGCGACACCATAATCATCAACAATATTGCTCCGATCAGAATCAATGATGTAAATAACATTATTTTTTTTAATAAACCCATTGAAATTTTCCTCCTTTTGACTTTTCACCCCAAATCTTTTTCACTCTGTTTCTTTGCTTCATATTAACCTCTTTTCTATTTGAATAAAATAGCCAACTAATCGTTTTAACTATAATCGATTATCGTTGATATGTTATTTTTTACTATTATAACTCCATTGGAATGAGATATCTATCATTATTTAAAATATTTTGACAGCATTGGCGATCCTCATAATTATTTTTTCTCTTTCAAATGTCGATCCAATCCCTTCCAGCCCTCATTATCATCTAAATAGCTTTTTAAACGAAATTATCAAATCTTACTTTTCTGTAAATTTAATAGTTTGAATTGACAACTTCTCCTCAGCATGATACATTTTTTTGCAAACACACTAATAAAACCATGGTGATTCTGCCATTTTTAAAAAGATCATTAGTAGATAAGTAGACTTGTGAGCAGTCAAAAAAAACAGCTAAGCAATAGCGAAAGTAAAATCAAATGAAAAAAAATTCAAATAAAGAAATAATAACTTTGTCCTGCTGAACAATCCTAGCTCATCTGAATCTATAAAAATATAATAGTTTAAAAAACAAGAGGAGTTGTAACGATGAATTTTTCAGAAAGATCTAAATATGTCTTGGCTGATTCCATTAAAGAATTAATGGAAAAAGTTCCTTTGGATAAGATCACGGTAACCGATATCGTCGATAACTGTAGTACAACCCGCCAAACATTTTACAGAAATTTTAAAGACAAGTACGATTTAGTGAACTGGTATTTTGACAAAATTGTACAGAAAACGATTAAACAAATGGGGTTGAGTTTAACTCTCGAGGAAGGTCTGGTTAAAAAATTTGAATTTATGAAAAATGATAAAATCTTTTTTTGCTCTGCTTTTTCTTCTTCGGATTTTAATAATTTGCTCGATTATGATTATCATTGTATTTTTGAATTTTACAAGGATGTCGCTTCAAAAGCAAACCCACTTTCAGCAGAAGTGATTTTTTACTTGAATTTTATTGCCGCGGATCAATGGATATGACGGCTGAATGGGCCAAAAAAGGAATGTTACTTTCGCCTGAAAACATGGCGCAGCTGCTTATCAAAGCGATTCCTGTTCCTTTGCTAAGCTATCTTAATGATTTATCTGAATATCATGTTACACCGTCATAAAAACGTATTATATGTTGACAGCTTATTAAATCTGTAACGATATTCAACAAACGAACGAATGTGAACCTTGTTCTGAAACTTTCCAGTTATTATAATGCAATTAAAGAATGATTACTGCAAGGTGGTTGTTTAATTAAATACTTAGGAGGTCTTAGAATGAGTAATATGAGCGTTCCAGAAACAGGAAAAATATCGGTATTAACTGGTGTTAAAGAAATGGAAGTCAAAGTGCTGCCAGTTCCAGAAATTAATGATGATGAAATTCTGGTTCATGTTGAAGGATGTGGCATCTGTGGTACCGATGTGCATGAATATAAAGGTGATCCATTTGGGTACATTCCAGTCCAATTAGGACACGAAGGTACCGGAACAATTGTAAAAATCGGTAAGAATGTGACCAAAGATTATTCTGGCAAACCATTAGCCGTTGGAGACAAAATTGTAACCGGTCTGATTCCCTGTGGAGTATGTGATACGTGTCTCAATCATCCGGAAAAAATTCATTTATGTGAAGGAGGACAGATCTTCGGGCTATTACCAGGAGAAGATTTTTATTTTAATGGATGGTTTGGCGAGTATATGAAAGTTAATGCTGGCGGTGTCATTTTTTCCGTGAGTGATATGGATTTGGATTTGCGTCTTTTGATTGAGCCAGCAGCGGTTATCGTCCATGCTGTTGAAAAAGCAAAAGAGATTTTTAACTTCAAACATGATTCCTATGTGTTAGTTCAGGGTTGTGGCCCCATTGGGTTATTATTATTAACTTTAGTTCGTACCATGGGTGTAAGAAATATTATTGCTGTTGATACGGATCAAAACCGTCTTGATATAGCAAAAGAATTAGGTGCTTCAGCCATTGTAAACGCTTCAATATCGGTAGATCCAATCGCAGAAGTGAAAGCTCTAACTAACGGTCTTGGTGCCGAAATGGCATTCCAATGTACTGGATCTCCCAAAGCTGCATCAATGGTATGGAATTATGTCAGACGGGGCGGATCATTATGTGAATTAGGATTCTTTGTCAATAACGGAGATACCACCTACAATCCGCATTTAGATATTTGCAATAAAGAAATTAAAGTTACTGGATCATGGACCTATCAGGCCTCAGATTGGCTGCTTGCCATCGAATTCCTCAAAGAAGCCCAGCTTCGTGGCCTTCCTGTCGAAAAATTGATCACTCATCGCTATGGTATTGATGACATGAATGCAGCAATGGACATGAATATTAGTATGCAGGGCTTAAAAATTGTTTATCAAAATATGTAAACTTATTTTTAATTAAACAAAATTTAAAACTTGTTAACAAACATAAAAGGCTGTAGCCAAATAACTACAGCCTTTCAGAACTTAGACAAACCCGATTACAGAGTACCAAATCTGTGATCGGGTTTTATATTATGTTGCCATAAATGCGCAAACCGAGAAAAATTGTGATGGTGGCAACAAGCGTTGTTGTTTCCGGTACAGCAGTCCGGCCAGTTTTTTCATATTCAGGCATGCCAAAGTCAACCCGACATGCATCGCAACCCGAGCTTTCCCGACGTACTGCGTATAACGCATTCCATGGTGTTCTTTAGCTGTGCCAAAGACCCGTTCGATGGTTTCTTTACGCATTTTGTATTCTTCTTTACGTCCGATTGTATGCCGAATGTCTTCGCATTGTTCTAAATAGTCAGCCCATACATGTCTGGCAACAACTTTTGTATGGTTCCTGCTCTGCGTACACTTTTTCAGATCCGGACAATTTTTGCAGATTTCAGGATTGCTTTTGTACTCCCGATATCCTTTCCGGTTGGTAGTACTGTATTTTTAAACCTGATTATTCGGGCAGAGATAACAATCATAATAGTCATCAAAGACGTATTCCGATTTATAGAAGAAACCTTTCTTTGTGTGGGGACGGGTATACGGAAAGTTTGGTGTGATCCCGGCGCGGATCAGTTCTGGGCAATGGCTGGCGTTTTATATCCGACATCCGCAACTAATGGCATGAAAAATTTAAAAAACATCCAAAATTGAAATGTAGGTATGGTGTAGTAATACATCATCAGGTTCAATTTTGGATGCTTTATTTTTAGGAGTAACTAAAATAGACACCGCAAAGAAACAAGGAACAGATCTTGCGGATTATGCTGTGTCTGGGGGGATTATTTTTTATTAAAGGGCAACATTCAGCGGATCGATGATATTACAGGCGATCACCATCAATTACTTTCGGTACTTCATTGCCTCGTCAATGAGAATGTGCATCTTCTGACCAGGTGCATATGCCGAGGGATCATGCATTGCTAATGTTACGCCGAACACCACATATCTCCCGCCATCGGCGTAGGTGTCGATGCAGCGTCGAACTTCTTTTCGCAAATCCTCTTCTGTTGCATCGGGATTATCAATAACCTTCTGAAGATCCAAACCACCCATAAAGGCCATATCCGGATGCCGTTCTTTCATGGCACACAGATCATTCATCGGCTGACAGGGCTCAATGCGGCGAACACCGGCATTGTAAAAATTATCCAATAGAACCTCTTCCCTACCACAACAATGGAGAATAAACTTCATCCCATTTGACTCAGCGGCATCGCGTATTCTCTTGAGCGCCGGCGCAAAAACCTGATCAAATGTTGTCGGCGACATAAAGGAACCATGCTGATGGCAATAATCGTCCAACATCGTGAAATAATCTGGCTTGTAATACTGTCCAATTTTCTCGATTATCTGGACATACACATCTGTGATGGCATCCGCCAGTACCACTACTTCTTCAGGCTCGGTTGCCAATGCTATCATGGTTTCCTCAAAACCCATCAGGAAATGGATGCGCTCAAAGATACCGTTGGCAAGACCATAGAAATTTGTGACCTTGTCAGGATCCAAATGAGCGGTGTCCCGTGCTGCTGCTGCTTCCCAGTCAATGCCTGAGATATCAGGAAATTTAACTTGCTCCCGCCAACTTTCAATATCCGAGATAATCGGCGGTCTCCCGACTGTAGGTGCAAAGGCTCCGCCCGCTTCCTTACAGGCGGTCCAGTGAACACCCCACCAGTCATAGCCTTCTTTCATACCAAGAATGGGCATATTTCCAAGAACGGAGCTGATCATAAGCTGTCCACCGGTCCAAAAAACTGTGGTATGTTCCGGAATACCAGCGTCCAAAGCTACTTGTACATTTTCTTTTTGAGTCATCTGATTACCTCTCAGTTATTATTTCTGTCTCCATTATAATAACGGCAATAGCCAAAAGGAAATAAACAGATCACAGGGAGGTATAACTAAAACGCATACTTACAGAGCCTTCATAAGTTTTGCCAAACTCGGATTGTTGTTATCGCCCCGCCAAACCAGAAGCAAGTCACAATGCGTTCCCTCTAGAATGAACTTTTCAACCTCGGCTCCTTCCAGCGGTGTACCACTGTCTGCCATCACAATTCCCCTTCCCATTTCCAAATTGATTTGAAAAGAAAGCTCATCTTTCACATAGCAGGCAACTTTAGGGATAAATCCTGCTTCGTCAGCCAACGAATTAAGAAGCTCCCAGTAGAGGGGATCGGATGCCTGGGAAAAGGTGACAAAAGACTCCTGACGAAGATCTGAAAAGGCAATGCGCTCTTTTTGGGACAGTGGATTGCTCTTGGGAATGAAAATTGCCAGAGGCGTTTCCATCAGAATTTTGAAATTCAGTCGAAGACTCTGAATTCTGGGAAGTAAATGACCTGAGCATACTCCAAGATCAAGATCACCACGACTGATACGTTGGAGCATATTTGCCATATTATCGCATTCCAGCAATAAATCGATCTCTGGTCGTTGTTTCTCTAAATGAGAAATCAGCTGTCGAAGGTCATCACGTCGGCTTGACATACCCAAACCAAACCGGATCGGCATATTTTTTGCCTCCTGAATAGCGTGTGCGTTAAACACCGAAATCTCGAACATCTCCATCATATTATTCCAATGGAATTTCAATTCCCGTCCTGCTGGAGTTAGATAGAGTTTGCCACGATCTTTACGAAATAGTATGATTCCCAGTTCCTGCTCCAAAAGCTGGATGGTTTTACTGACCATCGGCTGGGTAACGTTCATCTGCTCTGCTGTAGCTGTATAATTAGCGCAATCCGCTGCACACAAAAAAATCTGAATTTGATGAATGCGGATATTCCTGTAATTGATAAATCGCATGATCCCATACCTCTTAAACTAAAAGACATATATGTGAGTGGTCATAATTACGCTCAAACTCATAAGCGTTAAAAATATAAGCTTTCATCATATTTTCATCCATTTGGAAAATACGTGCACGAAAAATCAGAATCGAATTGACCAAATCATTCATATCTTGACTTTCTGGGTGCTCAAGAAAATACAAAAATATTTCACGCCGCAGACCAAGGTCAGCGTTTATCAGCGAAACTAACTCTTTCTCCGTAACAGTACGACCTAAATCTTTTATAAATTGTTTATAAAGGTGTCTTAAATTGCCCCCCATATATGTTGTGAGGGGTTCTCGCTTAATCGTTTCATAATGAAATGACTTGGTTTTTTCATCTTTGAATTGTCCCATCATATAAGGAAATGTCATCAGAACATTTTTTTCAATACTGTTAATTTTATAAGTGATGTTAGAATCTACGAATGAGTGACACTTCATATACAAGTCCGCATAAATTTCTTTTAAAAGCATATCTTTAGAATCAAAATAATAATTAAAATTACTTGGTTTGACATTCGCCGATTCGCAGATCTCTTTAGCCGATGTTTTCGAAAAACCATTTTCATAAAACAACTCTTTTGCTGCATTTAAGAGGTTCATTCTGGTCTGCAGTCCCTTACTTTGTATTTGCATTGACATTGCTCACTCCAAAACTTGAATTTCACTAAGTATAACATAAAAGAAAACATATTAGAATATCATATCAAAAATACAGGTCGTTGGATCTTTGATACACATAATTATCATATTTTAAGAATAATACCCTTTAAAAACAATAAAAAAATAGCAAATATTCTTAAAATTAAACAAAGTAACAAAAATAATTAAAATTTGCTTGAATATTTGAAATCTTTTGATATAATAGCCATTAAATATAATATTATATTAAAAATAATAAAAATATGTTAAATTTAGTTATTTTATTGCGCAAATAATATGATTATGTATTTTATATCATAAACTATATTTAATTCGCAAGGAGGTTTACTAGCCAAATCATCAAAAATATATTAGTAATATGTTTAAATGTTTTACAATTCAAGAGAATGTGGATGCGAAATTCTATGACAATTAAGTGAATTGTCATAGATTATTTAAAATCAAAATTCGTCTGACTTTATTCGTAAATATGGTGAACTCATTGGATGAAAGACGGACACGTCTTGTACAAGATCTCAGCAAATAAATTTTATCTACAAGGAGAAAAACTTATGAAACGAATCACTAATACAATAAAAAATGTTTGGGGGATTAGCGAAGTCGGATTCTCGTTTATGACGACTGTTGAAACTTCATTTTTCCTATTGTTTTTGACCGATGTTGCCGGGTTACCATTGGCAATGGCTGCAATCATTTCCACCATTACCGGTATTGCTGATACTGTATCTGCTCTTCTTGCCGGGGTTGTTATCGACAAAATGCACCTCAAACTGGGCAAATATCGTTCCTGGTTACTGTATGGCCCACCATTTGTTATGATGTTCTTTGCTTTTGAGTTCACAAAAATTGGTTCGGATTTGACTGCAGCCATCATCATTAGCACCGGTTTTCTTATCAGTCATTTTATTTGGAACATCGCATGGACAGCTAACCGTTCTCTGGTAAGTGAACTAACAGATGATCCCACAGAAAAAGCACATTTATCTGGGCGACTTGCTGCTGGCTCTAATGTTGGTAAATTAGTCGCATCAAAAGCAGTTCCTGTTATGTCACTTGGTTTTGCTTCCTTATTTGCCCAAGGCGGAATCGTCTGGGGGTATACACTGACAGCTTTAATTGGCTCTGGATTGATGTTAATCGGTTACTATATTCATTTTGCTATCACAAAGGGTTATGATGTTAGGCCTGAAATTGACACAGCTAATACAGAAGCTGTGAAAAGAGAAAAGGTATCTTTTGTGGATATGATGAAAGGTGTATTTGCAAATCCGACTTTAGTCTCGGTTGTATTTTTCGATTTCATCCGTCTTATCGGCTATTATACGATGTTGGCTTTCGGGGCTTACTTTTGTAAGGTTAATTACCCGGACAATGTAGCTGCGACAATTGGTAATCTGCTGTTGTTTGCAAATCTAGGTGCTTTGATCGGTTCACTTCTGTCCAGACATGCCGTTGCAAAATTCGGAACAAAAATGTCATCACTATTTGGCACTGTTGGTTGTATCGTTCTACTTGTCATTGGATATTTTGTTTCGAGTAATGAAATTGTAATGATTGGCATTGTATTTCTAGCATTGTTGTGCTTTGGTGTCGCTTATGGCTTGACAACAAGTTTATATATTAACAGTTCGACTTACAGCGAATTTAAAACTGGTAAAAATACTCAAGGTTTTATCATGGCATTTTGTTCATTTTCTATCAAAATGGCGATTGTTATTCGTGGACTAATCATTACGACTGGTTTGGGAATTATCGGCTATGTGGCAGCAGATGTAACCGCTAAAAATATATCAGCACAAGTTATCAGTGGTGCCAATATTATGTTTTTTATTGTTCCAGCTATAGTAATGGCAATTTCATTGATTCCACTAATGTTTTATAAACTATCTGATAAAGAGGTTGTGGATATGAATATTGCAATAACAGAACGAAGAAAAAACGCTCTAAAATAAATAAAAATCTAAACGGAAAATTATTATTTAGCTAATAAATTAAAAAGGAGACCCTTATAATGCTAACTATTAAAGAAAATCTGAAAGAAGTCATGACTGGTGGAAACCCTGAACGGTTTGTTAAACAATATGAATTTATGGAAATGATAATGAGTGTTCCAATGACAAGAATGAAACCCCCAATCGGAGGCGAAATAGTCAACGAATGGGGCGTTACGATTCGGTGGCCGGAAGGGCAGATAGGATCTTTTCCAGTTCATGATGATGAACTTATTGTGATTAAAGATATCTGTGAATGGAAGGACTATGTTAACGCGCCAAATCTTAAACATTCTGATGATGCTTGGAAGACAGCAATTGCTCAAGCGGCTGCTGTAAATCGCAAAGAAAAATATGTAACCGCCTTTATGGCACCTGGCTTATTTGAACTGACACATTTTTTAATGCGCATGGAAAATGCCTTAATGAATTTTTATGAAGAACCAGAAGCGATGCACGAATTGATCGATTTTTTTACCCAATATGAATTAGATTATGCCCGAGAAGTAATCGATCATATCCATCCTGATGCGTTGTTTCATCATGACGACTGGGGCAGCCAAATTTCAACATTTTTATCCCCTGCAATGTTCGAAGAATTTTTTGTGCCTGCATATAAAAAAATCTATGGCTTCTGGAAAGAAAACGGTGTAGAAATTATTGTACACCATAGCGACAGTTACGCAGCTACCTTAGTTCCATATATGATCGAAATGGGAATTGATATCTGGCAGGGTGTTATGACCACCAACAATATTTCGGAGCTGATTGAAAAATATGGAAACGATATTACCTTTATGGGTGGTGTTGACAGCGGTATTGTTGATAAACCTGATTGGACACAAGAACAAATCAATACGGAATTTAGAAGAGCTTGTACAAATTATGGTAAACTCTACTTTATTCCGGGATTAAGCCAAGGTTTAGCCATTAGTTCATTCCCTGGCGTATATGAAGCAGCTGATGAAGCGATTGATAACATGAGTAAAGAAATGTTCTAAACACTTGGTCACCAAATGATGAGGCTGTATTTTATCTACAACCTCATTATTTAATAAAATTGCGATTGTGAAGGCTGAACGTAAATCTGTCATTACCCGGATCTTTATGCGTTTGGAAATTACCCACAATCCGAAGAGGAGAATATTGAGAAATGATTATTATTGGAGAAAAAATTAACGGTGCCATCCCATCAACCGCCAAAGCCATTGCGGCCAAGGATTCAGAATTTATCAGAAATCTGGCGATTGCACAAGCAGAAGCCGGAGCGGACTTCATCGATGTCTGTGCTTCAGTGGACGATGACATCGAACTGGAAACCATGAAATGGCTGATCGACATTGTTCAGGAGACGGTGGACACACCGATTGCGGTGGACAGCCCCAATGTTTACACCTGTATCGAGTCCATGAAATACTGCAATAAACCGGGGCTGTTTAATTCCGTTTCTTTAGAAGGCGACAAGGTCGATGTGGCGTTTAAAGCCATCGCCGAGACCAAATGGGAATGTGTGGCGCTGTTAAACAGTGACAAGGGAATTCCAAAAACCGCCAAAGACCGTCTGGATGTTTTTGCTGATCTGATGGTTAAAGTAAAAGAATACAACATCGACCCATCGCGGATGCATATTGATCCTCTGATTGAAATGCTCTGTACCTCCGAAGATGGCATCACCATGGTGACTGAGGTCATCCGCGGCATCAAAGCCCAATACCCGACCATCCATGTCACCGGTGCGGTCAGTAACATTTCCTTCAACCTGCCGGCCCGTCGGATTGCCAACCAGGCCTTTGCCGTTCTAGCCATGAGCGCTGGTATGGATAGCTTCATCCTCGATCCATTGAATAAGGATATGATGGGGATGCTCTTTGCCACCGAAGCCATGATGGGCGAAGATGAATACTGTATGGAATACATCGGCGCCTTCCGGGAAGGCATTTTTGTAAAATAAGTGACAACAAAACCTGGGACTCACACAATTTTCGGGACGATTATATAAAAACAAGTGCATTAAATTTAATTCAGAAACCAAAGGAGAAAAAACATGTCAAAAATTGCAGAAGTTAAAAATTTAGTAGAAACTGGCAAATCAAAAAAGGTTGCCGCAGCGGTTCAGGAATCATTGGACGCTGGCGATAAAGCCCAGGATATTCTTGATGCAATGATCGCTTCCATGGGTGTGGTTGGCGATAAATTCTCATCTGGAGAAATCTTTGTACCAGAAATGCTGATTGCCGCCAAAGCGATGTCAAAAGGCGTAGAAGTATTAAAACCAATTATGGCCGGCGACGGCTCGAGCTCTTTGGGAACCTGTATTATGGGAACCGTTGCCGGCGATCTTCACGATATCGGTAAAAACCTGGTTGTGATGATGCTGGAAAGCGCTGGCTTTGATATGGTGGACCTGGGCGTTGATGTACCGGCTGAAAAATTTGTGGAAGCGGTTAAGCAAAATAACAATGTCGTTCTGATTGCCTGCTCAGGTCTGTTGACAACGACCATGCCAGCATTAAAAGAAGCGGTACAGACCGTTAAAGCGGCTTGTCCAGACATGAAAGTCATTGTCGGCGGCGCCCCTGTTACTCAAGAATATGCGGACGAAATCGATGCTGATGGCTATGCTCCAGATGCCGGCAGCTCGGCATCAAAAGCCAAAGAAATTTTAGGTTTATAAAAAATAATCGAATAGAAAAATTGTATAGTGGTAACTACTGATCAGTGCAGTAGTTACCCTCAACAATTTTATCAGAAATGGAATGTGAATATGTCAAAAGTACTATTATTAATTTCAAAAAAGCGGATTGAAGAATTTTATGACTTATCTAATATCCCAACAGATTGGGAGCTTATTTTTTGTGAAGAAGCAATGAGTGATGATGATACTCTTAAATTAGGCAATAAAGCGGACTTTATCTTTGTTGATGCCATCCGACAAGTGAGCCAAAAGTTAATTTTTGGTATGGGTAACTTAAAATTAATTCATTCTGAGGGTGTTGGATTTGATAAAATTGATATCAGTGCAGCAAAAGAAAGAGGGATATTTGTTTGTAATAACGCAGGTGCAAATGCAGTTGCTGTTGCAGAACATACTATCATGCTGATGTTGGGATTGCAGCGTCGTATATTAGAGGGTGATCAATTAGTAAGAAACGGATATCAAAAAGAAGCTAAAAATTCGTTTATTATGAATGGAATTCCAGAATTGGGATCAAGCCACATTGGTTTTATCGGGTTCGGTAAAATAGCTAAAGAGACAGCAAAGAGACTGAATTCATTTGGTTCAAAATTAAGTTATTATGACGTACAAAGAGATTTTGAAGCAGAAGCATCGTCGGTGGATTTAAGATATTTGCCTTTGGATGATCTTCTTAAAAATTGTGATATTGTAAGTTTGCATTTACCCGTACTATCTGAAACGATAAATCTGATAAATAAAGAGCGTTTGTCATTGATGAAATCGAGTGCTTTACTGATTAATACCGCCCGTGGTGAATTAGTAGTACAGGAAGATCTGGTTGACGCTTTAATCGCCGGCACTATTTCAGGCGCAGGTTTAGATACCCTTACTCCTGAACCGGTTACTCTGGATAATCCATTGCTTAATGTTCCTGAAGAAATAAAATTCAAATTAATTCTAACGCCGCATATTGCCGGAACAACAAAGCAAGCTTTTGAAAAAATGCATGAAAATGCTTGGAAAAACATGCTTGCTGTTGCAAGAGGAGAACGTCCAACAAATATAGTCAATAAACTATAATCTTTATTTCAAATTTTTCTGATTCTAATAAAAACGCTATAATAGCAATTGGTTGCGGCCTTTCGCTAATGTCCAAAAAATAAATAGACAAGGAGATGACTTATTGAATAATTTTAGTATTTCTGAAGTTATGGATTCCCTGGGCGTTAACAAGTTTACTTGGCAGATGTTTTTCCTACTAGGTTTAGCGATGGTGTTTGATGGTTATGATAATATGATTGTATCCTACACAATGCCACAAATTGCAGCTGAATGGGGGTTAGGCGCAGTAGCAAAAGGTAGTTTATCTTCCTGGAGTCTGATTGGTTTGATTTTTGGCAGTGCTATCGCAGGTATTATTTCTGACAAGATCGGTAGACGGAAAGCACTAATGTATGCAATTGCTGCCTATTCAATCATGAATATCCCAATCTATTTTTCAAACAGTTTCGAAATGTTTGCAATATTCCGCTTGTTAGCTGGGATTGGATTGGGAGCTTGTATACCGATTGTCACCACGACTTATTCTGAATCAACGCCAACAAACAAAAGGGCAATTTTCATTACTTTCGGGATGGCATGGATGATTGTTGGATGGGTACTTGCTGGTCTGATCGCCACTGCGATTGTACCAGTATTCGGATGGCGTCTTTGTTACCTGATTGGAGGGATCCCACTAGTCTATGCAATTTTCCTTTACTACAAAATGCCAGAATCAGCCTATTGGCTGGCGAACAAGGGCTATCGTGAAAGAGCCGTTAGAGCCCTTCAAAATATTGAACGCATTGCAACCGGACAGTTTAGTGATTGGGATCCTGCTGCATTAATAGTACCAAAAAAACCGAAGCAAGTTGGTCCCAAAGCACTTTTTTCTAAACAATATATTCAAATTACTTCCGGAATTTGGATTATGTATTTTTGCGGATGCTTCATTGTCTATGGAATTAATGCCTGGTTACCTTCACTAATGCTTGAAAAAGGATTGTCTCTGTCTTCCGCCTATGGATTAGCAATTGCGCAAAATGCAGCCGCAATAATCGCAAATTGCTCCACCGGTTTTGTTGCTGAAGCTGTTGGCCGAAAAAAGAATCTCATCATTTCCTTTGGCGTGGCAGCACTTTCTGTTATCATCATGGCTACCGTAAGTGGTGGTTTTGCTGCAATTCTGGCGGCTTGTATTTTTCTGGGATTTGCAGTAAACTATTCGATTACTGCTGTGCAACCGTTAATGGCAGAGGCCTATCCAACAGAGTTTAGAAATACTGGTGTAGCTAGTTGTCATGCATTTGGACGAATCGGTGCCGCCAGCGCCCCTATCATCACCGGTATCATTATAGGAATGAGCCAGGGCAATGCCGCATCGTTTTTATTCTACGTGATTCCCGCCCTAATTGGTCTTTTAGCTGCTGTGTTCTTGGTACAAAATGAGACTAAAGGAAAATCTCTTGACGATCTTGCTGAAATAAATATTTGAAACATTTTAGATATTTAAAAATGAGCTGGGTTTTTCTTCGTTTCCTTTTCAGTATTTTTACCTTATCTTCCAAATTAAAGCACCTCCAAACTGACATTATTTTACATCAGTTTGGAGGTATTCGTTTTTTGATCCGATTTCAAATCAGCTACCAAAAACTAAATGACCGACTATCTTATTTACATCTTGTTCAGGAAATAAACAAAGAGTTTTGATCATTTGTGAACTAGAACGGTACCCTTATCGAAGTTAAGTGAGCATTGGACTTGATGGGCTATTTTTAATATATCCAGAACACAAACTAATCGCTGGAGATGATTAAACGAGAATATTGACTTATTGCTAAAATGAATGTATAATTATTTAGAGTTTGAAAGATCATTATCTTAATATAATCATTAAAGTTCTCTAGGGTTCCGCAGTATAACTGGCCTGTGACCAAGAGAGAACTCACAGTTTTACAACTGTGTCACGGAAGGATAAAAGCCTGGGAGATATCAAAAGATATTTTTCAGGCTTAATTTTATGTTCCGGAGGAAAAACATGGCTTGGTTATATTTGATTATTGCAGGAATTTTTGAAGTTGTTTGGGCAATGGGTCTAAAATACTCTCAGGGATTTGCAAAGTTGTTCCCTTCATTAGTTACATTGGGAGCGATGGTCGTAAGCTTTTATTTATTAGCACTTGCAACTAAATCTCTGCCAATCGGCACGGCATATGCAATTTGGACTGGAATCGGTGCTATCGGTGCCGTATTACTGGGCATGATCCTTTTTAATGAACCTGTCAATATTTTGCGAATTGTATTTCTCTACCTAATATTAGTGGGTATTTTAGGCCTGAAATTTACCACTGTATAATTTTTATTCCATTGTGATGCGAGCATGCCACACCCGATGTTATGAATAACGCAAGTGTTCCAACTACCGAATGGATATTTTATGTTGATATCTATTTGGATTTTATAATTTGATGAAAGTGAGAAAAGCTAATGTTTAGAGAAATGAGAAAAGGTAAACAATTATTATCAATGGAAGATACGATTGCAGTAATGAAAAGAAATACCAATGGTGTTTTGGCCTGTTTAGGAGATGAAGATTATCCTTACGCAGTCCCATTAAGCTACGTCTATTTTAATGACAAAATCTATTTTCATTCAGCAAAAGCTGGACATAAAATCGATTCCATCACAAACAATTCAAAAGTGTCTTTTTCAGTCACCGATGAAGATACAATTATAAGTAAGGAATACACAACTTATTTCCGTAGTGTTATTGCTTTTGGTAAGTCCAGAATTGTGGAGGGTGATGAAAAGTTGGAAGCATTCCTCTCTTTAGTAAAAAAATACTCAGGGGATCAGCCTGAAGAAGCCCAGCACAAAGAAATAGACGAATGCTCACACGCTTACATTATTGCAATTGACATTGAACACATAACCGGAAAGGAAGCAATTGAATTTGTCAGAGCAAAAAAGTAATATTCCCCGAAGTAACTAACTAATTCTTAGCTCAGAAGCAACACCCCTGTTCTTTTTATTATGAGGAACAGGGGTGCTCTTTTATTTACGCCACATCTTATTAACGCACGGTTTGGAGGATTCCAGGCGATTATTGATAGTGTTAGCATTATCTAGAAGCTGAAAATTTAAATTATTTAGCACTTGTCTGTTTCAGCCTCATCCAAGATAATCTCTGGTACACGCTGTTGCTGCTCTAAATTTTGGTGCATTGGGCCACCCTCAACTTTTCCCGATTCTATGCCAATCTCTTGCAGATCCTTCAGCTTAAAGGCTCCAATCATATGTTTAAGCATTTCTGCCTGCCCGGATAATTCTTCACTGGCAGCGGCACTTTGTTCAGCAGTGGCAGAATTGGTTTGTACCACCTGTGAGACCTGTTCAATCCCCTGAGTGATTTCGGCAATCGCCGATGCCTGTTCATTGGACCCCTTGGCAATTTCACTGACAATTCCGGTGACTTCCTCAATTTTTTCAAGAATCGTCTGTAAGCTGGCGGCTGTTTCATCGGCAATGACATTACCCTGTTCTACCCGATTGATAGAACCTTCGATCAAACCGGTGGTTTCCTTTGCGGCTTCAGCGCTGCGGGCGGCCAGGGTGCGCACCTCTTCTGCCACCACTGCAAAACCTCTGCCATGCTGACCGGCTCTTGCTGCTTCGACCGCTGCATTGAGCGCAAGGATATTGGTCTGAAACGCAATGTCATCAATAACTTTAATAATTTTTGAAATATTCTTGGATGAAGTGTTAATCTCGTCCATCGCTGACATCATTTTTTTCATCTGGCTATTCCCAATCTGAGCGTTTTCCTGCACTCCAATGGTTAGCTCTCTGGCCTGATTGGCACTGATGGCATTCTTTTTCGTCTCTTCTGCCACTTCTTCAATGGACGCTGTCAGTTCCTCAATGGCACTGGCTTGCTCGGTTGCCCCTTGAGACAGAGCCTGACCACCACTGGAAATTTGCTGGGCACCATTTTCAACTTGTTCTGCAGCCACATTAATTTCTGAAAGCGTGCTGCTGAGCTGAGTCGTGATATCATTTAAAACTTTTTTAATTTCGAAAAAATCACCGTGATAATAGGCTGTAATTTCATGGTTCAAATCACCCTTTTGCATGTTGATTAAAATCATCGTGATTTCACCAACAACCCGTTTCAAAAATTGCGTCGTTTTGTTGAGGGCTGTTTTAATTGCTGCATGTTCCCCAGCATAATCCCCGGTCATCCCTGCCTGAAGATTTCCTTTTGACAGTGCTGTCATCACTTCAGACGCTTCATTGATCGGAGCGATAACGGCGTCCAGGGTCAGATTAAAACCGTTGATGACTTTGGCATAACCACCTTTAAAACGATTTGGATCACCACGCTTGCTTAAATCGCCAGCAACCGCACTTTGTGTCATTTTTCTAGTTTCTTCAACCAGCCGCTGAATTGTCTCGATCATCTCGATCAGACTCGGTGTCAAGGTATCTGCTTCGCTGAGTTTTCCAGTCGCCTTTAATTCGTCAAGATAAGTAAATTCACCCTGTGCGATAGCATCAACCACCATAATAATTTGATTAAACTGATCCACCGCCCGATTGATGGATTCAGAAATCGAACCATAAAGCCCACTATAATTTCCGGCAATTTTTCTAGAAAAATCATTTCGATCAATGTGATCAAGCACCTCATTGCCTGCAACCAGAGCTCCCAGTCCATCAATACAAGCATTAATGCTGTCTTTTAGAATATTGAAATCGCCATTGTAAGTTTCTGTGATTTTTTCTGGAATTTCACCGGCTCCAATCTGATTGATGTAACGACTGGCATTTCGAAGCGGTTGAATAAGGCCGTCCATAATCTGATTGATTCCTGAAACAAAATCCTGGTAGGAGCCAGCTAAAATATCCGGATCACCTTTGTAATCAAAATGCCCAAAAAAAGCGACTTCATATCCAGCCTTTTCTATTTCCTTATAAAGAAGATTCAGTTGCCCTACCATATCAATCAGTGCATAGGCCATCCGGTCCTGTTGCGAACTCGGTTTAATTTCAACGGTCAGATCTCCTTTGGCTATAGCTTCAACCGCTTCAACCGACTGTCGTCGACTCTCAATCATCATCGTTAACGATGTCATCATCTGACCGATTTCATCTTCAGATCTAATTTTAAAATCATTGAATAACTGATCATCAAATTCAATTTCTCCATCATTCATACGAGCGAACGCCTCGTTTAACCGGATGACGGGTTTCGTCAAGATTCTACCCAAAATAATTGCAACCGGAACACTGATTATAACGATCGCCAATGCAACCAGCCCAACTGACAGTCCCAGAGAATGCAAGGCCTGTGTTAGATTTTCTTGCGCGAGAGCAGTAGTTAGTACCCTTCTGGCCGAAAGATAAGCACCCATCCCAGTAATCGCAACGCCAATGGCTGAGAAGACTATCACTAGCAACGCTATTTTTCCAGCCAGGCTTGATTTATGGTATCTCTGGTCACTTCTACTGTATTTTGTATTTATATCATTCATTTTTATTTCCTTTCATCGACTCGGTCTGTTGAATAGACCAGTCTGGAGCATTGTCGTTATTTTACTGGTATCTGGAAAGACTCACCAATTATTATGACAAACCTTCTATCTCTACCGGTTCACTGCCAGCTTTATGCACTGTTTACCATTAATTATTTAAAAAACAGAACCCTTTTAACAATAATAAGAATCAAGAAAAGACCTGGTAAAAAACCAGATCTTTTGTAATTCAAAAACGTTTACTCTTTTACGCAGTCAGTTCTTTTGCTTTAACAGCGGCACTGCCAGCATCCGTTGCGTAGCCATCGGCACCAATTTCGTCGGCATAAGCTTGAGTAACCGGAGCGCCGCCGACAAGAACTTTCATGTCAGGTAAAGCTGCTTTAACGGTTTGAACAGCTTCTTTTAAGGCTGGCATGGTGGTGGTCAACAGACCCGAACAAGCAACCAGGACCACGTTGTCATTTTCTTTTACTGCTTCCACAAATCGCTCTGCTGGCACATCGACACCCAGATCAATCATGTCAAATCCGGCACTTTCGATCATCATTGTGACCAGATTCTTGCCGATATCGTGGAGATCCCCAGCAACCGTTCCGATGATACAGGTTCCTAAAGAGTTGGATACATCACCAGCCATCACTGGTTTTAACACTTCCACACCTTTGGACATGGCTTTGGCGGCAATCAGCATTTCTGGTACAAAGATTTCTCCGGATGAGAATTTATCGCCAACAACACCCATGGAAGCGATCATCGCATCCAGAATATCCTGCGCTTTATCGCCAGCATCCAATGCTTCCTGAACGGCTGCAGCAACCTTTTTTGATTTACCCGTTTCGACCAGAACTTTTACTTCTTCAATTTTAGACATGTTAATTTCTCCTTTTGATTTTTGATTTAAATGTAATACACTAAACTTTATTTCAACCACCTGAAACCTGTATGTGCTTCGGGTTTAGTTGTAACTTATTTTACAAAAATACCTTCCCGGAAAGCACCGATGTATTCCATGCAGTATTCGTCTTCGCCCATCATTGCTTCAGTGGCAAACAGCATGCCCATCATATCCTTGTTCAGGGGATCGAGAATGAAGCTATCCATCCCGGCACTCATGGCCAATACGGCAAAGGCCTGGTTGGCTATCCGTCGGGCCGGCAGGTTGAAAGAAATATTGCTGACAGCACCAGTAACATGGATGGTGGGGTATTGGGCTTTGATACCGCGGATAACTTCGGTAACCATAGTTATGCCATCTTCAGAAGTACACAGCATTTCAATCAATGGATCAATATGCATTCGGGATGGGTCGATGTTATATTCTTTCACCTTAACCATCAGATCGGCAAAGACATCCAAACGATCTTTAGCGGTTTTTGGAATACCTTTGTCACTGTTTAACAGTGCGACGCATTCCCATTTAGTATCAGCGATGGCTTTAAATGCCACATCGACCTTGTCGCCTTCTAAGGAAACTGAATTAAACAGTCCCGGTTTATTACAGTATTTCATAGACTCGATGCAAGTGTAGACATTGGGGCTGTCCACGGCAATGGGTACATCGGTGACTTCTTGAACAATGTCAATCAGCCATTTCATGGTTTCCAGTTCGATGTCATCATCCACTGAGGCGCAGACATCAATGAAATCCGCTCCGGCTTCCGCCTGTGCAATCGCCAGGTTTTTAATATATTCTGCATCCTTGGCCGCAATCGCTTTCGCGGTTGATGGGATGGCACCGTTAATTTTTTCTCCAATAATAATCATTTTCTTACTCCTCTTACAAATCTGTTTGTTTCTGTAAAGCGTCAAATAGTGATGCGATACGGCATTCCAGTCTTTGAGCATTCATATTGAATACGATTGCTACAACACTTACTTTAACGGTTGATCCTGTCATTTCTTTGATTGTTACATCGTCCCCAGTGGTTGAGATCATGGTTACCGGGAAATCGCGTTCAACCAAAGCCTTGACATGACCGATAATTCCTCCCGTTTCCTGGATCCAATTGGCCAGGATTTTGACTTCACCAACCAAATTTAGTTTTATGGTTTCCAAATCTCCAATAATATCCCGCTTGCCGGAGCATACCAACACATCATCATGTAGGTGTGATTCAATCCCATGATGATGACCGGAATGATGGTGATGGTTACAGGATTCTGCGTGGTTATGCTTTGTTATCAAATAACACCTCCGCTTGATTAACTATTTTTTTTAATATGGCTTCCGGAATTACCGCTTTTGCGGATATTGGAATGATCTCCGCTGTTTGATTATAGTTTAATATGCTCTGCTCAACTTGCTTAAATTCTGCACTGTTGATCAGATCCACTTTATTCAGCAATACGATCGAAGTGTCCTCCAACTGTCCGGATACCAGCAATTCCATGGCGCTAACCAATCGTTGCCAGCGTTTGGCATCAGCGATGGTCAGGATTGTGGCGTCAAGACCTAACTCATCTAAAATTACTTTTCTGATACTGCCTGGATAAGCAACCCCAGTCGCTTCAATGATCAGCCATTTGGGATCAAGTTCAATCTGGATATTTTTAATACTGGCAACCAGTTCTCCGGTGAGCGAGCAGCAAGCACAACCACTAAAAAGATTGTTAACACTAAATCCGGCCTTCTTCAGGACTTTATCATCAATTCCGATGGCACCAATTTCATTTTCCACAATTGCGACTTTTATTCCAGAATGATACTCTTTTTCAAGACTGACGAGATATTCTGCCAGTTGCAGCAATACGCTGGTTTTACCGGAGCCTAAAAATCCCCCAAGAATTAATATCTTCACAATGGTTTCCTTTTCTGGTGCTGTTATTTTGTTGCCAGCTGGTGACTGTAACGAACTGCCTCTTGAATAATAGGCATCATTTGCGCACCCATTTCGGCGGGATCTATACTATTAACCAGCACATGTCCGAAGAAGATAAATCCTGGTTGTTGGCCATATTCATCAAAGCAGCGATGAACTTCAGCGATTCGTGTTTCCAGGGTCGCATCGGGAGCGCCGGGGGCACCATTGGTATCAAATCCACCCATTAAAACAATTTTATCGCCGAATTTTTTCTGCATCCCGACAATATCATTGGTAGGCTGAACTGAAGTCCAGACCGCCGCTCCGGTTTCGATAATATCTTCAATCAAGGGTTCACAGTAACCGCAGGTGTGCTGCACTGGTATCATCCCTAGTTCTCTGACGGCGTCATTAAGCCGTTTGTGATGGGGTTTAATCAGTTCGCGATAAACCGTCGGCGACATAAACAGACCTCTTTCGGTGGCAATGTCATCATAATTGGTAAACAGATCCGGGTTGTAATACTTTTTCACTTTTTTGGCAAACTCAATTTTATAATCAGTAATGGCGGTCATTAATTCATTGCAGGCCTCTGGTTCTTCGGCCAGTGCCATCAAGGCTTCCTCAAAACCCATCAAGGCCGCCAGTCGCTCAAACACGCCATTGCCACAGCCAAATTCAATGGCTTGCACAGTTCTGTCAACGGGCATCATTTTTAGTTCAGCATTCACCATTTCCTGCCAGTCAACGGCTTCCAGATCGGGAAATTTGACGATATTTTTCCAATCGATGATGGTATCTGCATCCATAATATGTTCATTGGGTGCCGGAATCGGAGCGCCACCACCGGAAGCTGGCGTGATCCAACGAATGCCAAAGCCATCATAGCCGCCACCCAAGGGTCCTTTTTCAATCCAGGGGCCTGGCAGGGCGCCAAATCCCAGCACGCCACAATCGGCAAGGTGTACCGGTGTCCATTCGGTTTCTTTGTGATTGATTGCGTTTAAATAGTTTTCTTTCGGTGTAAGTGCCATATCAATAGTCCTCCTTAAATTCTTGTTCAATTGATATTTAAATCTTACGATAAATTTACGAAACTGTAAATTATACAAGCTGATTGACTTTTTCGGTCTTAATCTATACACTGTGTACAAAGAGGCGAAAAACCATGGACTTCTCTTTAACACTGCTGAAAGAGAAACTGGCCGCTCTTGTAAATGATGACAACATTGGTGTATCTGGATCTTTATTACACTTACCCCATCCGTTTTTTTATGCTAGTGGTGCCTGTTTAGCTTCCCACATATTATATATAACCATGGCCGAAAAGCTGCCACCTGACCTGACCTTTATGCCGGCTTCGGCCTTAATCTGCATTGGTGATCCCCCGCATTCTGGCCAAGGTAGACACGATTCCCAATTTGATTGCGAATTTAAAACAAGCCTTTTATATGGCCAAAATCCACCACATTAAATAATCTCTACTGCAATTGCAACACCCCTATTTTTCAAAATATAAAAGTAGGGGTGTAAATCTGTTTGCGATTAGGAAGATTATCCCGGAAATGATAAAAACCTCATGGTGATATTCCATGAGGTTCAAGTTTATTGAGAAACGTAATTACGATCTATATTTTGGCCCCCCTGTCTAGGGGTCCTCTCCAGTTAATTATTCCACTAACTGCTGCATCCGAAGAGATAATTGCAGATTGAAGCATAAATTTTCTTCATCCAAATCCAGATCAAAAAAATCTTCGATACGCTTTATGCGATAGTAAAGGGTATTTTTATGGGTATGCAAACGCTCTGCCGCTTTCTGGATATTTCTGCCAGCTTCAAGGTATCCCTCAAGACTTTGTTTTAATAATGTTCCATGACATTGGTCGTATTCTTCTATTTGCCTAATCGCAGGAAGACAGAATTTTTTTAAATCATAGTCTTTTGATGCCAATTCCATAAAATGATACATTATGATATCTTCATAAAATATTACCGGTTTGTCAACTTTTAATTTCTGACACACACTTTGAATGGCCCGCATTTCCTGAAACGCAGTTTGTACCCCTAAGATCTCCGTAAACTTGGAACTGATCCCGATCCGAATTTCGTAATTAATAAAAACTTTTTGGATTACGTCCAATATTGATTGGTTTAAGAAGTTCTCCTCCATGATCAGGATTAAACTTTCAGAATAAATAATGCAGTAGCATGATGGTATGGATGCTATCAGCATTTCCCGGAGCAAACTTAAGGACAACGAATTGCTCACATATCCGGGAAATCTAATCTCAATCAAACGCATTTCCTTAGAAGTATTTAACTTAAGAACTTGACACCGTTCCCGGATTTCATTTACGGAACCCGTCCTTTCAATGATGTCTTTCAACAATCCAAAATATGGAATCTTTTGCATTGCAGTACGTTCACGATACAATAATTCAAATAGAACAGATTTGCATATCATCACCAGTAAATCCGAATCATCCCCTTCTAAGGGATTCTTTTCTACTACGGTGGCAATGGCTACGACATTGTCATTGTCACGAACTCGGCATCCTAAAAAACGAAACCGACTAAAAACAAACTGTCCCATCACCGGAGAATCATCTTCCATTATTCTCTTTATTACACCAGCATTCTCAGTGATTCGACGATTATCAGAGCTCAGATGGCCGTTTGGAAATAATTCTTCCCAGACCTCCCGATGACTGCTTATCTTACTTTTTGCCAGAATTTTTCCACTGACATCATAAATAAAGATGGGATTATTCAGCGCTTCGGCTGCCACATCCGTCAAATACTGCAATCCTTTTCTTTCGATTAAAGCATTTAAAATTTTATCTTTACGGGTTGAATATGTATCCTGCGAAATCAACATGGGGTTTCTCCTGATATCAAGCTTTTTTGTCATTATATCATCTGTCAATCCGATTATACAACAAAAAGGAAGCTTTCGCACAGCTGTAAACATCCAGTTCATGCATTAGCTTCCTTTTGTTTAAAATTAATATAAAGAAATTTCGGTCATAACCATTAAATTAAGGAATTTTTCTATCCCAGCTAATTAATCAAAAACTGGATGTGGGATGGTTTCCGTATCAAAATTTTCGTTTCTATTTTCTTTGATATACGGGAATAAGGTGACGGTTGCCCGAACCCGAACCTGATTGCTTTCAGGATTACCCCAGAGTACTTCAATCACCGTACCTTCTATTGCATAGTCTGAATTGATCGAACCAATCGAAATCATATCTCTTGTTTTGGGAGAAAGCATGCGGCCAGAAGAAGCCCCGATCATCTTTTCGCCATCATAAACGGCATCAATATGCATACCCGCATTATTGCGGACATAGTCATAATCGCAAACCAAATCCATGGTATCATATCGCTTCTCCGGATCCATGGAACCAGCCATTACTTTTAACACATCTTCCTTATTCCAGATAAGATGTACAGCAGTATTATGGGGCCCTTCCAGTTCTTTTTTTAATGCTTCTTTACCAGGAAAATCGTGGTTGAACTTTACGAGTTTATCCCATCCCAGATCAACTGGACTACGAAAGACCAGCTCTGAATCTCTAGGAAGACTACCTGACAAAACCACAGGATCCATTGGGGATGCAAAATGTTCGGCAATCTGAGGTATACTACCTTCACAGTGGGCATTGACATAAGCATAACGTCCCAGCTTCTGGATCCCATATTTTCCGCCAACTTCCAGCAACTTATTATAAACTTCGTGAGCATCTTCAGTTTTGCCATGAACTTCATAGCCCAGAGTTCCAGCCATCCCCGTACGCAGAATAAATACCTCTTTACCAGCAATTTTGGCATCAGCAGTGTGCATGAATTTTAAATCATGAAGATCCTGCCGCGCTGCTTCCTCAACGATTTGTAAAGACTTAGGTCCACACATCTGATAAAAGAAATTTGTATCCCCGATATACTCAGAAGTAATATTAAATTGATTGCCTAGTTGGGCGTTAAACATGGCAGGATCGGGTAAGCAGGCACAAATAAAGTCTTCTTCTGAACGGCGGATGATGATCCCGTCCAGAATAATCTTTCCCTGATCATTGCATAGAATGGTGTGACGGGCTTTCCCGACAGGGAAATTGCGAAATGTGTTAACACTGATCGCCTCCATAAGATCCAGAAATTCTTTTCCTTTTACAGCGAACTGCAGAAATGGATTCAAACCTGCATGGATATAGCAGGTATCATGCCAACTCAATTCCTCAATCTCCCATTTATCATAGGCAAAAGGATGTAATGGCCAGGTTCCATCGGTCATCGGATGCCACAATCCTTCTGGTGCGACCATCACCTTTACTTCTGGTACATTGTTGGGAATATGTGGTACAAATGTTAATGTATTTTGAGAATTCATCAGAAATACCTCTTTCTATAAGATGGAATCATCATAACTCAAAACAGAAACGTCCGATACGTGATTTCTTCCATTGATTTCCTTTTATTTTGAACTTTTATACAAATTGTTCATTATTCTCAATTTGATATATCGTTTCAGCTGATCATATTCTCAACAGCTAGTCAAACTTTTTTCTGCTCTTCCTTGAATTTTTTTAGTAGTTTTTTCCCATGATATCCTTTAGCGATCAAGTCTGCTAAAATCTGCTCCGCAAACTCCTCGCCCGTATTTTCTTTGACAGGTTTTATACTAGTTAAATTATTCTGAAGCTTTAGTGAAATATTCACATGCAGCAATTCATCCGGATTCTCAAAATCAATTTTTCCAATTTCCCGGATTCGCTCAAGGCGATAGACCATCGTGCCACGATGGATAGATAAATCTTTAGCAGTTTGAAGCGCATTCATGTTGTTCTTTAAATAGATGGTAAGGGTTTTTATATATTCGGTGCCATTTTTATCATCATAGGCACTTAAACGAGATAAAATTGGTGCGTTTAAGTTTGCCGCCGGAAGCTCTCTGGTCATCTGGCTCATAAGATAGAATAAAACATAATCACTGAATTGATGGACGTCATTTTGGGGTGCTGTCTGACCGCCAAAATCCAGAGCAATCTGGGCTTCTTTGAAATAATCCCTAAAATTGCCTAAACCATTTGAATCATTACTATAGCCGATTTTAAAATTACTTTCTTTGATAAATACATTAAAGTCATCGAAAAATTCCTGCCTGTTTTTAATCCGGTTTAGATTAAAGAGAACAATCAAATGATCTTTATGGGCGAAGGCGAAGGCATCCTCAAAATCGTGCCGAATCTTATTACAGAAGTAGGTCAATGTTTGGTTGTAGATATCCTGATCACTGGGAAGCACATACGCCACACAATAAATATGGTTCAGCTCCCAGCCTAGCCGCTTCAGTTCTTTTTCAAAATCCGCTAAATGATAGGCCTTCCCAGCAACCATATCATTTAGTAATTCAATCAATTCATCGTCATCAAAACGATTCACCGAAACCAAATACTCTGAATCCTCTGTGAGATATTTTCCTAGATGTTCTAGTAGCACCGCATCACTCTCTGAAAAAGGATGAATGTTTTCACAAACAACCAACCGAAACAGAAAACTGTCGTGATGAAAAATATTTTTACACAGCGTGCGATAGGGTAAAATGTTTTTCGGATAAATAAATACCCCTTTTTCATCTTTGATCTTTTGATAGGCCAAATCATTTTTAAAGGAATTGACCTGCTGCGGCTGAAGTCGACCAAATTCATCAGTTTTTAGTTCTTCAAATAAATTAAAATCGAGGGTCAGGGATGTCCGGGCTATGATATAAAAATCCGGATTCATAATAGTGATACCATTTTCGAACACCGGTTCCGAGAGATCCATAAGATACTGTAGGGACTTCTTCTCACGAATACTCTTTTGCAGACTCATATTCCAGATCTCAAAAAAATCATAGATCTGATGAATCCGGTTACTTAACTCAAAAATCGACACCGTTTCAGAAATAACCAGATAACTGAATCCATTCTGATTCAGGCTGATCGCCGGACTGCCGATTAAAATTAAAGCCGCGTCAACCTGACATTGGAGATCGGCTGGTAATTGGTCAGACTGAGCTATATATAATGTGTTTGAGTTCAATTCCTTCTGATTCCGGTAAAAAACAGGTCGCTGCAAGTGCAGTCTTTGACCTGATTTTTCCATTTTATAATCGATTACAAGATCAGCCAACTTTTCCTTGATTAAATTCAGTGATAATTCCATTAGTCAACCCTCCTTATGCAAAGTGTATAATTCATCACTTGAAAAGTCAATAATAATGTCTAATTTACAAAAATAAATTTTCATCATAAAATGATAAAAATTATTTGATTCACAGGAGGAGAAAAACGATGAGCTTAACCCCCAAAGAAAACTATCTTAATGCAATCAACCACAAACCAACTGAGTGGACCCCTATCTTTCCGGTCGATTGTGCCGGCAGTGGCTTTGGCGCCTACCCCGGCCCATGGTTTGAAAAAGGCCCCATGGGCGGCGGATACGATGGTTTTGGCATCCGTTGGATCACCCCAGCATCCGGCGGCGGTGCCCCAATTCCAGCTCCAAACGAACATATCATGGACTCGGAGACCATCGTGGACTGGAAAAGCATTGTCAAATTTCCAGATCTGGAAACGGTTGACTGGCAGACCATTGCCGACGAAGAATTAAAACTTTTGCATGGATTCGACTCTAACCAGACTGCTCTGGAATTTGGTTGCGGCAACGGTGTTTTTGAACGGCTGGCTGCATTAATGGGCTTCGAAGAAACCTTGATTGCACTGGTCGAAGAGCCGGAAGCCTGTTATGAACTGATGGAAGCCATTACCGACTACAAAATTGAGTTTGCTAAAAAAGTGAAGCAATATTATAACCCGGATATTTTCAACAATTACGATGATATCGCCACTGAGCGGGGCCTGTTCATGTCTCCAGCTGTCTATCGCAAGTTGATTAAACCCCATCATAAGCGGCTTAATGACGCCGTAAAAGAACTCGGGATGATTCCTATCCAGCATACTTGTGGTCTTTGTGAATCCCTCATTGAAGACATTATTGAGACCGGTGCTGCTGCCTGGACCTCGGTTCAGCCGGTTAACGATATTGTTCAGCTGCTGGAAAAATATGGTGATCGCATTGCCTTGATTGGTGGTTATGATGCCAATGGTATCCCCGGTCGCCTGGATGCCACCGTTGAAGAACGTCTGGCTGATGTCCATCGCTGTCTGGACACTTATGGCAAGTATCCATCTTACATTATTTTCCCCTTTGTTACCGTCAATTCCCTGGATCCTAAAGATATGCTTGATGTGATGATGCCGATGCTGGGCGAGGCGATTCGATATAGTCATGAGCTGGGACGAACACAAGCCGTATAATTATTTCTATCTGAATTTTAAATAAGCAGCATATGTCAAAAATTACAGCAATTTAAGAATTAGTGATGTAGTAGGTTACAGCTATAATTACTTATTCATATAACGTTTTATCAAAACAGTGGGATAAGCTAATCCAAAAAAAACTGATGATAAATTTGAAAGGATAAAAATGAAAAAAGAAACAAAATTCAATCTCCTAAACAATCTGTTTAATTCCATCGTTTTCGGGGTCACCTTTACCATCGTAGGCGGTTTGATCACAGCTGGTGCTGTTGACTGGTTACATTTTCCGATCTCGGCGCTGGTCGGCGTGTTTGTAGGCTTTGTACTGGGTATGATTATCCCCTTGGGAAAAATCAGTGGCGGTCTGGCCAGTAGAATTGCGACTCCCGGCACGTTTCTCTTTAATCTGGTGATGTATACGGTTCTTCTGGTTATCATTTTAATTTTTATGTGTCCCATCCTCACCATTTTCATGGGCAGTGTCCTGATGGGCGCTCCCATCGCAGCGGTTTTGCCGAATTCTTATGCCTTATTTTTACCCTTTTTAGTGATCGGCCTGATCTTACTGATGGTTTTCGGCGGTTTAATCACAAAATTCTCCATGAAATGTGCTGGTATGACACCTAATTTTGACCAAGAGTCAAACTAAAATTTTTAAACATAGCTTTTGCATCGACGCGTAAACGCAACGATGTAAAAGCTTTTCTTATTTATCAGGCATTTTTCAAAGATACGAAGTGATTAAACATGAAAACCAGATCTGCATCCGGGCATTTTCATCCAGTTGCCGCACATCCAGTTCAATGATATCGGCAATTTTTTCCAGCCGGTAGGTAAGGGTATTCCGGTGCATAAAAAGCGCCTTGCCCGTTTGGGCAATGTTACATCCATTGAAAAGATAGATTCTCAGACAATGAACTAAGTCCGTTTTTTCTTTTTGGTCATGCTCCTGGAGGCGTAACACCCCAGGGTGACACAAGCTTTTTAGGCTGGCTGAGTTATTGACAGCATCAATCAGATGGGCAAAATAATAAGTTTCAAAACACCAGAAGTCGGCTGCGGATTTGTCCTTTTGCCCTTCATAAAGAGCCGCCTTACTTTGAATATAGTAATACTTCAGATCAATGAAATGGTCAAAAACACTGCTATATCCACACTGCATTTCCAGTTTTTTTGCCAGTGCCCTCAGCCGCTTTTCATATTCATGATTCTCCGAACTTGTAGCCCTTCTGGCTACGACAATAATGGCATTTTCATAGCAAAAAACGACCGCATCTTCGTGCAAATTTCTGATCCGAAATAAACAGAACTCAGCCTGACTTTCACTAAGCTCTTTCCCTTCAG
The DNA here is from genome assembly GCA_016213825.1 of Acetobacterium woodii. Lineage (GTDB taxonomy): Bacteria > Bacillota > Clostridia > Eubacteriales > Eubacteriaceae > Acetobacterium > Acetobacterium woodii_A. The sequence continues at coordinate 6,885 of JACQZP010000019.1, read as the reverse complement.
GATTCACAATGGTGTATAGCCGGAATTTGTCATACTGCCGCCAATTTCTCTGATTGAGATGATAGTTGATAATTTTTTCATCGACCGGAAACCCCTTTAATAACTTTTCAAGGTAATAAACAACCGTCTCCCGAATATCTTTAAAATCCATGCTGGAAGAAATAGCCAGCTCCATAACATCACGCACATGTCCAATCAGAGTAAGTTCGCTCTGTGAAAATGGGCCGTTAATATCAGTCGTGGCAATTAGTGCAAACAGTTTGTGATTCAGATAAATATTGGCCATCAGATGTGAATATTGATAAGGTGCTCCATGGACGAAGTAAGGCTTATTATTGTAAGAAAGAAAAAAATACAGGTCATCTCTTGACATGGAAAATGTTTCGCTGGGCGTATACTCGTTGTCCATAATGGATTCCCAGGCGGTACCCTTATAATGATCAGGTATTTTTCCTCCCACCAATATGCGCTTCAAGGTGATATCCAGAAGGGCAAAGGGATTTTTCAGCATCGTTGCAGCATGATCAGCGATGGCTTGAAGTGATTCATGTTCAGCGATCATACGGATCAAAGCATAATCCCATTGTTCATATTTCAAAAAAATATCCTGAACCTGATTGAAAACTGTGATGATATTCTCCATTTCAGGCAAAATAATTACCGAAAGATTTGCCAGTTTTTCTGGAAAAACACTAATTGGTCCGACAGAAATCAGATCCACTTCCTCCAAAAAACTGAAGTGTTTTTCAATTTCTTCTGCCCGAGCCAAATAAATACAACCTTTCTGCAAGTCTCCTATATCTGTATCAAGAAAGCGAATCTTTTGGAAAAAAAACTCATTTTCTCTGGTGGTCTTTAATACCGGTGCGTAATTTTTTAATTCCTCAAACAAGATATGAATATTGAGTTTCAAATTAACCCTCCTGAAAATGACTTTCGTTATTTATTCCAAATTTCTGATTTGCTTATTAACCATTCGTTGTATTTATAGCTATGTTGCAGACCTCTTTGCAGACTTCACGGAATTTTAATAGATATGGATTGTCGTTTTCGGCAGAATAAGCGAGTACGATTCCCGAACGCACAGGGGTTTGATATATTGGGATATAACGGAGTTCTTTGGGATTCATCGGTGCAAAGCAGGTGTCAAGTATTGCAACGCTGTCACTGCGTTTTAATTCCATTGCAAGTGTAAACAGGCTATCAACCATTTTGATCCTTTTATACGTAATACCCGCCGTATTGCAAACCTCTCTTGCAAAGGAACGGTAACCTTCATATTCATCTCCGCTCATTGTAATAAGCGTCAGGTTTTTAAGATCCTCTTCATTGACCTCTTCTTTGCTAAAAAGTGTATGGGTATTCGAAATCACCAACGACGGCGGCATCAGAAACAGCACCTGATACTGGAGATGAACTTCCTGGATTCTTCTGATCCCAGTATATGTAAAAAAAGTTGCATCATAAAGGCCGGTACTGACATCTGAAAGTACTTTATCCGGCTCACCCCGTTCGATCTTTAAATCGACATTGGGATAGGCCCGTTCAAATGCTTTGGTAATGGGTAACAAATAGCTGTCCATAGAGGTGCTATTGAAATCACCAATTGTCAGACTCTGAAATTGATTTTTCTGTTGAATATAAGCTTTTTCAACAGCATATTCTGTTTTTGCCAGGATTTCAGGCATGAGCTCCGCCAGCTTTTTACCTGCATTAGTCAGCCGGACATGTTGCTTGTGCCTTAAAAAAAGCACCAGTCCTGTCGAATATTCCAAACTTTGAATGTTTCGACTCACAGACGCCTGAGTCATATGTAGCTTTAAAGCTGCTTTTGTGAAGTTTTCAAATTTGGCAGCAGCCAGAAATATTTCAAGTTGCTGCAGTGTTATCCCTGATAGCCCGTATGGAATCATTTTAAACTCCTTTCACTCTCATTCGTTTAATCAATCACTTCCGAAATAATACCCATAAGGCTAGACACAAAATCTTATCGGTACATTATATTGAATCGTCTCTACCACGTTTATTTTCTTTCTGGGTAAACGTTCTTTACTTAAATAAAAAATATACTCATCCTTGTAATATCCAGTTTTTTAATTATTCTGTCTACTACAAGGGGAGTATATCATTATTCTACACCAACCACGATATTTATTCAATTTTTCAAATAGTTAAATTTAACAAAATCAAATGATTTTTCTCAATTTTTTTATCTGTAACTTTTACGCCACACCGATCAATTCTTTTGCTTTAGTAGCAGAACTCCCGGCGTCCGGTGCGTAACCGTCTGCACCAATTTCAGCGGCATATTCTGGCGTCACTGGAGCACCACCGACAATCACTTTCATATCTGGGAAAGCAGCTTTTATCGTCTTAACGGCTTCTTTTAAAGCTGGCATGGTGGTGGTTAACAGACCTGAGCAGGCAACTAGCACTACATTGTCATTTTCCTTTACCGCTTCCACGAATTTTTCAGCTGATACATCGACACCCAGATCCACCATAGTAAATCCTGAACTCTCTAGCATCATAACAACCAGGTTTTTACCGATATCGTGTAGGTCACCTGCAACAGTCCCCATAATACAGGTTCCAAATGAAGTCGAGTCACTTCCAGCCATAATCGGTTTTAACACTTCAACACCTTTTGACATCGCTTTGGCAGCAATTAGCATTTCCGGTACAAAAATTTCTCCAGAAGAGAATTTTTCACCGACAATCCCCATAGAAGCAATCATCCCGTCCAAAATTTCCTGTGCAGCTACTCCAGCATTCAGTGCTTCCTGTACAGCTGTTACAACTTTTTTTGACTTGCCGGTTTCCACCAGCGCTTTTACTTCTTCAATGTTCGACATAACTTTCTCCTAACGATTATTATTTGCATGATTTATTTTAATCCTTAGTAAAATGAATTCAGCTCGCCCTAAATACATAACTTTCACTCAAGATCTTCCGATTGTTGAGGTTTAATTCTTTACTAAACTTTTAGTAGCATCAGGTTTATTTTTAAATTTATCTATTTTTGAGTAGCACTTATCAAATTCCGCGTTTTTGACATTCAGACCGAAATGTCTGCATAAATGCGCCCATTTGCATGAGCTGTAAAGGAGTTGGCTCAGCCCCAATTGCACCAATCATTGGCATACATAAGTAACTGCCATTAACAGCGTATTGCTCAACCATTCGTAACGCTTCCGCATTAATCGTGTCAATATTGGCATCCGGGAATCCAGCTGGACCCTGAGAGTCAAAACCACCAGTAATGATCAGTTTATCGCCATGCTTTTTCTGGATTCCTTCTAAATCATTGGAGGCTTGCGCTGGAAAGAATGACTGCACGCCAATTTCAACATAATCATCCATAATGGCATCACATTTTCCACAGGTATGCTGTTCAGCAATCATACCATTTCTCAGGATCGCTTCAATAATACGGGCGTGGTGTGGTTTGATGATTTCTCGGTATGTTTCTGGACTCATAAAGAGGGAATCGACTTTTGCAAGATCATCCGTATAGCAGAATACGTCTGGTTGATAGTGTTTAGCCACACATTCGATCAGTTCAATTTTATAGTCTGCTATCGCACTGAAAAAGTTCGAGCATTCTTCCGGCTCTTCAAGTAAGGCCATCAACGCATTTTCGAATCCCATCAATTGGGTTAGACGGTCAAAACACCCTTGCTCGCTGAAATAGGTCAAAACTTTGCTGCCATCATAATCTTTGAGCTCCATTGCCGCCATTTGAGACCAATCCCAGGTCTTTGGCTCTGGAAACTTGATGTCCCGCCAATTGCAAATATCCTCCAGTAGATAATTCCCGGGTACAGGAACTGGTGCGCCATGACCCATTTCCCATTCAACACCAAACTCATCCAGTTGAACCTTTTCCCGGACAGTTTTCCCTCGTAAACCGGTTTCATTGTTGGAAATCAACCCAACTAAATAAACTGATTCCATGTATATCGGCGTCCATTCCGGTTTCTGATGCCGATAAACCCGTAAAAGATTTTCCTTTTCGTTCATTTTACAGCCTCCTCATTTGTTTTGGCCGTGTGCACACTCAACCTAAGAGCATTGTACCTTTCCAGTTGTGAAAAGTCTAATTCCAATTTTACTCCATGTCATACACTAAGCGTATGACTGTGTTGCAGATTTCTTTTTGATTCATAGTAAATTGAACTGCAATTTGTTGTTTTGACAAAACCAAAAACCTTACTGCATCTTTTCTGTGCAGCAAGGTTTTTATTGTTAATCATATTTTTCAATATTGACTATGCTAACTAGATGATGTCCATAGCCGCAAAATAGCCCCCATGGATTGCTTTACGGACAATGCTTGCGCCGGTACAATCGCCGATTGGTATAAAACTCTCCCAATCCGGCCATAACCGCAATTCTTCCACGATCGCATCATTTGGTGTCATACCAATAGCATAAAGGACGGTATCACAGGTGACTAATTGTTCATTGCCATTCTGATCCAGATAGGTTACGCCATTTTGGGCCACTTCAATCACCTTTGCATTGGTAACTGCTAAGACACGATCATTCATTTTTTCGATCATTTCGTATAGTGCTGCCTTATGGACAATATTTGAATCAGGCGCCAGCTGATTCTGCATTTCAAGAATGGTCACATGCTTTCCCGATTCAGCCAGATGCAAAGCCACTTCGCACCCCATCAGACCACCGCCGATCATCACAACCTTGTCACCGATAACCTCTGGCGTTTCATAAACTGCGGTGGCATGGAAAACATGCTCTCTATCTGCGCCTTTAGCTTTCAGTATTGTTGCTTTGGCTCCCGATGCCACGATAATGGCCTGGGGATTTAATGCAGTCAACAGTTCCAGTGATGCTTCAGTATTAAGCCTTACATCAATGGCGTGCTTATTAACCTGGTGAATTAGATAGTTCTTGTAGTTTCGCAGATCCTGTTTATGGGAATCCACATCGGTAAATTTTAAGGTTCCTCCCAACACATCACTCTTCTCAACTAAAGTCACTTCATGTCCGCGCTCGGCAGCAGTTATAGCGGCTGTCATTCCCCCGGGACCGCCGCCAACAATCAAAACCCGTTTTTTAATTCCCACTTCCGGCATTTTTACGGTATATATCTCATTTCCGGCTAGCGGATTCACATCACATTGATAAAGTCCATCATACAAACCGCCAATACAGTTTGAACAACGCAAACAGGGTCGGATATCGTCCTCATGACCTGAGAAGGCTTTCTTTGGTAAGTCCGAATCAGCCAGTAGGGCCCGTCCTACTGCCACAAAATCAGTTATGCCTGCTGCCACTAAACGCTCCATTTCACGGGGATCACTCATCGCACCGACTGTTACCAGTGGTACCTTGATACCGGCTTTTTTCATGGCTTCGGCGACATGGACATTGCATCCGTGGGGCTGATAAATGGTTGGAAAAACATAATGGTCAGAGTTATGATAATCGCCAGCCGAGATATGGAGCAGATCGATTTTATCCTCCACCATCTTTACAAAAGCGATGGCTTCTTCAATTGGCCAGCCTCCTGGCTGATGTTCATCTCCGCTGATTCGCAATTCAATCAGAAAATCATCACCCACTCGTTGTCTTATTGCATCTAGAACCATCATTGGAAAACGAGCACGATTTTCAGGACTGCCACCAAAGCGATCAGTTCGACGATTGATTGCTGGGGAAAGAAATTGTCCCAGCAGCCAGCCATGGCCGCCATGAACCATAACTTTCTGAAAACCGGCATCTTTGGCATGCCAGGCGGTTTCGGCAAAATCATTGGCAATGCGGACGATGTCATCCTCATCCATCGCTCTGACCACGGTGCCATTTTCTTTTGTAAAGCCATTGGGACCAATGGGGTTTCGTCCACCAATGAAAAACGGCTCACTGAACTGCCCGCCATGAGATAATTGAATGGATGGCACAGCACCATGACGTTTGATGGCATCCGTTATTTTTACCCAATTTTTTTTGGGGAGAATGAGCCGTTCAAAATCAGGGAGAATCTGATCTGCATTGGGACGGCGAACACAATCAACCCGATTAACAGCGGTTTCACCCAGGGTCACACTGGCAGCTCCACCTCGAGCTTTCTTTTCATAAAATAGTACGGTACTGTGCCCCGGCACACAGGAATACTCGTCCGGCCAGGTAAGACCGGTTGGGGTTGCAAAAATGCGATTGCGGAAGGTAACATTCTTCAGTTTGAAGGGACTAAATAAATAGGGATACTGTTTCACGATTCAACGCTCCTTTTTGGTTATGATTGATATTTGCTTTTGTCGTTTTGCCTATCTTTGCCTTATTTGATGACATGCGAAACGTTTAAAGCACTATTCATTTGTGAAAATACTATCATAACGAATGATTCATGTAATCGTTAATACCTCACTCAAAAATGATCATTTTTTCGTTATAATTAACGAACCTTTTATCTACTCAGCCGACAGATCAAAGCATAATCCCATTGTTCGTATTTTAAAAAAATATCCTGAACCTGATTGAACACTGTGATGATATTCTCCGTTTCAGGCAAAATAACTAAAATGTTTTTCAATTTTTTTCTGACCGAGCCAAATAAATGCAATCATTCTGTAAAAGATACGATTGGACCGGAAAGAAAGTTCTTGCCTTTGCTACATCAGGCGGATGCCCTATCGGAAAGACAGCAGAGAAATTTAAGCCTTTTGTGCAGAGAACAGAAGCCGTTGATGCAGTGCTTGTTAAGAATATGGATGAACTTAAGGCATGGGTTTAAGATCATAAGTATTAGGTATTTATTGTTGAAATATAAATAGTGAGGGAAAAGAAGCTGCAGCTTTTTCGGATGTAATTAAAAATCCTACCAGCAGGTTATTGGAAAGGAAATCTCTATTAATT
>JACQZP010000018.1 GCA_016213825.1 Acetobacterium woodii | reverse complement strand
ACGGCTTCCCCTGTTCCAAATCGCTTATTTAATACAGATGTGATTGCCGCTGTTAATGTTGTTTTACCATGATCGACGTGACCAATTGTTCCAACATTTACGTGGGGCTTATTTCTTTCAAATTTTGACTTTGCCATTTGTATTCTCCTTAAAAATCTAAAAATTATCGTGTTACTACTATGTCAAATTTAATTTGTGATATAAAAATGGAGCCCTCATCCGGATTTGAACCGGAGACCCCCACCTTACCATGGTGGTGCTCTACCTACTGAGCTATGAGGGCTTACTAATAAAAATGGTGGGAGAAGATGGTTTCGAACCATCGTAGACGTCGTCAACGGATTTACAGTCCGCCCCCTTTAGCCACTCGGGCATTCTCCCACTTGCTTATTAATTCAGCTTCTCTATAATAGTTTGTTTTCGCTTTTTTGTCAACTGTTTTTTATAATCTTTTGCCAATTTTTTTACGGATTCGCTGTAAAGCATTATCAACTGATTTATTACTGCAGTCAAGAACCCTGGAAATTTCATAATAGGATGCCCCTTGGATATAGTATGAAAGGACTTTTTTTTCAAAACTGGACAGTTCCCGTTTAACATCAATCATCAGTTGTTCCAATTCTTCTTCTTTAATCAACTCAACACCTGGTTCGACACTTTGTTTAGCTGCTAAACGATCAATAATGATATTCTGCGGTTCTTCTTCTGACACGGCCGCATAGATCGAAACTGAGTTATTTAAGGGCATATGCTTCTGCCGATTGGCCGAGCTGATGGCCGTTTGGATTTGTCGCTCGATACAAAGATTGGCAAAAGTCGAAAACTGTGCCTCCCGATCCGAGCGAAAGTCCCAAATGGCTTTAAGCAAGCCAATCATCCCCTCCTGGATCAGATCTTCATTGTCGCCACCGACAAGATAATAAGATCGGGCCCGGATTAGCACATTTTTCCGGTATTTCTCCAACAGGAACTCTTCGGCTTCCTTATCCCCCTGCTGAGCGCGGTTGACTATTTCTGCCTCTGATATTTTTTCATTGTTAATCTTCACTCTTTTGTCCTCGCATTATTCTTTAATGCGCATTTTGTTAAATTGATCCAGGGTATCTGCATCCAAAAAATCACTGAGCTTAACACCCTGTTTTTGCACACTTTTTTTCTTGTTATCACGGAAATTTTTCAGGGTGGTTTCCATATCCAGGATCAACTCCCGCACTGGAACCCGCTCGGCTCCGTTGGCCAGTACCATCTGCTGTAAAGTAAAATCCGATGTTACGACCCGGACCGTGTAGGAATTGGGCAGACTATAAACTAGCTTTTCGATATAGGTATCAGCAGTTTTATTTTTTTCCGTGAAAACCACTTTAATCCGGCCAACCAGCTCTTCACGTTTTTCCAGAGATTGTTGCTGGTAGGCATCGAAAACAAGGATGGTTTCCCACCCTTTGAATCCGCTATAGCCATTTAAATCATTAATCAGTTTTACTCGCGCCTCTTCCAGCTGGATTTCGGAAAGCCGTTTTAACTCATCTGAACCATGAATGACATTATACCCATCCACAATTAATATGGTTTTCATTGAAATCGCTGTTTGGCTGCCTCTGCAAAAATGATCGCCGCCGCCGCTGAAGCATTAAAGGATTCAATTTCGCCATGGATCGGAATCGATACCGCAAAATCACATTGCTTCTTTATCTTTTCACTGATTCCGGTGCCCTCATTACCAATAACTATTGCCAGCGACCCTTTATAATCAGCTTTGTAATAAGGATTACCCTTCATATCGGTAGACATGATCCAGAAGCCTTTTTTCTTGAGATCATCAATCGTCTGGCTTAAATTAGTCACCTTAACGATCGGCGTGTGGGATACCGCTCCGGATGAGGCCTTAACGGAAACGGCGGTTAACGAAGCTGACCGGCGGTTGGGAATGATCACACCATCCGCGCCGCAAACATTGGCACTTCGAATAATCGCTCCCAGGTTATGAGGATCAGTCAGATGATCCAAAATGACAATAAAAGGGTCTCGTCCCTTGGCTTTGGCATGATTGAGGATATCCTGAAGATTACTGTAAGGGAATGGCGCCATCAGTGCCACAATACCCTGATGAACCTGACCGTCAGCCAGATACTCCAATCTTGCTTTTTCGACCGAGTGGATAATGATATTCTGTTTTTTAGCCATATCAGTAATCTTTTTAAGAACGTGATCGGTATTATCTTTTAAAATCAACAGCTTATCGATTTCCTGACCGGAACGCAAAGCTTCCATAACTGGATTTTTTCCGACGATTACAAAGGTTTCTTCGGTGATGCCATCATCTTCCCGGTTATGTCCATCAAACTTACGTGCTGGTCGCCGATCATCAAAGCGACGGGGGCCACGATCCTCTTTAGGCCCGCGACTATCAAATTTCCGTGGTTTTTTATCATCTTTGGCACCACGTTCTTCAAATTTATGACTGCTTTTGCCCGTCTTCGGTCCCCGTTCATCCGCGCTGTTTGACCGCTTGTCGCCTTTGGTAGAATACTTTGATTCGCTGCTCTTGGATGCCTGATCGTTCTTTTTCGACCTCGGCTTGTCACTGGTCTTGCTGCTATTCGATCGACTATTTGATATTTTTTTCATCTTTTCACCTATTCTTTTATTTTAATTCGATTTATTTCTTAATAAATCGATTCCTGCATTGTTTTTTATTTTATTATTTTATATCTTATTCGTTTGTTTCGGTTTCTGCGCTTGCGCTTTGGACTTCATCCATTGGTTTTCGTTTTCGTGGCGGTAATGGCCCATAATATTGATAATAATGGGTCTTGATGTCCCCATTATACAGTTTTCTGTTTTTGGTCGATGCTTCGCCAAAGAATTTCTCAAACTTCTCGTAACCGGTAATGATAAAATAAGACCAACTATCCAGACTTCGAAAAACCTTGCCCATATCCCGATATAACCGTTGAATTTCTTTTTCTTCGCCGATTCGTTCACCATAGGGTGGGTTGGTGATAATAACCCCATATTTTTTCTTGGTGGAAACGGATTGAACCGGCAGTTTCTGAAAAGCCACTAAATCTGCTACTCCTGCCAATTCGGCATTGGTTCGGGCTTGTTTCAGAGCATCGGCATCACAGTCGGACCCCAACAGCAAAAATTCCTTATCATTGATGGCGTCCTTGGCTTCCTGTCTTGCTTGTTCCCACAACTCAGCAGGAATGGCGTCCCAGGTTTCTGACACAAAATCCCGTTTCAGACCCGGGGCAATATTTTTACCGATCAGCGCGGCTTCAATAACAATCGTCCCTGAACCACAAAGAGGATCCAGAAAAACCCGATCCGGCCGCCAACGGGATAAATAAACCAGGGCCGCTGAGATGGTTTCCTTCAAGGGTGCCTCATTTCCGTATTGACGATAGCCCCGCTTGTTAAGACCAGAGCCGCTGGTGTCAATGGACAAGGTGACCTCATCCTTAAGAATTTGAATATGAATGGGATACTTGCCACCATTCTCATCAAACCATTCGACATGGTATCTTGACTTTAATCGTTCCACCACAGCTTTTTTGACAATCCGCTGCCCGTCGGATTTGCTGAACAGGGTTGATTTGACGCTGGTAATTTTTGCGGCTGGAAACTCGCCATCCACGGGGATCCAGTTTTCCCAAGGCAGTGCTTTTGTCTTTTCGAACAGTTCATCGAAGGTTTCAGCTTTAAAACGGCCAATCTCCAAAAGTACCCGGTCAGCACAGCGCAGCCAGAGATTTGATCGGGGAATGGCTTCCAATGGACCGGAGTAACGGATTTTTCCGTTCTCAACCTCGGTTACTTCATATCCCAATTTTTTTATTTCGTCTTTTACCACACTTTCGATTCCAAAAGCGACCGTGGCAATTAAATTTACTATTTTCGGCATTCATTTTTCCTTTATCGTTATTTTTGATCCAATTTCAGACTATCAATATTACATTATAGCATAGTATTTCAATTTATTCTTAATAATAATGTATATAAATTAAATATCAACTAAAAAATACCGGTGTAACCATCGCACACCGGTATTTTGAGTAATAATTATTAAGTTTTCTTAAAAAGTTTTCTTAAAAAGTTTTCTTAAAAATTCTTTATTTCTTCATCCCGACCAAAGACCAGAAAGCCTTCATATTGTCCATTATCCCAGGCGGCAATCTGTTTTCCGAATTTTTTCTTCATCGCCACCAAATTCACCAGATAGCCATTGCTTCGCCAGCGATCTGCTTCGCTAATCACCTCCACCATGCTATTGGTTTGCGAATCATAAAACAGAATCATCGCCGGATCGATTTGTTGGGCGTTCTGTTGTTCTTCCATGAGAATGGTAATAATCCGCTCGAAGCCAATCGAAAAGCCAACGGCTGGCACCGAAACCTTACTATACTTCCCGATCATGTTGTCATAGCGACCGCCACCGGCAATGGAATAACCATAGGGGCCATAGCTGACTTCAAAAATAAGGCCGGTATAGTAACCCATCCCGCGAATCAGTGAAAAATCAAAAACCACTTCATAATTATCTTTCGCCAGGGTTTTGACGGTACTGATCACCTCGGTTAATTCTCCCATGGCGCCAACATTTGCCACCCACTGATCCAGATTATCCAGATTGACACCGGTAACACAGGCCATCAGCTTTTCGACCTGCTCTTCTCCATGACCCTTTTCCAGTAATTCTTTGGTGACGCCATCCGCGCCGATCTTGTCCATTTTATCCAGTGAAATACAGACAGTTCCGACCTGATCTATGGCAAATCCAGCTTTTATAATGACCTCGCTTAATAACTGGCGATGATTCACCTTAATGGTGAACCCTTTAAAGCCCATCGCCAGCAACGCTTTGGCGGTGGTGTCCATCAACTCGATTTCGGCATGAACAGAGGGATCCCCGATGATGTCGATGTCACATTGTTTAAAGGCCCGAAAACGCCCCTTTTGCGGGCGTTCTGCCCGAAAAACATTACCGATCTGAATGGCTTTGAAAGGCGTTTCTAAACCTTCCTGATTATTTGAATAAAAACGACTGAGCGGCAAGGTCAGATCAAACCGCAGTCCCATGTCGCACAGATCCAGGACACTGGCATCCTGATTTAATTTAAGTTTTTCACCGCGTTTTAAAATGGTGAAGAGCATTTTCAAATTCTCGCCGCCGTCACTGCCCAGCAAGAGTTCTAAATTTTCCATTACCGGTGTTTCAATGCGACTGAATCCGTGGGCCCGATAAACCGCCAGAATCTGCTGCTCCAACCGATCCCTAATTTTCATTTCATCTGGCAATATGTCCCGTGTTCCTCTAACAGGTTTTGAACTGATCATCTAGGTCACCTTTCTATACTAAATTGATTTGTTTAAAGGCTTTCTTGCCTTTTTTAAGCACAAGTTTTCCCTCTTTAAAATCTGTTGGGGTTATCATAAGTTTGAAATCTTCAACTTTTTCCCCATCAACAAGAATCCCACCCTGTTGCACCAGGCGTCGGCCTTCACTGCGGGTTGGGATCAGCTTAGCAATTTCCAATAAAGCCAGAATATCCAAACCTTCTCCCAATTCAGCTTTTGATAATTCCACGCTGGGGATATCCGCATTCCCCTGATCGCCGGCGAACAGTTTTCGGGCAGCATTTTGAGCTTCTTGAGCTGCTGCGTTGCCGTGAATAATCTCGGTAACCGTAAAGGCTAATACTTCTTTGGCCTGATTAATAGCTGAATCTTTTAATGCACCTAATCTGCGCACCTCGTCCATGGGAATAAAGGTCAGCAGGGCCAGACATTTTTCCACATCAGCATCGGCAACATTACGCCAGTATTGATAGAAATCATAAGGTGATGTTTTTTCCGGATCTAACCACAGCGCACCCTTTGCCGTTTTACCCATTTTGATGCCTTCACTGGTGGTTAATAGCGAAAAGGTCATACCATACACCTGTTTGGCATCTTTTCGCCGGACCAGTTCAACTCCAGCAATGATATTGGACCATTGATCATTACCGCCAAACTGCATTTTACAGCCCTGTTCTTGATGAAGCACATAAAAGTCATAAGCCTGAAGCAACATGTAATTGAATTCTAAAAAAGTCAGTCCTTTTTCCAGACGTGATTTATAGCAATCCGCCGCCAACATCCGATTGACGGAAAAATGAGTCCCGATTTCCCGCAAGAAATCAATATAATTAAGCGGTAACAACCACTGGGCATTATTGAGCATCACTGCCTTGTCATCTTCAAAGGTCAGAAATTTTTCAAAAACCTTTTTGAATTTTTCACCATTCTCGGCAATCCGTTCCGGAGTCATAACCTGACGCATGTCGCTCCGTCCAGATGGATCCCCAATCATGGTGGTTCCGCCCCCGATCAGCGCAATCGGACGATGTCCGTGCCGTTGCATATGGGCCATAACCATGATTTGAATAAAATGTCCAATGTGCAGACTATCTGCCGTTGGGTCAAAGCCAATATAGAAAGAAACGGATTCTTCCGCCAATAATTTTTTGATTTCCTCTTCGTGGGTACATTGTTCAATAAACCCACGTTCCTGCAATACGTCAAATACACTCTCCATTAAATCGATGTCCTTTCTTGATTCCAGCGGGAATTGCCCGCTAATTTTCTTAATTTATTTTCGGATTTATCTTTGAAACATAATACAATTCATCGTCTAATCCTGAGGCTTTTCCAAAGCCATCTGTTCTTTCTTGATTTCCCAGCGAGTTAGGCCTTCTTCCAGAAATACCTTGATTACCGCAAACATCGGGATGGCAATAAACATTCCCCAGATTCCAAAGAGGCTGCCGCCAACAACTACACTGACCAACACCCAAAACGGATTGAGCTCAACAATTTTCCCTAAAAAATTCGGTGCCAGAATATTCCCTTCAAATTGCAGCAGTACAACCACCCAAACCCCTACCCATAAGGCTTTGACCGGATCGTCAATCAGGGTAATTCCGACACTGAGTACCCCGCCGATAATTGGACCAAAATAAGGAATCATATTGGTAATTCCCATGATCACCCCAAAGAGCGGCGCATAATTAACCCCAATCAGCAGCAGCCCTAAATAATAGACAAAGCCAACCAGGATCGAGATCAGAATTTTTCCGGCAAAATATTTATAAAAAATATCATCAATGGTGATCACTGCCCAATGACCAGCTGCATAGGAAGTCTTTCCCATTACCGCTTTAGTGAAACGATCCACCTGTTCAATGATTCTTTCTTTATCCAGCATTAAATAGAGCCCGATGAAAAAAACAATGAAAAAAGAGATAATAAAGCCAATGGTTCCCTTAACAAAAACAAAGGCTACACTGCTGATATCTTTAAGCGACTCGGGATTTGTCCCGAAGTAAGAAGCTACCTGGTTCCAAAGATCCCGCGGTGTCATACTTTGCAGTCCGTCAATAGCATATTTAAGACTGGCGATAATATCCTGGGTGGCACCGCCGTTTGCCATAATTTTCCCCAAATAGTCATCAATCACCGCTAAGTTCTGGGGGGTTTGATAAATCAAACCGGTGAGGCTCTCCACCACCGACGGAATCGTTGCATAGAAAAACAGGACAACGATCACAATGGTAATGACATATACCACCAGAATGGCAATCAAACGGACGATCCGTGATCGCTTCATACTTTTCGGAATAACTTTGAAAATGAACTTCTCAATTCCCCGCATCGGCCTGAACAGAAAGTAGGCCAGGACAACTCCCAGAAGAATCGGTCTGAGCACTTCTAAAGTGCTGGCTATAACCCCTCCGACAGTGTCGGCAATCATTCCGAAATTATCCAGTATTTTATAAATCAGCAGCAATATAATTGCACTGGCTAAAATATAACCATATTTTTTAACAAGTTCTTTGTCAATTTTAACCTTCACCCACTCCTCCAGATTCGAATTTAACTCGAATTATATCTTAACATTTAACTTAAAAAATTCAAAGCAGTTTCAAATAGTTTCTTAAATTAAGATTAAACTAAAATAAAACTGCATTCAACTAAAGTTTTCCTTGTATTTTAGAGCAAATTATCATAATATTTTTATATAGCCAATTCTTTATTTAGGAGAAACCATGATCTATATAGCCATTATCCTTTTTGTTATCTTTCTTGACCAATATTCAAAATACCTGGTCGTTGCCCATATAAAGCCACTGGACACTTTTCCGATTATCCCGAATGTTTTCCACCTGACCTATGCTGAGAATACCGGAGCTGCCTTCAGTTTTTTTACAAACATGCAAATCTTTTTGATCATTATGACGTTGGTTTTTATTGGTGTACTAATTTATTTTTTAATCAAAATTCCCAACATCAAAGAAAATCGGGTCATTAATGTATCGCTGGCCTTTATTATCGGCGGAGCTGCCGGTAATTTATTGGATCGACTGCGCTTGAATTTTGTGGTCGACTTTCTGGATTTTCGCATGATCAAGTTTGCAATCTTTAATTTTGCTGATATGTTTGTTGTCTGTGGTAGTATCATTTTGGTGCTTGCTTTATTTAATAATAAGAATTTTTTAGAGAACAACGATTTTGGTAAATTAGAATAATTATTTTTAAATAAAACGCTTCCTGGCAAAAACATCTTTTGTTTTTGCCAGGAAGCGTTTTTTTATTCGACCTGTTTTTCCAGTAAACTCAGCATACTGTCTCCAGTTGTATAAATATGTTCGCATGCGGCAAGGTTGGCTTTCATGCCCTCGCCTTTTTCGATCTGTCTGATTATTTCCATGTGCTGATTTACCAGCGGATTTTTATCATCAATGCGATGGACATATTCAGCCCGAAACCGCTGCATTTGTTCTCTTAAGCTATTAATCATCGTCAACAGTTTAACATTTTTTGAGGCTTTATAAATGGTTTCATGAATTAGCATATCATGTTTGATAATTCCCTCTTCATCATTTTGCAGGGCCGATTCACCAAAACGCTCGTTGGCTTCATAAAGTCCATGAATTTCTTCCTTTGAAGCATTCAAAGCAGCCAGTTCCGCGGCCAGCCCTTCCAACGCTCGACGTATTTCCATCATTTCTTTGAGGTCATTAACTGACATCGGGGTAACGTAAACACCTTTTCGCGGCACCATTTTTACCAAACCTTCCAATTCCAGCTTGCGGATGGACTCGCGCACCGGGGTTCTACTGACACCCATTTGCTCGGCTAATTGAACCTCCATTAAACGCTGTCCCGGTTGTAGTTCTCCAGTAATAATAGCACAGCGAATTGTTTCAAAAACAATTTCCCGCAATGGCTTGCATGAGCTTATATCAAGACTTAAGCCTTTTTTTTCATCCCACATAATCTTCTCCTTCATCTTCCTTTGTCCCAATCAAAAAACACATTTTATATTTTTCATTAAATCGTCGATATGACTGCTCCGCCAATTCCTGATTCAGGAAATAGCCGATCACAGTCGAACCACTGCCGGTCATGATTGATGCAATCGCACCCTGTTCTAACAT
Source organism: Acetobacterium woodii (assembly GCA_016213825.1). GTDB lineage: Bacteria > Bacillota > Clostridia > Eubacteriales > Eubacteriaceae > Acetobacterium > Acetobacterium woodii_A. Next base: position 45,060 of record JACQZP010000018.1, on the reverse strand, counting down.
TTCTTTTTTTATTTCTGCTATTTCCGGATATGTGGTGAAGGCAACCGCCTCAAAAACATTTCCAATGATGTCTTTCAGTCCATTATAGTCATTAGCTTCCAGTAATTGGATAATCGCTTTGATATCTGGATGTTTTTCGATCGTCAGCTCATCAAGCTGCTTAAACGCCCAGGGGGTAGCGATGTTGATATCTGGTTTTACCACCAAGACTGGCATGCTTTTAAGATCTTTCAGCGGGGTAATTTGCTCGCCGATGCCTTCCACCAGAGCGGTGCCACCAACCAGGCAATAGGGAACATCCGCCCCAATTGTCACCCCAATTGCCAAAAGTTCCTTGATTGACAGATTGAGATTCCAAATGATATTGAGTCCCTTTAAAGTCGCCGCCGCATCACTGCTCCCACCGGCTAGACCCGCTTGGGCCGGAATTTTTTTCTCAAGATGAATTTTAACACCCTGCTTAATATTAAATTTATTTTGTAGATTTAGTGCCGCTTTCATTACCAGATTTCGTTCATCCAGCGGAATTGTCTGATCATTTGATGTCAGGATAACCCCTTCATCACATGCTTCAAAGGTCAATATATCTTCCAGATCGATGGAATGATTGATCATCCGCATTTCGTGATAGCCATCTGCTCTGATCCCGGTAACATCCAATGACAGATTCACTTTGGCCTTGGCTTTTAAACTAATCTTATCCATCTTTCCCTCTCGTTGTACTTATAATATTGTATACTTTATCCATTGTATCATAATCCTGCCTTCTTTGGAATAAAAAATCATGGTTGAAAACCTGCTTTTATGGTGTATAATCAAGACACTACATTCTGAAAGGCCCCCCTCATGATAACCAAACAAATAAGCGCAATTATATTCGATTTTGATGGCACCCTCGTGGATTCCATGAATCTCTGGCACCAAATTGATGTGGATTTTCTGGGGCGTCGGGGACTCGCCTGCCCTGAAGATTTGTCGATGGCTATATCTGGTAAGAGTTTCACCGAGACCGCCGAATATTTTAAAAAGCGGTTTCATTTATCCGACTCCATTGAGGATATCAAAGCAGAATGGGATGTGATGTCCCGCAATGCCATTCTTAATGAGATAGGTTTTAAACCAGGTGCTCTGCCCTTTTTATCCTGGGTTTTTGCCCATGATATACCGATGTCCATCGCCACCTCAAATACACGATCCACCCTGGAGCTGTTTCTACCCCAATATGGTATTGATGGGTATTTTCATTCACTCCACTTTACCTGTGAAGTCGGACGGGGCAAACCTTATCCCGATGTCTTTTTAGATGCTGCCAAAGCGCTTGACGTTCCGCCGGAACATTGTCTGGTTTTTGAAGATACCTTAGAAGGCATTCATGGTGCGAAAGCTGCCGGAATGTCGGTTATTTCTGTTGATGATGCGCTCCAATCTCATCGACTTGAGACCATTAAAGAATCCAGCCTTCATCATATTCAAAGCTTTCGGGAACTTATGACCCCAGATTTCAGCAAACATTTTTACAGGAGATTAAGCCATGCCGATTCATTTTAATAACGATTGGGAAAATCCCATTCAACAAGAACTCAAAGAAGATTACTATTTAAAGCTACGACAGTTTCTGATCACAGAATACAAAAGCCGGGTGGTTTATCCACCTATGGGTGATATTTTCAACGCTTTCCATTTTACCTCATTAACAGGTACCAAGGTTTGTATCATTGGCCAGGATCCCTATCATGGTCCCAACCAGGCCCATGGGCTGTCTTTTTCGGTCAAACCTGGGGTCATTATTCCCCCTTCGCTGCTTAACATTTATAAAGAACTGGAAACCGATTTAGGCTATCCCATTCCCAACCACGGTTGCTTAACCAGTTGGGCCGAACAGGGGGTACTGCTTCTTAATGCTGTTCTTACTGTTCGCGGCGGAGAAGCTGGCTCCCATCGCAATGTCGGTTGGGAGACCTTCACCAGCCGGATCATTGAAACTTTAAACAACCGGGAAGAGCCCGTTATTTTTATTCTCTGGGGTCGGGATGCTCAAAATAAAAAAGCACTGATTACCAACTCCCGTCACCCGATTATTGCATCGCCCCATCCCAGTCCGCTATCCGCCCACCGAGGTTTTTTCGGCAGTCGGCCTTTTTCAAAAGCCAACGCACTATTGGTGGCCCGAGGGATTGAACCGATTAACTGGGAAATCAAAAATCTTGATCCCGCCACTGAGATAAATTAAATGGATCTGAATATTCTCGTATGGATTCATGAGTATCTTGTGATTGACCAACTCAATGGCTTCTTCATCTTCATCACGAACCTTTGGGGCGATGGCGTTCTTGCCATGCTAACTGCTCTGTTGCTGATCCTAAAAAAAGAAACCCGATTAACGGGCCTCATTATTCTGGTTTCCCTGCTGTTGAATTTTATGATCGTCAATGCTATCATTAAGCCAATTGTCGCTCGACCTCGGCCATACACTATTTATGAGATCCAAATACTTTTGCCAGATCCTCGAGGATTCTCATTTCCTTCCGGTCACAGTGCTTCTGTTTTTGCCTTTGTTTGGGCATATTTCATAACCCGAAAAGATCGGTGGCGGTGGATGCTTCTTGGTTTTGCACTGCTTGTCTGCTTTTCCCGACTTTACCTTTTTGTTCATTACCCTACTGATGTTCTGGTCGGCATAGTAATTGGGATCATCTGTGCTCTCCTATCCAAATGGTTTGTTTTGCGATTTAAAACAAAACCCTGGATGGTTGCCTTTCTAGAAAAAGAATCGCTCTGATTATATCAGAGCGATTCTTTTTCTTAAATCGATAATCTCTTCCAAGCTAAGCTGCCCTGGAGCTGTTTTCCCGGCGCCAGCCACATAAGTCAAGGATCCGCCGCATAATTCCGGCGCAATCCGAGTTATTCCGCCGGACTCGCCCATCGCAATCGCAATGACCGCTTTGAGTGATTGTCCGTTATGGTTGAGGGTGGCACACATTAACTGGCGAATATCGTCCATCGAATTCGGCATCACTGCCAGTTTAAGGACATCTCCTCCAGCGCTTTCCATAGCTGTATAAATAGCGCTAATTTCCGCTGAGGTTGGGGTTTTTTCAAAGTTATGATGTGATACGACCCATTGGGTATGACTGGTTTTTAAAAGCGCTTTAATCCGTTCTAAGAAAGCAGCTTCGCTGTGAAGTTCGACATCTACATAATCCACCAGATTACTTTTAATGGCGGTATTAATGGCGGCTTCCCGAACTTCATCTGAGGTTTTAAAAACACCACCTTCACGATGACTGCGATAGGTATAAATAAGTCCCTGGTTTGGCATTCTTTTTTTTATTTCGGTTAACAGCGCCAACTCATCTGCAGACGTTAAAATGTCACCCTGCCGATAGTGGTCGCGCCGCCATTCTAAAAAATCACACCCATTTGCTACGCCCACCTCAACATCAGCCAATAATTCGTTTCGATTTGCGCTAATTAACGGAATGCAGGATGCAAAGGTATTTTTTGAGATTACTTTAAATGCTTTTTCCATATTGATAAGATTCTCCCTTCCAAATTGAGATGATTCATCATGTATCGGAAACTTTTTACAATTTAATTTATCTGACTATTTTTGATTTAAAAGTCCGATATTCTTGATCTCCACCGAAATGGTTCCATCTGGGTTGTTTTTAAATTCGATAATATCATTTCGTTTTAATTGATCCATGGGAATGCTGATTTCAATACCGGTATCGGTTATAAATTTTTGTTTACCATATATTTTCTTTTCAATATTTGCGGTAACCGGAATTTTCTTCTCATAGAGACCTTTTTCTTCCAAGCGCTCTTTAAACTGATCCTGAATGGTGGTGTCACCGTCAAAAACTGTCTTCGCAAAATTATCGACATCAATTTCGCTTTCCATTTCATAATCATCAGCCAGTACGGCTTTGGCAGTGTTTAATTTTTCATAATCACCGCCGTATTCTCTGACGATCACTTCTTTGACTGTTTTATCGATAATATCAAAGGCAGCTTTTTCCGATATCGCCGGCTCACAGAAAATCAGCTGGTTGGAAATATAATAGTCTTTTTCATTATTGATTGTAAACTTCTTTTCTTTAATTAGCACTTCATCAGTTGCTAAATTTATCAGGATAAACTCGTCTAACTTTTGACTTTCTGTGGGCAGTACACAGGGCTGAACCAGGATATCATTGGTTAAACCATTGTCGGTGTTCACATAATGAATATACCCCTGCTTATAGTTGAACTTGAAAATTCCCAGGTAGGTTTCGTGTTCCACACTAAAGTCCACAAAAACCAAATCAGCCGAGGGAATTTCAATGTTCTCCAACATATAATCAAAGAATAGCTGTGAAATCTCAGAACTGACTCTGATCAGTTCGTGGGGATTATTTCGATAATCAGCTACCCGATCTTTAAATGGACTGCCCGCTCTGAAAACAGTCCGCTTTATCTCTGGATCCTTCAGTGATTTCTCCACATGCTTTTCGATATATTCCTTAACTGTTACCGTCATGTTCAACAGCATATCCGATAATACCGGTATATTTGCGTTTGTGTCCAATACATGCAAAATAGCTTTATTAATACTCACTTCTAATTTCATAACATTTCCTATTCTGATTGTGTCTTAGTATCATCTCTGTTTTATTTAGCAACTACTTTTTGGTAAATAAAAAACAGCCACGAATGACTGTTTAAGCACGTTTATGGTACGCCCAGAGGGGCTCGAACCCCCAACCTACTGGTTCGAAGCCAGGCACTCTATCCAATTGAGCTATGGGCGCACATAAGTAGATTAAAAAAGAATGACCCGAGCAATGCTCAAGTCGTTTCTGATTTATTAAATTTTGGAGCGGAAGACGAGATTTGAACTCGCGACCCTCGCCTTGGCAAGGCGATGCTCTACCACTGAGCCACTTCCGCTTATTGATGGTGCGGATGAAGGGACTTGAACCCATACATCAATTGATACTAGATCCTAAGTCTAGCGCGTCTGCCAATTCCGCCACATCCGCAAAGACAATGTTGTTGTCTGTAACGTGCTTGATTATATTAACAAAATACATGGTATTTGTCAACCCGTTTTACAAATTTTTTAACTTTTTTTTGATTTTTTTTTACTCATCAAATTCAGCTTTGAAAAGTTCCATAATATTTCTCTTGGATCCATATATTAAAACCCGGTCTCCCTGCATTATCTTATCAGACGCAATAACATGATCAATAATCGTATTTCCTCGTTTTATTAACAATACATTTAGTTTATAAGTATGGCGAAAATTCATTTCCAATAGCGTTTTTTCCAAAATTTCCGGCGGAATATGGGTTACAAAAACCTCGGCGATGAGCTTATCATGAAACATTTCCAATATCCGAATGTAGTTGCAAAATGCACCTTTCTCTTTATTTCTCGCCAATCGCTCCACCAACTTATCAAAGCTTCTGATAATCCATTTGGAATGAGTAATTACTAAAATTATGGCTAAAAATATCAGTGAGTAGACCATCGTCATCCAGTTAATCTGATCGCTTGATGACCGGATAAAAAGATTGACTAAAATTGAAACGCCTGTTACTCCAAAAAGATAGCCAAATATCATCATAATCCGGGCTAGATGGCGTCTGGCAACCGAATTCAATATCAATTCACTTTCCTTTGTCGTAAATCCACTGTTGGTCATACAGGAAATAGCCTGAAAACGGGCCTTATCTTCTCGTAAACCGGTAAGACGAAAGAGCACGGTAAAGATCTCTACAACAATAAAATAAGCAATGATTAAGATGAAAAAACTGATTAGGGATAGATTAAAACTCATAGCGGCTCCTTTCAGAGCTAAACATCCTGCTTTTAAAAAAGAGAATAATACGTAATAAAAGTGTAAAATCACTTAAAGCAACTTTACACTCATACAATCGATTGCTATATAATAATAACTTGGAGCGGAAGACGAGATTCGAACTCGCGACCCCCGGCTTGGGAAGCCAGTGCTCTACCACTGAGCCACTTCCGCAACGTTATAATTATAACAATTATTTTATTAATCTGCAAGTGTTTAGTTTGCTAATTTTAATATTTTATTTAACATCTAAATATCTGCAAAATTTTTAAACTAAATAACACCTAGACCTACATCAATTTTGTTGATATAACGCTTCTCGGCTTTTCTGCATCAGATTTCTGGTCCCAGGGTAAAATATCGCCTTCATCTTTAAGATAATCCAAAATCTCCCAGATTCCTTGTCCGGTATATGAACTCACTTGAAAGATCTTTTCACACCCTGTTAATTCAAGCCATTCTACTGCCTGGTTAATATCTGCATCCGGTGCATCAATTTGCGTTACGATACCGATAACAGGGCGATTGCATACCCCTGTTACACAGGGAGGATAAAGCGAATAAGGTTCTGTTGCACTGATCAGCAGCGCAACAATATCCGACTCATACGAATATAGTGCCAAAGCCCGAGCTAAACTGCTGTTTTCCGCATACTCCCCTGGCGTATCAATCACCACGTCATAGTAATTTACATACTGAGTTTTTTCGTATCGGATTTCTTTTCCTTTTAAAGCTTGTCTTAATGTAGTTTTTCCACATTCACTTCTGCCTACTAAGATCATTTTTTTCATGTTATGCCTTCATTCTCAGGTTTTTGTAATCTCACAAATTGTAAATTTCAATGTATTCTGTAAATATGCCAGGATTGTTTTGATCGCCGATTCGACCTCTGAAATCCGCCCGGTAAACATTAACGTCCCACTAAAGCGATCAATGAAACCCAGATCAATTACCGATGTTTTAATGGCTAAATCGCCAGCAATAACGGATATTTCTGATGGGGTCATACTCAGTATGCCGATGGCTGCTTTCTGATAATCTACACTGGGATTTAAGCCAAGTTTTTTATACACGATTTCATCAGGACTTGCAATGATATGAGCCAGTGTTACCTGTTTGCCTGGAACCGTTTCTTGTATAATTCTCAATTTTCCTTCGTTCATGTTTAAAATATTTTCCACTTAAGCGCCTCCTTTTCTTCATGTCTTTATCTTTATTAAAAATGCTATAAATAATTATATCATTTAGCACTGAAAATAAAATAGCCTAGTCTGATTTTCATCAGTACTTTTTTTATTATTTCATGGAATATTTCAATCTTTTTACTTAATAATGATCTTTCAAAAAAATAAAAAACCGCATGATCTGCGGTTAAATTTTAAAATGGTGACCCATGGGCGACTTGAACGCCCGACACCCTGATTAAAAGTCAGATGCATCCTGTTCTTTTTTCTTTTTTCTAATTTACTATCCTGTCTCAATCCCTTATTTTATGCCATTTTTTTTATTCGTTCTTTTTCTTCCTTTATATATGTATTTTTTCTCGTGTGCTAAGAATGTGCTAATCCATATTAAATCTTATATTTAAGTATTGTTATTAAAATTTAAGTGCACATGATCTAACAAAATATCTTCCTAATATAGTCGGGTTAACTAACTCAAACCGTTGACCTCCACCAATTGTTCTTCCTGCAGAAACACAACCTAAACTAGCAAGATTAGCGAGTGCAAATAATACTTCTTCATTCTCTAAATGATACTCTTTTATATCTTTATCTTTTTTAGGTATTGCTTCATCTGGTAAATTAACAGTGATCACTCCACTGCTCTCGGTTTCGCCGTATGGCAACTCATAAATTTTCATTAATATTCTTGCTTCAAATGAACTTATTCGTTCTAATATATCAATAAAAGTCCTCGTTAATTTTACTCCGCTTTCATTATAACTTGAATTAATAAGCAAATTCGCCCATAGTTCTTGTAAATAATCATCATCTTCTAGTGTTGCCGCTTGAAATAATGGAACAGCCAATTTAAAAGGGATCGGGTTTGTTGGTTGTGTATTCAAACCACATTCCACAATAAATTTCTCTGCTTTTTGCATTAACATAATTTGATTTTCCCATCTGCTGTATTTTAGTTCATCTTCTAATATACCCTTTTTTTGTTCCAATGGACCAGAAATGAATTTTGCGATAAAAGAACCAAAATCACGAATTCCATCAATAAATTTTCCTGATGTTTTTGCGACCTCTTGAACTGCTTTTGCTTCTTCGTTTAATAACATGGTGTACCCCCTCAAGTTTTATATCAATTCTATCACTTTTCAAAAAATAAAAAAAGGACCACCCGAAGGTGGCCACAACTTTAATAGATAAATACGCCTGTTTCCTGGTTATATACTCCCCCAAGATCTGACAACTCCAAATGAGCAAACTTTTGTGACGGATATACCCTAACCGCGATTCCAAATACCTGCCATGCGATCCTGGCAAACTCGATGATATCCAGTCCTGGACAATAGCAGTCTATGGCTTCACCCAACATATGGAGTGAATTCCAAACGCCTTGCCAGTATTTGTTATTCTCCGTACAACGGATCCCGCATGTAATGACAATCGCCCCGACGTAGTCCCGGAGCTGCTGCAGTTTATCAATGAGCTGTTGTGCTATGATCTGGCCATAATTTGTTTCTGGATATCCATTGCACCCGCTTGTCGGATCTCCCTTAATGCATCCACACGCTAACTCGTACCAGCTGAAATTCTTTGAGGCCATTCCTTCAGGCAATGCCACTACCGGCGCCGTTGCTGCGACCGGTATGTTTGTCATTGAAAACAACGCCGTAAAAGTATTGGTCCCAATTATTCCATCGATTGTCAGGCTTCTGTCTCTCTGGAAACTTAATACCCGGTCTGTTGTCTGGGTGCCGGCATCCCCCAGGCGACCATCAATATCGCATACATAACCTAATTCATTTAACCGGGCCTGCACTGACATGAGCTGACCTCTTAGGCATCGTTCCAGATCCAGCCCTGATTCTCCGGTTTCAGCCAGTCCATAACCTCTTCTTGCATTATTTCTTGCTGATCTTGTCAAATCCCCGGCTTGTCCATCTGCTTGGATGTCTCCATAATTTAAAAGTCTTAAAACTCTTTGCTCTTCAATAATCGAAAATACCTGGATACTTAAAGGATCCGCTGGTGTAATAACTTCCTGGGATGGACTTGATGGCTGAGTAACTACGACTTCAACCGATTTCGTTGGAAATGGGTTGTCAATATTCACATAATCCTGATAGCAGATATTAAGATCGACGTTTCCGGAAATACCTTCCACGGATCCTTTATCTGAATACTGCCAGATACTTGGCATAAATTCCGGCTGATCCACATCCCATTGTCCCAGCCATGAGAACCACTTACCTTTATTGATGTCATTTACCTTATTTTCAAACCAATCCAAGGATGTATACACAATGACTTTATATCCGGAATCATGGATCTCTTCACAGAATGCATCAATGATCGGGTTGATATCGATGTTCCCCTGATACTGTTGATCTTCAATGTCAAAAGCGATTGGATAAGCAAAAGTAGAGCGTGGATATTTGGATAGAATGGTTTTAACAAAATTTGCTTCCATCTTTGCCTCTTCCACGGTTTGAGCGTAGGAGTATAAGTATGGCATTGGGGGAATGCCGTTGGCAATACAGGCCTCCAAATTAACCAGGGCTTTTGCATCAAGCTCCCCGCCTGATGCATTCCTGGCCTCACCCCATCCGATCCGGACGCCGGAAAACTTTTTGTTTGTGTTTTTTACGAGTGGCCATTGAATATCACCCTGGTGCTGAGAAACGTCAATTCCTTCGATTTGCAGCATACTACTACCTCCGTCCTTATTCGATTTTACTTCCTTCAGCTGGATAAGTAGGGCTTGCCCATTCTTCCTTTAATGCCTGCTGCTTCATATTTTTTATATAATTATCGACCTGTGTAATTGTTAATACGCCATCTTTTAATAAATCCGTTACTTTCTGCCCTGTTATCGCTTCTTTCGATATGTTCCAGTTTTTATATTTGTTATAGAGTGGAACGGCGATCACGGCTAAACCGGATATTGCAGCATAAATAAAGTTTTCTGAAACATTAACCGGACTTACTCCAAAGATAATCAGAGCCCCATTTATTACCGCAATTAAAAACAGTACGAGTTGAGTTAAATCACTTGTTGACATCGTGCTTAGATAATCAAAAATTTTAAATATTTTTTCTTTCATTTTTTTATTTCTCCTTAATCTGTTTTGAATTTCAGAGCGCATACACGCTCATATAATTGTTTACATGTTCCGTTTCCACCCATGGCAGCATACGCATTATAAAGGTGTTCCAAATTTTTCAAATCTTCAACGTCAATACTTTCTTGTTCCAGGTAATGTTTGCACGCCTGGTAAACACGGTCGTGAAGTATTGCTAATACTCCAATTTCCAATACTTCCTGTGTCTTTTCAAATTCGTCACATCGATTATTTAACTCGACGTGTGGCTGCACAATTTTCTTTTTCAAACAATTTTTTAACGGTTGATAAAACTTTGCTTTGAATGTAATAAATACAAGAACCCCTGCCACTAACTTTACCGCTAAATCAAATGCTGCTTCTGCTCCCAAAAACCGCCCTCCCTCTGCTTTCGTATAATGTCGTTTTGGTAATAAAAAAACAGCCTAAGCTGCTACATAATCCAATCCTGTTATTTGTTTGTATTCCTCTGCTGTTATTTTTCCTTTTACCACAGCATTAGCAACCATCTCTGCGGTCCATAATACACGATCAAAGTACGTCTTAATTTTTTCATATGTTAGCATTAAATAAGACCTCCCATCATTAAAGCATAGCTTGCATTTGCTAAATCTGTTTCTATGCTTGCAAACCTTTCGTTTTGTAACTGTTCTTGTGTTTTTGGCACATCATAATATTCATAAAACAGACCCTTTTCTTGCGAATATTTTAATTCACTTATTTTCCCTTCAACAACATCTGGTATTGGTAGTGTCTCAATTAGAATACCACTCAATAATAACGTTTCTTCATCAATACCTAGTCCATGAACTGAATCAAACGGCATATGATGAATCATGTCTATGTTGCCATCACTTATTTTTACATATATCATTATAAAATTTCTCCTTTATTTTATCACTGTTTTCATATAATTTACTTCTGTATCAATAAACATAAGTTTATCAAAAACATTATGTCTTTGTTTATTTAATTCAATTGATCTTTTTGTCATCGCTGTACCCCCGGGATAACCAACCGTAAAATCACTCCCCGCTGTACAATTGCCAACTGTTATACAATCCTTTACCTTTGTAAATAACGAATCCACACAAACCAACGTGTACCTATATACATAGCTGTAAGTCCCACTTCTACTTATCAATTTCAACCATACTTCCTCATTGTTATAATCACTAAACTGAATATCTTCAATTTTACTTCCTATGGGAAATATACTAGAAAACTTTGTATAGTCTATAAATGCTGAAATTGAACTAATAGTCGAAACAAGTGTAGATGTTGGACTTCCCGGTAAATATTTCATTAAAACAGCACTTGTATAAGTTCCATTGTATGGGATTACAATCTCATAGTTGTATACCCCATCTGTGTAAAATCCATCACCATACCTTCTTGCATTATCCGCACCATAAGCCGGTCTGTTTGACGATGTCGTAACCAGCGTGTTTAAGTTTATGTAGGCAATTGTACTATCTTGATTGCCAGATGTACTTTTAGGTATGTGCAATATCCCTGTGCTTTCTACTAAAAACTTGAGTGCACTATAGCCAGCGTTATTTGATATATTGTTTCCAGCATTCCACCCACCAGTTGCTGCTGCTTCTTGAACAACACTAAAATCAGATACTAAGCACTTTCTTGTCTTATAAGTTGCCATTGTTCCATCTACCGAATAAACACACCAAACATAAGTATCATCGCAATAAAGAACACTTGCATATGTTCCTGATGTTGAACCTGAGTATCTAGTTATAAACGTATTAAGTTGAACATCATACTCAATTAAACAATAAGTAGTTCCAACATATGATGATAAGTACACTTTCTTACCATCAGGAGTTACAATCATATCAGTTATTGTTGATGTTGGCGTTATCGTAATACTCTTTATAACAATATATGCGGTGTTTGTTGCGTCAAGTACACTTATGGTAAGTATTCCACCGCTCGCAACAAACATATAATTTCCAACAAAAACAGTGAAGCTAGAATCAGCTTTTGACTCTACAGGTATTATATAATCATCAACAATTTTATAACCTGCTCGTAAACCATTTATCAATTGTGGTTTTGTTTTGGCGATACGATTATCTATAAAACCATTAAAACTGCTACCCATTTTAATAATCCGCTCCATGAACGGTAACTTGTAGACCTGCAGCGATCGTCGTTCCAATTGCCACATTGATTTTGTATCCAGCTGGCAGGTATGGGATCGGAACCACAACATCAGAACCTTTTGTGATTGTAACATCTGTATCCGTTAGCGCCGCCACTTCTGACAATGTAGTTGCCGAAATTGTGACCTCATGAATCAGCGTATTATTTACTGCCGTCGTGTTTGCAGACCCGTTATTTACAAAAATTCGTAAAACCGTAGCAATATTCGTTCCTAACGCCCGCACTTTAATCTGATCGATTTTTGACCCATTAACCCCCGCTGTAAAAGCCGTTACCACCGTACCAGTTCCATCTTTTACTGTATTTGCTGTTGCCACTGTTCCCCAGCTAACCTTTGGTGTTAGCGGGAATATTGGTTGTAAATTTGCTGCCATTATAAGCTACCTCCTATATTTTTATACGCATAAATTTTTCCCGCAATAGCGGATTGACTTGATGAATCAAGTTTTGCTGCAACACCCGAATCGAGATTTGAAATTTTTGTTTCAACACTCGTAGTCCCATCTGCCATTAACACAATGCTTGCTTCCGTCTCATGGTGTATTACATCCCATCCGTCATTGGAAGCATTCCTTTGATTATTCTGCGCTTTAATTGTTGCCATGTTTACTTACCTCCTATAAAATTTTATACCAGAATTCGCCGGCACTCGGTGTTGCTGGTTCGACGCTCGCGGTTGTTATTTTCGCACCGCTACCCGAACTGGTGATATACCCCTGTGATTTTACAAATGCTGTTGTAGCAATACTGGTATCATTGTCATCCGTTGCTGGTGTGGGAGCCGTTGGATTTCCTGTTAACGCCGGGCTGTTTAATGGTGCTTTTGTGTCTAATTGACCTTGAATTGCGCTTGTTATCCCGGCAGTATAATTCAGCTCAGTTGCTGTAGCTGTCAATCCAAAACTTGCAAGATTCTGATCGCCTGTATTACTACCGCTGAGCGTTGATATTCCGAGTTTCGTTTTAATTGTCGATGCGGTTTCATCTCCGGTGTTGGTTCCAGTTATATTGTTGAGCTTATTCAATAACGTTGTTGTAAAATCTTCGCTAGATAACTGCTTTCCAGTAACTTTATCAACTTTTCCTGCTAAAGCATTTGTGATTGTCGATGCAAAATTTGGATCATTCCCCATTGCAGTAGCAAGTTCATTTAAAGTGTCCAGGGCACCCGGCGATCCATTGATTAATAAATTAATCGCTGCGCTTATTGCAGCGGTTGTTTCGGCTTCAGTATAATAACGGTCGTCATGAGTATGAGCGGTTGGGTTCCTGGAATCGGATAACCTGCTGTCATCTCCCTGACAAACCGTACCTGTCGATGTACCAAAGTCCATATTGAAAGCAGCTTTTTTCGTTACTATAACTGGCTCATATGAGCCAGTATGGCTATGTGTCGTATCCGACTTTCCACTTAATTTTGTGTCAACTTCTGTTTCAGTGTAATATCGGTCATCATGGTTGTGTTCACTCGGTATGAATGTTTCAGGTTTTCCTGTTACATCATTCCAACTAACTGCCGTACCGTCTGGATTAATTAGAAATTCACCAACATATAATTTCCCGGTATCAGTGGTTATTGCCGGCTCCCCTTCCAATAACGTGGGTATATTGTTTGCTAAACCACGTTTTATTTGGATATCCATTACAGTACCTTATACCAAAAACTACCAGCTGTAGGGTTGATCGGTTCAGTTTCTGATGTCATGATTAAATTCTGTATCTTTGCTAATAAATTCCCGGCAACATCCCCTGACAATGTATCCTGCACCCCAGCGAACCAGGTATTAAACCCGCTTTGAAATGCTGAAAGCATCGTCGCAATATCTGTTGTTGCTCCATCCACTGTTTCTAAATACCATGCCTGGAACTGGTTAAAGATCGTCGTTGTATTCACTTGATCAATCACGCCATGGACAACTCCACAAAAATCATTGTTCAAACGTAGATCTGAAATATTCGCTTGGGAAATACTGACCGCTCCATTGGCAATATAGATATCTGCAATCCCCAGCTCCCACATGTCTGCATCACGCTGCAGCGTTGGAGCCACCGGGCTGCTGGCAAATGTTCCTTTTTTGATATAGGCCTTAATCTCTCTGTCTAAAACGGTATGCCTCAAAACAACACGGTCAATTCTTTTGAGCACCCCGTCAGCTATATCAATACTCTTTTCTAAATCACTTGTGTTTTTGTACTTAAAGCCATTTATATAACCATTCCCAGGCTTGACCGTAATTGTCATGTCATTATTTGCAATGACCTGGCACATCGTTGATGGGTTGGGATATATCCCGTTACCGATAAAGTCTGCAAAATACTCTGCAAAAAAACTGGTGAAATACCTTCTGTCCCCATTGATCGATGGAAAAATACCACTTGATTCTGCCATAAAATCACTCCTTTCTAAAATATCCCTCCATCAATTGATGAAATCACAATACTTGACGATCCTCCGGAAGATGATGTTTGTCTGTTTATTTGTTTGATCTTATCAATCAGTGTCGGCGCTTCATCACCAAAAACGACGTTGATCTTTTCGCCATCCTCTTCATAGACCTCTTCAATCTCTTCGATCCTGGTATCCAGCTTGACACCCCATTTTTTATTGATGTTTGTCACGATGTCACCCAGATCATAATCCTCTTTATATTTCCGGTTTGCATTCACATCGATTGAACTGTCAAAAACACAAATCTTTTTATTTTGTGTCAGCGTCTCATTGCCTTTTCCTTGAAGCAGCACCTGATATTCTGCGTCGGTTAAAGTTACACTATCCACAACATTGCTCAGGCTTTTCTGATCATTAAAGATCTCATAACGGTCCAAACCCGCTGCCGTTCCAACCGTTGCAAACTTCCTGTCAGTTCCTTCTCCAATTCCTCCGATCAATACCAGATTCCGATAGTTTCCGTCGCTCTCAGTAAACTCCTGCTTTTCCACATTGTTATAGTTTTTGCTGAAAATACACCGGGGATTGATGCTTTGTCCGGATGAGCGATCCAGTCCTTTATAGGTTTCAAATTTCATCGATTTGGTGGATCCATCATAACGGATCCGGTAACCAATATCTGACAGAGCACACAGTCTTTCCAATTCTTCTGTTAAATTCTGATAGGATGTCTGAAAGTCCGCCATTTCGGTATAATTTTTCAGATCTCCCAGGGACAAGCCCGGGATGATTCTGTTTGTGTCCGTTGGACTGATGGCGTTTTTATTGACAAGATTCCGCATGGCTACTTCTACTAATCCGTTTATAATCTCGATCCCCCAGATGATCCGCCTGTTTAGATACCCGGTCAGGAAGTCGCCTTTGACCACAAGCAACTCTTTTCCTTCATCATTTTCCTGCAGGTTTCGGTATTTGATATAACCGGCCTCCGGATCCCCGGGCTTGATGATGACATTCCCACGCTGCAGCTTTTCAATGTTCTGCGTTGTTGCCGGGCAATGGATTTCAAACTCTCCGGTTTTCCGGTACCGGCGCACCCACCGGAGCGATGTCCGGTTATTGACGGTACCCAGTTTATTAAAGCTTCTGTCTGCTACATAAAGATCCATGCTCTATACCCCCAGATACTTGTTTTGTCTGTAGATGTTCACAATCAGGTTATCCAGGCCTGTTTCTGCATCATACCGAAACAGGTTATCGCCCTGGTAAAGCTTCAGGAAGGTCATGTCTTCATCGATGTAATTAAAAGCGTTCGTTGTCACCCCGTTCAGCTCCATTTCCACATCCTCTTCAGCGAAATGTGTATTCACCCGGATGATCTCACCGGCAACCATGGTTTTATTGATTTTCACAAATTCCTGGGTGTTGACGTTCCGGAGTGATGGATTTGTCAGCGTGGCCAAAGCCCGAAACTCGATGATCATACCAGCTTCACCGTCGCCATCATTGGGACAATTGACAATCAGACTCAGTTCCCGGTGGCCCATAATGATTCCCTCTTCTGGGATCTGTAGACCGTTTAGGAAGTCAAATTCAAAGTCGCCTACCCAGAGTGCGATTTCTTCTTTTGTCTGGTTCATATCCATCCAGTATGGGCTATTTGCGACCAAAGAAATGATACAATCACCTCTCCGATCGCTCTTATTGACTATGAACGGTACTTTTGCCGGTACGCATTTGATTTCCAAATCTTTTTCCCCATTGTTATGAATGAGGGCTCCTTTACCAAACTTCGGATTGAATACTCTTCTCAATTTTGCTTTAAGCTGTTCAAATTCACTTATTTCACTTCCTCTTACTGATATTTTTAGAGTAAGGTCGCTATCATCCAATGAATTGCTTAAAAATGTATTCCCGTCTTGGCCAGATCCTTTGTTTGTATGATTTATCACTGCAGTATTCTGAGAAAATTCCTTCAACCAAAAAGGAGTAGAGTCTGTGAAAATCAACTCTTCTCCCTGGCTATTAATATATTTCAATGTTTTCAGTTATCTCAACTCCTTTACGCCATCATTAAAGCCCATTCCTGAAGCCCACGTTTGGCAAGTCGGGCGGACTCAGATGGGCGCAATTCTTTGGGGCTATAGTTGTTTTGTGTAAATTCAACCTTTGTTCCTTGTGGCATGATCGCTCCACTGCTGTTTGCATATGGATTTTCTTTTTCCGGAATAATTGCCTCACCTTTATGGATCAGGGCAATCATATCTTCCGGAACATACCTGGAACCAACATCAAAACTGGCACCTGACCATAACTGCATGGGATCCACATATTCACCATTAATAAGCAACCCAAAATGAAGATGGGCTCCGTAAGATGCCCCCGTATTTCCAACAGAGCCAACGTATTGACCCATCACTACACTTTGTCCTGCTTCAACACCAATGCTATCTAAATGTGAATAGGATGCTGCAATTCCATTGCCAAAATCAATTATTACCTGGTTTCCATATCCGCCATTATATCCAGCTGATGAAACCACACCGTTTTGTATCGCGTAAAGTGGCGATCCTTCGCCTACCGTATCATTAAAGTCTAACCCTTCATGATATTGACTCCCAACCGATCCGATTCTTTCCCCGAAATCTTCATCCCATGCAAAGTTTTCTGCTAAAGGTGTTGAACCTGTTGGGGATCCCCAAACCTTCCCCGCTAATCCAGCAGATCCGAATGTTGCACCCAAATTTATGCCTAATTTTGATAACAATTCACTGGCCGAACTTCCTAAAGTAGCCATAAGATTTCCAATATTTAGAACACCACTTGAGAATGCCGATTTAAGGCTTTCAACGATATTATTAACAAAAGACATCAAGTTATCACCTGATAAACCTTTGATTAGTCCTTCGATCATAAACTGACCAATTTCTTTTAATACCGTGGACGGTGAATTAATCCCGAACCCTTCTTTAAATCGTTTGATTACTTCCGTGACGAGTGTAGAAACTCCAGTATAAACCTGTTCAATAGCAGTCGATATTCCCGAAGCCATTTGAGCCATCATTCCGCTACCAATCTCAAATAAATATCCAGGCAACCCTTTCACGGCGTCCTCGATTGTAGTCTTTACCTCACCCCATTTTGTTCCGGCATCAGATTTGATCTTGTCCCATTTCAATGCCAGATCTTCCAGGATATTTTGAGCTTTTCCGATGGTGTTTTCATAAATTTCACCAACCTTGGTTCTCAGATTTTCTCTGATATCACTCCATTTCATATCAGCATCAGTTTTTGCATCTTCCCATTTCTGAGCAACATCCATAGTGGTTGCTTTTACTTTTTCTGTCACATTGGCATAGATCTCATTCCATTTTGTTGCCAGATCCTGCTTGATGTCATTCCATTTCTGCTGGGAATCAATCTTTGTTTCCTGCCACTTGTCAGCAACGCCCTTGGCCGTTTCAGTTATTTTTCCGATGGTGTTGTTATAAATTGCATCACAGGTTTCTTTTAAAAACGCTGTGACTGCATTCCATGCCTCAGTTGTAGATGTTTGAATATTTGTCCATGTTTCCTGAATCTTCGTAATCAGATTGCCAAATACCAGAAAAAACATGTTTTGCATTCCTGTCAGTGCATTCCCCAGAAAATCAACAAAACTCTGACCCATGGCCTGGGCAAATGTCCAAGCTGCAGCCCAATCACCATTAAATAGCGCAAAGACAGCTCCAACAAAATTTCCGATGAAGGATAACAGATTCCCGATCCCTTCAACAAACGGTGCAATGGCCACAATTACACTTGCAAAACCATTTATGAAATTTTCGAAAAAACCTTTCACAATTGGCACAACATACGTTCCCAGAAAATCACCGATCTGCTGTAGAATTGGTGTCACATCTGTAGAAAATCCCTGGAATGATGCCAACGCTGGACCCATTGCTTCACTGATCCTGGCAAAGGCATCTTGAATCGTAACTTTAATTGATTCAAAAGCTGAACCCACTGAATCTCGAAAAATTTCTGAATTCTGCCAGGCACCGGCAATCACGGCTCCAATGGCTGCTACTGCTGCCACCGCTATGCCTACCGGCCCGGTTAAGGCGGTAAATGCGGCTGATAATCCCCCGGTGGCTCCGGCTGCTCCGCTCATTCCCCCGATTAATCCGGATGAACCAACCAAACCTAAAATATTTGATAATCCCCCGGCGATTCCACCAAACAACATAAGTAGTGGTCCCATGGCTACCGTTAAACCTGCAGCTCCACCAACTATTCCCTGTAATGGCCCTGGTAAATTGCTGAATTTTAAAATCAGATCTGCTATTCCTTCAGCAAACCCGGCAATGGCTGGAATAATCTTCTCCTGGATCACTGGCATAAGTTCCTGCAGTTTAGGAAGTAATTCCGCAAACGCTTTAGCAAAACCAGCAGAGATTGCCATTTTTACAGCATCCATGGAGTCTCCAAAGGCGTCCATAGCCGAAATGTCTTCACCACTTAATACTGCTCCAACTTTTCTGGCCTCTTCTGTCAATCGTGCCATCTCATCGGATCCTGCCTTGATCATTGGGTTTAATTCCATTGCAGACTTACCAAAGATACTCATGGCCAATGCATCCCGCTCTGTTTCGTTACCTACTCCATTAAGCGCTGAAAAAGCCTCGTTCATGACATCTTTGGCATCTCTGAGATTTCCATTGCTGTCTGTTACTGATATCCCCAGAGTAGAAAATGCCTCTGCCTGGGTTCCCGTGCCATCGATGGCGGCGGCCATGGATTTAGTAAGTTTTGCCTGGGCGCCGGCAATGGTATCCAGACTGACCCCCAGATTATTTCCGGCATATTGCAGCTCCTGCAATCTTTCCGCTGAGATCCCGGTCACATCTGACATTTTTTGAATGCCATCTGCATTATCGATTGCTTTGGCTGCCAATAAACCCAGACCGGTGACTGCAGCAGCGACAGGAACGGTTATCCCAGCTGTCAGGCTCCCGCCCAAATCTTTCATTTTTGTGGAAGCGTTCCCCAGTTTGTCAGCCAACTCATTTATTTTGAATGAACTAACCTCTTTATTAACAACTTTTAATGCTTTTTCAGTCTGATTGAGTTTGTCTTTATTGTCTTCTAGTTTTTTATTAGCAGCATTGATTTTTGTGATATTTGAATCAATGGCACTGTCATTATTTTTCTGCTGTTTCTCAAGTTTTCCCAGATCATCGGCCAGTTTTTTGGCTTCATCACTGTTTTTGCCATATTGAGTTTTAGCAGCTTCCCATTTTTCGGTAGTTTCCGCAATTTTTGTGGTTAACTCCGATTGTTTTGTTTTTAATTTTTCCTGTTTTTCTGCCAAGGTATCAATATAACTCTTTTGAGTCTGCACAGCCTCTGAAGCAATTTTCACTTTGTCGGCCAATAATGACTGCTGATCTTTCAGCCCTTTGAATTTGTCATCTGCTAATGCTGCTGCCGACGCTGAAGCTTTCATTGCTGAATCCAATGTCTTCATTTCGTCATTCATCTGTTTGGTTGCTTTTTGAAATTCTGAAATATCAGCTCCAACTCTCAGGGTTGCGCTTGCCATTAGTCATCACCTCCGTTTTTTATTTTGAAAATTAATGCTTCATAAATATCAATGTAATCACCATTCCATGCCTCAAAAAAAGAACAGTTTAATTGCTCAACCGCAAAATAAACGACCTGGTATATCTCATACAACAGATCTTCTTTGTGATCGTCCTCTTTGATGAGGCCTTTTTCTTTCAGAGCCTGTTTCATTGGGCTATATTCTTTTTCAGCACCAATTATTTTTCCCAGCTCATCCTGTTTTTCTTTGAATTTTTTTAAGCAATATGAAAAAAACCGCTCGTTCATAATCACATCAACGGCGGTTTTCTCTTTGTAAAATTCTGGTATTCTTTTTTCTTCTATGAATTGTTTGAGGTTTTTTGCGCTAAAGCTTCGGCGCTTTTTTGAAAAAAATCCTGGTACATTTTGTTGATCCGGTCAGCAGCTCCCTTTTCAATATCAAACTGGACTTCACGGACAAATGCAATCAGATCTGAGATATCAGAGTTTTCCTCAATCTCCTCCACCGATAATTCTCCATTGAATAAATTAGAGACCACCATGAACACTTCATCCAACGCCTCATCCGTATAATTGTTGGCCCCGAAAAGATCCATGTCGCCCACTTTACTGAGCATGTCTCTGAACCGTTTGTATTTTTTCGGTGGTAATTTTTTCAGCGTGTATTCTTTATCATTGACTGTTAGGTTTACATTCATACTCAATCACCTTAAACCGTGAAGGTTGGTTCTTGTACTTCGGTAAACCAGTCATCCAATGCAGCCAGTGCGTTTGTATCCGACACGGTTAAGGCTTCTTCACTAACCGTTGTGCTGATTAGGTTCTTGCTTTTTCCATCAATGACTATTGGCTTACGCCGTTGATAGAATTTCCCTTTAATTGATTTTGTTTTTGTCGGTGTTTTTTCTCCCTTGGTTTCGTATTCGTCCCCTTCGGAATTGGAGAATTTACCGCAGTAATACCAGGTTACTTCCATCTTTCCGTTAGCTCTTTCCGATGCATATCCAAGAGCCACTTCTTTAGACTCATCCTGGGCTGTTTTAATCAAATAGCCCTGTTTGTTGATATGTCCAAACAGTAACGCCTGCTCCGATGGCGAAAGGGCATTGAATTCAAAACTTACCTCAGTATTTGTGTAATCATTGATAACCTCTTCCAGCATATTTTCTGAATACAGATCTTCGCTGGCATAATTATCGGTTACTTTCCCCTTAATGGCTCCGGATACGAATACCGGTGTTCCAACCGTATAGGTTGAATCATCGTTTTTTGTTACCTCTGCAACATGAACGTTGTATAAAAATCTCGATCTTGATTTCATAGTTCTTCATTTTCCTCCAAATAATAAAAATTTAATTGTATGTGGAAATACTCGATTTCCTGAATAAATTCGTTGGCATTACCCTTCCAGTCAAAACCAGCCGAAATCAATTTGCTTTTGATTTCATCCTTATAATGGTGTGCGTCGGTTTCTACCTTCCCTAATATATGAAGTTCCAGATCATGGCCGGTACCTTCCACAGATCCATCAGAGTAAAACTCCGGGTACTCCGCAACCTCATTGAATACCACATAGGTTACGTCCAGATCCTTCAGGTATGTGCTCTGATAGACGTTTTCCAGGCTTTGCAGGGCTTCATAGACTACATCACTGATTATCACTGCCAAACACCTCTTCCAGTTTCTTCTGATATTCTACTAATCCTATTTCATTTACAAATGACACCACTTCTTTATTCGCCTTATTAAAAAGCCCCAACTTTTTTATCTTTGGCACTTTTCGATTGAAATTATAGGTTGTCGTATGCTCATCAACGCCCTCTTCAAAGAATTTAGCATAAAAGTTTTCTTCATTGTCCGATGGCCGCCAACCAATAAAGCCAAATGTCTGACCATTGGAAGACTTTATATTGTCAATTGGTATTGTGTTTACCGCATGATCGCTTGGTGTCTTTCTTACTTTTCCACTTCTTTGAGGTCCGGA
Organism: Acetobacterium woodii; assembly: GCA_016213825.1. Taxonomy (GTDB): domain Bacteria; phylum Bacillota; class Clostridia; order Eubacteriales; family Eubacteriaceae; genus Acetobacterium; species Acetobacterium woodii_A. Next base: position 22,768 of record JACQZP010000018.1, on the reverse strand, counting down.
TTTTTCCAGATCCACAGACTTTGGAAGGTTACGTTTAATGATTTCCGCTCCTTGTTCCTGACCGGCTCGAATGATTTTTTTATTCAGCTTCTTTAATTCAGCTTCTGATGTTTCTTCCAATAATTTTTTCTGAACATCTGCAAATCCTTCAAAATCCATAAAAATGCTGGATCCCATTATTTCACCGCCTCACATCTGATTTCGATAAACTGTTTATCATTTCTGGCAAAGTCAATATCATAGATTCGATATTTACAATCTTTGAACAGCACATGATAGCCTTTGAAATTCCAGAGATCTTCCATTTTTTTACAATATCGAACCTTGAAAATAATGGTATTCGTCAATTTTGCATTGATGCTGTTATAAAGTTCAGCACCTCTTAAACTAATCGGTTCTGCCCAGCACTCCCGAAATAAATCAGGAGGCGCATCAACCGGTCTCCCGTTGACACGTCCTCCACCCTTTTCCTTCATAATCTTAATTTTTACGTTTCCCATTGTGCACTCTCCAAATTCTCAAAGATGGTTGTCACAATGGTTGATTGTTTGGTTCGATCTGTCACCGTTGTGGATCGTTCATCATACATATCTTTGATGATTTTCTTTTGCACCAGAATCGCTATTTTTTCATAGGCTGGTAAGCTTTTATAAGCCGATCCCACCGCTTTATCAATGTAAAAATCAGATACATCAATCAGATCACTGATGTAGTTATCATCATCCTCATAATCAATCCGGAGATATTCTTTAACCTCCTGGAGGGTTATCTTTCCACTTGCTAAATCCATTCATTATCCCCTCATCCTTTTAGGCTGGTTTCGTGAATTCAATTTTCTTACAAGCCCGGTCATCCAGTTTTTGAACATCAAATCGCTCTAATACCCGGATTGCTGTCTGGTTGTAATTAAACAACACTTCTTTGGATGATCCAATTTCATACCCTTTACGGTCGAAGAATTTAACCAATGCCCACAGGTTTGTGACATAGAAAATCATATCACCTGGTGTTGTTGGTGCCACATCGGCATCATCCATGACGATGAGCGGTCTTCCATTGAATACATCTGTCCCGTCTGGCAGGGTTGTGATCACGTTCAGCGGTCTTAATTCCCCATCTTTCAGACCTTTTAAATACACGTATCCGGATAGATTGGTAATGGTCACTAATCCTGATCTTAGTGATGGCAGCACCCCGTTCATGGCAGCTTCCACATCTTCATAACTGGTGGCTCCGGTTACCGCATCAGCATTGGCTGCAATGATGGCCAGTATTTCATCATTCTCTGTTAAAACAGATGCTTCAGCAAATTCAGGGGTAATGACATTTTGAATTAATCCTACTACTTCATCATCCGTTAAGCTATTTTCGACTGGAATGATCTTCCCATAATCATCGATGGAGTAATTAATATCTTCTGTTACCTTTGATCCTTCAGGAATTGCCGAACCCGATACCAGTTTAGATAGTTTATTCGTGCCGATCGTCGCAAAAGGCATTTTCCCAGTTTTCCCGGTAATAGGAATAACATGGCAATATTTTTTAAGGGATGGGAACCCTTTTCTCAATAACTGCAGCTGGTTAACAAATTCTTCCGGAAGAATGGCGCCATTATCGGCCACCGTGACTAATGCTCTTTCTTCTGGGGTAACATCTCTTTTCAGAATTACTTTTGCGATAGCACGGTATTCTTCACTGGAAGCGCCGGTCTCTCTGTTCTGTGCAACCAGCACCAGCTTTTCCCGTTCTTTTTCCCGTTTCTCTGATTCATCTGCAATCTTAATCAGTTCATTGATGGTTTCAATTTCGTTAGAGATTCCTCTAATCTGAGCATTGATGTTTCTTAATTCCTCTGCACTGTCAACACCATCCGCTCTTTGTGCCAATGCGGTTTTTTCAGCGTTTTTTGCGTTCAATAATGCCAATAATTTGTCTTTCATTCTACTCTCCTAAATATTTAATAAAATTTGTGTTCTCAGTTTTTCAATTTCCAATGCCTGATTACTCTCAGGCGTTTTCTGATTTTCCCGTTGTTCTTTAATTTTTTCAAAACTTCTGCAGTTTATCTCACTGCTGTCATAGGCCGGGAAGGTGCACGGGCTTACTTCAATGAGATCTGCCCGGGTGATGGTTCGTTTGTCAATCTTCCTGCCTTCATAATCAATGACGCTCCACTTTTCCTCTTTGGTTATGAATCCAAAGCTGGATCCATCCACATCACCCCGTTGAACACTTTCATAGGCATCATTTCCCCAGGTGTTGCCCGGCAAATCCACATCATAATTCAGGCCTTCCGGATCTTTGTTAAAGCGGAGGGTCTGGCTCCGGGTAGATCCTAATGGGCATGATGTCTGGTGATTCCATAATGCTTTGACAACTCTTGACTGGATTGATTCGTCAAAAGCTCCCTGGGCAAATTCTTCCAGAAATTCATCACCCCACCAATCAATAATTTTTGTTGGTGAGTTGTAACGGAGGGCGTAACCGCCAATGGTTTTTCTGTCCTCTTCCTCTGTTTTGGCTCGGATCTCAATTCCATTGGTATTTCTTATTTCTTTCACTGGTCCATCGCTTCTTTTTCTTGTCACTTTTTAACCTCCTTCCCATCATTCTTTCCAAGGTCTTTTAATTTCATGACACCTGAATTAACCACTAACTCATCCGCTCCCTCTTTTGCCATTTGCTGGGTCATTAATCGGGCTTCATTTGGTGTGTAAATTCCTGATGTCACATATTTTGTCAGAATATCCGCCTGCACCTGGGCGGTTGTTCGCAGCATGACACTGGTATTGAATCGGCATTTCATTCCCTTTTGCCGTTGATCCGGCCTTAACAGCTTCCAGTCAATCTCCTGTTCAATGGATTCAAATAAAATAAGCAGTGTATCCACTAAAAAAGATAACTGCTGCTGCTCTAAACTATTATTATTGGTATCCTTCAGGTCATTTAACTGAAACATCTTGATCCCAAAGCTGGAAGCAATCTGACTGATTGACATCCGCCGGATCTGTTCAAATTGGGCATCGGCTAAAGATAGATTTAATGTGCTGACATTGTACCCGGCCGGCACCGTGAAAATACGGCCGTTGTTTGAATAAAGCCGGTCGAATTTCGCCTGGATATTTTTCAGATCCAGTTCTTTTCGTGTGTCCGATGTTAATTGCACAACTGCCTTGTTAGTTAACCCGTTATTATAGAGATCATTTAGATATTTCTGACTCTTAATTCCGGTGTCAATGGTGCTGGACATCATGACCCGATTCGCTTTACTGTTTATGCCATTACTCGAAAATGATTTTAAATGAATAATCTCATCATAGAAGCAACACTCAATCTTTGAATTCCCTGTTTGGGTATATTCCACCAGGATCCGGTTCTTCAACTTTGAACTGATTAATCCAGCATCGTCAATAATCAGCCGATGCAGTTCAATTGGCCATAGGTTTAAAACATTTCCTTTGGCGTCTTTTTCAATGTAAGCACAGCCATTTCCCAGATGATGCCGGTTAACTTCCAATGCTTTCCAAAAATCGATTGCCGTCATATATGGGTTTGGTCGCAGGACCAGCTTTTCATAAAGACTCTCATTTTTTAATCGCAGATTTCCGTTTTCGGTTTCCTGGACTAAATAGCACGGGATCTTTGCAATGGATTCACTCATAATTTTAATACAGGTGAAATAGGTTGCTTCTTTTAAAGCGCCCTCACTGACATAGCCCTCCGCATCAATCCCAAAAGCTTTAAGCATGGCCAGTTCGATATCTGAATAGCTTGGTACCGTCGCCGTTTCTTCTCGTTTTTCAAAGAATTTACTGATCACATTTAGTCACCCCCTCCCTTCCTTACTATGCTGATTCCATACAGCAACAAAAAAACACCCAGCAGATAACAACCTGCATAGGTATTAATGACAAACGTGGTACCAATAAATATGATACAAGCCAGAATCACAAGTATTTCTGCAATAATATATTTTTTTAACGTCATCACATCCTTTCCAATTGTTCCAATGCTCCAACCATGTCATAATGACTGATCTTATTTGCATCAATGGCCAAACATAAACCCATGAGCATACCAATGATGCCATCTATTTTAAACCGGCTCTTACGCTTTGAATATTTCACATTCATGGCATCATCAAAAACAGCCACACAGTTTTTGGCCATTGTCCGGAAACATTCATTTTCAGCAATGATAATCCGTTCATCAATGAGCAAACATTCAAAATCATTAATGATTGGTGTCATGGTCTGCATGCCCTGGCCCATGGGCACGATATCCCATTTTTCTTCCAGCCGGTTTAAGATTGTTGGTGATCCCCAGCGGTCAAACCCGGACTCCTGAAATTCAAAATCCTCTGCAAGGGTGTAAACATAATCCAGGAGTAATTCAAAATTTATGTATTTTCCAGCTAAGGCTATTAGTTCGCCATCTTTAATCCACTTTGAATAAGGATTTTTATCCTCTTCTTCCCGCTTGATCACGGTATCTTTTGGTGTAAACAGGTGTGGCCAGATAATAAACTTATCCATCAGTTCATCATAGAACACCTGAATAAAGGCTGTAATATCTCTGGATGATGATAAATCCAAGCCATTCCAGCATGGCAGGCCTTTTAATGCGTCGTAGGAGATATCTTTTGTACACAGATCCCAGAGATCCATATTAATGGCTCCCTTTTCGCCATCCAAAACGACATGCTGATTTAAGAACATCCTCCGGAACATATTTTCCTGCAATGGCATCTGCTTTGCTTTTCGGGCCATTACTTCAATATCTTTCCGGCTCCTGAAGATATCAATCCCCGGGTTAGCTTTTTCCCATTGCTGCTGATCCTCTAAGTCACAGCCCTTATCTGCTTCATAAATCTTATAATAAAAAGTCGGATCTTCATCATTTTCAATCTCAATCTTTTTACATCTGGTGTAAAGCTGTTGTTCCAAGTTTGTTTCATCCTCTCCGGAGCTGGCCGTGGTGATGGTGATAAGCAACGGATCATCCCAGGCACCCTGGCCGGTTCCCAGCTTCCCATACATCCGGTCATTCTTACTCTCATGTATTTCATCCAGGCATGCCACATAATCAGAATAGGAATCTGCTCCGGTGGCATCACTGGAAAGTACCATCAATTTGTTGCGGTTATCTTTACGGATCACCAGTCTTTTTGATTCTACAAAACGACAGTATTTTTTCAGGGTTCGATTCGTCTTAATGAAATAGCAAACCGTATCAAACAACTCACCGGCCTGTTTAACATCATTAGCTGTCAATATAAAAATAGCCCCCCTAATTTTAGGTTGACAAAAGAATAAATAAGTAATGATGATGGCAATGATAAAGGACTTCCCGTTTTTCCTGGCCATGTTTATATGGACTTCCCGGTGTTTTCTTCTGTTGTTTTCCCGGTCTTTTACACAGAGAATTTCTGTGATGATCTCAAATTGAAACCCAATTATTTCAAACCGTGATGTGATCCCTTTGTCATTTTTCAGTTTACCGATGAATCGCCAAATGTTCTCTGCTTCATCCTCGTCAAAGTAATAATCGTCACTGTTCCATTTCAGTTTGAGCTCTTTTATTTTTTCGATAACCCATTTCTTAAGTGCCATCGCTAATCATTTCTTCGAGCTCTTCATCAAACTCTTCTGTTTTTTCATAGATTTTATGACGATTCATACGAGATCTTGAAGCCGGTGTCAGGCCTAATTCTTTAGCGGTGGCCAAAAGCCGTTCCTGGGCTTTGTTCCCGATCGCTACTTCCGGGCGCTGCTGAATATACCCGTTTGGTGTTTCGAATGTTAGACCTTCAGAATCTAAGATTTCCTCACACTTAAGCCATTTCGCATAATTCACGCAATAGGTTTCCAGGGTCTTAAAATCTTTTTCTTCGAGCTCTTTTTCTTCTTCAATAATTAATTTTAAAACTCTGCGCCATTCTTTTTTGGCCTGATCGTTCATCCAACTTGGAGCAGTTTTCTTCACGCAGACCCCCCCCTACCCTAAAATTTTACATTTTCGTTCCTCCCGAGTTTGTATACGCGACCGTCAGAGGGTTTCAAAAGTTTTTTGTACCCCCACCCTGTAGTCCATGAAAAATTTAATTTTCATTTCAAATAAAATGTCCTGCATTTGTTTTTTATTGCCCTTGCCATATTCATTGTGAATATATTGATGGCTCTTTTCTGTTAAAGGAATAAGATTGTTTGAATCATATCTTTTTGACCAGTCCTCTTTGATTGGCACGATATGATGCACCGTAGTCGCTTCAACGATCATACCGGTCGTATAGTATTCAAAGATATCAATGCCAAAGTAATAGGACATGGCACCATCCCTGGTGTTCACCCACGCTTGCCCATGATAGAAGTCCTGCTCTTTATGATCATTCCTGTTCCGCTTGTACTCACGATCACGTGAAGCTTTATGATCTCTGGTCTGCTTCTGGTGTTTGTCACAGTATCTCACATCTTCATCCAGCAGCACCCGGCATCCGGTATAGCTGCAGTATTTCTTAATTGGCATATCCTATTCCATTCTATAAAAGAAAAAGCAACGGTTACCCGCTGCTCTTCTTCTACCTGGTTCTCTTTGAAAGGAGGTGACTCATTGAAGTTATTGCACGGTAATAGTATATCTCTTATATTATGATCACACAATGGCATCAATTGTGCGCTCATTGTGTATTTGTCAAGTGCTCAGGTAAACAGTTCGGTGATGGCTTCATCACTGAATAGAATAATCTTTAACTCATTCACCAATCGGCTTTTATTCCTGGTGATGGTTGATATATCCTTACCATACATCTCAGCAATCTGCTCATGGGTTTTGATCTCAAAATACTTTGCCGGGATGATTTCATAATAAGGATCATCATTGATCTTACCCAATGCATCATCAATTAGTTTTACTGATCGCTTGGTTCTTTCCAGTGACAGCTCATATGCGTCATGCTTCTCCTTTATAATCTCCTCAATATCCTTTACCCCTTGGGGCTGCTTAGAATAGCGGACAATGTCAGCACTCTTGCCTTTTGGAAAGAAGCTGGACTCACAGGATAGAACCTCTTCCCGCTCCTTTATAATCTGCTTAAACTTCGGATAATTATAAAGGAGCGATTCTGTTTTCTTAAAGGTTGATCGTTTAGTATCTTTCATGAGATTTCCTTTTTGAAACTTTAACAATGTCTTTGTGGATGAAGTCTCGGCCGCTTCTTCTGCTGTTGTTTTTATGATTGCCATTAATCTTTCGTCGTTCATGGTTCCCCCTAATTCGTGCTTAAATATATTATTTCCATTCCTGCTACTTTTGCTTTATCATGTTCTTTTTTACAACCACTACTCTCTTGCCATCCCAATGGCAATATGATTGCTTCGGCCGGATCCATTAACCGCCAGCATTTTTGCATTGCTTCTTCATGCGGCATATCAATCGGTATAATCTTCAAAGGTCTAATTATTCCGATGTCAGGATTCTCGTTAATAATTCTTTGGTATAAAGATTCTTCTCTGAGTTTATTCTCTTTTATGCTTTTCCCCCCAGTTGTGCACGGGTGAGCCAAATAATATATCTTGTTTTTATCAAGCTTTTGTATCCGGCCGGCAAATGTAACCTCCCATGCATGCCCTACATTTATGAATGCTTCACCAATTCTACTTAACGCCGTTTCAACTTCTCCCATATGCTGGATAACTTCATTTTTATTTCCATCACCATACACGGTAATTTTTAGTTTTTGAATCTCCGCATATGATGCAACGATCCATAACAATGTGACAACTGCCATTAGAACTATCAATAATGTTAATGTATCCATGTTCTATTCCTCCTCCGGATAAACGCCGTCATCGTCTGGCAACACATCACGGTAATCAACCTGGCCTTTTAGCCTGCTGCTAGATACGGTCGGCCTGATGATCAGTTCCTCTCCATCCTCAAAGATGTCAAACTCAGTATTCCCTCCCATAATCGGCGCCAGCGTTGTTTTAATGTCATAAGCTATTCTGACTCTTTCCCGATCCTGCCCAGGGATGAAGATAATGTTTATCTGTACTTTTCGTTTGTCCTCCGGATAGGTTCGCTTATCCATGATGTTTTCAATAACCTTGTCAAATTCAATTTCAAATAGATTTCCCAGTGATTGTTCATCCCGTTCTTTCCCTATGCTTCCAAGTTTCATTTCATCCTCTCCTTATGCCTTAAAATTGTAAATGGGCTTTAATATATCCAGTATTTCGATGGTATCGCCAATATGATCAATAATTTGCGCCATTGGCTTATAGGCCATTGGTGCCTCATCCAGGGTATCCTTCGAGATGCATGTTGTAAAAATACCGGTCATCTCTTTTTTGAATTCCGAAACATCCAGCTTCTTCTTTGCCTGGGACCGGCTGAGGATCCGACCAGCTCCATGGGGTGCTGAAAAATTCCAGTTCTGGTTCCCTTTACCTTTGGCTAAAATAGTGCCATCCCGCATATTCATCGGGATCACCAGTTTTTCATCTGGCCAGGCGCTAACGGCTCCTTTTCTCAACGTGATCATGTCCCAATTCATTTCAATGTAATTATGAACGGTTGTGCATTCCGTTGATCCCTGGATATCTAGCCTAACAATAATCTCCATCCCGATTGAGTTTCTGTTTGCTTCTGCGAACGCCTGACACATCCTCATGTCCTGCAGATATTTGTCTCTTAATTCCCCGGTCAGAAAACCTTCTTTGTTTGCTGCCTTTCCATAGATTAGTGCCACCTGGTTCCCCAGGTTCCGGGATCCGCTATGAATCAGTAGAAATCTTTCCTTATCCTGATTTTCTGCCACCTCTATGAAATGATTCCCACCGCCTAATGTTCCCAGGCTTTTATACAAATGCTCTTTGTTTTTTAATTGATCAAAGCAATTCAGCTTTTTAACAAATTTCTCTGCCTGGGCGCATGGCTGATTATAAACGCTAAACCCGGAAGGAATGTTCTTTCGGATTACATTGTCAAGCTGTTCAAAGGTAAAATCTCCCTGAAGCTTCATCAGTTCAACACCACAGCCAATGTCAACCCCCACAAAGAAAGGATTGATCGGTGTATCATCCGGCATCATGATGGTGGTTCCAATGGTGCAACCTTTCCCGGCATGGCAATCCGGCATGATTTTGATTGTCGAATTTTCAAGCTCTTTTAAATTGCACATTTCCAAAATCTGTTTGTGTGTTTCTTTTTCTATTTCATCCGTAAATACTTCGGCGGTGTTGTATTTTCCTGTTATCTCTATCATTTCATCCTCCGATATGAAAACCACTCTTTAATAAATGCTCCAATGATGATTATAACAAATAGCGCACCAATTGCTAAACCACCCATGATTACCAGTACAATCAATCCCAGAACAAAATCTACCATCACATCACCTCTGCTATGTTATGCATAAAATCCAGGCATCCGTTTCTAAATTTAATCCTGCAGCTTTCCAGATCCTTTTCCTGCAGATACATCCTTCCATAAAACACTTCCATTTCCCTCCATATACCCCATGGTACCCGGTAATATCTCTCCAAATTGAAACATACAAGCACGAACGCACTGGCTTTCATCTTCCAGTATCCTTCCAGGTATTGAAATTGTTCTTCTGTTATCACACTTTTTCTGATCCGGTCCTTTTCGGTGGCTTTGGCTTCAAAAACAACGGCTTTCCCGTTGGCCATACAACCTTTAAAGTCCGGTTGGGCCTTTTTAATAAAACATGCCGGGAATCGGCCCTTATTGCTTTTCCCCAAAACCTTCATTGGTTCAGGGGTTTTCTCGATGATGGCAATCTCTTTGTCTCGGTAGTTTCTGCAGGCTGTTTCAATCACCTCTTCAAAGCTCTTTCCAATAACCCGGCTCCGGTGTCCTTGGACCTGCTCCCGGCTTTTCCGGTTTTCTCGGTTAATATTTTCTATGGCCATAGCTGCGGTTGGATCCGGATATTTTTCCACATACTTTTCCTCGTTGTAAATTGTCTTTGTCATTATTCATATCCTCTCAGTATATTTTTGATGGTTTCCCGGGTAGCCCATTAAGCTCAATAATGCTGTTTTTTTGATCTTAATGGCAGAATGCGTGTCTTTTACCTTGATCACCACACATTCAGAAAGTTCAGTTGCCGATATCTCACAATCTTTGAAAAACTCTGCCGGCTCAGTTATTTCGGAACCGTACAGTTTCACCTCACAAAGAGTAATCTGTTTTTTGATATCCCTTGGATCTGATTGTTTCATTTTTTTGTATCTTCCTTCTTTTTCAGATACAAATGGCAATCATTTTGCCGTTTGTGCTGTGTGGCAGAAGCGGAACAATTGTTGCTGTATTGCTTATGGTCGTAATATAAACAGTCGGCTTTTTTACAGTGATCTCTTTTATCGTTTTTCATTTCGTTATACCTTTCACATGCGAATATGCATATTAAACTCATTCCTCCATAATTGTCACAGCCCATACATTTGTTGAACATCGGCTATACCGCTTCCTGCAGCATTGTGTTTTTAATTTTTTTATCGGTCCACTCATTTACAAATGCGGCAACTTCTTTTGTTGGCAACTCATTCCGTTTCCCTCTGACCTGATTAACCCTGTCCCTTGTCAGCTCCAATGTATAGAATGGTATTTCTGGTTTATCTACCTCTCTGATGAATAAAATCATTGTTTCCCCGGTCGCATGTCTTCTTATGTACGAATCACCGCCAACACAATGCCCCAGTTTTTGACCTTCCTGGATGATATCTTTTGCCTCTGCAGGTGCTTTAATCAAAAATCCCTGGTCTTCAAAATAATAATGATCGTCAATCCTCTTCTGGCGCTGCTTTATCAGCCTGTTTTCTTTTCTTAATTTCTTCATCCGCTCTTCATCTTTTTTCTTATTGATGATATCTACAAGCTGATCATGCCGGGCAATTAAGTTTTTCGGCCAGAGATTATGTTTTTCGCTCAAATCCCATTCCTCCTGCCTTGCCATGTTGATATAATCAAAATATGTGCCAATCATTGAATTAACTGTGGTTGTTTTTGATTTGATGCTGGCCTGTTTTTTCAGATATTTCATGTTCTTGATCGGATCGCCATCACATTCGAGTAGTTTTTTAAATTTATGCTCTTCTATTTTGCATTCCTGGATTAGAAGCATCTCTGATTCTCTCGGTTCTTGATTTTCTTTTAATTTTTTGAATTGATTCAGTGTCCTTAATTTAGGATCCACTCTTTTCACCATCATCAATTCTTCTGTCGTGATCCCAAAATATCCCTGCAGCGATTTTGCTTTTCTTTCGTACCGCCAGTAACCGTCACTGAGCATATCGGCGGCGATATTAAAGAGTCCTACTTTCACGATATATTCAATTGCTGGATTATTGTCATAATGGAACAGGTAAACCAATGGATTAAACTGCTTTCCTGCTGCTGCCAAAATTTCCATTTTTGAGTATTGCCAGGATGTGCCAGAAAGAACGCTTTTTATATTTTCCGGGAAAACATCATAATGCTGATTATTATTGCCCGTTCCGCCTCGCCTGAGCCAGCTTTCCCCCACCCATGGTTCTTGAATTTGTTCATACTTTGTGATTCTTTTGTTGTTTTTATCAATCAAAAATCGCATTTCTTCAAATTCGTCCATTGTGCTTTCTTCCCGTTCTCCGGTATGCTCGTTTCTGCTGTAATACTTGCAAAAATTAAAATACCTTACTGCAATCTGTTCGTTGATAATTTGGATAAATGCCACTTTATGTTCTTCTTTTCTGACCCTGGCATTATTTTTCTTAACAAACAGCTTTTCCACCCAGGAGTCAAAACCTTCCGGTTCTCCTGCATCTTCAAACATCTCCATTACCTTGTTTGTTCTTATATGTTTACTGTTTTCTCGAGATTTTCTTTTTTTATCTAAAACATTTTCCTGAAAATCCGTTATTAATTCATATGTCTTTGGGTTATAACGTGTTGTCGCATCTTTTAGATACTCTTTTACTTTTTCCTCTGTTGATGAAGGGAACATTTTCCAATCCACTTTATTGGTCCAATAACTCTGGCTGTCTAAATACTGCTCCCCGATCGTTCTGATATTTGCATCTCTCCAAAATGGCTTCCCAAAAACGTCTCGCTTGCCGATGATCATCGTTGCAAAGTCCATTTTTCTGCGATCAAGAAAAACTCTTACCACCGCTTCTTTTAGCGATGTTGAATACATGGTTAAGCACAGAACATCGTCCTCTTCAATTAGATCCACCATGACCAGCGTCTTTTCTTTTGGCCGGTTTATTTCCGGATATGGTTTGATCTCAATTTTTTCATAGGTTCTCTTTTTCACAGGATCACCTCGTTTCCAAAAATATCAAACTGGATGATTTGTTTCCCCCCGGCTTTATTTTCCTCCGGTTTATTTTTTTGTTGTTCTTCCATATATTTTTTCGTTTTTGCTTTTTCTTCTTCCAGCTGCTGCGGATCCATCGTCTGTTCTTTTGGCTTCTGCTTTTTGTCTGTATTCTTTTCTGGTTTCTTTTTCTCCGGACGTTCTTTTGCCGGCGCTGCTGGCTGTCTTCCATCGTGATCCACTTCCAACATGTTTTCACCAATGGTCATGATCATCTTAAATTCAATGCCGGCATTTGGAATATAATAACTGGCTGCTTTTTTATAAACGTCCAGATCTGAAATACTATTCCCGGTACCAGTGACGATATGCTTCAGACAATCACTGAAATTCTTTTCCTCTTCCAGCACTGCCTGAGAAAATACTTCCTGATCGCAAAAACTGAGAAGTGTCTTTAACACGGATGGCGCTATTGCTTTTTCCTTCTGGCCAGAGTTTTTCAGATTTTTATTTTCTTCTTTTAATTTTTCTTTTGCCTGCTCAATCATTATTTTACTCCTTTCAATTTCTATAACTTGCACATGCTTAATTGTTTCGTTGGCTCAAAATTCATATATAAAACTTCTGTTTTTTTTCTCATTGTTTGAGTATATGAATCTTTAAATTCCTGGTGCCATCCTTTTAGTATGTCGCTGTACATTTTTGTCTCATAGCCACTTAAAATAACTGAGCCTTTATGGTCTTTCAATACTTCTAATAAATTCACATGCTGTTTTTTATCCATTTCGCATCGATATTGCTTCCCATGCCTAGTTTCCAGTAGATATGGCGGATCAGCGTAGATAAGAACATTTTTGAAATTAAACCTTTGAATCAACTCCTCTGCCGGTCTATTTTCGATCTGAACATCTTTGAGTCTTTCCGCTGCCATCATAATTAGCTCTGGAAGAGCATTCCATTGTTTTACCGCATATGCTCGTTGTCGACCCTGGACATCGTTTTTCCATCCAACCTTTTCCCCAGTGGTTCGGAAGCCATGGCCCATATTGCACCGGGTATAGAAATTTCTGGCTCTTTTGAATTTATCTCTGTCCGGAATTTGCTGATATGCATCTTCATAGATTTGTCTGGCATATGGCGTTAGATATATTTCCGTGGCCAGCTTCTCCGGATCTTCCCTGATACATTCAAAGAGATTTACTACTTCTCCATCCAAATCATTTACGGTTTCAATGTTTGAACGTTCTTTTTTAAACAGTATCGCTCCACTACCAAAGAAAGCTTCCAAGTAACTGTGATGCTCTGGAAAGAAATCAATGATCCAATCTGATAATCCCCATTTTGATCCAGGATACTTTATTATTTGATTCATTATGACCCTTTTCCTCTCTCAGCATCCCTTACCATGCTATACATCTGGAACGGCCACCCGTTAAAATCGTGGTATCCTTCCCGGACGCTATCGCTCTCGATGATGTAACCTTTTAATGGCTCCGGATCTTTTCGCCATTCTTTTGCTTTTATGATCTCTTTTTTTGTCTCCGGCTTTTTTAGGTTTTTACTGGAATTCCAGCGCTTCCTGGATGGGCTCCCATCTTCTTTAAATGTTTTTTTAGTTTCCTTGATTAAATAGTGTGCCAAGTCTTTATATTGGCCGGTGTCATCAAAGTATGTAAATTTCGGTCTACCCTTCCCCCATATGCTAACAAATTCTTTCACTGATATATTGTCAACTATGTTAACTAACAAATGATGATGGATCGCTTTGTTTTTATATTCCGTTACCATGATGTACATCAGCTCTTGTCCATTTTTCTTGTAGAGAGTTCTGATCTTCCGGATGTATTTTTCTAATTCATCCTTTGCCTCATCTGGTGTTGGTCTTTTATCTTTTTCATATGTGAGTGTAATATGCAGATCCCCAGCTTTATAATTTGTGTTAATTATCCGTCTCAACTTGGTCTCCGCATTTCGTTCATTGATGGCCTGCATCAGCTCCGGCGTTGGCTTTTCATTCTTTCCCCTGGAAATTCCTTTTTTGTGGTACCGGCTGGAGAATCTTTTTGTAATTTCGATTGTTCTCCCTGCCTTGCATGTTTCCTTAACGTAAGGCATTAATGTCCACCCCTTTTTCTATATAAGATGTCGATAAAATAATACTCTAATCCAGTCTAAAAGCCGGATTTTCAGCCATTTTTAACTTGTTATCTTTTATAAGAAAAGGTATAATAAGATAACAGTTTTTTAAAAGACCGCCTTGGCATCCAAGCTTAAATAGGCGGTCTTTTCTTATTCGTTTTTTTATGATATAATGAGCTATATTTAATTTCTTATCCCCCTGATATCGCGTCAACGATTGGGGGATTTTTTATTGGCAAAATCCAATGATGATTTCATCTGTGTTATCTGGATTTGTTTTTACTTCTTCAATTTCAAATTCAATGTCCGATTCCAAGTCTTTAAGAATTACCTTTGATGATTCTATTCTAGTTATTAGTTCAGTAATCAACGCTTTCTTCTTCATTCTTCCGGTCCCCCCAGCTTCTCTTTCATTTTCTTTAGGCTTTTTTCAGCTTTGCTTACACGCTCTTCACAAAACGGACAAATGAATTTACATTTATCAATCCAGAAATCCACATCAAATGTCAATCTACACTCATTACAATGTCTGATGTAATATATTTTGTTTTCATCTGAATACATACGGCCCTCCTCCGGTTTAATAATCGTTGATGATGATATAAATGACCCCTTCATTATTTTCCTTAAATCTCATTGTCTCTATTGAATACTCAGATCCTGTTTCCGCATTCAATACCCGGACTTCTTTTGTTTTATGATCCCGCAATACGTTCAATATATTTTTTACTTTCATTTACTTTCCTCCACTAAATCCAATGCCAACGGCCACACACATTGCTGCTATTGTTCCAATTGCCAATGCTGCCCCCATGTTTGGGCCAGCTCCGGAGACGATCCCACCAATTGCAATGCAGGCTGTCGTAAAAAGAAATGCCCCCGCTGTTACAACCCCGGCTTTTTTCATATCAACATTCATTGTCTAGGCTCCTTTAACATAGGATGGACTGGCACTTTCTTCCATGGCCTTATAAACATCCCTGGTTCTTAACTCACCAACTACATACTGAGGTTCACTGTTTTCTGATTGCTTATAGCACTCTATTTTTGTGCATCCCTGTTTAACGCCGGCAATACCATTCCCATTTTTCTTGATTCGGTATTTATTTTCTTTTAGTATTTTTTCTTCTGCTTCAAATAAGTCCGATTCTTCCAGGCTATTCGCAATATCCATTAAAGCATCCTTTGATTTTTTTGATGTCTCTTCTGGCGTCAGTAATGATGATCCTTGAATACTCACGCTTTTTAAATTCAAATTTTTATTTTCTTCAATCAATATGAGATTTTTGTTGCTTAACTTTGAATTTTCCTCTTCCAGGAATCGAACTCTATGATCCAATGACTGCCAATCAGTTTGAAGTTTTGATTTCTTTTCAACCATTTCATTTGCAAATTGATAAAACTCTTCGATATCATCCATCCAGCTATCAACAACCTTTGAAAGCAGTTCCTTAATTTCAAAATAACTGTCGCCGATTTCAAATAATGCTTGTTCCTTGTCAACTACCAGTACTTTTAGGTCTTTTACTTCATCAACCAGCTTCATGCGCTTATTCATACTAAAATCTAAACTGTTTTTGTATGACTCACTTGCTTCCACACGTTCTTTTAAAACTTTGTTTTCTTGTTTCAATAACCGTAGATAGTCTTTGATTAATGCTTTTTCCATGTTTTCTCTCCATTCTTTAAATTAATACTTTGCCTTTATAGTCTTCCAGTAATTTGTCCAACTCAGTATTGGTATACACCCAGCGTGTTCCAACCTTTACCCCGATCTTGTGCACTCTGCAGATCTCCTCAAAAGATTCCCGGGATACCCCTGGCAGATAATCAATTGCCTCCTGTTTGCTCATGGTCCGGGTCGGCTCCCGGGCAACTCGCTTCTCAATCTCCGGAAGTAGAACCGCCAACAGCACGCTGGCCATCTTCTGGATGTCTGCCTCTGTCATTTGAAAATCAACGGTCATTTTTCTTCCCCTCCTTTGCCAAGTAATGTGCCAGTGCGCCATACTGTCCAGTATCATCGAGACAGATAAACCGTATCCGACCCTTTTCCCATATTTTGTTTAATTCTTTAGCCTTGATACTATTCACCATGTTAATGATTAGATGGTGGTGGATTTCTCTACTTTTGTATTCTGTAACCGTAATATACTTAAGCTCATAGCCCCGTCGCTTATAAACTTCCTTTGTCTTATCCAAAAACTTTTTCAGCTCTCTTTTACATTCTTCCTTGGTTAGTTTTTGATCTCTTCTGTAAGTAAGGTCTATGTGAGCATCCCCTGCCTTGAAATTATTATTGATCAGCTTTGCTAATTTTACCTCTACCGTTTTACCGCTTACTCTCATCTCCAATTCCGGTGTTTTACTTCTGTAATCTATCTTCATTTTTCTTCACCCCCTGGGCATTCCTCTGGCTTCTCAAATTTCAGTTCTTTTTCAACGGCTAAGAGTTCTAGCCGTTGATCCAAATCCTTGCAGTGATTGCCGATACGTCTTTTGCAGTTTGCACATTTTATTTCGTTCATGAAACCGCCTCCTTCCTAACTGGCCTTTTTATCAGGCAGCAGTTCTTGTTCCTATTACTTGTTTACCTTTCGCAATTTAGATTTTTAATAATCAGCCGTCAAGCTAAATGATTCGACTAACCTTGCTGGTATTTTTGTTTGTTGAACAATAACGTCATTTTCATTATAAGAAATGCTGCGTTCGCCGGTTGTTTCGTCAATCATCATCAACCATGTTGCTGAAACACCGTCGGGACTGTATAAGCCATTGGGATCAGCTTGAGGCAATGTAAGCTCTACCATATCTACTTTTTGTTCGGGATTTGTATATTGTGTACTATAAGGTAGTCCAAACCCCATGCATTTTCCCAGATATACATATTTCCCCGTCATATCTGATTTTGAATATGCGTAACAAATCAGTGAGCTATCGTCACGCATTTCAAGTATTTCTTTTGCCATTTTCTTTTCGTAGAACTCCGTAATTTCTGGCATCCCAATTTCCGCCGTCGCTTGAGTCATTTGCGTTTCCTGGTAAGCTTCTTCTTTTACTCTGTTTTGATCAGCGGAACACCCGCCCATCATAAAAACCATTCCTGTCAGCCCAACGCATATTACTATGGTACCGATTTTCTTTTTCATTAATTTAGTTCTCCATTTCTGCAATCCTTCAGGAATCGCTTTAAATCATCATTTTCAAGCTTGGATTCATCAAGATTCGCAAACCTTGAATTTACAAACTCACAGATTACCTTCTTTTCCGCTTCATCTTGAGTGGTCTGCATCTCAAATTTATATTTCGCAAGATCATCCGCAACACCCTCTGTATAAACGGCGGATTGTTTGAAAATAATTCGATCTGTATTTACTCTCCACATCCGAATTCCAAAGCCGATCCCTACCAAAATCAATCCAACAGCAATAACAACACCAATTATTCCTATACTTCTTTTCACATTGTTATCCTTTCAATTTTTATTGTAAAAAATTATAAAATAACTCTAAGCTCATCAATTTCTTTAATTAATTTCTCGAGAACATATTTAATCACTTCACTTGTTTGGTATTCTTCAGGAAGTTCCTTTTTTATGACACTCTTGATTGGTTCATGAATACTTTTTAAATATTCCTTGTCAATACAAATTCCTGATCCAAAAATTATTTGCATCTATCTTCACCTCCTTCCTACCCTAAATTTAACTAGCTTTTCCCAACGCGTGTGATTCACTGTCTTCATCTCGTGCTGCCTGATCCTTGGTTAATTCCATACTCAAAACCATTCCTTTAACCACACCGTAAATAAAATCCTTTGCCGCCTGATCTTCCAACTTGCTTAATAACTCAGCAAATTCTTCTGTTTCCAGTCTATTTTTTTCGTCAGTCATCATTCTCACCTCCTTGCTGTCGAAAATTTCAAATCACCTCTTTAAATAAAACTTGTTTCTTTTTTCTCACAATCCTATAATGAATATATCAGCCCTGCCAGGCTGAAATTCATTGAAAGGAGTTTAACAAATGGCAAAAGCAGAATTCACAGGCAATCTCAGTGATCTTATCGATAAACTTGATACTCTCTCAAATTATGGTGATATCGATGCTTTCGAAGCTTTTTCTGATGATTTTATGATTGAAAATACATCATTTAAAAGTTTCCAAGAATTTATAGATACAAGCGGTTTCGAAATGGAAAACAATGAACAGCTTGAATTAATAAGTAAAACTGAGCTTGATGGTTTTGTCCGTGCAAACACTAAATTCGAGACATACAAAGAGATGTCAGAAACTGCCGGGAAAATAGTGTTAAAAAAACGCATTGATGATTTAGGTTTATAAAGATTCAATTCCAATTTTTATTGAGCCAAGCGTTACATTTATTTCAGAAATTAAATCTTTTGCTTGGTTCAATTTTTCAACTAGTTCTTTGACTTCTGTTGCATCAACTTTTATCTTTAATCCAGTTTCTCCCAATGATTTTTGAAGAATAAGCTTTTTATCTGCCTCTTCATCCATTAACGGTTTCAGTTCGTTTCTTTTTCTAATTTCGTTGATGGTTGATTTACCTGTTGTTAATTCTTCATAATCTTTTGATCTATTTTTATCATTTAATTTTCTTCCACATATGGGACAATACAGTATTTTGAAATCATCTTCGCAAATGTTTTGATTAAAGTGTTGAACATTTAAATAAAATTCATCGTCCAGATCTTGACTGGTATTTTTCCACATCTCAATTTTAAAACTGCCATTACGAATCCCTGTTTGTTGCTCTTCTTTTTCTTCGGAGCAAAACTTGCAATCATCACTCATCCTCTTCACCTCCTAAGTTTTTCCCAACTGCGTTAAGAATCTCTTTACTGATGTCACTTTGAATCTCCATTGAAAGTTTGCTGATTGAATTAATCAATTCGTCAAAATTTCTTCCAGGGACGTTTTCAATTTCTACAAGCATTGTGATGCGACCCTGTTTCAATTTCTTTTCCTGTATTAGCGTTTTACATTCGATCGTCATATCATTGCATTTGCTTTTGATTTCTTCTGAATTTGAAATTGTCTCTACTGCTTCTATTAATATTGCAAATAGGCCTCTTTGTTTTTCGTCCATCCTCTTCACCTCCTTCAAAAGTGTTAATCTCCCACGGCCGGGATAATGTTTTTTATCCTATTAGGTTGTCATTGCGTTAATTTTAGTACGCATTGCATACATTGTCAACACTTTTTTGATTTTTTTGTTGACAAAGCGTACCTAGTCAACTATTATTAGCTCATGGAGGTTGTGATGAATAAACGAATTAAAATACTTAGAGAAAAACTTAACTTGAATCAAGAAGATTTCGGAACGCAAATCGGTATTTCTAAATCTGCTGTATCCGGATATGAAATTGGCAGACGTAACTTATCTGATCAGACCATCCGTGCAATAGTACGTGAGTTCAATGTCTCTGAAAAATGGTTGAGAACTGGCTCCGGCGATGTGTTCAACCTCACCCAGGATGACGAATTGCTTGACCTCCAAAAAAAATACAACCTCGATCAGTTGGATATCAAGATCTTACAGGAATACCTGAAGCTTTCACCAGAGCATCGGAAGGTTTTTAAGGGTTACTTTGTCAATGTCTTTGGTGGAGCTATTGCGGATGAAGATGAAGCAATTGATTTGGAAGTGGAAGCTTACCGGAAAGAGTTGGAAGATGAACGGCGTTTTTCAACGTCTGGAGCTACACCCGATTCCGCCGATGTAAAGAAGAAAGTGGGTTAAACTAATCCGTGCTGTCTTAAATTTTGATTGGAGCACTGTCTATTTGTTCGCATTTTTGAATGTTTTGTGCAGATAGGCATGTTTTAAATATTTTGAAGGAGGAATTGATTTTGGAAGAGAAAGTAAAAGTGCCTTTTTGGCAGAAGACGTGGGTTGTGGTATTGGCGTGTATTTTTATCCCGCCTGCTGGGATTGCGTTATTGTGGGTGAGCAAAAAGGGTGGCATGGTTCTTCGAATTATTCTAACTGTTATTTTAGGTTTTTATTCATTGGCATGGTTGAGTGGTGTCTTTGGCGGTGGAGCTTCAAAAACTACCAATCAAACTGCTGCTAAGACAGAAGTCGTGGCCGAACAAAAAGCAACCACCGAAACAAAAAAAGAAGAACCGGTTGCTCCAACAAATTCCCCTAAAATGAATATGGCCGAATTCACAGCTATCCAAAATGGTATGACTTATGATGAAGTCGTGGCAATAGTTGGCGGCTCTGGCACACTCTCCTCGGAGGTTGGAACTAAGGGCGAACCGTACTATACTCAAACCTACACATTTGAAGGTGAAGGCGACTTTGGTGCAAATGCTATTTTGAGTATACAAGATGGTGCATTAACTATGAAAACACAATATGGTTTAAAATAAAAAATTATCTATAAAAAAACCGCCCTTCTGCTACCAACAGAAAAGGCGGTTCTAGATATACCGAGCATAAGCACAATATACCTCTTCACTTCTTATATTGTAGCATTATGCCCGGTTTTTTTCAACGTTTATGAATGAAATCGGGGTTTTTTATGCCCTTTTTTAGGAGGATTAAGAATAATGGCTACAGTAAAGAAAATAGAATACGAATCTGGAAAGAAAACGTGGCAGGTTCGATGGCGTGAAGATGGTAAACAACGGATGAAGAACTTTGATCGGGCCAAAGATGCCAATGATTTTAAGGTCAGTATTGAAGCTTCCCAACGTGACGGAACTTATGTCAGCCCGTCAAAAATTCTTGTCAGTGAATACTTTGAAAAGTGGTTATCTTATAAAAAATCGTCCCTGTCTGATAAAACATACTCTTCCTATGAATCGACGACGGCGGCCATGGGCGAGATCATAGGTAAAATCCAGTTGCAAAAATTAACCGTTACGGATATCGAGTCTTTGTATAATGATCTCCATGCCGATGGCCTTGGTGGTACCAGCTGTAATTATTACCATCGAATTTTAAAACAATCCCTTAAGCAAGCTCTAAAGGATCGCCTGATCCAGTTTAACCCTGCTGATCTTGCAAGACCAATTTCAAAAGATAAATTCAAGGCTGAGATTATCCATCCGGATATGGTTAAAACTTTCTTATCCTACTTTTCCGGGGCTGAAATTGAAACGGCTGTTAACTTATCCCTCTTCCTAGGTTTACGCCGGGCTGAGGTCTGTGGTTTGCAGTGGCAGGATATTAATTTCAAGACCCGGGTAATTACTGTCCGGAGAACTTTGCATTACAAAGAAGGTAAATATTTCCACCGATCGACAAAGAGTAAACAGACCAGGCAAATTCCTTTTACCCTGGGTGTAGCAAAGAAATTAAAAGCAGAAATTAAAGACCAGGCAAAATATCGGAAACATTTTGGTGAAAGCTATGTTAAAAATAAATACATCTGTGTTCATCGTAATGGTATGCAATTTATTCCGGAATATGTTTCGCACTCATATACAAATATTAAAGGACCTGCATTTGAAAATATCCGCTTCCATGATCTCCGACATACTGCAGCAACATTAATGCTGTATCATGGAGCCGACATTAAAACGGTCTCAGATATCCTGGGACATAGTTCCATCACCATCACCGGTGACATTTACTTACATGCCCTTGATGATCTCAAACGAACAGCGATCGACGCCCTGGATCAGTACCTGGAAACTTCTGATAAGATTGTTCAGTTTAAACGGAGTGTGTGAAATGTGTGAAGTTTTTAGAAATATTTCTGATGTGCTAAAATTGTGCGAAGATTTGCAAGTGTGCGAAGATTGAAATTAAAGGTAAAAAAATAAACCGCTTTAAATAGCGGTTTTTAAATGTAAAATTGGTGACCCATGGGCGACTTGAACGCCCGACACCCTGATTAAAAGTCAGATGCTCTACCAACTGAGCTAATGGGTCAGATAGAATATTAAGTTATATTTGTCTTTATACGACTGTGTAATACTCAAGTTTGCCTAACTAAGCGATTCACACAAAAATGTTCACTTCCTACGGTCGTGCATTTTTGGTTCTCTGCTTATACCAACTGAGCTAATGGGTCATATTGTATTTAGTTGTGCTAAGGATCGTATTTTAATTGAAAACTCTTCTCATCCATCTTGGATGAGTTTTCAGTTAAAATACGTTTGCTTTATCACTGTCGTTTCGCTCACGCTCAACTTCCGACCAATTTCATCCCTGAAATTGGGATAAAGCTTTGGTGGGAGAAGATGGTTTCGAACCATCGTAGACGTCGTCAACGGATTTACAGTCCGCCCCCTTTAGCCACTCGGGCATTCTCCCACTTGATTT
>JACQZP010000017.1 GCA_016213825.1 Acetobacterium woodii | reverse complement strand
TTAGTGACCGGATTGACATTAAGATAAACTGTTGTAAACAATTCCCCATTACCCTTGATTGCATTAAGCTGTGTCAGTTCTTCTCTGGTGAACATGGTGTAAACCCTCCTTTTATAGCATCCTCAGAAATTCATCCTCATTAAGCACCTTAACCCCGAGTTCCTTTGCCTTACGTGCCTTTGACCGAGGTTCCTCACCTGCAACCACAAAACCAGTGTTCTTACTCTCACTTGACGCCATGGCCTCCGAGTGCAAAAATGACCCTTGAAAGCTCCCTCCCTTTACTTAACTCTATGGCATCTATTATATTACCGGCGGATTTATCCGCCATCCTGTCGAGACCGGCTATCTGATCCTTAGTAAGATAATATATATCTGAGACATTTTTTACAAGTCCTTTGTCAACTGTAATTGAAATCTTCCCTTTAGAGGCTCTTGCAAAAGTCGTCATTCCCGTGAAAATGGGAATCCATAGGTTTTGTAACATATTGAAAAGACTGGATTCCCACTTTCGTGGGAATGACAGATTCTTCTTTTTCAAGACTTTTGCAAGAGCCTCTTTAGTTAAGGATATTTTATTGAGAATGTTTTATTTGGATAATCTATTGATAGAACAAACCTGTTCAAGAAGCTATTAACTCCCAACAAAACTACACCAAGATTTGGCATAAAGTCTATAGGCGTATCAGGGATTGTATAAAGCAATGTGCCTTTTGATGGATGGAAAAGGTCAAATTTAGTTGTATGAGAGTAAGCGACGGTTATTCCGTTACCAGTACTTATATGCTTAGTTTGTCCAGCCTGAAGATTATGGCCTATCAGTGGTGCATATACAGACGGTATAGCGCATTCATCCGCCCCTGTATCTATAATACCGTATGTGTCATAACTTAATTGTGAATATGGATTTGTGATTCTGATTAGAAGAATAGGGCGATAGATTCCATTTCCAAAATGAGTGAAGGGACAATTTGTTATGGGCATTAATAAATTTGTACCACGTTTTTATCAGGGACAAAGAAGATAACAGGACTTACCGCTCCACCCTTTTTTGCTTCATTAAACACCTCTATTGGGTCCAAGCCGTGACTTATTACTTCTTTATCAGTAAAAGATTTTACTGCAACATATTGACCGTAATAATTTTCTATATTCTTTGCTAATATGGCAGCTTCCATGTAATCTCCTTATTTTATTTATAATTCCGTTCTATCGGCAGAGCAATAAACAAGCTTGATGGGCGGTATTATAAAATGCAAATAATATGCCAGATAATATGTATTTCGTATCTTATTGACTTTATTATGATAAGCCCATTTTGTAAATTAAACAAGTGTTAAAATAATGGGTAATCCTCGTTACACATTGTGAAGCCTTTTACACATTCCAATAACCTTATAGCTTTAGCCTGGATCCTCTTTTTCCTTCTCCTTCGCCAGTTCGTCAATAAACTAAATAAGAGGCGGACTTCCTCTTTTTATTCAATTTTATTTTTTTATATATCCCCTAATCATATCCAGATACTCTAATTCCGTAATAACCCGAACCCCTTTCTTTTCTGCTGTTTCAATCTTCTTGATTCCAACATCTTCCCCCGTCACCAGAAAATCAGTTCTTCCTGTCACTGATTTTGCAATTTTAGCTCCAAGTAATCTCGCTTCCTTTTCCATTTCCTCTCTTTTTCCATGTTTCATCGCACCAGTAAAAATAATCTGCTTACCCGTAATCGGACTAATAGCTCCTTCTTTTCTAAGTTCTGAAAACAATTTGGTCCGCTCAAGATTGAAACCTAACTTCTTGACACGTTCAAATTCATTTCTGATATCCTGAAGACCTTTTAGAATAATTTCTGCTGTTTTCTTTGCAAAAATTTTCTTGCGGGTAATATCTTCTGACGTAAGTTCAAAAATATTATCAAGGTGAACATGTTGAAGAAGGTGTTCACAACTTACGTGGCCAAGTCTATGAACGCCGAATGCGGCTAAAAATCTCCAGTCTTCAAGAGATTGTGTACGACTTCTTAGTAGTTCCGAGACAAGATTCTGAGATTGCTTTTCTCCAAATCCAAATCCCTTAAAATCATCCTCTTTCAGCATATATATATCGTAAATAGTCTTGACTCCATTTTCGAACAATTTGTCAATTGTTGCTAAACCAAAACCATCCACATTTCTTAATGTTTTAAAAAAATGTTCAATCGTATTAATAATCTGTGCTGGACAATGACCTACCTTAGTACAAATCAAATTGTCTGTATCCCATATAAGATGAGAACCACAGCTAGGACACTTATCAGGTATGTCAGGCTTTGCTCTCGTTATAACTCGTTCTATCTTCGGTATTACCATGCCACTCCTTACGAGTTCTATAATAGCTCCTGGACCAATTCCCTTCTCTTTGACCATTGCATAATGGTGAGCAGTAGCACGACTAATGGTTACTCCACTTAGCTTTGTAGGTTCTAGTTCGGCGACAGGAGTAACACGCCCTGATCGAGATGTTTGAGGTTTTACCGAAATCACCTTAACTATGGCTTTCTCCATATTTGTCTTGTATGCAATTTGCCATCTATGGTGATGACTTGTGGAACCCATATATTCTTTGAGACGTATATCTGTAACTTCGAAAATAATTCCATCCACATCATAAGTTACATAATTCCATACTTCTTCAGTGATGCCCTCGAATCGATTACGCAGTTCATCTATGGACCCTTCCCATGATGGCATTTCAGAAAAAGGGAAAAAGAGGGCTGCCTTTTCTTTTATAGCTTCGTCTACATAAGGATCCAAAGTCTTTTCTCTGATTATAGACGACTGGAAATTCCTTGTATTTTCAAAATGGTCGGATAAGTACTTTTCGAAATATTCCTTATCAACAACAATTTCTCCTGCCCCTCTACCACGTTTACCTCCAGCAACAGCTAAACCCCGACTAAACACTCGGCTAATATCTGTTCCCCTTCTTCCATCACCGCGAGTATACAAGCATCTACCATCATCGTATGCCGCAAACCCATCAAGCTTTGGTGTCACATGCACTCGAAGTTCATTGACATTTAATCCAATATCTGTAGCTGATTTCTCTATTCCTTCTAACCAAAATAAAATTTCTTTTTTACTGGTTTTTTTTTCGGTAGAAAGCATTGGTACTGGCAAATCTACTTTAGCACCTTCAAATGCAGCTTCTGGCTCAACAGAGGTAAGAAACTCATGTTTAGGATTCCTTTTTTTTAGTTCCGCTAAGAATATGGAATCATAATCTGCATCACTAATAATTGGCTTGCCGCCTCTATAAAGCGCATTAGCTACTCGAAGGAACTCAATAAGCTTATCATCACTTATCATAGATACATACATAGGCTGATTAATAATATTTATTATCTCCTCATCATTGAGCGTTTGGAGAATAATTCCAGACCTTTTTAAAATAGTGCGATGGTCTTGATTAAATATTTTTTTTTGTTTCATCTATATACCCAATAGATTCAACTTTTGATTACCTGATAAGAAATTTAAGGACTGGAATAAATGGGGATACCATACTTAATTCAGTAGTCTCTGAATTAAGTATGGTATCCCCATTTATTTTAGCGCTGCCTTCAGCACCTCATCCACATTCTCCACAAACACGAACTTCAAATCCTTTCTGAGCTCTTCCGGAATATCTTCCAAATCTGTTTCATTTCTTTTTGGAAGGATCACGGTCTTTATCCCTGCCCGTCTGGCTGCAAGCATCTTTTCCTTTATCCCTCCGATGGGAAGGACAAGCCCTGTCAATGTAATTTCACCTGTCATAGCCACTTCATTGTTTACAGGTCTGTTGGTCAGCAGTGATACAAGGGAAGAGATCATCGTTACCCCTGCTGAAGGACCGTCCTTG
>JACQZP010000016.1 GCA_016213825.1 Acetobacterium woodii | reverse complement strand
TCAGAGTGAGATTTTGTCTTACTTTTAATTGACATGCAATCAATTGAGTCTATAATACACTTAAGGGGCAAGAGCCTATTCTAAAGCCCTTACCCTTTCATTTATTCTTTATTCTATTTCAATTTTCGAAAATACACAAAATTTGAAACACTCCCGCGTGAACCGGAGAAACCAGCATCTCCTGGGTAAAATCTGTGGTATGGTCTTCGACCAGCGATGTCATTCCCATGGTTGTGACCATAAAAAGCATATTAACCATCATGCCAACCATCATAAATTTACTGTAATCGAAACTGAGACCTCCCGTCATATTCTCGGCGAGGCTGCCACCCAGCATCCCCATCATGATCAGTGGCATAGCAAGACTCATAATAATTGTACCGGGCGACCGGAGTGCAAGCGTTATGTCCCTTAGGGCGATCGTGATAACGGCGTTGATTTCACGCCCTAATCTTGATTTTCCTTTTCCATGCGTCAGTGAAATTTCATTCATGCTGCACCTTCTGTCTTGTTAATGTAATCCACATATGCGTCCTCCAGCGATGGTTCTTTAATTTCCAGTATAGTCAGTTTTGTTTTAAGCTTTGAGATAATGTCTTGTGGCGTTCTGTCCTGATAAGGAACGATGATATGAGTGTCCTTTTTATGGAACAATCCCATCTCCGAAAGTTCGCTCGTCAAGTTCGTCTGGTCTTCGGCATCCAGAATAATTTCCTTGCGCAGCAAGCTTTTTTTCATTTCATCCGGCGAGCAACAGCTGGCAATCTGCCCCTTATTGATAATGCATACCTTATCCACATGCTCAGCCTCGTCGATATAGTGCGTGGTCAAAAACACTGTTGTTCCGTATTCTTTGCGGACATTACTAATGTATTCCCACAGACTTCTACGGCTCACCGCGTCCAGTCCCTGCGTCGGTTCGTCAAAAAACAAAACGACCGGCGTGTGCATAAGGCTGCGGATAATCTCCAGTTTGCGCTGCATGCCGCCCGACATTTTTTTGACGGGCTTGAATATGGTATCCCGAATACCGACAATCTCGGCGAGTTCCATAACACGATTTTTATATTCCGTGGGCATAAGACGAAAGGTCGGACGGTAACTATACATCCCATACAAACAAGCATGGAAACGGATGTTTTCTTCCGCCGAGAGCTGTAGATCGAGGCTGGGCTTCTGGAAGATAATCCCTACCTTATCCCGCACCTGTTTGGCTTCCTTCTCAATGTCATAGCCCGCAATCGTTACGATCCCAGAAGTTTTGGCCAACGTGGTGGTCAGTATCGAAATGGTGGTGGTTTTTCCTGCTCCATTGGGACCGAGGAAAGCAAAAAACTCTCCTTCATTCACTGCAAAACTCACGCCCCTGACTGCAGCTGTTTCTATCGATCGTGACATTGTCGATCTGGATTATCTGGGATGCTTCAATTTTATAGCGTCGCAACAGCGCCTGAACGCGAACGACCAATTCTTCGCCTTCAAAAGGCTTGGTCAGATAATCGTCGGCGCCAAGTCCGAAGCCTTTCACCTTGTTTGTAAGCTCACCTTTGGCTGTCAGCATTAAAATCGGCATGTTTTCGTAATAAGAACGCAAATGACGACAAAGATCAAAGCCATCCATGTTCGGCATCATAATGTCGATAATTGCCAGATCAGGGTTATCAATATTGATGTTTTGTAGCGCTTCACGTCCGTCTTCCGCCTCGCATACTTCAAATCCGTTGTTTTGAAGCAAAACAATTACAAGTTCACGGATGTTTGAATCGTCGTCAACAATCATAATTTTACTCATCTTTCATCACCTCTACTAAATTGTATCATGCCCATGTAAACGGAGATTAAACGAAAAGAAAAAAATGGTTTTTCCTTTTGAAGGGGCGAAAATCTGCATCCTACAGTTTTTAATGATGCACTGATGGCAACTGCGAACAAGCGTGGTACTAAGCATTAATTAAAAGATATACCGATAATCGTTGGTAAAGTCGAAAATAGCGAGGATATGGTGAATTTTTTGGATGGCTTATCAAAAGAAATTTTCTTATGCACCGGAGAGCACCTGGAAGATAATCATGGAATCTGTCTGAAACTGCATGGGTTGATCAGAATGGCAGGCAGACATTGGTTATTTAATAGTGCGTTCATTTTAAGGTCTAATGAATGGAAGTAGTAATAGAAGCATAAGCATTCGAAAAAAGAAAAAAGCGTCAGAAATATGTCAGGTACAAAGAATAGCTGGCTTTAACATGCCGTTTTACTGCTGATTCGTAATTCTTCGTAAGTAGGAGTTTCGATTCCCCCTACTAGCTCAGTATCACGTAATTATTCAGTAGGCATTAACTAGTAATGATTAAAAAAACAAAAAACAGAAAAAAAGTCAGCAATTTTTATTGACGTTACACTGTCAGGTTCTCGTTTGTCTATTTCGTAAAGTGAAAGTGAAGATCTGGAAATTGATAGTTTTTCAGCAAGCTCTTCTTGTTTGCAACCTAAGCTTAATCTTAGGTTTTTTATGCGTTCACCAATCATAATAGCACGATGATACACTTCAAAATGTAGCTTTTTAAATAATGATTCAAAGAGCAAGTTTTGCCCTTTATGTATTTTAATGAGTAAAAAGACGCCAATGCCAATAAATATTATTTCGCTTTGGCGTCAAGGGTAAGGGTTTGGAAAAATACTACGGTGCAAGAGGATCAAAATTAGCCAACCTTGGTATACGTTGTTCCACCACATTTTGGACATGGTGGCAAAGTATCAACAGTGTCATCAAGTACAATTTTTTGACCGCAAGTTTCACATTCGTATACACCTTTACCAGGTTTCTCGCCAGTATTATATATTTGCATTTTTTTCTCCTTTCAAAATATTTCAGTTATTCAACTGATAATTAAATTATAGGAGTATGAACAAAAAGAAACAAGAGTAAAATAAATTAAAAACGAAATAAAAACCATTTAGGAGATATCATGGATACAGACACAAAACAATAGGATTTCAACACAGACTGGCTTGTTATAGTCACTTGTGACTGGAATTATCTGCCTTAATATTGCACTTTCAAAAGGACAATCCTGGGGGGCCACTCTAGTTATTGAATTATTTGCAGTTAAGTTATTTTCTGGGGTATTTTCTTAATCAATGAATTTCATATCCAAAATCCGCGTTTTAATTTGAGACTGCTTTCATATCGTAGATATAGCTTCGGGAATGTGCTACACGGTTTACAATTTAGGACGAGCCTTAAGTCAAACCCTGGCAATATTGGCGATTGAGTTAACTGTCTCTCCGGCTATGGTAACGAAAGCAATTGTAGGAATGGCTGATTTTGCAAATATTAAGGCTAATGAAGATTTGATCCGCTCGATTGATTCCGGCTTTTATTTCTTTATAATCTTCTTTTGAATAGCATTATTATTGGGACTGATTCTTTTATATCAGAATCAGAAAGAGACACTCAAGAACAAACAGAAAAAAGAAATTTGCATTTATAATCCAACTGAATAGAAAAAGGCGAGCGGTGTACAGAGGCCATTTAATATGCAATTTTGACGGATGAAATTTCTAAGATGTGGATATGCTCCGTTTAATTTCTCTTTCAAAGTTTTCTTAAGAGATTTAAATTATTTTGTCCTTCGCTATTGGCGACGATACAGAAGTCGCTACAAGCTTTAAGCTGCTCACCATACAAACTTTTTTTAATGACAATAGGTTGCGAATTTGTCCTGAGTCATTTTTAGATTTCTAAGATGAATGAAAAATTTGTCTTGCTTAGACTGGCACTACGACGATGATTCACCGACTGGTGCAACAATACCTGCAGACTTTTCAGCCCATTTTCACGCATAAAAGATCTGTTCGCAAACACCTGTTTCAGTTGGGAATGGGATAATTAATTTAATTGTCGGCGGCATCTTTGGAAAGATAAATGTGCTGGTCATGGCAGGCTTTTGGTTGTATTTTTCTTAAAAAACTTGATATCGATTCATTTGTTTGGTACAATTAAAGAAAACATAGTTGAAAAAAAATAAAAATAACGATTCGCTAGGTTTTTAATCGAAGTTTACCAAATAAAACAGCATGAATTATTTTATGTGAGAGTTTATCAAGAAAGGAGAAAATAATATGAATGAAAAAGTGACAATTGCAATTGAAAAAAGAGAAGAAATGAATGGTAGTGTAGGTAAAAAATTGAGGAAAATAGGTTATATCCCTGGCGCTATCAATCGAAAAGGTCTGGAATCAGTTTCAGTAAAAATTAAAAAAGATGAATTAATGAAAAACATATTTAAATATGGAAAGAACTATTTATTTACTCTCGATCTTGAGGGACAAGAATCATATGCTGCAATGATAAAAGAGATGCAATATTCGCCAATTAAAGGAGAATTTTTAAATGTTGTTTTTCAGCAGGTATCCGTTACCGAACCAATTAAGTTCAATCTTAATATTAAAGTAATCGGTAAAGAAGCAATAGAATTAAAAAACCTTCATTTTGTTCAGCAAATGGATAAAATACTTGTGACAGGATTACCTCAGGATATCCCTGATTCTCTTGAAATCGATGTAACGGATCTTAATTTAAATGACAAAATTTGTATCGGTGATATTAAATTTCCAAAAGGAATTGAATCAGAAATTGAAGCTGATAAAATAGTATTGGTGATAAATGAAACAAGATTAGATGATACGATCACAGAAGATGTGTCAGATGATAAAACTCCAAAAGCCGTGTAGGAAAAACATAGTTTATGAAATGGACACCCGCATCAAGGGCAGTTAAAAAACTTAGCAACAATGAGCTGATTTCTGTATTGCACAGGAGTCAGCTTTTTTAATCTCCACTGATGGCTAACATAAATTTGTTAGCCTCTTTTTATTTAAAGAACTCATCAAAAAAATAAAAAAGATGCATTAAGAAAGTCTAAGTATACGCCTAAACTTTAATGCGTTTTCCAATATCAGCTAATTCAGATGTTATTTTTTACGTTCAGGATCGGTTAAAATTGGATCATTATAAAGATGGTCAAATTCTCTAAATGTTGTATTTCCGGTTTCGCTATTCGTTGTTCACGCTTATTTAGAATCAGTGTAAGCTTGATTTAAGGCTTGAAAAAAATAATCCGGGTTTTGGCACCTGCAACAGCATCGGTACGATTAATTAAAAAATAGGGGACACCGGTAATGCTAAGCTGTCTTGTTACGGATTCGTCTTCGGTGACCTCAGTTTTTAAAGTGCCATTTCAAATCGGCAAACAAAATCAAACCAAATCTCTATTTTTATAAGAATAACTCCTTTTGCTTTTAATTAGAATGATTCAACATTGTTTGATATACCTATAATATCACGTTATAATCAGCAACTCCGGATTTATTTCAATTTAAATACTATGTTGAGTTATAAATAGATATCGTGTAGCTAATCACGAATTGATATTAAAATCAGCTTGGACGTGCGTGCTTTTTTTCTTGCGTGAGAGTAGCAGATATTCTAGACCAGCAGTAACAATCAAGGCAATGCCGATCAGAAAAATACTGCGAAAGCCGGCATGATTAGCCACGATTCCCCAAAAGTAGGCGCCAGCCGCCCAGCCGATATCGGTAAAGTTGAAGTAGATCGAATTGGCGATACTGACGCGATGGGGTTCGAGTGAATTAATAATCTGGGTTTGAAAAAGCGGTGTAATCGAACCGTAACCGACCCCGA
The DNA here is from genome assembly GCA_016213825.1 of Acetobacterium woodii. Classification (GTDB taxonomy): domain Bacteria; phylum Bacillota; class Clostridia; order Eubacteriales; family Eubacteriaceae; genus Acetobacterium; species Acetobacterium woodii_A. The sequence continues at coordinate 245,684 of JACQZP010000016.1, read as the reverse complement.
TAATGGCACCGGCGAGCAGGATGATGGCCGTCGTATGGGCCTGACTCAATAAAAACATACCCACAGCAAAAAGTACCAGGCAGGGATAAATAATAATATTGATCCCAAATTTATCAGAACAGCGTCCGGCGAAAGGACGAAAAATCAGCATTGCCACGGCATAAACCAGAAAAAAGTAACTGCTGGCAGCTGACAGAGCCAAATTATTGGCATATAATGCCAAAAAAGATGAAATCCCAGAATAGGCACAGGCTAAAATAAAGATTGTCACGGCATAAGGCGCCGCTTTTTTATCGAAGAGATCATGGACTGAAAAGCCAGCGGTTTGTGATGATATTGGTTTTGGGATTGTTCTTTCAGGAACTTGAATCATCAGCGCAAAAATAATAGTCGTCCCAGAAATCAAGATACAGAGGATAAAAGCCAGTTGAAAGGCATCGATATTTGTAAGGGTCAGCCCGATATAAGGACCAAATACCATGGCAAGACACATTGCCATAGAAAAATAACTTAAACCTTCACCCCGATGTGAGGCGGGTATGTTTTCGGCACAGATAGTACCCTTTACCGTTGTGAGAATCCCAAATGATAGGCCATGAAAAACTCTGAGAACTAGCAAGATCGGGAGACTGGTTGCCAGAGGATACAGACAGGTGCAGATAAAAAAAGCAATTGATGCCAAAATCAAGAGCTTCTTTTGCGAAAAGTTGCTGACCCATTGTCCGGCAAAAGGGCGAATGAGAATGGCCGACAATAAAAACAGCGTAATGACTAACCCGACTTTATCGATACCGATATGGAGTGCTCCCACCAGATAAAGTGGTAGACCTGCAAGTAACACATAAAATACTAAAAAAGTTAAAAAACTGATAATTGTGATCATGACAAAATCTTTTGTCCATAATTTATCGTTATTCAAACGATCAACTCCTTATAAATGAAATAGTTGTTGCAACAATTATAGTTTAGCATATTAAGTTATTCATAACTAATTGTGTTTTACATAATTTTGATGCATAATTGTAATAATACTAATTTCAAGGAGATGCAAACGATGGATTATCATCAATTAAAATACTTTCAAAAACTTGCTGACATCGGTAACTATACAAAAGCTGCCGATGAATTGGATCTTTCCCAATCGGCGCTGAGTCGTTCGATTTTAAGACTTGAAGAGGAAATCGGAGTTCCGTTATTTCAACGGAAAAGCCGGGGAGTGGTATTGAACCGCTACGGAGAAATTTTTCTGAAATCTGCCAATAAAGCATTGGGAGAGATAGATGAAGCAAAACAGGCAATTTCCAATCTGGTAGATCCCACCCAAGGCACCATCAGCCTGGGATTTATTCAGCCGCTGGGTTCAAGTTATATTCCTGATTTGATCAGTGCGTTTCAGAAAGAGCATCCGGGAATCAAATTTCAGCTCAATCAGGACAACACCCGAAATATTCTGAATGGGATTGAGTCTGGAGAAATTGATGTTGGCTTCTGTTCGCCTCCAGAGGCAAGTGAGGGGCTCAGTACCTTGCACATCATGTATCAGGAATTGTTCTTGATTGTGCCCAAAAGTCATCCCTTGTCTAACCGAAAAAAGATTGATTTACATGAGGTAGCCGGAGATCCCTTTATCCTTTTTAAACCCGAATCCTCATTGCATGATGTGATCGCCAAACTTTTTCAGGATGCTGGATTTCGCCCGATGATGTCCTTTGAAGTATATGACGAACGGACAGTGGCTGGATTGGTGGGTGCAAATTTAGGGGTTGCTCTGATTCCGTTTTTTCCTGGTCTAGATAAGAATAAAGTATCACAAATTCCTGTTGGAAGCCCCAATTGTTCGGTTAGTAATCAAATGGTATATCAAACTGACGGATACATATCTCCGGTGTTTGCTCAGTTTAAGTCTTTTGTGGAAAGCACACTGTATTAAGACGCTTCATAATTGTGAGCATTACTGTATAAGGATCAGGTTCACTCATAGATAAAGCCCTGCATTTGGTTGCAGGGCTTAGAAGTTTAATAATTACCAATTTTCATATTCAAAAAGCAGTAATTATCGATGAAATATTTATTCGACTTTTGCATAATCTCCATTTAGTAAACCCAAGATGATTCCACCAAGCTTTTCTTTGGCATTTGGATCAAGAGGATAAACCCAGTTGCCATAAAATTCCTCAATTTCGCCATTGTCTAAAATATCTTTTATCGCTTCCCTTTTGGCCACCATCAAACCATCCTGGATTATTTCAAGATGATCACCTTTTTGGACGATTGTCACATCTAATTTAGTTAGCATCATATTCTCCTTCCAAATTCAATTTTAGAATTTTGTTGGATCTATCCCTGGGTAAAAAGTTCGGAATTATTTGTTGTTCTTTTACGCGAGATTATAAAAGAAAGTTACTCAATTAATTAGTTCAAATTGAGTAACTTTCTTTTGCAGATCTGAAATTTTAAAATACCATTTTTTTGACTACGATAGTGTTTAACGTGGCCAACTCTTTTTCCAAAACGGCTATTTCATCCTCTTTATCAGGTAAGAATTCCAAAATAATCAGTCCGGTGATACTACATAATTCTTCAGATGATTCATGCAGGCCAAGACGTGTTTTAATAATGCAGCCATTTTTTGTTAATAATTCCTGCACCTTTAACGCTTCGCTTTCGCGATTGCCAACTTGAATTCCCATAATATGTCTCATAAAAAAACCTCCTTACACTAATTGTTTTTAATAAAATACCCAGTTAAAGGGGGTCTAAACCATTTATTGAAGGATAATTTTATGTAATAGAAAAATTAGCTAAAAATGAATAAATAGGATCACCTAAAAATAGTAAGGGTTTTAAATCGGATAAGTGGTCGATTTTTAGTTCAGACCATTTAACTCCTGATAGAGATTTTTAGCATAGGAATCAGTCATGCCACAGATAAAATCAGTGACTAGCAGTAACCGTAAATAGAGATTATTGAGCGGATCGTTTGTTTTAGATTTCAAATAATTATCTTTATAGTTTTCGGAGATTAAATTGGGTAGATTTTTATCCATTTTGGTTTGCCGGTAAAGCGGATTGTCGCCATGAACTTCTTTATTTTTTAAAATGATTGTATTTGGAAAATAATAAAGCGGCTATTACACCGCTGTTTGTCTACAATTCGTCTTTTAAGCACCAGGTTATGTTTTTACCTAGTTCATTGTTTTCGCCGGGAACCCAGATATCAATTTTTAGATTTTCCAGTTTTGTCATGGATTCGGTGTCATTTAATTCTTTCGCTTTTTCAAAAGCTTTAATAATCCAGTTTTTCGTCAGTTTTTGAAAATCCCCACCTTCGGTTTGGATATAGTCATTCCTGATATTAAGTTTTCCGTCGATTACTTTGCTTGAGTATCTTAAGCCCATTTTAGCATCCTCCTAAGATTTGTTGTATTAATTTGGTTATTTATATTATATCTTGATATGACAGAATTTTACACAATAATTTAAAAATAAATTGACAAATTTATTATTCTTGCATATACTGCTTATAAGAACTAGTCATGACCACTTATGATAGGTCGGGAATTGATCATAGCATATGTTCCTCATTTCCTGATTTTAGTCCAGATAATTGTATTGTTAAATTTACAACTTTTAAAGGAGAGATTCAATGATAACAGAATCCATTGAAAAAAAAGCGTTTAGTATTCGAAAACACATTGTTAATACGGTAATTAATAATGGGGATGGTCATGCGGGACCTTCACTATCCTGCACAGATATTTTAGCAACATTATATTTTGGCATTATGGATATTAACGTCGATGAGCCAAAATGGGCCCAGCGAGATCGGTTCATTCTGAGTGCGGGACATAAATGTTTGGGGCTTTATGGAACTCTGATTGAAAAGGGATTTGAAGAACCGGATGTAATGGAAACTTACAACATGTTGGGATCAATTGTGCCGGGTCATCCAGACATGAAAAAATTCAACGGTGTTGATTTTAGTTCCGGAGCTTTGGGACATGGTTTGCCGATTGGTTCTGGCATGGCATTAAGTGCAAAGCTTAAAGGCGATAAAAATCGGGTTTTTGTTCTGATGGGCGATGGCGAGCAGGGCGAAGGCTCCAATTGGGAAGCGGCAATGTTTGCGAGTCATCATGGTTTGGATAATCTTGTTGGCATCATCGACAGGAATGGACTTCAAATAAATGGGAGTACCCGGGACGTTTTAGACACCAGAGATTTACGAGAAAAATATGCAACTTTTGGATGGTCAGTAAAAGTTGTGGATGGACATAATATTGAGGAACTTTTTAGTACATTTCAATCAATCCCGTTCCAAAAAGGAAAGCCGAGCATGGTTATTGCAAATACCACCAAAAGTAAAGGAATGCCTTTTGCTGAAGGTAACGTGAAATATCACCATTGGAATCCGGGTAAAAATTCAAAAGAATCCAAAGATGCAATTTTTGCACTTGAAAAATATGCAAAAGAAAAAGGATGGACGATATGACTGAAAAGAAACTTAATCCTCGAGATGCGTTTGGGAATGCTTTGCTCGATCTCGGTAGAGAAAACAAGCGAATTATGGCGGTGTCTTGTGATTCAGGGGCTGGATCGGGTATGAACCCCTTCAAGCAAGCGTTACCTCATCAATATTTAGAGGTAGGAATCAACGAACAGAATGCAATTGGCGTTTGTGCCGGGTTAGCTGAAGGCGGTTTTATTCCAGTCGTATCAGCGATTGCACCGTTTATCTCGATGCGTGCTTTTGAGCAAGTTCGTAATGATTTAGGTTATGCCAATATGAATGTAAAAGTAATTGGGTCAAGTAGCGGCTTGTCTCATTCAGCGCTTGGATCAACACATCAAGCGATTGAAGATTTGTCACTGATGCGTGTCATACCTAACATGGTGGTTTTGAATCCTGGTGACAGTTATGAAGTGGAAATGTCATTACGGGAAGCTATTAAACACAAGGGGCCAGTTTATATCCGAATGCCACGTCACTCCATGGCAGAGCCCTTAGAAGTGTCACAACGCCATTTCAAATTGGGAAAAGGTGAAGTTTTAATGAATACCGGAGATGAGATCGTGATTGCAGTTTCTGGAACATTGACGGTTGATGGTCTAATGACTGGAAAAATCTTGGATGAAATGGGATATGGAGTAAAAGTTCTGAATTTTACAACGGTAAAACCATTGGATACAGAGCTCCTTTATGAAGCATATAAAGATGCGAAATATTTATTTACGTTAGAAGAACATTCGGAAATCGGCGGTTTTGGCAGTGCCGTAGTGGAAGCGTTGGGTCCAGTAAAACATGGCGGACCGATTCATCTTATTGGTATTACCGATGGTTCCATTAATACCGGCCCCTATCGGGAATTATTGGAAACCTACGGTCTTACCTGGGAAAAGGTCGTTGATCGGATTTTAAATGTGATTCAAAAATAATATAGAATAAATTTAGAGGAGATAAAAATGAAGACTGTTAGTTGTACTTTGAATACCTTATTAAATGACGATGTCTCGCTGATTGAAGATCAAAAGAGCTATGTTAATCGCATCTTTAATTTTGATTTGCCATTGGTAGAATATGACTTTATGAAAAAATTTGTAAAAAAAATCGGTGTGACCAAGGAATTTATTAATGTTATTGTTACCTTTAAAACACTGGAAAATGAGACGCCTGAAGGTTTTCGGGTTGAATATCGACTCGAGTCCAATGGGGTTCTGAGAGCAGATTTAATTAGGGATATTTCTTATGAAAAAAATGGAAAAAAAAGGCCAACTAATGTTCTTTTTTCAGCTGATTCGGCCAATCCTTATGAGGTAAAGCCGATCAGTAAAATGATTGCTAATCTGACGTGTAATCCTGGTATTATTTACGACTTGTTTATCAATAACCCAAAGGCTAACATTGGCAATCAATTTAAAACGCGTGATGAAGTAATGGAAGAAATCGGCCGGATCCTCGGACCGGGAGCAGACATCAGTGTTGAACTGAATGATCCGTTTGGTAAGTCTGATACTGAGCTGCTGGAAGAAGCTGAAAAATTCAGAGAAATGCTTTCCGAATATCGTGTGGTTATTAAAGTTCCTCATACTGGACCGGTTACAAATGTAAACGTTTCTGAACTTCTTACAGGAAATAAAAAGCTCGGTAAATCCTTCACTGATGTGACAACTGAAGGCGCTTTTCGGGGGCATAATCTGGCTTTGATGCTCAAGGAACATGGTTTTAGAGTGAATTTCACTTTAATGTTCGAACCATACCAGACGGCGCTGGCATTACAGGCAAAACCATATTTTGTAAACAGCTTCATCCGTCATCGCTTAATTCAATCTGAAAGCATGGATCAGAATTTAAAGCAATATCATGCAACGGGCAATCCAAAATTTATCAAAAATATTCAGGATATGTTTTTAGAAAAAGATTATCTCAATATTGATCAGGCTCAAATGGAGTTGTTGCTAGTTAAGAAAATGGCTGAAGATATGTTAAAATATCGTCATTTTAATGATGCCGAAGGCTCTGATGGATTAGATAGTGTGCGACATAATTTAAGGCTTTTTAAAAATACAAATTTGGATGACACAAGACTTATTATCTGTAGCATGGAAGGTGAATTCAATTACCCGGACATTGACAAATTGCTAGTGGAAAAAGAATTTGAAGACCTTGTTCATCGAATTGTCGTTACTGCTGAGCCAAACTATCTGGCAAGGTTTACTTCCTGCAATCAGGTGGTATCGTATCAACGTCGCTTTATGAATGCCGCCAACGGACAAAAATAATAAAAATTTTAAGAGATGATTTATTTTTCTAAAAGATTATGTTATACTGGTTCTAGGTGGTCATAACCCATTATATTCATGTATGATGTCGTAAAATTTATTGAAAAGAGGTGATGATCATGAGTTATGTGAATATGGAAGCAATTCTTAGCGACGCAAGAAAAAATCATTATGCAGTTGGGGCATTTAATATCGTCAACTACCTTACAGCGAAGGCCGCTGTTGAAGCAGCAGAGGAACTTGAACAACCAATTATTCTTCAAACATCTGTAAAAACGGTGAAGGCCTTTGGGGTGGATGAAATGATGGTTTTTTTAAAACCTATCGCTGAAAATGCAAAGGTGAATGTGGCGATCCATCTGGATCATTCCACAGATGTCGGGTTTACAAAAGCCTGCATTAATGGCGGCTGGTCATCGGTAATGTATGATGGTTCGCAGTTGTCTCTGGAAGAAAATATAAAGAATACAAAAGAAATTGTGACTTATGCAAAAGATAAAAAGGTTACGGTCGAAGGTGAATTGGGTGCCATTGTCGGCGTTGAAGATGATATTGTGGTGATCGAAGGAAATTCTGCCCATGCAAGACCGGAAGATTGCCGGATTTATTTAAGAGAAACCGGAATCGATGCTTTTGCACCAGCGGTGGGAACTGCTCACGGCGTCTACAAAGGTGAAATCAATATCGATTACGATCTATTTGAAGAAATCAATCAATTTTCGTCCTGCCCACTAGTACTGCATGGCGGGACTGGATTAACTGATGAAATGTTTCATAAACTGATTGCCTTAGGTGCTTCAAAGGTTAATATTTCAACTGCAATTAAAATTGCATATTGTCAGGGAATGGCAACCTACACTAAAATGAATCCTGACCAGAATGATCCACTTAAACTGGATGCCTTTACCAAAGATCGACTAAAAAAAGTTGTGAACCAACACATCCAATTCTTTAGTGTGAGAGACAAACAGAATTAATAGAATAAAGTCTACTGCCAAGTTATTGATAATTAAACTGGTTAACGATAATTAAAATACGAGGAGAACAATAATGAAAGATTCCAAGTGTATTGAAGAACTCAAAAAAGAATTTGATGCTTATGCAGAAATGTATAGTCCAGAAGGACTGGATCGCGAAGAGCAAATCAGAATGTACAGTATCATGTGGCTCATGCGCAAGTTTGAGGAAGCAGTTAAGCCGCTCTGGATGGCGAATAAAGTTCATGGATATTATCATCCATATATTACCGAAGAAGCCATTGCCACAGCTATTATTACGCAATTAAAAAAAGAGGACTATGTTGGTTCAACCCATCGTGGACATGGTCATTTGATCGCCAAAGGTGGCAATATCAATAAAATGATGGCCGAGTTGTTTGGAAAAGAAGAAGGCTATAACAAGGGTCGTGGCGGTTCAATGCACATCAGTGATATGAGCATTGGGATGCTTGGAGCCAGCGGTATTGTTGGGGCGGCAGTAGCACCAGCTGTTGGAAGTGCCTTAAAAAGTTGGATCAAGGGCACGGATGATGTAACCGTTGTATTTTTCGGCGATGGTGGTGCCAACGCGGGGTCTGTTTCAGAATCAATGAACATGGCCGCAGCTTGGAAACTTCCGGTTATTTTTGTCTGTGAAAATAACCAGTGGGCTATTGCCACCGATTATGCCCGAATAACCGGTGAACCCGATCTTTATAAACGCGGCATTGGCTTTGGTATTCCCAGCTGTCGATGTGATGGCTATAATATTTATCAAATATGGGAAACCGCTAAGGCTGCCATTGAGCGGGCCCGAGCTGGTGAAGGACCGACTTTTATCGAATGTAAAACCATGAGAATGCTGGGACATCACGCAACCGATGACAGCTGGTATCGTGATATGTCAGTATGTGATAAATATTGGGAAATTGAACCAATTAAACGAATGGGTGAATTTATGGTTGAAAACAAGATTGCCACACCAGCTGAATTGGAAGCGATTGAAGCGGAAGCAATGAAAAAGGTTGAGGCGTCCATCGAATACGCAGATACTCAATGCCATGAACCCTCTCCTGATACTTTCTATGACTACATTTATGCAGATGGCGAAGTTATCAAGTAAACACTGTATCAACTAGTGAGATTATAAAACGAAGATTAGGAGATAAAAATTATGTCAATCATTACACTTAGAGAATCCATTACCCAGGCATTAAGGGAAGAAATGGCCCTGGATGAAAACGTATTTATCATGGGTTGCGATGTTGGACTCCGCGGAAATCCATTTGGGATAACAAAAGGTCTCATGAATGAATATGGTGAAAAACGGGTTATCGATACCCCGATTTCGGAAGCTGCATTCACGGGACTTGGTGTTGGTGCGGCGATTGCCGGGATGCGTCCGTTGGTTGAAATATTATATGCTGACTGGATCACTTTGCCAATGGATAATATTGTCAATACGGCTGCAAAAACATGTTATATGTTCGGGGGACAGGCAAATGTGCCAATTGTTATCCGGGCACCTTTTGGTGTTGGTGGTGGTGTTGCCGCTCAGCATTCGCAGAACAATGAAAACTGGTTTGTCCATGTTCCGGGTTTAAAAGTCATTACACCGTCTACCCCCTACGATATGAAAGGGATGCTTAAATCGGCCATCCGCGATAATGGACCAGTTATCTGCTTTGAACATAAACGAAATTACTCCATGAAAGGTGAAGTTCCAGATGGTGAATATCTGGTCCCAATCGGAAAAGCAGCGATTCGCAAAACTGGAACCGATTGTACAATTGTAGCTTATTCCTATATGACTTATGTGGCAGAAGCAGCTGCTATCGAATTGGAAAAAGAAGGAATCAGCTGTGAAGTTATTGATTTGCGATCACTGTTGCCGCTGGATTATGACACTGTGATGGAATCGATCAAGAAGACAAGTCGTGTTGTTGTCGTCACCGAAGCACCATTGCGGGGATCGATTGCGGGTGAAATAGTCGGTGAAATCATTGACCGTGGTTTTGATTTATTGGATGCACCACCTCAACGTCTTGGCAGCAAGAACTCTCCAGTAGCATACAATGAAGGTCTGGAAGCGATGTGCACACCTAAAAAAGAAGATATTATCGCAGCAGTACGTAAAACATTTGAATAAATTGTGAAGGAGTGTTTATTATGGCAAAATTAATGAATATGCCAAAGATCGGCGTTAACATGACTGATGGTACAGTCACGGAATGGTATGTAAACGAGGGTGACGAAGTCAAATTTGGTGAAATGGCTCTAGCTGCAGAAACTGATAAAGACGTCCAGGATATTCCGGCAGATCAGACCGGCACTGTTTTAAAAATTATTGCTCAAGTGGGAGATAACGTCGAATGCCATAAACCGCTTGCAATTGTCGGTACACCCGGTGAAAACATTGACAGCCTACTTGCTGAAATTAGTGGTGGCGGAGCTGTGGCTGCATCACCAGAAACGGTGGCGGTTGTGCCGGTTCAACCAGCTGAAGTGACAGAAATAGCTTTAACTGGCCGGGTTCCGGTTTCGCCACTGGCTAAAAAAATGGCCAAAGATTTGGGAATTGATCTGACTAAAGTTAAATATGCTGGGATACGTGTCAAAAAAGCTGATATTCTTGCTTATGAAAATGAGCCAGAAGCGATTGCCGAGTCTTCTACAATTGCCAGCCCATCAGTAGTGGCAACAACGGTTGCGCCAGCAACTGGGATTAGAAAAATAACTCCGTATGATGGCATGCGCCGAAAAATTGGGAATCGGCTGACTGAAAGTGTAGTAACCAAACCATGGGCAGCCCTGACGGTGGCAGTCGATATGACCAAAGCCATTGAGTGGCGCAAACGTGTGAATGAAATCGCCGATGTCAAGGTCGGTTTCAATGAGATGGTCGCCAAAGCCTGTTCCCGGGCCTTACAGGAATATCCATTGATGAACACGCAGCTGGCCGCTGATGGTACGGAAATTTACGAAATGGAAGATATCAACATTGGCGTTGCGGTTAATACCGATCGTGGTTTGATGGTGCCGGTTCTTAAGAATGTTGCCGCTAAAGGTGTGGTTGAACTGGCAAAAGAATTTGCCGGTCTGGTCAGTCGGACGAAAGAACAAGCCAATATTCAGGGTGATTTATCGGGCGGAACATTTACAATCAGTAATCTGGGTGGGCGTGGCATTTCAAGTTTTCGGGCAGTGATCAATCCGCCTGAATGTGGGATTTTGGCATTGGCTGCAACGGTTAAGTCAGCAGTTGTCATTGATGATGAAATTGTCATCCGTCCAATGATGAATATCACCTTGAGTTTCGATCACCGGATTGTTGATGGTGATTATGCTGCGCAGTTTGTGTCCTATATTGGAGAATTGCTGGAAGATCCCATGAAAATCTTAATGTAAAGAACCGAAAAAAGTTCAGGCGACAATCTGTGACGGATAATTCATAACAGGAGATAAATAATGAATAAATTTGACCTAATTGTTATCGGAGGCGGTCCGGGGGGGTACGTGGCAGCGATTTATGCTGCGCAACAGGGCCTTCACACAGCATTAGTTGAAAAAGCTGATCTGGGTGGGGTTTGTTTGAACTGGGGCTGCATTCCCACAAAAGCGCTGGTTCAAAATGCAGAAATTCTCCGCACCGTAAAAGAAGCAAGTAAATATGGAATTGATTTGAATACCAATGAAATAAAAGCTGATTATTCAGTGGCTCAGAAACGCAGTCGGGAAGTTAGCGCAAAACTGACCATGGGAATTAGAAGCCTTTTGAAAAAAAACAGCGTGACGGTGATACAAGGTGAAGGCAGTCTGATCAGCGGAACCAGGGTGAAAGTCATGCCGACTGGTGAAATGATCGAAGCAAAAAATATTATTCTTGCCACCGGAGCACATGCCTTTAAAATTCCGCAATTTGATTATAGCAATCCCAATATTATGACGTCGCGAGAAGCCCTTGAGTTGACTGACGTCAAACCTGGCGATAAATTTGTGGTCGTTGGCGCCGGTGCCATCGGGATGGAATTTGCCAGTATCTGGGCCAGTTATGGTGCGGAGGTAACCGTTGTTGAAATGTTGCCCCGGGTTTTACCAAACGAAGACGCTGATGTCTCAAAAGAAATTCAAAAAGCTTTCAAAAAACGTAATATTAATATAAAGGTTGATAGTAAAGTTACATCTGTGGTTGCAAAAAGCGATGGCTTTAACCTTGTCATCGAGAATAAAGGAAAAACCGAGTCAATTCCATGTGATAAAATTCTTATTTCGGCTGGTGTTCGGGCAAATGTCGAAAATATTGGGCTGGCAGCAGCAGGTGTGAAGCTCACAGAGCGGGGATTGGTTCAAGTAGATGATCATTTACTGACAACCTGTCCCACCGTATATGCCATTGGAGATATCACTGGAAAACTGGCACTGGCCCATGTTGCGTCAGCTCAGGCTTTGGCGGCTGTTCATGCGATTCTTGGGAAACCGGTAAAACAATTTAATTATTCAAATATGCCAAGATGCACCTATACCTATCCTGAAGTTGCCAGCGTAGGATTAACTGAAGAGCAAGCGAAGGCGGCAGGCTATGATGTTAAAGTTGGGATGTTTCCGCTGGTCGCCAATGGAAAATCGGTGGCAATGAATGAAACAACGGGTTTTGTGAAGATTGTGGCCGACCAGAAATACCATGAAATCTTGGGAACCCATCTTGTTGGAGCACATGTAACAGAATTAATCAGTGCCGCAACTGCTTATATTGATCTTGAGTTTACCGCAGAAGATATTGCGCAGGTTGTCCATCCGCATCCTTCGGTATCCGAAGCGATGATGGAAGCAGCGCATGCAGTGGTAGGACAGGCCATCCATATTTAGTATGAGTGATGACGATTTAGAAAAACGCGAGTATTGCAGTGCCTTAAAAGGGCACTCAATAATTTATGAGCAACAAAGGTTTGAAACGAATGAGGTGAGCTGATTATGCTCTTTTATTACAGTGAATCAACAGATCCATATTATAATCTGGCATTGGAAGAACACATCTTTTCCAATGTTAAAATGGTCGAGCCCTTTTTCATGCTTTGGCAGAACGATAATACCATTGTGATAGGGCGAAATCAGAACGCTGTCAGAGAAATCAATACCGATTTTGTCAGAAAAATGAATACCAGAGTTGCCCGTCGTAGTACCGGGGGCGGCGCTGTTTATCATGATTTGGGAAATTTAAACTATTCATTTATTCAAAACTGCGAAAATGGGCAAAAGATTGATTTCACTCAGTTTGCCCTTCCGATCATTCGTGCGCTTGATCATTTTGGCGTAAAAGCGGTATGTAATAATCGCAACGACCTGATTATTGAGGGACGTAAATTTTCCGGGACAGCTCAGACTGTAAAAAATGGCCGGGTATTACACCATGGAACACTGTTATTTAATTCAGATTTAGATTTTTTGCGACAGGCATTGACGGTTAAAGGGGACAAAATTGAAAGCAAAGGGGTTAAATCGGTTAGCAGTCACATTACCAATATTATTGAGCATTTACCTAATCCAATTGCCATTGAGCAGTTTCGCAACTGCTTGATGACCAGTATTATAAAAAAGAATAATCCTTTTCCGTTTCGTTTGACTGAGGAAGATTTCGAAGCGATCAAACAACTGCGACAAACAAAGTATGTAACATGGGATTGGAATTATGGTAAGTCACCACGATATGAAATGCAGAAAACCCGGGATTTTCAATTCGGTCATTTGACCATTTCTATGAGTGTATTACAGCAGGGGATCATCGATTCGATTTCTATTACCGGTAAATTCTCGGGGAATCAGGATATTCATCAATTGGAGAATTTTCTAAAAGGAAAGGTACTAAAAGAATCAGAATTACTGGAAGTGCTCAGTTACTGCAAGTTAAACGACTTCATTGCTGGCATAACAGTAGCAGAACTGGCAGAAATTTTAGTGAACTAAATAATATAACACAGGATAGGTATCATCAATGCTATAACGATGAATTGATGCAAATTTTTTGGATGAAATTCGACCGAAGGCGCTTATGTTAAAAGAAAATAAGAACCCAATGATATTTGGTGTAAAAATACTAAATCATGAGTACTAATCGTGAAATTGAAAAAGAACTGATTTTACATAAAAAGAAAACGTTTAACAAGGTAATTTTAATTTAAAAAAAATGCTTGCCATAGCATTTTTTAATAAAGAAAAGGTGGTATTATCGGATGAAAGAGTATATTTTAAGTATTGATCAGGGGACTACTAGTATTCGAGCAATTTTCTTTAATCATGATGGGGACATCGTAAGTGTACATGCAAAAGAATTCGCGCAATTTTACCCGGATTCAGGTTGGGTTGAGCAGGACCCAATGGAAATGTGGGCAGTCACAGGTGAAGTCATTGAAAAAGCAATGGCAAAATCGAACATAAAAGAAGAAGAGATCGTTGCTATCGGCATTACCAATCAACGCGAAACTTCGATAGTTTGGGATAAAAATACCGGAGAACCAGTCTATAATGCAATTGTCTGGCAGGATCGAAGAACGGCAGAATACTGTGATCAACTAAAAGCCGAAGATCCGGAAATTGAAGCAGTGGTTAGAAACAAAACAGGATTGATGATTGATTCATATTTTTCTGGCACAAAAGTTAAATGGATACTCGACAACGTTGAAGGTGCAAGAGAAAGAGCCGAAAAGGGCGATCTTCTTTTTGGAAACGTTGACACCTGGATTATGTGGAAGCTTACTGATGGAAAAACCCATGCCACCGACTACAGTAATGCATCCCGGACATTGATGTATAACATTCATGACCTGAAATGGGATGAAGAATTATTGAAGATTCTTAATGTACCAGCAAGCATGCTACCAAAAGTTCAGGAAAGCAGCGGACATTTTGGTGTAACTGCAAAGATATTCAAACGGGAAATCCCGATTACTGGTGATGCCGGTGATCAACAGGCCGCAACCTTTGGACAATGCTGCTTTAAAAAAGGTATGGCTAAATTCACCTATGGTACGGCTGGTGTTATGACTGTAAATATCGGCGATAAACCATTCTTATCAAACAATGGTTTAACAACAACGATTGGTTGGGGAATTAATGGGAAGGTTGAGTATTTATTGGAAGCTGTTGCATTTTCAGCCGGTTCAGCTATTCAATGGTTGCGAGATGAAATGGATATGCTTGATGAATCACCAGACTCTGAATACTTTGCTTTGAAAACGAAAAAAGAACGTAATTGTGGGGTCTATTTTGTTCCAGCATTTACCGGTTTGTGTGCACCCTATTGGAATTCCTATGCAAGAGCCTCAATTGTTGGAATTGAACGGGGGACAACTAAGAACAATGTTATTAGAGCTGTGCTAGAGTCGTTAGGATATCAGACGCGCGATATGTTTGATGCGTTCTCAGAAGATTTGGGTGAAAGACTATCTATTCTCAAGGTTGATGGCGGTGCCTGCAATAACAATTTACTGATGCAATTCACTTCGGATATCGTCAATGTGGATATTGAAAGACCGGACAATACTGAAACTACAGCAGCAGGCGTAGCTTATCTGGCAGGACTGGCAGTTGGATTCTGGAAAGACCAGGATGAAATTGTTCAAAAGAGAACAGTTAACCAGGTGTTCCATCCACAAATGGATGAAGAGCTACGTACCGATCTTTATAATGGCTGGAAACGTGCCATTAATTGTAATTTAGAATGGGCAAATGATCGCTAGACAGTAGCACGAATATAATTTAAATACCGGGGGCGTTTATATGTGGCCAATGTAAGCGCCGCCCAAATCAAAAATATGAAAATGAATTTGGAGGTGACACCATGAAAACGGATGTTTTAATCATTGGTGGCGGTGTAATTGGTGCTTCCGTTGCTCATCAGCTTGCCAAGTATAATCTGGATATTATTCTGGTTGAAAAGGCGAGTGATATTTGTATGGGGACGAGTAAAGCAAACTCGGCAATGATTCATAGCGGTTTTAATATTGATGGTGGCACATTAAAAGGCCAGTTAGTATTGGAATCTAATAAGCTTATTAAGCAATTATGTCAGGATTTAAATGTAAATTTAGTTAAACCACTGGGTTCAATAACCGTTGGCTTTGAAGAAACCGACTTGGAAAAAATGAAAAAAACCATGGAAAATGGCATTAAAAATGGCATTCAGGGGATGAAACTGCTCGACCAGAGAGAACTACATGAGATGGAACCTCACTTAAATCCAGATGCAAAATATGGTTTATTCGAACCGGAAACAGGAATAATAAATCCATTTGAATACACCATAGCGTTGGCAGAAAATGCCGTGACTAATGGCGCGAAAGTTCTGTTGGACACGGAAGTTCTGGATATTATGATTGAAAATAAAACTGTAAAAGGTGTTAAAACAAATAACGGTAATATTGATGCAAAAGTTATCATTAATGCCGCCGGATTATATGCAGATAAAATAGCTGCGATGGTAGAAGATATTGATTTTGAAATCAAACCCAGAAAAGGTCAATACTTTTTGTATGACAAAAAATGGCGTGATATTTTAACTTACACGATTTATTCGGCACCAACAAAGGTATCAAAAGGAATGATCGTGGTGCCGACCATCGATGGTAATATATTAGCCGGATCAAATGCTGAAGCAGTTGAAGATAAAACAGATTTGAGAACAACGTCACAAGCTTTGGATCAGATCTATGCCAGCACGATTTCACATCTGTTTCCTGAACTTCCCAGAATGGGTGATGTGATCACAACATTCACCGGACTGAGGGCATCAAGCACCAATGAAGATTTTATTATTGAACCTGCAAAAACAGTAAAAGGCTTTATCAATGCTGCTGGCATTCAGTCACCTGGCTTAACTTCGGCACCTGCCATCGCAGCACGGATTGAAGGTTTGGTGAGAGATCAGCATATGGATTTGGATTTTTCACTAAAAGCTAACTATCAAAAAGGGCGAAAACCACCGATTATGCTTGTCGATTTAGCTTATGAAGAAAGAACGGCCTTAATCGAAGAAAATCCGGATTATGGTGAAATTATCTGTCGCTGCGAGTCGATCAGCAAGGGTGAAATTATGGATGCTGTAAAACGGCCCATTCCAGCGATGAATCTGGATGCCATCAAACGCCGGGTCAGAGCGGGTATGGGACGATGTCAGGGTGGTTTTTGCGGACCGAAGGTACTGAATATATTAAGCAAAGAACTCGGAATTTCTCCGCTTGAAGTGACGCAAAAAGGAAGTAAATCCTTTGTTCTGACTTCTAAGAATAAAGAACTATCTTTAGAAGAAGGAGATCGAAATTATGAAAAAATCAGAGTATGACTTAGTCATTATTGGTGGCGGACCGGCAGGCCTTGCCGCCGCATTGGAAGCGAAAAAAAATGGGGTCTCAAAAATTTTGATTTGTGAACGAGCGCCGCATTTGGGTGGCATTTTGAATCAGTGTATCCATAATGGTTTTGGCTTGCAATATTTTAAAGAAGAATTGACCGGACCTGAATATGCAAGCCGTTTTATTGAAGAATTGGAAAATTCAGACATTGACGTAAAACTGGGAACCATGGTTATGGAAATCAGGGATGACAAAAAAGTGATTGCTGTTAATCGTGAAGAGGGAATGTTTCAGATTGGTACGAAGGCATTAATTCTGGCAATGGGATGTCGAGAACGGACACGCGGTGCCATCACCATACCAGGGAGCCGTCCTTCCGGGATTATGACAGCAGGCACTGCCCAAAGTTATGTTAATCTGGAAGGCTATCTTCCCGGCAAAGAGGTCGCCATTCTGGGCTCTGGAGATATTGGTCTCATTATGGCAAGACGATTAACACTTGAAGGTGTTAATGTCAAGGGAGTCGTTGAAGTGATGCCCTATTCGACGGGACTGATCCGCAACAAGGTACAATGTCTCGATGATTTTGGCATTCCCCTGCTATTAAGCCATGCTATTATTGAAGTGCACGGAAAAGAAAGACTGGAAGGCGTGACCATTGCAAAAGTAGATGAAAAGCTCAAACCGATCGAAGGCACCGAACAATATGTAAGCTGTGACACACTGCTGCTATCGGTTGGCTTGATTCCAGAAAATGAATTATCAAACAATTTAGGCTGTGAAATAGATAAGGTCACTAGAGGACCGGTAGTAAATGAAAAACGGATTACCAATATCCCTTGGGTATTCGCTTGCGGAAATGTTCTGCACGTTCATGATTTAGTTGATAATGTCACTCAGGAAGCAGAAATTGCCGGGAAAGCAGCAGCTGATTTTATTAATCATAAAATGAATAAAGAAGAAAAGGATGTTATTGTCACCCATGATAAAAACATCGGGTATGTCGTTCCTCAGCATATTGATGCGCTGAACCACCAGGAGCAAACCATTAAGTTTTTTCTTAGAGTGAAGAATCCAGATGAGGAAGTTCGATTAATCGTCAAAGATAATTTTAATAAAACACTACTGAATCTTAAAAAAACAATCGTTGAGCCTGGAACCATGGTAACTTTTAATTTATCAAGGGAGTTTGTGACTAAAGATACTTCATCAATTGATATTTCAATTACTAAGGAACAAGCGCAATAAGATGGAGGTGTAAAATCATGGAAGTGAAAAAATTTATCTGTATTGGTTGCCCGAAAGGGTGTAGTCTGAAAATTGAGCACACCGAAAAAACCATACATGAAATCAGTGATTATAGTTGTAAAATAGGTTTGAAATATGCGAAAACGGAGTTCACTGAGCCTAAGAGAACAATAACAACTACCGTAAAATTAAAATCTGGCGAGCTGCCTTTTGTGCCTGTTAAAACAAAAGAACCGGTTAATAAAGAGAAAATATTTGAAGTGATGAATGTGATTAGTGCATTGGAAATTGAATCACCGATTAGCGTCGGAGATGTTGTTGTATCAAATATTGCTGGAACCGGTGTGGATCTGGTCTGTACCCGGAATATAAAAAAAGTTTCCTGAGAAAAAGTCAAATGATCTTATTAAAATAGTTTACCAAGCTTGTTTTTCACGTACAGTGTTGTGATAAGTTGTGCTCAATGCATAAAAAAGCAGGTGTTAGATAGATTTTTGTCATTATATTTTTGTAAAATTATGATATAATAAGTGGAAAGTAATCATAACCCATCATACGCATGTATGATGAGATATAATAGAAATGAGGCGATAACCATGAGTTATGTCAACATGGAAGCGATTCTTGAGAATGCTCGAAAAGATCATTATGCAGTTGGCGCGTTTAACATCGTGAATTATCTGACCGCAAAGGCGGCAGTTGAAGCGGCCGAGGAACTGAATCAGAATATTATCATTCAGACCTCGGTTAAAACGGTAAAAGCTTTTGGGATTCAAGAAATGATGGGTTTTCTAAAACCCATCGCCGAAAATGCTCGGGTAAATGTAGCAATTCATCTTGATCACTCAACCGATGTCGCATTTACAAAGGCATGCATTGATGGCGGCTGGTCTTCAGTTATGTACGATGGTTCGCAGTTGCCATTAACGGACAATATAAAGAACACAATGGAAATCGTGGCCTACGCCAAACCTAAGAATGTCACGGTTGAAGGTGAGTTAGGTGCTATTGTCGGCGTTGAAGATGACATTGTCGTAAAAGAAGGTGATCATGCTCATGCTAAACCAGCAGATTGTCGAATCTATTTGAAAGAAACAGGCGTTGATGCATTTGCCCCTGCCATCGGAACAGCACATGGCGTCTATAAAGGTGAAATTAAAATTGATTACGATCTTTTTGAAGAAATCAATGAATTTTCACTTTGTCCGTTGGTTCTCCATGGCGGAACGGGGCTGAGTGATGAAATGTTTCATCGATTAATTGGTTTGGGTGCTTCAAAGGTGAATATTTCGACTGCGATAAAAATTGCATACTGTCAGGGAATGGCAACTTTCAGCAAAGAAAATCCTGATCAGAATGATCCGCTTAAGTTGGATGCCTTCACAAAACAAGCAGTTAAAAAGGTAGTGACCGAGCACATCCGATTTTTTAGTCTGATGGATTAGAGGGGGAACATGATGACAACACAACCAAATTACATTGTAGATTTACATAGTCATACCACCCGATCCGATGGCGGGGATTCACCTAAAGAATTTATTTCCAACGCGGCCGCGCTAGGAATGAAAGTGATCGTCATTACCGATCATGATGTTTTGCCACCCGATCAAATCGAAGTAAATGGTGTGATGGTCGATCCCGTTCTTTATGCAAAGAAAAAAGGGCTGAAATTGATACCGGGAATCGAATTTTCCTGTGAAACACAGGTCGAGGATGTTCATATTGTTGTACTGGGATGCGATTATACTAATCCTAAAATACTCGAAATGAATCAGAAGATCATCAAAAGTAAAATATTTTCATATCAAAAACTTTTAGATATACTGGCAGATAATGGATATGATATAACATGGGATGAAGTTTTGAATTATGATGATATTCCGAGAAAACCCGAGGACGTTCAGAAAAAAATCATTTTTAATCTGATGGCTGAAAAAGGTTATACAAAAACCTGGAGCGATGCAAAATTATTGATCAGAAATAATCCTGATTTCAGTGTAAAACGTGAAAAACCAGACCCTGTTGACATCATCAATATTGCCCATGAGAGTGGTGGTATTGCCATTTTGGCTCATCCCTATCTCATTGATGAAACCGTTACAACCAACAACGGGACGATGTCCAGAGCGGATTATATTGATCAACTGATTGATCTCGGTCTGGATGGGATTGAAGCCTGCTATACCTATGATAAGACTACCTATAATGGGCCTTATACGAAGGAAGAAATCATTGCCAAGATCAAAGCCGATTACCAGGATCGGGTTAAGATTATTTCAGGTGGTTCTGATTATCATGCTGACTATAAAAAGACCGATAAAAATGTCAGGAACATTGGCGAGTGCGGCGTTACCCTGGAGTATTTTAACAGCAACGAGCTTTTAAGAAATCTGTGATCGATTTCTTAAAATGGCTGTAAACGTTTAAAGGAGGCTGGTCGTGATAATAAAAAATATGGAACCCAATGCGTATCCGTATATTATTTTTGATTTGGATGGAACCTTGGTAGATTCTTGTCCGGATATAATTGAAACGATTAAATTTATTATTGATCGTTATGGTTTTGATAGGAAAGAGGATGCGTTTATACGAAGCTGCATTGGTGGGGGGGCAAGAAATGTCCTCATCAAATCCCTAGGTGAGGACAAAGAAACCCTTATTGATCATGAAATATTGCCACTGTTTGTTGATTATTACACCGCGAACTGTGATAAAAAAACATTTGCTTATGCCGGTGTAGCAGATGTATTAGAGTACTATAAGCAGAAAGGAAAAGCATTGTCAGTGGCTACTTTCAAAATACGAAGCGCAACTGAAAAAATTTTAAAAACACTTAAATTATTTGATTATTTTGACATCTTGGTGACAGCAGATGACGTAAAAAATCCAAAACCTCATCCAGATTGTATTAATGCGATTCTCGCGTATTATAATTGCAGTAAGACCCAAGCGATTCTTATTGGGGATACAAAAACCGATTATCTCACCGGAACAAATGCAGGCATTGCTGTTTGCGGTGTTACGTTTGGATATGGAGACCCGGAGATTGTCAGATCATTAAATCCAACCTATGTTATTGATAGTATGGAAGAACTTAAAAAAGTTGTTTTATAAAAAAACTATAGGAGGCATGAAGTTATGGTTGATTTATCAAAAATGGATAAAAAAGCCCTGGGAAAGTGTTTTGATCATTCGGTGTTGCCAAAAAACACCACGGAAGCTGAAATCCGATCTGGTTGTCGTGAGGCAGTCGCCTATAATTGTGCAGCGTTTTACTCTGCGACACCTTATTGGACGCCAGTGGTGGTGGAAGAACTGAAAGGAACAGATATTCTTATTGGAACCGGCCTGGATTTTCCCTTTGGAGCATCATCATCGATCGTTAAGGCTTTTGAAACGGAATATGCAGTAAAAGCCGGGTGTACGGTTTTAGACCTGGTGATGAACGTTGGTGCGTTGAAAGACAAAAGATATGATGTGATTAAGCGTGAGTTAATGGATTTTAAAACTGCTGCACAGGGACAAATCACCAAATGCATTATTGAAACCTGCTTTTTAAGCGATGAGGAAATCGCAACAGCCTGCAAATTGATTGCCGAAGTGGGAATTCATTATGCAAAAACTTCAACCGGCCAATTTGAAGGGCCAAGTATGGAACAGTTTTTAATTATGAAAAAGACGTTATCTGAAACTGGTGTCAAACTCAAGGTTGCAGGTGTTAAATTCCCACGTCCTCAAAATGCTTATGTATTCATTCTGGCAGGAGCTGATCTGATTGGTACGCGAGCGGCAGTCGCAATTATCGATGCGTTTGATCAAATGCGTGAGATTGGACTGGTTCCCCAATACAAAGGCTAAATCAAAAAGTTTCATCAAAGGCTGAACAAAATTCCCTGATACTAGGCATAATATTAAATTAATACATGGCGCAGATGTTAATTTTTATTATTAGAAGGAGAATTTGATATGGGTAAATATTTAATCGGTATTGATGTGGGAACAACTGGCACAAAAGCGATGATACTTGACAAAGAAGGAAAAATCTATGGAAAAGGGTATGGAGAATATCCTTGTAATTATCCAAATTCCAATTGGGTTGAGCAGGATGTGGATTTACTTGTTGAGGAAACCTATAAAGCATGCAAACAAGCGGTCACCGTTTCAGGACTTGACCCGAAGGAAATTGAGGCAGTTGGATTTTCCTGTCAACGGGCAACGTTTACGCTGGTCGATAAAAACAATGAAGCCATTGAGAATGTATTTTATGGTTGGCAGGACAACCGTGGAGCGGAAATTCTTGAAGACGCCATGGCCATTATCGATCCGGATACATTTTTTAAAAGCACGGGCATGCCAATGACGCCAACCTTCACGTTTATCAAATTGTTATGGTTAATGAAAAAAAGACCAGAACTATATGAAAAAACAAAATATGTGGCGATGATGCCGGAGTATATCCAATACTGTTTTGGTGCGGACGATTTCTATTGTGAAGCGACCAATGCCTGTACGTCAGGCTATCTTAATCCTAATACGATGGACTGGGCTGATAATATTATTGATGCGTTTGGGATTGATAAGGAAAAGCTGCCAAAATTAGTGAAACCTGGTGATATTGTCGGAAAAGTAACTCCAGCAGTTGCCGAAAAAACTGGCCTGGCTGTCGGTACGCTCTTAGTTGCAGGAAGTGGCGATCAGCAGTGTGCAGCCATTGGTGCCGGCGTTATCGAAGATGGTTACGCATCATTAACGCTGGGGACAGCAGGACTTCTGGTTGTCGGCACAAAAAAATTGGTGTTGGAAGATGTTCCCGGGGTCATGGCAACCTCGTCGGCGCTATTAGGATTATTCAATCTTGAGGGAATCCAACTGGGGGCTGCCAGCAGTTATCGTTGGGCAAGGGATGAGTTGGCTGAGATCGAAGTTGCATTTGGAAAAAAAATCGGAATGGATCCTTATGAAGTGATGGATTATCATATTCAGAAAAGTCCGGTGGGAGCGAAGGGAATTGTGTTCATGCCGTTTCTGACCGGGTCAGGTTATCCGTATTGGAATCCTGAAGCAAAGGGCATCTTTGCCGGTATTACATTCGCTCATTCTAAGAGTGACATGATTCGTTCGGTCATGGAAGGTATCACGCTGGAAAGTAAGGATATGTATGAAAACATGAAAAAATCCGGGGTTATTTTGAAACAACTGGCCATAACAGGCGGAGCGACAAAATCCGAAGCATGGCGACACATAATTGCTGATATGTTTGGGGTTCCAATTCGAAAACTGGAAATACCTGACGCAACCATCGTTGGAGCGGCAGTTATAGCAGGGGTCGGTGCAGGATGGTTTAAGGATGTTACCGAAGGTGTCAGTTCAATGGTTCGCTATCTGGAAACAATTGAGCCGATACCTGAAAATGTCAAAAGATATAACGAAATTTATGACATTTATAAAAATTTGTATACCGCCTTAAATGAAAATAGCCTCTACGCTCAATTTGCCAAATTAAAATAAACAGAATTGAGCAATTTTAACGGATCACTCTTTTAATTCAATAGCGTCTATGATAAAATGGAAGAAATTTTGTTAATTAAGCTGCACGAAGGAGTTTTATGGAAGGAAGTATTGATATGTACAAAATTAAGCGAGAAAACCCGAAACCATTGTACATACAATTGGAAGAGTTAATCCGCAATAATATCGAAGAAGGCATTTGGAAGCCGAATACAGCAATACCATCGGAAAGTGAAATGAACCGTATTTATGGAGTAAGTCGAATGACAATCCGTTCGGCATGCTCACAGCTGGTGCAGGATGGTGTTCTCTATCGAGTCCCTGGTAAAGGTACCTTTGTTGCAGAACCCAAGATAATGACGGAATCCCTGGCATATATGGGCTTTAGAGAGCAACTGGAGAGAATGGGGTATGAAATTACCACTGAGCTTTTAAATGTTACCGAAAAAGAAGCATCTTTCTCGGTCGCAAAGCGTCTGCAATGTCCGCAAGGAGCACCAATACTTGAAATTGAGCGCTTGCGTTTTCTAAAAGGTGAACCCATTAGTCTTCATTATTCTCGGATTCCTTATGATTTGTGTAAAAATCTAAGTGATCGTGCGCTTGAGGAAGAACAACTTTGTGTTCTTTTAGAGCGAGAATATAATTTAAAACCCAGCCGCGTCATGGAGACGTTCGAATCGGTTACCGCTTCGGAAAAAGAAAGCAAACTTTTAAAAGTACCCCATGGATATCCGTTACTTGTTTTGGAGGACATTCTCTATGATAAGGATGATAAACCTTTTGAGTACTCGAAAGTGGTCTTTCGAGGCGATAAAATCAAATTAAAATATGAATACCGAAACTGATATGACAGATGTTTTTTATAAAAACTGTTTAGTTTATGGGAAAATTCATATTAATTAGAATAATATAGAGCAGGTGCAAAATCAGTGAACAAAATTACCCGAATCCCCCATCGTATTGATCGTCAAGAGCTATTTCAACGGATGCATATTTCTGAGGACCGACCAATGTATAAGAACTTTGAGAAAAGTTATCAGCAATTATATGATTCGCTATCGGATCTATTGGACATTCAGGCAACCCATGTATTAAAGACCAATGATGACGAGGAAAAAATTCACAAAGGTCTCTGTGAGGTCAGTCATATTGTTTATTGCCTGGTAACTCTGGGTCCCCAAATTAGTGAGCGATCAACAAAATATTTTGCCGACAAAGACTTTTTAAAAGGTCTGATGATTGATTCCATGGCAGATATATTACTCTTTAATGCGTCCAACGACTATTATGAAACCGTTAAAAAAGATATTTATGAAGAACAGGGATATGCCCTGACCTTACGCTATTCACCGGACGATAATATCATTCCTTTGCAGGTTCAGAAAACGATTCTTGAACATGTCAATGGCGGTGAACTTTTATCCGTGGGTGTAACACAAGCATTTATGTATGATCCCCTCAAAACTCTTGGCTATGTCTACGGAGCGGATAAGAATATTGAGCTGGCAAAAAAAGATCACGACTGTGCGATGTGTTCAAATTACAGCTGCGAATATCGAAGTGTTGATGAATTATAGTATTGATGAAAAAATGGTTTCCACAGATGTTGTGGAAACCATTTTTTATTTGCGTGAAAATTTGATGAAGCAGGCAGAGTGATTATTCATCATTTAGCACCGGCTCCAGGGTCGTATCCCTGAAAAAGGTATTGGCATTATACAGATATAAAACGTCAGTAATTTGAGAATCAGCAATCAGGGCATCGATACTGTCATAGTAATAACGGGGATCAATGACGGTAATCTCACTGTAAAAAGGTGTTAAGAATGGGATAAAAGCATTGGCATAGGAATCTTTGATGATCAGCAGATTTTTGCCGTTAGCGACCGGATTCTTAATTTTTATAATAGGGTGGTTGCCTTCCAGAAAAACAGCATATTTATCCTTTCCATTCAATTCTTCACTATTATAAAGGGATGCAGATTTTTTTTGTTCTTCAATATATGTCACAACGGAATAATCATCCTCACTTTTGGGCACATAGATATCGATGGTATCGGTATTAAAAGTTAAATAACCGCTTTTGGAGGCCAATGCGCCGGAAAATGAATCAGTCACGGGATAAGTGTTATAACCATCAGTATTTGGTTTGATTCCCAGGGCATCGGCAACGCCCTGAAAAGAGAGCCACGCACCCAAGGTTGTCCAATGGTGATCGGTTTTATAATAGAGTTGTTTATCTTTATTTTCTTCCAATATGGAGCGGGGATCAAGAAAAACAAGCTTATCATTCAAGCCGGCAGTAAATTCATTGATATAGGTATTCTGATCCAGTACCGGAGCAGCAGTTGGCAGTTTATCAGCATCAACACTGATCGCATTGGGAACCAGCATGAAGTAATGGTTCAAATCAGGATGTCTTTCCGTAAAGTTGTTAATGGCAGTTTGGGTTAAGGCAGTGGTTTCGGCTGGGAGGGGGTCAAAATTTTCAATGAGTGAGGAATCTTTGGCTAAATAAACCCCATTAGAGATGTTTTTCCCCATGAAACGGTCGGTACTAGTTTTAGTGTAGATCCAAAAATTTCGGGCGACTAATTGATCGGCGGCGTATTTTTGCATTTTTTTCATATAGCGGCCATCGATGATACTATCCACCGAAAAACGTGGAAATTGGGTTAAAATCCGGTTTTCGCTTTCGGACATTTTGGTATCCGGGAGGATGAGTGAAGCCAGTGGAAAGAAAACTAAAATCCCAATAAAAAGCAATCCTAAGAGATTGATATATCTTTTGTAAAGCAGCGAATGGGAACGATGATCCTTTTGACGCTGTTTTTTTTCTTTATCCATAAAGTTTCACCTAAAATCTAAAATATAAAAATGGATTATATGTTTCGGTCACCAGATAAGCAACAGATAAAAACATGATGACAGAGTTTAAACCCAGGCCAAAAGGAACAACCCATCTCTTTTCGCTATGAAGTATTTTACGATACTGGCGATGGACAATGGGGGTCGAACAGACCACGCAAATTACCAGTAAAATGAGGTTGGTGTACAAATAATAAATTCCGGTAGCATCAATAAATGGTGCGCCACTCATGAAAAACATCACGCTTAGATAATGAAGCGCATAGCCGAGATTGGGACTGGTAAAAAAAACCCAGCCTATGATCACAAAGAGCATCGTATAGAAATGCTGAAAAAAAGCGGGAGTTCTTTCCAGATAGTTTTTTAAGAACACTTTTTCAACAAAAAGCAGGAATCCGTAATAGAGTCCCCAGATCACAAAATTCCAGCTGGCACCATGCCAGAGACCGGTTAAAAACCAAACGATACAAAGATTGATAAAAAGTCTGGGAACGGGAACACGGTTTCCACCAAGCGGAATGTAGAGGTATTCTCGAAACCAAGTTCCCAGTGAAATATGCCATCGTCGCCAAAATTCAGAAACACTTTTGGAAATATAGGGGTAGTTGAAGTTTTCTAAATAGTCAAATCCAAACATTTTGGCTAGTCCGATCGCCATGTCTGAATAGCCACTGAAATCAAAATAGATCTGGAAGGTAAAGGCAATAATCCCGATCCAGGCCATCAATACCGACAACTCACCGGTATTAATGGATTCGGTGATCGTCCAGATATAACCAATATTATTGGCTATTAAAACTTTTTTGCCGAGACCTTGGATGAAGCGCTCGACGCCGATTCCAAATTTTTCCTGGCTGACACTACGGTTGGTCAGTTGTTCGTTAATGTCCGTATAGCGAATAATCGGACCAGCCATCAATTGGGGAAACATGGTGATATACAAGCCAAAAGAAATAATATTTCTTTGAACAGGCGCTTTTTTTCGATAAATATCAATAAAATAAGATAAGATATGGAAGGTATAAAACGAGATACCAATCGGTAATGGTAGTTGATGATAGGTAATGGTCAGACTAAAAATCTGATTGATGGTATCCAGTAAAAATCCCCAATATTTGAAAAAGAATAAGATCCCCAGATTAATAATTATTGTCAGGATAAAGAGCCGCTTGCGATTGAGTTCGGATTGTTTTTCCATGATAATGGCCATGTAAAAATCGAAAACAATCGTAAAGAGCATTAAGAATACATAAACAGGTTCTCCCCAGGCGTAAAAAATTAAGCTGACAATCAGCAGAATAATATTTTTAAGCGATTTGGGGACGATATAGTAAAGCCCCAAAGCAATGGGAAGAAAACAAAATAAGAATAAGATACTGCTAAAGACCATTGGGGCTCCTTGCTGATTATTTTTTCATACTTTTAATGAAAGTATCTTTTAAAACCGATGCATCCGGTGAAACACAGTAAAAAAGTGTATTACCGATTATTTTAAACTCGTAATTGTCAAGCAGGGCAACCTGCTCAGGTCCGTAACCCCCAAAGCTCTCCAATTGCATCGCGTTGCGTGTGTCAACGGCTTCTTCAATCAGATCCAGTTGGGCCGGATCTTTGGCTTTAATAACCAGGAGTTCGGAAACATCCATATAGTTAGCCGGGACGTAAATCAGAACTTCCTCAAAATCGTTAAGATTGAGTCCATAATAGCGTTTCAAGGCTTTGCCATCGCCCTTCTCCATCCCATTAAGATTTTGTGAGACGGCCAGAAGATCAGTCTCAACCTGAGACAAGGGCGGCTGGGTAGCTGAACGGCAGCCAAAACAGGGAAGTGTTAATATCAAAATAAATAGAAATACATAAAATTTTTTCATGATGTTCCAATTCTATAAAAGTTTTTTCAGGTCACTGTTATTGACCAGCAGATCCAACCACATGGGGTAAAATTCCCGGATGACGTGAATACCATCTTCAGTATGATATTGGGGGTTGTTTTTCAGCAGTGTATACGTGTCAATATAAGTGACGTTTTTTTGTTTAGCCATTTCTATTAGCGCAGCATTATATGTTTCAATCTGGCTGAATTCAGGTTCATCCTGCAATACCGTATCAGTAACCGGAAAGATACTGCAGATATAAATTTGGGTATTAGGTAATTGCGAACGAACCGAATCAATCAGTTTTTCATAGGAACTGATGTAAGATTCCAAGGTGCTGTAGGGGTGACTAATATCATTGAGGCCCAATTCAAAAAAAACATTTCGGGGGGATAAATTTACTAGCTTAGGCACATCTTCCAGACTAGTTTCGGTCGATTTACCCATCACAGCGACCAATGAAGTGCTATCTAAAAAACCATAAAGTCCCAGCCCTTCAGCGATGGAATCGCCAAAAACAACCGAAGACCCAAACAAGGCCGAATAATCGCCGGGATCGACGGCTTTTCGTTTCATAATATCAATGCGCTCTTCCATGGTATAGAGATCCCGGGTTTCCAGTGAAACCAGGACGTTAACACCTTCGTTTAATTGGGCCTTGTCGCTGGCGATAATTTGAAAGATAATAATTAAAGCAAGTATGATCACAACACCGGAAATGACAATAAAAAGGAAGCGTTTTTTATTTAAAAACAGTTTTATTTTTTCATACATGGAATAACACCTTTAGTAACAAATTTATATAGTTAAATTTATCATAAAAGATGGCTATAATTCAACGTCCGTTTTGTAACAAATTATTATAATAGTCGTTACGAGTGAAAATAGCATAAAAAAGCGCTGAAAATAATATGAATCTTATTATTTTCAGCGCTTTTGAAAAAATTAGAGAAATAGGATTAACATTTATCCATGGTTCGAGTGGCAACGACATCAATACCAAGACCCAAAAGATCTTTTACCACAACATCACCAGTTTTAATCGGCGCTTCTACCACCACCTGGTTAATCACCGCCATGGCATCAAAAATCTGGCCTTTGGGAATGGGTTCAGCCGTCTTAACGGGAAGGCGCGGCAGCATCGCATTTTGAATAACAACCGTGGTGGGAATAACCCGGGTCGGGTTAGTCATCTCATTGACAGCATATTTTGGACCACGTTTACAGGTGTTGCCGGTTACCTCATAGGTACCATCTGCTTTTTCCTCAATGGTCATTTGGCACCCGATGGGGCAAACAATACAGGTCATATCTTTTTTCATTATTTTGCCTCCTCTACGACAAATCGGATTTCTCCGGCGGGATATTGAGCAAGAACATCTTTGGCAATTTTAAAATTTACCATTTCAGCTGGCAGCAATTTCTTTTCCTTTTTGGTGGCAATCAGCTGATCACCGATATAGGCATTGACGACTTTATCTTTAAATACCTGACGTACCCGCATATAGAAGGTTACCTTTTCTTCCACATTTTTCATCGACACCTGCTGAGGAACAACATAGCCGATTCCATCGCCGTTGGTGGTTGTAAAGGTCACGTTGGTATCCAGATCGCCTTTAATGTATTTGGCCGCACCTTTACCGGCAAGAACTGCTTCTTCACTAACAAAATCCACCAGGTCATGGACATGAACAACATTACCACAGGCAAAAACGCCGGGCATGGAAGTCTGTCGAAGTTCACCAACAATGGCACCATTGGTACGATTATCCATGACAACACCAGCATTACGGGTGATTTCATTTTCGGGAATCAAGCCCACCGAAAGGAGGAGTGTATCACAAGGAATATATTCTTCGGTGCCAGGAATGACTTTGAGTTTTTCATCAACCTTGGCAATGGTAACACCCTCAATTCGATCTTTTCCATGAATAAAAGTAATGGTTGTGCTTAACTTTAATGGGATATCATAGTCATCTAAACATTGAACAATATTACGAACCAACCCATTGGAGTAAGGCATCAGTTCACAAACCGCCTGAACATGGGCACCTTCGAGAGTCATTCGACGCGCCATAATTAGTCCAATATCACCGGATCCCAGAATAACGACTTCTTTACCGACCATGTAGCCTTCCATGTTGATAAAACGTTGGGCCGTACCGGCAGTGAAAACACCAGAAGGACGGTATCCGGGGATACCAATCGCGCCAGAGGTTCGTTCGCGACATCCCATGGTTAAAACAACCGCCTTGGTTTCGATGATCATGTACCCGTTTTCTTCGTTGATAACATGAATCGCTTTGAGATTGCCGTTATCATGTAAATCCAGAACCATGGTATTAAGCATATAGGGAATACCAAGATCTTTAACCTTTTGAATATAGCGCTCAGCATACTCCGGACCGGTTAATTCCTCATTAAAGGTATGCAGACCAAAACCATTATGAATACACTGGTTAAGAATACCGCCTAATTCACGGTCTCGTTCCAAAATCAGAACATTTTCTGCTCCATCATTTTTAGCTTCAACAGCTGCCGCCAAACCAGCAGGTCCGCCGCCTAAAATAACAACATCATAAATCATGATTATGCCTCCTCCTTAACGGATTTCGTTTGACCTGAAAGAATAAAGGTCGAATCCTGTTGATCATACATAATTTCATCCAACGGAACATTGAGTTCCCGGGCAAGAATTTCAACAACGCGTGGCGAACAGAAGCCGCCCTGGCAGCGACCCATTCCGGCGCGACATCGCTTTTTAACGGATTTAACAGTTCGGGCACCGGCACTGCGGTGAATAACATCAATGATTTCGCCTTCAGTAATGGTTTCACATCGGCAGATGACCTTACCATATTTGGGGTTTTCTTTGATAATTGCAACTTTTTCTTCCGCGGTCATTTCATCAAAACGCAGATGCTTACGAACCTTGGGATTATAGCTGTGATTTTCTTCAATGGCTGGGAACATTGGTTTGACAATTTCTTCAACCACAAAATGTGCAACCGCCGGTATTGAGGTGAGTCCTGGTGATTCATAACCAGCTACATTAATGAATCCCTTTACCGGTGATTCTTCAATGATGAAGTCCCCATCAGTTGTCGTGAAGGTATCCTTTACCGGGGTATTACGAAGCCCGGCGTAGGACCGGATAATTTTATTAAAGGGTAGGGAAGGACAGTTTTTAAGGGCATTTTCTTTAATGTAATCCAATCGTTCGGTGGTGGTGGAAATATCGCCTTTATAGACAGGCTCAGCATCCGGTCCGATTAAAAGGTTACCATGAGCAGTAGGGGCAACCAGAATGCCTTTTCCTTTTTTTGATGGACATGGGAAAATAACGTTATTGACCAATGATCCAGCCTCTTTATCAAAAATAAAATAATTTCCTTTTCTGGCCAGCAGTTTGAAATAAGGATCGCCAACCATTTCATAGATATCATCGGCAAATAACCCGGCGGCATTGATGACATATTTAGCTTCAATTGTGCCAGAATTTGTTGTGATTTCAAAATGAGTGTCATGTTTTTTGATATCACTGACCATATGATTGAGTTTAAGGGTCACGCCATTGTCGACAGCGTTTTCAGCGACATGAACGCACAGTTCAAAGGGTGAGACAATGCCGGCGGTTGGTGCGTAGAGGGCACCGCAGATATCTTCGCTGATATTGGGTTCCATGGCATGGACTTCTTCTTTAAACAAAACTCTTAAACCGGGCACGCCATTTTTCAAACCATTTTGATAAAGCTCATGGATGGTTGCCATTTCATATTCATCATGGGCAACAACCAAGGAACCGCATCGTTTAAACGGAACATCCAGATCTTCACAGACCTTGTCATACATTAGATTCCCAACGGCGTTGAATTTTCCTTTCAATTTATAGGATGGGGCGTCAAAGCCGGCGTGAACAATAGCGGAATTAGCCATTGTAATTTGATTTCCAACATCGTTTTCTCCATCTAATAAAACAATGTCCAATTTGTATCGGGTTAATTCCCGAGCAATGTAGGAACCGGCAATACCAGCTCCAATAATGGCGATATCATACATAATTTATTCCTCCTTAAGAACTATAAAAAAATTAAAAGCCATACAATTTTCTTAAATAAAGGATTCATTTAAGAAAACAGTATGGCTCTCCGTTGCCTTGTATTTTATTTTAACTTATTCTTTGTGTAGCAATTTCTGTTCTTCTCGAATAAGCTCTATTTTATCCCACAACGGCTTGTGAGATGTGCTGGCCGACAATGCACCAGCAGCAAGACAAGAACGAACTTCTTCCTCTGTCTCTATGAATCCCCCGGTAACAATTGGAATATTGACTTCTTTTTTAACGGCTGTTATCAGCTTGGGAACCAGGCCAGGCAGAATTTCGATAGCATCGGGCTTGATTTTTTTGGCCGAATTAATAGAAATATCCATGGCAGAAGAATCCAATAGAAATAAGCGCTGAACCGTCATAAGACCTTCTTGTTTAGCCCGAGTGATAATATTGTTTTTTGTTGTAATAATTCCGGTCGGTTTAATCTCATCTTTTAGATATTTTATAAAATAATTATCTTGAGAGTATCCTTTGATCAGATCCAAATGCGTAAAAACGTACTTGTCGGATTTTGTGCAAAGCTCTACCATTTTTTTTAAATTAAAGACGTTGCCAGTCAGCAAAAAGATGATTTGAGATTTCGAATGGATGGCATCGTAAATATCCTTAGGATTACGAACAGCGACAATAATGGGGTTGTCCTGAAACATGAGAAGACATTTTCTCGTCGACATAAAACTCCTCCCTGTAGGATCGTATTTGTAAATTCATTATAACACAATCACAAAAATTGGAAAGAGAAAAATCATATTGTCGGGGTGTCTTAGACACCCCGACAATAAATTATTTAAATGAATTTATGAATTGAATCGATTATTCTACGTCTTCCCAGCCTTTAGAGCATTCAACAGCTTTTAACCAGCCAGCATATAATTTAGCACGAACATCGGCATCCATAGCAGGATGGAATGAACGGTCAAGTTTCCAGGCAGCAGTTACATCAGCTTTACCATCCCAGAATTTAACAGCCAAACCAGCAAGGTAAGCAGCACCCATAGCGGTTGTTTCAACGATTGAAGGACGATCAACTGGAACGCCTAAAATATCAGCTTGGAATTGCATTAAGAAATCGTTAGCGCAAGCGCCACCATCTACTTTTAAGGCAGCCAATTTGATATTAGAGTCTTTTTCCATGGCATCCAGAACGTCTTTTGTCTGATAAGCTAAAGATTCAACAGTAGCTCGGATTAAATGAGCTTTGTTGGCACCACGGGTTAATCCTAAGATTGCACCACGTGCATACATATCCCAATGTGGAGCGCCCAGTCCAACAAAAGCAGGAACCATATAGACACCATTGGTATCAGCAACTTTATTACAGTAGAATTCGCTGTCTGGTGAAGAATCAACCAATCTCATTTCGTCTCTTAGCCATTGGATTGCAGCTCCAGCAACAAAGATAGAACCTTCTAAAGCGTAATCTACTTCGCCATCTAAACCCCAGGCAATGGTAGTAATCAAACCGCTGTTAGATTTAACTGGTTTGTCACCAGTGTTCATGAGCATAAAGCAACCGGTTCCATAAGTGTTTTTAGCCATACCAGGATCGAAACAAGCTTGTCCAAAGAGAGCAGCCTGTTGGTCACCAGCAGCGCCGGCAATTGGAATTTCTGTTCCATAAAGAGCAGTTGTTCCATAAACAGCTGAGGATGGTCTAACTTCTGGTAACATTGAAGCTGGGATATCCAGTTCTTTTAACATTTTTTCATCCCATTTAAGGGTTTTAATATTAAATGCCATGGTTCGGGAAGCATTTGAATAATCGGTAACATGTACTTTACCATCGGTAAGCTTCCAGATTAACCAGGTATCAACGGTTCCGAAAGCCAGTTCGCCTTTTTCAGCTCTTTCACGAGCGCCAGGTACGTTATTTAAAATCCAGTTGATTTTTGTTCCTGAGAAATATGCATCGATGACAAGTCCGGTGTTTTCGCGAACATAGTCTTCTAAGCCACGGGCTTTTAATTCATCACAGAATGCTGCGGTACGACGGCATTGCCAAACAATCGCATTATAAATAGGTTCGCCAGTTTTTCTGTCCCAAACGACAGTAGTTTCACGTTGGTTTGTGATACCGATAGCTGCAATGTCTTCAGCAGTAGCGCCAATTTTTGACATAGCTTCAGTAACAACACCACTTTGGGTAGCCCAAATTTCCATGGCGTCATGTTCAACCCAACCGGCTTTAGGATAGATTTGGGTAAATTCTTTTTGTGCAACACTGACGATTTCGCTGTCATGGTTAAATAAAATCGCTCTTGAACTCGTGGTTCCTGCATCCAGTGATAAGATATACTTTTTCATAAGTATAACCCCCTATTTATTTAATTTATTTATTTGATTATGTTTTAAAACATAATGAAACCAAAAGGAATAAAGCAAACAAAAAAAGCACATACTAACAGATTTACATATTCTCTTAATGTAAAAACGAAAGTACGGCCCTCCATAACTCCTGCCAATATATGAAATTATTAAAACTTAATGTAAACAATATTAAAGTGATTTACGAAATTATAATAACATAATTCGGAAATAATGTAAAGGATTACCGGCAAAAAATAACGTTAATTAATTAACAAATAAAATGATCGATTGGATGCGAGTGAGTTAAATCAAATTCTCGGAGCAACTGAAAATAGTATATAATGAAGAAGATTTTAAAAGATACAAATTACTGGGATCAATATCAACCGCCCGGGACAAAATGTCTATTCAATTTTAAGAATCTATGATATAATAAAAACTAAAGAAATCGGAAAAACTTAAGAAAATATGAAACGAATAAAAAATGGAATGGTAAACAAGATGGAAAAACAATTTGCGCATCTTCATGTACATAGTGAATATAGTTTATTAGATGGATTTGGCCGGATTAATGCTTTAGTAAAAGCCGTTGCTGAAAGTGGCATGGAAAGTGTCGCGATTACCGATCATGGCGTACTTTTTGGCGCCATCGATTTTTACAAAGCGTGCCTGAAAGAAAACGTTCACCCGGTTATTGGCTGTGAAGTCTATGTAGCACCTCGGAGTCTCGAACAAAAAGATCCGGTCTATGATAAGGAACGTGCCCATCTTATTTTGTTAGCGGAGAGCAACCTTGGGTATAAAAATCTCATGAAGATTGTCTCAAAAGGTTTCATCGATGGGTTTTATTATAAACCACGGGTGGATCATGATTGTTTGCGAAAATACAGTGAGGGGATTATCTGTCTATCGGCCTGTATCGCTGGAGAAATTCCACAAAAGATCCTAAGTAATGATCTTGCCGGAGCAGAGGAACGTTGTTTATTATACCAGAATATTTTCGGGAAAGATAATTTCTTTTTAGAAATTCAAGACCATCGGATGAGAGAAGAAGCTTTAATCAACGAGCGGGTGATCCAATTGTCAAAAAAACTGGATATCCCGATGGTTGCAACCAATGATGTCCATTATGTCCGTAAAGAGGACAGTGAAAACCATGACATTCTTTTATGTATCCAAACAGCAGCAACAGTTCAGGAAGAAAAACGGATGCGTTTTCCCAATAATGAATTTTATTTAAAAAGTCAGGAAGAAATGAGCAAGTTATTTCCCGATTTGCCGGAAGCCATCGCAAATTCCAATCGAATTGCCAGACGCTGTCAGGTCACCTTTGATTTAGAGAAAACCCATCTGCCTCAATTTGAATTGCCTACTGATGCAAATGCTAAAGATTATCTCAAATCGCTTTGTGTTCAGGGGCTCAATAAAAAATATGGACAGTTGTCAACTGAACTGGATGAACGGCTGGAATATGAATTGGAAACCATTCATAATATGGGGTTTGATGATTATTTTCTGATCGTTTGGGATTTTATTAAATATGCCAAAGACAACCAGATCATGGTTGGACCGGGACGGGGGAGTGCTGCTGGTAGTCTGGTTGCCTACAGTCTGGATATTACCACCATTGACCCAATCAAGTACCAGTTGCTGTTTGAACGGTTTCTTAATCCGGAACGGGTAACGATGCCGGATATCGATGTGGATTTCTGTTACGAACGACGCCAGGAAGTCATCGATTATGTGGTAAACAAGTATGGTGATGACCGGGTGGCTCAGATTATCACCTTTGGAACCATGGCCGCCCGAGGGGCGCTACGAGACGTTGGCCGGGCGCTGGACATGCCTTACAATTTAGTTGACCGGGTTGCCAAGGAAATTCCCATTCATCCTGGCATGAATATTACTATTGAAGATGCCATCCAAGAAAACCCTGAACTCAAAAAAATGGCAGACTCCGATGCGGATATTGCCAAGCTGTTAACAACTGCCCAATCAATCGAAGGCTTGTCCCGGCATGCGTCAACCCATGCGGCCGGAGTCGTTATTTCTGATTTGCCTTTGGTCGAATATATCCCCCTTTATCGCAATAATGATGTAATTACGACCCAGTTTCCGATGGGCTTGCTGGAAGATCTGGGACTTTTAAAAATGGATTTTCTGGGATTGCGAACCTTAACCGTTATCCGGGATGCCCTGGAAAATATTGAGCATTCCACCGGAAAGCGTCTGGATCTGGACAGTCTGGAAATGGATGATACCAAGGTTTATGAGATGCTGTCTAAGGGTGATACCCTGGGTGTTTTCCAATTGGAAAGCCGGGGCATGCAGCAGTTCATCAAAGACTTGCAACCGGGTAGTTTTGAAGATGTCATTGCCGGGATCTCCCTTTATCGGCCTGGCCCAATGGATCAAATCCCCCGGTACATTGAAAATAAAAAAAATCCCAAAGAGATCGCATATGATCACCCAATTCTGGAAAATATTCTCGATGTCACCTACGGTTGCATGGTTTATCAGGAACAGGTAATGCAAATATTTCGTGATGTGGCCGGTTTTTCCATGGGCCGAAGTGATTTGGTTCGTCGGGCCATGTCCAAAAAAAAGGGCAGTGTCATGGAAGCCGAAGGTCAGGTCTTTATTCACGGAGAAGTGGATGAATCCGGCAACATTTTAGTTGAAGGTGCCATTCGACGTGGCGTTTCTGAAAAAATCGCTCAGAAAATCTACGAAGAGATGAAAGAGTTTGCCAAGTATGCCTTTAATAAATCTCATGCGGCGGCTTATGCCGTCATCGCCTATCAAACTGCCTGGCTGAAATGTTATTACCCCACCGAATTTATGGCGGCGTTAATGTCCAGCATCATGGATGATGAAAAAAAAGTTGCAAAATATATTGAAGATTGCCGAAAAATGGGTATTCATGTATTACCGCCAAGTATCAATGCCAGCTACGAAAAATTCAGCGTTTCCGGCAACTCCATCTGTTTTGGATTAGGGGCAGTTAAAGGACTTGGCAAAAATGCCATTGCCGCCATCATTGAAGCCCGAAAAGCTAAAGGTGATTTTCAGAGTTTGCGAGATTTTTGTGAACGCGTTGATCTTAAATCGTTGAATAAACGGAGTATCGAAAGTCTGATCAAGGGCGGCGCTTTTGATTCCATCGGAAGCAGTCGGGCTCAAATGCTGGCGAT
The DNA here is from genome assembly GCA_016213825.1 of Acetobacterium woodii. Classification (GTDB taxonomy): domain Bacteria; phylum Bacillota; class Clostridia; order Eubacteriales; family Eubacteriaceae; genus Acetobacterium; species Acetobacterium woodii_A. Next base: position 207,470 of record JACQZP010000016.1, on the reverse strand, counting down.
TGCAGAATTAATTGTCGATCAGGTCCAGCGGGAGAAAAAAGATCGTATCTCCGGTCAAATGTCACTTTTGGATATGGCCGGTTTGGCAGATTCACAGGAAATGGCAAATCTAAAGGAAGATCATTTCCCCCAAAAACAGCCGTTTTCCAAAGAAGAACGACTGGCTTTGGAAAAAGAGGTTTTAGGACTTTATGTTACTGGTCATCCTTTGGAAAAATATGAGGATATTCTCAAAAAAACAGTGACCCTATTCTCCAATATCATCGACAGCTATCAGGATTTAAAAGATGCTGGGATTCGGGATGGGCAACAGGTGAGTATTGGCGGATTGATTGTGGAAATGAAAACCATGATGACAAAAAAAGGTCAAATGATGGCGTTTCTGACTCTGGAAGATTTATATGGACGAATTGAGGTTGTGGTTTTCCCCAAAACCTATGATGACTATCGTCGCTATTTGAAAACGGATCAGCCAGTGGTGATCAAAGGACGGATTAATTACAATGAAGAGGCCCGCACCTCGGTGATTGCATCGCAGATCTATCCGATTGGAGAACCCCCAAAAAATTCTGAAATAAAAAACGATGAAAATAGTGAAGTAAAAGAAAGCAAGGCAACTTATCAAACCAATGAAGTTGTTCAGAATCGGAAAAAGCTGGTTTTGAGTTTAGATGATTTAACAGAAAAAACCTTGATTAAATCGGTAAAATCGATTCTAATTAAGTATCCGGGAATGGTGCCGGTAGTATTATATTTTAAAAATGAAAATAAAAATTTTGGGGCCAATAAGGATTTATGGGTTACCCTTGAAGAAAAACTTATCACAGAATTAGGCCAAATTTTAGGAATAAAAAATGTGGAGGTAAGGTAGAATGAGAATCGGTATTTTAACCAGTGGTGGTGATGCGCCAGGCATGAATGCAGCCATCCGAGCAGTTGTGAGGACGGCGATATTTAATAAAATTGAAGTCTATGGTATCCATCGGGGTTATGCCGGATTGCTGGAAGAGGACATTGTCCCATTGAATGTATATTCAGTGGCGGATATTCTTCAGCGTGGTGGAACCATCCTCAGAACGTCACGAAGCGAGTTTTTTGCAACCGACGCTGGGGTGAAAAAAGGTGCTGCCGTTCTTGAGGAGTATGGGATCGAACATCTGATTATTATCGGCGGTGATGGCAGTTTTAAAGGCGCTTTGGCACTTCAAAAAGAAGGGGTTAGCGTCATTGGTATTCCTGGTACCATCGATAATGATCTGGGATGCAGCGATTATACCATTGGTTTTGATACTGCCGTAACAACGGCACTCGATGCGATCAGTAAAATAAGAGATACCACCTACTCCCACAATCGCATTAATGTCGTTCAGGTTATGGGACGAAAATGCGGAGATATTGCCCTTTTTTCAGGTTTAACTGGTGGTGCTGAAGGTTTTATCCTGCCAGAGGTTGAAACCGACCTCGACGAAATTTGTCAGCGACTGCTAATTGGAAAAGACCGGGGCAAGCTACATAGCATTGTAATGCTTGCTGAAGGATGTGGGTCTTATCGGGATTACTGTGTCGAAATTGAAGAACGTACTCAGGTAACTACCAAGGGTACCAATCTGGGTTATATTCAAAGAGGGGGAACCCCGTCTAATGTCGATCGAAATTTGGCATGCTTCATGGGTTATAATGCTGTTCAGGCAATCATCAAAAAAGAAACCGGCAGTGTTATGGTTCAGCGATTAGGCGGATATCAAGGGATCCCGCTGGAGGAAGCCATTGCCATGCCGAAAATATTCCGTCAGGATATCTATGACATCGCCATGGTATTATCCATTTAATAATAAAATAACAAAGTAATGCGCAAAGCGTTTTATATAAAAGTGATTAAAGAAAGTAGGTACAAAAATGAAAAAAACAAAGATTGTCTGCACATTAGGACCAGCAGCAGATACTAAAGAAATACTCAGGGAACTGATTCTCAATGGGATGAACGTGGCCCGTTTGAATTTTTCACATGGTAGCCACGAAGAACATGCAGCGAGAATTCAACGGATTAAAGAAGTCCGCAAAGAACTGGGCGTTCCAGTGGCCATTATGTTAGATACAAAAGGACCGGAGATCAGAACCGGGGACCTTGCTGAAGGTAAAGTGGAACTGGTTGCCGGTGAAGAAGTGACTCTGACCACGGACATTATTTCCGGGGATAAAAAACGTTTCAGCGTGTCGTACGAAAATCTTCCCAAGGAGGTATCCGATGGGTGTCGGATTCTCATTGATGACGGTTTGATTCAGCTGGAAGTGGAAGAAGTTAAGGACAAAGAAATAAATTGCCGTATTTTAAATGGGGGAACGCTGGGGAGCAAAAAAAGTATCAACCTGCCAGGTATTTGTATTGAATTGCCGGCTTTAACCGATAAAGACCGTAGTGATATTATTTTTGGAATAGAACAAAAAGTTGACTATGTGGCGGCATCATTTGTCAGAAAACCACACGATGTTTTAGCAATCAGAAAAGTTCTGGAAAATAATGGCGGTGGCCGCATTGATATTATTTCTAAAATTGAAAATCAGGAAGGCGTGGAAAATATCGACCGGATCCTCAATGTATCTGATGGAATTATGGTCGCTCGAGGGGATTTAGGGGTAGAAATACCGGCTGAAGATGTGCCGCTGGTCCAGAAAAGCATTATCAGAAAATGCAATCTTCTGGGAAAACCAGTGATTACCGCCACCCAAATGTTGGACTCGATGATGCGTAACCCCAGACCGACTCGGGCTGAGGTTGGCGATGTGGCCAATGCCGTCTTTGATGGTACCGATGCCGTGATGTTATCCGGTGAAACAGCGGCCGGATCCTATCCGGTCGAATCCGTCAAAACGATGTTTAACATTGTCGTTAAGAGCGAAGACTCAGAAGAATATGCGCGTCGAAAAAAACCGGATCATGGTGAGCTGACCATTACCAATGCAGTTAGTGAAGGCGCTTGCCAGATCGCTGAGCAGTTAGATGCCCAAACCATTATTGCTGCAACATCGTCGGGTCACACTGCCCGGATGATTTCAAAATACCGTCCAGATTGTGGAATTATTGCAGTTACCGACAAGGTAACCACCGTTCGTCGTCTGGCACTGGTTTGGGGTGTTAACTGTATTTACACCCCAGAATTTGGCGATACTGATACGATGATTCAGGACGCAGTTAAAAAAGCCGTTGAGCAGGGCTATGTGAAATTTGGTGACATTGCAGTCGTTGCAGCTGGAGTGCCACTGGGCGTTCAGGGAAATACCAATATGATCAAAGTCCATACCGTGGGCAATGCCATCATTAATGGCGTGGGCATTGGTAAAACACCGGTTACCGGTCATGCCAAATTGATTACTTCAGCCAATCTGGACGATTTTCAGAAAGGCGATATTTTAGTCGTAAAAACCCTGACCCCAGAGGTCAGTCAAATATTGCCGCTGGCTTCGGCAATTATTACTGAGGAAGGCGGACTCAGCTCTGAAGGAGCCATTGCCGGCCTGCATTACGATATTCCGGTGATTGTCAATGTTATGAAAGCATTGGAAATTCTTGAACATGGTAAACTCATTTCGGTTGATCCCAAACGTGGGGTTGTTTATCAGGGCAGAGTTCAAATGATGTAACCATTTTCGGAACTGCTTAACAGTTGAGGGCTGACTCTTTAAAATTAAAACAATTTAAAAAAGCGATCGATGTTTTTAGTATCGATTGCTTTTTTATTGTTTGTTTTTAATTGAATAATTGGAATTAGTTTATTTTATAAATAAGTTGATAGGTTTGGGATACAGTATGTCCATCAGATGGACTAATGCTATCGGAATTCTTTTCAACAGAGAAAAAGAGTTCCGATTTATAGGGATGACAAATAATTTGCGAATTAATATTAAGCGGTGCCGTCAGTTGCAAGGGATTTTTACCATTGGCGTCCACAATCCAGATTGACTCAGCCTGAGAATCTGAATCAGGAGTAGACTGAGTAAAAACGATCCGATCACCATTTGGTGTAAAACGGGCCGTTCCATAATGACCCGTTGCGATTCCGGTTGAATTCGCGGCGGTGGTTTTCCAGGTTCGGATCGTTTGTGAATCACCATTATTTTTAATAAAGACAACTTGGTTGGTCAAATCATTAATATCAAAACTTTTAACATTTTCCGAGATTAAAATGGCCGATAATTCGGAACTATCATCCTTGATTGGTGCATAATAGAGATTTGTTCGTTCCTCATTACGAGGATCAGTGGCAATAAACACAAAGCCTTTCTCAGCATAGATATAATCAACAGCCAGGATGTTATAGTTGTTAAGGACATCGTAAACTTGGCGATCACCATCACTATTAGCCAGGACGATTTGGTTATTATTGTTTGCATAGACAACTTGACCAGAATCACCAATACCGAAGTATCGAGTGACATTTTCTTCGGGAAGCGAAATAACCCGGGTGGTGTTTTTATTGATATCCGACCAGATGATTTGGCTGTCTTCATTACCAGTCAAGGGATCCGTGAGTTTTTCGGCATAGTAAATGCCAGCGTCATAGGTATCATACAAAGCGCTTAACACCATTTTGTCGGAATTAACAAACGGCGACAATTGCATCGCATCGGTGTTATAGGTATCAATGTTATAGGTCGTACCCGTTGTGAAAAGGATGATATTATTCCCACTATTGGTAATATCCTGAACAACCCCAGGTGAAACCATGGTGTAGGATTGGATGCTTAGTTGGCTTGGGGCTGGTCTTGTCAAGATCGGATCATTATGCAAAACAACCGGAACATTGGTTGGCACAAAAAGGTTTTGACAACCGCTGGATACGAATAGCGTCGAAACAATAAAACATAGTAAAATAACTTTACTTAGTGTTTTTTTCATCAGTATCACCTCCGTAAATTAAAACCGACAGAATCGGAAGGGTGACAATAATATTGGTTCCTTCACCGACCTGGCTGACAATGTCGATTTTGCCTTCATGCTTTTCCACAATCTGTTTAACGATGTAAAGCCCAAGACCGGAACCACCTTCGTCATAACCCCGGGAGCGATCCTCTTCAACCCGATAAAAGGCATTAAAAATTCGTTTCTGCTCAATTTCAGAAATACCGGGACCATAATCCCGAATCGAGACAACAATGTGATTATCTTCAATGGCCGATATAACATCAATAATATCACCGCGGTTTGAATATTTGATGGCGTTATGAATAATGTTGATAAACACCTGTTGTAGCCGATCATAATCGCCAAGAATCTCAGGAAGCTCATCAGACACATAATTAATTTCGATATCAGACTGACTGGCCTTTATCTGCATCTGCTCAACGACATCAGATAGCAGCAAAACAATATTCAAGTTGGTTTTTTTAAAATCGAATTCCGCTTTGTCAAATTTATTAACGTTCAAAAGATTATCAACCAAACGTAAAAGTCGATGGCCTTCCCGGTTGATGGTGTTCAAGGAGCGGTTTAAGATTTCCGGATCAGCAACCTGCCGTCGCGTCAGCATATCGGTATACCCGATAATAGTGGTTAGGGGAGTACGCAACTCATGGGAAACACTACTGATGAATTTACGCTGCTCTTCCTGAATGTGTCGGGCGGCGGTCATGTTACGAATGATAATCATATAATTTTCTTCAAAACCTTTTTCACGGATGGGACTGCCAATCAGCAGCAGATTTCGATTGTTGCAGTCAATTTCTTCAGAGATATGATCCTTACCATTTTTCAGGCTATCAAAAATATCCCGCAAAAAAGACTGGTACTGAAAATCATAGATCGTTTTGGGATTACTGACATTAAAATAGGTTTTAATATAACTGTTTGAGGTAATAATATTACCATTTTTGTCAATCGCCAATAAACCATCATCAATGGATGCCAATACCCCGGCCAATCGTTTTCTTTCCGATTCCAGCTGGAGAATGACATTATTGATATTAGTGACCATCCCATTAAACGCATGGGTCAGATCGCCGATTTCATCGGCATGTTTATAGTAAATTGTTAAATTATAGTTACCGTTATTGATTTCCTTGGAAATTTTTGTCAGATCTTTAATCGGCTGGAAAAAGTGTCGGGAAAATGACATTGTCACAAGCACCAGCAATAGCAATCCAAGCGACCCACCAATGGCAAAAAGAACCCCGGCTACATGTAAAAACGAGTCCATATCGTGCATGGAATAAATATAACCGATGTAACCAACAATGGTATTGTCGATGGTGACAGGGGCAGTAAAATAGGCCATACTGATGTCATTAATGGATTTTAAGGTAAAAACCGGAGCATTTTCAGTCTGGGATAAAGCAAGCTCGGTGGCCAGAGTATTAATTGTGCCGGTCTCTTCAAGTGAGTCGCCAATCTGATTGCCCTCGGTATCAAACAGCATCACCTGATGGTTCTCACTTTCAGCAATGCTCTTGGCGAGGTAAAGACCATTGGCCATAAATCGGTTTTCCAGAGAATCAGTATTATTGATATTTTTTAATTCCTGACTGATCAATAAGGTGGCGTTTTGGGTTTCATTCAGTAAGGTATCTTTGGTTTGGTTAATATAGTAGTAAGAGGTTCCCTGAAAGACACAAAATACAACAATCAAAAATGCAAAAGCAAAAAGCAGGATGTTGTATAAGATCATTCGAACCCGATAGCTTAGTTGCATTAAAGTTTCCTCATCTTATAACCAATTCCAAAGACCGTTTGGATGTATTTATTACCCTGGGTATCAATTTTTCTTCGAATTCGTTGAACATGCATGTCCACGGTTCGGGTGTCGCCATAATAGTCATACCCCCAAATTTTCTCAAGCAGGGTATCGCGGGGAAAAACCTGCTCAAGATTAGAAGCTAACAAAAACAGCAATTCGAATTCTTTGGGCGTCAGATGGATCTCTTTGCCGTCAAGCATGACCATCCGTTCATCGGCATAAATACTCAAGTCGCCATTTTTCAAAAGGGATTCCTGTTTTTGGGGCTCCAGAGTAATATTTGATCGTCTTAAATGCGCTTTAATCCGGGCTAACAGCTCACGATTATCAAAAGGTTTGGTCAGATAATCATCAGCGCCTAATTCCAATCCCAAAACCTTGTCAATAATATCGGTTTTGGCCGTTAAAAGAATAATCGGTACACCTAATTGAGGCGAGAGTTCCCGGCAGACATCATAACCATTCTTTTTGGGAAGCATAATATCCAGAACGATCAGATCCGGCCGGATTTCCAAGGCTTTTTCCACCGCTTCCACGCCATCGCTGGCAGTTTCCACCTGATAACCTTCAAATTCCAGTTCTAACTTTATTAAATCAACAATCGATGCTTCATCATCGACAACGAGTATTTTCTCATTCATTTTCGTACCTGCTTTCTTAAATAATAATCATTATAAAGAATTTAAAAATCTTTAAGTTCTAACTAATCTATCGTACCGACCAATTGTTAATCTGTTGTATGCTGTAACAATTGTCGGTACTCGTTTTTGTTTTATCTAAATGTTACAAACCTTAAAATGGCTTAAAACCAGAGATTCAATTGTTCCCTGTTTTGGATAGCACCTAAAACCCGATCGTCCAGATCTGGCATGGTTTTACGGAGGTTCTTGATCATATTTTTAATATCTTGCCGTTTGGTATAACCGTTGGCGGGACAGGTGCTTTGGATCACCGGAAGTTCCTTCATTTCAGGGTCGCCGATGATATCCCGTTCCTTAACAAAAATTAAGGGGCGGATCATGGTGATGCCTTTGCGATCCAGATAGGTCACCGGCGAAAAGGTGTTGATCCGGCCTTCATAAAAAAGGCTGAGAAAAAAGGTTTCAATGGCGTCATCGGCATGATGACCCAGAGCAATGGTGCGACAGCCCCGTTCAATAGCCAAATCATGAAGGGCGCCTCGTTTCATTCGGGCACACAGCGAACAGGGATTTTTTTCCTGTCGTTCTTCAAAAACAATCGGTCCAATGGATGTTTTCTTAATGGTATAGGGAACTTCCAGCCTAGCGCATAAATCAACCAAAGGCGAGAGATCCATGCCACCAAAGCCCATATCCAGGGTGATACCTTCCAGTTCAAACGGTACCGGGGAAAAATACTGAAAGCGTTTCATGGCAACCAGCAAGGCGGTACTGTCTTTACCACCGGACAGACCGATGGCAATGCGGTCACCGGGTTTGATCATTTCATATTTTTCAACCCCCCGACGAAGGGGGCCTAGAATTCTTTTCATAGGGTTCTCCTGTTTTATCATCATGACGAATTGAAATCTACCATACCTCAACTTGTCAAAAACGGGGAGAAAAGGTACAATATAGTTTCAATGGCATTCTATAGTCATTCTATCATTTAATGGAGAAGATTAAAAGGAGATTTGTCATCTGCGGCAGGCATTTATTAAATTTTTGGTTTTTTATAAGGATTGCTGTAAAATCAATATTTAAAAACAGGAGTAAACTATGGCATTATCACAAACGTTTTATATAAATAATCGAGAGAAATTGGGCAGCCAATTAGCAATAAACAGTCTTGCTATTATCTTTTCAGGTCGGGAAATCGAGATGACTGAAGATGCGAATTATCCTTTTTTTGCCAACAATAATTTTTATTATCTGACCGGCATTAGAGAGCCCAATGTGGTTCTGGTTTTGTCCAAAAACCATCAGGGAGTCATATCACAACAACTCTTTATTGAAGAAGCGGATCCGGTAAAAGAAAAATGGGTGGGCAAAAAAATCAGTAACGACGAGGCAAAAGAAGTTTCTGGGATTGAAGAAGTCTATTACATCAAAGAACTACCTAAAGAGGTTGAACGGTTGTCATCAATCAAAACCCTATATTTTGATTTTAAATGTCCTAAACATCAGAGTTTTAAAACAGAAGATGGGGGGCTTAAAAATATTATTAAACAATGTGAATTGAAAGACCTGCATCCTATTTTAGCGAAGATGCGGGTGATCAAAACACCCGAAGAGGTAATGGCAATCCGAAAAGCGATTCAGATAACAAAAGCAGGAATCGCAGAAATCAAAGCATTGATGAAGCCAGGCATGCATGAATATGAACTGGCGGCTTTTTTTGAATATTTTGTCAAAAAAGAAGGCACTGATGGATTAGCTTTTGAAACCATTGTGGCATCAGGACAAAATGCCACGGTGCTGCATTATGTGTCAAATCGGTGCTCATTAAAATCAGGCGATCTGGTACTTTTTGATCTCGGCGCAAGGGTTGATGGGTATTGCGGAGACCTGAGTCGAACCCTTCCTGTTAATGGGGAAATGACTACCCTGCAGGAAAAGTTAGTCACTATTGTCAAATCGGTTCAGCAGGAAATGTTTTGCGCCTACAAACCCGGAGCAGTGATGAAAGACCTGCAAAACCAGACCAAAGAACTATTTCTGGAAAAATGTTGCAGTGCTGGTTTTATTCCCGAAAATAATGACATCACTGAATTTTATTATCATGGCATTGGCCATACATTAGGTCTGGATACCCACGATGTGCGACCAGAAGGGGATCTGATTCTGGCACCCGGAATGGTGATGACGGTTGAACCGGGTTTATATCTGGAAAAACTGGGCATCGGTATTCGCATTGAAGATGATGTGGTGATCACCGATCAGGGCTGTGAGGTACTGTAGCGATCAGTTTCAGGTTGATTTGTAAAATTGCTTGCGGAAAACTTTAGTCCAGAATAAAATGCTTGACAAAGAAAATAATGATGTGTATGATTTAGAAAAAGTAATTGAATATTTACCTATCCAGAGAGGTGGAGGGACAGGCCCGATGAAACCCGGCAACCAGCAAACGCATGGTGCCAATACCTGCGATATTTTTCGCAATGATGGGATTTAATGTAGAACATTAGCCTCGTCGTTAGACGAGGCTTTTTTCGTGATTAAGGTTATCAGGTAAATGGACATTACGCTATTTAAAAAGGAGAACACAATGAAAAAATTATTTACCTCAGAATCGGTTACAGAAGGGCATCCAGATAAGATTTGTGATCAAATTTCCGATGCTGTTCTTGATGCAATTTTCGAACAGGATCCAATGGCTCGAGTTGCCTGCGAAACCCTGGTTACCACCGGTTTAGTACTGGTCGCCGGTGAGATTACAACTTCCTGCTATGTTGATATTCCCAAAATTGTTCGTTCGACCGTTCGTGAAATTGGTTACGATCGGGCCAAATATGGTTTTGACTGCGATACTTGCTCGGTCATTACCGCCATTGATGAACAATCAGCGGATATTGCCATGGGTGTTGATGAAGGTCTGGAATCCCGAAAGGGCGAAGCCAGTGAAGCTGATCTTGCGACCGGAGCTGGTGATCAGGGCATGATGTTCGGATTTGCCTGCAATGAAACCCCAGAATTAATGCCATTACCGATCTCGTTGGCGCATCAGCTGGCAAAAAGACTGACTGATATTCGCAAAGAAAAAATCGTTGATTATTTACGTCCAGACGGTAAAACCCAGGTAACTGTTGAGTATGATGACGGCGTGCCCACTCGAATTGATACGGTAGTTATTTCGACTCAACATAGCACCGATATTTCATCAGAAACCATTGAGAAAGATATGATTGAAAAAGTTATTAAGGTCGTGATTGATCCTAAATTATTGGATGCCGAGACTAAATACTTTATTAATCCTACCGGACGTTTTGTCATTGGCGGACCCCAGGGAGATTGTGGTTTGACCGGACGTAAAATTATTGTTGATACCTATGGTGGCTATGGTCGTCATGGCGGCGGCGCATTTTCAGGAAAAGATCCCACAAAGGTGGATCGATCGGGTGCCTATGCAGCCCGTCACGTAGCCAAAAATATTGTGGCCGCTGGTCTGGCCGATAAATGCGAAGTTGAATTAGCTTATGCCATCGGCGTTGCTAAACCTGTTTCCATTTATGTGGACACCTTCGGCACCGGAAAAATCGAAGACGATAAAATTATTGCTTTAATTGAAAAACATTTTGACCTCCGACCGGCAGCGATTATTAAAAACCTTGAATTAAGAGCACCTATTTACAAACAAACCGCTGCTTATGGCCATTTTGGACGAACCGATGTGGATCTGCCATGGGAACGACTTAACATGGTGGAAAAACTAAAAAGCGGTTTATAAAAAATAGTCAATAGAATTCATTCAAAAAATACATCCGACCTCATCAATTTTGTTTAGCTAAATGGGGTGCATCGTGGTAAAATAAGCATAGCGACGATGTATCCCAACTAAAAATGCTTATAACTTATATTGGAGGAAAAAGATGGAAAAATATGTTGAGATTTATAATGCCTTTGGGAAAAATAAATCCGCTGAAGAGCGACCCCAGTATCATATGAATTGTGCCGAAGTTCTCCTTCGAGCGGCCAATGACAAACATGAGTTGGACTTACCGGAAGTGAGTATTCGAATGCTACAGGGATTTGGCGCCGGGTTTTATTCAGAAAAAACGTGCGGTGCTTTTTCAGGTTCTTTAGCTGCTCTTGGTGCTCTGTACACCGAAGAAAGACCATCAGATCAGGCCAAAATGACCAAAGCAGCGAAGCTCTTAGTCGAAGAATTCGAAAAGGAATTTGGTAGTCTGGATTGTGATTATATTAAAAAACACCATCGGGATGAAGTAAGTGCCTGTAATCCGGTTAAGCTTCGAGCAGCTCAGGTTTTTGATCGAGTTGTTGAAAAGTTGGAGAAAGAGTACAATTGAAATAAAACTGAGGGAGGTTATTAAATGAATCAAAGTGAAGTGAAATCTCTAAGTATTGATTTGCTGGAGCGATCCTATGGTAAGTGGTGGCTCATGCTCTTGGATGGGCTGTGCTTTATTGGCCTAAGTTTATTTGCGATATTCTTCAGTAACCAGGCCATTACGGTATTAGTATTTATTTTTGGTGTTTACCGCGGAATTATGGGGATTATTTACATTGTCTCCGCCTTGTTAATGCGACACAAATATGGGAATAATGTTGGATTCAGTTTGGGACGAGGCATCTTTGATCTGATCATCTGTGCCATCTTTTTACTGGTACCAAATGTGATTGTAACGTTTTTTGTAATAATCATTGGAATATGGGCCATAATTACCGGAATATTTTTACTGATCATTTCAGCAAACTCAGGTAGTATAGGCAAAGTCGTAAAAATTATTTTTGGTATTGCCTTGATTGCTTTTGGTATTTTTGCCTTTGTTGATCCAATGGGACCAGCATCAATAATAGTGATGATTGTTGGCGCTGTGTTTGGCATATTGGGGGTATTTCTTGTTATTCAGTCCATCGGCATGAAACGGACGTTTACTGAGATTAAAAAAGTTAAAAAAGGTTTTGAAGACTACGATATCGAATAAAAAATATGAAAATTAAAACTGAAAAATAGTGAAGCAGCGTAAGCCCAAGATGGCCGAGCTGCTTTTTTTTATGGGAAACTTCCTTCATTGATGCCATTCTAAGAATTTTGAAATTCCCGCTTGACTCTCACATTATGTTATACTTCATAATAAAGATGAGCTCAAATAACACATGTGTGAGGATGCAAAATGTTAAAAATAGGTGATTTTTCAAAACTATCAAGAATCAGCATACGAATGCTGCGGCATTATGATGAAATCGGTCTATTGGTACCCAGAAGCACGGACAGCTTTACAAATTATCGTTATTACTGTGAGGAGCAGCTGCCCGTGGCCGGACGGATAACCGAATTAAAGAGTATGGGTTTCAGCCTGGCCGCCATCATTGGAATTCTGAAAAACTATGAAGATCCCCAGGCACTGGCAGAATTTCTGTCGGTTAAACAGACCGAACTTCAGGTTCAGGCAGAGGAAACACAGCTACGTATGCGACTTCTTGATACAGCCATCAAACGGCTGAGAAAGGATGATACGGCAATGAACTATAATGTAAATATAAAAACTTTGGAGCAACGCCATGTGGCCAGCGTCAGACAGGTGATCCCGGCTTATGATCAGGAAGGACTTCTTTGGGGGCTTCTGATGGGGGAAACTGGCGCAATGAACCTGCAGATGGGTGAGCCTTGCTATAGCATGGCGATCTTCCACGATGAGGGTTATAAGGAAAGTGATGTGGATGTGGAAATCCAGATCTCGGTAAAAGGGTCTTACGAAAATACGGAGCATGTCGTCTTTAAAACCGAGCCAGCCATTACCATCGCTTCAACAGTGATCAAGGGCAGCTATGATCAGCTAACCCCGGCAAATAATGCGGTTGCCCAATGGGTTCAGGACAACGGCTATGAGTTTAACGGAGCCGTGTTCTGGATTTATCATGTCAGCCCGGCACAAACCAAAAACCCAGATGAAATGGTAACAGAGATCTGTTATCCAGTAAAAAAGAAATAATGCTTATCGACAAAGAACTGGCAGGGGTTTTCCTGACCGGTTCTTTGTTTGTTTCGGATTATTTATATTTTATCAATTCATTTGCAAATATTGAAGGAGGAAATAATTCTTTAATCCAGCTTCATAACTTCTTTATTTTATCCACTTATGTTATAATAATCAATTGCATAGAAGATACGTAACCCAATTAATTATAGAAACTTGAGGTAAAAATGAATAAAAAACCAGAACTGCTGGCACCAGCCGGAACAATGGAATCCGTTATTGCGGCCATTAATGGTGGCGCAGATGCAGTGTATTTTGGCGGTAAATCCTTTAATGCCCGTCGCAATGCCGAAAATATGACGGACAATGAAATAAAAGAGGCGGTCACCCTTTGTCATCAGCATGGGGTGAAGGTATATGTCACGCTTAACATATTAATTAAAAACAGCGAAATCAGTGAAGTGGTTGATACCCTTAATTTTCTGAAAACCCTTAACCTGGATGGCTTGATTGTTCAGGATATGGGCTTAATCTATTTGATCCGCCATTATTTTCCAGAATTCAAACTCCAGACCAGCACCCAGGCTTCTGTTTATGGCGTGGAAGGGGTACTGTTTTTTCAGGAACTTGGTTTTTCCCGAGTCGTACTGCCCCGGGAAATGCCCCTAACTCAAGTGGCTGAAATCAAGAAAAAAACCAAGGTTGAATTAAAAATATTCTCTCATGGTGCCTTGTGCTACGCTTATTCCGGACAATGTCTGATGAGCAGCATGATCGGCGGTCGAAGCGGAAATCGGGGTCTTTGCGCCCAGCCCTGCCGAAAAAATTACCGGCTCTTTGACATGAACAGTCGTCTGACTCAGGAAGGTTATCTCCTTAGTCCCAAGGACTTAAATACGCTGGACGATTTGGAGACAATCATAGAATCTGGTGTGGACTCCTTAAAAATAGAAGGCCGAATGAAAACACCGGAATACGTCTACGGGATCACCCGAGCTTACCGGGAAGGCATCGATGCCGCTGCAGGCGATAAGATTACCAAAACCATCGATGATCAGGCGGTGATGCAGGTGTTTAACCGTGATTTTACCCGAGGACATCTTTTTAACGAAGCGGATCTCCTTAATGCTCAGGTGGGCAAGAATCGGGGGATTTTAATCGGTCAGGTTGTCAACATTCCGAAAACTGCCAAAAACCACAATAATAAAAGCGCCTATCAGCCCTTGGGAATTCGGCTTAATGAGCATGCAGCACTTCATATTGGGGATGGATTATCTTTTGGCGAAGACGGCAAAACAGGTACCAAGGTGGATGCGATTTTCACCCCGGAAGGCCGTCGCCTGGAAAAAGGCCGGGGCGGCGAAATGGTGACCATTCCCTGTCGCTTTGCAGTTTCACCGGGAACACTGCTTTATAAAAATCTGGATAAGAACTTAATGGACAGTCTTAAACAACTGGGGTCACAATCCCTTGATCAGCCTGGTTCTGCCGTGAACTTTAAACTGAGCCTAAAACTAGACAAACCGGCAGAAATAGTCGCTTTGACTCAGGGACATTCGGTCGCTTATACGGCCGATTTCTGTCCGGAAGTACCGATGAAAAATCCCATTGATGAAGCGATGGTTCGCGAACAAATTTCCCGAATCGGTGGCACCGGTTACGAACTGGGCGCCATTGATATGGACTTGGATGAGCACGTGTTTCTATCCCGGAGTCAGCTAAACACGCTGCGAAAAGAAGTCTTGCTTAAACTGGCACAGACCCTGGCAGACGCTGAAAAAAACACTGGAACCACGTTCCAGTCAAATCAGACAATCACGATTATTCCGCTGGAGCAAGAGTTAAAAGGGATCTTAAAACAAACACATGAATATCAACCAGAAAAAGAAAATTCAAAAAAGCAGGTTTCATTGGCATTTGATAAAATGCCGGATGCCCAGTTTTTGACGCTGTTGGATGGATTAGGTCTGGATCAGGTCGTGCTGCCATTACTCGGAGAGGGCGTGGCGGAAAAAACGGCCCTCTTAAAGGATCTGGGAATTAATGTATTACTGAAGACCCCCAAAATAATGGATGACGAATTAACTAAGAAAGTGCGACTGTTAGCCAAAAAAGAACTGTATCAGGATGGCTTTTTAATCGGAAATTATGAAGCCCTGCATCTTTTGAATAAAACATCCCATTATTTAGAGGCTGATCAGTCGTTTAACCTGTTTAATACCCTGGCAACCCGGGCATTAAAAGAGTGGGGCGTCAATGGCGGGGTATTATCGCCGGAACTGAATGAAACCGAGCTGAAGGAAATCACCGAGCATTCAGAGATTGCCATGGTTTTACCGGTTTATGGTGCTCAGGAGCTGATGGTCAGCAAAAAATGTTTATTTGGCTGTAAAAATTGTCTGGAAAAGAAAAAGGGAACAACCGGTTTGTGTCATGCGGAAACGACTGGCAAACTGATGGATGAACGTGGCTTTAGCTTTCCAGTGGAACGGGATGCCCAGGGACTGATTCACGTCTACAACGGTGATACCCTATTTTTAAGGGAAGAAATCCTTGAATTAACGGCAGTGGATACCTGGCGAATCAATCACCGCAACGAAAGCCTGGAAGAATTGAAAACCATCATCGGCTATTATAGCCAGACGATTTATGAAAAACATTGGGGTCTTCCGGAGGGGCTTGGTACCGAAGGCACCACCCGGGGGAGTTTTAAACGAGGCGTGAAATAGAGGAGTGAAATAATACATGGATCAAAGAAGTTTAAAGGTCTTAGAATATCATAAAATTTTAAAAAGTTTAGGTGAACATTGTGTTACCCAGGGAGGGAAGGAACAGGCCAGAAATCTCTTGCCAATG
Source organism: Acetobacterium woodii (assembly GCA_016213825.1). GTDB lineage: Bacteria > Bacillota > Clostridia > Eubacteriales > Eubacteriaceae > Acetobacterium > Acetobacterium woodii_A. Next base: position 191,264 of record JACQZP010000016.1, on the reverse strand, counting down.
GAAACGCTGGCCGCGGTCAATCGCGGACTTGATCTAACCAATGAAAGTCTGGGAATGATTCTCCGAAATGGCCGGCCGCCCTTAGCGGATGTGCCAAATACCAGTGATTATGTCAAACGGGCGGCCATCGGTTCGATGCTGTCGATGAAGGAACTGCTGTCCATTGCCACCCTGCTGCGAATCGCCCGGGATATGGATAATTATTATCATGGCGATACTCAGATGGATACCCTGGTGCTGCTGAAGGATCTTTTTACCTCGCTGGAAACTTGCGAGGAATTGGAAAAGGAAATCAGTCAAAAAATCCTGGGACCCGAAGAGATGGCCGATAATGCCTCTCGGGAATTATCGCGGATTCGCCGGGAAATGCAATTTAAGTATAAACGGATCAGTGAAAAACTCAATCATATGATCAGTTCTACCGCCTACGATAAAATTCTGCAGGAAAAAATCATCACGATTCGGAACAACCGTTATGTCATTCCAGTGAAACAGGAATACCGTAGCCAGGTTCCGGGGATCGTTCTGGATAAATCAGCCAGTGGGGCGACTCTGTTTATTGAACCGATGGCCGTAGTCGAACTGAACAATGACATCAAGATTCTGGTGACAGAGGAAGAACAGGAAATCGTCCGAATTCTCAAAGATCTGACCCAAAAGGTTGCTGATAATCGCGATGAGATTATTTGTAATTACGATTTGTTGGTGGATCTGGACTTTCAGTTTGCCAAAGGCAAGTACGGTTTGGCTATTAATGGAGTTAGAACCACTGTTTCGGAATCCGGTGGGATTGAGTTGCGGCGAGCCAAACATCCGCTAATCCCCGAAGACAAGGTTGTCGCCTCGGACATCTATTTTGAAGAAGGCATTGATACCATGGTTATTACCGGACCAAACACGGGCGGGAAAACGGTGTCCTTAAAAACCATCGGCCTCCTCAACCTGATGATCCAATCCGGGCTTTTTGTGTCGGTGCGGGAAGAAAGTAAAACCCGGATCTTTGCGAATATTTTTGCGGATATTGGCGATGAACAGAGTATTGAGCAAAGCTTGAGTACCTTTTCTTCCCATATGACCAATATCGTCGAAATTATGAATAAAGCTGACCACAATTCACTGGTGCTTTTTGATGAATTAGGTGCCGGAACTGATCCCACTGAAGGGGCGGCGCTGGCCATTTCGATTCTTAATGCTCTGCATCTTCGCGAGGTCACCAGTGTATCTACCACTCATTATAGCGAATTGAAAGAATACGCCCTGGTCACACCGGGAGTGGTGAATGCCAGTGTGGAATTTGATGTCAAAACTCTGAGACCTACCTATCGCCTCCTGATTGGGGTGCCGGGAAAATCCAATGCCTTTGAAATAGCGGTGCGGTTGGGGCTGGGTGAAGAAGTGATTGAAAACGCCAAAGAACTGATTAAAAATGAAGCCATTCGCTTTGAAGAAACCCTAATTAAGATTGACGAGAAGCGCCGTCGAACCGAAGCCGAGCACGATGCCATCATCCGGTTGAAACAGCAGACCGAAGACTTAAAACGGCAGATGGATCGGGAAAAGGAACGGTTCGATGAAGAAAAGCAGGTGCTAATCCAAAAAGCTCAGGAAGAAGCAATGGCGATTGTCAAAAAAACCCGGGAAGAAACCGAAGAAATCTATCGGGAAATAAGAACCATACAGGAAACTACCACCAATGCAGTTAAAGATAATAAGGAGCTGGAAGCGATTCGTAAGCGCATTAAGGAAAAAGAAAAAAATATCTATCAATTTGGCAGTCGACCCAAAGATTATCAAGGGGCGGCCTTAGACATGGATGATCTCAGCATCGGGATGAAGGTTTATATCAACAGTTTGCGTCGGGAAGGGCAGGTTATAAATCTGCTTCTCAATGAAAACAAAGCCATGGTGCAGTCCGATATGATTAAGCTTAAGGTGGATGTGGGCGACCTGAGCATCTCAACAGCGCTGGCCAAGCCGGAAGAGAAAAAGGTCACCTATAAAAAGGTGGATCGTCATGTGATGGATACCAAGCTGGATCTCCGCGGTAAGAATGGCGAAGAATCGCTCTATCTTGTCGATAAGATGATCGGAGACGCCATGTTGTCAGGAAACAAACAGATCGTGATTGTTCACGGCAAGGGCACCGGAAGACTTCGGGAGATCATTCATGAATACCTTAAAGGAAACCCCTTAATCGAAGATTTCCGCCTGGGTGCCATGAACGAAGGCGGATCCGGGGTGACCATTGTTACGCTGTAGTATATAATTGACAGGATCATGCTTTAATAATACAATTAATGGGAAAATTTTACGGAAACATTGAATTTTGGAATTTATGGAGGAACCATGATATTATCGGATAAAACCATTTATAAATATTTGGACAGTGGCGAGCTTGTCATTGACCCACTGGAAAAAGGCCAGGTACAGCCGGCATCGGTAGATATTCGCTTAGGAACCAGCTTTTTGAAGCTGGATGAAAACAATTTTGAGGCCATGTCACTGACAGACGAGATCAAGTATATCTCCATGGAAGCCGATGAAATCATCATTCCATCCAACTCCTTCCTGTTGGCAACAACGATGGAATATATCAAGCTGCCCTGCAACCTGACCGCCTTTGTGGAAGGAAGAAGTTCCATCGGTCGGATGGGATTATTTATCCAGAATGCCGGGTGGGTAGATCCCGGCTTCGAAGGAGAAATTACCCTGGAGCTTTATAATGCCAACCGTTTACCCATCAAGCTTGAAAAAGGCCGGCGGATCTGTCAGTTGGTGTTTGCGCAAATGGATGATATAGCCTTAAATCCCTACCAGGGAAAATATCAGGGACAGCGATCAGCAGTGGGAAGCCGAATTTTTCTTGATGAGGAATGTTAAGTCGAATTCTTGAAACCTTGGCCTCCATGAGAGAAGGAACGGAAATATGAGAGAAATTTATTTAGATAATGCGGCCACGACCCGGGTTCATCCTCAGGTGGCAGAGAAGATGATGGATACCCTGGTAAACAACTATGGGAATCCTTCTTCCCTCCACCGTTTGGGGATCAAAGGTGAACAGGCTGTCAAAGAAGTACGAGAATTAATTGCTAAAAACCTAAGGTGTCAAGCTCAGGAGATCTATTTTACCTCCGGCGGAACCGAAGGTAATAATATGATCATTCAGGGGGTTGTGGAGAATAAAAAACGCAACCGCATGCGGATCATTACCTCGGCCATTGAACATCCGTCTGTGCTGGATGTGTTTACCTTTTATGAAAATCACCACATTGAGGTCGTTGTTATTGGTGTCGATGCTCAGGGGCATATTCATTTAGATGAGTTAGCAACTGCCATCAACGAAGATACTATTCTGGTCAGCATCATGGGAGTGAACAACGAACTGGGAACCATTCAGGATCTCAAAGCGATTGGCAAAATAGTCAAGGCCGCAAACCCCAAATGTGTTTTTCATGCCGATTTTGTTCAGGGTTTTATGAAAATACCAGTTGATGTGAAAGCCTGCGAATTAGATGCCCTGACCCTGTCCGGACATAAGATTTTTGGTCCCAAAGGGGTGGGTGCTGTATATATAAAAAAAGGAACCGACATTAAACCGTTAGTCAGAGGCGGCGGTCAGGAAAGCAACATGCGCTCAGGAACAGAAAACGTCCCCGGAATCGTCGGTTTTGGTGAAGCCATCCGTTTGCGTCAAGAATCCTTCATGGGTGAGCATCAAGAAATCCAAAATCTACGAAACTACTTTATTAAAGAAGTAACGGCAAAAGTCGAGGATATTAAAATAAATGGGGAGTCCAATGGCAGCCCTTATGTTTTAAACATTTCCTTTAACCGGGTGCGGGGCGAGGTACTGTTGCACAGTCTGGAAGCTAAAGGAATTTTCGTATCCACCGGCTCAGCCTGCTCGTCTCATAAAAAAGAAAAGCAGTATGTCCTCAAAGCCATTGGCCTGGCTGAAGAATACAAAGAAGGAACCATTCGCATCAGCTTTTCAAAAGACATTAGTAAAGACGATGTGGATACAACGGTGGAAGCCATTGCCCAGACGGTGACCGGCTTACGGCTTTTAGTTAAACCAAGAAGAAAATAGGCATTTGCGAAACTACCGTGAGCTTCGCTGTCGGTTTTTCACGAAACAGTTTTTACACTGTACGTCGGACAGTGTAAAAACTGTTCGCCTACACGTTACAAAACTGTTTGTGAAAACCGACATCAAAGCAATCATTGTTCAATGTTTTAGAATTACACAATTAACTACTAAAAAATAGATGACAGGAGCAAAAAAATTAATGGAACATGTTATTCTGGTTCGATACGGGGAGATTGCCTTAAAGGGATTGAATCGTAATTATTTTATCGAATTACTGGCAAAAAATATTAGAAACACGTTGCGAAGTGTGCCATCGGCAAAGGTTAAAAAAATACAGGGGCGCTTGATTGTCAATGTGAATGATGAAGATCTGGATCGGGCCATGGACCGGGTTCAAAAAGTTTTCGGCATTGTGTCCATCAGTCCAGCCATTGTCATTGACAGTGACATTGAAGTAATTGAGGAAAACGCCATTGAACAGGTACGATCCGCCGAGGGCATTAAGACCTTTAAGATCACCGCCAAACGGGGCGATAAAACCTTCCCGATTAAATCACCGGATTTATGCTGCCGTCTGGGTGAAGTGGTATTGGATAATGTTGCGGGTGTTACCGTGGATATCCACAATCCCGATTTAAACCTGTGGGTAGAAGTTCGGGAACAAACCTATATGTACCACAAATTTATTCCCTGCAACGGCGGGTTGCCAGTGGGCTGCAGCGGAAAAGGCGCCTTGCTGTTATCCGGTGGTATCGACAGTCCGGTGGCCGGCTACCTGATGGCCAAGCGGGGCGTGGAAGTCATTGGCGTCTATTTCCATAGCTTCCCTTTCACCAGTGATCGAACCAAGGAAAAGGTGATTGATCTGGCAAAAATAATGAGCCAATATTGTGGCAAGATTAAACTCTTTGTGGTTCCTTTCACCGAAATCCAGACTAAAATTGTGGAAATGTGCCCGGATCGACAAACAACCATTATCATGCGACGTTACATGATGCGGATTGCTGAGATGATCGCCAACAATGAAGGAGCAAAAGCTATGATTACCGGGGAAAGCCTTGGCCAGGTTGCCAGCCAGACTATGGAAGGTCTGGCTGCCACCAATGCCGTGGCTGAAATGCCGGTTTTCCGACCATTGATCGGTTTTGATAAAACCGAAATCATCAAGATTGCCGAAGCTATCGGCACCTTTGAAACCTCGATCCTGCCTTACGAAGATTGCTGTACCATTTTCGTGCCCAAGCATCCGGAAACCAAACCAAAGGTTTCGGAGATGCTCCGTTCTGAAGAAAAAATTGCAGAAATGATGGTAGAAATGATGGCTACCGCCGTGGCAGACTCCGAAGTTGTCACACTCTAAGTTTACTTAAACCGGACCAGGCAATCATTTTGCCTGGTTTTTGTGTTATAATAAGACATTCTATTAATCATTTTAGAAAGCATTTAATTCATTTAATTAAATAAAATAAAAGGAAAAAACAATGGCAGATAATAATAAAAGTGGCATTCGCCAGAGCTATATAAAAGAACTGGATGACCTGATCGGTTATGAAATGGAAAACCAGGCACTTTTGGATGAATATAGTTTAGAAATCATGAAACGGCTGACCCTTGCTACAAAGCGGGAAATCCTGATATGCACCAATGACAAAAACCGGGTTCAGTGGGTCAATATCGGTGATGCATCCACCGTCAATATCGGCAATGCCGAGATGCTGTACCATGTTAAGGCACTGAACAAATACCGGGTGATCCATACCCATCCCGGTGGAAACCCCCGGCTGTCTGCCGAGGATTTTTCGGCAGCCAAAAAACAGAATCTCCAATGCATCATCGCCATCGGTGTGGATGAAAAAATACCAACGGCATTTAGTATCGGGGTACCGGTGGTGGAAGATGAGACCATGGAATACGGACAGGCGCTGTTTAAAACCCTGAAGGAGCTGAATAAGTTTCCGCTGGAGCATTACATTCTGCTGGCAGACCGGTTTATCAAAGATGATCCCAATAACAAGTTCGATTCCGAAGATGAAGAGGAACGGGCACTGTTGATTGGTCTGGATCTTCCCGGAAACAAGGGCGTGGAGTTGGTTGACTCCATGGAAGAGCTGCGTCAACTGGTAAAAACCGCCGGCGGAACGGTTCTTGAACAGGTTTGCCAGGCCAGAAGCCAGATTGATACCACCTTTTATGTGGGTAAGGGCAAGCTTCAGGAATTGATCAAGGTAATTCAGAACAACGATATTAACCTGATCGTCGCCAATGACGAGCTGAATTCCCGGCAGATTGCCAATATCGAAGCGGCTACCGGAACAAAAACTGTAGATCGTACCACTATCATTCTGGATATTTTCGCCCGGCATGCCAAAACCAAAGAAGGTAAGCTTCAGGTGGAACTGGCCCAGCAGAAATACCGAATGAGTCACTTAAAAGGCTTGGGGATTGTCATGTCCCGTACCGGCGGCGGCATCGGCACTCGGGGTCCCGGCGAAAAGAAACTGGAAACTGACCGACGCCATATCCGGAAACAGCTGGAAGAACTGGAAGCCCGGATTGAGCGGATCAACAAAAGCAATCAGCTGAATGCTGTGCAGCGGGAAAAAAATAAAATTAAAACGGTCAGCTTAATCGGTTATACCAACTCCGGTAAAAGCACCCTGTTTAATCGGCTGACCCAAAGCGAGGTGGTGACAAAAGATGGTCTCTTTATCACCCTGGATTCGACCCTGCGGAAGGTGGATCCGGAACATGGGGATTATCTGGTCTCGGACACCGTCGGTTTTATCGATAAACTGCCCCATGATTTAATTAAGGCCTTCAAAACCACCCTGATGGAAGTGGAAACAGCGGATCTGCTGCTCCATGTGGTGGATGTTTCCAATCATAATTACGAAGCCCAAATCACGGTGGTCAATCAAGTATTGGCGGATATCGGCGCTGGGCACAAAAAAGTCATGCTGATCTATAATAAAATCGATAAGCTTTCCCAGGAAGACCGGGAAGCATTTTTGCTTAAAAATCAGGCGGCTGTCGATGAGCTGACCCTTTATATTTCAGCTAAAGAAGGGGTGGAAATCGATCTTTTGTTTGAAACAGTCAGTCGGGTGCTGATTGGAGAAAAGCGTGAAATGAAACTGCTGATCCCCTATGACGATAATAAATCCCTGGCACTGCTTCATGAAATGAAAGTCGTACAGGAGATTGATTATCAGGCTGAAGGCAATCTAGTGACCATCGAGATGACTGACGATTTTCCCACCCATCTTTTTGAAAAGTATCAGGTGACAGAGGTATAAACAATGGATGATTATAAAACCGTACTAACCCCGGATGAAACCGAGATTGAAATAAAGAAGTCCCGCTTTATCAATATGGTCTTTCATATTGAAAATGAGGAAACTGCTGAATCGATTCTCGCAGAAATCCGTAAAAAACACTATAAAGCTAACCATGTGTGCTGGGCCTATGTGCTCAACACCAACCCGAAGCGTCAGAAGGCCAGTGACGACGGCGAACCTTCCGGCACGGCAGGGAAACCCATTCTTGACGTTATCAACCATCGGGAGCTAAAAGATGTTTTAGTTGTGGTGATCCGCTATTTTGGCGGGGTAAAACTGGGCACCGGCGGTTTAATCCGGGCTTATGGCGGGGGCGCCAGTGATGTCCTTAACCATTGCATCACCATCAAAAAACAGTTTTCAGACCAACTGGAACTGGTGGTCAGTTACTCCAGCTACGGCGGTCTGAGCAACGGCCTGCTGGAAAAGGATGTGATCCCAACGAATGAAGATTTTGGTGAAAATGTGACCCTGGCGTTTCAGATTCCGATAGATGAGACCAAAGAATTTTTAGCCTGGGTTGAAGACAAAACCAACGGTACCGCTCAGGTAATGATGGGTCAACAGGCATTTGTGGATGTTGTCGTTTCGCAGCAATAAAACTGATTCTTATATGGCTGTTGTTGTAAAGTAGTGTCTTTGGCAGTGCATTCATCGTTAGTTATATATCTAACGAGCGAAACCCTTTACAAAAGCTATAAAGTTGGATATAATTGCCATAGTAAAAAATTAATGCTGAGTTTTAAATTAGCGTGGATACAATAATGTATTTTAATTTAAAACAGAGAATAAAAATATCGAAGGTACTGCTTTCGGTATTTTTTCTTTTTGGCAAAAATTACGTATTCAAAAATATCTGTGGCACTCTAAAGGTTTATTGGTTATAATAGCAAGGCTTTATTAATGTCAATTAACCGAGGAAGGACCAAAGCATGAGTAAAAACAATCGTGTTACATTTCTATTTAAGCTGCTGTTATTGGCTTACTTGGGATTTTTATTTATAATGACCCTATTACCGGATTCAACCAACATCACCTATGAAACAACTGTAAATTTTGTACCGTTTAGTAGCATTGACAACTTTTTTTATGATATCATGGCCAACGGCTTTATTAACTGGGAATTTTTGGCAACCAAGCCGACTGGTGTTGCTGATATTGTATTATATACCTTTACCGATTCCTTCAAAAATCTGGCAGGAAACATTATCCTGTTCGTTCCGTTGGGACTTTTATATCCATTATCAAGAAAAAGTAAGGTGGGCTTTTTCCATGCTTTTATTGTTATTTTAGGGACGACTTTTTCGATCGAACTGATTCAGTATCTCTTTTTAACCAGTCGTAGGGCAGATATTGATGACATTATCTTAAATCTCATCGGCGGACTGATTGGTTTTGTGATTTATAAATGGATTGAGTAAGGAACTGAGGGGGAAATATGGCTAAGAAAAAAAGTATTTTTGTTTGTCAGAACTGCGGTTATGATTCTCCCAAATGGATGGGAAAATGCCCGGAGTGTGATCAGTGGAATACCATGGTGGAAGAACTGGACTTTTCTAAAATGGGCAGCAAAGAAAATACCCGAGAACGAGGCGTTTACTCGAAGCCCAAATCTTTAGCGGAGATTACCTATACTGGGGATACCCGGTATCCAACCCTCAATGAAGAATTTGACCGGGTTCTGGGCGGTGGGATTGTTCCAGGCGGAATGATTCTTCTGGGTGGCGATCCGGGGATCGGAAAATCCACATTATTACTCCAAACCACCGAAGCGTTGGGGAATCAGGGTTATAAAATTCTTTATATTTCAGGAGAAGAGTCAGAACAGCAACTAAAAATGCGGGGCGAGCGGATGCAAGTCAAGTCAGAGAATATATTTTTTCTTTCGGAAATCAATATTCCCTATCTGCTGACTATTATTCTTGAGGAACGCCCGGATATTGTTATCATTGATTCGATTCAAACAATGTATAGTCCAGATATTACCTCAGCACCAGGAAGTGTGAGTCAGATCCGCGAAAATACCGGTGCACTGATGCAGCTGGCCAAAAAAGACAATATTTCCATGGTGCTGGTGGGGCATGTCACTAAAGATGGTGCCATTGCCGGACCTCGAGTTTTGGAACATATGGTGGATACGGTGCTTTATTTTGAAGGTGAAAAATATCATGCTTATCGGGTACTTCGAGGCGTTAAAAACCGCTTCGGATCAACCAATGAGATCGGCATTTTTGAAATGACTGAAAATGGCTTACAGTCCGTCGCCAATCCATCAGAAATGATGTTGGACAGTCGCCCCAAGAACACCTGCGGGTCAGTGGTGGTCCCCTGTATTGAAGGGACGCGACCACTGCTGATTGAACTTCAGGGTCTGGTTTCGCCCACCGGCTTTGGAAATCCCCGCCGGATGGCAACCGGCATGGATTATAACCGAATGGTGCTTTTGATGGCGATTATGGAAAAACGGCTGGGGATTCAGATGCAATCCGTCGATGCCTATATCAACGTGGTTGGAGGCATCAAGGTCGATGAACCGGCTTTGGATCTTGGCGTGGTTGCCGTGTTATATTCCAGCTTACGGGATTTCCAGATTCCTGGAGATCTGATGATTCTGGGTGAAGTGGGCTTAACCGGCGAAGTCCGAAATATTCAGCATATTGAAAAACGACTCATTGAAGGAAAAAAACTGGGCTTTAAACGCTGCATCATCCCAAAAGGAAACCAGAAAGGCTTGAAAATTGCCGGAATGGAGATCCTCCCGGTTGATAATATTCGTTCTGCCCTGGACATCTTGCTGTAAACTTGAACTGAGGTGAAAGAAGTGGTATAGTCTATCATTTCCAAGCAAAAATTTATCCTTTGATTTCAGTAGAAAACCGTGTATAATTAAATTATCCCAAAGTGTTCGTTTTTACTTTATTTTTGAACCTACATCAATACTCAGGGAGTCTGATTGTTCGTTAGCAGATGTTAGGCCTCATTATTTCAGTGGAAAACAGAAACTAAAGACAAGGCACCCACCTAGCTTTCGCTAGGGCGTCAAAAATGGAGTACGACACGTTGGGATAGCACCTATGGGTGCTTTTTTTGTGGTTGTATTATTTTTTTGTTTTGGTACAATAGGTAAAGCATGTTTGAATTTTGAAGGAGGGCTTATGTACGAATATATGATCGGGAGCTTGGAAGAACAAGCCATGGATTATGTGGTCATTGATTTGAACCGCATGGGATATAAGGTAAAGGTATCGACCAACACTTTGAATGAGCTGCCTAATCTGCATTCGGAGGTAAAGCTGCATCTTCATCAGGTTATTAAAGAAGACGAGGTTTCGCTTTATGGCTTTGCCACCACCGATGAACGGGAAATTTTTCGGACCATGATCGGGATTTCCGGAATCGGACCAAAAGCAGCTATGGGGCTCTTATCCCAGTTCAGCCGAAATGAACTGATTGGACATATTGTTAATGATGATCCCAAAAGCATCGCCAAGGCTCCAGGGATCGGGATAAAAACTGCCAGTCGAATTATCCTGGAGCTGAAAGATCGCTACAAGGATGTGACCATGGGAGACTTGAAGATCGTTGATTTACGGGGAAAAGATGACAATGTATCCCAGGCCGTTAACGGACTGGTTGGATTAGGCTATAGTATTTCTGAAGCTTCGGAAATGGTATCCCGGGCATTTACCCCCGAGAGCAGTATCGAAGAGCTAATTACTGGTGCGCTTCGCTCGGCTAATCCATTGAAGGGACGGTAGCCATGAAGGAACGAATCATCACCTCTGATTTTACAGAATTGGATGTGGAAATAGAAAGAAACTTAAGACCTCAGGGTTTGGATGAATATATTGGTCAGGAAAAGGTAAAGAAACAAATGGGCATCTTTATCAAAGCTGCCCAAAGACGAAATGAAAGCCTGGATCATGTCCTCCTATATGGACCGCCAGGTCTGGGAAAAACAACCCTTGCCAATATCATTGCCCGGGAAATGGGGGTCGGGATTAAAACGACCTCCGGCCCAGCAATTGAAAAGGCTGGGGATCTGGCGGCCATTCTGACCAGTTTAAAAGAAGGCGATATTCTTTTTATTGATGAAATCCACCGGCTACAGCGCTCGGTGGAGGAGGTGTTATACCCGGCCATGGAGGATTTTGCCCTGGATATTATTATCGGCAAGGGTCCGGGAGCTCGGTCGATCCGACTGGAGCTGCCGCACTTTACCCTGATTGGCGCAACCACTCGGGTAGGGCTGCTGACCTCTCCGCTGCGGGACCGATTTGGGGTGATCCAGCGGCTGGAGCTCTATAATCCGGAAGAGCTGGCCACCATTATTCGGCGTTCATCCGGCATTATCGGCATTGAAATGGATGACGAAGGGGCAGTGGAACTGGCCATTCGTTCCCGAGGGACGCCGCGAATCGCCAACCGCCTGTTAAAGCGGGTTCGGGATTATTGCGAAATCGAGGGGCGGGGTGTTATTGATCTGCGGATTACCCGGGAAGCCCTGGAACTGTTTGAAGTGGATGCCGTGGGGCTGGATGAGATTGATCGCATCATGCTCAGGACTATCGTTGAAAAATTCGATGGTGGGCCAGTGGGGATTGACACCTTGGCTGCTGCCATCGGCGAAGAAAAAAATACCATTGAAGAGGTTTATGAACCTTACCTGATTCAACTGGGTTTCCTTTCTAAAACCCCCCGGGGTCGGGTGATCACCAGTCGCGGTTACGCCCATTTGGGCTTAGAGGTATTAATGAATAATGCATTGGATCCTCAACAATTAAAAATAAATTTTTATGACAATGAGGAAGAAATAGATGAATAAAACTGACTTTTATTATGATCTCCCGGACGAATTAATCGCCCAATGTCCCCTGGAAAAAAGGGACAATTCCCGCTTGATGGTGCTAAACCGCGAAAAAAACACCATCGAAGACCGGAACTTTTTTGAAGTGACCAATTATTTGCGTCCCGGTGATTTATTGGTGATGAATAACACCAAAGTATTACCCGGACGGTTGTTTGGGTCCCGGGAAGACAGCGGTGGCAAGGTCGAGATCTTATTGTTGCGTCACCTCGCTCAAAAAGATTGGGAAATCATGGTTAAACCGGGAAAACGAGCTAAAGTTGGAGCCCGGATTGTTTTTAGCCCGGAGCTAAAAGGGGAAATAACCGGAACCACTCAAGGTGGGCTGCGAATTATCACCTTTGAATATGTCGGTGTTTTTGAGGAAATCATTGACGAGATCGGCTTGATGCCAGTGCCACCTTATATTCATGAAACGCTGAAGGATAACAACCGCTATCAGACCGTCTATGCCAAGCGGGAAGGCTCTTCAGCCGCCCCCACTGCCGGGCTGCACTTCACCCCGGATCTGCTTCAGAAAATTGAAGATATGGGGGTAGAAATTGCCGAGGTCACCCTTCATGTGGGAATTGGTACTTTTCGGCCGGTAAAATGTGATGTGATTGAAGAACATCATATGCACGAGGAATATTATGAGGTGCCGGAAGAAACTGCCAAAGCCATTAAACGCACCAAGGAAAGAGGTGGCCGGGTCATTGCCGTGGGCACCACTTCGGTACGAACCCTGGAAAGCAACGCCAAGCTCCATGACGGCGTGGTGACGGCCTATACCGGCGTAACCGATATTTTTATTTATCCCGGCTACCAGTGGGAAGTAGTGGATGCTATTATCACCAACTTCCATTTGCCGGAATCAACTTTGCTAATGCTGGTTTCGGCCTTTTATAACCGGGAAGCCGTCATGAAAGCCTATCAGACCGCCATCGAATGGAGATATCGCTTTTTCAGCTTTGGCGATGCCTTATTTATTGAATAGAAAGAAATAACAGGCATTTGATAGACTGCCATGAGCTTCGCTGCCAGTTTTACACGAAACAATTTCTACACTGTACGGCGGACAGTTCTTTGAACTGTTCGCCTACACGTTACAAAATTGTTTGTGAAAACTGACATCAAAGCAATTATTGTTCGTTGCTTTTGAATTTCGCAACTATATAAAAACAGGAGAAAAGAATGAGTGAATTTCGTTATGAACTGATCAAAGAGTGCAAGGACACCGGGGCCAGATTGGGAAAGGTCCACACCAAACGGGGAGTCATCAACACACCGATTTTTATGCCGGTGGGCACCCAGGCAACGGTTAAGTCTCTTTCCTCTGAGGATTTAATGGAGATGGATGCCAATGTTATTTTAGGGAACACCTATCATCTTTATTTGAGACCCGGCCAGGAGATCATGGATAAGGCTGGGGGTATCCATAAATTTATGAATTGGAATCGTCCGGTGTTAACGGATAGTGGAGGATTCCAGGTTTTTTCTTTAAATGACTTAAGAAAGATTACTGAAGATGGTGTTGAATTTATTTCACATCTCGATGGATCACGACATTTTATGACGCCGGAAAAGGCCATTGATATGCAGAATTCCATTGGCGCTGATATTATTATGTGTTTTGATGAATGTGCACCGGCAGGAGCAGATTATGAGTACACCAAAAAATCCATGGAAATGACAACTCGGTGGGCTAAACGATGTAAAGATGCCCACAAACGACCGGAAGATCAAGCGCTATTTGGCATTGTTCAGGGTGGTATGTATGAAGACCTCAGAGCACAAAGTGTCAAAGAGCTTACCGAGATTGGCTTTCCGGGATATTCCATTGGCGGACTCAGTGTCGGGGAACCCAAAGATGTGATGTATCGGATGTTGGATGCCACCACGCCGCTGTTGCCGAAAGACAAACCCCGGTATTTGATGGGGGTCGGTTCATTGGATGCGCTTTTTGAAGGAACCATCCGGGGTATTGACATGTTTGACTGTGTGCTCCAGAGTCGAATCGCCAGAAATGGAACCGCCTTCACCAGCCATGGCAAGGTCGTGGTTCGTAATGCCACCTATAAGGAAGATTTTACACCGGTTGACCCGGAATGTGATTGTTTCGTTTGTCGAAACTATACTCGGGCCTATATCCGTCATCTCATTAAAACCAATGAAATTTTAGGAGCCAGGTTATTGACATATCATAACTTATACTTTACACTTGTAACAATGAGGAAAATTCGGCAGGCTATAATGGATGACAATTTATTGGCCTACAAAGATGCTTTCTTTGAAAAATTTGGCATTGCTGAATAAAAAATTTAAGGAGAATGTGAATGTTTGGGATTGATTTTACATTGATTCTCCCTTTGGTATTAGTACTTGTATTTTTCTATTTCTTTATTTTAAGACCACAACAGAAACAACAAAAAGAAGTTAAAGAAATGCGAACAAATATGAAACCAGGGGATGAAATTATTACAATTGGCGGCTTTTATGGAATTGTCTATGCGATTGGCGAAGAAAATGTGACCATCGAATTATTACCAGATTTTAATAAAGCTCTGATCACAAAATCAGCCATTGCTCGAATCGTCAATGTTGGGGACGCTGTTGCAGCAACAGAAGAAGACGATTTTGAAGAACTGGAAGACCTGGATAATGAAGAAACCGTAGTAGATGCGGAATTTGAAGAAATCGACGAAGAAAAAGAAAAAGCAGAAAAAGACAAAAAATAAATAAATATCAATGTTTGAAGGGAGTGAACAATTTGAAGCACATTAAAATCATTAAAGAAGGAAAACTCACTGACGTAAAAAACAGAGGGTGTGGGGAATGTCAAACTTCCTGTCAGTCAGCCTGTAAAACTTCCTGTACCGTAGGAAATCAAAAATGCAAACAAACGACTGAAAAATAATAAACAAGCCTGAGAGGGGCTGTCTCGTAAGAGATAGTCCCTTTTTTCATGATGAGGAGAAATAATGATACATAAATATAAAAAGAACGGACTCAATATTGTGTTGGATGTAGACACCAGCACAGTCCTGACCGTGGACGATTTAAGCTATGATTTGCTGGATCAGTACGAAACCAAAACAAGAGCTGAAATAGTTGAATTGTATAAAGATAAATATGCGGCAGCCGAGATCATCGAATGCCTGGACGAATTGGATAGTATCAAAGCAGCCGGGCTGTTATTTCGCGAAATGAATTATCAACGCGAGAACTATGCCAATGAAGATTTAATAAAAGCCTTATGTCTTCATGTCGCTCATGACTGCAATCTGAAATGCACCTATTGTTTTGCCGCCCAGGGCGATTTTGACGGCGAGAAATTGCTGATGCCCCTGGAAGTGGGTAAAAAAGCCATCGACTTTATCATTAAACAATCCAAAAACCGAGAAAATCTGGAAGTTGATTTTTTTGGTGGTGAACCGCTGATGAATCTGGATGTGGTCAAACAATTGGTGGTCTACGGCAATGAAATGGCGGAAAAGCACCATAAGAAATTCAAATTTACGATGACCACCAATGGGGTGCTGTTAAATGCCGAAACCCGGGAATATCTCAATGAAACCATGGACAACATCGTTCTTAGTCTGGATGGCCGGAAAGAAGTCAACGATCAGATGCGACAAACCGTCAATGATCAGGGCTCCTTTGATGTGATCATCAATAACATCAAAGCCATGGCTGAAATGCGGGGCGATAAGGATCACTATGTCCGGGGAACCTATACCCATCATAATTTGGATTTTGCAAAAGACGTTCAGTTTTTAGCAGGTGAGGGTTTTAAGAGCATTTCAGTGGAACCGGTGGTGGCCGAAGCCAGTCATAGCTATGCCCTGACCGAAGCAGACTTGCCAGTGATTATGGAAGAATACGATGCCTTGGCATTAGCTTATCTGAAACGTCATGACGACGGTCTCCATTATAATTTCTTTCACTTTAATGTTGATCTGGATCACGGCCCCTGCGTTTACAAACGGTTATCCGGTTGTGGAGCCGGTAAGGACTACGTGGCGGTAACGCCAGAAGGGGATATTTACCCCTGTCATCAGTTTGTCGGAAATGAAGCTTTCAAAATGGGCGACGTCAGTAACGGCATTACCAATGGTGAAATCAAAAAAATCTTTGATGCCGGCAATCTGCTGGAAAAAGAAGCGTGCCAAACCTGTTGGGCCAAGTATTTCTGCGGTGGCGGCTGCCATGCCAATGCCTATAATTTTAACGGAACCATTATGGAGCCCCATTTCGTCAGTTGTGAAATTGAACGCCGACGGGTGGAAAATGCCATCATGATTTCAATTATCGAAGGCGAACAGGAATAAACGACACAAGCTACCTGGGCGTTTTTGACAAGAATGGATATTTGTGGTAAATTAAGATATCTGCAAAAGACAAACACCTTCAGATTATTCTGCAACACTAAGCACTAAACTGATTAATTATAAATTCCATTCAAATCAATCATCAAAACACTTAACTACCCATGGAGGCATATATTGGAAAAGCAAGCATTGGAAGATTTAACGGTTGTTGAATTGCGCAAACAGGCCGAAAGTCTGGGCATTGAAAAAACCAGCCGACTTAAAAAAATTGAGCTGATCGAGGCCATTGAGGAAAAAATGGAACCTTTGGCTGTTCAGCCTAACCATCAAGATAAAAATCAAGACAGTCATCAGGACACAAAAGAAAAAACGACTGAGACAGACAAAAAAGAGACCAACGAAAAAGCAACCAGCGAAAAAAAGCCAGTTGAAAAAGAAATACACGAAAAACAACCCAACCAGCCTAGTCAAACCAATCAGCGGATTACCAATGGGTCAAATGGAAACGGCACGCGTTCACCCTATTATAAAATAAAAGACTCCATGGATAATGTGGTGGTAGTCGAAGGAAATCTGGAAATTCTGCCCGAGGGTTTTGGCTTTGTCAAAAATAAAGACATGAAATCCAACGAAGAATTTGTTTATATTTCCGGTTCCCAAATACAAAAATTCAAGCTGGAAACTGGCGATCTCTTAAGCGGTAAGGTGCGTCCTCCCAAAACTGGGGAGAAATACTCAGCGATGTTGTTTCTGGAAAAGGTTAATGGCACCAAAACAGCGGATATTATTCAAAAAATCAACAGTATGCTCTACGTGGACGATAAAAAAGATCTGGACCGGTTTAAAACCTCGCAGGAAGGCATTTTAGATGTCAATCCCGATGGCTTTGGTTTTTTAAGAACCAACCATTATTTGTCTGGAGATCACGATATTTATGTGGCAGCCAATCAGATCCGCCGGTTTAATCTTCGCACCGGGGATAAAATTGTCGGGAAAATTAAAATGTCCAGCGAAAATGAAAAGTTTGACGCCTTGCTTTATGTGGAGAAGGTTAATGGTGATATTCCTGAAAAGATCGCCAATCGCCCCCGGTTTGAACGACTGACGCCGATTTTCCCGGAAGAGCGAATCGGTCTGGAAACGACCCAGGATGTGGTGTCAACCCGGATGATTGATCTGTTTTCACCAATGGGCAAAGGTCAAAGGGGCTTGATTGTGGCACCGCCAAAGGCTGGCAAGACCATTTTGCTAAAAGAAATCGCCAATGGCATTACCACCAATCATCCCGAAATTGAACTGATTATTCTACTGGTGGATGAGCGCCCGGAAGAAGTCACCGACATGAAACGTTCGATTGATGCAGATATTGTCTATTCAACCTTTGACCAGCCCCCGGAAAATCACATCAAGGTGGCCGAAATTGTGTTAGAACGTGGTAAGCGTCTGGTTGAACAGGGAAAAGACGTGGTTATCTTGGTTGATAGTTTAACCCGGTTGACCCGGGGAAATAATCTGGTGGTCTCACCATCCGGGCGAACCCTATCTGGTGGTCTTGATCCAGAAGCATTGTTTTTTCCGAAAAAATTCTTTGGTTCCGCTCGAAACGTGGAGGAAGGCGGTAGCCTGACGATCTTGGCGACGGCGCTAGTCGATACCGGAAGTCGGATGGATGACATCATATTTGAAGAATTCAAGGGTACCGGGAACATGGAACTGCATCTGGAACGGGAATTAGCCGAGCGACGAATTTATCCGGCGATTAACCTAAACCGATCAGGCACCCGTCGAGAAGAAAAACTATTAACGGCTGAGGAGTTGAAAGTAAGCTTTGACATCCGAAAACTTTATAAAGGAACCACGGTTTACGACCTCACCGATAAGATTATTTCAATTCTGGAACGGACCAAAGATAATCAGGCATTCATGAAAAAATTTATTGATAAATATAACGCACAAAATATTTGATCTTTTAAGAATTGTTTGATATAATGTCTCGGTTGATAAAATAACAATGAATAGTTAAATAAATAAGAAACGAGGTGGATTCAATGCAAGAAGGCATTCATCCAAATTACGGCAAATCAATAGTAAAATGCGCATGCGGAAATACATTTGAAACTGGTTCTATTAAACCAGAATTAAAAGTGGAAATCTGTTCTGTATGTCACCCATTTTTCACAGGGAAACAAAAACTTATTGATGCTGGTGGACGTGTTGATCGATTTAATAAAAAATACGGCATTAAAAACGAGTCAGCAGAATAAAAAAGAAGTCGGTTCTTGTAACCGGCTTTTTTCTTGTTCAGATGCAAAATGGTTTGCAGTTTTAAGTTGAGGTAGGAAAATGACCATCAAAGAGATTTTGGATTTTGGCCGCCAGTCGCTAACCCGGGCAGGAATCGAATATCCGGGTTTAGAGGCAGAGATTCTTCTAAGTGCCATATTGGATCACGATCGGGTCTATTTTTATACCCATTCACAGGAATCGGTGGACTTAAAACGAGCAGAAACCTATCGCAGTGCCATAGAAAGACGCTGCCAATTAGAACCAGTAGCCTATATTCTGGGAAAAAAAGAATTTATGGGGCTGGACTTTTTTGTCAATGGCCATGTTTTAATTCCCCGACCAGATACCGAACCGATGGTGGAGTATCTGCTTGAGTATTTACAGGTCAACTACCCGAAAGGTGCGAAAATTTTGGATTTATGCACGGGTAGCGGTGCCATTGGCATTACTATCAAGAACTACTTTAAGCAGGGAATCGTCAGTCTCAGTGATTTTTCAGCCGAAGCGTTGGCAGTGGCTAAGATCAATGCCAGCCAGTTGGTGAGTGGCGACTTAACGTTGTATGAAGGCGATCTGTTTGCGGCCCTTCCCCAGGGGGAAACCTTTGACGTGATTGTTTCTAATCCGCCCTATATCAGTCAGGCAGATATGAAACTACTGGCTAGAGACATTATTGAATATGAACCGCATATGGCTCTGGATGGCGGTGAATCCGGTCTGGATTTTTACCAGCGAATCATTAGCGAGGCCCATTTGTTTTTGAAAAAAAACGGTCTGCTGGCCCTGGAAATTGGGGACGATCAGATCGATGCGGTTAGCGACTTATTAAAGAATAACGGCTATGAAGAGATTCAAACCATTCGCGATCTGGGCGGGCACATGCGGTGTCTCACCGGCAAATTATCCGGGAGTAAACCCGGTGATATTAATAAATTGGGATGACGTCTCTCAAGAATTGTGATAGAATAATAACATTGAATTGAAAAGAAAAAATTAACATATGCATAGCGGAGGTAAACATGGTATCAGCAGGAGATTTTAAAAAAGGTGTTACGTTTGAAATGGATGGTCATACATTTACCATCATCGAATTTCAACACGTAAAACCAGGAAAAGGCGCAGCCTTTGTTCGAACAAAGATTCGAAATGTTATAACAGGTGCAGTGGTAGAAAAATCATTCAACCCAACAGAACGTTACCCTAAAGCACAGGTAGAAACCCGGGAAATGGAATACTTATATGAAGACGGTGGTTTGTACTACTTCATGGATCTGGAATCCTATGAGCAGATTCCATTAAACTTAAGTCAAGTTGAAGAAGCCTTGAAATATCTGAAAGAAAATGACATTGCTACCGTAAAATCATTAAAAGGTGTGGCATTCTCGGTGGCAGCTCCTAATTTTGTGGAACTGGAAGTTGTTAAGACCGATCCAGGCTTCAAGGGTGATACTGCCACTGGAGCAAACAAACCAGCAACGGTTGAAACCGGAGCCATTATCACCGTCCCACTTTTTGTGGAACAAGGTGACAAAATTCGAATCGATACCCGTACGGGCGATTACATGGAAAGGGTATAAAAATGAAATACATAAATGAAAAAGTTGCTTATACCAAAGGTTTGGTAGATGGGTTAGCATTAGATCAAGCTTCCAACGAAGGCAAGGTTCTGGTGCAGGTACTGGATATTCTTGAAGACATCGTTGATGCTCTGGATGGTATTACCGAAGCCCAGGAAGAACTGGAAGAGTACGTGGAAATGGTCGATGATGATCTATCTGAATTAGAAGAATTTATTCTTGATGAAGATTTTTCTGATGATGACGAGTTTGAGTTTGATGAAGAAGACTATTATGAAATCATTTGTCCAGAATGTGGCAATATTTATATCACCGAATTCGAATCTTTTGAAAATAACACCGTGGCCTGCCCAGATTGTGGTGCACCATTTAAATTGAATGAAGAAGTTGCATCATGCTGTGGCGAAGATGGCTGCGACTGTCATCAGGAAGTCTAAAGAACTCAGGTAAAATAAAGATGAAAATAGAAATGAAAAACAATCAGTCACCGGATATTAATGACGAAATGATCGCTTCAATTGTTAGCTTAGCGGCTACCGGCGTTAACGGTGTGGAGCGTATTTCATTGAGAACCACGGATGAAATCATGGATAAGCTCTATCTGATATCGACAATAAAAGGTGTTAAGATTGCCAGAAATCCAGAAGGCCTGATGATTTGGGTCTATCTCATCACCGAACCGGGTGTTGAAATTGTCAAAGTTTCAAAAGCGGTTCAGAAAAAAGTTAAAATTGCAGTGGAGTCCATGGCCGGTTTCCAGGTGGCTTCAGTTAACGTCCGAATTGAAGGTTCAGGCATTTAGATCCGATCTTCATGTAAACTTCAAATCTCGTTGATAAAATGATATTAACGATCTGTCGTTACGGTATTCTGCAAAATGATAAGGGGCGTAGGCCCCTTTTTATACAATAAACAACAAAAAGGAGTGCCCATGAGTCGAAAAAAGGAACGGGAATATGCGTTAAAAGGTGTATTTCAAATAGACTTTCACCCGGAACCAGGAGATTTTACCGATAGTATTGCATATTTTTTAGAGGATAATGAGCTGGATCTGACCTATGGAAAGACTTTGATCGATACGACCGAAGCGCATCTTGCTGAAATTGATGACATCTTAGATGATTATCTTAAAAGCACCTGGAAAATTGATCGAATTCCCAAGGTAGAAAAATCAATTCTGCGTTTGGCCATTTGTGAGTTAAAATACATGGATGAAAAAGTACCATTTGAAGTTGTCATTAACGAGGCAATTGAGCTTACAAAAAAATTCGGAGACGAGGATGGAAAAAATTACGTTAATGGTATTTTGAATAAAATCGTTAAGGACGAACTCAATGAGTGCCCTTAGTCTTGGAATTGATACCAGTAATTATACAACTTCGGTTGCCTTAGTGGACGAAAATGAAAACATGATTTATAACAAGGGCATCCTATTGGAAGTGAAGTCAGGAGAAAGAGGACTTCGTCAATCGGATGCCCTTTTTCAGCATGTGCAGCATTTGCCGATATTGCTTCAAGATCTGGTTGGCGGCCGGGAAATTGAAGTAATCTGCTATTCAGAACGACCCCGGCCATTGGCTGACTCTTACATGCCGGTCTTTCGTTCGGGTGAGTCGATGGCCCGTTCTCTGGCTGGGGTGTTGGGTGTCAAACGACTGGCGGTAAGTCACCAGGAGAATCACATTCGGGCGGCCATTTATGGCAGCGGGTCGCCACAATTGGGAGAGACTTTCTGTGCGGTTCATTTTTCCGGCGGGACTTCAGAAATTCTGCTGGTTAAAAAGAAAGATATCGGTTTTGAGTGCGAAATTATCGCCCAGACCTTGGATCTCAATGCCGGGCAGCTGGTCGATCGCATTGGGGTACTGATGGGCTGTGATTTTCCCGCTGGAAAAGCACTGGAAGCGTTGGCAAACCAGGCCGTACTTGAATCCACAGACAATAAATTTGTTATCTCAGCTACTATGGCCGGCGTGAACTTTCATTTCTCTGGTCAGGAAAATCAGGCCCAGAAACTTTTGCACGATGGGACCGATCAAGAATTGGTAGCCTATCTGGTCCTTAAGTCGATTGCCAAAACCCTGTCAAAATCCATTGTCGGATTGGGAGAGCAGTATCCTTTTCAGTCAGTACTTTTTTCCGGTGGGGTAATGTCCAATCTGATCATCAAGCGGATTCTTGAAAATGAATTAAAATCATCAGAATTAAATCTTTATTTTTCACCAGGTGAATTTTCCCGGGATAATGCGGCTGGTAACGCCCTGATGGGAATGGATTATTACAAAGCAATGAGGTAGAACAATGACAAATGCAAAGATTCTCAGTGTTTCTGAGGTTAACCAATATGTTAAAACCCTGTTGGAATCCAATAGCCTGCTTAAAAACCTGGTGATTCAGGGGGAACTGTCCAATGTGAAACGGGCAGCTTCCGGACATTTATATTTTTCCCTGAAAGATTCTGGCAGTAAAATCGATTGCGTGATGTTTAAAAACGCCGCCATGGGACTCAAGTTTCTGCCCAAAGAAGGTCAAAAGGTGACCATACGGGGGAGTTTGGGGTTATATCTGCCAAGCGGACAATATCAGATTACGGTCCGGTCGATGGAGCCCCAGGGGCTGGGCGATCTTTTCCAGGCCTATCTGGTATTAAAAGACGACCTGGAAGCCAAGGGATATTTTGATCGAGAGCATAAAAAAAAGCTGCCGGACATCATCAGTCGGGTGGGACTGATTACATCACCCACCGGTGCTGCAGTTAAAGATATGATCTCGATTATTAAGCGCCGGAATCCGTTGATGGATATCGTCATTTATCCCAGCCTGGTTCAGGGAGATGAAGCAGCCGGGAATCTTATCAAAGGCATTCAGGCCTTTAATGCCAACCAATCGGTGGATGTCATTATCATCGGCCGGGGTGGTGGTTCCATTGAGGACTTATGGGCGTTTAATGATGAACGCCTCGCCAAAGCTATTTATGAATCGGAATTACCCATCGTTTCAGCAGTTGGTCATGAAATTGATTTTACCATTGCTGATTTTGTTGCTGATTTGCGGGCACCAACCCCTTCCGGCGCTGCCGAGTTGGTGGCTGAAGAAACCTTGAGTATCATCCGGGCGCTGGTGATGCAAAAAGGTCGATTGATCCAGGTTATGGAAAACAAAATCCAGAAAAATCGAGAAATTTTGATGCAGATGAAAAAAGATTTTATACGGTTTCGACCCCGAGAACGGATTGAAGAAATGCGGTTGCATCTGGATATGATTCAGGAGCGAATGATTCGTGCACTGATGAATCGGATAAAAAATGAGCGCTTGCTCTTAAATAATTATCAAACCCGAATCGAAGTCATGAATCCCATCCAGGTGCTAAAAAAAGGCTATGTTCGCGTTACCGATAAAAGCGGGCTTCCGATTGGTTCGGTAGCCAGTTTAACGGTTGATCAGGTTGTAACCCTCCGCTTTGTGGATGGAGTGGTTGATGCAAACATTCAATCCATAAAGGAGAATTAATAATGGCAGTTAAAAAACTTAAAAGTAAGATGAGCCGTTTGGAGACCATCGCACAATTACTTGAAGAAGACAATCAGGAAATTGAAGCCTCCATGAAATTGTTTGAAGAAGGTATGAAGCTCATTAACGAGTGCAGTACTGATTTGGATACCCTAGAAGGAAAAATAACAATCATGATTGATGGGCAGGAACAGGAATTTGAAGGGAGCGTGGACGCATGAGCGATTTCAAAGCTCAGCTTAATACCAGAGTAGCTGAAATTAATGGCGATCTTGAAAAAGTCTTCCAGCAAAACCTGGATACGCCGGAAGTCATTATCGAAGCCATGAAATACAGTCTCTTTGCTGGTGGAAAGCGGCTCAGACCGATATTAATGATGGAAACCTGCCGGGCTTTGGAAGGGGACCTGAATATTATCCGACCGCTAGCCATGGGGATAGAAATGATCCATACCTATTCACTGATTCATGACGATTTACCGGCTATGGACAATGATGATTTGCGGCGCGGCAAACCAACTAATCATAAGGTTTATGGCGATGCCATGGCTATTCTGGCGGGCGATGCACTGTTAAATTATGCTGTCGAAACCATGCTGCAGGGAACTCAGGGGTTATCTGGTACAGCGCTGACAAACTATATCAGTGCGATGCGATGTATTATGGGGGCTTCCGGGATTTTAGGGATGGTTGGCGGTCAGGTGGCTGACATGATCAGTGAAGACCGGGTGATCAGCCTGGATGAGATGGATTATATTCATTTACACAAAACTGCAGCGCTACTGGAAGCCTGTGTTCAGAGTGGCTGCATCATTGCCGAAGCCGAACCGGCGACTCAGGGACGACTGATCAGCTACAGCCATCGGATCGGCCTGGCTTTTCAGATTGTCGATGACATTCTCGATATTGAGGGCAACGTTGAAGATTTAGGTAAGCCCATCGGCAGCGATGAAAAAAATCATAAATCAACCTTTGTCTCGCTATACGGACTGGAAGCGTCAAAAATAAAAGTTGCTGAATTGGAAAAGGAAGCGCTGGAAATGCTTAAACCAATCGGCGAACGAACGACTTTTCTTCAGGAATTGGCGAGCTATATTTGTCAGCGCCGCAAATAACAAATTACAAAAATCAGAAATTTTATATTATCAATTATAAATGGAACCCATGAAAAGAGGAAAAATTGAAAGAACGTTTAGATAAGTTATTAGTGAGCCTGAATTATTTTGATACCCGGGAGCGGGCAAAAAAAGCCATTATGGCTGGGCTGGTTCAGGTAAATGACCAGGTTAAAGATAAGGCCGGTGATCTGGTGGATACCGAAGCAACGATTGTCGTTAAAGGGAGTGACATGCCCTATGTGAGCCGCGGCGGTTTAAAACTGGAAAAGGGCTTGGCGGTTTTTGACATGGAGGTAAAAGGGAAAACCTTCATCGACATTGGTTCATCCACCGGCGGTTTTACCGATTGCCTGCTGCAAAACGGCGCCGAAAAAGTTTATGCAGTCGATGTTGGTTATGGTCAGCTGGATTGGAAATTACGAAATGATCCCCGGGTTGTTTCCAAGGAACGGACCAATTTTCGTTATCTGACTGCTGAACATATTTCTGAAATGGTGGATGGTACCGTTATGGATGTATCGTTCATTTCGATTACCAAACTGATCCCTGCCATCAAACTTTTCATGAAACCCGGAGCCAAAGGAATCTGGTTGATCAAGCCTCAGTTCGAAGCTGGCCGGGAAAGAATTGGTAAAAACGGCGTCATCCGTGATAAAAAAGTGCACGAATCAATCCTGTTTGAAGTGATGAGTGCGATTGAAAATCAAAATATATTGATCAAAGGTCTGGATTTTTCTCCCATTCAGGGGCCTAAAGGTAATATTGAATTTTTAGTTTTTATTGAAAACACCGAGCCGACGGTTGAGGGGGATTGGGCAAAAATGATTCATCCGGTTGTGACCATCGCCCATGAAAGCTGCAAGAAAAAGAAAGAACCACTAGATGAAAAGGAACCACTAGACGAATAGGATGTGAATGGTTTTGGAAACTGAATTTAAAAAATTTAGAGAAATTGGTATTTATTTAAATATGGATAAGCCGGATAGCCCTGCACTTGCTCAAAAGTGTATGGACTATTTAATTTGTCATGGCTTTAAAATCGCCTTATTGGAAGGTCAGATAAAATATTCTCATGAGAATGTTGTGTATTATCCCAAAAACCTTTTTTACCGAAAACCGGATTGCATTCTGGTGTTGGGCGGTGATGGAACCCTCTTATTTGTGGCCAGAAAGGTTTGTTTCTATTCAATTCCGATTTTTGGAATCAATCTGGGAAAACTTGGATTTTTAACCGAAGGCGAGGCCGGTAACTATGAAGAGGCACTCAAAAATTTAACTTCCGGCGACTACTACATTGAAGAACGGATGATGCTGAGTTGTAGCATTAAAAAGGAGAATGAGAGCGCCTGTTTTTATATGGCTTTAAACGATGTGTTGGTTAAAAGCCGAGGCTTTCGAATGATGGATATCGAGGCCAAAGCCGGCGGCTCAACCATTGATAAATTCCGGGCTGATGGATTGATTATTGCGACGCCCACCGGTTCAACCGGTTATTCATTGGCTGCCGGTGGTCCGGTGGTGTCCCCCCAGGCCAATGTCATGATTTTAAACCCGATTTGTCCTCATCGTCTCCATGACCGATCTTACATCTTGCCTGAAGATGAGGTGATTAATCTCGAATTTGGAGACCGTGAAAAAGACATCATGGTAACTTTTGATGGACAGACGACGGTTTCGATTACCCCTAATGATGCGGTCAAGGTAAAAAAAGCTACCTATTGCACCCGCCTCATTCGGCTCAATAATATGAGCAGCTATGATCGGCTGCGAATTAAGCTTTCCAGCGACTATTAAAAACTGGCTTTATAGAAGGAGGGATGAAAATATGAAAGTATCGAGACAATTAAAAATTATTGAAATCATTGAAAATAACCTTATCGAAACCCAGGAAGAACTTGCCCAGGCATTAAAAGATTCGGGTTTTCCGGTAACTCAGGCAACGATATCCCGGGATATTAAAGAGTTAAAGCTGATTAAGGTGAGCAGTCATGATGGAATTCAGCATTATGCACCATTAAAGGACATTGGCACCATCTATAATGAGCGGGTTACTGCGGTTTTTAAAGAATCGGTGTTAACCATTGATTATGTTGAAAATACCATTGTGTTAAGAACCCTTCCGGCCATGGCTCAGGCCGCCGCTCTGGCCATCGACTCGATGGACTGGTGCGAAATTGTTGGGACCATCGCTGGTGATGATACGATCTTTGTACTTGTTCGAAACCGTGATATGGTGGGCGAAATTGTGGGAAAATTCAAAAAGTTGATGAAATAGGGAGGGCTCTATGCTGAGAAATCTCGTTGTAAATGATTATGCACTGATTGATCATCTGGCGGTGGATTTTAGTCCAGGACTGAATGTGATCACTGGCGAAACCGGGGCTGGTAAATCGATTGTGATTGATGCGTTGACGCTGGTGCTGGGAAATCGTGGCAACAAAACCAACATCCGTCAGGGAAAAAGTAAAATGACGGTTCAGGGTCTTTTTGACATCAGTGAACAACCGGGTCTAATCGAAAAATGCGATGAATATGGTATCCCTATGGAAGATGGTCAGTTAATTCTGATTCGGGAAATGGATGATCGGGGTCGCAATATTTGCCGGGCTAATGGCTTGATTATCACCGTCGCTCAATTAAAAACAATTGGCGATGCGCTTATTGACATCCATGGCCAACATGAACATCAATCCTTGTTTAAACGGGAAAACCATCGGCACTTGCTGGATGCTTTTGGTGGTGAGAAAAGCCGGAAATACCGGCAACAGACAGCCGTCGATGCCGATGAAATCAAACGTATCACAGATCAGATCAATGAATTGGAAACAAATGAACGGGAATTGGAACGGGAAAAAGAAACCCTGCAGTTTGAAATCAATGAGATTGAAGCGGCGGCCCTGATTGTTGGTGAAGACGAAGAACTGGAAGAGGAAAAGCGAATCCTTGAGAATAAGGAACGACTTTTTTCCAATGCCAGTCGCGCCTATGAACTGCTCCGAGGTGAAAATTCTGATCAGAACCCAATTCTTGATGCCCTGAGTTTGCTGGCTGAGAACATTGCTGAAATCGCCAAAATAGACAGCAGTTTTCAGGAAAAACTGGAAATGGTCAATGGGCTCCTGAATGAAGCCGAAAGCCTTTCTTTTGAGATCCGCTCATATCTGGAAGATATGGAATATAGTTTGGGTGATTTAGATGAAATCGAAACCCGGCTCAGCGTGATTGCCAAACTTAAACGGAAATATGGTCATGATATTACTGAAATCCTGACCTATGCAGAAGAAATCGGGATCCGTTTTAAAAGCCTGTTAAACCGGGATGAAAGCCTGCAGTCTTACTATCAGGAATTAAGCGGCGTTCAAGACAAGTATTATAAAATCAGTAATAACCTCTATCAATTGCGTTTGAAAACAGCCAATACGTTAAAGATCGCCCTTGAAAAAGAACTGGGCGAACTGGCGATGGAGAAGGTTCAGGTGGAAATTGCGGTGGAACATGATCCCGATCGGGTTGCCGCCTATGGTCAGGATACGGTGGAATTCTTAATTTCGGTTAATCCCGGTCAGCCACCAAAACCGCTTGGTAAGGTTGCTTCTGGCGGCGAAATTTCTCGTATTATGTTGAGTTTAAAAAGTATTTTTGGAGCGCTGGACGCGATAGAAACCATGGTGTTCGATGAAATCGATACGGGTATCAGTGGCCGAACCGCCCAGGTCGTTGCTGAAAAAATACAAGCCCTAAGTGTCACCCCGCCCAATGGTCGGCAGATTATCTGTATTACCCATTTGCCTCAGATTGCCGCCATGGCCGATCAGCACTTTATGGTCGAAAAACGGGCGACCGAGGATACCGTGGAGGTTCGTTTTATACCGCTGGACGAAAAGGGTAAAAAAGAGGAGCTTTCCCGAATGCTCGGCGGTGCCGAAGTAACCCAAAAAACTTGGGAGCATGCCCAGGAAATGCTGGAACTAAGCCAAAAAATAAAAAAAACAAAAAAAATCAAAAAAGACAAAATATTGTCTTAACATTTCATCAGTTATTGGATAAAATAAAGATTGTTAAAAATATATTTAATTAAGGAGATATAAATTGGAAAGAACAGTACCCATCGGGTTATCAAACAAACACATTCATGTATCACAGGCAGATTTAGAAACATTATTTGGTAAAGGCTATCAATTGACAGCAATGAAAGATTTATCACAACCGGGACAATACGCCGCAGAAGAAAAAATTGACGTAGTTGGACCTAAAGGAACATTGAAAGGGATTCGTATTCTCGGACCAGTTCGTCCTGAAACCCAATTGGAAGTGTCAGTCGGCGACGGTTTCTGTTTAGGAATCAAAGCACCACTTCGTAATTCAGGAGATATTGCTGATACTCCAGGAGTTAAATTAATTGGACCAGCTGGCGAAGTTGAAATTGCTAAAGGTGCCATCGTGGCCGCTCGTCATATCCATATGAGCACTGAAGAAGGCGCAACCTATGGATTAAAAGACAAAGATGTTGTTTGTGTAAAATTAGATGGCCCTCGTGGTTTGACATTTGACAATGTATTAGTTCGTGTTCACCCAGATTTCAAACTGGACATGCATCTTGACGTTGAAGAAGGAAATGCAGCCGGTGCTAAAAACGGCCAAATCGCAACCATTCTTTAATTATGATTGCACCGGACCCAATCGCATTTGCCGCATTTGGACTTGAAGTCAGGTGGTATGGCATTTTAATTGCCTCCGCATTACTGATTGGGCTGTTCATGGCGATAAAACGGGCGCCCAAATATGGGATTGATCCTGAGATCATTATGGATTTCTTTCTATTCATGACACCAGCGGTGATCATTGGTGCCCGACTCTACTATGTCATCTTTAGTTATGACTATTATGTCGCCCATCCGGAAGAGATTATCGCGACCTGGCATGGCGGACTGGCTATTCACGGTGGTATTATTGCCGGTGTGATCGTGGCCATTATTTTGTGTCGGGTCAAAAAGATCAGTTTTTTCGCTTTAGCGGATGTCTTGATTCCCGGTTTACCGTTAGGCCAGGCCATTGGGCGCTGGGGCAATTTCTTTAATCAGGAAGCCTATGGTTCGCAAACCGATTTGCCTTGGGCCATTACAGTAAATGACGCTGCCATGGGAATAATTAAGGTGCACCCCACCTTCTTATATGAGTCAATTTGGAATGTGATGATTTTTGGTTTTCTCTTTTTTTATGAAGATAAGATTAAAAAGGTCGACGGCGAATTACTCTTTGTTTACCTGGGTTTATATTCTGTCGGACGCTTTTTCATCGAAGGGCTAAGAACTGACAGCCTGATGTTTATGGGACTGCGAACAGCCCAACTGATCAGTCTAGCATTGGTCATTATTGGAATTGGCGGGCTTTGGTATTTGCGGAAAAACGAAGATCGATTTACGAATTCACTGATAAAAAATAAATAACATTAAAAAGGCTGACAGGTGTCGATTGAACTGTCAGCCTTTTTATATGCAATGGCGCGGTTTGTTGAGATCAGTTGTGACGCGCCCGTTAGGGGAGCTTGCTCATTCCCCGATACTGAATGGCTTCAGTCAAATGAGAAACCTGAATAGCTTCGGAGCTATCCAAATCAGCAATCGTTCGGGCCAGTTTTAAAATCCGGTGATAGCCTCTGGCGCTGAGTTTCATCTTGGTATAGACTTTTTCCATCAGTTTTTCCTCGGCAGCGCCGAGAGCGCAGAAGTTTTCCATCAGCTTTGGCGTGAGTTGGGCGTTGTAGAAAATATCCAGATCTTGATAGCGTTGATTTTGTCGTTCGCGGGCAGCATCCACCCGCATTTTGATAGCCTGAGAGGTTTCGCCCTTGGGTTTGGTTTGGAGTTCGTCATAAGTGGTGCTGGGAATTTCTACAAAAATATCTAGCCGATCCATCAGCGGACCGGATATTCGCCCCTGATAATTTTTGATTTGCTGGGGGGTGCAGATACATTCATGAGCAGGGTCGGTGAGATAACCACAGGGGCAGGGATTCATCGATGTGATCAGGGTAAAACTGGCGGGAAAGGTCAGGGAGGCATTGACCCGGGAGATGGTGACCTCCTGATCTTCAATCGGTTGACGCAGAACTTCCAGAGCCGATTTTTGAAACTCCGGCAGTTCATCAAGAAAGAGAACGCCCAAATGAGCAAGGGAAACTTCGCCAGGTTTGGGAATCCGCCCACCGCCCACCAAGGAAACCTTGGAAATGGTATGATGAGGCGAACGAAAGGGGCGTTGGCTGATAATGGCATTGTTTTTTAAGAGTCCGGAAATACTGTGGATCTTTGTGATTTCCAGAGCCTCGTCGATGGTCAAATCGGGCAGGATGGACGGAAAACCTTTGGCCAGCATCGTCTTGCCGGAACCAGGTGTACCGCTCATCAGCACGTTGTGAGCGCCAGCTGCTGCTATCTCTAATGCTCGTTTTGCTTGATCCTGTCCCCGGACATCAGAAAAGTCAATCGAATGACTGCTGTTTTCCAGGGCCAGGAGCGCATTAAGATCGACTTTAAAAGGATCAATAATCAACTCTTTTTTAATAAAAGAGACGGCTTCGTCAAAGTCTTTGATTGGAAAAACATCCACATTTTGAACTACGGCAGCCTCGTGTCGGTTATCAAAGGGCACGAGGATATTGGAAATACCGGCTTCTTTTGCCGCCAGTACCATCGGAAGCACCCCATTGACACTTCGTATTTCACCGCTAAGAGAAAGCTCCCCAATAATCAGATAATCCTCTGGATGATCCCAAGTTAATTGCTCAGAAGCATTTAAAATCCCCAGCGCAATGGCCAAATCAAAAGCAGGCCCTTCTTTTTTGAGATCGGCCGGGGCCAGATTGATCGTGATCCGTTCCATCGGATATTTAAAGCCATTGTTCTTAATAGCCGAAAAAACCCGGTCTTTTGATTCTTTAATGCCGGTATCAGGAAGGCCCACCAGGGAATAGGAGGGCAAGCCCCGGGAAATATCAATTTCGACAGTGACAATGACGCCATTTACACCAAGCAATCCGCTACTTTTTATCTGTGACAACATATAAAGTTTACCTCCACCATATTAAAACCATTATACCTGAAATAAAAACAAATAAATACAAAAACATAGGGAAAAATTTTGAGGGTTATGATATCATAAAAAAAGAAATCAACAGAAGGAGGTACCCATGGAAAAAAATACACAGGGCACCTTGTACGTGCTTATTGCGATGGTACTATTCAGTACCGGCGGGCTGTTTATCAAGCTGATCGACGCCAATGCTTTTACCATTACGTTTGGACGGGCGCTCATCGCAGGTCTTATTTTTTTGCCCATGATTCAATGGAAAAAAATAAGGTTTTCAAAATATTATGTCGGTCTTGTCATTGCCTATTGTTATCTGTGTGTGATGTTTGTGCTGACAACTAAGATGACAACGGCGGCTAATGCCATCATTCTTCAGTGTACTGCGCCTTTATGGCTTTACTTGTTTTACGTGATCAAAGGAAAGAAAGTAACCAAGCGTGATTTGATTCCGCGATTGTTTATTCTATTGGGAATCATCGTCATCCTAAGTGCTTCAGACGGCGGAAATGCCTGGGGTGATCTGCTGGCGTTAACCAATGGGATTGCCTATGCGGTTGTTCAGTATTTATTGGACAAAGATTATCCGATATCCGATGCTTCAATCGTTGGTTTAAATAACCTGTGGCTGAGTCTGGTGATCCTTTTGACCATGTCTAATCAGCTGGACTTTTCCGGTATTTCTTTTTATGGCTGGCTGGGGTTGATTTTTCTGGGGGTCTTTCAGATTGGGATTGCCTATCTCTTTTTCTCCGGCGGTGTTCGCCTGATTTCGCCATTGAAAGCATCGATTTTATCATTGGCAGAACCCATCCTTAATCCCATATTTGTGTTCTTTTTTGTGGGCGAAACGCCGTCCTTTCTCTCATTAACCGGATTTGCGGTCATCCTTATGGGAATTAGCCTGACAATGGTTCGCCCCAAAAATCTCGAAGAGATTAATGAGTAGACTTAGAATAATATTATACAACAAAAAAACCACAACTCTGAAGTTGTGGTTTTTTGTTGTAAATCTACAGATGTTATTCTGGCTGAGGAGCACTTTGTTGTTTTGGTTTGATAAACAGAAGTGCTACAGCAATAACCGCAAAAGCAGTCATCGAGATATAGAAAGGAAATTTAATGGTAACAGTCATATCCACACCCATGATTCCGGCAAGCAGTGCGAAGAAATAGGCTGAACAGAAACCGCCGACATTCATGGATGCCATAACGATACCGGATGCAGTTGGCATTTGGCTTGGATGAACTGCAGCGCCCAAATTCATAAAGATACTTGGCATGATAAAACTGAAGCCAATGCCGGCAATGGTTGTGCCAATATACATAAATGCAATGCTGTTTCCCAAACCAATACTGGCCATGGCAACGGCTAAAAGCACAACACCGACTGGCATGGTATTACTTTTGAAAATACCGAATATTTTTGCAAAAATCAATCCACCAAGCATTCCACCAACTGTGAACATGGTTAAAACAAGTGCCGCATCACCAGCAGTACCCATACCGCTGACAGCAATAATTGTTGACATATTAACCAGCATTGGGTAGATAAGAATCATCATAAAGAAAATTAGACCGGCAAATACAAATACGGCACCTGGTAGTTTTGGCTTTGCTTCGCCAGCAGCTTGAGCTGGAGCTTTAGCAGGCTCTGGCAGAAACAAAATAATTATTAAGGTTAGGATACCTAATCCGTGAATCAGGAAAGCATATTCCCAGGAAATCGTTGCGGCAAACCCACCAAGCAATTGGAAAAGAATACCACCAACGTTGGCAACAACGTTACTTAAGCCCATCATCTGAGCGCGGGCTTCACCATCAAAGAAAGCGATGATCAACGCAGCACCAAGTGGTGTGACAATCCCAAGACCAATACCAAAGATCGCACGAACTGCCAGGATTGCAGTAAAGCTGGCAGTGGTCATGAAATAAGGTGCCATACCACCACCGATAAAGAGAATCATACCGATAATTAACAACGTTTTGTATTTAACAGCACCACCGGCTAGTCGACCGGAAATGAGTGTTGCCGGTACAGACATCAGTACCGCCAAGGTTGATACAAGTAATAGAGTTGTAAATGGAACAGACGGGAAGGCAGCAGCAATATTTGCAATTGCTGGCGTAATGGTACCAACACCCATTTGCACAAAGAATACAGACAAAACAGCAACTTTTAAAAATGTCTTATTTTTCATAATTTCACCTCTTCTTCAGAATATCTCTCAAAATTGAATTTGAAAGACGTCAATTTTTACCAATAACCGTGGTTTTAAAACACGGTTAAGACAATACAGCTGCACCGAAAATGCTGCACTGGTTTAAAATAACAAGTTTAGTAATAAATGCGAAACAATTTATACTTTGCGACTCAGTGCTAATGGCAAAGTAATTAGTTTTATCCCTAGACCCTCCTTTTGAAAGATTTTCCACACAAGGTACAGTAGTTATTCATAACCTTTGAATGAAATTAATTATGGTTTTGGTATTTATAGCATACACTCATAGCAATATTTTAATTTTAATTACTGAGTGTCGTTATAAGTGAGAATTTACAAATAAGGCAAGCGTTTACATAATAAGTACTAAGAGCGTGATTGGTTAAGCTATCATCAGGAAGTAACTTCGATATTAACCAGAGGTCTGATTGAATGTAAGAAATACGCTCTAAAACTCAATGGTAATGAACATTATTGATAATAGTCAGAAAGAACATACTAATTAAGTTATCTGCAATTAATATTAGTTATATTTAAACATGGTCTGATAATAGCATGTTAAACAGCGTTTGTCCAGTATAAAATGTAGAAAAATTGCAAATTACGAAAAAAAGCATAAAAATATCGATTGATAAACGTTTAAAACATAAAACAAACTGTATTTACAGTTGGATGAATGAAGGAATAGATAGAATAGTTTAAATAATTATCAAAATATTAATTGAAGTTAAATTATGTATTTGAGGAAATAGAAAAAAAGCGCAGTGACAATTCACTACGCTGATATTGCAGATGTTAAAATTATATTTATATGGATGAGATGATGGTAAAGTTTTTTTCGATGCGAACAGAAAACTTTTTTTCAATTTCATAGGACTCATTAATTATATGGTCGTTTAGTTCAGGGTTAATCCCCATATTGGTCAGCAGCAGATGAATGCTGGCATTAATGAAATCCTGAGAGGAACAGTCGATGAGTCCGGCATCATAGGCAAGATTGATTCCCTGGGTGGCGCCGGCGCTGGCAAAGGAGATAAAGGCAATTTCAAATTCACTGTAATGCAGATCGCAACTCAATGCCAGCTTACGATAAAATTCGGTCATTACACTTTGTTCCTTATAGAGAACATTTTCACTCAGTAGATCATAATAAAAACGGCTGAAGTTTTTATTAAATCGCATATTGTTATTTAATACCCGCCATTCGACGGCGGTTTGTAATAAAAGTGTGGTTTCGATATTTAATTCTGCTAATTTTTCAGAAACCCGGGATTTGATGGAAGACATAATGTCATTGTATACTTCAATTCCCAAACCACCCTTAGAACCATAATAATAATTAATCAGCCCGACATTTGCACCGGATTCTTTAGCGATTTTCAGGCAGGTGGTATTGGTGTAGCCATTTTCATAAAATAAAGCTTTAGAAGCTTCGTAAATTTTTTCTTTTGTTTCTTTGCCAACCTTATATTTTCCCATATTTTACTCTCTATTTCTATATTTTAGTTAAGTTTAAAATTACGTTTGTTCATTTTTTAAAGCATAACATATTTCATTGTGAAAAACAAGACAAAGGAAGTGAAAAAAACTTTCTTGACTTAATTGGCACGGTATGATAAATTAGCATTAAATTTAGTAGTTTACTAAATTACTAAATAACTGAATAACTGAATAACTAAGTGTAATAATGAAATGAGGATTAAAAATGAAAATTCCAACAACACTTAAACATAAGCCAGTGATCGTCTCAGAGGATTACGATAAAATAGACGGTCGGGATCTTAAATCCGATGCCAAGGGATTATCGGTTGGGCTGGCTCAATGGAATGATCGGGGTAAGGTCGATGTATCGGCTAAGATCTGGCGCTACACCGGCGAAAAATGGTCCCGTCAATCCGAAGAAATGCCACTGCAGCGGGTCATCGATCTGGCTATATTTGTCTGCCGGACTAAACAGTATTTTAGCGAGGCTTATCGATATGAAAAATTATATGATGAGAATCAAACCCAAATTGATCGCATCGCTTTACAGGGCGGAGCCATGAATGTCTCTGTATGTACAGATAATCCTTTTCTGGATGAGGATATTAAAATGGTAGCAGAGGTACTGCAAAAAGATGATGAACTTCTGGGTGAGCGGCTATCGCGATTGGCCGCCATTTTAAAAGAAATGGGATATTGAAAAATGGAAAAAAATCAAACAAAGAAAGAAATCATTATGGCGTATAAAGAACAGAAATCGGTGGGTGGGATATATGTAATTCGAAACACCAGCTCCGGCAAACTGTTTCTGGATGCGACCCAAAATATTGTTGGCATTGAGAATCGCTTTGAATTTTCTAAGAAAACAAAATTAT
Organism: Acetobacterium woodii; assembly: GCA_016213825.1. Taxonomy (GTDB): domain Bacteria; phylum Bacillota; class Clostridia; order Eubacteriales; family Eubacteriaceae; genus Acetobacterium; species Acetobacterium woodii_A. The sequence goes on along the minus strand of JACQZP010000016.1, from coordinate 154,504 downwards.
GTTTTACCATCAAACTCCAAAAAGAATGGACACCGGAAAATAGTGATGACTTTACCATTGAAGTACTGGAAGAATTGGAGATGGGGGCGGATCAAACCAAAAAATCATTCAAGGAAGATCTTGAAATTCTTAAAAAAATGTGGCAGGAGAAGTTGGCCGGGGAATGTTTTTATTAAATCGATTCACAAAAATATTTTGATAAGTGCACAAAAAAGAGAAACCGGCTTAGTGTCGGTTTCTCTTTTGCTGGTGTCATAATATTTAAGGATCAGTGTTTATTCCAGACGATTAATTCTGCGCCAACCACTGACGATTAATAGCAATGGCTTTTCTGACCTGTTCTTCGGCAGGGCCACCGATAATGTTACGTTGATTTACACAGACATTTAAGTCAATCGCTTCAAAGATCGTTGCATCAAAAACCGGGGAAACACTCTGGTATTCTTCCAGAGTCAGTTCATCCAGACTTTTCTTTTCAGCCAGGGCGAAGAACACCAGCTTGCCGATGATTTCATGAGCATCACGAAAGGCAACGCCATGTTTTACCAGCCAATCGGCGGCATCTGTGGCATTAGAAAATCCCCCGGCGGCAGCTTTTTTCATGATAGCTTCATTGACCGTCAATGTTTTGACCATTTTGGCAAAGGTGATCAGGCAGATTTTGATAGTATCGTAGCTATCAAAAACCGGTTCCTTATCTTCCTGCATGTCCTTATTGTAAGCCAAAGGAATCCCCTTCATGGTCGTTAACAGACCCATTAAATTACCATAAACTCGTCCGGTTTTTCCACGGACCAGTTCAGCAATATCGGGATTTTTCTTCTGGGGCATGATGCTGCTGCCGGTACTGAAGGCGTCATCCAGGGTAATAAAGTTAAACTCGCTACTGCACCAGAGAATGATCTCTTCAGAAAAGCGGCTGAGGTGCATCATTAAAACGGATGCTGCTTCCAGGAAATCAAGACAGAAATCCCGGTCGGAAACCCCATCAAGGCTATTTAGTGATACGGCAGCAAAATTCAGCTCATGGGCAACCGATTCCCGATCCAGTGGATAAGTAGTGGTTGCTAACGCACCGGAGCCCAACGGCAGGGTGTCGGTCATGGCTTTAACCTGGGTCATTCGGATCATGTCCCGTTTAAACATTTCCACATAGGCCATCAAATGATGGCTGAAGGTAATTGGTTGAGCACGCTGCAGGTGAGTATAGCCTGGCATAATGGTATTAGTGTGATCTTCGGCCAAGTCCAGCAAGGTAATGACAAGATTCTGGATCAGTGATTTGCTGTCATCGGCAATCTCTTTAACATAGAGGCGCATATCGGTGGCGACTTGGTCATTTCGGCTGCGACCGGTATGAAGTTTTTTTCCCACATCGCCGATTCGTTCGGTAAGAATCGCTTCGACATTCATGTGAATATCTTCCATAGCAACAGAAAATTCAATTTGCCCGGCTTCAATGTCCAGCAAAATTTCTTCCAGTGTTTTAATAATCATTTCGGACTCTTCGGGATCAATGATATTCTGTTTTCCCAGCATCCGGGCATGGGCAATACTTCCGGTGATATCCTGCTTGTATAAGCGTTGATCAAAGGAAATGGACGAGTTAAAATCATCAGTTAAAAGGTCGGTTTTTTTAGAAAACCGACCTCCCCACATTTTTTTCATGGTTTTTTATTCCCCTTTTTCTTCTCGGCTGAGTCGCATTAAAGCACGAACTTTAAGCGGTAAGCCAAATAAATGAATAAAACCTTCAGCATCTTTATGATCGTATAAATCGCCGGTGGTGAAGCTGGCAATTTCGGCATTGTAAAGTGAATAAGGTGAGGTCACGCCGATCAGGATAATATTGCCTTTATAAAGCTTTAAGCGAACATTCCCGGTTACCGTTTTTTGGGTTTCATCGACAAAAGCAGTCAAAGCTTCACGAAGGGGTGTGTACCATTCACCATTATAGGCTAATTCAGCAAACTTAACGGCAGCCTGTTGTTTAAAGCCGAAAGTTTGACGATCCAGACACATGTGTTCCAATTCTTCATGGGCATTGTAAAGAATTGAGCCGCCGGGAGTTTCATAAATCCCTCGGGATTTCATGCCAACCACACGGTTTTCTATTAAATCCACCACGCCAATGCTGTGTCGTCCGCCGATAATGTTAAGTTGTTCAAGCAGTTCTCGGCCAGTCAGTTCAACGCCGTTTAAGCGGACGGGAATTCCTTCTTCAAAGTCAAGACTGACAATTTCAGCTTCGTCTGGTGCTTCTTCTAGAGGGGTTGTCATTTGCAGTAATTTTTTATATTGTGGTTCTAAAGATGGATCTTCCAACTCAAGACCTTCATGACTCATATGTAAGATATTTTTATCGCGGCTGTAGCTGTTGCTGATGGACATCGGTACCTTGATATCATGCATAACGCAATAGTCCATGGCGTCTTCACGGGATTTAATATCCCAAATTCGCCAGGGGGCAATGATTTTTAATTGTGGTGCCAAAGCGCCAATGGTCAGCTCAAAACGAACCTGATCGTTGCCTTTACCGGTAGCGCCGTGACAGATGGCTTCAGCACCTTCCAGTTCTGCATATTTTACCAGAACCTTGGCAATCAAGGGACGAGCCAGGGAAGTACCTAACAAATATTTTTTCTCATAAATAGCGTCGGCTTTAAGGGCTGGCCAGACAAAGTCTTCCACAAACTCATCGGTAACATCTTCTATATATAACTTGCTGGCTCCGGAAGCAAGGGCTCGCTCTTCAAGACCCTCCAGCTCAGTTCCCTGTCCCACATCCACACACACCGCGATAACATCATAGTCGTAAGTGTTTTTAAGCCATGGTATAATCGTTGTGGTATCTAATCCACCGGAATAGGCAAGAATTACTTTTTTTTTCAATTTTATATCCTCCTGAAAATTATCTCTCTGTATAATCTATTTAATTACATGAATGATTATACAATCATTCTATATGAAATGCAAGTATAAAAAGAAAAAAAATAGAATTAATTAATAATTATGCATAAAAACGCTTGATTATACATTGAATGTCTTGTATAATACAGAAATAACTTATTAATAAATTTCACAAACTAACAGACAGATAACATTTATTTTGGTAAAATAAATGTTTAAAGAAGTATTTGTGACAAGAATATTGAGGTTGTAGCCAAACGACTGTACCGATTAAATATCGACACGATAAAAATGACCCTGTTTGCCTAGACTCTTACTATTCTTTAGTGAATGTGTTAAGAAAGGATGATGAAATGATTAAAGCATCTGTTATCGGAGGAACTGGTTATGCGGGACAGGAACTGATCCGCATTTTAATGCGACACCCGGAAGTAGAAGTGGTGACCATCGGAACTCGGAGTTATTCGGGGCAGAAATTCAGTGATATTTATGGAAATTTCGAAAGCATTACCGATCTTGTCTGTGAAGCAACGGATATTACGGAATTGGCAGAAAAATCGGACGTGGTTTTTTTAGCCTTACCTCATGGGATTGCCTCGAAAACCATTACCGCAGACGTGTTAAAGAAAACAAAAGTGATTGACCTGGGGGCGGATTTCCGGCTCAAGGATATCAATATATATGAAGACTGGTATCAAACCGAACATTTTAACCAACCATTATTAAAAGATGCGGTTTACGGATTGTGCGAATTGCATCGAAACGAGATAAAAAAAGCACAGTTGGTTTCAAATCCCGGCTGCTACACAACTTGCAGTATTTTGAGCTTAGCACCGTTGATTAAAAATAACCTCATTGATACTAAGAGTATCATCGTCGATGCCAAATCCGGGGTCACCGGAGCCGGTCGTGGCACCATAACTGATCTGATGTACAGCGAATGCAACGAAACCATTAAAGCCTATAAAATTGGTTCCCATCGTCATACCCCAGAGATTGAGCAGGAACTGCGGTTATTAAACGGCGAAGATTTCAATATTCTCTTTACCCCTCATCTGGTTCCCATGAACCGCGGGATTCTAGCCCTGTGTTACGCAAACTTAACCGTGGATCTGAGTTTGGACGAGGTTAAGGCGATTTATCGAGATTTCTATCAAGATGAGTACTTTGTCAGAATTCTGGAAAATCGGATGCCAGAAACCCGATGGGTCAAAGGTACAAATTATTGTGATATTGGGCTGACCATCGATCCCCGTACCAACCACATTATTGTGGTCGGCGCCATCGACAACCTGATTAAAGGTGCCGCTGGACAAGCGGTTCAAAACATGAATATTTGTTTTGATTTAGCCGAAAAAACCGGAATCGACTTTATTGCCGATTTCCCCATTTAAAAAAAGCGATGGATACTATCCATTTAAATACGAGGAGTAAAGACATGAAAGTAATAAAGACAGGCGGAGTCACAACCCCTACCGGTTTTAAAACCGGGGGATTAAACTGTGGCATCAAAAAGAGTGGAAAAAACGATCTGGTTATGATTGTTTCGGAAGTACCAGGAGCAACAAGCATCATGACAACAACGAATGTTGTTAAGGCAGCCCCGATTCTCTGGTGCAATAAGGTTATTGCCAATCCCTACAAACAGGCTGTTGTCATCAATAGCGGCAATGCCAATGCCTGCACCGGGCAAAAAGGAGTCGAAGCGGTGGCAGCAACCGCCAATAAGGTGGCGACAGTTCTTAAGTTAAAACCCGAAGATGTGCTGGTAGCTTCCACCGGAGTTATCGGCCTGGCTTTACCGGTTGAGAAAATCTTGACCGGTATTGAGAAACTGGCACCAAAACTGGGAAATACCCAGGCGGATGGAGACCTGGCGGCTAATGCCATCTTAACCACCGACACCGTTCAAAAAACAGTAGCGGTGGAAGTGGAAATTCAGGGTAAGCCAGTAAGAATTGGCGGCATGGCTAAAGGCTCCGGGATGATCCATCCCAACATGGCCACGATGTTGTCTTTTGTCACCACCGATGTGAAGATTGAACCGGAGCTGCTAAACAAACTCCTGAAAGAAACCACCATTGATACCTATAACATGATTTCAGTGGATGGCGATACCAGCACGAATGATATGGTTACGGTGATTGCCAACGGGTTGGCTGGTAATCAGCCGCTGGAAGAAAATTCCGCAGATTACGAGATTTTTAAAGAAGCATTTATCTATATCCATAAAACCCTGGCAAAAAAAATTATCCGTGACGGCGAAGGGGCCACCAAATTTGTGGAAGTGGAAGTTCACGGAACAAAAACCAAAGCAGATGCCCGAACCCTGGCAAAATCCGTGATCACTTCCAGTCTGGTAAAAACGGCCTTATTCGGCGAAGATGCCAACTGGGGCCGCGTACTGTGTGCCTTGGGGTATTCCGGCGCAACCTTTGATCCCTTAAAAGTGTCACTGGTATTCTCAAGTCAGGCCGGGATGATTACCCTTTTAAATGATGGGGTACCGATTCCGTTTGATGAAGATGAGGCTAAAAAAGTCCTTTCGGAGACTGATCTTTACATTTCAGTTGAAATGAAAGAAGGCGACGAAAAAGCAGTGGCCTGGGGTTGTGATCTGTCCTACGATTATGTTAAGATCAATGGCGATTATCGAAGTTAAACAAAGAAAAGAGTAATAAATGGAAAAATATATCGAAAAGGCAAAGATTCTGATTGAAGCCTTGCCCTACATCCAACAGTTTAAAAAGAAAACCATGGTGATTAAATATGGCGGCAGTTTTATGTATGATGAGGAGCGAAAGCAGTCAGTAATGGATGACATATCCCTGATGCGGCTGGTGGGGATCCGTCTGATCATTGTACATGGCGGCGGCAAAGATATCTCTGGCATGCTGAATGATTTGGAGATCCAAACTGAATTTGTGGAAGGGCTGCGAATCACCAATGAAAAGGTGGTGGAAGTTGCCGAAATGGTATTATCCGGAAAAATCAACAAAGAACTGGTCCAATTGCTTCAGAATCGTGAAATAAGTGCCGTTGGACTTTCCGGTAAAGACGGCGGTATGATCAAGGTAAAAAAGAAATTTGTCAATAATCTGGACATCGGTTTTGTGGGCGATATTATCCATGTCGATAACCGACTACTCACGACTTTGCTAAAAGATGATTATCTGCCAGTAATTGCCCCGATTGGAACCGATAAGACCGGACAAAGCTATAACATCAACGCTGATCACGTGGCTTATGCCATTGCCAAAGCGGTTAAAGCGGAAAAACTGATTTATTTAACCGATACCGATGGCGTTTATATGGATCCCGATAATCCCGATTCCATTATTCGTCGGCTCTTTGCTGAAAATGTCCCCAAACTCATTGAAGAAGGGATTATTTCCGGCGGCATGATACCCAAGGTGGAAAACAGCGTCGATGCGCTGAACCAGGGCGTTAATTCGGTTCATATATTAGACGGCAAGGTGGAACATTCCATGTTACTGGAACTCTTTACTGCCGCCGGGGTGGGAACGATGATTCGTCGTTCGATTATATAGGAGGTTAAAATGGATTTAATAACACGTGGAAGTAACGTAATTATGGAAACCTATAAACGGTTTCCAATCGTTTTTGATAAGGGTCAGGGTTGTGTACTCACCGATAATAATGGCAAAGAATATTTGGATTTTGTCGCCGGAATCGCCGTGGATGCCCTTGGACATGCACACCCGGGACTACTGCAGGCAATGCAGACCCAAATGGAGAAATTAGTTCATATCTCCAATTTATATTGGTCTGAACCGGGCATTGAACTGGCTGAAATGCTGACCAAAGAAAGTGGCCTGGATAAGGTTTTCTTTTGTAACAGCGGCGCCGAAGCCTGTGAAGCGGCATTAAAACTTTGCCGTGTTTACGGAAAGCTCAAGAAAAATAGCGATGCGGTGGAAATCATTGCCATGAACCAGTCTTTCCATGGCCGAACCTATGCAGCGATTACCGCCACCGGCCAGCCAAAATATCAGGAAAATCTGGAGCCATTGATGCCGGAAATCTATCATGTGCCTTACAATGATATTGAAGCCCTTAAGGCTCAGATCAGTCCTAAGACTTGTGGGATTATCTTAGAACCGATTCAAGGCGAAGGCGGGATTTATCCAGCTGATCTGGACTATTTAAAAGCAGTCCGAAAAATCTGTGATGAACAAAACATCGTGCTGATCTTTGATGAAGTTCAAACGGGGATCGGGCGATCGGGAAAACTTTTTGCCTACCAGCAATATGGAGTGGTACCAGATGTAGTCACTATGGCCAAAGGCTTAGGTGGCGGCGTTCCGATCGGCGGCATTATTGCCAAAGACCATGTAGCTGAAGTCTTTAAACCGGGAACCCATGCTTCCACCTTTGGCGGTAACCCCTTTGTTTGTGCGACGGCCAAATATGTCATTGAAACCCTGACGGCGCCAGGCTTTTTTGAATCAGTGGTCGAAAAGGGCAACTATCTTAAAACTAAACTGGAAGCATTAAAAAAAGACCATCCTTCAGTTAAAGAGGTCCGGGGAATGGGATTAATTGTGGGCGTCCAGGTTGACGCGGATCTTGGCGCCATCGTTGCCAAGGCCATGGAAAAGGGCTTACTGCTGATTACTGCCGGCAGTAACGCGATTCGATTTGTACCACCGCTGGTTGTTACCAAAGCAGAAATTGATCAGGCGGTTCAGATTTTCTCTGAGTGTTTATAAAAGAATATCAATAAATAAGTTAATGGGGCGAATCTAATGATTCGCCCTTTTTTAATGTTTTTTCAAAAAAATAGAAGCTTTAGTGCCTTGATTCAATTCGCTAGTGATTGCCAGTTTGCCACGATGAATACTGATGATGCTGTCAATAATGGATAAACCCAGGCCGGAGCCACCAGTTGCCCGGGAACGATCGCTGCTTACACGGTAGAAGCGTTCTTTTATTTTACCCAATTCGGCCTCGGGTATGCCACAGCCGGTATCGCTGATAGAGATTTCATTCATTTTTTTATTGTGTACCTTGCAGCTGATTGTGATAGTGCCACCAACTGGGGTGTATTTTCGGCTATTGTCGAGAAGACCACGAATCGCCTGGATCAGCAAGCCTTCGTTGCCCCGAACAATGGCATCCTCGCAGGATTCCAGAATGTATTGATGATCTGGATCAATCATCAGACTTTGGTGATAAATCTTTTCCAGTAAGACGGTGATGTCGAGAATTTCAAAATCTTCGTCAAAATAGTTGTTTTCAATTCGGGTGATCAACAGCAAGTCTTCAACCATTCGGTTCATACCCTGGATTTCATCCCGAATGGCCTCAATGGATTCATCGCAAAGCTGAGGATCGCTTTTCCCCCAGTCTGCCAGGATATCAATGTAGCCCTGGATAACGGTGAGGGGAATCCGTAATTCATGGGAGGCATCCGAAACGAACCGTTTTTGATTATTGAAGGCCGACTCCAATTTTTTGATCATTTGGTTCAGAGACATAATTAGCTGATCCAACTCATCTTTATTACCGGTTTCTTCAATCCGAATGTTAAGGTTATTTTCGGTAATGTTTTTAGCCGTCTCGGATATTTCAATCAGGGGTTTTAAGGTTTGCTTGGTGCCATAAATGCCCAGCAGGATAATAGCAACCAGGCCAAGAATACTAATCGAGACCATCAAAATGAATAAGGTTGTCATAAAGACATAGCTGTCGTTAAGGTTTTTAACGATCTGAATATAGATAATATCGCCGTCTTCCAGCACATAGTAAGAGCCAAGATAAAAATATTCGATTTGATGATAGCGTAGGGAATTCACCGAGATCATTTGATCGCTATTGTTTTTCGAACTGAACTCAAATAAATGAAAATCGTATTTCTCCAGATTTTCAGCAATCAGAAGATCAGTTAATATTTCTGATGATTGATAAATATTTCCTTTGTTATCCTTTAACTGATAAGCAATCAGGGAATTGTCTTTGACATAGGGATAGAGTTTTTCCGAAATAAAATCTAGCCGTTTTTCAGCCGGTAAACTGAGGAGATCAGGCATGTTCTCATTTAGTGTGTTGATAACATAATTGTTGAAACGAATCATCGTCGACTTACTCTCATTTAAGATAAGTTGTTGTGAAAAAAAGAATACCATTAAAAATGACAGGGTCAAAACAGCGGTCAGGGCCAGAATAAAAAAGAAAACAATGCGATGATATATTTTGAGTGGCTTTTTTCGCCCGGGAATATTTAGCTTATCGAACCACATAACCCCGCCCCCGAACAGTTTGGATATGCTTTTCATCAAAATCGCGATCGATTTTGTCCCGTAGATATTTAATATAGACATCGACAATATTATCGCCGCCATCATAATCAAATCCCCATACCTTATCTAAAATCTGTTCCCGGGATTGAACCAGATCGTGGTTGAGAACAAGATAGTAAAACAAATCAAATTCGGTACGAGAAAGGGTGATTTCCTGAGACTGTCGCTTAACGCTAAAGGCATCCAAGTCGATTTCAATATCTTTAAAGACCAGATGGGTATTTAAAGACGCTTCCGGCATATTTTTTCGGATATTGGCTTTGATCCGGGCTAACAGTTCATCAAAATTAAACGGCTTGGTGACATAATCATCAGCACCCAGTTCAAAACCAGTTACCACATCGCTGGTATCATCTTTTGCGGTTAACAAAATAATCGGCAGATGATGATTTTGCGCTTTAATGTATTTAAGAACATCATAACCGGAGACTTCGGGGAGCATGATATCAAGTAAAACGAGATCAAAAGCCGGATTTTGATTATAGGCTTCAATGCCTTCCCGACCAGTAAACGCTTTAACCGTTTCAAAACCAGCATGCTTTAATTGAAGCTCAATAATCCGTGATATTTTTTTATCATCTTCGATAATGAGTATTTCTTTCATAGGAACCTCCAAATTACTAAAATGATATAGATGATTTTGCAGTTCATAAACATCGAACAATGCTTGCTTTGCGCTCAGTTTCCACAAAAAATTTCGTAATGTGTAGTCAAACAGGCGGTAGTCTGTACGCCGCACAGTGTAAAAATTGTTTCGTGTGAAACTGAGCGTAAAACTCACGGCACTTTCGTAATTACCTGATAAGAATAATACCATATTTTTCTTGTTTTATATAGCTTTAAGATTTTGGCACTATAATTAGACTGTTAACTTATAATCAAAATTCAAAACATGGAAGGAGTCGCTTTATGCGTATATTATTTGTAGAAGACGAAAAAAAGATAACTGATGCACTCCAGGAATTATGTAAAATACAAAACATCGATTGTGACATTGCCAATGATGGAGAGGAAGGATTATTGTTTGCTCTGAATCCCATTTATGATGTCATTGTTTTAGATATCATGTTGCCCATTAAAAGTGGCATCGAAATTTTACAACAGATCCGCGATCAGGGGATTAATACCCCGGTTTTAATGCTGACAGCCAAAGGCACCATTGATGACAAAGTCAAGGGTCTTGATCTGGGCGCCGATGACTATTTAATCAAACCATTTTCAGCAAAGGAACTGTTTGCTCGAATTCGCGCCTTGGGACGTCGACCTGATCATGGAATTAAAGGCGAAACCATTGTCTTTGAAGATGTCAGCTTTAATACCAAAAAGAACATTTTACAAACCGAGAATAAAGAATTTAAGCTATCAGTTAAAGAAGCAAAAATTCTGGAAATGCTGTTAAAACGACCGAATCAGGTCTTTACCCGGGAACAGATCCTTGATCGGGTATGGGGATTTGACAAAGAAGTAAACGAAAATAATATTGAAATTTATGTTCACAATTTACGTAAGAAAATTGTCGATACGCAAGTCAAGATTGATACCATTCGAGGGGTAGGGTATACGCTTGGAAAAAAATAAGTTGGAGAGTTAAGGCCCATGTTTAAAGAAATCAAGCGAAAGATTACACTATTTAATACGCTGATTCTGATTATTTTCATGTTCATGTTTATATTTCTGCTGGGTTTTTTAGTCAATTGGAGTCTCAGTCTTTCTGGTGAAATGTACCTGACCAATGTGGCCAAAGAAATCATTCAAAACAACGGCCAAACGACGTCCCAACCAATTAACTCGGTTGATTCGGTTCACGACAAATTTGGCTATCAATTTATCATGTGGGATAGCGGTCACACGGTAAAAAACATGAAAGTGGATGATCGCAACCTGATTATGTTGGGTTATGAACTCGCCATTAAAGAAAATACAACCCCTAAGTTTAGTTTACTGACCTCAGAAAATGTCGAATACCGGGTATATACACTTCCTTATTCAAATAATTCTAACGATTATACACTTCAGGTTTTTCAGCAGGTGTCTACCGAAAGATCAATTATTGCCTATGTGATTTCGTTCCTGTTTTTAATTGGTATGGGTTCTATTGCAGTACTGATTCCCATCAGTTATTTTCTGGCGGGAAAATCACTGCAGCCGATTAAGGAGACCTTCGAAGATCAGAAGAAGTTTATTGCCAATGCTTCTCACGAATTGAGAACCCCGTTGACCGTCATTCAAACCAATGTAGAAGTATTGAAACTCAAAGAAGATGAGCAGATCAAGGATAATATGAAGTGGTTGAACAACATTGCCAGTGAAGGAGAAACCATGGCAAAACTCATCTCAGAGTTATTGCTGATTGCCCAAGCAGAAAATCAACAGCTTGCTATGGACAAGGACGTTTTTGATTTATCTTCCATGTGTCAGCAAATGGTTGATCTTATGACTGAATTGGCCAATGAAAAAGAAATTGAGCTTAGTGAAAATATTTCCCAGGGTATTCAGTATCGGGGCGATGAAGAACGGCTTAAACAGGCAGTGCGAATTTTGGTTGATAATGCCATTAAATACACACCAGTCGGCGGAAAGGTTCAATTGTGTCTGGTCCAGGGAAAACGACATCTTGTGATTGAAGTCAAGGATACGGGCATCGGCTTGACCGAAGAAGAGAAAGCCAAAGTTTTCAGTCGTTTTTATCGGGTCGATGATGCCAGAAACCGGGAAACCGGTGGCGTCGGTCTGGGTTTAAATATTGCCGATTATATTGTCAAAAAACACAACGGTAAAATAAAAATCGATTCTGTGCCCAATAAAGGCAGTACTTTTTCGATTGTTTTACCTAAAACCAATCAAAAACCAGATTCAAAAAAAAATAACGCAAAAAGCGATACCTTTCAATAAACAATCAAAAATAAAAAGTCCAATTTCTTTGCTTGGTTAATAAATCAACAAGGAAATAGGACTTTTTTCCCATTATAATAATAAATACGAATGACAGAAATGAAAAGGAAAAAATATGAATATTGTATTATATCAACCAGAAATACCCCAAAATACCGGAAATATTGCCAGAACCTGTGCGCTGACAGAGACCAATCTACATCTGATTAAACCGCTGGGTTTTTCCTTGGACGAAAAACACTTAAAACGGGCCGGCTTGGATTATTGGGATTTGGTGAATGTTAAGGTCTACGAATCTTTTGATGAATTCATCGAAAAGAATCCTGATATAAAACTGTATATCCTGACGACTAAGGCTGATAAATTTTATCATGAAATTGAATATGATCCCAATGCTTTTTTGATGTTTGGTAAGGAAACCGCTGGAATTCCGGAGGAAATTCATCAGGCTTACCCGGATAACCGATTTCGAATTCCAATGAGAAACCACCCAAAAGCACGGTCGTTGAATCTTTCAAATGCGGTTAATATCGTTCTTTTTGAAGCATTAAGACAAAATGATTTTATCGGATTGATTTAAAAGAAATGAGTCGCATATTTCGGCGTTACCTGGAGATTTAAGCAACACTAGTTTCCATTGTTGTTGGATGGCGAAGATAAAATGAATAAAAGTGGCATGAAAACGTATGAAAATAACTGAAAATTACATTACTTTATTACAGTCGTGTGTTATAATAAAGTTAATTGTATAGTAGGGTGGGATAGAATGGATCATATGAAAATTGAAAAAAAGTCGAGGTTATCAAAAATCTGGGAAAAGTATTCCAATATTATTTTTTTAATTTTTCTAATTGGTGCGACTACTTTAATAATTTTAACCCAGGTTGATCCCGAGACATTTATAAACACCATTAAGCAGGCTAATGGATGGTATCTGCTTTTGGGAATCGTTTGTGTTTTTGTTTATTGGGCTTTAGAAGCGTTTATGCTTTTTAAACTGATGCTGCGAGATAATCCAAAAGAAACCTTTCATTTTGCATGGACGCTGACCATTGTTGGCCAGTACTACAATTTACTGGATCCCAGTTCAACCGGTGGGCAACCTGTTCAATTATATGAAATGTCAAAAAGAAATTATAAATTAGGCGCTGGGACAGCGGTTCTGATTCAAAAATATGCACTTTATCAAATTACCACTACTTTTCTGGCATTAATATCAATCATCTTCTGTATTACTGAACTTCATCAAAGTCTGGATGCAGCAAAATGGTTAATCATCATTGGGCTGATATTAAATGTTGGGGCAGTTATTCTGATTATTATTCTGGTTTTTCGACCAAAGTCGGCCAAGGCGATTATCCTGGGCTGTGTGAATTTTCTGTTAAAAATTCGGATTCTCAAAAATCCTGAAAAATACTATCGCAAAGTTGATCATTTTGTTGGCGAATATAAAATTGCAATTGAAGAGTTAAAAAGTCATAAATTACAGACATTTCAAATGTTTATTATTTCTATTATCCAAATATTGATTTTCTATTCAATTAATTACTGGGTGTATCGTTCCCTGGGTTTAAGTGCAGTTAATGCGATAACCATCATTTCGCTCCAGGCAATTCTTTATGTTGCAGTGGCCTTTGTACCAACACCGGGAGCGGCAGGTGGTGCCGAGGCGGGATTTTTATTAATTTTCGGTCCGATCTTCGGCCCTGCCTACACACCAGTAGCAATGATACTGTGGCGGATGATCAGTTTTTATTTTATTCTACTATTTGGCGGTATTTATTTATCGATCCATTCCATAAAAATGGGTAAAGGCAGAGTAAAGGCCATCGAAGAAGAAATAGATGAAGAAGTAAATCTTGTCATTGAGGAAAGTGAAAAACAAGGAGAATTCAGTGAAAACAATCCAAATAAAGCAGATTATCGATAATGTTGCTGAAATGTGTATTGAAGCCAATACATTTTTATCAGAAGATATGATCGCTGGTTTGCGCAAAGCAGAAGCAACAGAAGAATCTCAAAATGGTAAAGAGATCCTTGGAACCATGCTCAATAATTTTGAAATAGCTAAAAATAAAAATATCCCGATCTGTCAGGATACCGGTATGGTCGTCATGTTTGTGTCTTTTGGTCAGGATCTGACCATCGAAGGGGGCAGTCTTGAAGAGGCCCTCCAGGCAGGGGTGGCAAAAGGATATGAGGAAGGTTATCTCCGTAAATCGGTTGTTTCGGATCCCTTTATCCGCACGAATACGAACAACAATACCCCGGCAGTGATCCATTACACAGTTGTTCCTGGCGACGGATTAAAAATAAAGATTTTACCAAAAGGGTTTGGCAGTGAAAACACCAGCGCCCTGAAAATGCTAAAACCAGCAGATGGGATGGCCGGAGTCAAGGAGTTTGTCTTGAAAACCGTCGAAACGGGCAGTCCCAATGCCTGTGCACCGATTGTCGTGGGCGTTGGTGTGGGTGGGACCATGGAGAAAGCTGCAATCATGGCTAAGGAAGCATTAGGAAGACCTTTAGGTGAACATAATCCTTTGGAACATATTGAAGCCCTAGAAGATCATCTTCTGGAGGCCTGTAATAATCTGGGAATCGGTCCAATGGGACTCGGCGGCACCAACACCGTGCTGGGAGTCAATGTAGAGGTCTTTCCAACACATATAGCGGGGCTGCCGGTGGCAGTTAATATCACCTGTTACGTTAATCGACATGTGGAAAGGGAATTTTAGAATGGCTGTTGTTAATATCAAAACACCTTTGGGTAAGAAGGAAAGAAGAAAATTAAGAGCTGGAGATCACGTCCGGATTTCTGGTACTATTTATACAGCTCGGGATGCTGCCCATAAACGGATGATGGAATCTTTGGAACAAGGGTTGCCTTTACCCATGGATTTTACCGATGAAATAATCTATTATGTAGGACCATGTCCAGCCAAACCAGGAGAAATTATTGGTTCAGCAGGTCCAACAACCAGCGGACGAATGGATAGCTACACGCCGGAACTTCTGGATCGTGGACTTGGCGGGATGATCGGCAAGGGAAACAGAAGTGAACGGGTTATCAATAGTATGATGAGTAATGACGCCGTTTATTTTGCCTGCGTTGGCGGGGCTGGTGCATTATTGCAAGACTGCATCAAATCAGTTGAAATTATCGCCTATGAGGATCTGGGGACCGAGGCAATCAGGAAAATTGAAGTAGAAGATTTTCCGGCAATTGTCGTAATCGATACCCGAGGAAATAACTTATATGAAACAGAAAGAAAAAAATTCGCAAATAAGCAATGGAATTAATGGGAGGAAAAATGAAAAAAGCGCAAATGGTTATTGAAACATCGTTAAGAGAGGGTGGAACAGACCCTATTTTCAGAATTGCCGGAGAAGCGGCAGCTCGTACCAAAGAATTGGGACCGGAAGCAGTGATTAATTCAACCATTGGAGCACTTATGGATGACAATGGCGAATTAGTGACATTTAAATCAGTCTACAATACCTTAAAAGGTTTACCCAACAATCTGATTGCCGATTATTCCGGCCTAGCTGGTCAGCCGGATTTCCTGGAAAAGATCACTGAAGCCTGTTTTAAAGAATACAAACCGGAAGGTTTTATTCGAGCCATCGCAACCCCGGGCGGAACCGGCGCTGTTCGCCATGCGTTTTGCAATTATACCCAACTGGGTGATACCATTTTACTGACCGACTGGTATTGGGCAGCCTACAGCACCATTGCCGATGAAAATCACCGAAAGATCACTACCTTTCCTCTGTATAATGAACAGGGCGGATTCAATTTGGATGCCTGGAAAAAGAGCATTCTGGAACTGCTGGAAAAACAGCAACGGGTGTTAACGGTTCTTAATACCCCGGCTCATAACCCCACCGGTTATACCATTTCACTGGCAGAATGGGAAGAGATAAAAAGCTTTGTAACCGAAACCGCCAAAGCTCAGCCTGATTCAAAAATCATTCTACTGGTAGATTTAGCATATATCGATTTTGCTGGTGAAGGAGATGAAGCCCGGCAGTTTATGAAGATACTTACCGGGATGCCCCATAATGTACTCACCCTTTATGCATTCAGCTGCTCAAAAGGTTATACTATGTACGGTCTTAGAAATGGCGCCATTCTTTGCGTAGCACCCACCGAAGAAATCGCCAGTGAATTTGCCAATGCATGTACCTATTCCAACCGTGGCAACTGGTCAAACGGCACTCGGGGTGCCATGGAAACCATCACCAAAATCTTCAGCAATGAAGAACTCTATAACCAGGCCATGGCAGAACAAAGCTTCTACAAAAGTGTATTAAGACGTCGTGCTGCTGCTTTTGTTGAAGAAGCCAATAAAATCGGCTTGAAAATAGTTACCTATTGTGATGGATTCTTTATCAGTATCCCTTGTGACAAACCCAAAGAAGTCAGCAGTCACTTAATGGAAAAAAATACCTTCGTGGTAGCTTTAGGAAAAGGTCTTCGTTTTGCTCCATGTGCAGTATCAGAAGAAAAATGTCGCCGTTCGCCACAGTTAATCCTGGAAGCGATTAAAGAGGTGGAAGGTCGTTAATAATTGGCTTATGCTATTGTTTATGAAATTTGAAAGGTGAAGAGATGAGAGTAAAAATCGTTGATGTTGCTAGAGAAGCGAACGTTTCCGTCGCAACAGTATCCCGAGTTGTTAATAATATTCCGTTAGTAAACGAAGAGACCAAGGAACGGGTCTTGGAAGCCATCAAAAAAACCGGCTATAAGCCAAATGCTATTGCCAGAAGTCTAAAAATTCAAAAAACAAATACTATGGGAATCATGATTCCCGATATTACCAATCCATACTATACCGAAATCGTTCGCGGGGCTGAAGATGTCTGCGGGATTTATCATTATAATATCATCCTGAGTAACACCGACTTTGATCCGGAAAAGGAAAAAAAATCACTGAACGTACTGGTTGAAAAGCAATGTGATGGGATTATCTATGTTGGCAAAGATCTCAGCGCGGAAATGCAGGCAGAATTAATTGATGCACCCAGTGAGGTCGTTTTAGGCTGTATTCCTGATGACAGTGGATTTCTCAGCGGGGTTTTAATCAATAATGAAGCAGCTGCTTATGAATTAGCGACTGAACTCATTAAAATGGGGCATAAAAAATTCATGTTGTTTTTTGATGAGCTGGAAGAAGGCTATATTTATCAGGAGCGAAAAAAAGGTTTTATCAAAGCGTTCGATGAAAACAATATTCAATTTGATGACAGCCGAATCTTAAGAGAAAAGCTGAGTCTTTCCGGTGGTTACAGTATGATGGAAGAAGCCATTAACTCCGGTGTGGATTTCACCTGTGTTTTTTGTTTCAATGATCAAACTGCGCTGGGGGCGATTCGCTGTGCTGAAGAAATGGGTAAAAAAATTCCTGAGGATATCAGTATTTGCGGTTTTAATAATTTCTGGATCGCCGAATGGACCAGACCTCAAATTACCACAGTTGCCCAACCAATGTACGACATTGGTGCCATCGCCATGCGGATGCTAATTAAGCTTTGTGAAAAAGATGGCGATCGAACGGTGAAAAATGTTTATGTGCCGCATGAGGTTCATATTCGCGGTTCAGTTGCGAAGATTGATTCGTAGAGAGGACTTTTATGAAGTACATTGATTGGAAAGAAACTGATCCTCAAATAAATCTTGCTTTTGAAGAATATGTTTTTGACCAAATGAATAAAAATGAAAGCTATTTTCTATTATGGCAGAATGATAATGCTGTCATTGTCGGAAAGCATCAGAATACCATTGAGGAAATCAACCAGGAATATGTTAAAGAGAACGACATCAAGGTGGTTCGTCGGCTTTCTGGTGGTGGGGCAGTTTACCACGATCTTGGCAATCTGAACTTCACTTTTATTGTCAATGATAACAGTAAAGATCAATTTGATTTTCAAACCTTTACTCGTCCCTTAGTGGATGCCCTTAAAACCCTGGGAGTCAATGCTGAATTTAACAGCCGCAATGATATTGCCATCGATGGGAAAAAATTTTCTGGCAATTCCCAATATGCTAAACGAGGACGGATACTTCACCACGGTACTATTTTATTTAATTCAAAACTGGCTACTATTCAGAATGCTTTAAATGTAAAAAATGATAAGATCGAATCTAAGGGTATCAAATCGATTAAGAGTCGGGTTACCAACATTGTTGACTATCTGGATGAAGGTTACACCCTGGAGAATTTTAAAACGGCTTTGCTTGCTGCAATGTTTGAAAATGATCACTTAGAAGAAATCACACTTACAGATGAAGATATTCTTGCGATTGAACAATTAAAAACAGAAAAATACGCAACCTGGGATTGGAATTATGGAAAGTCCCCCCAATATAATTTGCGAAAAGAACGAAAATGTGATTTTGGTTTAATCACCATCCTGCTCCAGGTTGAAAAGGGCGAAATCAAAGAGCTTCATTTTTATGGCGATTATTTTGGCAATGGCGATGTTCAGGAATTGGAAGCCAGATTTATCGGGGTTAATCCCACTGAAGAAGCCTTATCAGATGTCCTGAAAAACATTGATTTGGCGGATTATATAAATGGACTGGATTCAAAAACATTAATTGATTTAATTTTATATTAATATCAGCAATTAGGCATTAGGATAACTGGTCAGCGTGGTTGATTCTGTATCATACTGTGTTGACCAGTTTTTTCTGTATGTGCGTATAGGCTTAAAGAAAGGAAGTTCATTGGAATCAAATATTACACGGCTTAATTATAATGACAAAGAAATTATTTTAATCGGAACGGCTCATGTTTCAAAAAATAGTGTGGATGAAGTGCGGGAAACCATCGAAAAAGAACGACCAGATTCCATCTGCATCGAATTAGACCAACAACGGTTTGAAGCAATTAATCAAAAAGACAAATGGTCCAATACTGATCTTGTCCAGATTATCAAAAGCAAACGAGCCGGTTTTATGTTTGTCAATATTTTACTGTCCAACTACCAGCGAAAGCTGGCCGAACAGTTCGGGATTGAATCTGGTCAGGAAATGATGGAAGGGATCGCCTGTGCCAAAGAATACGGTGCTGAACTGGTGCTGGCCGATCGCAGTATCCAGATAACCTTTAATCGCATCTGGCGGGGTTGCAGTTTTTGGGAAAAAATCAAGGTTCTTTTTTCAATCGTGCTGAGTGTGGTTGATGACGAAGAAATAACTGAGGAAGATCTGGAAAATCTTAAATCAGAGGATATGCTCACGGCTGCTCTTTCGGAAATGGGTTCTGCTTTCAAAGGTGTCAAAAAATATCTGGTAGACGAGCGGGATCAATATCTGGCTTATAAAATAAAGAATGCGCCCGGTGATAAGATCGTGGCAGTTCTCGGTGCTGCCCATGTACCTGGTATAAAAGAAGAGATTTATAAAGAACAGAATATTGCAGAACTGGAGCTCATCCCCCCTAAATCCAACGTCGGCAAAGTAATTGGCTGGATGATTCCCATTTTACTGGTTGCCTTAATTGTAGTAACCTTTATTTTTAATCCCAGTTCCGGTTGGGAACAAGCGAAAACCTGGATTCTCTGGACCGGCTCGCTGGCCGCTCTGGGAACCTTGCTGGCCGGTGGGCATATTCTCTCGGCAGTGACTGCGTTTGTAGCAGCACCGATTACTACCCTTCATCCGCTGTTGGCAGCTGGTTGGTTTGCCGGGATGACCGAAGCCCATTTTCGAAAACCAAAGGTTGAGGATTTTGAATCCTTACCGAAAGATCTGGGAAGTCTCAGAGGACTTTGGCGAAACAAGGTAACCAAGGTGTTAATGGTGGTTGTTTTTGCAAACCTGGGGAGCAGTCTGGGAACCTGGTTAGGCGGAATCAATATCATTGGTATTTTTATCAATACGTTTTCATAAAAGCAGGATTAAGGTTTCCTCTTGTGGTTTTGAATGTTCTTGAGGTTTCAAAAAAACTTGTTAATGTTTACAAAATAATATATAATTAACAGCATTAGGAATTTAGGAAGGAGAAAACGATGAAAAGAAAATTATTAGGTTTATCACTGGTTGTTTTATTGGTAGCAGCTTTTGCCCTGACAGGCTGTTCCTCAGGAGGATCAAAAACTTCAGAGGATGCTTTAGCAGACGGTGTATTAAGTGTTGGAGTAGATGATTCTTATTTACCAATGGAATTTAGAGACAACCAAAACGAACTAGTTGGTTTTGATATTGACTTTGCCAATGCTTTAGCTGAACAATTAGGTGTCAAGGTTGAATTCCAGACCGTCGCTTGGGATGGAATTTTCAATGGCTTGAATGCCAAGCAATATGATGCCATTATTTCCAGCACCAGTATTACCCCAGAGCGTTTAAAGGGATTCAGTATGACTGATCCTTATGTAGCTAATGGAATTGTTATTGTTTCAAGAAAAGATGCCACACCAGTTAAAACTTTCAAAGAACTTGAAGGAAAAACGCTGGGTGCTCAAATTGAAACGACAGCAGATATCGCCGCTGAAAAGTTAAAGGTTCAAGAAGGCGTTAACGTCGAAATCAAGAAATTTGATGGGATGTTAGATGCGTTTGCAGCACTGCAAGGAAAGCAAATCGACAACGTTATTACTGATGTCGGGGTTGCAATGTACTATGTTGCTCAAAATCCAGACTTGTATGTGGTCAGTTCAGATGTATTAACCAACGAACCAATTGGTGTTACCTCGCGTTTAGCTGATACAGCAACAACAGCAAAATTAAATGAAGCCATCAAGGCTTTACAAAAAAGCGGGAAAATGTCAGAAATTTCAATGAAATGGTTTGGAGAAGATATGACAAAAAATATTGATTCTAAACTGGTTGTCATTGAGTAGGATTTTCCAAAATTAAATAAATCAATGGAATAGGACTTGGTACAGATTCTGTGACAAGTCCTGTTCATCTGTTTACAGACCGATATAATTACGGTGGAATTACACCGATAATGTCTAGGTCTAAAATATCAGGAAATCCACCAAGTGTGTTTCTAGTATATAATATGAGCAAGCATTCGTGAGGGTTGTAGACAAAGTAATTAAGCTGTTAATGTCTTTTTCAGTGATGTGATTGATTAGACCTAATAAACTAGGTACTAATAATTATTAGCATGGTTGAAAAAGGTTTTGTCTGCAGTCTGACAGGAGTCCGTGTTCAAAATTTTTATGACGAAGGGAAGATCAACGTGTTAACTGAAATCCAATTATGGGCAATTTTTAATGGAACCATCGTAACTCTTGAAATTGCAATTGTAGCAATTATTTTTGGTGCGATTTTCGGCGTAGTTGTTGCTCTTGGAAGACTCTCAAAAAATAAGGTAGCCAATGCACTGTCATGGTTTTATATTTGGTTTTTTAGAGGAACGCCATTATTGCTCCAATTATTTATTATTTATTATGCCATTCCGATTATTTATCTGGATGCAACCGGCATCACATTCGAAATCAATCCGATGATTTGTGCGTTTGTGGCATTTTCTTTAAATGCGACAGCTTATTTGGCGGAGATTATTCGGGCCGCTATTGAATCCATCGATGGTGGACAAATGGAGGCTGCAAAGGCTTTGGGAATGAGTTATCGTCAAGCGATGACAAAAATCATTATCCCGCAAACCTATAAACGGCTGGTTGCCCCATTGGGTAACGAGTTGATCATGCTCTTGAAAGATACATCGCTGGTATCGACAATTGCATTGTTTGACTTATTAAGAACAACAAAGACAATGGCAAGTGCAACCGGATCATGGATTTACTACATTTATGCAGCGGCCATTTATCTATTCTTAACAACCATTATTCAGGTAGTATTTGATATGATGGAAAAGAAACTTGGAATTTACGAAAGATAGGGAAATGAATATGAGTATGGTAAAATTAGTGAACGTACGAAAATCTTTTGGAGATTTGGAAGTACTCAAGGGTGTTAATCTTGAGGTTCAGCAAGGCGAAGTAGTCTGTATAATCGGTGCCAGCGGCTCAGGAAAAAGTACCATGCTACGTTGTCTTAATCAACTGGAACGTATTTCCGATGGTGAGATCTATATTGAGGATGAACTTTCAGATAAGCGGGCCAACAATAAAGACCTGATGAAGATTGATGCAGCTAAGGTACAGTCATTGTGTACCGATCTGGGCATGGTTTTTCAGAACTTTAATCTCTTTCCGCATCTGACGGTCATTGATAATGTCACAATTGCGCCTTTAATTGTGAAAAAAACAGATAAAAAAATAGCCGAAACCAGAGCTTTAGATCTTCTAAGCATGGTTGGATTGTCGCAAAAAAAAGATGAATATCCATCACGGCTATCCGGCGGACAGCAACAACGAGTAGCTATCGCCAGAGCTCTGGCAATGGATCCTAAAATAATGATGTTTGATGAACCAACATCAGCTCTCGATCCCGAACTGGTTGGCGAAGTATTGGCAACCATGCGGCAATTGGCTGAAAAAGGGATGACAATGCTTATTGTTACCCATGAAATTGGCTTTGCCCGAGAAGTGGCGGACCGGGTTATTTTTATGGATGCCGGCGTTATTTGTGAAGAGGGAACGCCTGAAGAAGTACTGCTCAATCCTAAAGAAGAAAGAACCAAAAGTTTTCTCAATAAAATTTTATAAACAACGAAAAAAATTGTCGGATCGGCAATTTTTTTTTATTTGCTTTACAATACATGTCATGATACAATCATCACATGCAAACTTTTGGAGGGATCAAAATGTTACTGGCAAATTATCACATTCATTCAGATTATTGCGATGGCAAAAATACGCTTGAGGAAATGGTAGTAGCAGGGATCACTGCAGGTCTAACCAGTTTAGGTCTATCAAGCCATTTACCCTTACCATTTACCAATGATTGGACAATGAAAGAAGAATATATTGACCAATATCTGAATGATGTCAAAAATCTTAAAGAAAAGTATGCATCAATAATTGAACTTTACTGTGGCATCGAAATTGACTTTTTCATTGATCGCCAGGATATCAGTGATCTGGCAAAAAAAATTATTCCAAGACTAGACTATACCATTATGTCCATTCATACCTTGGGAAACACAAAGGGCGATGATGTGTCCTATATTGATGAATCGCAGCATGATTTTGAGCAGGGTATCGAAAAATACTATCAAGGGGATACCCAGGCGTATATTAAAGAATACTATCAGGGAATTGCAAAGATGGTGACCATGTTTGAACCGGACATATTAGGACATCTTGATTTAATCAAAAAATATAATCAGAATAATTATTTCTTCAACGAAAAGGATAGCTGGTACCAGGAAACGGTAAAGCGCTGTCTGGATGTGATTGCAACAACAAAAACTAAAATAGAAATTAATACCGGAGCAAATATGCGGACTCCCGGAGTGGGACGTTACCCTTCAGATTGGATGATACCCGAAATGAAAAAACGAAATATCCCGATTACAATTGGTGGCGATAGTCATTCAGTTACCGGAATTGTTTATGAATATGAAGAAGCAGAAATATATTTAGAAAAATGTGGCTATCACGAATATTGGATGCTAAATAAAGGCCGATGGGAAGCACAGCCCCTAGGAGTGTAGAATGGATAAGCTCGATCGCAACAAAATCCTGTACATTCTCATCGTGCTTGTTTTTTTGGGCGTTTTTTGGGGTTGGTATTATTTCAAAACCGCCAATGGGGTGGAAATGAAGGTTTCCGAGGCGGCGACTTTAAAGGAAGTTGGCAGCGAAAACAATGAATCAGATAGTACTGAAATTATGGTCCACATCACTGGTGCTGTTGTTAAGCCCGGAGTGGTTTCTTTGAATGCTGATGCACGATTGGTTGAAGCCATCGAAAAAGTCGGTGGTCTGACTGAAAATGCCGATGTGAATAGTCTGAACTTGGCCAGGAAACTGCAAGATGAAGAGAAAATTCATGTTCCCGCCGTTGGTGAGGTGACCCAAACTTCAAACAGTAGTACCAGTCAGCAAATCAATATCAATACTGCCAGTCTGGAAGAACTAAAAAGCTTACCAGGCGTTGGCGATGTCATCGCTCAGGGGATCATTGATTACCGCGAAAAAAACGATGGATTCAAGCAATTGGAAGAATTGAAGAATGTTAATCGGATCGGTGATAAAATATACGAAGGACTAATCGACTCAATAACAATATGAAAATGGTTACATACAGCTTGAATGATAAAAAGTTATCAATAGAGTTTAAAAAAAATATTTAACTGTTTACAATAGAATGATATGTGTTATACTTAATAAATCAAACAGATTCTAAGGGGTTGAACATGGAGTTATCAAGCAGGCAAAAAGAAATAATCGAAATAGTAAAAGAGAAGCAACCCGTAAAGAGCAATGAAATTGCTGAGTTGCTTAATATCAATCGTGCTACCATTCGTCCGGATCTTAAAATCCTGACGATGATGGGTATATTAGAAGCTAAGCGAAAGGTTGGTTATTACTATACTGGACGTTCTTTGTTGAACATTTTAGGAAGTTATATCAAAACGATCAGTATTATGGATATCCAAACCGAGCCAACAGTGGTTGAAGAAACAACATCCATCTATGATGGGATTATTACCATGTTCACAAAAAATGCTGGAACATTGTATGTCGTCGACGGAAAATACCTATCGGGGATCGTGTCGAGAAAGGACTTTATCAAAGCCATGATTGGGAGAAAAGAGGTAGAGTCGCTACCAATTCCAATGATCATGACGCGAATGCCCAACATTATTTATCTGGAACAAAACGAATCTGTTTATGATGCCGCCTATAAAACCATGTACTATGAGGTAGAATCCCTGCCCATTGTTACCAAGGAAATTGATGAAAAGGGAAACCAGCGATTAGTTTTGATTGGTAAGGTATCACGCACAAACATTACCCGCTATGTGGTAAACATGGGGAGAAGCGCAGAATAATGAGGTAGAGAATTGAAAAGTATTGTAATTTTCGTCGTTTCCGATACACCTACCGAAATCGGTGAGCTCCTGGTAAAAGCAGGAACGAGTGTTTTTGAAAACTCCATTCGGGAAGTGCGTTTTCATCCCTTTGTGGATGATAAGTTGAGTATTGATTACCTGCTGGATTTAGCAAAACATGAAAATGGTCTAGTCGTTTATAGTTTTGCATCAGCAGAATTAAAAACTCATATGGAAACTGAGGCTAAAACCAGAGGGGTACCCATTTATGATGTAATGGGGTCGCTGGTAGAAACGCTAAGAAATATCACTGGCGAAGAACCGGCCAGAAACCTGACATCCAGTCGGGAACTGGATGCCCATTATATGAAAAAAATTGAAGCCATTGAGTTTGCCGTAAAATATGATGATGGGAAAAACACCTCTGATTTGGATCAGGCAGATATCATTTTGATCGGTGTCTCCCGAACATCAAAAACACCAATTAGCATTTATTTGGCCAATAATAATTATAAGGTTGCCAATATTCCGTTAATGCCGGAGGTAGAACCGCCAAAGGAATTATTTGAGATATCAAACAAAAAAATATTTGGACTAATCTTGGATCCACACCATCTTGTGAATATTCGCTCGGAAAGAATCCGGGCTATGGGACTCACAGGAACATCAAATTATGGAAGTTACGAAAGAGTGATGTTGGAGTTAGAAAAAGCACAACAGCTTTTCGATAAATTAGGGTGTACTGTCATTGACGTCACTTCAAAAGCAATTGAAGAAATTGCAGCGATTATACTTGCAAATATAATGAGGAGGTAGAGGAAATTGTCAAAAAAATGGGTTTATTTGTTTAAAGAAGGTAATGCAAACATGAAGGAATTGCTAGGGGGTAAGGGTGCCGGTCTAGCGGAGATGACAAACATCGGTTTGCCAGTTCCAGGCGGCTTTACCGTTACAACAGAGGCATGTACTGAATATTATAATCAAGATCAAAAACTTTCGGATGAAATCATCGGCCAGATTAATGATAATTTACTAATCTTAGAAAAAGAATGTGAAAAACAGTTTGGGAATGTGGATAATCCATTATTGGTATCTGTTCGTTCCGGAGCAAAATTTTCAATGCCAGGGATGATGGATACTATCCTGAATCTGGGCCTCAACGATGAAACCGTTGCTGGGATTGCAAAATCAACCAATAACGAACGTTTTGCCTTTGACAGCTATCGCCGTTTTATTCAAATGTTTGGTGATGTCGTGCAAGAAATTGGCAAAGCTAAATTTGATCATGTTTTAGAAACTGCTAAAGAAAAAAATGGTTATAAAGACGATACCGAATTGACAGCTGATGATTTAAAAGAAGTTGTTGTCGCATACAAGAAAATTGTTAAAGATGAAACCGGAAAAGATTTTCCAATGGATCCTAAAGAGCAATTATTAATGGCGATCGAAGCAGTATTCCGATCATGGAATAATAACCGCGCCATCAGCTACCGAAATATGAATGATATCCCTCATGACATTGGCACGGCTGTCAACGTTCAGTCCATGGTTTATGGAAACATGGGTGATGACTGTGGAACCGGGGTTGCGTTTACCCGAAATCCCGCTACTGGCCAGAAAAAACTATTTGGTGAATTTTTAATCAATGCCCAGGGGGAAGATGTTGTTGCCGGAATCCGGACTCCAAGAGATATTGATGATCTTAAAGACATCATGCCTGAAGTTTATAAACAATTCCACGAAACTGCCGATTTACTTGAAAATCACTATAAAGATATGCAGGATATTGAGTTTACCATTGAAAAAAGTAAACTTTACATGCTCCAAACCCGAACTGGAAAAAGAACGGCCGCTGCGGCACTTTGCGCTGCTGTCGAAATGGAACAGGAAGGTTTAATTACCAAAGAAGAAGCAATCCTGCGGTTAGATCCTCTATCTTTGGACCAACTGCTCCACCCAACCTTTGAAGCTGCGGCATTAAAAGCGGCGGAACTGTTGGCAACCGGACTTCCTGCTTCGCCAGGAGCTGCCACCGGAAAAATTTACTTTACTGCCGAAGCTGTTTGTGCAGCGGTAGCAAATGGTGAAGAAACGCTGCTGGTACGAAAAGAAACATCCCCAGAAGATATTGAAGGTATGTACGCTGCCAATGGTATTTTGACGGCCCGCGGTGGGATGACTTCTCATGCGGCTGTTGTTGCCAGAGGTATGGGTAAATGCTGTGTAGCCGGATGTGAATCCATTAAAGTTGATGAAGCAGCCAAACAATTTACAGTTGGGGGTCAGGTCTTTAATGAAGGCGACTATATCTCCTTAAATGGTAGCACTGGAAGTGTTTACAAGGGTAGTATTAAAACCGTAACGCCAGAATTATCTGGTCATTTTGGTGAGATCATGGCCTGGGCTGATGAATACCGAACCCTAAAAGTTCGAACCAATGCGGATACCCCAAAAGATGCTTCAGTTGCCGTTCGTTTTGGTGCTGAAGGAATCGGTCTTTGCCGAACCGAGCACATGTTCTTTGATGAACAACGTCTGCCAAGTGTTCGTCGTATGATTCTTTCTGAAACCACCGAGCAACGAAAAAAAGCATTAGCTGAAATTCTGCCAATGCAAAAAGAAGATTTTATCGGCATTTATAAGGCCATGGAAGAACGTCCGGTTACTGTTCGTTTACTGGATCCACCTCTTCATGAATTCCTGCCAAAAGAAACCAAGGATATTGAAACCTTAGCCAAAGATATGGGGATCGACACCGAAGATATGATCACCGTTATTCAAGGACTGGAAGAATTTAACCCAATGCTGGGTCACCGTGGCTGTCGTCTGGCGATCACCTTCCCAGAAATTGCTGAAATGCAAACTCGGGCGATCATGGAAGCAGCGATTGAAGTTAAAGCACAATATGGCTTTAACGTGATTCCGGAAATCATGATTCCGTTGATTGGGATTAATGAAGAATTAACTTATCTGGATAAGGTTGTCCGAGATACTGCAGAACTTGTCAAAGCCGAGAAAAAATCAGACATTGAATATCTGGTTGGAACCATGATGGAAATTCCACGGGCGACTTTAATTGCTGACAAGATTGCCGAAACAGCGGAATTCTTCTCTTTTGGAACCAATGACCTGACTCAGATGACCTATGGTTTCTCTCGCGATGACGCCGGTAAATTTATTACCGATTACAAAGACAAAGGCATTCTGCCAAACGATCCATTCCAGAGTATTGACGTTGAAGGCGTCGGCAAACTGGTAGACATGGGTGTAACCCTTGGCCGTAAAACGAAACCAGATCTTAAAATCGGGGTTTGCGGCGAACATGGCGGTGATCCAAGATCGATTTTCTTCTTCCACCAGGTAGGCCTGAGCTATGTTTCCTGCTCACCATTCCGGGTGCCTATTGCCCGACTGGCAGCAGCACAGGCAGTCCTTAGTGAAAACAAAACGTCATTTACTGACAAATAAATTATCAGAAACCCTTCGGGGTTTCTTTTTTTTGAAAAAAGATCTATAATAAAGATAATTTGTTAATAAAAATAGAATCGAGGAATAGCGATGAAAATACTCGTCTGCGGAGGCGCAGGATATATTGGCTCACACGTGGTCAGAGCCCTAGTGGAGCGTCAATACGATGTGGTTGTAGTGGATAATTTCTCAACCGGACATGGGGGAGCAGTACCTGAAAATGTGACAGTTATTGAAGGGGATATCCGGGATCAGATTTTATTGAAAAGAGTTTTTGAAGAACACACCATTGGCTGCGTCATGCATTTTTGTGCCAATTCGTTGGTTGGCGAATCGATGGAACAGCCAATTAAATACTACCATAATAATGTCTATGGTACCTTATGTCTGTTGGAAACCATGGTTGAATATAATATTAAAAAGTTTGTTTTTTCATCCTCAGCAGCTGTTTATGGCGAGCCGAAGATCCTGCCGATCACTGAAGAAACTGAAAAAAATCCAACCAATACCTATGGAGAAACAAAGCTGACCGTGGAAAAAATGCTGAAATGGATGGATGTGGCCTACGGCTTAAAGTCTATGGTCTTCCGTTATTTTAATGCCGCCGGAGCCCACTCGACCGGAGAAATCGGTGAGGATCATGATCCGGAAACCCATTTGATTCCGCTGATTTTACAGACTGCTTTGGGACTCCGGGAAAAGATCAGCATTTTTGGTGAAGACTACAATACCCCAGATGGCAGTTGTGTCCGAGATTATATCCACGTACTGGACATTGCCTCGGCCCACATTTTAGGAATGGAAAAACTGATGTCCGGTGGTGACAGTAATATTTATAATCTAGGTGATGGCAAGGGTTTTTCAGTGAAGGAAGTTATTGAAAAGACAAAGGAACTCACTGGCCGAGAATTTAAAGTAGCGATGGCCGAGCGTCGTCCCGGCGATCCGGCAACGCTGATTGCTTCATCAGAAAAAGCCAAGCAAGAACTGAGCTGGTCACCCGAACATTCTGATTTAGACAATATCATAAAAACAGCCTGGAAATGGCATTTAAACCATCCCCAGGGCTATGAAGTTTAAAAAAACATAGAAGAATAAAAGTAGTACCGACAATTATTAGATCCTGATGTTTGCTTCAAGGCGAACAGTTGCGGTCAAAAGCTAGCGTATTTGATAGCACTTACTTCGCAGTTGTACGAATTGCGCGCAAACAACCGATTAATAATTGATCGGTATGGTGTCTAACAAGCAATCTTAGGTAAAAACGACATAAATTAAAATTCTAGGGTGTTGAAATACTCAGCGGCGGTTAGATCCATGGCCGCGAGGAGTTTTTCAATACCTTTTAATTTTACCCGATAATGCATCTCCACTCCAATTTTTTGATTGTCCAATACGCCGGCTTCCCGGAGTATTTTTAAATGTTGGGAGAGATTCGCCTGACTGTAATCAAACAACTGATTGAGTACGCATACACATTGGGGCTCAATTAAAAGAAATTTCACGATTTGTAAGCGAACCGGATGTCCCAACGCTTTGAAGATTTTTACTGAAACATCATCAGCATTCATAAATAGCCTCTTTCTGTTAATTCCCGGTGGCATCATAAAACTGATAGCCACCGGAAAGATTATAAACGTTTTTAAAATTATGGTTGAGTAAAATATTCTGGGTGGCATTGCCGGTCACCCCTTTATTGCAATAAGTAACGATGGGCCGGGTGGGATCTAGCTGATCAAGCTTTTCCCGGAGCAACTCATGAGGCAGGTTGATTGCATCAGGTAAATGCCCGGCCGCATACTGTTCAGGGACCCGGGTGTCGATGATCTGGTAGGATTTCCCTGAGATCAGTTTTTTTTTAAGCTCTGGGGCGTTATCAGTTTTCGTCCCTTGTTGATGGCATTGTCTAAAATCATCCCAGTATAGTGAACGGGATCCTTGGTGGTTGAAAATGGTGGGGCATAACCCAAATCCAGATTGAAGATCTCATCCACTGTGGCACCATAGGTGATCAGCGTGACAAATACATCCAAGCGTTTATCCACACCTTCATGGCCAATGATTTGGACTCCCAGAATTTTTTTGGTTGTCCGGTCGGCGATGCCTTTAATTAACATTTCCTGGCCGCCCAAATAGCCAGGGAGATTCGGTTTGATATTGTGAGAAATTTCAATATCAAAGCCTAAATTTATTGCTTCAGTTTCTGAGAGACCAGTGCTGGCCACACTGATATCAAACACTTTAAAAATGCCGGTACTCAGGTTGCCAGGATACAGCACATTACCCCCCGTGATGTTATCGCCGCAGATTCGGCCGGTTTTATTGGCGGTTGATCCCAATGGTCGATAATGTGGTCGCTTCGTAATCGCTGACCAGGTTTCGATACAGTCGCCACAGGCATAGATATCCGTATCAATGGTCATCATCCGTTCGTCCACCCGGATGGCACCGGTTACGCCCAAAAGGAGTCCGGCTTCCTTGGCCAGGGCGACATTGGGTTTAACGCCAGTGGCCACAATAATCATATCACTATCGATAACGGTACCATCTTCTAAAACGACACCGGTATTTGTGGCCTCAACCACATTGGCATTCTTGAGAACCGGGATTTCTTTTTTGATTAACATCGTTTCAAGATATTGGGACATATCTTCATCCAGGTTTGGCGTGAGTTTCCCTGCCCGTTCAACCAATGTTACCTTGATGTTGTTTTCCATCAGACTTTCCATCACTTCAAAGCCAATAAACCCTGTCCCCACGACAACGGCAGTCTGAGGATGATGGTTGTCGATAAAGGATTTTATGGCGAGGGCATCTTGAACATTTCTCAGAAAAAAGACGTTGTCATTGTCAATTCCTTTGATTGGTGGGACAAAAGCCTGAGCGCCGGTACTGATGATCAGCTTATCATAACGATCGTTAAAAACCGCACCGGATTCCAGATTTTTAATCACTAAAGTTTTAGTGGGAATATCAATTTTTAATACCTCATGGCGGATATGAATGTCGATATTATATTTAGATTTAAAAAACTCGGTTGTACGGGGTGTTAATTCCATAATGGAAGAAACCTTGCCCCCGATAAAATAAGGAAGACCACACCCGGAATAGGAAATATCCTGATCTTTTTCATAGATAGTAATTTCTGCAGAATCATTGTTTCGACGTGCCTTGGCCGCCGCAGACGTGCCACCCGCAACTGCACCTATGACGATTATTTTCATGGTTTTCTCCTTTATTTAAATCGCTTTAGTTTTGCGAAACGATTCGATCCGCATTAAATACATTATAATCAATTGAATCTTCAAAAGCAATGGCGTTTTCCTGAAACAACTGTGAATATACGAAAGGAAATAGCGGTTGTCCGGTAACTAAATGATTTTATAGAGGTGTATTGGGTAAAACACTATGATATACTATACAGAATTTAACAAACAAAAGCTCCTGGCTGATGGTGCTTTTATAAAACAGGGGGAAGGGATCATGGATAAAGACATCAACGGCAAAAATAATAACAATAATGTAATCGATTCAAGGAAAATCCCTGTGGATTCAAAAAAGATGCATGAAAAAATCGGTATCTGGATTTTTACCTACCTCCTAAGACCTTCGGTGTTGGGTATTCTTGTTTTATTTGGACTGCTCTGTTTTGTTTTATATCTTAATCCGGTTATTGGAATGGGCGATGATGGCAGCACTGCTGGGGTTATTGCTGGAAGTGATTTATATGATCTGGGAGAATTGAGTCCCCAAGAATCGATGGCGTATTTTCAAAAGGACTGGGGGATCAGGCAGTATTATAACGATGCCACCAATATCCAGATCACCGCTCAGACGCCCTTTATTCTCACGGGAAAGAGACTGGACATGGCCTTTACTTGGGACTGGCTGTTTGATATGCGGTTTTACGCCGCTGTAATTACAATATTTTATCTTCTGGCCATGTATTTATTATTCGAAACAGTAACCTATGGCAAGCGTTCAAAATGGACCTATGCAGTTGTCGCTTTGGGGGTTGTTATTTTTGGGGATACCGCCTATACGGTCTGGATCAATTCCTTTTATACCCAGGCCCTCAGCTTTTTTTTGATCATCATTCTGGGAACCTCCCTCATTGTAATGGGGCAGGAAAAACTCAATGATTTTCTGCTGGTCAGCTTATTTTTTTTAAGCAGCTTGCTTTTTTGTTTGCTCAATCAGCAGTATGCTTTTTTGGGTGTTTGTCTGGGGATTTTGGGATTCAACCTGAAATATGTGAATCCCCGAAAGCGATACAAAGATCTTTGTCGGATTTGTGGTAGTTTGTTGATTGTGGTATCACTGGCGGGCTGGATTTTTATGCCCAATGGTTTGACAAACCTCAGTAAATAT
This sequence comes from Acetobacterium woodii, assembly GCA_016213825.1. Lineage (GTDB taxonomy): Bacteria > Bacillota > Clostridia > Eubacteriales > Eubacteriaceae > Acetobacterium > Acetobacterium woodii_A. The sequence goes on along the minus strand of JACQZP010000016.1, from coordinate 121,614 downwards.
CACAGTATGACCCGCGGCGTTTTGATGACTGCTGAGAATCCGGAAACAGCTCTGGAATATTTTGGAATCAATCCTCAATATGCAGTCTTAACTGGAAGTTCTTACTATGAGGCGATTTCTCCAGCAACCATGAATAGTTCTGAAATGCAAAATAATTTTTTCAAGAAATTTAATCCGGTGAGTGTTGCCGTTTATTATGCGGGCAATCCCAATCAATTATATAGCATGCTCAATCAAGCCGTTGACAGCAGTTTTAATATCCGGCCTTCCTGGCTCGGTAATTATGAAATCGCCCAGGGCTATCCGCCGGGAACACAAACCAAATTTTTTACGATCTGGAGTACCTTCAAGTCGGAGATAATGCCTGGAAATTTTGGATTTGTGACCATCTGGATGGGTATGATTATCGTCGTCTATGTGCGAAATTTCCGAACCGGTATTATTGAAAAAAATGAACGAAACACACTGCGGTTTATCGGACTGATGACCTGGCTCTTTATCGGTCTCTGGCAATTATATTTTTCAATCATCACTTCTGGAGACATGGATTCTCTGGGACGACTATTTATTTTCTCCCTTACCTTTGATCTGGTTTCATTTGTCGTTTTAGGAAAACTGATTCACTGGTTTGAAAAAAAATTGCGAAAAGTGGATTGGGAAGCTCAGAAGAAGATCTTCTTTAATAAAGGCAATCAGGATGATCAGGGAGGCTACAGATGATGAAACGAAAAAAGTTGATCTTTTTGGTGCTGGTTTTCATTCTGGTGCCAATGACTGGGCTAAATGACCAGGAAAATATGATTCAAGTAAATGCGGCGCAAAATGAGATAACCGGGAATAATATGATGGAACCAAAGGAGGTACTGGTCATCTTTGATAACTTGGGCATTGGTACCGCCAACAGCAATAATCTTAATTCGTTGGAAACCCTACTTTCAGACCTAACCCAGACAGCGGAAATAACAATGATTGATGATTATCAGGCGGGGCGGATGATGGATTATCAAAAAGTGATTATCTTAAAAAATTCCGAGAATGCCATCGACAATGAATCCTTCCGATTGGATTGTCAGAAATTTTCCGGGGAAATAGTATATATCGGTTTTATCTCAACCGGATTGCTGCCCGGACTGGAGGGGCTTTCAATAGAATGCCAGATGGGGCGAACGGTGTCTTTGAACAAAGGCGAGATGACCATCAACAGCATCTGGGTGGAGGATTTACGGGTAATTAACCAGTTACCCAGTATTGGAGAAGCAACCATTGTGGCGGGCGAAAAGCGGTATCCCTTTTCGGTAAAGCTTAATAACATAACCGTTGTCCCCACCTATATTGGCAATCAAAGTTTTCAACTTTGTCTCGGGGATCTTCTTAAAAATTGGCTCACACCCAGTGCTGCTGTCAGCATGCTCGTACTGGTTCCGGGAATTTATCCCTTTTCAGACTTGAATCAGGTGGTTGCCATGAGTGATGCTTTTTATGCCAGTGGGATTCCCTTTGCTTTAGGTGTGGTGCTCATTGATGACAATATGGATTATCCGGCAATGGCACGGTTTTACCAGGTGCTACGTTATGTTCAATCGCGAAATGGTACCATTCTCATTCATCGTCCCAGCCCGGAAACCGTCTCTGACAGTGATACGGCTTTGGCCGAGAAAATGTATGCCATGATGAATAAAATGGTGGAAAATAGAATTTACCCATTGGGTTTGGTAACTGGAGAAGATCTTTTTTTTGATGATTTCAATTCACTTACCCCGCTCAATGCATTCTCATCAGGCATTATTATATCGGATCCAGTTCAAGCTACGCAAATCATCCCCGCTGGAAATGAAACCTGGGCGCTCAATCGAGCCAGTCTGGGGATTGATCTGGAAACGGTGGTGAATACTCAAAGTCAACCCCGGAATTTTAGAAATTATCCCATCAGCACCGCCATTGTTTTATCTTTGCCGAAAGATGAGGCGGCTTTAACTGACCAGGTTGAAGTGATCAACAATAAATGGCTGTCGTTAACCGATTATAAAAATCTGGAGAATTACTGGAGCATCGGACAGAATACCATTCAAAGCGGATCAGGGGAAATTCGTCTCAATGGGATGCCGGTTTCATTGGCTTATAATGAAGAACCGGTGGATGATCAGTACGCCTACCAGAAACCACCGGAATATAATCTGGCAAAGTTGTTTACGGCAGGGAATGTGTTTCTGTTAACCGTCGTTGGGATCATTATTATCGTTTTTATCATTATTGTTATATTCAGCAGGCGAATTTATTTAAATAAGTTTCGAAAAATTGTTGATCAGGATGAGCACAAAAAGCCCGTAAGCGAGGAGGACAAACCGCAATGAATGTATTCGACTATTTAATGGTGATCAACATCATTCTGATCTGGAGCCTGCTGTTTGTGAATATTGTCCTGATTGTTGGGGGCTATATTTATTACATCAAGGTTGAAAATGAGCCGTCGCCGGAGGTTATTGGTGATTATCCGTTTGTGTCGATTATGGTACCAGCCCATAATGAAGGGGTTGTTATTGTGAAAACCGTGGCGGCCTTGCTGAATTTTGATTATCCGGAAGATCGATACGAAATCATTGTCATCAATGATAATTCCACCGATAACAGTGCCGAGTTGTTAAAAAAAATCCAGGATGAAAATCCAACCAGGAAGCTGATTGTTATCAATACCGATAAGATTACCGGAGGAAAGGGAAAATCCAATGCCCTTAATATCGGCTATCGGCAAAGCAGCGGCGAATTCATCGCTATCTACGATGCCGACAATACCCCGGAACGAAAGGCCCTTTCGTATCTGGCAGCGGAACTGAAAGCTGATGATTCCCTGGGGGCAGTGATTGGAAAATTCCGAACCCGAAATAAGGAAGTAAATCTGCTGACTCGGTTTATTAATATTGAAACCTTGTCCTTTCAGTGGATGGCTCAAGCGGGCCGCTGGCAGTTGATGAAGCTGTGTACGATTCCGGGTACCAATTTTATTCTCCGCCGAACCATCATCGAGGCTATTGGCGGTTGGGACGAAAAGGCCGTGGCTGAAGATACCGAGATCAGTTTTCGGATTTATTTAATGGGTTATAAGATCAAATTTCAACCTAAGGCGGTCACCTGGGAGCAGGAGCCGCAAACGCTGGCGGTTTGGTTCCGACAGCGAACTCGTTGGGTAAAAGGAAATGTTTATGTGCTCATCAAAAATATCGGTTATCTGGTGGACCCTAAAGCAAAAAAAATTCGTTTCGATATTTTTTACTTTTTATCAACTTACTTTCTGTTATTAACGGCACTGGTGGTATCGGATATTATTTTCATCATGAATATGGCGGGACTGGTATCCACCTCCATCCAGGGATTTAGTAACCTACTGTGGTTTACTGCCTTTATCATGTTTGTCTTGGGGGTATTTATTTCCCTGACCACTGAAAAAGGGGAAATGTCTGTTTCGAATTTCTTTGTCATTGCCCTAATGTATTTTACTTATTGTCAGTTATGGATCATCGTAACTGTCTATGGCGTATTTCAATATTTTAAAGACCGCATTAAAAAGCAGGACAGCAAATGGTATAAAACCGAACGCTTCCAGGGCTAGAACAACAGCAGACAATAGCGAAACTGCCGTGAGCTTTATGCTTAATTTCGCACGAAACAATTTCTAAACTGTATGGCGTACAGGCTACCGACAGTTCGTCTACACGTTACGAAATTATTTGTGGAAACTGAACACAAAGCAATAAGTGTTCGACATTTGATAAAATTTCGAAATTATTTCTTGATTAGACAGACAAAGGAGGATAATATGAAAAAGAGATTGACTATGACGCTGATCCTGATGGCAAGTCTGCTGGTGATGCTGATTCAGCCGGTAGCTGCGGCCAATTATGGTGGGGAAGCGCAAACCGATTTGCGAACAGCCCCCCAGACTTTTACGACCAACTTTACAGATCATTCCATGAAGGGGCTGTTTTCAACAGTGGAACAAACCTTTTGGGTGGCAAAAGACTGGAATGTCCAAAGTGTGTTGCTTCATCTGGAATATCGGGCGACGCCTTTGGCGGACACCCAATTATCCAGTCTGACGGTGGCTATTAATGATTCCTATTTTTATTCCTTCCGTCCGGCGGACAACACCGGCGGTCGTCATGGCATTGATATTTATGTGCCGCTGGAGTTTTTAAAGGTTGGCTATAATAATATCCGAATTGACGGTTACATGCGAACCCAGGACGCCCTGCCCTGTGTAGATGATGTCAGTGAAGCCAATTGGTTGGATGTTTTTAAAGAATCGGCGATCTTTGTTCAATATGACAAGAATGCCTTTACCACCAGTATTGAATCCTTTTATAATCGTTTTTTTGAGGTCGATTCATTACGATATGGTGAATCGGTATTTGTTGTTTCAGATACCAATAATACAGGGGAACTTAATGCGGCCCTTAGGGGTGTCGCTGGTTTATCCAATCAAACCATCTATACCGACGGTTATTTTCCCATTTTGACCAGCAGTGATCCCGCCGCCAATCAGGCCAAAAACAGAATTGTGATATCAAAGTACGACCAGCTGACCGCCAATTATCGCAGTGTGGTTGATCAGATTGGGCTTAATGATGAAGATGCACTGCTGGTGCTTGTCAATGAAGGCATCGGAACCAATACGCTTGTCGTAACTGCAAAAAATGATGTCGCTTTAATCAATGCAGGTGAGATGCTGGGGAATCCCTCGTTAATGAACCAGCTCAAAGCAAACACAAAAGTGTTGGGAAAAAATGAAGATGTCAAAACTCCGGTAGTTGAACCGGAAACGTACATCAATTTTGCTGGCAATGATGGCACGTATTTTAAGGGTGCCTTTCGGCAGGTCAAAGAATTTACCATTAACTATCCGGCCAACCGGAGTCTTTCCGACGCCAGCGAGTTTTATTTAAATTATCGGTATTCTGAAAACCTTGATTTTGAACGGTCGTTGATGACGGTTTATATCAATGATATTCCGGTGGGAAGCCGAAAGCTTTTCTTAGAAAAGGCCGGCGGCGATGAAGCCACTATTGCCATCCCCACCGACATTGACATTGGTGGTGCCTTTCAGGTAAAGATTGCCTTTGATCTTGAAATCAAAGATCTCTGGTGCAGCTTGCGCCAGGGCGACATGCCCTGGGCCTATCTTACCCAGGAGACGATGCTCAAAATAAATTCGGTGGCCAGCGATGATTTGATTTTTGAAAATTATCCGTCACCGTTTGTATCGGATTACAATTTTAATGCGGTGACCATGGTGGTGCCCGATCAATTGGATAAAGACACCAGCAATACGTTGGCCAAAATGTTCCGGGTATTAGGGCGTTATACAAAAGGCAATAACGGCGAATTGACGGTGATCCACCCGGATGGGATGAATGAAACCGCTGTGTCTTCCAATATTATTGCCCTGGGTACCGATCAAAATAACAGTTTTATTAAAAACAGTAACGATAAGCTGTATTTCAAATTCAATGCCGAGGGCACAACCTTTGAAACCAATGAAAAACTCATCATTGACCCAGTTTATGGTGAAACGCTGGGGTCAGTTCAGCTGCTGAACTCGCTTTACAGCAAACCGGGTCGGGCCGCCTTGATGGTCACAGCCCCCCAAAATATTGGTTTAACAGCCATTGGCAATAATCTCGGTGAGTTGAAAAATCTTGGCAGATTGACCGGTGACGCCGTCCTGGCAGACACCAACGGAAATGTGATGACCTATCGATTCAAAGCCATTCAAAACCCCACCGTTGCGGTGGTTAAACAAGTTGCCTTGCGACAGGATGCCCAGATTTTTATTCTGGTCAGCGTTATGTTCCTGATTCTGCTGGCAGTGGGCGTCGCCTTTGTTATTCGTAAGAATGGCATTCAACTGAAGAAGGGAGGCTGGCGGAAATGAAAAATAAAGATCAGGTTTTGTCAGACCTTGGCATCGTCTTTTTTCTGGTGTTGTCCTTTGTTACCATTGTTTTTACCGCCTCGGATTCGGCCAATTATATTTTGAATTTGGTGATGCTCAATGTCACCTTTGTGGTAATTATTATTACCTATTTTAGCAATATTACCCTGGGTCTGGTGACCAATGGAATTGTGATTTTTGCTTATATTTCCTACACAATTTTTCTGACCCTGGGTTACGGGGAACCGATCGAGGCAAAAAACTATTTTTGGATTGTGGCATTGCCCCTGTATACCTACGTTGTTACCTTAATGACTGGGGGAAATCTGGCGCTTCAGCGACGGGTGAGAGAGTTGGAAGATGAAAATGTCAGCCTCTCCACCGTTGACCCGGAAACCGGATTACGAAACCTGCGTACCTTGATTGCTGATGCGAAAATTTTTATTGGCATGTCGAAACGAGGGCAGATTGAGTTATCGCTGATGATGATTAAATTCAGACATTATAAGGAGATCAAGCGAATTCTGGGAGAAGAACGACTACCGTTGTTTATCCGTCAGATGACCGAGGTTATGCATCGTAGCCTCAGAGTCGAGGATACCTTATATCTAATTGAAAAAGATGACATTACCTTTGGATTGTTTTTAATCACTGATGCAGCCGGAACAAAAATTGTCGAGCAGCGCATTAGAGATTCTATGAAACATGAAGATTTTTATACGATCACGGCTCCTTATGAAGTGGATATCGATCTGAAAATCGGTGTTTTTCATTATGAAGATAGTGGAAAAGGAGAAGTGATATCACCGTTGGAATTTATTGAAAGAGCTCGAAAAGAAATGGAATACGATGTGGGGTAAGCCACATCGGATGAGGTTGTTAAAACGAGAAAGCGAGTGACGATGAAAAAAAATAAAATCATGATTCTTTTTGGGACCCGGCCGGAGGCGATTAAAATGGCACCGCTGGTGATTGCGTTAAAAAAAGATCCCCGTTTTGAGACCATGGTAACCCTGACCGCTCAGCACCGGGAAATGCTGGATCAGGTGCTGGAGCTGTTTGCCATTGCGGCGGACTATGATCTCAATTTAATGAAGCCGGGTCAAACCCTTGCTTATATCACAGCAAGCATTCTGGAAGAGTTGAAACCAATTCTGGAACAAGAGCAGCCGCAGATGATTCTGGTTCACGGCGACACCACCACTGCCTTTGCTTCAGCCCTTTCAGCTTTTTACCAGCAAATTGCTATTGGACATATTGAGGCGGGACTGCGAACTAAAAATAAATATTCCCCCTATCCCGAGGAAATGAACCGTACCCTGATTGGACAATTGGGGGATCTGCATTTTGCGCCGACCATCGGGAATCAAGCCAATCTTTTAAAAGAAGATATTTCGCCAGAAAAAATTGTGATTACCGGTAATACGGTTATTGATGCGTTACTAATGACGGTGAAAGTAGATTATCATTTTGCTAACCCGGTGCTTAATGCTATTGACTATCAAAACCACCGGGTGATTCTGTTAACCTGCCACCGCCGTGAAAATCTGGGGCAACCGATGAAACAGATTTTTTCAGCCATACGGGAACTGGTGCTGGCCAATCCGGATATTGAGGTCGTGTTTCCGATGCATCCCAACCCTGCTATTGCCGAAAAAGCCTTGCCGTTGCTTAAAGATCTTGATCGGGTGCATATTTTATCCCCACTTGATTATAGTGAAATATCCAATCTGATGGGGCGTGTCTATCTGGTCCTTACCGATTCCGGTGGGATTCAGGAAGAAGCCCCAGCTTTAGGAAAGCCAGTGGTAGTACTGCGCCAGGAAACCGAGCGGCCAGAGGCCGTCGCCGTCGGGACGGTGATCATGGGTGGCGTAGATAAGTATAACATTCTCAAAGTCACCCAGAACCTTTTGGATGATCCCGCTGCCTACCAGGTGATGGCTCATGCCGTCAACCCCTATGGTGATGGCAAAGCGTCGCAGCGGATTTGTGAAGCCCTGGCAGATTATTTTGCAGTTGAAAATCAATAGTCTCTAAAAAAGCTGTCCCCCCTAATTCATTGTATTGTTGAATTAGGGGGGACAGCTTTTTTGATATCACCGGGGCGCTCTAATTAGTGATGATAAACCAGACCCAAAAGAGCCTGCAGATTATCATAGGAATAGGCATTGTCGTTGTACGCAAAGCCACCATAAAAGGGACTCTGCTTATCGGTATTCTGATGACTTTTCAGTTGGGTTAAAGCGTTGCTGGTTAAAAAATCATTTCCCAGGGCCGCTCCGATCTGGGCGGCAAGACCATATGCCGCCGAGGATTCCTGTTTGTCCAGGGCTTCCCCGGTGCTGGAATCATAGTAAGAATAGAGGGTGCCACTGACAACTTTTTCTTCCAGCCAGTCCAGTGACTTTGACGAATAAATCCCCAGCCGGGCCATATTCAGCATCACCATCAGGCTGTCGAGAATATTGATTTTCCCGTCGGCATCTTCATAAATACCTTTTTGGGGGTTGTAGGTCTTGTGGTATAAAGGAAGGGTTTCACTGATAAAGCTGCCTAACAGCAGTTTTTTATTTGCTTCCAGGGCAGCTGTTATTTGAGGTTCAGCCTGGGCCAGGGTGCTAATAGCACTGAGGTTGAGATAGGCCATTTCCACACTGTTGTCCTGGGTGGGACTGGCGGCTCCGTAATAGCTGACCAGGTAATTGGCATGAAAGCCCCGGGAGGGTAACTGGCTTTCAAGGGCTTCAAACAATTTTTTGCCCGAATCGTTGAGGGGCCACAGCTTTTGAGCCTGAGCCAGGGTCTCATAGATCCGCAGATCATCAATGGTGGCCGAAACATCGGTAATCGGCGCCTCTTCTTCAACAATCCGCCACAGCAGAATATCATTAACCAATAGATTTTTTTCGATATAGTCGGCAGTTTGATTAAATAACTGCTGATCCTTGGTAAGCCAGGCATATTCTAATTGCAAGCCCATAGACTCTGAAAGAATTTCATGACCGGTTGATAAGTCGGTGGTTTGGGTATTGTTTTGATAATTGGTGTAAATACCGCCCAGTGGCGAGCTTAATTTATTTTGAATAAATGAAAAACACAGCCTCGCTTCATTTGATAGCGGGGTTGCCACCGCTAAGGTATGCAAATCACTGGTGGTGTAATTGGCCAGCTCGGAATTATCTTCCGGTTGGTTTGCGCAGCATCCCCCCATAGATAACACGATTAGGACGAGAAGAACGGCGAAGTTAATTTTTTTGGCCATAATGATACTTCTTTCCCATCCGGGCCTTGCGTTTTAACATAACCTTCCGGACCAGATTGACAGTGGAAGAGACCATGATAATTCCGACGGCCAGGGCTCCGGAAATCAACAGGGTTTCAATGCCGGTGGATGCTCCCAGCTCAATGTCTCCATTGATAAAATACAACATGGTATAGTAGATACCTCCTCCGGGAACCAGGGGAATCAGGGCCACCGCCAGATAAATGGTGGTGGGGGATTTGGTCAATCGTGCCATGACCTCCGCATAAAGGGCAATCGCAATGGTTGCCAGCATGTAAGACGCCGCCTGGTTGGAAAGGACATTCAAAAATATCACAAAAGCCAGTTGCCCCAGCATGCCGCCAAGGGCAGAAAGGAGCAGTTTGTTTCGCTGAATATTAAAAACGATGGCAAATGCGAAGGAGGCCCCAAAAGCGTATAAACAGGGTAAAATATAATTCATCATCTCAACCTCCCCAGAATGGTCGCAGCAAACTCAGTGGTACGGCGACGCCAGTAGCAATAGCAGAACCAATTAACAGCGCTTCCACTCCTTTTGTTAAACCGGAAAGATAATCACCGGCAATAATATCTCGAATCGAATTAGTGATGACAAGACCGGGAACCAAGGTCATAATCGACCCAATGATAATGGTGTTCATATTAGCCGTCAACCCTAAACCGGCAGCAATTACCGCTACCGTAGAGGCAATAATTCCCCCCACAATATTGATAAAAAAGCTGTTCGTTTCCAGGCGGCCCATCACATCCATTTGCAATTTTATACCCAAACCAATAATAAAACCCAGACAACTGTCCAGAAAATTTCCCCCAAAAAAGAGGGTGAACATCTGCGCGATAAAGGCAAATGCCAATAAATGGAGAAGATAGGAATAGGATGGAATGGCATTGATGCGATCAATTTCGCTGATCAGTTCATCATAGGATAGGGATTCATAGCAAATCTGTCGGGATAAATGATTCATATCGGCCACTTTGTGCAAATCGGTTTTGCGGGAGTGAATCCGTCGGGTTAGGGTTAGGGGGATTTCATTTGGCATCGTAATGGTAATAATGATGGTCGAGGGGACAACAAAAATTTCGGCTTCCCGGGCTCCCAGAGCAAAACAAATCCGCTGCATTGATTCTTCTACCCGGTAGGTTTCAGCACCATTGGAAAGGAGGATGATCCCCATTTCCATGGCTACATGACTCAGCTGGGAACCAGTCATTACAGTTCATCCAGGATGGCGTCAAGAATTCGATGGGCGACTGCATCCTTGGATAAAAGCGGAAGCGCTTCGGTTTTTTCAATCGTAATGATCGTCACCCGGTTGGTGGAAGTGTTAAAACCGGCACCTTTTTCCTTTAAATTATTAGCCACCATCATATTCACATTTTTTAAATAGAGCTTTTCCCTGGAATTTTCAATCATATTTTCTGTTTCCATGGAAAAACCGCAAATAAACTGATCCGGTCGTTTCTTTTCGCCAATTGTTTTTAGAATATCAATGGTTGGTGTTAGCAAGATTTCTGGCTTTCCATCACGTTTTTTCAGCTTTTCAATAGCGTATTTCTTTGGCTTGAAGTCGGCAACGGCAGCGGCTTTGATCACGATATCCGTCTTTTCGAAATGATCCATTACCTCGGAACACATTTCACTGGCAGAAAAAATCGGTACAAACTTGACGAAGGCTGGTGGCGCTAAAGCAGTTTTTCCGCTGATCAGGGTGACATCTGCACCCCGGAGCATAGCGGCATTAGCCAAGGCATAACCCATTTTGCCGCTGGAATGATTGGTAATATAGCGAACCGGGTCAATGGCCTCGCCGGTGGGACCAGCAGTAACTAGAATGCTTTTTCCAGTCAGGTCATGATGAAAGGCAATTTCATGGAGAATATGATTAATCAGCAGTTCTTCATCTGGCAGTTTACCAGCACCAACATCCTTACAGGCCAGCATACCAACAGCCGGATCGATAATTTTGTAACCCAGGCTCTTGAGTTTCTTTAAATTATTCTGAACAATCGGGTTTTCGTACATGGCAGTATTCATGGCTGGGGCAATCAGCTTGGGACAGCGACAGGCCATGATGGTGGTGGTCAGCATATCGTCGGCAATACCGGCGTTGATTTTGCCAATAACATTGGCCGAGGCCGGAGCCACCATAAAAAGATCGGCTCTTTTGGCCAGACTGATATGGGCCACATCATATGAAATATTGCGATCAAAGGTATCCACAATACATTTATTGCCAGTTAGGCTTTCAAAGACGAGGGGTGAAATAAATTCCTGAGCGTTTTTTGTCATAATAACCTGGACATCACAGCCCATTTTTGCCAGACTGCTGGCCACATTGGCCATTTTATAAGCAGCGATGCTTCCGGTAATACCCAAAACAACGGTTTTATTTTTTAATAAATTTTTCATTGGCTTTCCTTTACGAACTTTTTTTCATTTATTTTCATAATCATTATACCAAACCCGGGGGCAAGGAGTAAATACAAGTTTTTATTGTAATTAAATAAAAAAGGCGTTAAAATATAGGTGCATTGTATCCGGCGTGACTGGAACGATAGCAGGAGGTTAAGAAATGAAAAATACCAAGACCAATGACCTGGTCAAACTATCTTTTTTTGTGGCGATCATTATTTTGTTGGCAGCGACACCGTTTTTGGGTTATATACCACTGGGATTTACCCGAGCTACCATTATCCACATCCCCGTCATTATTGGCAGTATTCTTCTGGGACCATTCTATGGTGCTTTTTTGGGATTTGTTTTTGGTCTCACAAGTCTGATCAATAACACCTTTAATCCCACAGTGACATCTTTTGTTTTCACCCCTTTTTATTCGCTGGGAACCTATTCCGGTAATTTTTGGAGTTTGGTCATCTGTTTTGTGCCAAGAATTCTGGTCGGCGTGGTACCGCATTATATTTATAAAGGCATGAAAAAAGTCAAAAATAATGATGCTTTGGCATTGACGGTTGCCGGTGTCGGCGGATCGCTTACGAATACTCTGTTGGTTATGAATTTTATCTATCTGTTTTTCGGCCAAAGCTATGCCGAAGCAAAGAACGTGGCCTTGTCTACCCTGTACGGCGTAATCCTATCGGTCATTGCCATCAACGGCATTCCCGAAGCCATTGTCGCCGGAATCCTCACCGCCGCAATATGTAAGGCCTTACTGAGGTATACCAACAAAGCGGCACTCCAATAAGGTGCAGGTATAAAATACAATAATTTAAAATTGATTAAAGCAAATAAAACTGTTTCGGATGAAATTCCCGAGGCAGTTTTTTTATTGATTTTACTTTTTATTGCTTTGAAATCTTTCTGAAAGAATATATAATGATTATCAAATGAAAGAAACCAAAAAGAATTTTAATATCTGAAGAATCGAACAATTAAGGAATGAGGAGCAAAACGATGAAAAATTGGAAAAAGAGTTTGAGTATTGTGCTGATGGTGTTTTTGGTATCAGGAGTTTGGGGATCCTCAGTTTTTGGGGCAACCGTAAACGATGACCAAACCATTACCCTGAAGATCATTCATACCAATGACACGCATTCCCGTTATACCTATAGTGCCAAAAATAATACCATCGGTTATGCCAAACTAAAAACCATCATCAATCAGAAAAATCCTGATTTGACGGTGGATGCCGGCGATATTTTTCATGGACAGTCCTTTGCCACCATTGAACAGGGAGGCAGCGTTGCTGAACTCGTGGCCGCCGTGGGTTTTGATGCCATTGCCCCGGGAAACCACGATTTTAATTACGGCAGTGCCCGGTTGCTGGAACTGGGTACCATGGCCAATACCAAAATACTGGGAAACAACGTGGTCTACGACGATTCCGGAAACTCCTTTTTTAGTGATAACTATTTAATAAAAGAAATTGATGTTAATGGTGAGGTCATCAAAATCGGCGTGTTTGGACTGATCAGCCCAGACATTTATTCTGATACAGCACCAGCCAATGTGGTGGGACTTTCCTTTGGTACCCGGGAATCCACCATTGAAACTGCTAAGCAATCCGTGGCGGCCCTGGAGGCCCAGGGCTGTGATGTGATTGTCGCCCTGACCCACATTGGCGATTCAGATAACGGTACCCTGATGCGCAGCGATGCCATTGCCGAAGGTGCTCCGGGTATTGATGTGATTGTGGATGGGCACACCCATGATGTGGAAGACCGTGAAGTTAATGGCACCCTGATCGTCCAAACCGGTTGCTATTCCAGTGCCGTGGGCGAAGTGGATATTACCCTGAAAAAGGTAGTGGCCCTGGTTGCCCGGGTAGAAAGTCCTGGGGAAACTGTGACGGATGCGTTAACAGAAGAAGCATTACCAACCGTAGAAGTAACAAATGAAGCAGCAGTGTCTGAGCAATTAAATCCAGCGGATGTGATTGAAACAGAAACGTTAACTGAAGCAGCTGTTCCTGCCCCAAAAGCAGAAACGCTTAATACCAGTGCCATTGAAACCACTTATGTAGTAGAAAATAAAACCGCGGCTCTGACAACCGCCGCCCAGGCTACTGATGATGTTATACCAGCGGATCCAACAGTTGCCGCCTTAACCGCAGCGATAGAAGCCCGGGAAGATCCGATCAAAAAACAGGTGGTCGGCAACACCCCAGTGAAATTAGGGGGACCAACGGATAACATCTGGCAGGATGTGCGGTTGGGAGAGCTGAATCTGGGCAGAGCTTTAGCTGACAGTTATCGTTTTGTAACGGGCGCCGATATTGCTGTTGAAAATGCCGGCGGAATCCGCGCTCAGATTCCGGCTGGAGAGATTAACAAAGGGCAGGTCATTGATGTGCTCCCCTTTGGAAATTATCTGGTCACCAAGCAAGTTTCCGGAGCAGACATCAAAAATATGTTGGAGACGAGCATTGAAATTGGAGTCAACAACCAAATTGCTAAAGATAAAAATGACAACTCCTGGCCCAGCAATAGTGGCAGCTACCTGCAGTGGAGTGGTATCACCGCCCAATATGATTTATCCAAACTCAAAGGCGAACGGGTATTCTCGGCGACCGTCGGGGGAGCAAATCTGGATCCGAATCAGATGTATACCGTAGCCTGCAACAATTATCTGGCCACCAGCAGTGACTACCCGAGTCTAAAAGCAACGGCCATTATCAATGAGTATTCAGCCTGTGATGAATCCTTTATCAGCTATCTGCAGACTGCCGGAAATGATCGTTTTTTAACGGCCATTAACACCCCTAACGTCACGGTTGGAACGACACCACAACCAGTACCCAATCCCCAGCCGGTGCCTAATCCGCAGCCAGTACAAAAGCAGTCAACCGACAACCCCCGAACCGGCTATGGCCAATGGCACTGGTATTTGGCATTAGTTCGATGAAGGGCGTTGCCATTATCAAAAAAAATAACAATCTCCAGGAAATGATGTCCCTTGCCATTGAAGTGGCCAGGCTGGGCGAAACAAACGGAGAGGTACCCATCGGCGCGGTCATCGTTTGTGATGGCGAGATCATCGCCAAGGCCTATAATCAGAAAGAAATTCTGGCCGATCCGACCGCTCATGCCGAAATGTTGGTAATTCGGGAAGCTGCCCAAAAATTAGGACGCTGGCGGCTGGATGACTGCCAGCTGTACGTTACCGCCGAACCCTGTGTGATGTGTATGGGAGCCATTATTCAGGCGCGAATCCCGATGCTGGTCTATGGGGTGGCTGAAAAGAAATTTGGCGGCGTAGAGTCGACCGCTTTTTTAGGTCAACACCCGATGCTCCCCAAAAAGATGGAAATCTATGCTGGTATCTGTGAAAAAGAATGTGAAGATTTACTGAAAGATTTTTTTGAGAAAAAGAGAATTTGAATAAGTATTCAGAAGTTTAAAAAGATCTGTGAAATAAGCCGTTTAATTGGGTATTGAATTAAGGCGTAGTATGTGATAATATGTTCTTCATAGAGAAACATGTGTATCTAAAATAAGAACAACAATGAAGCGATTGTCTGAACAATACTTGGTTCGACTAAAATGATTTAGAATAGGAGAAATACGAATGAATCAGAAATCTAAGGTATATTTTACAACATTACGAACAACCGGTTCCAATAATATATTAAAAAAATTGGAAAAACTGGTCACGGCCGCTGGAATGACCGATATTGATTTTGAAAACAAATTTGCCGCTATTAAAATCCATCTGGGCGAACCGGGAAATCTGGCTTATTTACGCCCTAACTATTCAAAGGTAATCGTTGATATGATCAAAGAAAAAGGCGGGAAGCCATTTCTTACTGACTGCAATACCCTTTACGTTGGTCGCCGAAAAGATGCACTGGAGCATTTGGATGCCGCCTATGAAAATGGTTATAATCCGTTTGTCACTGGGTGCCATGTAATCATTGGCGACGGCTTAAAGGGGACTGACGATATTGAAGTGCCATTAGAAGGTGGCGAATGTGTCAAAAGTGCAAAAATCGGTCGGGCGATAATGGATGCTGATGTGTTTGTTTCGATGACGCATTTCAAAGGACATGAAAACACTGGTTTTGGTGGCGTCTTAAAAAACATTGGGATGGGCTGTGGTTCCCGGCGAGGAAAAATGGAGATGCATTCAAACAGCAAACCCTTTGTCAAAGAGAAAAAATGTCGCAGTTGTAAAATGTGTTCAAAAATCTGCGCTTTTAGCGCCATTTCCTATCGGGTCGAAGATGGGAAAGCACGTATCAAGCCGGATACTTGTGTCGGTTGTGGTCGCTGTATTGGGGTTTGTCCCTTTGATGCCATTTCGCCAAAATATGATGAAAGCAATGATATTCTCAACAAAAAAATTGCTGAATATACCAAGGCAGTAGTAACGGGTCGTCCCCAATTCCACATCAGTTTTGTCATCGATGTTTCACCCAACTGTGATTGTCACGTGGAAAATGATCTGCCAATCATCCAGGACGTCGGAATTTTTGCATCCGTGGACCCGGTTGCGCTGGATATGGCCTGTGCTGACGCCTGTAACAATGCCCGGATTCTCCGGGGCAGCTGTGCTGAAGAACGGATAGTCGAAAATGAAGTCCAGGATCTGTCAGATCTGGATGTCTTCACATTGGTTCACCCGGATACAAACTGGAAGGTCTGTGTCGATCATGCCGTTAAGCTGGGTCTTGGTAACAAGGAATATGAAATTACCGAAGTTTAAATGCGGTTTTGATATGGTTGCAAACTAGAAACCGATATCATGATTTCTTTCATATTTAGTGATTGACAAAGATAAAATAAATAGATATAATGACTCAAATAGTAAGCCTAGCAAGCTTAGAAAATAGAATAAAACAACTGCTATGACCAAGAGAAAGATGCCAAAAATTGTATTTAAGAGAGTTGGAGAATGGTGTGATTCCAATAATACGATGGTATGTAATACTCACTTGCGAGCTGCCAACCTGAAAATTTACCCAATTAGTAGGGACGGCCGTAATCCATTAGGATGTCAACGTTAAATGACTATGGTTAGGTTCGTCTTACGATCAGACCAGAAGAGGAAATAGTTGTAAAACTATTTTAAATTTAGAGTGGTACCGTGGATACTTATATCCGCCTCTGTTGTTATACAGAGGCGGATTTTTTTATTTATAAAGTTATAAAACAAACAAAAAGTAAGTGCCGACAATTGTTACATCATGTTGTTTGCATCAGAGCGGACACGGCGATAGCCTGTCCGATTCTGTAGCAAACAACAGATTAACAATTGGTCGGTACGATATACACGATACAGTATATAATGGTCACATCAAGTGAATTTATATAATTAGAAAATTAAATTATTAAAACATTTCAAGGAGGAAATTAAAAAATGGCAAAATTATTTTATGACGCAGATTGTAATCTGGGGTTACTCGATGGAAAAACTGTCGCAATTATTGGATACGGAAGTCAGGGGCATGCTCATGCACTGAATCTGAAAGAATCAGGTGTGAATGTTATTGTTGGTCTTTATGAAGGCAGCAAATCCTGGCCAATCGCTGAAGAAGCTGGATTAAAAGTTATGACAGCCGCCGATGCCACCAAAGCAGCTGATATCGTCATGATTCTTCTTCCCGATGAAAGACAGGCAGCAATCTACAAAGAAAGCATTTTACCAAACCTTGAAGCAGGCAACAGCCTGGTATTTGCCCATGGTTTCAATATTCACTACGGTCAAATTATTCCACCAGCCGATGTGAATGTCTTCATGATCGCACCAAAAGGCCCAGGACATACCGTTAGAAGTCAATATCAGGAAGGCCGAGGCGTTCCCTGTCTGATCGCAGTTTACCAGGATCCATCAGGCAATACTCATGATCTGGGATTAGCTTATGCTTCCGGAATCGGCGGCGGTCGTGCCGGTATCCTTGAAACAACTTTTAAAGAAGAAACCGAAACCGATTTATTCGGTGAACAAGCGGTTCTTTGCGGCGGCGTAACTGCCCTGATGAAAGCTGGTTTTGACACCTTAGTAGAAGCTGGATACCAACCAGAAAGTGCATATTTCGAATGCGTCCATGAAATGAAACTGATCATCGATTTAGTTGTCCAGGGTGGATTAGGCTACATGCGTTATTCTATCAGTGATACAGCTGAATATGGTGATTACATCACTGGCAGCAAGATCATCACTGAAGACACCAAAAAAGCGATGAAGGGTGTTCTTAATGATATTCAGGATGGTACTTTTGCTCGTAACTGGATCCTTGAAAACCAGGCTAACCGACCATACTTCAATGCCGTAAGACGGATTGAAACTGAAACACAGGTTGAAAAAGTTGGTGCCGAATTACGAACCATGATGTCCTGGATCAAAAAATAAACATTTCAACATATCAGACATATTAAAAGGCAGAAGTCCTTCTGCCTTTTTTTAAAACACAAAAACGAAAATTAATACGAAAATTAATACGAAAATTAATATAGAAAAGCAAAATAATTAGGAGGAGATGCAATGAGCAGAATAGTAAAAATATTTGATACCACCCTTCGAGATGGGGAACAGTCACCGGGTTGCAGTATGAACCTGAAAGAAAAATTAGAGATGGCGAAACAACTCGAACGCTTGAGAATTGATGTCATTGAAGCAGGCTTTGCCATTGCATCTCCTGGCGACTTTGAGTCAGTTCAACTGGTTGCCAATGAAATTAAAAATGCTACCGTGGCTAGCCTGGCCAGAAGCACTGAAAAAGACATTACTACCGCCTATGAAGCCTTAAAAGGAGCGGTTAATCCCCGAATTCATTACTTTTTGGCAACTTCGGATATTCATATGGAGTACAAGTTGCGGATGTCCCCGGAAGCGGTTCTGGAAAAAGCCATTGCGATGGCGAAATTTGCCAGAAACCTTTGCGGTGAGGTTGAATTTTCTGCCGAAGATGCTTCCCGAACTCGACCAGAATTTTTATATCAGGTGCTAGAAGGGGTTATTAATGAAGGTGTTACCATTGTTAATGTGCCGGATACAGTAGGATATACCACCCCTGGTGAATATTTTAAATTTATTGAAGGGATTCGCAATAACGTGCCAAACATTGACAAGGCGACCATCTCGGTTCATGTTCATGACGATTTGGGACTGGGTGTGGCCAACTCATTAGCAGCCGTTCAGGCTGGTGCTGGTCAGGTGGAATGTACGGTTAACGGGATCGGTGAACGGGCTGGTAATGCGGCGCTGGAAGAAATTGTCATGGCACTCAAAACTCGTTATGATGTTTACCAGGTAGATACCAACATCGATACAACTCAGATCTATCGCTCCAGCCGCTTGTTATCTAAGTTGACTGGGGTTCGGGTACAGCCCAATAAAGCCATTGTCGGCGAGAACGCCTTTGCCCACGAGTCTGGTATTCATCAGCATGGCATGATGGCCAATAAGGAAACCTATGAAATCATGACGCCCGAATCGATTGGTTTAAAAGAAAACAAGATGGTGCTGGGAAAACATTCCGGTAAACACGCATTTGTCGATAAGCTCGCATCTCTGGGTTATACCTTAAGTGATGATGAGGTCCTGGATTTATTTGATCAGTTCAAGGTATTGGCTGACAAGAAAAAAGTCATTTCTGATAAAGACATTTTAGCATTGGTTGAACAAAAACAATTGGCGATTCCAGAAGTCTATTCCCTCGATCGTTTTGTCATCAGCACCGGGAACACCATTTCTACTGCCGCGACAATTCGCTTAAGAAAAAATGGCGATCTGATTGAAGGCGTATCCCTGGCAGATGGACCGATCTCAGCTGGGTTTAAAGCCATCGGCGAACTGGTTGATTGTGGTGAACTGACTCTGATCGATTATGGGGTTACAGCAGTCACCGATGGCACCGATGCTCAGGGTGAAGCGCAAGTAAAAATTTCGGATGGCACCCATGTGTACCATGGTCGGGGACTGAGCACCGATATCATTGATGCCAGTTTAAAAGCTTATGTTGACGCAGTAAACCAAATGCTTTATATACAAGAAACCCAAACAAGCGAAGCCCAGTAACAGCAGTTAAAAACTGTATCAAAAATTGCGAAGGTGTCGTGAGCTTTGCTGTCGGTTTGCGCCAAACAATTGTTACACTGCACGTCGTACAGGCTACCGCCTGTTCGCCTACACGCTACACAATGGTTTGCGGAAACCGACATCAAAGCAACCATAGTTGGTTGTGCGAATAAATTTTGCAATTACATTTAAATCCATAACAAGGGAGGACTTGGGATGTCAGAAAAAATATTAGTTTTTGATTCAACCTTAAGAGATGGAGCCCAGGCGGAGGGGATTTCGTTCTCGGTTGAAGACAAGATCCGAGTGATGGAAACCCTGGATAAAATGGGGGTTGATTATATCGAAGCCGGCAATCCCGGTTCGAACCCGAAGGACATCGAGTTTTTTAATCGGATCAAAGGCGTGCAGCTTAACCATGCCAAACTGGTTGCCTTTGGCAGCACCCGTCGGGGAGGCATCGCCGTTGAGGACGACGCTAATTTAAAAGCCATTCTTGAAACCGGGACTCCAGGAGTCGCCATCTTCGGAAAAAGCTGGACCTTTCATATTACCGACATTATTAAAACGACACTTGAAGAAAACCTGAAAATGATCGAGGAAACCATGGCTTATCTCAAAGCCCAAGGCAAAGATGTCACCTTTGATGCGGAACACTTCTTTGACGGTTACAAGAATGATCCATCTTATGCTATTGAAGCCTTACTGGCAGCCCAGCAGGGCGGGGCAGATTGTTTAGCACTTTGCGATACCAATGGCGGCACCCTGCCTTTTGAAATTCAGGAGATCGTCACCGATGTGCGAAACAAACTGAAAATCCCTCTGGGAATCCATTGCCATAATGATAGCGGGCTGGCCGTGGCTAATTCGCTGATGGCTGTTCATGCCGGTGCCCGGCAGGTTCAGGGAACCTTCCTGGGCTATGGGGAACGCTGCGGCAATGCCAATCTGGCCACGATTATTCCTAATCTCCAATTGAAAATGGGATTCCACTGTCTGGCTGATGAAGAACTGCAAAAACTCACATCTTCGGCGATCCGAATTGCCGAAATTTCCAATTACGCTCTGACCGGACGAGAACCCTTTGTCGGAAAATCAGCCTTTGCCCATAAGGGCGGCATGCACATTGATGCGGTGATGAAAAATCCAGCGTCCTTTGAACATGTCTCCCCAGAAACTGTTGGCAACGAACGACGGATTTTAATGTCTGAGGTTTCTGGTCGCAGCACCATTATCCAGTTGATTAATGAGGTGGATCCAAGTCTGACCAAGAAATCCGAAGAAACCACCCGGGTGATGGATCGCATCAAAGAGCTGGAATACCAGGGTTATCAGTTTGAAGGCGCTGAAAGCAGTGTTAAGCTACTGATCCGTAAGGAACTAGGCTTGCATAAACCCTTCTTTACCTTGGAAGATTTCAAAACCATTGGCGAGCAAACCCATACCAAGGAAGCTCTTAGTTCTTCGGCTGTAGTAAAGATCAATGTCGATGGTCAATCAGAAATCAATGCCGCCGAAGGCGACGGACCGGTTAACGCCTTGGATAAGGCGCTCAGAAAAGCCCTGGAAGTCTTTTATCCCAAAATCAGCGAAGTCCGCCTGACTGACTTCAAGGTGAGGGTCATCGATTCCAAATCGGCCACCGCCTCTAAGGTTCGGGTACTGATTGAAAGCTCCGACGGCATCGACATCTGGACCAACGTCGGCGTTTCCACCGATATCATCGAAGCCAGCCTGATCGCCCTGATCGACTCCATTGAATACAAGCTCTTAAGTGACGAGGAACGTGAAAAATAAGACGGGGAAAATAATAAATTAGATAAATGAAATGTTTTTAACTCGGAAGGAGATGAGTGGCATTGGGTATGACAATGACTCAGAAAATTTTAGCAGCCCATGCAGGATTAACAGAGGTAAAGCCAGGCGATTTAATCATGGCCGACTTGGACCTCGTCCTTGGAAATGATATAACCGCACCGGTAGCGATTGATGTCTTTAAAGGCATTGATGCAAAAACCGTGTTTGATAAAGATAAGGTGGTGCTGGTGCCAGACCACTTCGCCCACAATAAAGACATCGAAGCCGCCGAACAGTGCAAGAAAATGAGAACCTTTGCCAGCGAGCATCAGATTACCAATTACTTTGAAATTGGCCAAATGGGGATTGAGCATACCCTGCTCCCGGAAAAAGGATTGGTGGTCAGCGGCGATTTAGTTATCGGCGCCGATTCCCATACCTGTACCTACGGGGCCTTGGGGGCCTTTTCAACCGGCGTTGACAGTACCGATATGGCTACTGGCATGGCCACCGGCAAAGCCTGGTTCAAAGTGCCAACCGCCATTAAGCTTGTCTTAACCGGAAAGCTCAATAAATACGTCTCCGGGAAAGATGTGATCCTCCATATTATCGGCATGATCGGTGTGGAGGGGGCTCTTTATCAGTCGATGGAATTTGTCGGCGACGGGATTGCCAACCTGACCATTGACGATCGCTTTACCATTGCCAACATGGCCGTTGAAGCCGGTGCCAAAAACGGCATCTTCATGGTCGATGATCGAACCCTGGAATACGTCAAAGATCATTCCCAAAAAGAATTCACGGTTTATAGCGCCGATGAGGACGCTGAATATGTTCGCACCATTTCAATCGATTTGTCAACCATCAAGCCGACCGTGGCTTTTCCATCGTTGCCGGAAAACACCAAAACCACCGACGAAATCAAAATCACCGAACCGATTATCATCGATCAGGTGGTCATCGGCTCCTGTACCAACGGACGCCTGTCCGATTTTTCAAAAGCGGCCAAAATATTCGAAGGCCATCACGTCGCTAAAGGGGTTCGGGTGCTGATTATTCCCGCTACCCAGAAGATTTATCTCCAGTGCATGGAACTGGGTTACTTCAAAACCTTTGTGGAAGCCGGAGCCACCATCAGCGCCCCGACCTGTGGACCTTGTCAGGGTGGACATATGGGAATCCTGGCCGCTGGCGAGCGATGTCTGGCCACGACCAACCGTAACTTTGTCGGACGAATGGGTCATATCGACTCCGAAGTTTATCTGGCCAACCCTGAAGTTGCAGCAGCAACTGCTATTTTAGGCCGGATCGCCGATCCCACCGAGTTATCGGAAAGCGGTAAGAGCTGATAGCACAAGAAAGCATATTCAGATATGGAAGCAACGTTGATTCCGACGTCATTAATTTGTTGACACCGGAGTCATTCATTCGGAGTATTCATTATAATAAAAACAAAACCACAATATAACTTAAAGAGGAGAACACCATGAATTATAAAATAGCAGTAATCCCCGGAGACGGCATCGGTCCCGAAATTGTCGGAGCCAGTATTAAAGTCCTTGATAAAATTGCCGAAAAATATAACCATACCTTTAACTATACCGAAGTGCTGGCCGGTGGTGCCGCCATTGATGCCTGTGACAACCCCCTGCCTCAGGAAACCGTTGACGTCTGTTTAGCCAGCGATGCCGTGTTACTCGGCGCCCTGGGCGGACCAAAATGGGACAATTTACCTGGCGATAAACGACCAGAAGCCGGCCTGTTGGGTCTGCGAAAAGCCCTGGGTCTGTATGCCAACCTGAGACCAGCCATTCTTTATGATGAATTAAAAGCCGCTTGTCCCTTAAAACCTGAAATTATTGGCGACGGACTGGATATCATGGTTGTTCGTGAACTGACTGGTGATGTTTATTTCGGCGAAAAAGGCCGGGATGGCGACTTCGCTGCCTGGGATATTATGAAATACACCCGACCAGAAGTGCTGCGGATTGCTAAAAAAGCCTTTGAAATCGCTATGAAGCGCAACAAAAAAGTCACCAACGTGGATAAAGCCAATGTTCTGGAAGTATCACGCTTCTGGAGAAGTTGTGTGGAAGAAGTCGCCAAAGACTATCCAGAAGTCGAACTGAACCATCTGTATGTTGATAATGCCGCTATGCAACTGGTCATTAACCCTAAACAGTTTGATGTCATTGTCACCGGAAACCTATTCGGCGATATCTTATCCGACGAAGCCAGCATGATTACTGGTTCTATCGGAATGTTGCCATCAGCCAGTATGGCCGACGGCAAATTTGGAATGTTTGAACCAATCCATGGTTCGGCACCAGACATTGCCAACCAGAACAAAGCCAACCCGATTGCGACTATCGTTTCGGTTGCGATGATGTTGCGTTATTCGCTGGATCTGATTGAAGAAGCCGACGTCATTGAAGCCGCTGTGCAGAAAACACTGGCTCAAGGCTACCGTACCGGCGACATTTTCAGCGAGGGCATGACTTTAGTTGGCACCGTTGAAATGGGTGAAAAAATTATCGGAAATTTATAGAATTATTTAAGTCAATACTTTATAAATATCTAATAATTAGCAATTAATAGAAATGAGCAATTATTGCTTTGCAGTCAGTTTCCACAAACAATTTTGTAACGTGTAGGCGAACAGGCGGTAGCCTGTACGACGTACAGTGTAAAAATTGTTTCGTGCGAAACTGATTGCAGAGCTCACGGTACTTAAGAAATAACATAATCAAAACCACAAACGAAAGGAAATCAAATGAAAAGTGATCGTGTAAAAAAAGGTGTAGAAACAACGCCCCAGCGTTCTTTATTCAAAGCCATGGGCTATATTGACGAAGAACTGGAGCAACCATTAATCGGCGTAGTCAATTCTTTTAATGAAATTATCCCCGGCCATATTCATTTAAATACCATCACCAAAGCGGTTAAAGAAGGTATCCGCATGGCGGGTGGAACGCCCATTGAATTCCCAGCCATTGGCGTCTGTGACGGTATCGCCATGGGCCATGTGGGGATGAAGTATTCTCTGGCTTCCCGGGAAATCATTGCCGATTCCATCGAAATCATGGCCACTGCCCATTCCCTTGATGCCCTGGTTTTGATTCCCAACTGCGATAAAATTGTCCCCGGGATGCTGATGGCAGCAGCCCGATTGAATATTCCTGCCGTAGTTGTCAGCGGCGGACCAATGCTCACTGGTAAAGCTGTTGGACAAAAAGATACCGATTTAAACACCGCCTTTGAAGCCGTTGGTGCTTTCAATGCCGGAAAAATCGATGAAAAAGAGCTCAAGTCTTTTGAAGATTCCGTTTGCCCTGGCTGTGGTTCCTGCTCGGGAATGTTTACCGCCAACAGCATGAACTGTTTAACTGAAGTGTTGGGTATGGGATTGCCTGGTAATGGTACCGTCCCAGCTGTTTTTGCTGAACGAATCCGATTGGCTAAAAAAGCTGGCATTCAGGTTATGGAAATGTGGAAAAAGGACATCAAACCTCGGGATATCATGACCGATGCCAACTTCAGAAATGCCCTGGCCTGCGATATGGCGCTGGGTTGTTCCACCAACAGTATTCTTCACTTACCTGCCATTGCCAATGAAGCCGGGGTCTGCATTGACTTACAAGAAGTCAACGAGATTTCTGCCAAAACACCGCATTTGTGTAAGCTGGCCCCAGCCGGAAACCACCATCTGGAAGATCTCTACTATGCCGGCGGGATTCAGGCAGTCATGAAAACATTGGCTGATGCCAAGTTGATTGATACCAGTTTAATGACGGTAACTGGAAAAACCATTGCCGAAAATCTGACCTGTGTGACCAATAAAAATCCAGAAGTCATCCGGCCACTGGACAATCCCTACAGCAAAACCGGTGGTTTAGCGGTGCTGTTCGGAAACCTGGCCCCAGACGGCGGCGTGGTTAAACAGGGAGCCGTGGCACCGGAAATGTTAAAACATGAAGGTCCGGCCCGAGTGTTTAACTCTGAAGAGGAAGCCACTGCAGCCATTAAAGCCGGTAAAATTGTGGCTGGCGACGTCGTTGTCATCCGTTATGAAGGTCCCAAAGGTGGCCCCGGGATGCGGGAAATGCTTTTCCCAACCTCTGCCATTGCTGGTATGGGTTTGGATAAAGATGTGGCCCTTATCACTGACGGTCGTTTTTCCGGAGCTACCCGTGGTGCTTGTATCGGGCATGTATCTCCAGAAGCCGCCGCCGGCGGAACCATCGGCCTGATTGAAGAAGGCGACATTATTGCCATTGATATTGTCAACCGTTCCCTGGCAGTAAAGGTAGATGATACCGTTTTGGCTGAACGAAAAGCTAACTGGGTTCCTATTGAACCAAAAATCAAAACTGGCTACCTGTCTCGCTATGCCAAACTGGTAACCTCGGCGTCCACCGGAGCCGTATTTGAAAAATAGATTATAAAAATTTAGAAATTGCGAAATGCATTGCATTTCGCAATTGTCTCAATATAACAGCAGAAAGGAAGTGAAGATTTGGAAAACAAAAATTTATTATTAGGTTCGGAGATCACAGTACGTTGTTTAGAAGAACAAGGTATCAAACACGTTTTTTCATTCCCCGGCGGTGTGGTTATTCCATTATTCGATGCTTTTTACCGATTGGATCACGATATTACTGAAATTGGCCCCTGCCACGAACAAAACGGTGTGCATGCTGCCGATGGTTATGCTAGAACAAGCGACACGGTGGGGGTCGCCATTACCACCTCCGGCCCGGGAGCAACCAATGCCATTACCGGAATTGCCAATGCTTACCTGGACTCGGTACCACTGGTTGTTATCACCGGTCAGGTGGCTTCACCACTACTTGGCAAGGATTCCTTCCAGGAAATTGACATTACCAGCGTAACCATGCAGATAACCAAACATAACTATTTGGTCACTAAAGTTGAAGATCTGGCCGACACCATTCGGGAGGCCTTTATCATAGCCCAATCCGGACGACCTGGCCCAGTTGTAATCGATATCCCCAAAGACATATTTTTGGCCAAAACGCATTACGAAAAGATGTATATTCCCAAATTGCGACAGATCTACCCGGAAATTATGGGCTCTCGGGTCTTTGAAGCGATTGCTGCCATCAACGCTGCTGAACGGCCAATGATCTATGCCGGGGGTGGGGTGCTTAAATCCAAAGCTCACGAAGAATTGCTGGCTTTCGCAGAAAAATCGGGAATCCCGGTGGCTAATTCATTAATGGGATTAGGGGGCATTCCCCGAGATCACGAACTGTCCATGGGATTGGTCGGGATGCACGGTTTCCAGGAAACCAATCTGGCCGTCATCAATTCAGATTTGCTGATCGCCATTGGTGCCCGCTTCAGCGATCGGGTCACCGGCAACTGCGACGCCTTCGTCCGTGACAAAAAAATTATTCACATCGATGTGGATCCCACCGAATTCGCCAAGAACATTCCGGCCGAAATTCAGATTCAGGGAAACATCAAAGATGTTCTGCCACTTTTGACTGAAGGGATTGAAGAAAAATCTCATCCCGAATGGTATGAAAAAATAAAAGGCTGGATTATTCCCTGTGCCGAAAAAGGGGACTATCATCCGAAGAACATTCTTAACACCATCAACGCTGCCTACCCGGAAGCCTTTGTGGTCACCGAGGTTGGTCAGCATCAAATGTGGGTAGGACAATACTGGAACGTCAAGCGTCCGGCTCAATTTATTACCTCCGGTGGTTTAGGTACCATGGGCTACGGACTGGGTGCTTCTATCGGAGTCAAACTGGCTAATCCCGATGCCGATGTGCTGCTGGTAGCCGGAGATGGCAGCTTCCGGATGAACTGTCAGGAGCTGATCACCGTCAGTAAATATAAGATTCCTTTAAAAATCTTCCTCTTTGACAACGAAGCACTGGGGATGGTGCGACAATGGCAAAAGCTGTTCAATGACAAACGCTATGCTCAAACCGATATCGTTCAATGTACCGACTATATCATGCTGGCCGCCGCCAGCGGGATTCCCGGTTACAAGGTCACTAACATGGAAGAACTGGAAAACACTCTCGAAGAAATTAAAGACCAACAGGGACCACTACTGGTTCATGTTAAAATTTCCAATGAAGAAGGGGTTTACCCCATCGTCCCGGCTGGCTGTGCCATTGATGAGATTTATTACGAATAGACAGAGATAAAAACAATGATAAACAAAAAATCACCGTGATTGAAAAGATCACGGTGATTTTTTTGTCGATCTATTATCATGCAGATGAACCGTAGTCGCCTAGACACCGACGAACTAATATTGAAAGAGTAAAAAGGCCGTTTTCTTTGCATTTTAGTGATGATTTAAATCGAACTTAACCAACATGATTTGGAAATGCCCGCAGTTATTTCTTTTAAATTAGACTTTATAAAGGTTATTAAGATACCAATCGAAAACATATTGACAGCTCCAATAATCTGATTATAAATTTGTTGATAAATATTAATTCTTAGTAAATGTTGATAGTATTTTGGAAATAAAAATTGTATAATACTGGTTAGAATGATGAATGCAATAGTGACTTGTTTACTTGAAAGTAGGGGTAAAGAGACAAAATAATTACTTGATTCTGAAAGGAGAGCGGAACCGTTTCAAACAACCCCCAAAATTAGCAATGACTAAAATAAAATTTCACTAAGGCGTTTAGAAAAATATCAACATAATACTTCAACAAAGGAGCGAAGCTTATATGAAATGGATTTATGATATGAAGATTACCCGGAAACTGGTAATCAGTTTTATACTTGTGTCTCTAGTAGCGGGTATTGTCGGATTAATCGGGGTTCTTAATCTTAATAAAATTAATGATTCCTACATTGATACTTATAACAATGTTACCACCGCCCATATGAGTACCGGAAATTTACTTTCAAGCCTGGAAAAAATGAGATATCAATTATTGGATATGGTTGTGGAATCAGATCCTAACGCGATCAAAAAAGATGCTGAAGAGATTAAAACCGACAAGGAAATGATTAGTTCATCGATGGATAAATTTGAAGCGACAATTGTTAGAGAAGAAGTACGGGCAGAGTTTGCCAAGCTTAAAGCAACCATTAACGAAGTTGAAAAACAGATTGATACCACAGCTAACTTGGCAATGGAAAACAAAGATTCGGAAGCCCTGGCGATGCTGGATGAAGGTGGAGCATTAACGACTTCTTTTGAAACAGCTTCTTCTCAAATGGGCGAACTAATAAAAATGAAAGTTGCTTCAGGAGAATCACAAATCAGCGAAAATACCGCTAACACCAATGCATCGGTTGCGCTGATGTCGGTGGTTACGCTTTTAGGTATGGTTTTTGCCATTGCCCTGGGAATCTTTTTAAGCAGAATTATCGGGAAACCCATACAAAAGGTTTCAGAGGGGCTGCAAGAGATGAATCGGGGTCATTTTGTTATCCGTCTAAAGATGGACCGAAAAGATGAAATCGGAGAGATGGCAGATGCATTGGATACCTTCTCAGAGAGTATCCAGACGGTGATTGTTGGTACTTTAAATGATGTATCGGCTGGGGATGTCAGCGCTGATATTGTTCCTCGAGATGATCAGGACGAATTGGCACCAGCCCTTAAACAGATCATTGAAACCATCCGGGCGTTAATTGATGAAGCGAACATGCTTTCAGCCGCTGCTGTGGCAGGAAAACTGAACACCAGAGGCGATACAACTGCCTTTGCCGGTGGTTACCGACAAATTGTTGAAGGGGTTAATGCGACTCTGGATGCGGTGGTCGGTCCGCTGAATGTAGCCGCCGATTATGTTGAACAGATCAGTCGAGGGATTATTCCAGAAAAGATCACAGATACCTATAATGGCGATTTTAACATTATTAAAAATAATATAAATACCTGTATTGACGGTTTAAGCGCATTATCAGAAGGACAGCACATTCTTGAAAAGATGAGTGTCAACGATTTTTCAGAAGTAATGACGGGTCAGTATCTGGGAATTTACGCGGATATCGCAAAAGCCATTAATGCTGTTCATGAGCGTTTCATCCGGGTTGTCAATGTTGCTACTCATATTGCCGCAGGGGACATGAGTGACCTGGAAACATTGAAACAGATTGGCAAGCGAAGCGAAAATGATAGCTTAAACCCAAGCTTGATGGCTATGATTGAAAATATTCTAAGTCTGGTTCAGGAAACTGAAAGCATGGCCAGTATTGCTGTAGAAGGGAATTTGGCAAATCGGGGCGACGCATCCAGATTTCAGGGAGAATTTGCGAAGGTCATCGATGGATTTAATCAAACACTGGATGCCATTATTCAGCCATTGGTTGAAGCCGCCAGCATTCTGGATTTATTATCGACAGGAAATCTGAAAATTACGATGGAAGGTAATTATCAGGGGGATCATGCTAAAATCAAGAATGCTTTGAATAAAACGGTCGTCTTTTTGAAACGCTATGTCGACGAAATTTCGGAAACGTTGGAAGCCATGGGTCAGGGAAGTTTAAATCAGGAAATTACCACTGAATATCTTGGTGATTTTCTGCCAATTAAAATATCACTCAATGCAATTAATGATAAACTCAGCCAAACCATGAAAGAAATTAATGACGCTGCTGGCCAGGTTGAGATGGGCGCAAAACAAATTTCGGATGGAGGACAGAACCTGTCACAGGGAACCACCGAGCAGGCAAGTTCAATTCAGGAATTAACGGCTTCCATTGAAGAGGTGGCCGCAGAAACCAAGCGAAATGCCATGAATGCTAATCAGGCTAACGAGTTAGCTGTCAGAGTGGGAAAAAATGCTGAAGTTGGAAATGCTCAGATGGAAAATATGGTTACAGCGATGGATGAAATCAGCGACTCATCGAATAATATTTCCAAAATTATTAAAGTAATTGATGACATTGCCTTCCAGACGAATATTCTGGCGCTGAATGCCGCGGTGGAAGCAGCTCGGGCAGGTCAGCATGGTAAAGGCTTTGCGGTGGTAGCGGAAGAGGTCAGAACGCTAGCCGCCAGAAGTGCCGAAGCAGCAAAGGAAACCACTGGTTTAATTGAGGGCTCCATTGACAAGGTGGCAGTGGGAACCAAAATCGCAGATGAAACTGCCGAAAGTCTTAAAGAAATACTAAATGAAATTGAGCAGGTAACCGGTCTCGTTGGTAGCATTGCTCAGGCGTCCAATGATCAAGCTTCTGAAATTGCTCAAATCACCCAGGGCATTGAACAGGTTTCTCAGGTGGTGCAAACCAATTCTGCTACCGCAGAAGAAAGTGCCGCCGCCAGCGAAGAATTATCAGGTCAGGCCGAGATGCTCAAACAAATGGTAGGTGCCTTTGAATTAAAAAGTGTCGGGGATTCCAAAAGAGCTGAGAATCGATTTGAAGATAAGAAAACTGTAAAAATAGCTACGGATATTTCATTTGAACCCAGAATTGTTTTGGATGATAACGACAAATATTAAGTAATTAAGCGACAATTAGAATTAGATTTTGGCAGATGATCGCGGCGGATGCTACTTGATTTTTCCAAAATTAGATAAAAAACTTTGCAATCATTAGTCTTTGATAAGGTGTGGCTGCGAAGTTTTTTTATGGAAATAGGTTAAGACAGTATAGATTGAAGCGATGGGTTAAATTTAAATATTTACAAAAATTCTGTCACATCACTTGCCACACGTTGAACAGGATACCTTTCTGTGTTAAAATGAATAGAATTAAACATCTAAATACAAATCTTATTAACTGTTGAGAAGGGATTTGCATGGATACGAATAGAATTAACACCGAATTTATTGAACGTTATGGCAATAAAGAAATGTCGGCCTTGGAAAAGCAGTCCGCTGCATGGATAAAAATTGGCGTATGTCTATTTTTATATGGAATTACGATGTTAATACAATTTAAATTTCGATCATTATTTGATATAAACATGAGTGGCGTGGCGGCCCAGTTGCAGGTAATCGTTTCAACCTATTTGGTTATTTCGGTAAAAAAACACGGGTATCCGATTGCTATTGCGATGAATATGGTGGTCACTTTAATGGTAGCAATTCTTGTTTTTGGTAACGGAAACATGAATGCTGTACCAGGTATTATCGTCCCAATCTGTACAATTATCACAATCAGCATTATTTTTTACTATCAGAAGGGGCTGGATGCTAAGCTGGAAGAGGTTTCAAAACAAAAAGAAGAACTTGCAGTCTTATATGAGGAACTGGCAACCTCAGAAAAAGAAATTATCAAACAGAACATTCAGCTGACGGAATACAATAATGAAATGAAGAAAAAAGAGATCAGACAAAATTATTTTGCCTATATTGATATTTTAACCGAGATTCCCAATCGTAAAATGATCATTGAAAAACTGGACCATTTGGTGATGCTTGCTTGCAATGAAGAAATGAGTTTTGCCGTCGTTTTTATGGATTTAGATAATTTTAAACGGATCAATACCGCTAATGGTTATCATATAGGCGATTTATTATTAAAAGCGATTGTTGCAAAAATTAAAGGGATCATTTATGAAGAAGATACACTGGGGCGTCTAGGCAGCGATGAATTTGCGTTAATCATTCAACATGATCTGACCGAAGCAGAAATCTATGAATATGTGGAAAGGATCAGACTAGCATTGTTGGAGTGTTTTACGATCGAAAATATAGAATTTAATATTAAGGCAAGTTTTGGAATTTCTATTTTCCCCCGTGATGGGACTAACTCGGAAGAAATATTAAACTATGCTGATACGGCAATGTGTAAAGCGAAAGAAAACCGAAGGTAGAAACATGATATTGAAAAAAGAGCGTCAAGATGTGGTCAAATACTGTCGAAAAATGATTACAACTGGTTTGACCAAAGGTACCGGTGGGAACATTAGTATTTACAATCGGGAATTGAGTCTGATGGCAATCAGCCCCAGTGGGATTGACTATTTTGAAACTGAACCGGAAGATGTTGTAGTAATGGATCTGAATGGGAGAATTATCGACGGTGAGCGAAAACCGTCCAGTGAACAGGCGTTGCATCGGATTTTTTATGTCAAACGGAATGATATTAACGCTGTGGTACACACCCACTCTGTTTATTCAACCGTTCTGGCAACCTTGAGACAGCCACTTCCAGCATCCAGTTACCTCGTTGCTTATTCAGGTCTGGATGTACAGTGTGCCGACTATGCTTCTTTTGGAACCGATGAACTGGCACAAGTGACCTATCAGGCAATGGTTGACCGCTACGCCGTATTAATGGCCAATCATGGTTTGCTAACGGGGAGCCAAGATATCCTTAACGCGTTTAATATCGCCGAGCAGATTGAACACTGTGCTGAAGTTTATGTTAAGGCAAGGTCAATCGGTCAGCCGGTGATTTTAGATGAAGCAGAAATGAAACGGATGATTGTTAGGTTTAACAGTTCCTATGGCCAGAAAACAGTTAAAACAGAATAAAAAATATATAAGCGAGAGTCTTGCAGGTTGAACCAAGAATTGGTTACTGCAGGGCTTTTTTTATGATTATACCAGAAGCAGCTGATGTTGTAATGATTCTAAAAAATCGATCGATATGATATAATCGTCATTAAAGTGAACAAATTGCTAAGGCATTAATTTTTGGAGGGCAGTGTGGGGATTAAATTTAAAGAGATGGTCGTGATGACCTTGTTTGTCGCCTTGTTGGGCGGAACCATTGGCGGGATAACCTGGGCGCTGCTTTATATTATGAATATTGGCATTAATTTTCTTTGGACGGACGTCAGGAAGCTAATCGATTTTACCTTATACCCAATAGTTGTTTGTGCTTTTGGCGGTTTGATTATTGGTCTTTGGGAGAAACGCTTTGGTCCTTATCCCCGAGAAATGGCTGAGATTTTGAAGGACGTAAAAAAGGGCAAAAAGATTCCTTACAATAATTTGCATATTATTGGGATTTCGGCATTGTTACCGCTAATTTTTGGTGGCAGTCTGGGGCCGGAAGCCGGATTAACCGGCGTGATTGTTGGCTTATGTTTCTGGTTTTCGGATCGTTTTAAATTTATTTCTGCAGAAATGCAGGAATTACCGCAGATTGGAATGGCGGCAACCATCGGGGTCATCTTCGGTTCCCCTCTTTTTGCCTTTATCAACCAGATTGAAGATGAAAACAAACCGACGATTATTCCCAAAAATATGAAAATGATGATGTATTTTGTTGGGATTATCAGCGGATATGGGGTATTAACACTATTACAGAATTTCTTGGGCGGACGATTGGGTTTAGGGCGTTTTCCAGCCATCGAAAAGATAACAGGTGTCGAATGGGCAGCAGTCATTCCCTTGGCGCTTATCGGCGTGGCAGCAGGAATGCTTTACTATCTATTTATGAAAATGACTAAAGCAGCGGTAAAACCATTGGCAAAGAACATCGTCACCCGAGGCATTATTGGCGGAATTATTCTTGGCGCAGTGGGAATCTTTCTACCCTACACGATGTTTTCTGGTGAACACGAAATGGTTGAGGTCATGAACGCCTGGCAGGGCATGGGCTTTGCGGTGCTGCTTTTAACTGGTATGATAAAACTCTTAATGGGAAATATCTGTCATGAAATGGGCTGGCGGGGTGGTAACATCTTTCCGACGATTTTTTCGGGAGTCTCTATTGGTTATGCTTGTGCGTTGCTACTTCCAATTGACCCAATATTCTGTGTCGCCGTAGTGACTGCAGCGCTGACAGCCACCGTCATGCGAAAGCCATTGGCCGTTATTTTACTACTGCTGATTTGCTTTCCGATTAATGGGATTATTCCTATGACCATTGGTGCAGTCATTGGTGGGGCGCTCCCGATTCCTAAATGGATTGGACTTTCAGAAGAGGCTTAGAAGAAATTGTTTCATTAATAACGGTGAAAAAGCGGAGGTGAAATTATGTGGCTCAAATTAAAAAAGAACCTGGTAATGATCTTGGTTGTTGCATTTTTAGGTGGGGTTATCGGTGGGATTACCTGGTTGTTGCTGTTTCTTTTGAACTTGGGCATTGATTTCTTATGGTCATTTTTGCCCGAACGCATTGATTTTACTTTTTATCCGCTGATGATCTGTGCTATTGGTGGATTTTTAGTTGGCCTCTGGGAAAAGAAGTTTGGTCCCTATCCCAGAGAACTTTCGGAAATTGTGGCTGAAATTAAAAGCGGTAAAAAAATCCCCTATAATAATTTGCATATTATTGGGGTGGCTGCCTTGCTGCCACTGATTTTTGGCGGGAGCCTTGGCCCGGAAGCGGGGCTTTCAGGGATTATTGTCGGTTTGTGCTATTGGTTTGCTGATAAATTTAAATACACCATCCAGGAGGTTGAGGAAATTGCCGAAATTGGAATGGCCGCCACCATTGGAGTAATTTTTAATTCACCATTATTTGGTTTTGTCAATCAGATTGAAGATGATAATAGCTTGAGTCAGATTCCCAAAAACACAAAAATGTTGTTATATTTCGTTGGGATTATCGGTGGCTTTGGGGCTTTCCGGTTTTTATCAAACATGATTGCTGCGGGATCGGGTTTGGGAAATTTTCCCGCTATCGAAACTCTGGGGACCACTGAGTGGGCACTGGTTATCCCTTTGGCTTTGATTGGGAGTCTACTGGGAATGCTTTATTTTGTTTTCAAAGGAATAGTAAAATTTGCGGTTCGTCCGTTTAAAAATAAAGTTGTTTTGAAAGCTGTTCTTGCTGGTGTAGTTCTTGGTGGGATGGGGATGTTATTGCCTTATACCATGTTTTCTGGGGAACACCAAATGGAAGGACTGATCGACGGTTGGAAAACGGTTGGGGTGGCATTACTCTTTGTGACTGCAGTAGCCAAGTTATTAATCACCAATGTCTGTCTGGAAATGGGCTGGCGGGGCGGACATATTTTTCCAGTGATATTTGCCGGATCGGCCATCGGTTATGCTTTGGCAATTTTACTGCCTATTGATCCGATCTTTTGCGTAGCGGTAGTGACCGCAGCGCTGACCAGCGCTATCTTGCGAAAGCCGCTGGCTGTTATTCTGCTGTTATTGATTATGTTTCCGGTTAGTGCCGTTATTCCGATGGCTATCGGAGCGGTCATCGGCGGTGCTATTCCCATCCCAAAATTTGCAGGACTTAGAACAGATGAATAAATATCAAAAAATTTGAGACCAACAAAAAAGATGCCGCTTTTGGGGAGGCATCTTTTTTAATAGGGGAAAATTAGTTTAATGAATTATTACCTAGGCTGGGTTGACATGGTGGATGCAAAAAGGGCAATACCACCGACGATTAAGTAAATCCCGGCAATGATTGAGAACGCGAATAGCATGACGTATGGGTTAAAAAGAAAGAAAAATCCAAGAATAGTATTAATAATCCCTGCCGCCAGAAGCCATCCGGTGCCATCACCTCCTTGTTTTTTTAAGAGTGAAGAAGCAGTAATCTGATTAATACCAGTGAACAAAGTCATAAACGCCAGCATAAAACCGAAGGTTTCGGCTCGGGCTAAAGCGGGTGCGAAAATCAGCATAAATCCAAGAATTATGGCCATAATCCCTGAGGTAAGATGCCAGCCGTTTTTAATCTCACTTTTTGCATAGTCAAAAATAATGAACACACCATAAACCATCAGACCAATGACAAAAATCCAGATCATCATGGATACGAAAAACTGAGGAGCGATAAACACCCCGATGCCTAATAGAACCATAATTATGGATGCCGCAATACCTAATCCTTTGTGACCCTTAGTTACATTACCGACAACATCGTCCATTTTGTTACCTCCTAATTTTGAAATATTGATACTGAACAATCACAATAATTGTTCTTTTAATTTAATTCCCAATTATTAGATGTTTAAACAAGAAATTTATTTTTACGTTGAATCAACGAAGAAGTGGGTAAATAGTTCACATAGACAAAAGCTTTGCGAGAAACGAGAATAAAAAAAGCATGGTATATCAGCAGTGATATACAGAAGGGAGAAAAATATGCGTGGTCCCATTGATTATATTGTAATGGAGTTTGTTGGAAACCAATTTAAAGGCGAGGTGCTGGACGCCTTAACAGAAGCAGTCAACAAAAAGATTATCGATGTATTGGATATTGCCCTGATTCACAAAGATAATGAAGGCAATGTCACGACCATGGAATTGAGCAATGTGGACAATGAAATTGCCTGTGCAATCGATGAACTGCACAAAAATAAAGCAGGGTTGATTACCTTGGATGATGAAGAGGAAGTGGGCGAATTATTGGATTTAAACAATTCGGCGGGGATACTGATTATTGAACAATTGTGGGCAAAGGATCTAAAAAAAGCGCTGCTGAATGCCAATGGAAAACTGGTATCTGAAGGCCGGATCCATCCAGATGCCGCAGCAGAACTCGATGATGAGGAGGAAAATTAAATGGCTGGATTACTAAGAGGAATGGCACGAACCGCAGTTATAGCAGGAACCGCTACAGCGGTATCAAACAATGTCAGTCGCCGTCAGGCGCAACGATTTGCGGAAAAAGACCAACAGGCCTATGCGCAGCAGGCTCAAACAATACCACAACAGGCGAATCAATCACAAGGTTACCAGGAGGATGTAAATGTTGATGAACAATTGGCTCAATTGACTAAGCTAGGCCAGTTGCGGGATCAGGGAATCTTAACCCAGCAGGAATTTGATGCCAAAAAGAGACAAATTCTGGGATTATAAACGGAATCTACGTTCATGTTTAATTTTAATGAGCTGCTGATTCTATTTACAGTAATCCTGTTCCTGGTGGTGGTTTTAAGCTTTGTTAATGAAAAAACGGTGAAACTTCCTTATGAAATTGGTTTGGTTGTGTTTGGATTGGGATTTTCACTAATTATGATTCTAATTCAAAAATTGAATGTCATTACCATTCCAAAAGAAATACTGGATCTGCTCATGCAATTCAATTTCAATGATTTTCTAATTCATGGGGTTTTGTGTTTTATGTTATTCAGTGGAGCATCCCTCATTAAATTCAGTGATTTTAATGAGGATAAATTTCTGATCGGAAGAATGGCGATATTAGGAACATTGCTGTCGATTCTGGTTTATGGGGTGCTTTTCTATGGATTGGGTTATTTATTCCAATTGAAGATGAGTTTTTTGGAAGCCCTCATTTTGGGTTCCATTGTAGCTCCTTCGGACCCCATCTCGGCCATGAGTATCCTCAACAAAGTGGGATTGCCCCATCGATTGTCGCTGATTATTGAAGGCGAATCGCTGTTTAACGATGGCGTGGCAGTAGCCATTTTTGCCACCCTGATGAGCATTTTAGAAAAGACCGCCGAGGATCTTTCGCTGGGCGGATTTGTCTGGGGATTGACCACTGACATACTAGGTGCCATCGGTGTTGGTTTAATTGTATCTTTTTTGTTGTTTCAGATTTTCAAATATGCCAAAAATCGTTATATCAAAGTGTTAACCAGTATTTTAACGGTGATGTTAGCTTATCTGATTTGTGAGCATCTTGAATTTTCGGGACCAATTGCGGCAGTCATCTGCGGACTCTTTTATGCGACCGGAATTGCCAGACAGCAGAAAAAAGGCCTGGATCAGGAAACCAGGGAAGTCCATGATTTATTTTACGCCTTCTGGAGCGTGATCGATAATCTTTTGAATGGTATCCTATTTCTGCTGGTGGGCCTTTTATTTGTGGATCTCAGAAGTTTGGCAGGCTTCACGACTGCTGGTATTTTGGGGATTGTGGTGGGGGCGATTCTCATCAACACGATTTCCCGAGCCGCAGGGGTCTTCGGGAACGTTGTTTTTGAAAAAAAGCTGCCGCTGGAGATGACAAAATCACGCTTTACCATTTTTTTCACCTGGGCCGGTCTCAAAGGTGGGCTTTGTCTGGCATTAGTCATGGGAACCGGGACTTCTTTGTCATCGGCAACCTATAATGTCTTTCTGATTGCTACCTACGCCATTGTATTTTTCACCACTGTCGTCCAGGGACTGACAGTGGGAAAAGCCTATCAGAAATTAAAGTAGCAGAGTTGTAGTAAAAATGAAAATAAAAATAAAAATTGAAATTAAAAAAACAAGACGCTAAGTCTTGTTTTTTAGGTTTATTTTGAAACATTTACTTCAGTCCAGGCACGGTTGTAAATTTCTAGAATATCACTGGGCAAATCTTTGAAAATTTCACAGCGGGCCAGATCTTCTTTACTGATGTTAAAGGCTGAGTTTTTTTGCCAGCTTTCATCAAGTAAGCCAACTGCCTGAGTAACAGGGGTCGAGTAACCGACGTATTCAACATTTTTGGCGGCTACTTCAGGCGTTAGCATATAATTAATGAATTTCTCTGCCAGTTCCGGGTTCTGTGCATTTTTGGGAATAACAAAATTATCATAAAAAGCGTTGGAACCTTCTTTGGGAACAGCAAAAGCAAGGGAGTCATTATCACTTATAATAATCGATGCGTCCCCGGAGTAGACCACTGCCATGGCTGCATCTTTGGTTGCCATCAGGTTTTTAACGTTGTCGGTCACATATGCCATTACCAGGGGCTTTTGGGCAATAAGGGCGTCCCGGGCGGCGTTGATATTGGCTTCATTGGTTTCGTTCATGGAAAAGCCAAGTCGGGAAAGGGAAACACCCATGCTGTCCCGAATACTGTCATACATTAAAATTTTGGAAGCATATTTATCATTCCATAAAATATTCCAGCTATCGACCGGGTCGGTCACCAGATCGGTGTTATAAATGATCCCTAATACCCCATAGAAATAGGGAATCGAATATTGATTGCCGGGATCAAAGGGGAGGTTTAATGCAGTGCTGTCAATATTGGCAAGGTTGGTGATATTTTCCTTGTTAATCAGACGTAGCATATCTTCTTTAATGAGACGTTCAATCATGTAATCGGATGGAACTAACACATCATAGGTATCTGATGAATTCTTAACCTTGACATACATATCTTCATTGGAGGTATAGGTTTCATAATTAACTCGACAGTTATATTCCTTTTCAAACTGGGCAATAATCGCGGGATCCATATAATCGCCCCAATTGTAGACATTAAGCACCGCTCGATCATCCGATGCACAGCCACCAAGCATCAGCGGCAGGCATAGAACAGCTAAGATTAGTAAGATTTTTTTCATTCCATTCTCCTTTTAAGTTTATGACTTTTAAATTTGTTTAATCCCTTTTTCGCTGCGGAAATTGATAATAATCAATAAAAGCATGATGCTGCCAAACATAATGGTGGACAGGGCGTTAATTTTGGGATTGATACCGGCCTTGGCCATGGAATAAATGGTGATCGATAAGTTACTCACCCCATTGCCGGTGGTAAAAAAACTGATTACAAAATCATCAATAGACAGGGTAAAGGCGATCAGTGCGCCAGAGGTGACGCCGGGCAGAATTTCTGGGAAGAGAACCTTCCAGAAAGCATACCTGGGGGTGGCCCCCAAATCAAGGGCAGCATCAAAGATGTTCTCCGGTAACCGGCTGAACCGGGGCATGACGGATAAAATCACATAGGGAATACAAAAGGTGATATGGGCAATGATGACAGTGGTTAGTCCCATTTTCATGCCGGTAAAAATAAACAAGGACATCAGGGTGATACCCATGACAATATCTGGCACCAGTACGGGAATATTATTCATAAACAGATAGGGTTTTTTGAGTCGGGAACGCATTTGATAAATACCCAAAGCTGATAGGGTGCCGACAAAAGTGGAGACGGCGGTGGCCACCACGGCAATGATGATGGTATAGTACAGCGCTTGCAGGATATAACGATCCTGAAAAAGCATGACATACCATTTTAAGGTAAAACCGGACCAGGAACCCATAATTTTTGAATCGTTAAAAGAGTAAATAATCAGCACGAAAATCGGCGCATATAAAAACAGCAGAATGAGACCAAAGGCGAGATTCTTAAACAGCTTTCTCATAAGATTTGACCTCCGGTATCAATTTCTTTTCCGGCGATTAGACGGGCAATACCCAGAACCAGAAAAATAATGGTCATCAGGACCATCGAAATGGCGGATCCAAAATTCCAGTTATTGGCGGTTAAGAATTGCTGCTCAATGAGGTTTCCAATCAGCATGTATTTTCCCCCACCTAAGAGGTTGGAAATAACAAAGGTACTCACCGCTGGCATAAAGACCATCATACATCCGGATACAATTCCCGGTAAACTGAGTGGAAATTTGACTTTCACAAACATTTGAAAATGGTTGGCCCCCAGATCGGTAGCGGCCCGTAACAAATCCGGATCGATTTTTTTAAGTGAGGTGTAAATCGGCAGCAGCATATAGGGGAAAAAGTTATAAACCATTCCCAGAATAACTGCCGATTGGGTATAAAGTAAGGTTGCATCGGTAAAACCCAATAAACCCAGAAATTTTACCACCAAACCGCTGCCGCTGAGCAGCACCATCCAGGCATAGGTTCGCAGCAGAAAGTTTACCCACATTGGCAGAATCATTAGCACGATCATCAGATTTTGTCGATGTTCCGGCAGTGAAACAATCAGATTACCTAACGGGTAGGCAATCATAAAAGAAATCAGGGTCGCAATTACGGCATAGACAAAGGAACGATACAAGAGTTCCAGATAAACCGGATCAAGAAATTCCTTGTAGTTATCAAGCGTAAAGGTGTATTCGCCCATTTTAAAATCGGGGTTGGATAAAAAGCTGAACCAGATCACCACCAACAGCGGAACCGCAATAAAAATGATCATCCACAGACCATAGGGATAAGCGATGTACTCCTTAAATGTCTTCATGGTCCGATTCCTTTTTCATGATATGGATATTGTTGGGATCGACCCAGATACTGATCTCGTCGTCGGGGAAAAACTCCCGGGTGGTGTGAATCAACCAGTGGATTTTGCCGCATTTCATCAAAATTTCATAGTGCATACCGAGGAAGGTGACCGATTCAATGACCCCATCCAACAGACCGTCGCCAGGCTTGACGATTTCGATGTCTTCTGGGCGAATAACAGTGAGAACATTTTCATTTTCACTGAAGCCCTTGTCCACACATTTAAAATCGACGCCCTGAATCTTGACCAGGCAATCTTTTAACATAATCGAATCGAGAATATTGCTTTCACCGATAAAATCCGCAGCAAAGGCGTTGCGAGGTTCGTTGTAAATATCTACCGGGGATCCGATTTGTTGTATCCGGCCATGGTTCATGATGATAATGGTGTCAGACATAGTCATGGCTTCTTCCTGATCGTGGGTGACATAAATAAAGGTGATCCCGGTTTTTTTCTGGAGTTTTTTCAGTTCCAGCTGCATATTTTTACGGAGTTTGAGATCCAGAGCCCCCAGGGGTTCGTCCAGCAGCAGCACTTGGGGGTGATTGACCAGAGCTCTGGCAATTGCCACCCGTTGCTGCTCGCCGCCGCTTAAGGAATTGACATCCCGTTGTTCATGACCCTGTAAATTGACCATTCGTAGCATTTCCTGAACCATGTTTTCTATTTCTTCCTTTGGCTTTTTTTGAATTTTCAGACCAAAGGCGACGTTATCATAGACATTTAAATGGGGGAACAGTGCATACTTTTGAAAGACTGTGTTAATGGGGCGTTTGTTAGCTGGTACATTGACCAGTGACTTTCCTTCAAAAAGAATATCGCCGCCATCTGGGGTTTCAAAGCCGCCAATCATCCGTAAAAGGGTTGTTTTCCCACATCCGCTGGGGCCAAGAATGGTTAAGAATTCGTTAGGGCGAATATGAAAATTGATTTCATCGATAATTTTTTTATCCCCATAGAATTTTACTAAATTGTTGACTTGAATTATTTTTTCAGTTGCATTTTTTTTCAATTCATAAATCCTCCGAAGCTTTATCAAGTTGATAAATTTAAGCAAAAAAATCCCCAGGCTTTCCCCAGGGTAATTAAGCGATTCGTTGCTTGTATAATTTCTTTTATTCTATCATGGAATTGTCTGTGTTGCAATAAAATTACAACACGAATGACTGTGATTTTATAATAATCAGCAGAGTCTGCTGTTATAGACAAGATATGCCCGCATGACTGATTGACTGTCATACGGGCATGGCTTTAAGCGGATTGATTTTTATTGAGACATTTTTCTATTGTGACTTTTCGGTAGCATTGAAATCGGTTCTTAAGATGACAATATCAACACGACGATTTTTGGCTTTGCCTTCATCAGTGTCATTGGGAGCAATGGGCCGATATTCCCCGTATCCCACGGCACTGATTTTGTCAGCCGGAAAACCAGATTGGGACACAAT
This sequence comes from Acetobacterium woodii, assembly GCA_016213825.1. Classification (GTDB taxonomy): domain Bacteria; phylum Bacillota; class Clostridia; order Eubacteriales; family Eubacteriaceae; genus Acetobacterium; species Acetobacterium woodii_A. The sequence continues at coordinate 78,874 of JACQZP010000016.1, read as the reverse complement.
GATATTAAGTACCTTTGAGGCACGCATAACCGATAAATCCCAATTATTACTATACATACTGTTGTTGATCGGGACATTATCCGTATAACCTTCAATTCGAACGTAGTTATCGACAACTTTCAAAATATTTCCCAGTTCAACTAAAGTTCCCACGGTTTCCGGCTTAACAGCCGGACTTCCCGAATCGAAGAGGACATAATCTTTAAAGGTGATCCACACACCAATATCGCCAAGGTTAACGGTTACCTGATTTTGCAAACCTTTTTCATTAATCAGTGATTGAACCTGTTCAACGATTTTTTTCAGGTCTTCTTCAGTTACATTTCCGTCTGTGGGTTTGACTTCATTCAGTTTGACATCTTCTACCGGACTACCTTGATCGCCACCATCAACTTTCTGCTGATCACCGGCCAGTGCCGAGTTTAAAGAACTGGATAATTCCTTATATTTATCGGCATCGACAGCGCTCATCGCATACATTACGACAAAGAAAATCATCAGCAGTGTAATAAAGTCGGCGTAGCTTAACAACCATCGCTCACTGTTGTCCTTTTCGGCTTCTGGTTTACGTTTCATAGTGTGTTAACTCCTTTTCGGAACTTATTTACCTTTTTTCCCCTTACCCTTAGCCGGCTTACCTTCGCTCTTTCCACCGCCGCCTTCCAGTTCCTTCATGGACAGATAGCCCTTCAGCTTTTCTTCAACAAAATTAGGGTTGGCACCTTCCTGAATCAGGATCAACCCTTCAATAATCATCGAATTGTAGACAATTTCTTTTTTACTCTTATTCTTTAAATTAGTGCCGATCGGAAGCCAAAACAGGTTGGCCGTAGCAAGGCCGTAGAGCGTACAAATAAAAGCGACGGCAATGGATTCACCCAATTTATCTGGTTCAGATAAATTTCCCAATACATTGATCAGTCCCAAGCAGGTACCGATGATCCCTAAAGTTGGCGCAAAGCCGCCGGCTGCTTCAAAGATGGCCGCACCGCCATGATGACGGTGCTCGATCATCTCAAGATCGGATTCCAGAGCTTCACGAGTTTTGACCGGATCAAGACCATCAAGAATAAACTGGAGGCCACGTTTGGTAAATGCATCGATTTCGTTGTTTTCCAGTACTTCTTTTTCAAGACTCAGAATCCCTTTGGTACGAGCCGTTTTTGACATGGCTTTCATATTTTCAATCAGTCCGGGATAATCGTATTTTTTGTTGGTAAAAGCGACTTTAAAAAATTTGGGTATTTTTTTAATTTCGGACATCGGAAAAGACATCCCGGTTGCCCCAATTGTTCCGAGTATAACGATCATAAATGCGGTTGGCGACAAAAGGTGGAGTGGGGCACCCCCTTCAAGCCAAAAGGCAACGATAATTGAAGTTAGCCCACCAATAGAAAAAATGATGACAAATATATCCAAAAAAAATCCTCCTAAATTGCAAATAAAAATAGTTGCTTTTGATTAACGCGTCATGTCAATGATTGCTGTTATGTTTCATTGTGTATTGCACATAGTTTATATCGACAAATTTAAACGTTGTTTTAGAAAAATCTAAAACTTAATTAAAATAAATTATTGAAGCAAAGCTGCAACTATTCTTATCTTACCTTTAATTAAGAATATGGTCAAGTTAGATTTGGCAAAACTAAAGTTTTAAGTCAATTAAACTGAACTAAAAAGACAGGGAATGAAAAAATGGACTAGCAAACATGATACCCTTAAAAAACTCCGGTAATTGTCACATTGAGAAATTCACGATCACTGAGACAGATTTCATAAGGCGGGATTTCAAGATCATCTTTTTTAAAGATCCGAACGGTGGGCCGCATCGAAAAGCTTTCGTAATTTTTTAGGACGATGCCAGAAAGCCCATTGCTTAATAAAACACAGGTGCCAATCGGATAAGGCGCGATTTTTCGAACAAAAACATTAACGAGATCCGGGTCGAAAAGCGAATGGGAGCAGCCCATGATATACTCAATGACTTCAGAGGGAATAATGGCCTTGCGATAGGGACGATCCGAAGTCATGGCATCATAAACGTCAGCGATTGAGATAATTCTGCCGAAAAGTGAAATCTCTTCTTCCTTTAAATTATTGGGATAACCGCCACCGCCGAACTTTTCATGATGTTCGAGGATGCCAATACGAGAAGACATATTAACGTTAGAAACCTTTTTAATATACTCATACCCCAAAATGGAGTGGTTTTGCATTTCTTCGGATTCATCCTCGGATAGGACAGCCTCTTTACATAGGATGTCTTTTTTTACAAAGACCTTTCCAATATCATGAAGAATGGCACCAAAGCCCAATTCACATAGTTGTTCTTTACGAAGCCCCAGGGCGGAGCCAAGAACAATTGATAAAACAGCTACATTGACAGAATGGTAGTAAGTATAGTCGTCAAAAACTTTCAAGTCAACCATATTGATTACCATACTGCTATTATTCAATATCTCCTCGACGATGGACTCGATCTGTTGCTGCATTTCTTTAAAATCTTTTATGCCTCGCTGGTGTTCAGTAGAAATGAACACATTTTTTATGCATTTTACTGTTTTAGCCCGCACCCGGTCAGTAATGATGCCGATTATCTGAATATCTTTCGATAAGTCATCTTCTACATAAATACCATTAAAGTTGAGTTTTTCAATGCTTTTTATATATTCTCTGGTGAGAACGGTGTTTTTGGCCAATATTAATTCGCCATGTTCCCCCCAAAGGTTATTGCCTAACATCATTCCTTCACGCAGGCAAAATAATGGTACATATCTCATGGTGCTTCCTCCCGAAAAATTGACCTCTATTTGGTCTGAACTTAAGTATTTATTATACCTATAAGACGGCACCATTGGCAATGGAAATTTATTGGTAGAAGATGATAAAAGAGCGGTAATTTAAAAAAATTAAGGGTATTATAATTTTTATTCAGAATTTTATCCTTATTTTGGAGGAATTCGGTTATTCTTATTTATACCATGACATTTTTGCTCAGGCGTTGACAGACAAAAAATGTGATGATACCATGAAACAAATAGAATATTTTAAAGAGGAATATGTGATGAAGACAATAAGAGTATGTGTTGGCAGTTCCTGTCATGTGAATGGATCTTATAAGGTAGTTCAAGCATTAAATCAGATCATTGACCAACGGGGACTTAAGAATGATGTTGAATTGGTCGGATCATTTTGCATGGGAAAATGCACAGAGGGGGTTGCTGTCGAATGTGATGACATCATCTATGCCGTTTCAGCTGAAAATGTGGAAGAAATTTTCGAAAAAATTTGGGGGAAAACTAATTGAGTATCATCAATTTTTCAAAAGAGAAATGTCGTAATTGTTATAAATGTATTCGAAATTGTCCGGTCAAGGCGATTAAGTTAAAGGACAAGCATGCTCAAATTATCCAATTGATGTGTATTGGCTGTGGTATTTGTATTGCCACCTGTCCCCATAATGCTAAAGAAATTCACAGTGATGTTAAAACAATCAAGGAATGGCTAAAAACAGAACAGGTTGTTTTGAGCTTATCCGCTGTTTTTCCAACGGCGTATTACCTGGATCATCCCAGACAATATCTGGGGATTCTGCGGGAACTGGGATTTGATATCATTGAAGAAACATCAATTGGTGCGGAAATTGTGGCGAATGCCTATGCTAAGGAATATTACAGTGACAAAAAGTTTGTGATTTCCTCATCCTGTGCGGGTATTAAAAATCTGATTGAAATCTATTATCCGCAGTATGTATCGTCACTGAGCCGGGAAGTGTCACCAATGATTGCGCATGGAAAAATTTTGCGGGAAAAATACCCGAATGCAAAAATCGTTTATGCCGGTTCCTGTCTGGCAAAAAAAATGGAAGTGCATGACAAGGATGTCCGCGGTGTCATTGATGGTGTGCTGACCTTTGATGAAATTGATGCCTGGATCAAAGAAGAAAATATTATTCCCAAAAAAATGCCGGCGGAAGATTTCAATGCCATCGGAACCAATACGGGACGGCTCTATCCGATAACCGGTGGACTGGCTAGGAATAGTGTCGAAAATTTAGATGGTAGCCGGAAAATTCTGCGCATCGATGGGGTTAAAAACTGTATGCAGTTTTTAGATGAAATACATCAGTTGGATAAAAAATACTGGATTGAAATGAATACCTGCGAAGAAGGCTGTGTTAATGGACCGGGTAATCTGCACAGTCCTTTATCTAAATATGAAAAGGTCGAAATGCTCCAAACGTATATTGATATGAACAGTAAAAAGCAGCCTAACGAAGCGATTCCTGAAATTGATACCAAACGTTCGTTCCGTAAACGGCCGGTTCATCATTTGGGGGAAGTACCGGAAGAAGAAATTGTAAATATTCTGAATCAAATGTCAAAATTCACCGAACGAGATGAGCTCAATTGTGGTACCTGCGGTTATGAAACCTGTCGGGATAAGGCTAGAGCTGTTTATTGGAATATGGCGGAACTGGATATGTGTCTGCCATTGATTTCCAGCAAGAGCGAAGCCATTTCAAATCTGATTATTACCACCACGCCCAACGCCATTGCAGTACTGGATAAAAAGTTCCGGATCATTGAATTCAACGCTGCCGCTGAACGGCTCTTTAATATGAAACGGGAGGACGTGATGCGTTACAATTTCATCGATGCCCTGGATTATAATCCGTTTAAGAAGTTAAACTATGAGAAGCATTATATCTATACTGGAAAAGGCCATTATGAACGAGAGAACCGAACTTTCATGGAAATCCTGACATATATTCCTGAACAGGAATTATATATGGGTATTTTTATCGATATTACCAAACAGGAAAAACAGGAACAGGACTTGCTGAAGATGCAGGAGGAAACCTTGAAGATGGCGCAGCGAGTTATTGACAAACAAATGCGGGTTGCCCATGAAATCGCCGGATTGCTGGGAGAAACAACGGCTGAAACAAAGGTGACCTTAACCAAACTCCAGAAAGTTGTGACCAGTCGGGAGGTTGAACTTTAATGCCTTTATTTATGGATATTGCCAGTGATAGTGTCAATAAGGTTCATGAGGAGCTTTGCGGCGATAATGTTGAAGTTCGGATTAATGACGAAAGCGTCATTGTGGTGCTGGCTGATGGTTTGGGGAGCGGGGTCAAGGCCAATATTCTGGCAACTCTGACATCCACCATTGCGGCGACCATGCTGGAAGAAAAAATGGGAATTATGGATGTGCTGGAAACCCTGGAAGCGACCCTGCCGAAGTGCAGTGTCCGTAAATTGGCTTATTCCACTTTTACGATTGTCCAGGTGTTTAGAAACCGGATGGCCTATATTCTGGAATTTGATAATCCCCCGCTGGTGTTTATCCGGGATGGCGAGATTATTGAACTGGATCGTCAGGCAATCGAATTTCAGGGAAAATCTGTTTATGAGACCAGTATGGAGATTGAAAAAGGTGACATTATGGCTTTTTTCAGTGACGGGGTTATTCATGCCGGGATCGGCAGTATTTTGAATTTTGGCTGGCAATGGGAAGAAGCAGCCGATTATCTGTTAGCGCGATCTTATGAGAATAAAAAAGCTAAGGATATTTCCATGTCTCTGGTGGATACCTGTTATAATCTTTATGGCGAAGAACCAGGGGATGATACCACCGTCGCAGTGATTAAGGTCGAAGAACGGAAATATGTCACAATGTTTTCCGGTCCCCCACTGGATATGGATAAAGATGCTGAAATTAAGCGGTTAATGGAACGGGGCCGGGGCAAGAAGGTTATTTGTGGCGGAACGGCCGCTAATATTATCGCCAGAGAATTCGGGGAAGAAATCGTGGTTGATTTTAAAACCATGTCGGATCGAGTGCCACCGATTGCCCGGATCAAAGGGATTGATTTAGTCACCGAAGGGGTACTAACCATGCAGGAAACCATTCGCATCTGTGATGACTACATTCATAACCGGGTTGGTCGGGAAATATTTCAGGAAAACAACGGGGCGTCGATGTTGGCTAATCTGTTATTTAATGAAGCCACTACCATTGATCTAATCATGGGAAATTCAATTAATCCGGCTCATCAAAACCCGGATTTTCCCGAAGAACTCACAACCAAATGGCGGGTGACCCAAAAACTGATTGATATGCTGCGTTACTTTAATAAAGAAGTAAACATTATTTATGTATAAATGTCTGAATAATATACTTAGAATATAATACTTAGTTCAAAATGAAGCGGAACACCCCGGTGAGGGTGTTCCGCTTCTAAAATTATATGCTTTGAGGAGAAAAGCTATATATGCTATTTACCCAAATTGTTTAATCAAACGCAAATTTAAATAATTTCTTAAATTAATTAAGTTTTTTTAAGACTCCAAAACGGTAGTAAGCATAACCGGCACCAAAAACAACAGCGCAAATCACAAAATAGAGACCGAATAAAGGATTTTGAATGCCGCCTGAGAAAATAATCAATGAGCCAATCGAAGCCAGAATAGGGCAAATAAGACCTCTGAAGAGACTTTTGATTTCTTTCTTTTTCCATAATGTAAATACCTTATAATACAGCCCCAGATACAAGAGATAACTGGTTACAATGGCAATTTCTGAAATGTCAGAATTCGGGAACAGGTTATATTTCTGAGAAAAATAATGGATCAGCAACCAAAAAGAAATGATAATCAGCGCGAACAGTGCTGAGTTCACTGGAAAATCAAATTTCTTTGAGATTTGGGTCATCGCCTTCGACTTAGGCATCATTTGATCCAATCCTAAAGCGTAAGGCATTCTTGTCATGGCCATTACCAAACCATTAAGGGTACCAAGAACAGAAATAAACACAAACAGCATCAATATTTTTGCGCCGCTGGGGCCAAAAATCATATTAGCAGCAAAATCCAGATGGGCATCACCAGTCTTCATAATTTCGGTGGGACCGACCAAATTGGAAATTCCCACAAAATAAATAATATAAAGAACCAGAATAATCAGCGGACTGATTGCTAAGGCGAGTGGTAAATTACGTTTGCTGTTTTTAATTTCATAGGCGACTGAGGTGGAAATGATCCATCCATCAAATGAAAAAGCAATCGGTGCAATGGCAGCAATCCAGCCAGTGGAGCTAACTTCTGAGATGGCCGCAGTGGTGAAGTATTCCCCGCTGCCACCAAAAATCAGGCCAGCAACACCGATGATCACCAGCGGAATCAGCTTGATCACCATGGCGCCACTTTGAAAATAACCGCCGATTTTGGCTGAAAAAATATTTGTTGCGTATAGAATAAAAAAACAGCCAATTCCAGCCAAAATTTGAATTTCCAGAGTTTGCTCCACATTAAAGAGGATACAGAAATAGATGCCGGAAACCCAGGCTAAAATGGCAGTAATGGTTGGCAAGTAAATAAAGGTTTGAAACCAGCCATAGGCGGCCCCCATGCTGGGGCTGATAAACTCTTTGGCATAGGAAAGAACCCCGCCGGGGTGATCGGTTCGGGCAGCAAGTTCAGCGATGGTTAGACAGCCAAAAACAATACTGATGGCAGCAATAACAAAGACCAGAACACCTAATGCAACACTTCCACCGGTTGCGACGAGAATATTATCGCTTTTGAAAAAAATACCGGAACCAACAACAACGCCAACAATAAGAGCAATAGCGGTAAATAAGTTATAACGTGATTGTTGCATGGCAACCTCCAGGGGTATTGGATTCTAATTTGGAGTTATTTTGTTCCAAAGAGTCGATCGCCGGCATCTCCTAAGCCAGGAACAATGTAGGCATGTTCGTTCAAGTGATCATCAATGGCGGCACAAAAAATAGGAACATCGGGATAAGCGGTGGTGACGGCTTTAATACCTTCGGGACAGGCAAGAATGTGCACTACTTTAATGTTCGGGCAGTTGGCTTCTTTTAAAAGTCGGATCGTATGAATCACAGAAACGCCGGTGGCAAGCATGGGGTCAACAATAATGGCTTCTCTTTCGGCGATGTCCGAAGGCAGTTTTTTATAATATTCCACGGCCTGAAGCGTTTCAGGATCACGATACAGACCGATGTGGCCAATTTTTGCCTTGGGGATAATATTGGTAAAACCTTCAACCATGCCTAAACCTGCCCGTAGAATAGGGACAATGACCACATCTTTTTCGGCCAGAACTTTTTGGGTCGTTTTACAGATGGGGGTTTCAATGTCAATTTCTTTTAGTGGAAAATGTTTAGTAACTTCCCAGGCCATCAGGCTGGACAGTTCTTTTACCAATTCTCGGAATTCTCGAGAAGGGGTTTCCATCTTTCGCAGATGGGTTAATTTGTGCATGACTAGTGGATGATCCACTATGGTTACATTTTGCATGGGTAATCTCCTTTTATCGTTATTAGATTAATAATACGATAATTGACTAAATAATTCTACAATTATTTAAGAATTATTTGTTGACACTTGGGAAATAAGGGTTAAAATGAAAGAATACTACGAAATTAAAAGACTTGGAAATAAAAAAAAGAAAGGTGACCGATTAAAATGAAAGAAATAAAGTTATATACTTGGGCCCACTGCCCATATTGCAGAGCAGCAAGAGAACTTCTGGAAGAAAAAGGATTGAAGTACACCGATATTGATATTTATAATGACGAGCAAACACGTCGCCAACTACAAGATCAGACAGGTCATTACACAGTGCCTTTTGTCTTTATTGGAGAGACATTTATTGGCGGTTTTTCAGAACTGAAAGAAATCGAGTTTAGTGGTAAACTTGACGAATTATTATAAGGCGAGGTTAGTATGGCTGCGATTACATTTAAAGTTGTAGAAGAAATTGGTGTCCTCAGTGAATTACCAAGCGGGTGGCAAAAAGAGTTGAATCTGGTCAGCTGGAATGAACGGGATCCTAAGTATGATCTGAGAGACTGGAATGCTGATCACGAAAAAATGCGTAAGGGAATCACATTAACTGCTGATGAATTAGTCCAATTACGCGATATCCTGAATGGGATGGAACTTTAGTAAAATGAATTAATAAACAGCGTACCTCACTATTTGGTGGGGTACGCTGTTTTTAATTGGTTTTATGCATATTTATTTGATGGGTTCCGCGCAATTTGCGGAGCCAGAGCTTAACAGCATCTCCAGACCATGATCAAGCGCCGGTAAAATCGCTTCCAGATTTTCTTTGACCGCTTTGGGGCTGCCGGGAAGGTTAATAATCAGGGTTTGCTTCCGGATACCGGCGGCGCTTCGGCTGAGCATCGCTTTTGGGGTAATTTGGAGACTGTGATAGCGCATGGCTTCAGGAATACCTGGGGTCATGCGATCACAAACGGCAATTGTGGCTTCGGGCGTCCAGTCCCGCTGGGAAAAGCCGGTGCCGCCGGTGGTCAGAATTAAATCAAGGTGATCTTCGTCAGCCCAGGCAATTAGGGCTTCCTTGATGGTTTCCAGATCATCCGGCAGAATAACGGTTTTAACGACATCATAAAGATCTGTCTCTGCTAACAGGGTTTGAATCATGGGACCGCTTTTGTCTTCGCGTTGGCCCGTAGAGCCTTTATCGCTTAAGGTCATTATTCCAGTTCGATACATATGTTCCTCCTAAATATTAAACGTAAAAAAATCGTTGGATAATAAATCAATATATAAAAGTTTGTTGCGCAAAAGCTCTTCCTTGCCAGTGATTACTTTTAAAGCCTCGGATACTTCCAGTGATGCAGCCAGCGCCGGCGTAAAAGATGGGTTCCCCAATGCTTTGGAATCATGTTCTTTCTCGCCAGCGTAAAGTCGGGAAAGCGTGTCATCTTCGGGGAAGACCGTGGTTATTTGGGCAAACCAGCCGCCAATAGCCCCATGGATCAGGGGGATGTTTTTCTGCTTGCAAAGCGTCTGGACGATCATCCGGGCGGGAACATTATCCAGCGCATCCACCACAAGATTGGCATCGCCGATCAGGGATGCGCCGTTTTCTTCATCCAGAAAATCATGATAGTAAGTGACATTGACCTCTTTATTAATCAGCTTTACTCGTGCCGCTGCTGCTTTGGCTTTGGGGGTGCCAAGATTTTTTTCAGTGGAAAATATTTGCCGATTCTGATTGGATTCTTCAAAAACATCGCCATCAATCAGGATGAGTGATCCAATTCCGATCCGGGCCAGCATTTCAATAATATAGCCGCCTAAACCACCACAACCCACCACACAAATTGAGGCGTTTTGAATCCGGTCAAATTCTTCTTGAGAAAAGGCTGGGAAGTTTCGTTCATAGCGTGACATAGTATCGCCTCCTTTTGATACAGTATAACAATTTTTAACAAATAATTAAAGTCAGGAATTAATATTGTTTTTTCTGGTGAAAATCGTTAAAATAGAGTTATGGTAATAAAAAAGAAAAAATTTAGCTGGCAAAGAGAAAAAATCTGCTTTTTATAATCGAAGCGCTAGCGATTTGAATAGCGTTTATTGATAGCCCAGAGTTTTGGGCTCATCGTGTTGTGAAATTAATAGTAAGACTATGGCTGAAAACGATTGAGTCAGAATGACCCGGATGGCAGAATATGGGTTAGAAAAGCTGGAAAGTGTAGTAGCACCCTCGACGTCACAGGGGAGAAAGCAGGAAGCAGATGAACGATCATTATGGAAGAAAAATAAATTATATGCGTATCTCCATCACCGATTTATGCAATTTAAGATGTGTCTACTGTATGCCGGAAGAGGGAATTGAAAAACATCAGCATCAGAAGAATCTCTCGTTTGAAGAAATTCTCGATCTGATTAAAGCAGGTGTTTCTTTAGGGGTTGATAAGATTCGGCTAACTGGCGGGGAACCGCTGGTACGCCATGGAATTGTCGATTTAGTACGAGAAATTGGTAAGATTCCTGGCATCAAGGATTTGACCATGACGACTAATGGCATCCTGTTGCCTAAATATGCCAAAGATTTAAAAGAAGCCGGTTTAACACGGGTAAATATCAGTCTGGATACCTTTGATCCCGAGAAATTTCACAAGATTACCCGCTGGGGCCATCTTGAAGATGTTTTTGCAGGGATTGCAGCAGCCAAAGCAGTAGGAATGCATCCGATAAAAATTAATACTGTGTTGATTAAGGATTTTAATGACAATGAAATCGAAGCTTTTGTGAATTATACCAAAGAGGAAGATGTTTATGTGCGTTTTATTGAACTGATGCCTTTGGGTGAGTCCAGCGGTTTTGCTGAAAATAAATATCTTTCCAATAACGAGGTGTTAAAACAGATGCCGGCGTTGACCCCATTGCTTGAGCCAGATAAAACGGGACCAGCGGAATATTATCAATTGCCGGGAGCCAAAGGCCGAGTCGGGCTGATTAATCCCATCAGCAAGCATTTTTGCAGTGAATGCAATCGGATCCGGGTAACCACCGATGGCAAGATCAAACCCTGTCTCCATTCGGATTATGAAATTGACCTGGTGGCACTGCATAAAGAAGGAAAAAGTTATCAGGAAATTTTACTGCAGGCTATCAATGAAAAACCGGAGAAGCATCACATTAACGAGCATGAAAAGCAGTTGCGGAGAAATATGAACGAGATTGGAGGCTGACATGGATAAGGAAGATTTAGAATTCACCCACTTTAATGAAGCGGGACGGAGTAAAATGGTCGACGTCACTGAGAAAAAAAGCACTGAACGGGTGGCGATTGCCAAAGGGTCAATCGCGATGAAAAAAGAAACTCTCCAAAAGGTGATTGACGGACAGATGAAAAAAGGCGATGTATTGGGCGTAGCCCAGATTGCCGGGATTATGGGGGTTAAGCGGACTGCTGATTTGATTCCGATGTGTCATAATATATTTATTTCCGGCAGTGATATCAATTTTGAAATCGATGAAGCTAACTCCAGAATTTTAATTGAGGCAACCGTTAAAAATACCGGGCAAACCGGAGTGGAAATGGAAGCATTAACCGCTGTTTCTGTAGCCGCTTTGACCATTTATGACATGTGTAAAGCAGTTGACAAAGAAATGATCATTGAAAATATTTTTCTGGCTAAAAAAACCGGAGGCAAATCTGGGGTATTTATTAATCCAAATCAGAAATAGAACTAAAAATTAAACGTTGATTGCTTTGATGTCTGTTTTCATAATCAATTATGTACGCCGTACAGTGTAATAATTGTTTTAGGCAAACAGACAGCGAAGCTCACGGAATTATAAAATTGAGGAGAAATACAATGAGTGGAAAAGTTATCGCAGTTAATATCAGTGAAAAAAAAGGTGAAATGAAAAAACCAATTCCAGTAGGAAATTTTATTGAAGATTTTGGTTTAGAAGGAGATGCCCACGCCGGCAAATGGCATCGTCAAGTCAGTCTGTTAGGTCAAGAAAGCATCGACAAAATGATTGAAATGGGTGCAGCCGGACTATGTGCCGGGAATTTTGCCGAGAACATCACCACCGAAGGAATCTGTGTGTACGAATTACCAGTAGGAACAAAGTTAAAAATTGGCGAAACAATTCAGGAAGTGACACAGATTGGCAAAGAATGTCATGCCGGCTGTGAAATTGCTCAAAAGGTCGGCGACTGCATTATGCCAAGAGAAGGTATTTTTACCATTGTGCTAAAAGGCGGTACGATTAAAGCCGGAGACAGCGTTGAAATTGTAGAATAAGTCAATTATCATTTATTATCAAACACCCAAATAACGACAATTATTGGATGATACAGTAGCCCGATTGGGTGAAAATCTGGTAAATAATTGTCGTTATCTGTTTTTTGAGCAATTCTAAAAATTCAAGAGTTCAGTTATTTCCGCTAAAATTCTTAAGAGAATCAACAAATCACAAAAAATATTTCTAAGTGTATTGCATTGTTAGAATAAAGTGTTACAATAGTAAATGTTATTGCCGTACAAGTGTCGCCTGTAGGAAGACACTCGCCTAATGGAGGACAATATGAATGAGTTTATTAATAACATGGCCGGAGTGGCCTGGAGTATTATCCCGATATTATTGATCTTTTTTTTGATGTCAGGTATTATGTTTGTCTTTTATTTTAAGGTAAAAGTTGAAGAAATATCGATCTATTTAAAAAGTATTGCTGCCTCTTTAGAAAGGCTGTCAAATCGGCGAAACGACTATTAGAAAGAGTTTTATGGAGGAAAGTATGTATTTTGAAAAAGTAAAAGTTGCAGATCCTGAGATTTATGAACTCATGGAAAAGGAATTGCAGCGACAACAGAGTCATTTAGAGCTGATCGCCTCTGAAAACTTTGTGTCGGAAGCTGTGATGATTGCCATGGGGAGCCATTTAACCAATAAATATGCCGAAGGTACCCCGGGACATCGGTTCTACGGAGGCTGTGTCCATGTTGATACCATTGAACAGGTCGCTATTGATCGAGCCAAAGCTTTATTCGGCGCCGAGCATGCCAATGTGCAGCCACATTCTGGTGCTCAGGCAAATACTGCTGTGTACATGGGTATTCTGGAACCGGGAGATACTGTTTTAGGAATGCGCCTGGATCAAGGTGGCCATTTAACTCATGGCAGTCCGGCCAATCTATCTGGTAAATATTACAATTTTATATCCTATGGTGTGGATCAGGAAACTGAAACCATTAACTATGATGAAATAGAGAAACTCATTAAAGAACACAATCCTAAATTAGTGGTTGTTGGTGCCAGTTCATATCCAAGAGCTATCGATTTTGAACGCATTTCAAAATTAACCAAGGCAGCTGGTTGCTATCTGATGGTTGATATGGCTCATATTGCCGGTCTTGTAGCGGCTGGACAGCACCAAAGCCCGGTCCCTTATGCAGATTTTGTCACTACCACCACTCACAAAACATTAAGAGGCCCAAGAGGTGGTATTATCTTATGTAAAAAAGAATATGCCAAACAGATTGATAAGGGCGTATTCCCTGGCACCCAGGGGGGACCATTAGAGCATATGATCGCCGCCAAAGCAGTCGCCTTTAAAGAAGCAGCAACGCCAGAGTTCAAAGCTTATCAGGAACAAGTGGTCAAAAACGCCAAAGTGCTGGCAGCAGCCCTTGAAAAACGCGGCTTTAGAATTGTTTCTGGCGGTACCGACAATCACCTGATGCTGCTCGATGTCAGTAAAGTTGGGTTAACCGGTAAAGAAGCCGATGAAACTTTGGGTAAGGTTAATATTACGGCCAATAAAAATGCCATTCCTTATGACAAAGAAAGTCCTTTTGTTACCAGTGGAATCCGTGTGGGTACACCAGCGGTTACCTCCCGCGGTTTGGTAGAAGAAGATATGGAAGTTGTTGCTGATGCAATTGAAGCGGCACTGATTAAAAAAGACATGGAACTGGCTCTTGAAAAAGTCGCCTTTTTAACAGAAAAATATCCTTTATACCCGGGATTGATGGGCTAGACAAAAAGTTTGACAAGAAATTAAAAAAAACTTTGTAAACAAATAAGCAGGGGCTTGAATTTCAAGCCCCTGCTATGTTACAGTAAGAAGATCAAATTTGTAATATTTTATTATAGCATTTTATTTAAAATAAAGAGAAAAGGAAAAAGATGGATAACTTAATTATATATTTCGCACTTTATTTAGTCATCATTAATTTAATTACTTTTTTCTTATTTTGGAACGATAAAAGACGATCAAAAAAGGCCGGTTGGCGAATTCCCGAAAAAACCCTGTTAGGATTATGTGTCGTTGGTGGATCAGTAGGAGGCATCTTGGGTATGCGTGTTTTTCACCATAAAACAAAGCATCTTCAATTTTCAGTGGGCATGCCAATTATTCTTATTCTTCAAGTGGGATTGTTTATTTTTCTCTTCATGAGAAGTTTTTGACAAAAAAAGATCAAAAAAGAGTCAGAAGATCTTGACAAGTTGATAAAAAAAGAGTAATCTATAGTGGTGTTCAAAATGATACTTGCGAGAGTGTTGGAACTGGCAGACAAGCACGTTTCAGAGGCGTGTGCCGAAAGGCGTACGGGTTCGACCCCCGTTTCTCGCACCATGTGAACTTTAAAACCAGACAAAATCGATTAATGATTTTGTCTGGTTTTTTTCATTTGGGGTTAATCAGCGTGAAAAAGGGTAAAATTGTTAATAAAAAAAGGTTAATTCTCTATGAAGCTTCAAGTAGAGAATTAAAACATCGTTATTGCAAAAGGGGGAGGTGTTAATATAAAGTGTGAAAAATGCGGAGCTGAAAATGAAGCATCCAGTTTGTTTTGCGAGAATTGTGGTAGTCCATTAAGAAGTTTGGCGAATTGGGAGACTGATAAGGATAATAATGCGACAGTTAAGGAAGAAAAGGCGGGTCAAACGGCAGTAGTTAAGCCGGAAAAGAATTCAACCAAAAAAGTAATTCTGATAGTCTCAGCAGCCGTGCTTGGTTTGATTTTGGTCATTGGTGGGGTTCTGGGATTTTTAAATTCCCAGAAGGTAAATACCATTAACGACGGGATAAAAAATGGCGAGAGTTTATTAGCGGATATCAACTACACCGAAGCATTAACGGTTTTTGATGATGTGCTAAAGATTGATTCTAGTAACGCCGACGCGATTTTTGGAAAAGCGAAGGCCTATACAGGATTGTCAAATTTTGTAATGGCCAAGACCTTTTATGAAGATGCGTTGTTAAAAGAAAAGAATAAAGAAAAACTAAAACAAATTTATGATGCCTACATTGCTTCAGAGATAATGGCCAAGGTATCGGAAAATGATCTTTTTGCCTTGCTTGATCGGGCCGCTGCGGCGACGGGCGATGAAAAATATAGCAATCAAAAAAGTGATTATGCGGTAAAAGTGCCTTCGTTTAAGCTTAACCCGGGAAGCTACCAGGGAACCCAATCCCTGGAAATCATCAAGGGCGATGTAAATGATAAGGTCTATTACACCACCGATGGTTCACAGCCTACGGTTGGATCATTCGAATATACCGCTCCGATTTCACTGCAAAAAGGTGAGCACATTATCAAAGCCATCGAAGTGGGCAGCAGCGGATTTTCCAGTAAAACAATTGAAGGAAAGTATACCATCGTGGATGTCCCAACGACAACTGGAGGAACAGTGTCTGGAGGTGATATGTCTGACGCTGCGGATTATTATAATTTCAGTTTAGTTGCTTCTTCGACCTTACCAAATATGTCTGGCATCAGTTATTATGTTGGCAATGTCATGGATGGCAATAACAACACGGCCTGGGTTGAAGGTGTTGCAGGAGATGGTGTGGGAGAATATATTCAATGTGTTTATAATGGAACCGGACCGCTGACCATCCATGGACTCGCCATAAAAACTGGTTATGTTAAGAGTTCCACGAACTTTGCTGAAAACGGCAGCGTGCGCGGTTTAGTGGTTTACTTGAACACTAATCCCATCGCAAATGCGATGCTCGAACGCATTCGTGATGAACAGACGGTTTCAATTAGTCCTACCACCATTAATCCCGGAGATTCGCTCGTTTTTATGATCGACAGTGTGGTTCCGGGACCAGCAGATGGAGAACACGACACGGCTATCTCTGAGATCAAATTGTTCTGATTGGCGGGTTTGAAAAAGACAAGTTAGCAATAAGTTAAAATAAAAAATCCAGGGATTGAATTCCTGGATTTTTGAGTGTGAATAGTGAACTGGTTATTTCGCCTTTTCTTTATCTTTTCTGCTCAAATAATGTTATAATAATCTGGTGACAAACTACAGAAATGAAGTGAAAGAGGTCTTAATGAAGTTTCAGGAGATTTCAGAAAAGCTAATCCGTTTTATTAAAAAATACAATTATCTTGCCGAAGATCGAAGTGCTAATGTCATTTTTTTATTAAAGTGCTTTGTGCTAAAATATCTGGCGGACAATCAGCGCATTGATTTTGAGCGGTATAAGTTGGATCTTAAAAAGAATTTTACATTAGATTATATGATGGAACTCTGGCAGGGCGAACCAGTCCATGAAGCATTTTGGGTTCAACCGAAGGGGGATATCCAGCCTCTTGGGGATGAAATATGGGATTGGGTCTGTGACTTGGTTGAAAAATCACCATCCCTTAAAGGGGAAAATCCGGGGCTGATTGGTAATCTTTACGAAGAAAGCCTGTTAATTAATCACAAGAAAAACCATGGAATTTTTTACACCCCTGAAAATATCGCTGGTTATATGGCATCAAAAGTGTTGAAAAATATAAAAATAGGGGATGAATCCCAAATTGTTAGGATTTTAGACCCGGCTTGTGGAAGTGGTTCCCTTTTAAGTGCAGTTTATGATCAAATTATTTTAAATTATGGCGAAGCGGGACAAAGTGAAACAGATGCCTTGCATCGACTATTGCTGGAAAAATGTCTCCTGGGCGTGGATCGGGATTCGATGGCATGTCTGGTTACCCGACTTATCTTGACCTTAAAAGGAAGCAGGTATGTTAAACCATTGGGAATTATTTGTGGCGATATTTTGATTGAAGATTTGATCGAAAATGAATCGGTGGATGTCGTTATTGGCAATCCGCCCTACGTGGGGCACAAGGAAATCAATGCCGACTATATGAAAAATCTTAAAAATCGTTATTTTGAAGTCTATCAGGACAAAGGCGATCTTTCTTATTGTTTTATCCATCGGGGGTGGGAGCTGCTAAAACCTGAGGGACAACTGATTCATATTACTTCCCGTTATTTTATTGAAGCATTTTATGGAAAACCTTTACGGGCCTTTATTAAAAAATCTTTTGCAATCCAGGAAATTGTCGATTTCAATGGACTGCGAATTATCGAAGGAGTGGGGGTTGACCCGGCGATTATCCGGCTGATCAAAAAGAATCAAATAGATAAGAACCACAACATTCAGATTAAACGGTTTTTTATTAAAAACCATAAACCGGAGACCTATTCGGAATTGATTCATTTATTAGCCCAGGTGAAACCAGCCGAAAACCAACTATTTGAGGCGTTCGAGCTTCAACAGGCTGGCTTAAAGGATGATTCTTGGCGGCTTTATTCGCCAATTACCCAGGGAATTATCGAAAAGATCGAGAAAAAGACACCGTTTACCCTAGACAATGTGGTTCAAAGCTTTCAGGGAATTATCACCGGAAATGACAAAGCCTTTATCTTTGATGATGGGGATGAAGCACTTAAGGAGTTTGCAACTGACCTTTTAAAACCCTGGATTAAAAACAAAGATGTGGGTATTTTTTCTGTGGCAGAACCACAAAAGAAAATTCTCTATACTAATAGCATTAGTAATATTAAAAAATATCCCCAGGTTGAAAAGCATCTGGAAAATTTTAAGGAAAAGCTTAAAAATCGCCGGGAGTGCCAAAGTGGTAAGCTGCCCTGGTATAAACTACAGTGGGGAAGAGATCCCGACCATTTTGAAGGTCGCAAGATCATATTCCCATATAAAGCAACCCAGAATCGCTTTGCCATTGATGAACATAAATGTTATTTTAGTGCGGATGTATATGGACTGATCCTGAAGCCCCGACTTTATCATCAAATAACTGAGGAGTTTCTGGTTATTCTGCTGAACAGCCGACTGTACAATTATTATTTTAAGTCATATGGGAAAAAAATGGGTGATAAGCTTTATGAATATTATCCCAATACATTGTTGAGATTGGGCATCCCAGATATAAAAGATGAAAATATTAAGTATTTTAAAGACTCATATGATAGAATCGTTCAATTAAAGAAAAATGGAGACTCCGAACAATTGCGCAATGTTCTTGCGGAAGTTGATATGTGGTTCTACCGTTTTTTTGAGTTAAACCAAACAGAAATAGAAATAATCGAAACGAAATTATGAATTACGAAAGTACCGTGAGCTTCGATGCCGGTTTGTGGAAACCGACAGCAAAGCAAATTTTGTTCAATTCTTTTGAATTTAGTGATTGCGATTCAAATTAAATAGTGAAAGGACATTATGCAGGAAAACTTTTTTAACCGAAATTATGAAGGTCAAATAGCCGATAATGCCCCGCTGGCAGTCAGAATGCGTCCCCAAACGCTGGAAGAATTTGTTGGTCAGCAACATATCATTGGCAAGGGGAAACTCTTATACCGCCTGATTGAAGCGGATAAACTATCCTCGGTGGTCTTTTATGGGCCTCCGGGTACGGGAAAAACATCCCTGGCCAAGATTATTGCTAATCGAACCAATGCCGTGTTTTATGAGCTAAATGCCGTTACCTCGGGGAAAAAAGAAATCACCGAGGTATTGGATAAAGCTAAGGATAATCTGGGAGTTTATAATAAAAAATCAATCCTCTTTATTGATGAAATCCATCGCTTCAATAAGGCCCAGCAAGATGCGCTTTTGCCTAGCGTCGAAAAGGGTCTGGTAACCCTCATCGGAGCGACCACCGAAAATCCCTATTTTGAGATCAACTCACCGTTGCTGTCCCGCTCCACCATCTTTGAGTTTGAAAATCTGACCCCGGATGATATCCGCTGTGTGATTGAGCGAGCCATTCATGATCGGGACCGGGGTTATGGCGTCATGAAAATAAAATGTGATGTGGACGCTCTCGACCATTTTGCCGAGGTCGCCAATGGCGATGTGCGCCGGGCTCTGAATGCCCTGGAATTAGGGATTCAGACAGTGGACAAAAATGAAGACGGGGTGATTCATATCGATCTGGAAACGGCTCAGGAATGCATTCAGCAACGGGCCGTACAGTATGATAAAAATGGCGATAACCATTACGATACCATATCAGCCTTTATCAAAAGCATTCGGGGCTCCGATCCGGATGCGGCTTTGTATTGGATGGCAAAAATGATTACCGCGGGAGAAGACCCCAAATTTATTGCCCGGCGGATTGTCATTTCGGCTTCTGAAGACATTGGCAATGCCGAACCGCTGGCTTTACCGGTGGCAATGGCCGCTGCTGATGCCGTTCAGTTTATCGGCATGCCCGAAGCTCGGATCAATCTGGCCCAGGCAGTCGTTTTTCTGGCCTGCGCGCCTAAAAGCAACGCCTCCTACTTGGCGGTGGATGCTGCCATTGCTGCCGTTAAACATGTGTCAAACAGCAATGTGCCGGCGCACCTGCAGGATACTCATTATTCCGGCAGTGAAAAACTGGGGAGGGGGATGACCTATCAGTATCCCCATAATTATCCCGGTCACTATGTGAAACAACAGTACTTGCCAGATGACCTGGTGGACACCCATTTTTATGAGCCCACAGAAATGGGGCACGAGCTCAAAATGAAAGAATATCTGATCAAAAATGGAATAATAAAATAAAGAATACAGCATTTACTGAAGTACCGTAAGCTCTGGTGTCGGTTCGCACGAAACAATTTTTACACTGTACGACGTACAGTTCTACGAACCGTTCGTCTACACGTTACAAAACTGTTTGTGGAACCGGCACCATTGCAATATTTGTTCATGCTTTTAGAGTCAAGTATTTAACTAAATTCGAGAATAGAAAAGGAGAGGCATTTGAAAAAGGAAATTAGAGATCAACAGGAAAAAATGTTTAAACTGGAAGAGAATGTCCATGGCTTTATTTTAAAAAAAGAAGAATTTGTCGATGAAATAGATAGCATTGCCCGGACCTTTGTTCATGAGAAAACCGGCGCCCAATGTTTGTATATTTCAGCGGAAGATGACAACAAAGTTTTTTCCATCAGCTTTAGAACCCCATCTACAGACAGCACCGGGGTGCCCCATATTCTGGAACACTCGGTTTTGTGCGGGTCAAAGAAATATCCGGTCAAGGAACCTTTTGTGGAATTGGCTAAAGGGTCATTAAACACCTTTTTAAACGCCATGACCTACCCGGATAAAACCATGTACCCGATTGCCAGCACCAATGCCAAAGATTTTATGAATCTGATGGATGTTTATCTGGATGCGGTTTTTTACCCTAATATTTATGGAAACCCCTATACTTTCCAACAGGAGGGCTGGCATTATCACATTGAAAATGCCGATGATCCGATTATTTATAACGGGGTGGTTTATAATGAAATGAAGGGCGCTTTCTCCAATCCGGAAGAAGTGCTACAAAATAAAATATTTGAATCCCTTTACCCTCAATCCTGCTACCGGTTTGAATCTGGTGGTGATCCGGATGTGATTCCAGAATTGACCTACGAGGACTTTCTGGGTTTCCACAAAAAATACTATCATCCCTCTAACAGTTATATTTACCTGTACGGCGATGGCGATGTTCGGGCCCACCTGAAATATTTAAATGATGAATATCTGAATGTGTTCGAAAAACAGGTTGTCGATAGCGAAATTGCGGAACAAAAACCGTTTGAAAAACGGCAGCAGTTGATCGCCAGCTATGGCGTGTCCAAGGAAGAATCCCTTGATAATAAAGCCTACCTGGCCTTAAACGTAGTATTGGGAAACACCTTGCCTTATGAAGATGCGCTGGCTTTTGATATCCTCTCGCATATTTTACTCAATAATAATTCATCACCGTTAAAAGAAGCCTTGTTGGATCTTAAAATTGCGGAAGATGTGAGCTACCACTACAGTAGTTCATTAAAACAGCCCTATTTTTCAATTGTCCTCAAAAATACCGAGGCAAAACATGCAGAATTATTTACAAAAACGGTTGATGATGTCTTAAATAAACTGGTGAAGGATGGTTTAGATCCTCTTAGTGTGGAAGCGGGCATCAATATTCATGAGTTCTCCCATATTGAAGGGGAATACGGTTCCTATCCCAAAGGTCTGATTTACGGTATCGATATGATGGACAATTGGCTCTATGGCCATGAACCCACCGATTACCTGAAATATAAATGGGTTTTCAAAAAACTCAAGGATAACTGGAAAGATGGCTACTTCGAAAAACTGATCAAACGACTGCTGATTGACAATACCCATCAAACCATAGTAACCATCGTGCCGGACAATACCCTCCAGGAAAAAGCCGACCGGGCTCTGGAAGAAAAGCTGGCAGCTTTTAAAGCTGGACTGACGGCAGAAGAACTAAACGCTTTAGTTGCTGAAACACAGATGTTAATTGAAAAGCAAAATGAAGAGGACGCACCGGAGGATCTGGAAAAAATACCTAAGCTGTCCCTTGAGGATATTAATAAAACGGGCCGAACCTACCCTATGGAAGTTAGTAACGCCTTGGATACAACATTGCTTTTCCATCCGGGATTCACCGGGGACATTTCCTATTTAAAACTGTATTTTGATTACAGTGATGTACCTCAGGAAGACTTGAAATATTTATCACTGATGTGTAAAATATTAGGTGGACTCAGCACAAAAACCATGGATTTCCACCGCTTGAGTCAGGAAATCGAAATCCATACCGGGGGATTATCCTTTGGGGTCGAGTCTTATGATGATGTTCATCAATATGGTGATTTTACCTCTAACTGTTATATTAAAGGTAAAGCGGTAGCTGAAAACATTCCGACTTTAATTAATATTATGACAGATGTAATTACCCAGACCCAGTATCAGGAAAAGAACCTGATTCACGATATGGTTCGGGAAATTAAGACCCACAAAGAAACCCAATTCCTGACCGCCGGACATGTGGTTGGGGTGCAACGACTGCAATCTTACTACTCCCAGTCGGCTCGTTTATTTGAAGAGTTTGGCGGGATTGAGTTTTATCGGTTTATTGCTGATCTGGAAGCAAATTTTGATGAAAAATTTGAAGAACTGGCAAAAAAACTAACTGAAATTGCCGAGATTGTGTTCACCAAGAAAAAACCGATTATCAGCATTACCGGAACCGAAACGATCCGGGATCGGACGCTGGAAGCGCTGACTCCTTATGTATCTGGCCTGGCATCTAAAAAAGAGGTAAAAAATGCCTTTAAGTTTGATACGAAGATTGCCAATGAGGGTTTCTTGACTGCGGCCAAGATTCAATATGTGTCTCAGGGGTACAATATCAGAGCTTTAGGCTATCAGTACGCCGGTTCTCAGCTGGTGCTAAAAGGGATTCTTTCCATGGACTATTTGTGGAACAAGGTTCGGGTTCAGGGTGGTGCCTATGGCGCATTTATGAGCATCGGACGAAGTGGCGATTTATATTTTGGATCGTATCGGGATCCTAAATTGAAAAAGACCTTTGAGGCCTATCAGGGCGTCATTGATTATATCAATAATCTGGATCTGTCAAAAAGAGAGCTTGAAAAATATATTATTGGTACCATCAGCAGTAAGGATGTGCCATTGAGTGCGTCTGTCAAAGGTGAAATAGCGGACAATTTTTATTTCAGCGGCGTCACGACGGAGGATCTTCAGACTGAGCGGGATGAAATTTTAGAAACCTCCTTAGAACAATTAAAAAGCTATGCTGAAATGGTTGCTGCTGTCCTTGCTAAAAATGCGATTTGTGTTTTAGGCAGCGAAGAAGCCATCACTGAAGAAAAGGAATTGTTTAAAGAAACCCGTTATATCAAGTAGGAGATTTTAGAGGGGGAGAGGTTATGAAAAGAAAAATAGGACTATTGGTTATTCTTAGCCTGGTTTTTTTTACAAGCAACGCTTTAGCAGCAGGTTTACCTACTTATGGAGCGGATGAAGGTGTGATCATTTTTGAAAAGAATAGCGGTGACATTCTTTTTCAACAAAAACAGAATGATAAATTTTATCCAGCCAGTACTACTAAACTGATGACAGCGCTGGTTGCCATAGAACATGGAGATTTGACTGAGAATTTCACCGTGGGGGATGAGATTCTCAGTTTGGCTGAAGACAGCAGCATGGCGGGGCTTGAAGAAGGAGAAGTAATTTCGCTAAACGAACTTCTTTATGCTTTGTTGCTGCCATCTGGAAATGATGCGGCCGAGACGATTGCGGTTAATATCGGCCGAAAAATTACCGGAGACAATTCGGTCTCCTCAGAAAAAGCGTATGAAGCGTTTGTCAAAGCCATGAATACCAAAGCAAAAGAGCTGGAGATGACCGGTTCGAATTTTACCAATCCACACGGTTTGCAAAATGAAAATCATTATACTACACCGGCGGATTTACTGAAATTAGCCCAAGCTGCTTTTGGTAATGAAACCATCAGTGCGGTGACCAGATCCAAGATTCATGAGGTTCAAACGAATAAAGTTAAACATAAGTGGAACAATTCCAATCTCTTGTTGTATTCAAACTTTAATGAACTGTCGGAAGACTATCGTGTTGCCAATAATCTATCAGCTGGAACCAATCCTGTTTTTAATGGTTACGCAACCAGCGGCAAAACGGGTTTTACCGAAGAAGCCAACAAATGCCTGGTTTTTGAAGGCGAAGGCAACGATAAAAATATGATTGGCGTTATTTTAAATGCCGATCAGACCGTTCTTTTCAAGGAAGCCAGTGATACCATCAATGCGGTGGTTAAAGAATATCAATTGCTGGAATGGACCAAAGAAGATGACAAAAACAGGGTCGCCCAAGTGGTTAATTACCATGTTTTTGATGGCAATAAGCTGGAATATAAGACCAATGAACCACTTATTACAGCGGTACCACAATCAACTAAAGATCAGTATAAAGAAGCAGTAAAGTGGGATGAAGCAAAGGTCATGGGAGATGAAACCTTGACCAATCTTAAGGCTGATATTAAAGAAGGCGATCAGATTGGGGAATTGCAAGTCTATAAGGGCGATACCTTTGTTGAAGCCACCCCTGTTTATGCCGCCAATTCCATGAAGGCCAGAAATTGGACCGATTATCCGATTCTTTATTGGTATGTGACAGTCATTGTAATCCTGATGCTGTTAGCCATTCTGCGGATTATGTTTGTTCAGTTTATGCGGAAAAACAATATCCGCTACAAAAAAATAAAAATCAAAAAAAAGCCAGATCCACAAACCAGGCGAAGAAGATAAATATGAGCCTTAAAAAATGAGATGTGTTTGTTAATAAACAATCACATCTCACGTTTTTTTCTTGACAGCTGGGGACTAGAGCGTTATAATTATTATAGTATTTAAAGCATTGAAGTGCAGAATACGAATCAATTTTAAAGAAACAGAAAAAAAGATACGAAAAGGATACCATGAAGGTGTTTCCTGTGCTGAAGCCAGGATGTATTCTTCATGTTTTTTTGTATAGTTTTTTAACTTTAAGGAGGTTTTTATTATGCACATGGCAGATGCTTTAGTTTCTCCAGCAGTTGGAGGAATCATGCTCGCAGCAAGCGCTGGAGCAATCGCCTACTCGGCGTATAAATGTAAAGATGATTTAGATGAAAAGAAGATCCCATTAATGGGTGTTATGGGAGCCGTGATCTTTGCCGGGCAAATGATTAACTTCACCATTCCTGGAACCGGTTCCAGTGGACACATTGGTGGTGGGATTTTACTGGCGGCTTTATTAGGGCCATTTCCCGCATTCTTAACCATTACGGCGGTATTATTAATTCAGGCACTATTCTTTGCAGATGGCGGTCTCTTGGCCTTAGGCGCAAATATTTGGAACATGGGCTTTTATGCCTGTTTGCTAGTTTATCCCTTGGTCTTTAAGCCGATTGTTAAAAAAGGACTGACGCCAACCCGCATTACAGTAGCGTCAATTGTGTCCGTTGTTTTAGCGTTGACTGTGGGAGCTGCTTCAGTTGTCCTTCAAACAGTGGCTTCTGGGATTACCGAACTTCCGATGGTTACCTTTATGGGATTGATGATCCCAATACACTTGGCGATTGGTCTGATTGAAGGAATTGTTACCGGCGGTATTTTAGTCTTTGTTTATAAAATGAGACCAGAATTATTGGAATCTTCTGTGGAAAATAAGAAATTACCCAAGAGTCTTTCGATTAAAAAAGTAGTGGGAATCCTACTTGTTTTTGCTGTCGTTGTTGGTGGCGGGTTATCTGTCCTGGCTTCTTCTAATCCCGATGGGCTGGAATGGTCAATGGAAAATGTTGCCGGAACCACTGAGCTGACCGCAACTGGAAATGCCCATGATAGTGCTGCAAGCATCCAAAAAAGCACTGCATTTTTACCTGATTATGGCTTTAAGTCAGCTAATGGCGAAGGCTCAGCCGTGGGAACCAGTATTTCCGGAATTATCGGTGCCGGAATAACCCTGATCATGGCAGGTGGAACTGGCGGTCTGATTTATGCAATTAAACGAAGAAAAGAGAAAGCTGCATAAGTTGATTTGATAAAGTTTTATTTTTACAAATAATTATTTCGAATAGCCTCTGTTTATTAGCAGAGGTTATTCTTTATTTTAAACCTGGAAGGTAATGGAATGTCAACAATAACAGATTCTATGAACACAATCAATTCTCTTGAAGAAATGGCCGATGGTAATACCATCATCCATCATTTACATCCCATGGTCAAGCTGATCACCACCATGCTTTATCTGGTGCTGGTGATTTCCTTTAATCCCTACAATATTACGGGGCTAATGGTATTTGCTTTTTATCCGGTGATTCTAATGGCGCTGGCAGAAATTCCCTACAAACCCTTATTAAAACGACTGCTGATTGCACTGCCCTTTTCGTTCTTTGCCGGTATTTCCAACGTTATTTTTAATCAGAATCTGGCCCTGATGATCGGCCCTGTTCCTATCACTTTTGGTTTTATTTCCTTTGTGTCAATTATGGTCAAAACAGTCTTTACCGTTATGGCGGTGCTGATCCTGATTGCGACAACGTCGCTGCCGAAGATTTCTTATCAGCTGTTATCTATCAAAGTACCTAAAATAATTGTTGAACAAATTATGCTCACCTATCGCTATATTTCGGTGTTGTTGGAGCAGGTATCCAATATGTATACTGCCTATATTTTGAGAGCGCCGGATTCAAAAGGGATCAAAATGAAGGATATGGGTATATTTGTCGGGCAATTATTATTAAAAAGTTTTGACCGGGCCGAAAATATTTATGTTGCTATGAAATGTCGTGGATATGATGGTAATTATCTTTATGCCAAACCCAATCCGATTCAAAAAAATGATTGGATTTTTCTGGTTTCAGTCTGCGTTATTTTATGTTTGATGCGTTTTTTTGATCTAAGCCTATTTATCGGCAGTTTTATATAATGAGGAGTTCCAATGTTAGCAATTGAAAAGTTAAACTATGCCTATCCGGACGGCCATCAGGCGATTCGGGATGTTAATTTAAAAATTGAAGAGGGTGAAAGTATCGCCCTGGTTGGCGCTAACGGCGCAGGAAAATCCAGCTTGTTTAAATTGATTATCGGTATTTCTGAAATTAAGGATGGATCGATAAAAGTTGGTGAACTTTCAGTGGGGAAAAAAACACTGAAGGACGTGCGCAGAAAAGTCGGGATGGTCTTTCAGAATCCAGATGATCAATTATTTATGACCAAGGTATATGACGATATTGCGTTCGGACCGAGAAATGAACTTTTAACTGAGGAAGAAGTGGAAGTACGGGTCGTTAATGCTTTGGAAACTTTAGGGATTACCCATCTCAGAGATCGGATGCCCCATCGGTTGTCCGGCGGGGAAAAACGAGTTATTGCCATTGCGTCCGTATTGGCTATGAACCCTCAGATTATCTTGTTTGACGAACCCACATCCTTTCTGGATCCCCAGGCCAGACGAAATGTAATTAATACCCTGGATGCACTTAAAATGACAAAAATCATTGCCACCCATGACTTGGATATGGCGTTGGATATCTGTGATCGGGTGATTATTTTACATCACGGCAGCGTTTTTGCAGATGGAACAGTAAATGAGATTCTGCTGGATGAAAATTTATTATCTCAATGTCATTTAGAACTGCCCCTCTGTAAGCAAAAACCCCGGGAACGCTAGATTGATGAATTATTAATATCAAAAGCTTGATTTAATCAGGCTTTTTTTACGTTTCGGGACAGATCATAGTAGGGGTGTCGTGAAAAACAACATAAATTCGCAGATTTGTTTTAAGAATTGTCAGAGGAATTGTAATCTTAATTGAAATTTTAAATTTTATAAGATATAATTAATTCAATGTTTGGGAGGTCAAACGATGACAAAAAAAGATTATTCAAATATCGGAAATGATATAAAGGATATTGTTCAAAACGCCTTGAATTCAGATGAATTTAAAGAGCTCAATAAAAATATTTCCGAAACCGTAAACCGAGCGGTGGAAGAGGTCAAGCGAAGTGGCCAATATTGGCAGGAACAACAAAAACAGCAACGGGAAAACAACCAGGAATCCAGACAACAGGCGGCTAATGCCAGAAAGGTGCAAAACCGGATCAATCGACAACAGACCAGAGAAATGGTAGAGAAAAACTACAATCAAACCATGAGTAGACCAGCAAAAAAACAAACTAAAAATCTCATTTCAAAATCACCTCACGGCCGTGTATCAGGGGTATTGTTAATGGTATTTGGCGATATCGGAATTGGATTATCGTTGTTGTTTTTTCTTATTTATGCATTTCTAACCAATCTTTTTAGCAGTACCATGTTACTTTGGACGCTGCCCACCGGAGCCTTATTGACGATGTTTGTTATTGGGGTCTTAATGACCGCAAAAGGGTCAGGGTTGAGAGCTAGAGTCAAACGCTTCAGGCAATATGCCAGCCGTTTGAAAGATCGCAATTTTTGCAAAATTACTGAGTTATCAGATCCGATTGGACGCAGCAAGAAATATGTGGTCAAGGATCTCAGAAAAATGATTCGCCTGGGTATGTTTCCAGAGGGCCGTATTGATGAAGAAGAAAATTATTTGCTCATCAGCGATGAAGCTTATGAAAATCATTTAAGACTAAAAGAAGGTAAGCGGCTTCAGGAAGAAAAAGTGCGGTCAGATCAGGAAGCGCTTGAACAGAAGCAAAAGTTGGAGCAGCAAAATCCGCAAATGAAGGAAGTACACGAAGTCATTGCCGAAGGACAAAATATTGTCAAACAGATCAATGAAGCCAACATTGCCATCGAAGGCACAGTGATTTCAGAAAAACTGGATCGTCTGGAAAAGGTAATTACTAAAATATTTGAATTTATTGAAGAAAATCCCGATGGCTTACCAGAAATCAGAAAATTTATGGGTTACTATTTACCTACGACGTTAAAATTAGTATCAGTATATCAGGATTTAGATGCAGAAGCCATTCAAGGGGCCAATATCATGGCCACCAAAAAAGAAATTGAAGATACTCTGGATACCATCAGTCACGCCTTTGAAAATCTCTTGGATAGTTTTTATGAAGATACGGCAATGGATGTATCTACGGATATTTCGGTACTTAACACCATGCTGGCCCAGGAAGGCTTAACTAAAAGAGACTTTAAAAAATAGGCAGTGATTATGATAAGCGAAATCGAGGCCAGAGCGTTATAATTTAGATTGAAATTCTAAAAATAAGATAAATGAAATATGAGGAGAAGCGATGATGGAAGACAACACAAATGATTATTCCCAGGTAACCCCCACTTTGACATTTGATCCCTTTGAAGGAGAAAAGACAGTGACTGCTAATCAGCATCAGGAGCTGAAGGGGGAACGACAAGTTTTTGATGAAAGTCGCTTAACGCCGGAAGAACGAAGAATGGTAGACGATTTTGCCAGCAAGATTGATCTGACTAATTCCAGTTTAGTAATGCAGTTTGGGGTCGGTGCTCAAAAAAAGATCGCTGATTTTTCTGAAACCGCATTAAATAATGTGCGTACTAAAGATATGGGTGAAGTCGGTAAAATGCTGGGCGACATGGTTTTGGAACTTCGGAATTTTGATATAGAGGAAGAAGATAAGGGGTTTCTAGGCTTCTTTAAAAAAAGCAGCAATAAATTAAGCTCCATGCAAACTCGCTATGCTACAGCAGAAAGCAATGTCAACCGGATTGTGGAAGCCCTGGAAAAACATCAGATGCAGCTGCTAAAAGATGTAGCCATGCTGGACAAACTTTATGACGTCAATAAAACCTATTTTAAGGAACTATCGATGTATATTCTGGCCGGTAAAAAGAAACTTCAGGAAGTCGAAACCAAGGAATTGCCGGAATTGATCAAACGATCACAGATCAGCGGTTTACCGGAGGATGCTCAGGCAGTTAATGACTTGTCAGCTATGTGTAATCGCTTTGAGAAAAAAATCCATGATCTGGAACTGACCCGGATGATCTCCATTCAAATGGCGCCGCAAATACGTTTAGTTCAGCATAACGATACCTTAATGGCCGAAAAAATCCAATCCTCCATTGTCAACACCATCCCCTTGTGGAAAAGCCAAATGGTGCTGGCTCTTGGTGTGGTCCATTCAGGTCAGGCGGCAAAAGCTCAACGGGAAGTTACCAACATGACCAACGAACTGCTGCGAAAAAATGCCGAAACCTTAAAGATGGAATCCATTGCCACGGCTAAAGAATCTGAACGGGGTATCGTGGACATTGAAACCCTGCGAATTTCAAATGAATCATTAATCACTACCTTTGATGAGGTTTTAAGAATCCAAACCGAAGGCCGACAAAAACGGAAAGAAGTGGAAGCCGAACTTGAAAAGCTGGAAAATGATTTGAAAAATAAAATGCTGGAAATCAGAAAATAGCAATGATAAAACCAATCAGCAGCATGCTGGTTGGTTTTTTAAAAATAAGGAGAACTGGTCATGAAAATAGTGATTGCCCCTGACTCGTTTAAAGGATCGCTGTCTGCCATTGAAGTTTGTGATATTATTGGAAATGCCATTTTAAAAATAATTCCAACTGCCGAAATCATAAAAATCCCAGTTTCAGATGGCGGCGAAGGTCTGGTGGAGACGTTGGTCAGGAACAGCGGCGAAATGATCTCATTGGCAGTAAAAAATCCCTTATTTAGAGAGATCACCGCTGAATATGGTATTTTAAATGGTCGGACTGCGGTGATTGAAATGGCAGCAGCATCGGGTTTACCACTATTGTCTTCAGAGGAGCGGAACCCGCTTGTTACGACAACCTACGGTGTTGGTGAGATGATTACTGATGCAGTGATTAAACACGGCTGCAAGAAAATTATTCTTGGTCTGGGGGGCAGCGCCACCAACGACGGCGGTTTAGGAGTAGCCAGTGCCTTAGGGATTCATTTTCTTGATAAAAATGGAAATAGCCTATTACCTTGTGGCGAAAATCTGAGCCAGGTTGAGTTTATCGACCTGAGTCAGGTCGATCCACGATTTCATGAAATAGACATAACCATCGCCTGTGATGTTGAAAATTCATTATGCGGAAAACTGGGTGCGGCATCTGTTTATGGTCCGCAAAAAGGAGCAACAGCAGAAATGGTTTCGATACTTGACAACGGTCTTAATCATTTTGGCAAGCTGCTGGAGAATGAATCCGGAAAAAATCTGCTGACTTTAAAGGGGATCGGTGCGGCCGGTGGTATGGCTTTACCCTTGGTGGCTTTACTCAATGCCCATTTAAAATCTGGCTTAAATATTGTGCTGGATGAACTCAAATTTGATGCGGCGATTGAAGGTGCTGATCTGATTATTACCGGCGAAGGAAAGACCGATGCCCAGAGTGTGATGGGAAAAGTTATTTCAGGCGTTGGGAATCGCGGGAAGAAACAACAGGTTCCAGTGATTGTGATCTCCGGGGCATTGGGAGATGGTTACAAAGCAATTTATGATTGTGGTGTAAGTGCAGCTTTTGCCATATTTAGCAATGACAATGGGCTGGAATGGCACATGAAGCATGCCGCTCAATTAATGGATGACTGCGCGGGTAGTCTTTTTCGCTTTCTTTCGGTGGTAAGTAGAAAGATCTGAGTTACAGCACAAAGCTTGAAATACCAGATGGCTGTTCCCGAAAAATGAACAGCATGATTTGAAATTTTTGAACTTATGTAAAAGTTATCCACATATATAGAATTGTCATTTAAAATATGATATTATAGACACAAATAATAATTGAAAGAGGAATAAAATTGGACGACGTACCATTATCTGAGATAAAAACAAAACCCACAACTCAATTCAGTGACTCATTATTTAGGAAGAATAGCCGATCCATTCACCGGGAGGAATCTTAGAAAATGGATAATAGCACGTTAGGTTTAATTATAATTTTGGTATTGATGTTGCTTGTTGCAGCTTTTTTTTCGGCAACCGAAACGGCGTTCACCTCGCTTAATCGGATGCGCATTAAAAACCTGTCAAAAGATGGCAGTAAAAGAGCAGCCCGGGTATTAATTCTTTCTGAAAAGCTTGATACTGTTTTATCGACAATTTTGATAGCCAAGACAATTGCCACTATTACCGCAGCTTCAATTGCAACGGCCTTATTGGTGCAATACTATGGCAATAGCGGCATAATTCTTTCGATTGCTGTTATGACAATTGCGGTATTAATTTTTGGTGAAATTTCACCAAAAAGTTTGGCCAATGATTCGCCTGAGAAATTCGCGATGTTCGCGGTGCCTTTTCTGCGAGTGTTCATTGTTGTGCTGATGCCGGTTAACTTTTTATTTATGCAATGGAAAAAATATTTATCGCGATTGTTTAAGGTTAATGATGAAAGAAGCATGACTGAAGAAGAATTACTGACCATTGTTGAAGAAGCCGAAAATGATGGTGGAATTGATTTACAGGATGGTGAACTGATTCGCAGTGCCATTGAGTTTAACGACCTGGATGTGGATGATATTCTGACGCACCGGGTGGACGTGGTGGCCATTGATGTGGATAATCCCAAAGAGGACATTGCAAAAATATTTTTTGAGACGGGTTTTTCACGGTTGCCAGTTTATCAGGAAACCATTGATCAAATTATCGGTTTTATCAATCATAAGGACTTCACCCACTATGTGGCAAATGGCAGCAGTACCCTCGACGAAATCATTAATCCGGTGGTGTTTATTACCCCCAATATGAAAATTTCTAAGCTGCTGACCTTACTGCAGCAAAAGAAATGCCATATCGCGGTGGTAACGGATGAATACGGCGGAACCGCTGGAATTGTTACCCTTGAAGATGTCATTGAAGAACTGGTTGGCGAAATATGGGATGAACACGATGAAGTCATCGATGAATTTGTGATGATCTCCGAAAATGAATATCGCATTTTAGGTAAAGCCAACCTGGGAAAAATGTTTGATTTGTTTGAAATGGAAGATGATTTTGATGTGATTACCGTTGGCGGCTGGATTGTCGAATATTTAGGGAGAGTACCCAAGGCAGGAGACTCCTTTGATTTTGAGAATTTAACCATCAATATCATTCAAGCAGATGAACGCCATATCATGGAAATAAACGTTGCTAAACATGAAAATACTGAAATAGAAAGCTAAACAGATTGTTAGCGAGTTAATACAACAAGCATTAACCATAAAGAGTGAGCAATGAAATAAAGTGCCTAAAAATTTAGAGACAAAGTTACCCTTATTGATGCGGATGTGAGTAATCCAATTGTAAGAAAATTTATGCCGCTGATCGCATTCTACTGTGATAGGCGGTATTTTTGCAGCAGATTATAGATAACCTTGATTAAAATAATTGAGACATTCACGGATTGCTTCCATTAATGATTCATACAGTCGAATATAGTTGAATATAATTATAAAAAAACGCATACTTATTCGATTAGCCATAAAAGATTGCCTATTTAGCAACTTAATAATACAGTCAGAAGGAGAAAAGATGAAGAAGTCAGTTTTTACACTAATTGTTGTTTTTGTATTGACAATGAGTTTGAGTACATTTGCGGCTCCACCATCTCAGGTTCAGGCGGTTAAAACCATTAAGGTGGGGGCTCTGTTTCCAGTGACGGGAACATGGAATGCAACTGGAACGGCAGCAGAAAAGGCTGTCAATGCGGCATTGCCGATTGTCAACCAGTATCTGTCTGATAGTGGGATTAAAATCGCTTTAGATATCCGGGATACAAAAAGCGATCCAGCCAACGCCTTGAAGGAACTTGAAGCCTTGAAGAATGAGGGTGTCAATGTTGTAATTGGACCGATGCTTTCAGAAGAGTCTATCAATGTGCTCCAGTATGCTAATGAAAATGACATGCTTCTGCTGAGTCCTTCATCTACTGCCAGGGAATTGTCCCAGCCGGATAATTTCTTTCGGATGGTAGGGACTGATACCAGCCAGGTCGACGGCCTGACACGAATTATGAAGAGCGTCTATAAAATGGACCATGTAATTACCGTCTATGTGGACGATACCTATGGTCGGGGGTATCATGACTACATCAACGAAATGGCTCAGAAACAAGGGATGGACGTTATCGGGGCGGTTACCATCGCTTCAGATAATCCCGATTATGTGGCAGTCGCAGCGTCACTTAAGGAAATTGCAGCCAGAGCAGATAGTCAGAACACTGCGGTGGTCATTATCTCACCGAGTCAGACCGGGGCTGAAGTCATTAAAAAAGTAGCTGGAGATGCAAAACTTTCTACCATGAAATGGTTTGCCAGTGCTGATATCATCGGCAATCAGACCATTTTGCAGGATAAAGATGCGGCGGTTTTCCTCGAAAAGACCGGTATGGAAGGACTGACCATGGGTGACAAGGGTATTTCTCTGGATGCCCTGCCTTACATCAGTTCGCTGCTTGACGGTGCTACCGATTATTCGCCTTATGCCATCACAACTTGGGATGCGCTGTGGTTACTGGCCGATACCTATTCGTATGGAGCGGATGTGGATTTCAATACACTGAAGCAAAATCTGGTTACCAGTGCGGCCACCTATCGGAATGCCTATGGCTCCTTTAACACGATGGACGCCAACGGGGATACTAAAGGATCAAAATACATGCGTTATATCTGCGTCAAGGACGGTGAAAACTACACCTGGAGTTGCAAAGGGCATTATGTAAATCTGGGAGCCGGAGAACCGATCATCCTGAGTAAAGACTGGAAGGTGGCTACCGACGGCGGAAACGTTCAGATCGGTGCACTGCTTCCTTTAACTGGAAACCGTTCTGAAAATGGGAAAGAAATAAAGAATATTTTGGAATACGCAGTCAAAAATTTCAATGCCTATGCCAAGTCGGTCGGATCGGATCTGGAACTCTCACTGGTGGTGGAAGATACTGCCAGTGATACCCAGAAAGCAAAAGAAGCCGCCCAGAAACTTATTGACCGGGGCGTTAAAAATATCATCGGACCGATAAACAGTACTGAGTTGGAGGCGGTGAAACCTTTAATTGACGCAGCAGGGGTGATCGACATTTCGCCACTCTCTTCGAGCGCTTCGCTGATTCAGCCCGATCGGATTTACCGACTGGTCATGAATGATGAAATGGAGACTAAAGCCATGTCGGCCCTGATGAAGCAGGAGGGGATTGAGAAGTTGGTGATCCTTCATACCGACGATACCTATGGTAATGGTATCATACCTCTGATGCAGAAAAATTTTGGCGGGGAGGTCATTTCCGTGGCATATGATCCGGCGGCAGTGGATTTTTCGGATGTGATCAAACAGACTGAAGCAGCGGTTACCGGCAGTGATCCGGCTAAAACCTCAGTGATGACGGTCTCATACAGTGAAGTGGTAAAAATTCTGGCGAGTGTCGGAGAGTCGAGTGTCCTGAAAGATGTGAAGTGGTTTGGTACCGACAGCTCGTCCCAGTCTAAAACCGTGGTTGCAGACAAAACAGCAGCTGAGATGGCCACACGGGTTGACTATACCACCATCGACTTTACACCCTATGGCGACAAATTTGATCCGCTTTATTACGTCATCAATGATGAGGTCGGAAACGGTACGGCGCTGAAGGAGAGCATCATCAGTTCTTTTGATGGTATCTGGCTACTGGGGTGTGCTTACCTGTCAGAAGGTACATCGGCAGATCTCGAAAAGATAAATACCTATGTGGGGTCTAACTCCTTCCATGGCGTCGGTGGTGTCCTGAATCTTGATAAGAACGGTGACCGCAAGCTGGGTTATTACAAATTCTATCACCTGGTTACTGGTGACACCGGTTATACCTGGGAGAGTGATGGGCAGTATAGTCAGGATCTACTGAAACCAGGCGTATTGGAAATGAAGTAAGGTTGCTGTTTCTATACTGATTTACACCTGTTGTTTGCAAAAGTGAAGTCAGCTGATAGCGAAAAAATCAATCGCTGTTTCTGACATAAATAAAAAAATCGTCTGAAGAGGATGACCTTCAGGCGATTTTTATTTATGTAAGTGAATCTATTAAATGACTTTAGGTTTGGATGGTTTTATGCCATGATACCATCAACTGTTGCATTAAATATGCTGACGTACTTATTTCGCTTTTCAACTGTAATCGCTTCGTTTTTAAGTAAGTTCAGATAATCTTCAAACGATTGGACCAGCAGATTGTTGATCAGACGATATTTTTCCATAATCACCGGATCTTTTTTAAAGCTCAGTTCCCAGGTGTCTTTCATATAGGAAAAGATATGGTTGGTCATATCCCGGAGCATCCCGGCCAACATGGCCACCTTGGGGTTCAGATAATCGGTATCCGCCTCATAGGTGGAATGCTTGGAGATGTTCAGCCGTCCCTGCTCCTGGAGAGCTTTATAGGAGGAGCTTCCCTGGAGGATGATCATGTGATGATACAGCACATTAACGCTGATCTCCAGTTTGTCCAAAAGGGCGTTGCGCTTTAAAAAGTCGTAGTTGACTTTTAGATCTTCCAGGGTCGAGTCAGGCTCAAACATAATAAAGCCGACGCTGGGTTCGATGCCATGTTTTCTCAGAATTTGCAGCGCCTGCTCGTTATCGGCAACAGTGGTTAGCTTGTTCAGACGTTTAAGGGCTTCGTCCCGACCGCTTTCTAACCCGATGAGGATGTGCTTAAGACCAGCGTCCACCAAAACCTGGATGGTTTCATCTTCAATATCATTGGCTCGGGCTTCAATGCCAAAATTGATGTGTCGTTCTTTTAAGAGACTGGCCAGTTTCAGTACCCGATCCTTCCCGGCCTGACCGGGACCGTAAAAGTTGGGGTCCATAAAGTAGAAGTAACGGATATCAGTTTCTTTCATCACTGCATCAATTTCAGCGATGATATTTTCTGGGCTTCGTCCTCGCCATTTCCGTTTGATATCACCGTAGTAGGGATTAATATAACAGAAGGTGCAGCCGCCGTAACAGCCCCGACTTCCAGAAATATTCACCTCACCAAAAGAATAGGAACCCTTGCTACGCAGCGGAAAGGGCAATGAATCCACATCCATCACCACTTCACCCCGAGTCGCCACAATGCCGTTAGCGGTGCGCTTGGCAATTCCCGCATCAGGAACAGTTGGGAAATCTTCAACCAGCTTTAAAAAAATCAGCTCGGTTTCACCCAATAAAGCCGCATCAATGGCCGGGCAGCGGTTTAAGATTTCTTCATAGGCAAAGGTGGGATAAAATCCATAAACACAGACATAGGCAATTCCGTAGGTTGCTTTGATTCGCTCGATAAACTGATAAAGCGTTTTATTATCTTCCCAATGATAGACTAGGTGAATCCCTAAGACCGTCGGGCGTATTTTGGCTATTTCGG
The DNA here is from genome assembly GCA_016213825.1 of Acetobacterium woodii. Lineage (GTDB taxonomy): Bacteria > Bacillota > Clostridia > Eubacteriales > Eubacteriaceae > Acetobacterium > Acetobacterium woodii_A. Next base: position 41,575 of record JACQZP010000016.1, on the reverse strand, counting down.
CTTCAATGGCCGGATAATCCAGTTTTTCCAGATAGCCGTCCACGATCGTGACCTCGACATTGTTGGCGGCCAGCATGCCGCCGATGTAGCCAGTATTCAGGCAGGCCGATAAAGGGGCATTGGCAATATCATTGCAGCGATCTTCGCCATAGGAGCGGGGATGTTCTAAAAGAATGACGTTCATGAGGTGACCTCCTGCCACATAAAGATATTTTTCTTGGTATGATATATCTCCAAATCGTAACGGACCCGATCAAAGGGCGCCGGGTTGTAATAGGTAGGATAGAGGAGATCGGTTTCCGGGGTGATCACCCCATTTTCCAGGGCCTGTTTTTCGACCTTGGTTCCCGGCAGAATGCGGATATTGTTTAGCACAATGGTCCCCAGGGTTTTTGAAGCATGATGGATATCATAAATCGCATCGATGAGATCTTTGGCTTCCTGCTGAGTTTCGGCCGTATCGCCGGGAGTATTGACCAGGAAGTGATAAACGGTGACAACACCGCTGTTGGCCAGCACTTGGGCGGTATCGAGAATATCCTGGACGGTCATGTGTTTATCCATGGCATCCAGCGCAGTTTGACTCAATCCATCCGGGGAGAGAGAAAAACACTCGCAGCCGGATTTGGTATAAAGGGCGACGTTTTCTTCAGTTAACAGGTTTTCCCGAAAGAAACCGCTCCAGTTAATTTTGAGATCCCGGCGAATGATTTCGGAACAGATTGCGTCCAGATGATCCACCGGAATATTGACTACCGAATCGGTAAAATGAATCCGGGTGACACCATAGGTTTCATAGAGAAATTGGATTTCATCGACTACCGCCTCCGGGGTCCGACAGCGCATTTTACTGCCCTGCAGCAGGGGGTAAGAGCAATAGCCGCAGCTGAAGCAACAGCCTCGCTTGGTCTCCACGCCGATGCTTTCCACGTATTTATTAACGCTCAGGTAAGGCCGGGGATCAAGGAGATCCCGATTGGGCATCTGATAGTCTTGCATATCATAATCACCAACCGGTGGGACAATCATAATTTCGCCGTTTTCCCGATAACAGAGTCCCGGCAAACGAGGAGGATTGTCCAGGTTTTCCAGTAACGGCACAATGATTTTCTCGGCTTCGCCGGTAACAGCGTAATCAATTTCGCTATATTCGGTCATTAACCGTTCTGGAAACAGGGAAAATCCGGTTCCGCCAGCTAAAATTCTGGTATCCGGACAGTAGCGTTTAATAAAAGCCAGGGTGACGGCAAAGCCGGGAATAAGGGAGGAGGTTTTGTTTCCCAGTGGGTCGATATTTCTTAAGGACACACAAACAACATCAGGTTGATGGGCATCCAGTTGAAGCCGCAGATCGCCGTAGGGATCCAGGGACATGTTCATATCAAAAAGATGTAGGTCATGATTGGTTTGACGTTCGACCTGGGAAGCCAATACGACGATCCCAATGGGATACACCCGCTCGATGTCGATACCCTCCATTGAGAGGGCTTGTATGAAAAGTATTTTCATAGTTGCTCCTTGAATGTATTTTTTATAGACTATTCCGAAGTGAGGTGCACTTTACGATCAGTTTCGCATGAAACTGATCGTAAAGCAATCATTTGTTTGACGATTCTAAATTTCGAAACTGTCTGCCTTTAATTGGGCTTGATCAAACCGGTATCCAGAATCGCTGCCGATTTTGCAGCAAAAATCACGGCGGTATCGGTTTCTAAGGGAATGAGCGAAGAAACCGACAAATGATTTTTTTTCAGCTCATTGATCACCCATGCGCCTGAAAAAACCTTACCATTGTAGGTATTTAAAAACATGTTGACATCCGATAAGTGGGCCTTAACGGGGTCATGCTCATTAAAAAAATCATGAATCAGGATCACACCATCATCGGCCAAATATTTTGCTGCCGTTTTTAAAACCAATTCATTTTCAGCTTCAGCATAAGCATGAACAATGTTAGAAAGAATAATCAGTTTAAATTTTTTAGTAAGATCCCATTCCGGCTCCAGAATATTACCGGGATGGTATTCAACTCGATTGGTATAAGGTGTTTGATTGATGAGCTTTTGTGTATGGGGAAGCATCTGCTCAATGTCCAGCAAGGTGGCGCTGGTATCGGGAAAGGCTTGCAAAAAAGCCAGCGCCATGGCTCCGGAACCGGTCCCTACATCCAGAATATCACCACTTAATTCACTAAAAAAGGTGGTGCAGTCATTAGCTTTGAGCTTGGCAACATTGTCCATCGCTTTAATATATTTGGCCCGGCGCTGATTGAGTTCATCTTCGCTGATATCGTCTGGTAAAAAATTGACCCGTCCGCCGGCTTTTAGCGACTGTTTCAGGGTCGCCCAATCATCGGTAAGATTTTTTCGCCACAAGATCGAGTCCCCTTGGTAAAGGGGACTCTCTTTAAGCAAATATTCTTTGGTAATCAGTTGATTATAATAAACATTTTGATAGTGTCCGACCAAGCCCAGACTGATCAGTAGCTCCAAATAGCGGGACAGGGCATTTTCGTTGGTATCCAGTGCTTGAGAGAGTTCATGGAGTGTTGCTCCCTGAATTCCAAAATCATCGATGATTTTAAAAAGATCCATTTCCAACGCGGTAAACAGGGCATCCGAAAGCCAGTAGGCGGTGGCAAGGTCTTCCAGATACTGGCCGCCGTTGGTGTGAGGATCATACCCCTTCATGACCATTGGTTACTCCTGCATCTTCAAAGGTTAGAACATCACACATCACCCGGGCCGAGGATTCCACCAGGTGCATGGCTACTGCTGCGCCGGTTCCTTCGCCCAACCGAAAATTCAGATTGAGCAAAGGACGCAAGCCCAGGGCCTGCCACATCAGCTGATGACCCGGTTCTTCGGACTGATGAGAGGGGATCATATAATCCAGGGATTGGGGACAAAGGGCCTTGGCAATTAAAGCGCCGGCGGTGGAAATAAAACCGTCTACTAAAATAGGCACCTGATGATAAGCAGCACCTAAAATAACCCCGGCAATTCCGGCAATTTCAAAACCGCCAACTTTAGCAAGCACATCGATGGGGTCATTCTTATCCGGCTGATGCAGGTTGATGGATTCGCGAATCACCTTGATCTTATTAATCAGGGCGGCATTATCAATCCCGGTCCCCCGGCCGGTTACCGATGAAACCGGGTATTCGGCCATGACGGCTAAAATCGCGGCGCTAGGGGTGGTATTGCCAATGCCCATATCTCCTGTGGCCAAAAGATTGACACCCTGTTCTTCAATAACTTTGGAAGCCACATTGATGCCGGCTTCCAGGGCGGCAATGGCTTGATCCCGGGTCATTGCTGGTTCAAGATAAAAGTTTTTGGTGCCGTAGGCTATTTTACAATCGATGATGGCGCCTTTTTCCACCAGCTTTGGCATATCTACAGCGACGCCCATATCGACAACAATGACATCGGCACCGGAAGCCTTGGCTAGAACATTAATGCCAGCTCCGCCTTTGACAAAATTTTCCACCATTTGGGGGGTAACCTCCTGAGGAAATGCCGAAACGCCCTCAGCCACCACGCCGTGATCGCCAGCCATGGTAATGACCATTTTTTTATCAACATTGGGTCGGATGGTGCGCTGAATGCCAGCCAGCTGTTCGCCGACAACCAGCAGCTGTCCTAAACTCCATGGTGGAATAGCCAGTTTTTCAATGTGTTCGCGGGCAGCTTGGCGCCACTTGGGATCTGCTGGTTCGGTCGCTTCGATGACGTGTTTTAAGGTGTATTTGGTTTCGATCATGGTAATTATCCCTTCTATTGGTAATAAATGAAATGTAAGATTAATTAAATGTGAAATATGGTTGTGTGGGCGATTGATAATACCCAAAGGGCAGACCCTCGCCCCTACGAACGAATCAGCAGGGACGAAGCAATATTTTTAGCAACACAGTGATTTATCAGTTTGTAGGGGCGGGTAAGCCGCCCGCAACAGATCTTTTATTATTTAGGCGATTCCAAAAAACTCTGCCGCTACATCTGCCGGACACTTGCTGTCGCTGCAGACGGCACAGCCATGGGACGGCTGTTGCGCCGCAAAGGCTGCAACCAGGTTAGCCTGATTAATAGCATTTTTCACTTGCTCTTCCTGATTTCGGGAAACCCGGGCCCGGGACATAGCCAGATCACGGTTCCATGCTGTTCCGCCGCGTTTTAAGACATTGGCAGCGTTGGCAGCAATGCGGGTTGTTTCAACCCCGATGCGGACGTCTTCTTCGTTTGGCAAGCCCAAATGTTCAGCCGGAGTCAGGTAACAAAGGAAGTCAGCGCCATGCATGCCGGCAAAGGCACCACCGATGGATCCGGTAATATTATCATAACCCGGCGCAATATCGGTGGCCAGGAATCCCAGAATGTAATAAGGAACGTCATAACAGAGACGTTTTTGCAACAGCATGGCCGAAGGGATATGGTTCAGTGGCACATGGCCAGGACCTTCTACCATAACCTGAACACCGGCTTCCAGCGCGCGTTTCGTTAGCTCACCGGCAACCATCAAACCGCGAAGGTGGGCAGGGTCCAGGGAATCGGCGTTGGAGCCAGGCCGAATCGCATCGCCGATACTTAAGACGGTATCGGTGGCCTTGAGGATTTCCAAAAGCCGATCAAACTCAGCATACAGGGGATTTTCTTTATCGTTGTGGAACATCCAGCCGGTTAAAAGGGAGCCGCCGCGGCTGACCACATCGGTGACGCGTCCGGATTTCTTTAAGATTTTCAGGACATCCATGTTCAGGGCAGAGTGAACAGCCATGAAATCCATACCTGCTTCACATTGTTTTTCAACCACAGCGAAAAGATCGTCAGAGGTCATGTTAACCATCAGACCCCGTTTTTCCACCGCTTCCACACAGGCCTGATAAACCGGCACGCAGCCGGCAGCAATGTTGGAGTTAGCTAAACTCAAGGTGCGCATGGTATCAATATCGGCGCCCATACTTAAATCCATAAAGCCGTGAGCACCGGTTTCTTCAATAATTTTTAGTTTTTTAACTTCCATTTCCATATCGTCACGGTCGCCGGAGGTACCCATTAAGCCATTGACTTTAACATCCAGACCGCCGCCGATGCCGCAGATTTTAGAACGATTTCTAAATTTATTTTTAGGAATAACAATCCGGCCAGCGGCAACGCCGGCTCTGATAAATTCAGGGGTGAAGCCTTCACTGATGGCCACCATTTCCATTTCTTCGGTAATTTTACCCGCACGGGCTTTTAGCATTTGTGTCATTATCTTATCCTCGCTTCCTAGTTTTCGTCTCGTAAATACTGAGCAACAATTTTCATGGCGCAGAAGTCGCCGCACATGCTGCATTCCGATGAGAAGTTGGTGCTGCGATCTTTCCATACCCTGGTGGCGGTTTCAGGATCAATGGATAATTCCAATTGTTTTTTCCACTTCAGTTCCCGACGGGCGACCGACATTTCATGATCCCAGGTAATGGCAGCCGGATGGCCTTTGCCAACATCACCGGCATGAGCCGCGATTCGGCTGGCCATGACACCCAGGTATACATCATCGGCATTTGGCATGCCAATGTGTTCAGCCGGGGTTACGTAACAAAGGAAGTCAGCACCGTAATAGGAAGCAATGGCACCGCCGATGGCACCGGTGACATGGTCTGAGCCGGCCCCGGAATCGGTTGGCAGGCAGCCAAAGACAAAGTAGGGTGCCCCGCCGCATAATTGTTTTTGCAATTGAACGGTGGTTTGGATCTGATCCAAGGGCACATGTCCCGGACCTTTAACCATGACCTGAACGCCAGCGGCCCGGGCTTTTTTAACTAGTCCGCCAAGGATGACCAATTCGTGAACCTGAGCACCATCCAGGGAATCGGCAATACAGCCGGGACGCATGCCATCGGCAAAGCTCAAAACGACGTCGTATTTTTTGCAGATTTCCAGAACCCGGTCATATTGGGTAAAGAAAGGATTTTCACATTGATTATGAACCATCCAGCCGATCAGGTGGGAACCGCCATAGCTGACTAATGGATCAATGCGGCCTTCTTCTTTAGCCCGGTTGATGACATCCATGGTGGTGCCGCAGTGCAGTGCTAAAAAGCTGACGCCTTCGGAGGCATGCTGCTCCATCATCTCAAACATGTCATCAGGGGTCATATCAAGGGCCGTGCCGTATTTTTCCTGGGCCACCGCCAGCGTTTGATACAAAGGCAGGGTGCCCACTGGTCGGTCAACGGTGGATAAAACTTTCTCCCGCATTTCATTGATGGGACCGCGGACACTTAAATCCATCAGGGTATCAGCTTTAGCTTTAATGGCAGAATCAATTTTTGTCATTTCACCGGCAATGGTATCATCCAGCTCATACATCCCCACGCTTGCAGAAACCTTAGTAAATAAGCCTTTACCCACAGCCACCGGATTAATATTTGCTCGCGAACTTTTTAGAATAACGATTTCACCGGTGGCCACACCCTGTCTGATAATCTCGGGCGTAATGCCTTCCTTCTCAGCCACATAAATCATTTCCTCGGTAATTTCACCGGCGCGTGCTTTTTCTAGAATTGTCATAGTAACCTCCTGAATGTTTGTTATTTATTTTGTTATCAATAAATTTTTTGAAAATAAAAAAGTCCACAGCTGTCATTTGTATAATAACAGCCATGAACTTTACCTTCATTCATTCAGGGTCGATTCATAGGCAGGTCTCCTGACTTGGGGTTCAACGCTGGCCACACCTTCCCATTCAAAAACAGTGGTTATTGTGGTTTGCTCCGCCCTTACAGTGATGGGTTCGTTCAGGACTCTCACCTGATTCCCTATTCTCCTTATTGCTAAGGCACCATATGCTCGCTTTTTTATTTACTTATTCTTAATTATACACGCAAAAATTGAATGTGCAAGGAAAAAATAAATAAAGTCAAAATTCTAAGCCAGAATAATAAAAGCGATTGGCTGTTAAATGGGATTTGAAATAAATTTCAGATGAGTCAAAAAGATGATTTGACACAGAGTAATATTTCACTGTATAATACAAAACAAAGTCAAACATAATGAAACATAACTAATTAAATCTAAAATGAAAATAAACAGACTAAACATATACTTGGTTAAATTTTGCAAAGATGGTGCATTTGGAGATCTGGTTAGGTTTAGGCGATGAATTACTCCCATAATAAAAAACGAAAGGACTACGAAATGAGTCAATCAAGAAAAAATAACATGATCGTCCTTACGCTTGGAATAATTCTTATTATCGCAATCATCATTTCTTTCGGAATTGGCCGTTATCCAATCTATGCAAATGAACTCGTCGGGATTCTATTCTCTAAATTAATGCCAGTGACCCAATTTTGGACAGATAAGGTCGAGACGGTCTTAATTAATGTACGTCTACCTCGGATTGCCTTAGCCTGTTTGGTTGGTTGTTGTCTTTCAACAGCGGGGGCGGCCTATCAAGGCGTTTTTCAAAATCCGATGGCAGCACCAGATATTTTGGGTGCATCGGCCGGTGCGGCTTTTGGCGCGGCGCTTGCAATTCTTAATGGCGGAACGAGCTATATGATTACAATCAGTGCTTTTTTCTTTAGTCTTTTGACCGTTGCCTTGGTCTATTTAATCAGTAGAAAGGCGAAAGGAAAAGGTACTTTGGGTTTAATCTTATCGGGCATTATGGTCAGCTCACTTTTTTCGGCTGGGACATCCTTTATCAAATTAGTTGCCGATCCCAACGAGCAGCTTCCGGCGATCACTTATTGGCTGATGGGCAGTTTAAATGGAGCAAAAACCGGTGAGGTTGAATTTGTCCTGATACCGATGGCGATCGGCTTGTTACCATTAGTGCTTTTGAGATGGCGGATGAACATCCTGACCATGGGCGATGATGAAGCGCGAACCATGGGGGTCAACGCCAATCGAATTCGATTGGTTGTAATTGTCTGTGCCACGCTGATTACCGCCGCCAGTGTATCAGTCAGTGGGATGATCGGCTGGGTCGGGTTGGTCATTCCGCATTTATCCAGAAAACTGGTGGGGAATAATTACAATCATCTGATGCCCGCGACCATGTTGTTTGGCGCTATTTTTCTTTTGCTAGTGGATGATATATCAAGGAATCTTTTTACTACCGAAATACCGTTAGGTATACTAACTGCTTTCATCGGCGCCCCCTTTTTCATCTACTTAATTACAAGAACGGAGGAGATCTATTGAGCATTGAAGTATCAAATCTTAGTTTTAGTTACAGTCACCGGTCAGTTTTGAATGGTATTAATTTTATCGCCCAGGAGAATCAATTATTATCCATTTTAGGTCCCAATGGAGTTGGTAAAAGTACGCTCTTTCGCTGCATATTGGGTTTACTTAGAGGGTATCGTGGCCAGGTGTTATTAAATGGCAAAGATATTAAGGACATCAGTATCAAAGAAATAGCAAAATCATTGGCATATATTCCCCAGTCTCATTATCCCTCTTTTAATTATAGCGTGTTTGATATGGTTCTGATGGGAACGACGATTCAGGTGTCCGCTTTTTCAAGACCGGGTAGTAAACAGATAATGCTTGTGGAAGCAGCGTTGGAAAGACTGGGGATCAGTCATTTGAAAAACCGTGGCTATACCCAGATAAGCGGCGGCGAGCGGCAACTCGTTTTGATGGCCAGGGCGCTTGTTCAGAAAACAAAAATTCTAATATTGGACGAGCCGACGGCAAATTTGGACTTTGGCAATCAGGTTCGGGTTCTGACTCAGATGAAATCCTTAGCGAAGGAGGGATATACCATCATCCAGTCGACCCATAATCCGGATCAGACGTTTCTGTTTTCAGACAATGTGTTGGCAATGAAAGATGGGAAAATTTTATCATCGGGAATACCTGGCGATATTTTTACAGCTGATTTGATTAAAAATCTCTATGCAACTGAAGTGAATATCAATAGTTTATATGAGGATCGAGTCAGAGTATGTATTCCAAAGTGTGCAATTTAAGCTAGATCAAATATTCAGATTAATACTCCTCCCGGGGTTTTAAATAAGTTTTGAGAAAAAGGAGAAAAGAAAATGAAAAAAAGAGTGATTTCGATGTTGCTGGTTGTCTGTTTAATGGTGTCAATAACAGCTATGACAACGGCTTGTAACACCAGCGGAGCAAGTGCAGCGGCAGCGAGTACAACGACCAGTTTTACGGATTCAGCAGGACGTCAGGTAGAAGTGCCAACAAAAATATCGCGAATTGTACCTTCGGGAACAATGGCGCAGATAGCACTTTTTGCCTTGGCACCGGAAATGTTGGTTGGGGTATCATCCAAGTGGGATCCTGTGGCAGAACAGTATATTGACTCGAAATACTATAATCTGCCAGTACTGGGTCAGTTTTACGGGAAGGGTGATTTGAATCTTGAAGAAATAGCAAAGGTTGATCCCCAGCTTATTATTGACATTGGCGAATCAAAATCAACCATCGTTGAAGATATGGACGGGATCCAGACTCAGGTCGGCATACCAACCGTGCATATTGAAGCAACCATGGATACCATGGCAGATGCTTATCGAACCATGGGTAAACTTTTAGGTAAGGAAAAAGAAGCCGAAGAACTGGCTAAATATTGTGAGGATGTTAACAGTAATACCAAAATTATTATGGACAAGGTCGGCGCAACGGGAAAAACAAACCTGGTTTACTGTACTGGCGAAGATGGGCTGAGTGTTCTGGCCAATGGTTCGTTTCATTCCGAAATCATTGACGAGGTCAGCAATAATATGGCAGTTGTAACAGATATTTCCAGTAAAGGCACAGGAAACCCGGTTGATATGGAGCAGCTGATGCAATGGGATCCGGATGTGATTATTTTTGCACCCGGCAGCATTTATAGTACAGTCGCTCAAAACGAAGCATGGCAAAATTTGAAAGCTATTAAGAATGGGAACTACTATGAGGTACCAAATGGTCCGTATAACTGGATGGGAAATCCGCCAACTGTCAATCGCTTTATGGGAATGATTTGGATTACCCAATTGTTATATCCGGACAAAGCTCAATATGATGGATATAAGGAAGCCGCCAAGTATTATAAATTGTTTTATCACTGTGATTTAACCCAGGATCAATACAAAGCATTAGTGGCAAATTCACTTTTAAAAACAGCAAAATAACAAGAAGTAATAAATAAACGGCAGAGAAGCCGTTGCGAAATGCCAGTTTATGATGCTTACTTGCAATAATCATTGTCACCCTTGGCGTTTGGATATTGTTCTGATATGAGGATCAATATTGACAGGGCTTTGGCTAGCAGGGATCATTTACTGGATTTAAAGGGATCGGTTAGCCGATGTTCACTTTAGTTTGCAACATTCTCTTTGCCGTTTAATAATGATTAGCAATTGTCTAAATATTAAAAAAGAAGGTAACTGAAATGAAATTAATAACTGTTGCCGGACCACCCTCTTCGGGAAAGACATCGGTTATTTTAAAACTTATTAACTGTATGGAAATGCCCAAGGGTCGCATCGGCGTTGTAAAATTCGATTGTCTTACTTCATTTGACGACATCAGTTATAAAGAAGCCGATATCCCGATCCAAATTGGGTTTTCTGGAAAAATATGTCCCGATCATTTTTTTGTCAGTAATATTGAAGACGCCGTTCAATGGGGAATGCAGTCTGAATTTGAGATACTGATCACGGAAAGTGCTGGCCTTTGCAATCGATGCTCGCCTTATGTAAAAGGAATACTATCAATCTGTGTCATCGACAATTTATCCGGCGTCAATACGCCGCGAAAAATTGGCCCGATGCTGAAATTTGCCGATGTTGTCGTTGTGACAAAGGGCGATATTGTCTCGCAGGCAGAACGGGAGGTTTTTGCCTTTAATATCAAACAGGTGAACATCTCGGCCAAGATTATCTTTATTAATGGCATCACCGGACAGGGGTCGTTTATGCTGGCAAAATATATCCGTCAGGCGTTGGACATTCAGACCCTCCGGGATATGAAGTTGCGCTTTACCACGCCAGCAGCGGTTTGCTCCTATTGCACCGGCGAGACGATCATTGGTGAAGCGTATCAAATGGGCATGATGAAGAAAATGGAGTTTGACAAAAAATGAAAACACACTATTTTATGGAACTCATCAATCATCAGACACTTGAAGAAATCATTAAAGCATATCCAATTACAACTGACTTTCTGGCAAATTATCGTTTAGAAGATATCCCCAAAAATCAACTACTACACCAGGCATTAAAAGAAGTTGAAGATGAAATACTGGAAGATTTTGGCTTGGATCAATATGATGTGATTGAAAGTCTGTGTGTCTTTCTGGTTTCTTTTACGCAGGCAGAAACGGCGGTTAATCACGTTGCATCGATTACGATAAAGGGTGGACAGAACAAATTAAACGAGGCGGAAAATGTAGAGCTAACCATTTTTACGGGCGACATCATTAGTATTGTCGGGCCCACCGGTTCCGGAAAGAGCCGCTTGTTAAATGACATTGAATGTCTGGCTCAGCGCGATACGCCCACCAATCGGCTGATTCTGGTGAATGGCGAAGAAGTGGATGACATCAATCGATTTGAAATGGATGGAAAACTGGTCGCACAGCTTTCCCAGAATATGAATTTCGTCATGGATCTGACCGTTCGGGAATTTCTGGAAATGCATGCCAAATGTCGGCTGACACCAAATGCCGATGAGGTCGTGTCCAAATGCTTTGAATGTGCTAATCTCCTTGCCGGGGAGCGTTTTTCGGAGGCGACCAAAGTCACTCAATTGAGTGGCGGCCAGTCCCGCGCATTGATGATCGCCGATACTGCTTATATGAGCGATTCTCCCATCGTTCTGATCGACGAAATAGAAAATGCCGGCATCGATCGGCGACGGGCGCTATTTCTGCTGGCTAAGCGAGAAAAAATTATCTTTATCTCAACCCATGATCCCCTATTAGCGTTGAGTGCCAATAAGCGAATTGTTATCAAAAATGGTGGTATTGCTAAAATTATCGAAACCACCGCGGAAGAAAAACAGAGCCTGGAAGCCATTGAAACGTTTGACAATACCTTGCTGACACTGAGAAATTCCTTGCGCGGTGGTGAGTTGATAACAGCAGAATTACTAAGAGAATGAAACGGAGATAGACTATGTGGAAAATATATGATGATCTGATCAATGGTATTCCGGAAAACCGGATCGTTGATGAGTTAATTTGTGGAAAGAAACGTTCCTGTATTCGCAGCGGAAATGGCTCGGGAATCGCAACACCGCTAAAATATGAAACCAGAATGCCGATGCTGACAAAAAATTTAATTGGCATGCCCTTACGGGAAGTTGCATCCTGTGTGAAATCGTGGAATTTTGTTGAGGCAGCGATTGGCGTTGCCGCCATTAATGCCTATTATAACAGCCCAGAGGTAGCCAGAACAAACGGCGTGGAGTTTTCTGATAAGATGCGGGTGGAAGATCGCCGATATGATCCTTTTATTATGTCGCAAAATGATGTAAAGGGAAAGAAAGTAGCCGTTGTTGGACATTTTCCTTATATCGAAAAGTTGCTGGCACCAGTCTGTGATTTTTCAATCATTGAACGGGAACCGGGAGATGGCGATTTCCCCATTTCTTCGAGTGAATATATCTTACCCGTATGTGATTATGTATACATAACCTGTGCATCGATTGTCGATAAAACCCTGCCGAGACTGCTGGAACTTTCAAAAAATGCCAAGAGAATTACCATTGTTGGTCCCGGAACACCCCTGGCACCGGTGCTTTTTAATTATGGGGTCAATGATTTGTCCGGCTTTATTGTCAAAGACAGTCAGCGGGCGTTGCGGATCACAGCCGGAGCCGAAAATGTAAAAATGCATATTGTCGGTCAAAAGGTGGCATTCAAAAAAGCATAGAGGTGAGTGATGAATTTCAATTGGAATGAAAATACGATCAAATGGTATCAGGTAGCCAATGACTATTCCGGGTTCTTTAAGCATGTGGCGGATTTGATTGCGCCTAAAATAGCCGGGCATACGACGCTTTGTGATATCGGTTGTGGTCTGGGTCTGGTGGATTTAGAGCTAAGTAAAAATTTGCAGAGCATCACCTGTATTGATATTAATAAAGAGGCCATTGAGTCACTAAATAAGAGCATTAAAGCCAGGCAGATTACAAATATACAGCCACGCCTAATGAATTGTGACACTATTAATGAAAGTTGGGATGTCATCTTTGTCAGTTTTTTTGGCAGTCGTGATTTGGAAAAGTTTCTGCCATACTGCAAGAAGCTTTTTGCAATCGTCGACCAGAAAAAAGAATGTAAGCCCTATCTGGAAAAATACCGATCATTTCACAGAAACACATATGATAATGTCAAACAACAATTGAGTCAAAAAGCGATCAATTATTCGTGTACAGAAATCACCCTTGAATTTGGACAACCACTGGTTTCTTTAGATGATGCGAAAAACTATATCAAAACAAACTATGCTACGGTTAATGATGAAGATTTGAACCGATTTTTGTCTCAGCAGCTGATTGAAACAAGCAATACGGACTATCCGTACTATATTCAAAAGAACAAGTCGCTCGGAATATTTGAAATCGAAGGAGCTCTGATCTAAATGCATCTATTTCTGACTGGTGAAATACAGATTGGCAAAACTACGGTGGTGGCACGGACGTTAGCGCTTTTGAATAGTCGGTATGGTGGTTTTAAAACTTACTTTGGACCAGACCGGGAATCAGAGGATCGCTGCCTTTATCTGAATTCGGCGGTTGCACCTGATAACTATAGCACCGAGAGCAGGGTTGTACAGTTTAGAAAAGATACCAGGCCCCTGGTTTTGACCGAAAAATTTAATTCTACCGGTGTTGAATTAATCAGAACAGCCAGAGAAAACGCCGATTTGATTATTATGGATGAGTGTGGCAACTTTGAACAAACAGCCCTGGATTTTCAACGTGAACTAATCACCACGTTAGACCAAAACAAACCGGTTTTGGGTGTTTTGAAACTTGCCAGCAGCGGTTGGACAGATTTAATCAGAAATCATCCAAAGGTAAAAATTATTACTGTTGCAAGTCAAAATCGGAACGAACTTCCGAAAATACTGGCGCAACATTTTTTAAATCGACAACTGATTTAGAAATAATCATAGCGTTAACAGGGGCGCTAGGTGTAAACTACTAAGAGCGTAATTTAGAACAAGTTTTTTATACAATTAATTTATGTTATAATGAACAGAAAGAATGATAGTATTTTAATATCATTCTTTTTTCTATTTAGGTTGTTCGGTTCAGCGCAGGACATGGCTATTTTTGACGGAATAGTGCGATGAAATTTAACTGTTCAAAATAAAACAAAGCGTTTTAATTTCGAATTAATAGGGTGTAAACAATAAAATAAAAAGATTGAAAAGTTAAGAAAGAAGTGAAAATTTGAAAATTAGCAATACAGAATTAATCAAACGTTTTATCCCGTACTATAAAAAATATAAATGGATCCTGTTGTTGGATCTTTTTTGCGCCACATTGACTACGGTATGCGATCTGGTTTTACCGCTGATCGTCCGATTTATTACCAATACGGCCATCAATGATCTGGCCAGCCTGACGGTCGAAATTATTTTAAAACTTGGTCTGGTTTATCTGGTGCTGCGACTCATTGATGGGGTTGCCAACTATTTTATGGCCGATATCGGTCATGTGATGGGCGCCCGGATCGAAACGGATATGCGGCGGGATCTCTTTTCACATCTCCAGAAACTATCCTTCTCTTTTTATAGCGATACCAAAATCGGTCAGCTGATGTCCCGAATTACCACCGATCTTTTTGATGTCACCGAGTTTGCCCATCATTGTCCGGAAGAGTTTTTTATAGCCGGGTTGAAAATCGGCGTTTCCTTTGCGATTCTCGGCAGCATCAACATCTGGCTGACCCTGATTATTTTTGCAGCGCTGCCGATTATGCTATTAACCACTACCTATTTCAGACGTCGCATGCGAACCGCATTTAAACGAGCTCGGGTGCAAACTGGCGAAATCAATGCCCAGGTGGAAGATAATCTGTTGGGTATCCGGGTGGTAAAATCCTTTGCCAATGAGAACATTGAAGAAATCAAGTTTGCCGAGGGCAACAGCAAGTTTTTAGAAATTAAAAAACAGACCTATCATTATATGGCCGGTTTTCAAACAACCACCCGACTTTTTGATGGCCTGATGTATCTATTGGTAGTGGTCTTTGGTGGAATCTTTATGATTAATGGGACCATTAATCCCGGTGATTATATTGCCTATCTGATGTATGTGACCACCCTACTTGCATCAATCCGCCGGATTGTCGAATTTGCCGAGCAGTTCCAGCGGGGCATGACCGGTTTCGAGCGATTTATTGAAATTTTGGATGAACCTACCGAGTTTGAAAATCGGGATAATGAGGTGGAACTGACCAATGTGGTGGGCGACATTACCTTTGAAGACGTCAGCTTTCAGTATAATGATGGCGGTGCGGAAGTCCTTTCCCATATCGATATTCAAGTAAAAGCTGGCCAGAATGTCGCCATTGTGGGCCCGTCGGGCAGCGGCAAAACAACCCTATGTCATTTAATTCCGCGGTTTTATACAGTGACTTCGGGTCGAATTCTGATTGATGGCCAGGACATTCAGGGTTTAACGCTCCACTCCCTGCGATCCCAGGTGGGGGTGGTTCAACAGGATGTCTATCTCTTCGCCGGAACAATTTATGAAAACATTATCTATGGCCGGTCCGAAGCCGAGCTGGATAGTGTCATCCAGGCGGCCAAACATGCTGGGGCTCATGAGTTTATTGAAAAACTTCCCAACGGTTACGATACCTATATTGGCGAGCGGGGCATCAAGTTATCCGGCGGACAGAAGCAACGGATTAGTATTGCCCGGGTATTTTTAAAAAATCCGCCGATTCTGATTTTGGACGAGGCCACCTCATCGCTGGATAACGAAAGTGAACGGATTGTTCAGGAATCTTTAAAAGAATTGACCCTTGGCCGTACTACCTTTACCATTGCTCATCGGCTCACCACTATTAAAAATGCGGATTCAATTTTAGTCCTCACCGAGGATGGCATTGTTGAAAAAGGCTCTCATGAGGAGCTGATCCGAGAAGAAGGGGTCTATTATGATTTATACCAGATGTATCGGGAATTGGACGATCTAAACGAAGAATTTTAAAAAAGCATTTGCAACGACCGGATGTTTAGCGGTGTTGCAAATGCTTTTTAATTTTGCGTCGTTATAAACATAGCAATCTTCTAGCTATTCATGTTACCACAGCCGTAGCCGGCTAAATCGAGAGTAATAGTTTTGATGCCCAGATTTTTTAACGTATCGATAAGGGTCAAGCGGTTTTCAATAATGGCATTGAAATCTTTGGGTTCACATTCTATTTTGGCCGTGTTACCCAATAGCCGCAGGCGATATTGGCTTAAGCCCAATGATTTAAGATAATCTTCGCCGGCTTCAATGGCAGCCAAGGCTGCTGGGGTAATCGCAGTATTGGTGGGGATACGGGTAGCCAGGCAAGCCATGGCCGGTTTGGTGGCGGTGGGCAGTCCATAATAAGCGGAGATGTCCCGGATATCCTGTTTGGTGAGACCGGATTCTTTTAAGGGGCTGAAGACCCCCAGCTCACCAAGTGCTTTGATGCCGGGTCGATAATCTTTCATATCATCCAGATTGGATCCATCAAGAATCATGTCATAGCCATTATCCATGGCAGCGTTTTTTATCTGGGTAAAGATAAATTTTTTGCAATGATAACAACGATCAGCCGGGTTTTTCACAAAATTTTCCAGCGAAAAGACGTCAGCTTCTAAAACAAGCGGCGTGGCACCAATTTCTTTGGCTAAAGCCTGGGCTTCTTCAAACTCCGAGCGGGGCAGCATAGCACCATTGACGGTAATTGGTAAGACATTTTCACCCAACACTTCAACGGCAACCTTTAGTAGCAGGGTACTGTCAACGCCGCCGGAAAAGGCAATGCTGACCTTGGGAAAACGACAGATATTGTTTTTCAGTGTCGCCAGCTTTTCAGAAAGTATGGGGGACAGGGTAGTATTTGAATTCATGGCATCTCCTTGTGTATAGATAATCTTTGCGCTAATTGTTTTATTTTACTAATGGGTATATTATAACTCCTTAAGAGGGTTTCCTGCCAGTAAATATTTTGTTATAATAGTAATATTAAAGGACAGGAGGATTAACGAATGACCAAAAGAAAAGCCATCTCATTGGGGGTTGGAATCGCTGTTTTAATTATCATCGTTTTGATCATTTATGGGGTCACTAATACATTTAATCAAGAAAAAAGAGCAGATCATCTTGTCAAAGGGGTAGATCTATCTGCCTATCAGGGTGAAATCGATTGGAAACTGCTGGCCGAGCAGAATATTGACTTTGCCTTTATCAAGGCAACTGAAGGTAAAGATTATGTGGATGAGCAGTTTAAAACAAACTGGGAAAAAAGTCAGAAAACAGAACTGAAGGTTGGTGCCTACCACTTTCTAAGCTATGAAACGACCGGAAAAGAACAAGCTGCGAATTATATTAAAAATGTAACCGTGACAGATAAGAACTTACCGCCGGTGGTGGATCTGGAATTATATGGAATTTATGAGGCGAACCCATTACCAAAGGAACAAGTTAAGGTTATTCTAGACGAATTCCTTAAAGAAATGGAATCAAATTATGGCGTCAAGCCGATTATTTACACCACCCAACGTATTTTTAATATGTATATTGGAACAGACTATAAAGATTATAAAATCTGGATCGTTGATTTGGACAATTCTTGGCCAGACACCCTGCCAAATGGCGAAAAATTTACTTTCTGGCAATATAGCCACCGGGGCATGTTGGATGGCTATAACGGTGATGAAACCTTCATTGACATGAACTTGTATAAGGGCACCTATGCTGAATTTTTAGAAGAATTTTTTTAAGAACTACATCAAAAAGCTGCCGATAAGGCAGCTTTTATCATTAAAATTATATTTGTATGTTTTTAAAAAAGAGTTTTTTAATTATACGCTTGCTTTCCATAAACCGTGAAGGTTACAATATTCATAGGCAGCAATGACTTTATCACCAGGTGTTAATGCGAATTCAGCATGAGGTGCACCATCTACTGGTAAACATTTTCGTTGACCACCTTCGGTTGTTTCAAGATAAATCCAGGCAATATGATGTTCGGGTGTCATTGGATGAGGAACGCTTCCAACATCAACGGTGACGGTATTACCATTCACAGCGATCACTGGAACATGTTTTTCTTGAGCAGCGTCAGTCGTGTTTGGAACAACTTCGGTCATGGGGTCGCCACAGCAGATCATTTTAGCACCGGATTCATAAATCATACCTACAAAATTTCCACAATGTTTACAGACATAAAATTTTGGTTCTTTACACATAATAGACCTCCTAAGTCAATGTTAATCTTTTATTGTTATATTCCCAATTAGTCAGAAGATTAACAGGAAATAAACAGATTAGATTAATTCTTAATTATATTATAACACAAGATTTTAAAAAGTGAAGACACAATTTTGTTAATTCTGAAAGGAGAGAAGCAACGCTTCGAGAAAAATGATGGAAAAACAATGGCTTGTTTGGGCGAGAGAATTACAGTCAATCTCTCAGTCAGGGTTGACCTACTGTAAAAATGATTATGATTTGGAACGCTATCGGGAAATCGAAAAGTTATCAAGAGAAATTATTGAAAAACATACTGATCTTTCCCACGAGGTGATTAAAGAATATTATCAGCGCGAAGAAGGTTATTTAACACCGAAAGTGGATGTCCGCGGTGGCGTGATTGTTGAAAATAAGATCTTGTTGGTGCGGGAAAAAATTGATGGGTGCTGGGCGTTGCCTGGCGGTTGGGCAGATGTGAACCGGACTCCCCAGGAAAATGTAATTAAAGAAGCTTTTGAAGAAGCCGGTGTGCTGGTAAAACCAACCCGTCTGGTGGCCCTTTTGGATCGCAGTAAATGGGTACAAGATACTTGCCCCTATACTATTTATAAGATCCTGATGTTATGTGATCTTTTGGAGGGCGATTTCAAAAGCAATACCGAAACCACTGAAAGTGGATTTTTTTCAATGGATAAGCTACCACCCCTTTCTCTGGGTCGTACGACAGAAGACCAATTAGCGCTCTTTTTTAAAGCATATCAGAATCCGGGTTATCATCCGGTGTATGATTAAATTAAATTTGTAAAGAAAAACCGGCTGATCGCCGGTTTTTGTGTTTTGTTTTATATCAGACAACGTAGGTGATTGGGATATTTGTACAGGTTATTGGGGTGGTTATCATCCGCGAAACACCGTTGGCGCCTTGAGCATACAAGGTTTCTTCAACAGATTTATTAATAGGAAGAGCTCCGGGAACCATTTTTCCGTCTTCGGCAGCTGGGAAGAAATTTCCGTTTTTGCCCAGGAAGGTTGCATAAACCCGGTACTGGGTGGCACCACTGGCGTCAACAAAGGTATACATACCGTCTTTACCTTCGACTGGAGTATAAAATGTAAATGGTAATTCTCCATTAAAAACCGTAGGGATTCCATTGCCTTTCTCAACCTTAGTAAGGGTTGAACTGCTGTCTTTTACGGCGAAATAAACATTTTGTGCATCCACCTTATAATCCACTTGGTAAAAACCTTGTTCAATCAGGTGGGTCTGATCGCCGGCGATGGATTCTTTTTTTCCGTAAGCGTAGTAAACCGGTTCGCCAGCTATATTGGTAAAACCAAAAACTCCAAATTGAGTCGTGGTAGTAGCACCGTTTGGATCATCGGGAATCGGATTGGTAATGCTTAAAATAGAGTCAAGATGCAATCCATTGGGAATCGTTGCTGATGTGGGTACGGTCATGAATGTGAGATAGGCTGTTGTGCCATCTTCTTTATCACAACCGGCGAATAGTAAAACAATCAGGGAAATAATTATGATAGTTAAGAATCTTTTCTTTTGCATACTGTCGCTCCTATTTCATATATGAGTATATTTTATAACACTTTTTATACAATAGCAATCACACTTTGGTCACAATTATATCTAAGAATCAAACTTTCCTTGTGATTATGATGCTTTTCGTTTAAAATGATAGAGGTATTTCAATAGTGGATGCTTGGACGTATCTTTTAAACCAAAAGCAAAATTAGAAATGAGGAAGTAGCGTGAATTTGAATAATAAGCCCTTAATCGGGATTTTACCATTATATGACAGTGATAAGCAAAGTATTTGGATGTATCCGGGTTACACCGAAGGAATCGCAAGGGCTGGTGGGATTCCTATCATTTTGTCAGTATTGAATCAGGATAAAGATATTGAGGCGATTGCTGACCGCTTGGATGGATATGTGTTTAGTGGTGGTCAGGATGTTGACCCGCTCCAATATGGGGAGGCCATGCTTGAATGTTGTAATGAAATTTATCCTCCACGGGATGACTTGGAAATTAAATTACTGGAAGCGGTAATGAAGCGAGATAAACCGGTTTTTGGGGTTTGCCGGGGACTTCAATTAATAAACGTTGCTCTTGGAGGAACACTCTATCAGGATATCAATAAACAGATGAAACGGGATCAGCAGATTCAACATTTTCAACAAAATAACTATGAATATCCAGTCCATGAGGTGACTATTGAGAAAAATTCAAAGTTATATGAAATTGTCGGTAGTGATAAGATCCGAGTGAATAGTATGCATCATCAGGGTATCAATCATTTGTCTTCTCGATTGATCGCAACCGCCTCCAGTAGTGACCGTTTAGTGGAAGCCATCGAAATACCCGAGCTCAGCTTTGGCCTGGCAGTTCAATGGCATCCAGAATTTTTATGGCGAGATGATGAAAAAACGTTAAACCTGCTTCAGGCATTCGTTGAAGCGGCCCGGAAAAAAATGATTTAAAACGGATAAAAAATAGTAAAACAATTATTTACCTGAGTGTTCTCATAAATAGTTGTTTTTTTATTTTATGGTCGCCGGGGATGCGTTAATGTTCATTAAAAACTGATTCTAATTGTAAATGGTTAATATTTGATGATATAATGGTGAAATGAATACGATATGAAAGAGATTGCCTATGTCGAGAGAAAAAATAGATAAAAAAATGTGGTTGTTGGAGCATTTTCGAGATTTTTGGGAAGAAGCCAGAGAGCACAAAATAAAGGCATTTGTCTATATTTCCTTGAGAATTCTTGTGGTAATTGTTTTAATTGCAGAGGCATTTAATCACAATTACAATAATGTGTTTCTTTGTGTTTTGACACTGGTGTTGTTTATGATTCCGCATTTTCTCAATAAGCGGATGAACATCGTTTTGCCAGGAACTTTGGAGGTTATTGTCCTGCTCTTTATTTTCGGTGCGGAAATATTGGGTGAAATCAATGAGTACTACCTTATTTTTGATCAATGGGATGACATGCTACATACCATTAACGGTTTTTTGTGTGCCGCCATTGGTTTTTCCATGATTGATATACTTAATCGCAATGAAAAGGTGACCTTTTCGTTATCACCCATTTTTGTAGCCCTGGTGGCATTCTGTTTTTCCATGACCGTGGGAGTTATCTGGGAGTTCTTTGAATTTGGCATGGATGTATTTTTTCAAACGGATATGCAAAAAGACGCCATATTGCCGGTGATCAGTTCAGTTATTTTTAACCCTGAAGGAAAAAATGTGGCAGTGGTGATGCCGATTGAGAGTATAGTAGTCAATGGTGTAACCTGGAATTATGGAGGTTACATTGATATTGGCCTGTATGACACCATGAATGATCTTTTTGTAAACTTTATCGGGGCAGTGATCTTTTCAATCCTTGGTTATTTTTATATCAGCAATCGAAGTAATGGGAAATTCGCGCAGCGATTTATGCCACGGAGAAAAACCGAAAAGGAAATTTTAGAAGAGCAGGAGCATCATATACAACGTGAACATAAGCACCATCATGATTTGTGAAAAAATAATCAAATTTTAACAAAAAAAGCTTTTATTCATTCTTAGACTGTGCTATAATAATTTTCGTGGCCAACGGAAGTATCCCTGGTCACGATATGCGTGCCCTTGGCTCAGCTGGATAGAGCGTTCGGCTACGAACCGGAAGGTCGGGGGTTCGAATCCCTCAGGGCACGCCATTTTATTGATTTAATTGCCACCTATATTTTATAGGTGTTTTTTTTATATTTGAAATTAAGGTGTGAGATGGAACAACGCTGAGACATTCGCTTGTTTGTATTGAGAAAGCCAACAAATATTTCAGCAACTGTTATGACTGGTCATGTGTTATTGTTACATACTTACTCGGCAAGACTGCTTGATACCGTGGATGGCTTGAAAAAAGCTTTGGCAATCTGGTGGTGCGACGAGCTGTGACAATTGACTGTAAGAAACGATGGGGTGCCTGGAGGCTTAAAATGATCATGTCATCTATCCCATTTCATATTTTTAAAATTTTTTTATGTTGGTAAAGAAATTCGTGCCGGTAATTGCAAAACATGAAAAAGATGGAAAGATCATTCCAATGAAGATTTTGTGAGAAGATGGTCGAGAGTTTGACGTTGACTTTATCTTTGATATCCGGGCTAGATCGTCTTTAAAGGTTGGTGGACAGGGAACCCGGTATCTTTGTCGAATTAAAAATAAAGACGTTTATGTCTATTATGAAAAACCAAAATGGTTTGTTGAAGGGAAGTAGCATTAGTTGCAGAATATATTTCATAATTTGACAAAACAGTTCATTAATCTTACAATTAAAACAATACCACAAAAGGGAGGTTCATTTGAAAAAGCTGATTATAAAAAAAGAACGGAATTTGTTATTGTTCAGCCATGTGATAAAAGACTATCCTTTACTCAAAATAAGACTTGAAAAACATACAACCATTGATGAGCAGATATTGAAAAAAGAAAAAGCTGCCGGAGAAGAACTGAATATCTACCGGATGCGAAACGATATTGTAACCCACGCCAAGAATGAATGGCAAATCGATACAAGCCGCAGTGTGGATCTGCTCCTGGATGATAAGAAAGTCATCTGTGAAGTGTCGGAAGTCCCATTAAAAATGTATTTTATATCAAAAATTCAATCAATCAAAATTGTCTGAGAACTGGATCCGAATGTATCAAACATTTTGCAATTGCAGATAAGCAACATCTTGATAGCCTTTTGAAAAATGCCAAGCGTTTGAAGCGTCGTGAAGAAATCGAACACATTTTTCCAAGTATCGATTTACGAATCTACCAGTGGTCAAATTTTATCGATGAACAGCCGATCATTATCAATGATACCCTATCTAAGAAATACTTTGAGTTAGGAGATTCACTAAATAGTATCTATGGTGCATTCCTGAAACAAGAGAACAATAGTGATAAGGGTTCTGAGGATGAGATCCGGAGGATCTTAAATGAATCAGATGAGCTAATAGAGAAGATTTTAAAATATGTTAAAAGTCATAAAGATGATGTTCTCTATCCCCCAAGTCGGATCTTTCGGCAGATGGAGCCACAGGGGGTTGCCTGGCTGAAACTGGAGGGTTATATTACCCCTAGAACGTTGTTTCGGATCCAGGACGATGAGGTTGCTCAAAGGATATTTGATAAATACGATGCTTTTTTTAAGACAAATAGAATCACAATCCTTAATGTCAGTCCCAAGCATGGCGTAGATTATCGGATCAAGCGTCAGGCAAATATCGTTCTGACAGCGCCGTATGGCATCTTTTGTAAAAAGTATGGTGCCGAGATTCTAAGAGTAAATGATATAGAAACCATTGCTTCAGAACGGGACCTGGTAGGAATAGGAAAGGTCATTGAGTACCGATCACTGGAATCGTTGATTTATATCATGCAGGATCTATACCTGAAGGAAAGCCCCTATGCCATTGAGGAACTTTATTATGAATACAAAGAAGTCTATTTTGTGGTAAATAACGGTTTAAGTCGTGAATACTTAAAAGTAGAGCTGCCAGGACTGGAAGCTATCGCAAGGGAAACAGTCTATTTCAAAGGAACTGAAAATAAAAAGAAGATTCATGTATTCCTGGACGAATGTCGTAAGAAACCAGGTTAGGTCACGAGCCGAGCAGATTATCTGTTTATGAAAGAGCAACGTGAAGCAAATAGTAGAAGATCCGGATTTTAATATGTAGGAAACAGGGAGGTAGATATTTGCAAAAAATTGCTATAAATAGCTTGTGGGAACATTCTGGAAATGATAAAGCTATAGGAAATTTAGTTATAGAAAACAACGAGGTTTATTTTGATGTAAATGGAAAAAATAATGGGAGACCCGATGTTTTTTCGACTATTCATGAAGATCTGAATATTAAAGTTCTTACTTCAGGAAGAATTAGTGAAATAGATGGAGTATCAAGGTTAAATGTGAAAAGGGTATTTAAATCTAATAAGAATATCATATTATCCGAAGATTGTTCAATTATAAACATAAAGGAAGTAGTATTTGAAATCAGAGGTTTATATGCTTGGATGGAAGTTGATACTTTAAGTGGAGAATGGAGTAGTGATGGAAAATATTTTAACATTGAAATAAAAAATATTAGTGACATTTCTCTTTTTAAAAACGCAGATAAAGCAATTGATATAATCTTTAAAACGCAATTAAAAGATGCTTTTCAAAATACATCAACAAAGATAAGTATTGAGAGAAAACCTATAATAAGAATCAGCTACTTTCAAGAAGTAGATGATAAGCGTGTTTTTGAGGACATTAAGAATATTTCGAGATTTGTAGGCTTATTAATGGGGATTTTAGGATACGTAGATAATGTTTCAATAATTGATTCAAACAATCATATTTACCAGTGTTATTTTAGCCATGATTTTTCATATGACTTGGAGAATTCGAAGTCTAATTTATTATATGGATATTATAGATTCTATTTTATTGATGTTCAGGATAGGTTAATGAGTTTATACGCTAAATGGGATAGTTTTATAAATGAAGATTGTGACATGAGTTTTCTGATTAGCGTATATTTTTTATTGAATAGTAAAAGGGAATATCTAATTGAAGATAAATTTTTGCATTATTGCAGATTCTTAGAGGGTTATAGCATTCGGAGAGATAGAAATGGTGATGCTATTTCTAAATCGGATATAAAGAAAGAATTGAATGTGGTTTTGAGTAACACTGATGCTTCAGAAACGATCACCAATTTAAAAGAATCATTAAAAGAACTAAGTATCAATGAAAAATATGCCACTCCTGCTAAAATTAGTGAAGCAATGACTGAACGTATTTTGAAAGGAGAAAATCTAGATTTTGGTCAACGAATAAGAATTATTGACAATCGATACTCAAATTACTTGACTGAAAACTACAAAAGAATTAGACATTTCGACATTCAATGTGAACCTGATTCTGACCTTGAAAAATCAGCATTAATTGGAAAAATAGTTAACACAAGAAACTATTATTCGCACTTTAAAGACGATAGCGATGGGATACTTAGTTTGGAGGAAATGATTAACACAAGCAATTTACTTAACAAGCTGATCACTAAAATAATTCTGTATGAAATTGGATTCAATATGGATGAAATACTGATTAGAGATTAATATCAAGTTTATTTCAAGAAGGATCAAAAACGGCCGTTTTTGGTTCTATTTTTATTACTTCTTTATTAATTGGATTTTTGTGAATGTAATAGTACCATAACACGTATCAAAAACAAAGAATCATTAATCATAGGTTTGTACGTTTATTATGCTATTAAAACTTGGTTATGAAATGGAAAGAAAACTATGATATTTGGATGTTGTTGATTGTCAAGTTAAATTGATCACTATTATAAGGGTATCATTACCAGAATTCCTTCGGAGAGCGTGAATAATTTTGTTCTTTTGCGAATTCCAGGTTAATGAAAAATACTAAAATGAAAAATTGAAGAGCAGATTGAAAGATTAAATTTCAAGTCTATTTTTGCACACGATTCAAAGGGGGAGTGTTTCAAGCTTTGTGTATTTGCGAAAATTGATGTAAAATAGAGAATTTAATTAAAGGGCAAGGGCATTAAAATGACTCTTGCCCCTTATCTGTATTATAATCCGAATTGATTGCATGTCGATAAAAAGCATGATTAGATCTAACTCCGGAATGCACTGATGTGATTTTTGGGGATTAATCCAGCCGCTCAGAAAAAAAGATTTCCAGTTGGGAATGAATCTGACCCCAATCTTTTCTCCGACCGGTCCACTTTTGGGAGATAACCATAGTGGCCAGATACAGCATTTTAAAGAGACTGTCATCCGTTGGGAATATGGTTTTGCTTTTCGTTACTTTTCTGAGCTGGCGTTTGAAGCTTTCTATCGCATTGGTCGTATAGATCGTCTTCCAGTTCAGCTTCAAGCATTCCCTGGAACATATCACCCAACAGATCCTTCAGCATGGACTGAACATCGCCGGTATCCTCCGGTTGATAGGTTGCCAGAAGTTGACTGATTAATTCTTTTCGTTCTATGGTGAGTTTTCGTTGTCTTACCATAATAAAAGTCCTCCCAGATTAATTTTATTTTATCATTAATCTGGAAGGATTTTCTACTCTGACACAAAATTATTTACAGTCTCTCCTAGCAGTAATGCTTTTTTTAGGTTGTTCTTTCAAAAACTATCAAACTTTCTTTTAAATCGACACCAAAAGTGCGTATATTATTTTTTTATATAAATGACTTTCTTTCAATTCACAATAAAATAAAACACTGTTTACCTGAATTGTAAACAGTGTTTTATTTGTACTTTATTACGAAACTCACATTCACTCTCTTCGTTTCTCGGGAATGCTATATTAATATCCCGGTCTAGTCATATTTCGTGGCCAGTTATCCTTCTTGTCATTACCTTTTTTAAAAAACAATTGAATCTTATTCCAGATTGAAAGGGGAGCCGGTTTGATTGTCATGCAACAGCGCATTGGATAGCGGCCTTCCTCCGGTTTTTTAGGTTGTTTTCTAATCTTTTCAAGCCTTCGTAATCTCCTTGTTAAATAAAAATCATTTAACTCAAGTTCTTCTTCATGAACTGAATATTCAACCACCACTCCAAAGCGCTCAAAGGCAAGCTCTGTCCATGAACTCTTAATGAGATCAGTGATAACTTGTATATCCCTTTGATAATCACAATATTCATCGCCAAACGCTAAGGCAATTCGAATAATATCTGTTACCTGATTATTTCTTTGATCGAATTTGTTAATGTCGTTCATAGGAAACAAACGATCATAATTTAAATCGCTTTTCTTCAAATCTTCAATTTTAACCCGTACATCTTCATCAAATTGCTTTATATCTTTTATGACGAAGAGCATGTATTTTTTTTGTATATAATATCTAATGCTTTTGATCAATAGATCAATCATCAGGTTTTCTTCATTACTAAAGTCTACCCAGTCATTAGCTTCTTCATTTGATTTTCGTTTATGAAAAGCGATTAACATACCGACAACATGCATAACGTTAATGAAAAGATATTTTTGTTCGTTGTGAAAGCCAACCTCGTTTTTACTTGAAAGTCGTTTTAAAAAAACATTATTCAAGCTATTTGGATCTTCCTTAAAAATCTGAAATTCATCATAGAGCATTACGGTTGACTCTTTCGACGCAAATACTTTTAGCGAATTTCCATCAACATAACGTTTCGTTACAAATCTGTGAATCATGGCTTTTTCAAATTTGATATCCGGGTTAGCTACTTTTGTGATCAATTCAAATTGTTTGCATGAATTTTGATCATTTTCAAACAGATGAATCACATTGGCAGTTGTATTTTTCAGCAAATCCGGAAAACCATAACCATTTGAACTCAAACCACTGGGACCTACACAAGTAAAGATGGCTGTAGCGAATGATAGAACTATTTTTATTGTTTCTTCATCAGAAATTAGTAGTAATCCAATTTGATTGGACGCCAAAGAGGCACAGAAATCTTTGAAATAATCATTATTATATTCTTTTATTTGGTACGTTTGCAACATTTCAGCTGTTTCAGAATTGATTATATCGACTGTACCGCAACCATTTTCATCCAGAACCTTCATAAGTTCATTATTCATACGATTAATTACAATAATTTTCGTATTTTCATCCGTGTAATTCAGCAAAGTTGGGATCAATATTGCTGATGATGCTTTTCCGAATCCTAAGACAACATAGATTTTCATGGTTTCCCCCTTGTATTTCATTTTTATATCAGTTGTAATTACTTTCAAATCAGAACGAATTGTGTATTTCATTGCGAAAAAATTGGCTATCCAATTACTAATCATCAGCATTTACAGCTTATATACAGTAAATATGCGGGAGATACAGACGTACTTGATATTCTAAAACAAAATCACCTTGTCAATTTGCCAGTTTTTGGTTCTGACTACTATCCCCGCTAAAACATTCACTACCAAGTTTTGAACGATCTTCTTTTATTTTAACTGGTTTTATCACGTCTTTTTTTGATGTGTTTAATCGTTTTTTGAAACTTTCGAGTGGATTTGAATTTAGATCGAGATTTAAAAGAGTTCTTATTTCTTTGTATAGTAAGTCGATAATGCAAATTTGCAGTTCTTCTTCAAAATTTCCATGCAATTTCATTTCAGAAATCATTCCATATAATTTATAAAGAAAATTCTGTGTTATTATTCCTTTTGATTCCACTTCACTTAGCGTTGTTTTGCTAATAGACATGAACGCAACAAAGTCATCTTGCGTTAAATCAAAAGCAATTCTAAAAATTTTAATTAGTTTTGACATATTATTCAGTTTTGATATGTCTTCATTTTTTTGCATATTCTCAACTCCTATTATTTTCGGTATTTGATTATTTATTTCACAAATACTAGGTTTTTATTCTCTCGTTTTTTCAAATCTTAAAACGATTACAAGTCAAACTCATTTCACATCATTTTGAGACGTCCTTCACCTCCTTACATCTTTCTACACAAAGAAACTCCGTATAAATTAGAATCCACTCTTCTTGTGAGGTTATCTCACACATTCCATTTAGTCTCTTCCACCTAAAGACTAAAACACACCCTCAAAATACTTTTATGGCTATATATATTATACTATATTTTTCGAATAAGTCAATACTATCAGAACAATTTACGAAAATATTAGATGTAAATATAGTGTTTTTTGAGATTAATAACTATTTTAGTACTTATTTAGTACTGATTCAGAGTATTATGTACATTGCAATAATAAGTTGTATTTATAATAAAAAAGCACCGCATATCATTTTTTGATTAATTTTTTCAAAATATGATGCAATTGGATCTCTTTGTTTTACTTCTTTTGAAAGATATGAATCACTAAGTTTAGCTCGTGTTTCTAACCACGGACTTTCGGAATGTGTCACTTTTTTGAGAATTTTGCGACTATAACAATCTCAATAATTAACCAAAAAAGAAATAAATTTAGAGAATGGTAGCAATTTAACGTAACAGAAGCTGTTTTTTGCAAGAAGTTTTTGCAGAAAGCTGTTTTTAAACTAAGTTATGAGCTGTTAAGCAGCAGATAAATTAACTGAACCGTAATACATGATGTCTTTAAAAATCATATTTAAAATAATAATACAATCACAACTAAAGCAATAGGAAGACTGATGGTTAATCGGCAGTTTTTTTATTCTCTAAAACCATTGTCCTTTTTTCTTGAAGAAATAGATAAACAGGTATATCATTACAGAACAAATATTCTATAATGATTTTAGTTTTACGGAAGGAAAAAAGATGGAACGTGTAATTTTACATTCTGATATGAATAGCTTTTATACTTCGGTTGAATGCTTGTACAATCCAACGATCCGAGATATGCCAGTAGCAGTAGGAGGTAATCCGGAAGAACGACATGGTATTAACCTGGAAAAAAAAGCCAAAAAAGCTGGCGTTAAGAACGGAGAAGCTTTGTGGTTGGCGATAGGAAAATGTCCAGGGCTTATCATTGTACCGCCGAATTATGAACGGTATTTCAGATATTCAAAGTTATCCAGGCAGATTTATAACCGCTACTCGGATCAAGTGGAGCCTTACGGTCTCGATGAGTCATGGGTCGATTGTACGAATAGTGTGAAAATCCACGGATCAGGCGAAGAAATTGCCCGAAAGATCAGTGCGGAAATTAAAGATGAACTGGGAGTAACGGTATCAATCGGAGTATCCTGGAACAAGATTTTTGCAAAATATGGATCGGATTACAAGAAACCTGATGCGATTACAGTGATCACCCGAGATAATTATAAAAAAATAGTCTGGGAGCAGGAAGCAGGAGATCTGCTTTATGTGGGGCGATCTACCAAAAAGAAATTGCTGAAATATGGTATTGATACCATCGGCCAATTAGCAGAGAGCAATCCGGACTTCCTGGTTCAAGTATTTGGTAGATGGGAGCGGTTTTATGGCGATTTGCCAACGGACTTGACGACAGCCCAGTAAAACCATTTGATGAGCATTATAATGGCAATGAACGACTAATTAAGAGTATCGGCAACAGTATTACCACACCCAGGGACTTAACCAATCTAAAGGACGTCAAGATCATAATATATATTCTCACAGAAAGCGTAGCCATGCGTTTAAGGGAAACCGGTTGTTATTGCCGGACAGTCGCCATTCACGTTCGAAATAAAGAGTGGCACAGCTTCACCATGCAAATGAAGCTCGAAAAACCATCGGATCTGACCAATGAAATCGCTAGAGCTGCTATTGATCTGTTTATAAGAAACTATGATTTCAGTTCGGACATCCGCTCCATGGGTGTGAGGGTTACGGATCTGGTGCCGGACTCAACACCCATTCAACTGGATATATTTGGCAATGAAGAATTACGGGTGAGACAAGCGAGACTGGATGATGCTGTTGATGGACTGAAGAAACGCTTTGGTAATTTATCCCTCCATCGTGCTATTACAATTGACGATCCGATGGGGTGTTTGGACACAAAGAAGAATCATATTATTCATCCAATCGGCTATTTTTGAAATATTCAAGGTTAAGATATTATAAAGGATTATCGACTATTATGAATTTATTACAAAATAATTACTAACAAAATAAATATTTAGGAGACGAAATATTATGGATTTAAACGCTAAACGAGATTTCAATGTTTTATGTAAGAGTTTTAGAGATGGTTCTTTTGATGTGGAAACAGTGTCAAACCTGTTGGTAAACATTAGAAGACACTACAATACTCTAAGCGAAGAACAAAGTAAATGCCTATTGGATTTAGTAATAAATGTTTTAGAGAATGATGCAGAATTGAAGAATGAAATCAAATGGGCAAAAATGAATTCTTCATATTTCGCCAAGAATGTTACAAACACTGGCAATTCAAAATATTATGATGAACTGAGACATAATTTCGAATCAGGTAATTATAATCTTGACACAATAACAGAACTAACTAAAGCGGTAAGAAACGATTTAAATAATCTATCATGTGCTGTTGATTTTTTATTAAGAATTCCGGAAGTTACCCTCCGAGATGACGTGAATATATTCAGTTACAGTAATTTTAAGTTGAGTGGTGATGTTTTCGCAAATGAGATTAATAAAATCATGTACTCATAGCTTTATTAAAGACAAGTTATAATGTCGCAAATTGACAATTTACTTCTATAGTACACTTCCGCCAAGCAAAGTGATTCTTAATTTATTTGCATATTTCCTTTGGCAACAAGTGTCTTGCATAAAGGATGACGGACCCTATGTGTTAGCAATTGAAAAAAAGAGTAAAACGTGTCGTAAATATGTCGTATATGATATAGAAAAGCCTGCAATAAGCCATTTACCTACTGATTCGTAATCAGTAGGTCGGATAGATTTCATAATTCCAATTAGATTAAATAATTTTAACTAATTAAAGTTCAACACTATCAAATATGCCTATAATCAGAAATGTTATTTGTCACTGTGAACTGGTACGGCCCGCTATAATGTGCACATGAGGTTGGACATTATATTTTGTGCCCTTGGAGAAAAGAATCCATTGGATTATAGACGTATCATAGGATTGATATAATCAGTCCAATAAAATGTTCGAATTCCCTAGTATTACAATTTTGATTGACTAGAATACATACAATGTGCCTTTTATCTATTTATTCATATTTGTGGGCCATTGGTGGTATTCGGTAATGCATTACTCAGACATAAATTTATCACAATGATAATAAATTGGGAGAAATAATTAATTGAATGGTTCATATATTAATAAAGAGCTTTTTAAAGACTTATGGTATAACGGTATAATTACATTTGATACATGTAGTATGGGGCGAATGTATGAATGGGAATATGAACAAGCAATTAATATCAAAGATGTGCTTTCATATCTATTTATGAGCGGACATCTTTGGGAAACTGAATATAATTGTGAGGAGTTTAATATTCAACGAGAGTTGATCAAAAACAGCATATTTCATCAAAAATATGAAAATGGCATTTTTAAACATTTAAAAAAGCGTCCGATTCCTTGGAATAAGATTGATGGAACTTTAAACCGTTGGGAAGGAAGAGGCTACAATTCTATATTTATTGATGAGTTAAAAAAATTAAGGTCAAGCAAAAATATTACTGATGATAAAATTGAAAAGTTAAGGTTGATAGTTCAAAACCTATCATCTCATCCCGACGCAGATGATTTGTTTGATGCTATTCTTAAAAAAGATAATATTAGCTTATCAGAAGAAGAAAAACTAAAATTGATAGAGAGATATAATAGCGGAGAAGCTTGCCCTGGAAGTGGTGATAATAACAAACATAATGGGAAACAATATAATGATTTATTCATTTGGGAGTTAATAAAGAAAAAGGCATTTCAAACAAATATTGATATGATTTTTGTTACTTCTGATACAACAAAATCTGATTGGTTTGTAGATGATGCGCCCCGAGAGGACTTCATAGTAGAGTTTCAAAGAGAAACAGGTAAAAACATTATGATATTAACACTGGTTCAATTCTGGGAATGCTGTCAACCTTATATTGATTTACCGGTGAAAGATTTTATTTTGCAGTCAACTATATTGGCTCAATTGCAGGAAAAATTTGATGATTGTTATGAGCAACAGATTTGTGACAAAATGAATCAGTTGATTTTTGAATCAGATGAGATAATCTCAGCTTTAGAAGATAGTTTAGATTGTTGCGTAGATATGCCGGTATTTGATCAAATAGATGATTGTAAAATAGTTGATGTTTATCCATTTCCATATGAAGATGATGCGGAATTTGTTTCGGTAACTATTGAAATGATAATCGAGATTACTTTTGATGCACTAAATCATACGGCAGGCGAGGACTGGAGTGCTGGAAGTGATTCTATTCTTTTTAATATAGTTTCATTTGGAAGTATACCAGTCAAGTGGTCTTCTGGAGATACAAAAAGAATTGTATTGAAAGACTTAATAACTGTAGATGTAATTGAAGATGTGACAGTCATTTCCAAGATGCATTCAGATGGTGCAGACGATTTTGATGAGAACGACGACTGTTTTGATGTTGAAGACAATTTTCTAGAAGATAAAGCGATGGATTCTATTTTATAAATGTCGTACGCGCGGTAGGGAACGCCATTTGAATGAACGAGTAATTGAGATTATCGATGGCGAAAATCTTCAATACAAATTGTTACTTCGAACCGCACGAACTGCTTACATCAAGTATAGTGATAATGTAGCTACAGTGATTCTTAATTATTTAATATGCCGATAATCAGAAATATTAATTGTCACTGTGTACTGGTACGGTTCACCTCCACCAAGGAAAGTGACAAATAAACTTAGATAATTCTTAATCAATTTCACGTGCTTTTCTGAATAATTGTCGTACATACGGTAGGGTACGCCCAGGGCACGCCATACATCGCAACGTAATGCCATTCACAGGTTTCTTGTGGATGGCTTTTTTTATATCTAAAAATTAGGTGTGAAATGCAGACAATCAGCGATGATCTAATGAGTCGGGATGAAAAAACTGACCGTATTAAAAAACGAACTGATTCCTCTTAAATTGGAGTTATTGCCTTTATGCCGTTAACGAAATGGATTGACATACCAAATTTTAAGAGATCCCCAAACCGGAGAAATTTTAAAGAGGACGTTGAATTTGGAGGATGAACTGCACAATGCTAACACAACAACACCGGACACTGGTAATTTTCAACGAAAGTGGTATAATCAGAAAAACGGGAGTGATTACGATGCTTCTTAATATTAAGGGATACTATAATGTGTCTGAAATGATTTAACATTGGAGTTGCAAATTAGATTGCTCGCATAAGGCTAAGAAAAGATCCGCCCCCCACTTCTAGATTCGTCCCATACCAGAAGCGAAAGTGTGAACAAAACACGGAATCGGAAACATCAAATAAACCATGAGGTGATGCAAATGAAAACAGGACAGTTCATTTATAATTTGAATTATCCGATTTATGAAAAAGAAAGTTGTGAAATTGAGGTGCGCTCTCTTTTTAAGTTCGATTTGAAAGGAAAAGTCTTTTTTGAAAGTAGAAAAATTGATCCTTCCATAAGTCCATTTTTAAAAAGCAGGTTGGAAATTATATACAAGGCTTCCACGTTTTTAGAACTTATCGAGTTGGCAACGAAAGATAAGATAGCAGCATCAGATTTCATGGTTAAATATATGGAATTGGGAATAGAAGACCCGCACTTCGAGAAAAGACGAGCGTATTGCAAAGAAATAGGGCTTGTTATTGAGGGGCTTGCTTGTTATACATCGCCTAAAATTATATTTGGAATTACTTTTTATAAGGGGAAATGGTACTTTGGAAAATTAACAGAGAGAAGTCTTTATTGGAAAAAGCACAATAAGAAACCGAATTCATATTCTAGTTCTATCGGTCAAAATACTGCAAAAGTTCTGATAAATATTGCGGGGAATGGAGATACATCCAAACGATTAATCGATCCATGTTGTGGTGTTGGGACTGTATTATTAGAAGGTATTTGGGCAGGATATGATATTATAGGGTGTGAAATAAATAGTAAAACCGCTGAAAATGCGCGAAAAAACTTGAGACATTTTAACTATGAAGCAAAGGTTATTACTGGAGATATTCAGGATATAGATGATAGCTTCGATGCTTCCATTGTAGATCTTCCATATGGTAATTTCAGCCTTAAAAATGATGAAAATCAATTAAAAATCATTAGGAATGCGATAAGAATTTCAAAAAAAATCGTATTGGCTTCATCAGAAGATATAAGAAATGAACTTACACAGGAAAATCTCAAAATCATAGATCATTGTAAAATTGGGAAAAATAAAAATGGTGATTTTTTGCGTTATATCTGGGTATGTGAATTAGGATAGATGAATTTAGAAAAGATCGATTTCCAGATACTAGCCCTGGATGAAGCCTTTATCATCACCTTTATTCTGAATGGGTACTGGTTGCTTTGTATTATATAAAGATTTAAATAATTTTTTGCTTTGCGAAGTCTCTGTTGATCAAATTAGCCAGAGGCTTTTTGCATTAGGTACTTTAGTCAATTGAGGCTCCTGAGCTTGCAAAAATGGCTTTTTAATTAACAACCGTCCTCACTGATGATCAGTGTTTTTATAATTATTTTTGATCTTCGAAGGAGAAAGGTTATATTTTAAGTAGATATTCAAGTTGATTGTTGATGAATTTGGGGATTGCTAAAATATGGAAGTATTTCGAACTACTTTATCTGAGTGTGTTGCATGCCTAAAAATTGGAGATAGAAGTTCATAAATTCTCTTAATATTACGTTAGATTACACCTTCTTTTGCTAATTTGTTGTAGTATTTCTGGATATTTTCACCTCAAGATCCTTCATTGTTATTTTGTAAAACGGAAAAATAGTATTACTTTGTGAGGTGTCATCGTGAAATGTAAGCCGGATCTATGCAAGGAAATTAAATTCTTCTGGTTCAAAAGTGCCAATTTATTTGAGATCAAATCAGTAATGGTGTGTTTTGTTTATTTTTAATCTGATAATAACTTCCCTCAATAACCATTAAATGATACAATACATCCATTAAAAACGATTCCTCTACTACCTATAATTGCCAATGAAAGGTGAAACCGATGAATAATCAAAAAATCGAGAAAATAGAAGGCGATTCGACTTTTACATATAGTAAATATGGACGTTGGTGAATCCTTACTGCTATCATTGCTGCGGTAGTAAAAGAATGTCAGAATGCTTAAACAAACTGGCAAGTATCATCGAATTGGAAAATGAAAAATCAGAAAGAAAACAGAACGATGCATCAAACCATGAAAGTGAAGGAATGGTGAAAAAACGGACATATTCCTTTGTGAATATGGGGTCAATAAAAGTCCGTTTCCACAAATTCTTGAGGTAATTCCCAAAGATCAAGCTTTTATGTAAATATGCAATGTTTTATCGAACATTTCAGTAAGTAAAAAAAACAAAGTACCGCTCACGCAAGGCTTTGTTTTTAAAAAAATTCTGATTTTTCTAGGAGATTCCACTAGAAAAAAGGAGGTGTTTTTATGCTTTGTATTGCAATTTGCGATGATATTTCGCAAGAATTGGAAGGTTTGGTCTCATTCACAAATCAATACCTCACCGCCAATGGACTTGACGCCGTGGTGAAGAAGTTCTCCCACCCAGACGCGCTGTTAAAAGCCATTGAAAAAGAGCACTTTCATCTTTATATACTGGACATTGTCATGCCGCTGGTAAATGGATTGGAGTTGGGCAAAGAAATACGTCGTCTTGATCATGTAGCGCAAATCATCTACGTCACCACAGAACCACAGTTTGCTTTGCAGGCATATGCTGCAAGCCCCATCAACTATCTGGTTAAACCAATCGAAAAGCAGCAGCTATTTGATACACTGAGCATGGCTACCGCTAAAGTAGACCTTGACGAAGAGCGGACCTTTAAGGTGAAAACTGCCGACAGTCTGCGGGTAATTAAACTGTCGGACATCGCCTGCTGTGAATACCACAACCACGCGGTTACCTTCTATTTAACTAATGGCGAGGAAGTGTGCAGCCGTACCATTCGGGAGAATTTTTCACAATATAGCGCACCGATCTTTAAAGACAGGCGTTTTCTGCGATGCCACGCTTCTTTTGTGGTCAATATGCGGTGGGTGGAGCGTTTTTCTAAGGACAGCTTCACCCTATGCGGTGGAAAAATTGTTCCCATTGCGGCAAAACAATACCCTGCGGTACGAGATACATTTATGGACTATCTGATGACAAAAGGGGGACTGCGATGAGTGAGGTGTATACACACTTGTTGCGGTCGGGGATCTCCTTCACCGCCAATATCCTGCTGTTGATGACGCTGATGCAGCCTAAATATTCAAAAAGGGCAACACTACTGGCCATGCTCGGCATTTTTACCGTCAATTTGGGTATGGCATTGGCTTGCTATCTCAGTGGAAATCTGACCTTGCTTGCTCAAATTGAAATGGTTATGTATGTGGCGCTGTGCTTTGCGGTGCGCCCAATGTTCAAAGACACCTTTATGCAGTGGTTATTTTCCTTTATCACGGTCCAGAACATTACCGATATCATTATTATCTTCAGCTTTGTCGGCTCAAGGTACTTGCCTTATTCGGCCTACGCCAACATACTGCTGCGCATAATCCTATTCGGTATTTTTCTGTTGATCTTTTCGCGCTATGTGCGACCGCTGTATCGGCAGGCAGTGGACCATTGGACAGCGTATTTCGCCGTGGCGCTGGCTATATACATTACATTGTTTTACTATATCATGTCATCAGACGACATTGTTGCCACCCTGACAGAGCAGGCGATACCGATGCTTTTGGTATGCTTCATCGGGATTGCTGCTTACAGCTCTATTTTCCTCTCGCTAAGAAATCTACAGCGGGAATTTCTGATTAGGGAGGAAAACCAAAAGATGCAGGCGGAGCGGGAATATATGGAACTAGCCGCGAGTAATATGTCCCGGCAATTGGAACTTATGGATGAGGTGTCGCTGCAAAACAGCCGTGCTGCCCATGACCGCCGTCACTTCAACAACGTTCTGCTGGAGCTTTTGGAGCAAGGCAAAACGGGCGAGGCTTACACCTTACTGGAAAGTTATAATCAAGTGGTGCCCAAAATCAGCAAGATCTACTGCGAAAACCATGTCGTCAATGCTGCCGTTTGCCACTATGCAAGTCTTGCAGAGCAGGCCGGTATACTATTGGAAATCACTCTGGATATTCCCGGTAATGTTAATGTTGATGCGCTAGAGCTTACTATGGTCGTTTCAAACCTGATGGAAAACGCCATTCAGGCTTGTGAAAGGTTGCCGCAAAATCAGGTACCCTATCTTCGCTTCACTTGCAAATGCGTAGGACGGCTGCTGCTGGAAATGGAAAACCCTTGTGTTGCGGGCACTGTTCTTGACAGAAGCGGCTATCCTGTCGTTTATGAAAAAGAACACGGTGTTGGCAGCAAGAGTACCATCGCTTTTGTAAAAAAGTATGATGGCGAGCTGTTATATAAAATCGAAGATGGTATTTTTCGGGTCCGAATACTGGTGTGAGAAGATGAAAACTGTGTTTGAAAAGAAATAGTTATAGGCAACATCTGTTTTTAAGATGTAAAAATGAGTCTTTTAAGTGTAAAGGCT
Source organism: Acetobacterium woodii (assembly GCA_016213825.1). Taxonomy (GTDB): domain Bacteria; phylum Bacillota; class Clostridia; order Eubacteriales; family Eubacteriaceae; genus Acetobacterium; species Acetobacterium woodii_A. Next base: position 2,945 of record JACQZP010000016.1, on the reverse strand, counting down.
CATTTTTTATTTTTTTGAGTATATACTTCACAATATAAACAATGAAATCGGTTTCAGGAAATGAGTGCGTTCAAATGGAAGATGCGGAGATAAGAAAATGCATCCGCATTTATGAAGGGGTTGCTTTAAGAGATGACACTTGAGCAGCTCTGCGGCACCTGCGAAGCACAACAGGTAGTTATCGTATCTGATGTGTTTTCCACATCAGATACGATATCCAATGCGCAGCGGAACGGTAATGACGATACCATTTTGACACGGGTAATTTTCACACCCGTTACGCCACTAACATGGATGTTGGAGGAGCATTAGTTGGTGAGTAAACGTTTAAAGGCCAGTCAGGCAAAGCAGAAACGAAACATTGAATTTTATCACAGGAGGATGAAAAAATGTGGACGAAAAAGGTGAACAAAACAAAAATTTGGCTAATTTTGCTAGCGCTAGTTATGGTGATCGGGATAGTGACATTAAGGACACCGCCGGTACAGGCGGCAGGAGAGGTTTATGGTGTTTTGAAGTCCGATGGTAATATTTATGTTACCAACGCCGATAATTTAACACCAACCGATACTATAGTTACGGACGAAAAAACGGTGACACATCTGTTTGCGGCAAATGACGTAACGACGATTGCGGCGAATAGATTTTATCAGTACCCTAATCTCATTGCAGTTAATATGCCACAGGTAACCGCAATTGGTGACCGGGCATTCTATGAATGCGGTGCGATAACGAGCCTGGAATTCCCGGTGGCCACCACAATTGGTGAAGCTGCCTTCAAAGACTGCGATGACCTGACTAGCGTAAAATTCGAAGCGGCACTCACACTTGATGAACAGGTTTTCAGTGGCTGTGATCAGCTAACGAGCGTAGAATTTCCGGCAGTAACTACAATTAGTAATCAGGCATTTTATAACTGCAGCGCATTAAAGACTGCGCAATTTCCAGTGGCAAACACAATCGGTGAGTCTGTATTTTATTTTTGCAGTATGTTAGAGACTGTAGAAATGCCAGCGGTAACCACAATTGGTGACTATGCATTTTACGGATGCGACGCCTTTTCAAAGCTCACCCTGGGGGCAGAACCACCAAATGTTGGTGGCGATACGTTTCATGATATCGCGACCACAAGCACACTGACACTCGCTGGCGGCAATACAACCGTAACGGTGGCCAAATACAAAGCTGTAAGTGATGGCGATATCGGGGATGATACCTGGTATGGCTGGCCGTTAGTCGTGACCCACTATCCCGTTACAGTAACTGGCGGAAGTGGCAGTGCCATTTCTCGTGTTGGTGACGAAGTAACCATTACCGCATATGCTCCGGTAGCCGGAAAATACTTTGCGGGCTGGACCGTTCAAACTGGCGGCATGACCCTTGCAGATCCAGCGAAGCCAAGCACGACCTTCACCATGCCAGCAGCGGAAGTGGGCGTGACCGCCAATTTCGAGGATATTTTAACAACAAACATCAGCTTTGATGCAAACGGGGGTACGGGTTCCATGCTGTCTCAGCAAATCGATACGGGCAGCCCGCAAGCGCTGACGGCCAATGCCTTCACCCGAACTGACGTCCCCTTTATTGGCTGGAACACCAAACCAGATGGCAGCGGCACAGCCTATGCAGACGGCGCCGAATTTACAGCAACTAAAAACGAAAGTATTACCCTGTATGCCCAGTGGAAGCAAAACGTTTATGGTGTTTTGAAGTCGGATGATAAGATTTATCAAACCAACGCCGACAATTCAATACCAACAAATACTATAATGGCTGATGAAACAACGGTGACACATCTGTTTACGGCTGAAGACGTAACGACGATTGAGGGACATAGATTCTCTTGGCACCCTAATCTCATGGCGGTTAGTATGCCAAAGGTGATCACAATTGGTGAGTACGCATTTTCTGACTGTGACGCGTTAACGCAAGTAGAAATGCCAGCGGCAACCACAATTGATACTGAGGCATTTTCGCAAAATGAGATTTTAACCAAAGTAGTAGGCCTAAAGGTAGAAACAATTGGTAAGATGGCATTTGGGTATTGCCCTGCGTTAGAGACTGTAGAATTCCCAGCGGCAACCACAATCGGAGATGAGGTATTTTATTTTTGCGGTGCGTTAGAGACTGCACAATTCCCAATGGCAACCACAATCGGCAGTTATGCATTTTATCATTGTGAGATATTGCCAGCTGCATACTTTCCGTCGGTAATAGAAATTGCTTATGATGCATTTGATAGTTGCTTCGCTTTGTCAAATCTCACCCTGGGAGCAGTGCCACCAACCGTTGGTTTAGATGTATTTTACGGCATCCCGATCTCGGCAAGCTGGACACTGGCACTCGCTGGCGGAAATACCACCGCAACGGTGGCTGCATACAAAGCGGTTAATGATGGCGATACGACGGATGATACCTGGTATGGCTGGCCGTTGGTCGTGACACACTATCCTGTTACGGTAACTGGCGGAACCCAAAGCGCCAATTATCGTGTCGGCGAACAAGTAACCATTACTGCGGCGGCCCCGGCAGCCGGCCAGCGCTTTAAGACATGGAGTGTTGAAACGGGAGATATAACCCTTGCAGAACCGACGAATTCCAGTACGACCTTTACCATGCCGGGGAAGGAAGTCCAAGTAACCGCCAATTACGAGTCCGCTCCGGGCCCGGTACCATCGCAAACTTACACCCTCATCTACAATGCTAATGGTGGCACCGGCGTTATGAAGGAACAGGTTCTTGTTGCAGCAACGAAACAGGCCCTTGTTAAGAACACTTTTGAACGGATCGGCTACGGCTTTTCTGGCTGGAACACCAAACCGGACGGGACGGGTACCGCCTATCCAGACGGCGCAGACTTTACTGCAACAGCCAATACCACCTTGTATGCCCAGTGGATCGAAGGCCAATTCAAGGTATCGGGAACGGTTATCAACAGCAATCAC
>JACQZP010000015.1 GCA_016213825.1 Acetobacterium woodii | reverse complement strand
ACAATTGGACCATCTGGTTCTTGAATTCATCGGTAAAAGTACGGCGTGGTCTTTTAGTCATCTTGGCAGGTCTCCTTTGTTTAGTGTTCTTATTTTACCTGCCCACAATTTTATTGTCCAATTAATTGTAGCCTATCCAAACCTGTTGATTCTGTAGTTGCATCTTTTTCATTATTTTCTGGATTTAGCCAGACTTCCGCTTCTAAAGACCAGTCCCGAATTGATTTTGACCAACGTTCCGGGTGATTTTTGCGAGCAGCTTCATAAATAGCTGTTCGGTTTGAAAAAATAGTTTGATCCATTCCGTTATGCCGCTGAATCGGGGTCAGGAAATTAAGCCCACTGTGTCGGTGTGCATAATTATAGTAATGGACAAATTTAAATACCCATTGTCTTACATTTTCAATGGCTGCAAAATCTTTGTAGGGATAATCGGGACGATATTTACAGGTTTTGAAAATAGATTCGGCATAGGGATTGTCATTGCTTACTCGCGGTCGGCTTTTGGGTGATGTGATCTCCAGTTTATACAGTGTTTCCATCAGAGAGGCTCCTTTCATCGGGCTGCCATTGTCGGAATGCAGAACCAAAGGTTGATTTCTGGAAATCATATTCTCGGAAATAACCGCTTTTCGCACAAGTATACTGGCATTTTCAGATGATTCCTCCGGCCAGATTTCCCAACCAACAATCTTCCGACTGTAAAGATCCAGGATCAGATAAAGATAATAAAAAAATCCTTTTACACCTCCAGGCAGCCAAGTTATATCCCACATCCAGACCTGATTGGGCCCGTTTTCTTTGTGGGTTGAGGCCGTGCGTTTCTGAGGTTTAGAGGTTCGGCCGCGATGATGGTTCATATCGTATTGCTTCAGAACACGATACATGGTGGATTCGGATGCGATATAACGGTTTTCATCATCAGCCAGTCTGGGGACAATCTGACTGGGTGGCAGGCTCTGATATTTTTCTGAAGTCGTAATGTCAATTGTCGCCTTCTGCTCCTCATCTGTCAGCTTGTTGACTGGTGCTGTGCGAATGGCTAAGGGCCGCTGATCTCCAAGGGGTGTTGACGGATTTTTCCATCGCTGGAAAGTACGTTCACTAATATGAAGTTCACCACAGGCCATGAATTGTCGTGCTCCGTTTTGAATGGCTTCTTCAATCAATTCAACAGCCAACTTGCGGTCTGAGGCTGGGATCATTCGTCCTCGGGTTCCCTCCAGACCGCCTGGGCCTTTTTTCTCAGCACCAGTAAAGCGGCGGTCTCGGCTAATGCGGCTTCTTTGCGCTTGAGTTCTCGATTGATCTGATTCATCTGTTTTCGCGTGTCATTCAGATCTTTGCGGAGTTGCCGAGATTCTTGTGCAACATTCCCATTGGCGCTGATGCAGGCGTCCTTCCATGATTCGATCTGTTCGTTATAAAGCCCTTTTTCACGGCAGTATTCAGCCAGCTCGGCCTGATTCATTCTGGCAGTTTCCAGTACGATCAGAAATTTATCTTCACTGGACCAGGTTTCTGATGTGCCGCTACCCGATGGTGTTGCCATTCCAGAAGCCTTTGTCGCTCTTTTCCATTTAAAAAGCGTTTGCTCTGAAACACCGGTTTCATTATAGAGTTGACGAACTAACTTGCTGACCGAGGGCAACATTTGCTGTGTGATGTTATCTTTAAATTCCTGGCTGTATTGTGTCATGTGATTCTCCCATCCTTTTATATGGTTACTATATTATAGTAAAAATGATCACCTGACAACTATCCTAACACAGGGGGAACACCATATATTTTACTAAGTTCAGTGGGAGTATGTACGCCTGTGCAATAATCCTTTACTGCTTGTTCTTTTTGCTCTGTAGTACATCGTACCAAAGACTTTGATGCTTTGCAACTCCACTTACGCTTATTATGAGAGACATCCTCGTTTAACCAATCGCATAAAGTTGTTTTGCCAGGATATCCTAATGCTTTAATTGTGCAGCTGATACTTTTACCGTTTTTCAAATAGTAATCTACTGCTTCTTGGCGTTGTTCTTTCGAATACTTGGAGTTATTTTGCTGGCTCAATCCATCTAGTGTTCCATGTTTTTGATATTCTTTGTACCATATAGCCAACCTGTTTCTAGATGGGTAACCCAACTCACGGATCACTGCCCTTGCATTATAATTGTATTCGATATAGAGCCTTATTACCTTCATACGGTCTTCATTTGAATACATTTGACATCCTCCTTAAACCTATTTAGTCCAGGATTATGTCCGCATCCCCCACCCAATCTCCTGTAATAGAGCCAGATGATCCGTTATACGGAGCCACTGCTTCGAAAGAGGGAGCCAGTGCCTAAATGACTCCCATTATTGCTTGAATTATTTTATGTTGCGCTTTCTTTGCCGCATCGAAACATCGCCATCAATGATCATCGTGTAGGCTGATGGGATAATGCGGTCAAGGATCGAATCAGCCAGGGCCCTGCTACCCAGTCGTTCATGCCAACCTTCGGCAGTAAATTGAGAACAGAAAATTGTGGACGTCTGGCCACAACGGATTTCCATCAGCTCCAGCAGATCACGCTGTTGTGTATCCGTAGTGGGAACAAGCAGAAACTCATCCAGGATCATCAGGGAACATTTTCTGAATTGATTGAGCAGATGATGATATTTGCCTTGAATCCGTGCAGCTTCGAAAGCACAAAAGAGATCCGGTAAGCGAATATAGCGTGCTTTATAACCAGATTGGCAGGCATTTACCCCAAGTGCATTGGAAATATAGGTTTTGCCGCAACCGGTGGCGCCAACCAGAATGACGTTTTGCCCCTGGCGAATGTATTCGTTGCTTGCCAGACTTTCCAGCAGTTCGCGATTCAAATGACGATCCGGCAGATATTCGATATTT
>JACQZP010000014.1 GCA_016213825.1 Acetobacterium woodii | reverse complement strand
ACAATTGGACCATCTGGTTCTTGAATTCATCGGTAAAAGTACGGCGTGGTCTTTTAGTCATCTTGGCAGGTCTCCTTTGTTTAGTGTTCTTATTTTACCTGCCCACAATTTTATTGTCCAATTAATTGTAGCCTATCCAAAGATAGTCGCCAAACAGTCGCCAGGCTAGGGGTGTTTTGACCTCTTCCAGCCCCGGGACATAAAAAAAAGAGAACCTCAATGGCTCTCTTGTGCAATTCTTATTGGTGGAGATGAGGGGACTCGAACCCCTGGCCTTCTGACTGCCAGTCAGACGCGATCCCAACTTCGCCACACCCCCAGATAGTACTGCTTTCAGGACACTTTTACAGTATAATTGACGGGTCTTTTTTTTGCAAGTCTTTTTTTAAAAACATTCCTAAAAATCATTATTAAATTACTTTTAGGAAGTAAATGAATGGAAAAACACTGGTTCAAGGGGATAATTCGTAAAAAACACGGTTTATTGTTTGCAACCTATAAAATACGGAATCGCTCAAATATGTGGAGTCAAGAAAATATCTGGTTTGCAACAAATACCAATAAATAAAAAAATACAAAGCAATATAATACTGATGCAAAGCAAAATATTCTAAAATGGTAAAAAAAATGCCAAAAAATTCCTGTTTGTGTTATAATATTACTCAATGGAAAGCGATGTAAATGAAATTATGGGATTATTTTCTAAAGGGGTTGTTTTATGAGAGTCTTACTAAAGATTACTGACATTATTGACGTAGAGGTGCTGCAAAGAATCCAGGATTCTTTTTCAGATGCCACCGGACTTGCTGCGGTTACTGTTGATTACAAAGGCAATCCGATTACGGAATACAGTAATTTTCCGGAATACTGTAATTGTGTCAGAAAAGACAGCAACAATCGGGATTGCTGTTATCAATCAGATGCCCATGGGGGCATTGAGTCAGCAAGATCTGGGAAACCATCGATTTACATTTGTCATGGGGGATTAGTCGATCTTGCGGTTCCAATTATGGTAAAAGGTAATTATCTGGGAGCGATTATGGCTGGCCAGGTAAAAATTGATGAAGAAGAAATGAAACGCTTACCTTTTGGAACAAGTCATGAATTGACAGATTTTTCGAAAAATCCTGAAATTACTGATTTATATGACAAAACACTAAAAACAACTCTCACTCAGGTAAGAGCGGCAGCGGATCTGCTTTATACCATTGCCAATTACCTTGTTGAAAAACAGATGATCCACATCATTCAGGAGGAATTGCATAATAAAAATCTTGAGTTGATGGAAGAGGTTAAGCTGCGGAGTGAGGTTGAAGCCTCCTTGAAAGAGGCAGACTTGAAAGCGCTGCAGGCTCAGATTAATCCGCATTTTCTGTTTAATGTATTAAACACGATTGGCCGTTTGGCTCTTTTAGAAGGGGCTGACAAAACCCAGGAAATGATTTATGCGTTTTCAGATATGATGCGTTATACCTTGAAAAAAGAAAAAAATAATGTAGTAACCTTAAAAGAAGAGATGGAACATGTTCAGAATTATTTATCCATCCAAAAAATGCGTCTGGGCAATCGGTTGAATTATTCAGTGGAAGTAGATGAGCTGGCAGAAGATATTCTGTGTCCATTTATGACCATTCAGCCTTTTGTGGAAAATGCCATTATCCATGCCATTGAACCCAATGCAAAAGGTGGTCAGGTTAGAATAACGGCAGATATTTTAAAAGAAGTTGCCATATTGAAAATTGTCGATGACGGCAAAGGTATTCCAAATGACCGGATCCATAAAATTCTGGATGGAACCTATGAAGCGGATGGACGAGAAAAGAATACGGGAATCGGAATCAATAACGCGAACAAGCGGCTTATGTATTACTATGGCGTTGATTATGGGGTTGAGATAAAAAGTGAGCTTGAAAACGGCACTGAAATTACCATTAAAATACCCCGTAAATCTCTAGCTGGGAGGGGATTATAATCATGTATAAACTGTTTATTGTAGAAGACGAACATTTAGAGATTGAAGCGATTAAACTCATTTTGAGTCAGCATGGCGAAAATATCGAAGTTGTCGGTGAAGCATCATCAGGTTTGGTGGCGATTGAAGAAATCCGTCGATTGAATCCAGATATTATCCTTTTAGACATTAATATTCCCGAGATTAATGGGATTGATGTATTAAAAATGATCAAAAAAGAAGATCATGAAAAAAAGGTCATTTTGATTACGGCGTTTAACGAATTTGATTTTGCTCATCAAGCCATCAAGGCTCGGGTCGATGATTTTCTATTGAAGCCAATCAGACCGCAACAACTGATGGATTCGATTAATCAAAGTATTGCTTCATTAAAGAATAATGCTAAAGAACGATTTGACGAAAAAATGAATGAAGTAATTTTTGCGATTATCCAAAAAAAATACAGTGATGCCAGAACAGCCCTGATCAGTTATCTGGATATGATTTATGATTATCATACCTATGATATTATGTCAGTTCAGGCAGAAATAAAGCATTTTATGGAAGAACTTAATATTGTAACCCAGGATATGTGTGGCTATGAACTGAATAGTCCGCTATGTTCCCACAATAATATGCAGTTTGTCAACGGCTATAAAAATCGCTATGATTTAAAAATAGAAATCATGAAAACTATCGATAAGGTCTTTGACCGGATGCTTGATAATAAGGAAACCCGCAAGAATAATATCGAAGATATTCTTAATTACATTGATCGCAACTGCTATAAGGACATTTCATTAGATCAAGTTGGAGAATATGCCAATATGAGTTCTTACTATTTAAGTAAGATCTTTAAAAAGGAAACCGGCGTAAACTTTGTCACATATCTGACCGAGCGAAAGATTGAAATTGCCAAGGATATGTTGGCCAACACTGATGTGCCGATTATTAACATTGCGCTCGATCTTTCTTATCATGAACCAAATTATTTCAGTAAGGTATTTAAAAAGAGCACCGGCATGACCCCGACCGAATATCGAAAAGAACGTCGTGGGATTGCAATGGAAGAAGAAGAGCATCTTGCAAACAACCACTCAAAAGATGAAAAGTACTTGGATAAACAACGGGAAGTATCCTGATACAAAAAACAAATAAATAGGTAAAAATATGGAACAGGTAAACTTTAGAGTTGACCTGTTCTTTTTATGTGTCTAAATAAAATGGGTCGACTTTTAAGTGCAGGTATTAGACAAAATATTCCACTATGTTTTTGTGTACAGGTACAAAAAACAGCGGTATTAAAAGGTTTTCAAGCTGATTATGAGAAACGTACAATAATTTTATAAGAACAGCACAAGTAATTATCATAGCCTTTGAATTAAAATATAGGTAGTTCAGTAACAAAATCTTGTAATTAAGGAGGATAGAGCTTATGACAAACGAAGCTTTAGGCATGATTGAAACCAAAGGTCTTGTTGCCGCTATTGAAGCAGCAGATGCTATGGTAAAATCAGCAAATGTATCATTAATGGGCTACGAAAAAATCGGTTCTGGTTTAGTAACTGTAATGGTTCGTGGTGATGTTGGAGCAGTTAAGGCTGCAGTTGATGCAGGTGCTGCAGCAGCTGACAAAGTTGGACAAGTTGTTTCAGTACACGTAATCCCAAGACCACACGGTGATGTGGAGAAAATTTTACCAAGTCTATAATATTTAATAATTACGGAGGTGTAAATTAATGAAAGATGATTTAATGAACAAGTTGATGGAAGAAGTTATGAAAAAAATGAGTGAAGTTGAAGAAACTGGCTCAGTTGCCGCTGCAACAGGTGTATGCGGATTGACCGAATTTGTAGGAACAGCTGTTGGTAACACAATTGGTTTTGTTATTGCAAACGTGGACAGAACTTTACATGAAGCTATGAAAATTGATCCTAAATACAGATCTATCGGTATTCTTTCCGCTAGAACTGGTGCTGGTCCTCAGATTTTCGCTGCTGATGAAGCTGTAAAAGCTACTAATTGCGAAGTTGTTTCTTGTGAACTTGCAAGAGATACTGAAGGTGGCGCAGGTCATGGTTCTTTAATTATCTTTGGTGCGGAAGATGTATCTGACGCTAAACGTGCTGTTGAAGTTGCCCTTAACGACTTAAACAGAACCTTCGGAGATGTATATGCAAATGCTTCAGGTCATTTAGAATTCCAATATACTGCACGTGCAAGCTTTGCTTGTAACATGACTTTAGGCGCTCCTATCGGAAAAGCTTTCGCAATCATTGTTGGTGCTCCAGCTGGTATCGGCGTATTAATGTCAGATGCTGCTTTAAAAGCTGCTAACGTAGAACTTTGTGGTTATGCTTCACCTGATAATGGCGGAACAAAATACTCGAATGAATCAATGATCTTCATTTCTGGAGACGCTGGTGCTGTTCGTCAAGCCGTATACGCTGCTAGAGAAGTTGGTAAACAAGCTTTAGAAGCTCTTGGCGGTCCTTGCCCACCTGTAACAACTCCTTATATTTAAGTAGCTGTTGTTAGTTTTCTAAGAAAGAAGGAGGAATAATGACTATGAAGTCAAAACGATTTGAAGCTTTAGCAGCTCGTCCAGTCAAAAAGGATGGTTTCGTTAAAGAATGGCCAGAAGTAGGTCTAATTGCAATGAACAGCCCTCAAGATCCAACACCAAGTTTGGTTGTTGAAAATGGGGTGGTTGTAGAATTAGATGGAAAAAAACGAGCTGAATTTGATATGCTTGATACTTTCATCGCTAACTACGCAATTCGTTTAGAAAAAGCCCAAGAATATATGGCAATGGATTCGATCAAAATTGCTAATATGCTTGTTGATATTAATGTACCAAGAGATATCGTTGTAGATATTACGACATCAATCACTCCTGCTAAAATTACCGAAGTACTTGGTCACATGACAGTATTAGAAATGATGATGGCTCAAAGTAAAATGCGAGCTCGTTTAATGCCTTCTAACCAATGTCACGTTACCAACGTAAAAGATAACATGGTTCAAATCGCTGCTGATGCTGCAGAAGCTGCTATCCGTGGATTTGATGAAATGGAAACAACCGTAGGTATCGGCCGTTATGCACCATTTAACGCGCTTGCCATCATGGTTGGTGCAAATGTTGGTCGTCCAGGTATCTTAACACAATGTGCTGTTGAAGAAGCTACCGAACTTGACCTTGGTATGAAAGGTTACACCGCTTATGCTGAAACTATTTCTGTATATGGTACAGAACCAGTTTTCATGGATGGTGATGATACTCCATACTCTAAAGCTTTCTTAGCATCAAGCTACGCTTCCCGTGGTTTGAAAATGCGTTTTACATCTGGTTCTGGATCAGAAGTACAAATGGGTTATGCAGAAGGCAAATCAATGCTTTATCTTGAAGCTCGATGCTTATACATCACTAAGGGTGCCGGCGTACAAGGAAGCCAGAATGGCTCCGTTTCTTGTATCGGTGTTCCAGCTGGTGTACCAGGTGGTATTCGAGAAGTATTGGCTGAAAACTTATTAGCAGCATGCCTCGATTTAGAGTGTGCTTCTTCTAATGACCAAACCTTTACTCACTCTGACTTACGTCGAGTTGCTCGTTCATTAATGCAAATGGTACCAGGAACTGATTATATCTGTTCTGGTTACTCTGCTACACCTAACTATGATAATATGTTTGCAGGCTCTAACTGGGATGCAGATGATTATGATGATTGGAATGTAATCCAACGTGACTTAAAAATCGATGCCGGTTTACAACCTGCTGATGAAGATACAGTTGTTGCAGCTCGTGCTAAAGGTGCTCGCGCAATGCAGATCTTATTCAGAGAATTGGGCTTAACAGAAATCACTGATGCTGAAGTTGAAGCTGCAACTTATGCTCGTGGATCTCAAGATATGCCTGACCGTGATGTCGTAGCTGACTTAAAATCTGTTGAAGATTTAATGGGTCGTGGCGCTACAGCGGTTGACTTTATTAAAGCTTTAGACCGAGGCGGCATGAGAGATGTTGCTGAATCGATCTTTAACATTCAGTTACAGAAATGTGCTGGTGACTACTTACACACTGCTTCTAAATTAAGCTCTACATGGGAATGTATTTCAGCAGTTAACTATCCAAATACTTATCATGGAGTAAAAACTGGTTATGTAATCAGTGATGAAAGATGGGCACAAATCCAAGATATTCCATGGGCTGTTGACCCAGCAAGCATATAGGAAGGGGTGTAAAAAAATGGCTATAAACGAACAAATGTTAAAAAGCATTATCGAAGATGTTTTAAAAGAAATGACTGGCGCTACTTCAGCTTCTGCACCAGCTGCTTCTGCTGCTGGCGCTGTTAAACTGACTCCAATCGGAGAAGCAAAACAAGGCTTAGCTAGCGATGAAGTAGTTATCGGTTTGGCTCCTGCATTCGCAGAATCTCAAACTGTAACAATCACCGGCATTCCACACGATAAAGTTCTTAAAGAAATTATCGCTGGTATCGAAGAAGAAGGCTTAAAAGCTCGAGTTATCAAAATTTACAGAAGTTCTGACGTTGCTGTGTGCGGTCATACTGCTGCTAAACTTTCTGGATCAGGGATCGGCATTGGCTTACAGTCAAAAGGTACGTCCTTAATTCACCAAAAAGATTTACCACAGTTAAGTAACTTAGAGTTATTCTCTCAAGCTCCATTGATCGATTTAGAAACATATCGAGCTATTGGGAAAAATGCTGCTAAATATGCTAAAGGCGAAAGCCCAGCACCAGTTCCAGTAAGAAACGACCAAATGGCTCGTCCTGCTTACCAGGCAAAAGCGGCCTTATTACATATTAAAGAAACTGAACATGTTGAAGCCGGTAAAAAAGCCGTCGAACAACAAGTTTCGTTTGTATAAGTGGAGGTGACCAGAATGACACAAGAACAAATGTTGGAACAAATCGTTAAACAAGTAATGAGTTCTATGAGTACCGCTGCAGCTCCTGCTGCCTGCGCTACTGGATCTGTTACGAAAGCTGATTACCCAATCGGAGATAAAAGACCAGAACTGATCTTCTCCGCTACCGGAAAAGCTTACAAAGAATTAACCTTAGACAAATTATTAGCTGGCCAATTAACACCAGAAGATTTACGTATCAGACCAGAAACCCTTGAACTTCAAGCTCAGGTTGCTGAATCTGTAAAACGTGATGCATTTGCCAGAAACCTAAGAAGAGCTGCTGAACTGATTGCTGTTCCAGATGCTCGTTTATTAGAAATCTACAATGCCCTTCGTCCATACAAATCAACTAAAGATGAATTATTGGCGATTGCTTCTGAACTTAAAAATCAATACAATGCTCCAATTTCAGCTTCTTTAGTAGCTGAAGCAGCAGACGTATACTACAACCGAAAAAGATCAAAAGAATTCTTATAGAATTAGCAGAATAGGAAGTGTTGGGAGGACTAACATATGATTATTGCAGGAATAGATATTGGAAATGCAAGCACTGAAACAGCTCTTGCCCGATATGTCGACGGAAAACCTGAATTTCTGTGCAGTGGTATTGTTGATACCACTGGGATGAAGGGAACACGTCAAAATATTCATGGAGTTTTCGCCTCTCTCAAACAAGCCCTAGAAAAAGCTGGTTTAACCGTAGAAAATGTTGATTTAATCCGGATCAATGAAGCTGCTCCCGTTATTGGGGATGTGGCGATGGAAACAATTACGGAAACAATTATTACGGAATCAACCATGATCGGTCACAATCCCTCTACACCAGGGGGATTGGGGATCGGTGTGGGTGTGACTGTAGACATAAGAGAAGTTAATAATTGTGAGAAAGGCGATTCGGTAATCGTTGTTATCCCAAGAGATGTGGATTTTGAAGATTCCTCTCGTATTATTAACCATGCTGTTAATAACGGCATATTTATTAATGGTGCCATTGTCCAACGTGATGATGGCGTTTTAATTAATAACCGTCTTGTCAAAAAAATCCCAATTGTTGATGAAGTTTCTTTGATTGAAAAGGTGCCAATAAACATGCGTGCAGCCATTGAGGTTGCCGCACCAGGTGCGGTAGTTGAACAACTATCAAACCCATATGGAATTGCAACCGTATTTGATTTAACATCCGATGAGACAAAACAGGTTGTCCCTGTTTCACGAGCCCTCATTGGAAATCGTTCAGCTGTTGTTATTAAAACACCGGCAGGGGATGTCAAAGAAAGAAAAATCCCGGCTGGCCAGATCATTATCCAGGGAGTAAACAAAAAAGCCCAGGTTAATGTCGATGATGGCGCTGAAAAAATTATGGAAGCAATACGTTCCGTAGCTCCTGTAGAAGATATTAAAGGAGAAGCTGGCACTAATGCCGGTGGAATGCTTGAAAAGGTGAGACAGGTAATGTCGAGCTTAACGGATCAGTTACCAAGTGCAATTAAAATTCAAGATTTATTAGCGGTTGATACGTTTGTGCCACAAACTGTCAAAGGTGGAGTTGCAGAAGAATTTTCCATGGAAAATGCCGTTGGTATTGCCGCCATGGTTAAAGCCGATAAATTACAGATGAATATGATTGCTCACGAATTGGAAGCTGAACTGGGTGTAAAAGTTGAAGTTGGCGGCGTGGAAGCTGATATGGCTATCCGCGGTGCGCTAACGACACCAGGAAGCAATATGCCTTTAGCAATTATCGATATGGGTGCAGGATCGACAGATGCAGCAATTATTAACAGGGCAGGTGAAATTAAGTCCATCCATTTAGCAGGTGCCGGAAACATGGTTACACTGCTCATCGCATCGGAACTAGGATATGACAACATGGGTTTAGCGGAAGATATTAAAAAATACCCATTGGCAAAGGTTGAAAGTTTATTCCATATTCGTCATGAAGATGGAACCGTTCAATTTTTTGACAAACCACTTGATCCCAGAACTTTTGCACGGGTTGTCATTTTGACACCAAATGGAATGATACCCATGCCGGGTAACTTTTCACTGGAACGTATTCGAGCAGTACGTCGAGAAGCAAAAACAAAAGTATTTGTTGTAAATGCCATTCGTTCATTAGAACGGGTTAGCCCCACCGGAAACGTTCGGGATATTGAATTTGTTACCTTAGTTGGCGGATCAGCACTTGATTTTGAGATTCCCCAATTAGTAACGGATGCCTTATCAAAATACAGTATCGTTTCAGGACGGGCGAATATTAGAGGGGTTGAGGGTCCACGTAATGCAGTAGCCACCGGTCTCGTACTTGCTTACGAAGAAGGTGAATAATATGCATATGAATTTCGATGCACCAAAACCAGAAATTAAAGTTGTCCATGGTAAAAATATGACGTATCAAAAGGTCGTTGACGAAGTATTACATGGAATTGAAGAAGAAGGTATCCCTTTTTCCGTAGAGGAACTGGAAGAATCCAACCCGGTGGAGCTTGCTTTTAGAGGAGCGGAATTATCCCATTTAGGTGTTGGTATCGGAATCACCGAAAACGAAGTGGTCCTTCATTTTATTAAATTAAAAGAGGATCATCCCATTTTCAGAATTCCATCTTACAGTGATGAGGCAACGCTACGAGCAATCGGAAGCAATGCCGCTCGCCTGGTAAAAAGAATGCCATTTAAAAATCTTGATAATACTGAACTGTCGTAAGGAGGGGTTAATTTGAATAGAGGAGAGGCCATCGGCCTAATTGAAGCTATCGGGTTGGCCACAGCTATTGAAGCTGCCGATGCGGCGGTCAAGTCAGCAAATGTAAGACTGATTGGCTATGAAGCCTGTAAAGGCGATGGCATGTCCACCATTAAAGTGGCTGGAGATGTCGGTGCTGTAAAAGCCGCGGTTGAAGCTGCTACGGCTGCTTGTGCTAAAGGTCGGGGCGTTTGGGGAACTAAAGTGATTGCCCGGCCCAGTGAAGGCATTGACAAATTAATTTATAACAGTCAAACAGTGGGTTATACGCCACCGGTTGAGCCAAAAGCTGAAGTTGACATTGAAGAAAAAAATGAAGAACCAGCAGAAGAAATAAGTGAAGAGATTACTGAAGAGTAATCAAAAAAAGTTCTGTTAGTACATTCAGACAGAAATGATCTTTTGAAGAAAAGGTGTAAGTATGAACGAAGACGAAAAAAAAGTAATTGAGCAAATCGTAATTAATACTGTTAAAAAATTAATTAGCGAAAAAGATAGCCCGAATCGGGTTGTTTTAGGTATTTCTAATAAGCATATCCATCTTTCACAAGAAGATATTGAAACGCTTTTTGGAAAAGGACATGAGTTGACAAATATCAAAGACTTAAAACAGCCAGGACAATATGCGGCAAAAGAAACGGTTAAAGTAGTTGGACCGAAAGGTTGTTTTGACAAGGTTCGCATTTTAGGACCAGCCAGACCGGAAAGTCAAATCGAAATATCCTTGACGGATGCCAGGACACTGGGCATTAAAGCCCCAGTTTGTGAATCAGGGAAACTTGAAGGCACACCAGGAATTACGCTGGAAGGACCATGTGGTTCTGTTACATTGAGTCATGGGGTGATTGTTGCACTTAGACACATCCATATGCCAACAGATGTAGCCGAAAAACTTGGGATTAAAGATAAAGACTGGGTTTGTGTTGAAACAAGCGGTGTTCGAAAAACTATTTTCTGTAATGTATTGGCTCGTGTATCGGATAAATTTGACTATGAAATGCATCTGGATACAGATGAAGCAAATGCGGCCGGACTTAACAACGATGATTATTTAAAAATAATCCCAAACAGGTGAAATAATGGATTGGAAATCTGGTAACGACGCAATATTGGAATTTGCAGAATTAATTCGAGGAAAAAAGGCCAATGCTTACACTGGTGAGCTGAAAGTTGGCGTGGATCTTGGTACTGCAAATATTGTCATCGCAGTGGTAGATGAGAATAATCGTCCCATTGCTGGAGCTACTCAAGGTGCGTCAGTGGTGCGCGATGGAATTGTCGTCGACTATCTCGGAGCGAGCCAAATTGTACGAAAACTTAAAGGTGAGGTTGAGGGGATACTGGGCATTGATTTGTCATATGCCAAAGCGGCCACAGCCATTCCTCCCGGTATCTTGGCAGGGAATACAAAGATTATTTCCAACGTAGTTGACTCAGCCGACTTTGTTGTTACAAATGTCGTTGATGAACCAACTGCAGCAGCAACTGTTTTGGGTATTCAAAATGGAGCCGTTGTAGATGTTGGTGGCGGAACCACCGGAATCAGTATTCTTAAAGATGGTGAAGTTATTTTCACAGCCGATGAAGCAACCGGAGGGACCCATATGAGTCTGGTACTGGCAGGTTTTCATCACATAAGCTTTGAAGAAGCAGAGGAACTTAAAAAGAACGAATCGCAAAAGAAAATATTTCCAATAATCAAACCCGTTGTACAGAAGATGGCGTCCATCGTTAATCGATTTGTCGTCGGGTACGATGTTGATGTTATTTATGTGGTTGGCGGGGCGTGTGTCTTTGATGATTTTGAAAAAATATTTGAAGATGAAACAGGCATCAAAACCATTAAACCAGTAGAACCATTATTGGTAACACCCTTAGGGATCGCCTTTAATTGTCAAAGGTAAGAAATGTGGTGATAGAATTTGGACATGGAGAAAATGCTCGAAAACGGTTTATTGGATGGTCTCATTCAAAAAATTGTCAACGAGGTTGTCAGGCGAATAAAAAATCAACCTAAAAAAGCAGTTGTTTTCTTTACGGGAGCTACGATTGGTTTTAAAGAGTCGATGGATTCACTGTTGAAATTACAAAAAGATGGTTGGCAATTAAAAGTTGTTCTTTCTGATGATGGCATGATGGTGTTAAATCCGGCGGCTATTCAAAAAGAATTGAATCTTGATGTGATTTATCACAGTGGTAACATTAAAAGCCAAAAAGAGCTTTATTTATCGGCCGACATGTTTGTGATTGCAACCATGAGTGTAAATACCGCAGCTAAATTGGCTGTGGGGATCACCGATACGGTTTTGTTATCACTGATCAATCATGGCTTTATGGCCGGTACGCCGGTGGTAGCAGCAAAAAATGCGTGTGATCCGGATGATCCCCAGAGAGCAACCCTTGGTATGGGAAAATCATCGCCAAAGTATCGAGCAATGTTGAATAACAATGTTGAAACACTTCGAGAATTTGGAATGAAAGTTGTCAATGGCAAAGACTTATATGCAACTTGTGTTGGTGGAACCCCCACAGATACTAAAGAATTAATCGTTGAAACAACAGATCTTCCCAGCAAAAAAGAGCCAGTGGCGAATATTGGCTTGTCCGGAAATAATGGCGACTGCGTATTGGATAAAAAAGTTATCTCACGCACCGACATTTTAAAGATTCGGGGAGCAAAAACAGTTAAAATACCTACTGGATCAATTGTTACGGAGTATGCTGTTGAAGCCATAAAGGAATTTGGGCTTCAGGTTATTAGGATTTAAAAGGGTGGTGAATTTATGCAGTTAGCAAAAGTAGTCGGAAACGTAGTATCAACCCAAAAAGATCCTAATCTTGTGGGATGTAAACTGCTGATTATTAAAAAAATT
Source organism: Acetobacterium woodii (assembly GCA_016213825.1). Taxonomy (GTDB): domain Bacteria; phylum Bacillota; class Clostridia; order Eubacteriales; family Eubacteriaceae; genus Acetobacterium; species Acetobacterium woodii_A. The sequence continues at coordinate 34,219 of JACQZP010000014.1, read as the reverse complement.
GATGAATACGGTGAATTTGAGAAATATTCAAGTTCTTCCACGGCAATTGCCGTGGACTCGGTGGGCGCAGGGATTGGTGAAACAGTTATTGTTACATCCGGCAGTAATGCCCGGTATGTTTATGGCGATAAGATGGCACCAATTGATATGACCATTGTCGGTATCATTGATGAAATTCAGATAGTTTAGTGAGGTGAAGAGATGCCAAATGTGTATACCCGAGGAGGGGACAAAGGCGAGACCGGTCTTTTTGGATCAAGTCGTACGCCGAAGGATAATATCCGTGTTGATGCATATGGGACTATGGACGAAGCAAATTCGGCCATTGGTTTAGCATATTCACTTTGCGAAGATCAAGAAATTAAAGAAATATTGCACTATTTACAAAAACGAATTTTCGTTTTGGGAGCGGAACTTGCCAGTGATGAAAAAGGCAAGTCAATGTTAGCAGACAGAATATCGCAAGCGGATGTGGATTACATGGAATGTACAATGGAACAGTATCTGGCGATTATTGGTCCTCAGAAAGCGTTTATTATTCCAGGTGCAAATCCGGCATCGGCAGCACTTCATGTTGCGCGAACAGTTGTCAGACGGGGCGAACGATTGATTGTAAAATACAATCGTGAAAATGAAGACAGTCGACCGGAATTAGTAAAGTTCGTCAATCGATTGTCGGATACGCTTTTTGTCTTAGCACGTACCGTTGAATTTAATGGTGTGGTAAAAGAAATCGTAGACCGGGTTAAAGAAAAACTGAGCTTATTAGATCAGACCGAAGAGGGTGCTGTTATTGAAAAAGATCAGAACAAAGAATATTCTTTACTCACTCTAGCAAAAAAAATGGCTGCCGCAGCCAGAGTTAAAGCAGAAGAAATCAATGTACCCATTGTTTTTTCGGTGGTTGACTCCGGTGGAAATTTAGCTTACTTTGAACGCATGGAAGATGCCTTGATGGTCAGTATTGATATTTCAGTGAATAAGGCTTACACAGCTAATGCACTGAAGATGTCCACAGATAAAGTCGCGAATGTAGTAAAAGAGGATGGCTCGCTTTATGGCTTGCAATGGACCAATAATGGTCGCATGGTTGTCTTTGGCGGTGGTTATCCCTTAAAGCATAATGGCGAAGTGATCGGTGGAATTGGCGTCAGTGGTGGAAGTGTTGACGAAGACATGATTATTGCAAAGAGTGCTTTGGCTGTTTTATAAAATACTAATTAATCAGGAGGAAGAAAAAATGACGACTACTGGAAAATTATTAGATATGGCAAAAAAAATGGCAGAAGCGGCTGCTGCAAAAGCAATCGAAATTGATGTACCAATGGTAATTGTGGTATGCGATGCCAGCGGTAACACCGTACTATTTAACCGGATGGAAGATTCTTTATTGGCTAGTATGGATATTGCGACCAATAAAGCGTATACTGCAGTTGCTCTCAAAATGGGCACCGATCAAGCAGCTGATCTTGCCAAAGAATCAGGACAACTTTTTGGAATCGCTTCGTGTGATAAAGGAAGAATGGTTGTATTTGGTGGTGGTTTCCCTATTTACGAAGGGGATAAAATCATCGGCGGTATCGGAGTAAGCGGCGGAAGTGTTGCTGAAGACATGACTGTTGCTCAAGCTGGACTTGACGCACTAAAATAAGACAAAAAATTAACACGATCCAGGAGGTACCTCGTATGAATATAGATACCACAGGTATAGAATATATTGTAAAAAAAGTAATGGCGGAAATTGACTGTGCAGAAGAAGGCGGAAAGCCTCTTAAAGATGGTGAGTTAGGTGTTTTTGCTGATATGGAAAATGCCATTGATGCTGCCTTTATCGCTCAAAAATCTTTTATGAGAGAAACCTTGTCTTTCAGAAGCAAACTAATTGCTGCCATGAGAGCAGAAATGCTTAAGAAAGAAAATATGGAAATGATTTGCCAAATGGCTGTTGAAGAAACAGGCATGGGTAATTATGAACATAAACTTTTAAAACATGAGTTGGCAACCACTAAAACACCAGGGATTGAAGATCTTGTCGCTGATGCATTTACCGGTGATGATGGTTTAACTTTGATTGAACAATCACCATTTGGTGTGATCGGTGCCGTATCACCTTCAACTAATCCAAGTGAAACAGTTATTTGTAATGGTATCGGCATGTTGGCTGGTGGAAATACGGTTGTCTTTGCTCCCCACCCAAGCGCCAAAAAGACCAGTGCTTTAACAGTAAAATTGTTAAACAAAGCAATTTTAGAAGCGGGTGGACCTGAAAACCTGATTGTTACTACTGCTGAACCAACCATTGACAGCGCAAATGTATTATTTGCCAGTCCGAAAGTCACCATGCTCTGTGCAACTGGTGGTCCTGGGGTTGTTAAAACAGTACTGCAAAGTGGTAAAAAAGCCATCGGCGCTGGCGCTGGTAATCCACCGGCATTGGTTGACGAAACGGCTGATATTGAAAAAGCAGGGAAAGACATTATTGATGGCTGTTGTTTCGATAATAACTTACCATGTATCGCGGAAAAAGAAGTTGTTGTTGTTGAACAAGTTGCTGACTATCTGATCTTTAACATGAAAAAGAACGGTGCTTATGAACTGAAAGACGCCAAGAAAATAAAAGAATTAGAAGAACTTGTTATTCCGGGTGGTCGTCTAAGCCGCGACTATGTGGGTAGAAGCGCTAAAGTAATTCTTCAAGGAATTGGTATTGAAGTCGATGATTCAGTTCGTGTTGTCATTATGGAAACCAGCAAAGATCATATCTTTGCAGTTGAAGAATTGATGATGCCGATCCTTCCAATTATTCGGGTTAAAGATATTGCCGAAGGTATTGACTTAGCAGTTAGCTTAGAACATGGCAATCGTCATACCGCGATTATGCATTCAACAAATATTAACAACTTAACTGAAATGGCAAAAAGAGTGCAAACCACTATTTTTGTTAAAAATGGTCCTTCCTATGCTGGTATTGGTGTTGGCGGGGAAGGGTATACAACCTTTACCATTGCCGGCCCAACCGGTGAAGGCCTAACATCTGCTAAGACATTTACTCGTAAAAGAAGATGTGTATTAGTAGGAGGATTTACGATTAAATAATAGAGGTGTTGTTCATGAGCGCAAATTTAGTAGAATTGGTACAAAACGCTGGCATCGTAGGTGCCGGCGGGGCAGGGTTTCCAACCCAGGTCAAGTTAAATTGCACCGTTGACACCGTTGTTGTCAATGGCGCAGAATGCGAACCATTATTGCGCGTTGATCAACAATTAATGGCTCTGGAGACTGTTAAAATGTTAACAGCTCTTCAGGCTGTTATGGATCAAACACAAGCAAAGGAAGGCATTATCGGCCTAAAGAAGAAATATACACCTGCTATTGAAGCATTAAACAAAGAGTTACCTAAATTTCCCAAGATTAGAATGCATTTGCTAAAGAATTTCTACCCTGCGGGAGACGAACAAGTTCTTGTTTATGAGACGACCGGACGGATTGTACCAGAAGGCGGAATTCCATTAAACGTGAATACATTAGTTATAAATGTGGAGACACTTGTGAACATTTATGATATAATGGTAGACAATAAACCGGTTATGGATACATATTTAACACTAACAGGTGAGGTTAAGAATAAGCTTACCACAAAGGTTCCTTTGGGTATTACTGTGCGCGAAGCTTTGGAATTAGCTGGCGGACCAACCATCGACGAATTTGTCGTAATTAACGGCGGACCGATGATGGGAAAGATTGTCGATCCTGAGTCGACGATTACGAAAACAACAAAAGGGCTCATTGTTTTAGCAAAAGATCATCCTTTGATTATTTCTAAGACAAAGTCCATTAAGGAAACCATGAAAATGGCTGGTATGGCTTGTATGCAATGTAACTATTGTACCGAGCTATGTCCAAGATACGCATTAGGGCATAATTTACAGCCCCATAAATTGATGCGGATTGCCGCTTATGGTTCAACCTGCGACACGACCACTCAAGCTACAAACGCTTTTCTATGCTGTGAATGTGGCTTATGTCAATATGCATGTGTAATGGACCTACAACCTTGGAAGTTCAATACCATGCTGAAGCGAGAACTTGGAAGCAGAGGTTTGAAGAACCCTCATCACGAAGCTCCAACATCTGCAATACCCTTCAGAGAAGGCAAGCAGTTTAATGTTTACCGTTTAGTATCACGATTGGGACTGACGAAGTATGATCTTCCGGCTCCAATGGTTGAAACGGATAAAACGTTTACTAAAGTCAACCTATTATTGTCACAACATATAGGTGCTCCTGCAGTGGCAGTTGTAAACGTTGGGGACTATGTCGAAAGAGGTCAACTGGTTGGGGATATCCCTGATGGAAAACTGAGCTCTAAAGTTTTTGCGAGTATTAGCGGTAGGATTTTAGCCGCGGATAGTGAAAAAATCACTATCGAGTCCTAAATCATATTTTAAGGGGGATAATTATGGACTTTACAATGTTAATCGCCGCATTCGGCGGTGGCGTATTAGCCACATTTATGGGCGGGATCACAGCCTTTGTTTTCACCGGTTTAACCGTTTTAGCGGCAATCATGGGTGGTGCAAATGGTGCTCCAGCAATCGGTATCGTTAGTTTTGGTTCATGGTTTGGACCACATATTGCCTTCGCTGGTGCTGTTGCCGGTGCTGCGTTTGCAATGACAAGAAATCATATTGAAAATGGACAAGATATCGTTACTCCACTTGTAAAATTCGGCGATCCGATGGTATTGATCGTTGGTGGTATCTTCGGTATGGTTGGTTTCCTAATCCAATACATTGTTGGACCATTAGTAGGACCAATTATTTTTAACGGCATTCTTGGTGATGGAGCAGCTGGTTGGACCGATACCGTTGCTTGTACAGTAATGCTTTCTGGTATTATCACTCGTTTAGTCTTCGGCAAAACTGGCCTTACAGGAAAAACACCGGCTGGTGAAAAAAGAGAATGGATCTCTACTGGTAGTCGTTTAGGTTTTGTACTTACCTATGGTGCTTCTATTGGTATCCTTATCGGTGGTGTTGCAGCTACTTTAGGAACATTAGGTCTTGTTGGCGGAAGCGAAGAAGCTGCTTACCTGTTCACAATGGTACCAGTAATTGGTTTTGGCGTCGCTGCTTTCTCTTTGATCTTGATCATGTGTGGTTGTGCATTTGAAGGATGGCATCACATCGTTTTACCTTCAGGATCTACAGCTGTATTAATGTTCAGTGCTACCTTAAATCCATTTGCTGCCATCATCGGTGGTATGATTACAGGTATGTTCACAGCGTTTGTAGGCGAATGGGCTGCAAAAACACTTAATAGTCATTGCGATACCCATATTGACCCTCCTGCCGTAACAATCTTTATTACTCAGTTTATCAACTTTACAATTTTAGGCGGATTAATTTTAGTTTAATCTCAAACTGAAGCAATTGGTAAAAAATTTAAATCATTCACAGTATAGAAAGAAGTGGTATTTTGAAAAAAGCAGTTGGTTTTATGGAATTTAAGAGCATTCCAGTTGGTATAGAATCCACTGATGAAATGCTGAAATCCGGAAATGTTGAGCTGCTGATGGCATCACCCTTATGTCCAGGAAAATACGTTAGTATTATTGCTGGAGATGTGGGTGCCGTCGAAGCATCAATAAAGAATGGGGCACATGTGGGTGGTATCCATATGTTAGAGTCACACGTTATACCAAATATTCACCCTGATGTTTTACCGGCCATGTTAGGTGCAGGTGAAATTGGCGATGTGAAATCTCTTGGTATTGTTGAAACGATTAATGCAATCTCTTCAATTTTGATCGGAGATATTTGTGCGAAAGCATCAAGCGTAGAACTCCTTGAAATTCGAATTGCTAGAGGCTTGGGTGGTAAAGGCTTTGTATTAATCACTGGAGAAATATCTTCTGTTAAAATGGCTATTCAAACAGCTCAAAACGAGATGGCAGAATCGAACCTCATTACGAGTTATTCAGTTATTGCTTCTCCACATAAGGATATTCAAAAGATCCTATTTTAACCCAAGATTAAAAATTAAAATGTATAAAAGACAAATGGCTTCGGTCATTTGTTTTTTATACACAAGATTTCTATTTTTTATAAATGCTCCAAGGCCATTTATAAAAAATAGAACAGTACAACGTCATAAAAAGGAGATTGTCATGGCTCGTAAAAGTAAACCTAAATCACAATTAATAAAAGACACGACTATTCAAAATACTTTGGATACAGCGAATTCAAGTGAAGTGGGGAATGAAGAAGTGGGAAAACTGGATGATTTTATTAAAAAGGTTGGTAGAGTGATCACGGGTAAAGATGAAAGTGCCGAAGATTTGAGCGACAACAATCACCAGGAAACGAGCAAAGCTGAAAATAAAGAAGCGGAAGCCAGAGCGAAGGCAGAAGCAGAAGCGAAAGCCAAAAAAGAAGCGGAAGCCAAAGCGAAGGCAGAAGCAGATGCGAAAGCCAAAAAAGAAGCGGAAACCAAAGCAAAGGCAGAAGCAGAAGCGAAAGCCAAAAAAGAAGCGGAAGCCAAAGCAAAGGCAGAAGCAGATGCGAAAGCCAAAAAAGAAGCGGAAACCAAAGCAAAGGCAGAAGCGGAAGTCAAAGCGAAAGCAGAAGCGGAAGCCAAAGCGAAAGCAGAAGCAGAAGCCAAAGCGAAGGCAGAAGCGGAAGCCAAAACGAAAGCAGAAGCCAAAGCGAAGGCAGAAGCAGAAGCCAAAGCGAAGGCAGAAGCAGAAGCGAAAGCCAAAAAAGAAGCGGAAGCCAAAGCGAAGGCAGAAGCTGATGCGAAAGCCAAGAAGGAAGCGGAAGCCAAAGCAAAGGCAGAAGCGAAAGCGAAGAAAGAGGCAGAAGCGAAGGCCAAGGAAGAAGCCACCGCGAGAGCCGCAGCAGAAGTCAAGGCAAAAGAAGAGGCGGAAGCTAAAATAAAAACTGAGCTGGCAGCGGCAGAACGAAAAGAAAAAGAACTTATGTTAAAAGTAGCTGAGGCAAAAGCTGAAGCTGATAAAAAAGCGAAAGCTGTAGCCCAAAAATCTAAATTGCTACTGGAAAAAGTTCATTTAAAAGTACAAAATGATGCAGAAATATTAGCAAAAAGAAAAGAAGTAGCAGAAAAATCTAAAATATTAGTCGATAAAGTTAATAAAAAAGTTCAGGACGATGCAGAAGCTTTAGTAAAAGCAGCGGAAGATCGTCGAGTAATTGAAGAAGCAAGCAAACAAGCAGAAGCGAAAAAAAGAGCTGAAATTGAGGCTAAGAAAAAGGCCGAAATAACAGCCAAGTTAAAAACTGAACAAGAAGAAACAAAGAAAATAGAAATTGCACGAAAGCAAGAAGCAGATAACAAAGAAAAAAACAAACTGGAAGTAGAAGATCATCTCAGAAAAGAAATCAAAAGAAAGGCTAAGGAGCTGGAAGAAATTACTTCAAAGGCAATTGAACGAGCAATTGCCAGAGAAAATAAAGTTCGCGCAGAATTAGCTGAAAAACGACAGAAAGCCATAAACGCAAAAGAGCAGGCGAAGAAAGCAAAAAAAGAAAAAGAGTTGCCATTTCATCTGTTATAAAAATCAAGAAGTTCCTTTACCCAGGAACTTCTTTTTTAATAGATGGATTTTAGAAAAGAACATCAAATTGAATAATTGTTTCAACTATACAATTTATTAAGATTGTAATATAATTAAATTTAATAAAGTACAAGATAAAGAGGGAACAATGTCATATTTAGCACTCTATCGCAAGTATCGCCCCCAAACCTTTGATGAAGTTGTTGGCCAGGATAGTATTACCAGAATTTTAAAGAATCAGATTAAATATAATCGAGTCGGTCATGCCTATCTTTTTTCAGGGATTAGAGGAACGGGAAAAACTTCATTGGCAAAAATATTTGCTAAAGCCATTAATTGCCCAAATGGAATTGACGGCAATCCATGCAATCGATGTGATGTTTGTCTTAAAATTGACCAACCTGGAGTCATGGACATCATCGAAATTGATGGTGCGTCGAATCGCGGGGTTGATGAAATACGTGAAATTCGTGAACGGATAAAGTATCCCCCAACAGTTGGAAAATACAAGGTATATATTATTGATGAAGTTCATATGCTGACCAAGGAAGCCTTTAATGCTCTGCTTAAAACACTTGAAGAACCGCCTGAGCATGCAGTGTTTATCCTGGCAACAACGGAACCGAACAAATGTCCAGTGACGATTTTATCACGTTGCCAACGTTATGAGATTCGTCCGATTCCGAAAGCGTTAATTATTGAGCAAATAAAAAAAATCTGTAACTATATACAGGTTGATATGTCACAAGATAGCCTTGATTTTATTGCATCCCGAGGCGAAAATTCGATGAGAGACGCCCTTAGTCTCCTGGATCAAATTATCGATCTAAAGGATGAAACTGGACATGTATCTTTTGATGATTTACTGGCTTTTACAGGCATGGCTAATAAACGGAGTATTAATAATTTAGTTGAAAAAATCATCACCGGAGATAGTGCTGGCGTTATTACCGGCTTGCGAGAGTTAGTCAGTAATGGAAAAGACAGTAGTTTGTTGATGGATCAGTTAATTGAGTATCTGCGGGGTATCCTCATTACCAAAACAACTAAAGAAATGGCTAAAGAAATCTTGCTTTGTTCATCAGAAGATTTTTTAGCATATCAAGAATTGGCGAGACAACTTACATATGAACAATTATATTCAATGATCAGCCAGCTAATTGATGAAAAGAATAAATTGAAATATAGTAGCCTCCAGGGGATTATCGTTGAAATGGCTTTGCTTAAACTTTGTCTGGAAGAACAAGTGGTTATTCCGAGTATGGGAATAAAAACAGTTGCTCAAAAAAATGAAATTAAAAAGCCCATTCCCACTCCCATTGTTGAGCAGGATAAGATCATAAAAGAGAATCAAAATAACATTATTCATGACAAACCTGGGAAAAATGAGATTGAGGCTATTTCAATAAATAGTGATTTTGATCGTGAAGAACGATTCCAACCAGTGAACGAAGTACTTGAGGAACCTTTCGAAATTTATGAACCAAAGGATGTGCCAGGAGAAAATTCAGATAGAAAACAGTCATTAATAACTGAGCAAAAAGCAAATACAAATGCCAGCTCAAAGCATGATGAAATGAGATTTTTCAAACTACTGTGTGACGAAATCAGTAAAACGAACTCAGGGCAAGCCATGTTTTTAAAGCGTGGAGAACCGTCTCTAGTGGATGATGGACATCTGACGATTTTTTATTCGATGGAAAATATTAATTTTTTTCATTTTATCAACAAACCAGAATTAGTAAAGAATTTCGAAACCATCCTGAATCAAAAAACCGGGCAAATCATTACCATCTCAATAAAGCTTGAGGAAGAGAACTTTGCCGAGCTAAACCTGATTGAAAAGACCCTGCGAATTGTAAATGATGATACGGTTAAAATTATCAAAAGCGATGATGAGGTTGAAAAATAGCGGAAAAATAGGTTAAAAAAGATAGTGATATCTTAATCATTAGTGTTATAATAACTAGGTTATTAAGAATAGTAAACCACAGGAGGAAACAATGGCAAAGCGAAAAATGCCGACCGGAATGGGCGGTGGCAACATGAACAATATGATGAAACAAGTGCAGAAAATGCAACAAGATATGGCGAATTTACAGGCCGAACTGGAAGAAAGAGAAGTTGAAGCCACTGCCGGCGGCGGTGCAGTTAAAGTAGTTGCAACCGGTAAAAAGACCATTTTATCAATAAAAATTGACCCGGAAGTTATTGATGAAGATGATATTGAAATGCTTGAAGATCTGGTTTTAGCTGCGGTCAATGAAGCGATTGCTAAAGCAGAAGAAATGGTCAATTCAGAAATGGGAAAAATCACCGGTGGTATGAATATTCCGGGTTTAATGTAGGTTTTTTATGGGATACTACCCAAAAACACTGGAACGACTGGTCTTAGAATTGGGAAAGCTGCCTGGAATTGGCGAAAAATCAGCACAACGGCTTGCTTTTCACATTATCAATCTTTCAGATGAAGAAATCTCCAGTCTTTCTGAAGCATTAATCTCAGCGAAATCAAAAATAGTTTTATGTAAAACCTGTTTCAATATCACCGATAAAGAAACCTGTGATATTTGTGAGAACCCCAAGCGGGATCAGGAAACGATTTGTGTTGTTCAAAGCAGCCGGGATATTTTTGCTATCGAAAAAACCCGCGAATATCATGGGCTTTATCATGTTTTGCATGGCGCTATTTCCCCGTTAGACGGGATTGGACCACAAGATATTAAGGCCAGAGAATTATTGCTGCGGATCGGTGAAAATGACATAAAAGAGGTTATCATGGCTACAAATGCCACTGTCGAAGGCGAGGCAACAGCTATGTATTTGGGGAACCTAATCAGTCCATTAGGCGTTAAGGTTACCCGACTGGCTAAAGGCATACCAATCGGCGCGGATCTTGAATATACAGATGAAATCACATTAATTAAAGCCTTTGAAGGAAGAAGTAAGATTTAAAACCTTTGTAGATAATTGAGAAAATGCCATTAGCTTTGTGCTCAGTTTCTCATGAAACAATTTTTACATTTTACAGCGTACAGGCTAACGCCTGTTTGCCTACACGGTGTAAAATTGTTTTTGCGAAGGTAACGAGCCAATCACAAGCTCGCTTGTAGTTGGCGACTGTCTGCGAACCAGAAGAAATTCGCTTAGCGATTTCTTCTGGTTGTCGAAACTGAACGCAAAGCAATAATTGTTCGTTGTTTATGCGTCTAATAGTTATCTAAAAACCTTTTAAAAAGGAGAATTGAACGATGTTTGTAAAAGAAGGAATTATTGCGTCTCCGGGAATTGCGATTGCAAAAGCGTTTGTTTATGAGAAAATTGCAGTTGAGGTAAATAAGAATAAGACAGATGATACCCAAGCGGAAATAGAAAAATTTCATGTGGCATTAAAATTAAGCCACCAACAACTGGAAAGCATTCGCTTGAAAGCCATCGCTGAGCTTGGTGAAGATGAGGGGGCTATTTTTGAAGCCCACGCCATGGTTCTTGATGATCCTGAATTTGTGGAGGGTGTCGAGGCCGAAATCAATGAGAATCAGTTAAGTGCTGATTTTGCCGTTAACGTTGTAACGGATCGTTTTTATGCCATTTTTGATCAGATGGATGATCCCTATTTCAGTGCCCGAGCGGCTGATATTAAAGATGTGGGAACCAGAGTTCAAAACAATATCTTAGGAATTGTTCAGGCGGACCTATCAAGTCTGAACGAAGACGTGATTATTATTGCCGACGATCTTACCCCGTCGGATACGGCACAGATGGATAAAAAACGCGTAATGGGCTTTGCAACCAATATCGGAAGCAGAACATCACACACGGCAATTATGGCACGTAGTCTTGAAATACCAGCAGTTCTGGGATTGTGCGATATCACTGATACGGTAAAAACTGGGGATCTGATGGTGGTAGACGGACTAACCGGTAAGGTGTGCATTAACCCAACTAATGAACAATTGGCAAGTTATGAAAACGAAAAACAGAAATATCAGGATTATCTGAAAGAACTGGAAGAACTTAAAGACTTAGATGCAATTACTTTAGATGGCAGAAAAATCGAATTAGTTGGAAATATCGGCGAACCCAACGATGTTGCCGGTGTGCTTAAAAACGGCGGGGTTGGTGTTGGACTCTATCGAACTGAATTTTTATATATGAATAGTGATGTGATGCCCAGTGAAGAAAAGCAATTTGCTGCTTATCGTTCAGTGTTGGAAGCTTTTCCCAATGGACCAGTGGTTATTCGAACCTTGGATATTGGCGGCGATAAGAAACTGCCCTATTTACCAATGGATAATGAATTGAATCCATTTTTAGGTTTGCGAGCGATTCGACTATGTCTTAAAGAAGTTGGCTTATTTAAAACGCAGCTCAGGGCAATTCTGAGAGCAAGTATTTACGGTCATGCGCACATAATGTTTCCGATGATCTCATCAATTACCGAAGTGAGACAGGCAAAAGCCATTCTCTTCGATTGTATGAAAGAATTGGATGCCGAACAAGTAGCATATGATAAAGCTGTAAAGGTCGGTGTGATGATTGAAATTCCATCGGCTGCCATTGCCGCAGATATTATTTGCAAAGAAGTGGATTTCTTCAGTATTGGTACCAATGATCTCTGCCAGTATACTCTTGCAGTGGACAGAATGAATCAGGAAGTTTCGTATTTGTATGATCCCTTTAATCCGGCGATTTTGCGCCTGATCAAACAGGTAACGGCAACATCTGATAAAAAAGAGAACTTTTTTACCGGAATGTGTGGTGAAATGGCAGGTGATCCAGCGGCGGCAGTGTTGCTTCTGGGATTAGGCTTATATGAATTTAGTATGAGTGCCCTGGCAATTCCTCAGATAAAGAAAATTATTCGAAGTGTCCGCTATGAAGATGCCAAAGTTATCGCTGAAACGGCACTGAATTTGGAAACCGGTGAAGAAATAATGGACTTCATCCAAGACGCTATGAAAAAATTAAATATAAATATTTAGAAAGATAATCATTAGGAGGAAATACAATGATAAAAAAAGAAGTTACAGTTTTAAATGCAACCGGTCTGCATGCTCGTCCGGCATCGATGTTTGTTCAAACTGCCGGCAAATTCAAGTCTAAAATATTTGTCATCAAAGACGGAAATTCCATTAATGCTAAAAGTATTATGGGTATTATGGCTGGCGGAATCTCGCAGGGTACTACCATTGAAATCCAAGCTGAAGGCGAAGATGAAATGGAAGCAGTCGATGCGTTGGTTCAATTAATTAATGATAAATTTGGAGAATAGTTTCATAGAAATAAAAAATAAAATAAATAACTGTTAATTAAGGGCTTTTTGAGGTAAAATGTAGTAAATATCACAATGAAAAGTGGAGGAATTTAAAATGAGCAGTAACAAATTATATTTTGTTGGCGGACTTTTTCTAGGAACCATCATCGGCGGTACACTCGGTGTGTTATTGGCACCGGCAGCAGGCGACGAAACGCGAAAAAAACTGGCTGAAGGCACAGAAGAAGCCCTTGGCAATGCTTATGATCAAGCCGTAGAATATGGCGAAAATCTCAAAGAACAATTCCAGGACATGCAGGAACAATTTACTGAAAGAGTTAATGAGTATAAAAATCAAATTGAAAGTAAAATTCAGGAAATCCAAGAAGAAGTTGAACAGGATATTGCTGATTTAAATGAAGAACTGGAAGCCCTTGAAAGGGAAGAATCAGAAGTAGTTAAAGAGGAAACTGAAGCTACCGAAGCTGTTGAAAAAGAAGAAAAGTAAGAGTTAGGAAGCTGATAAATGATAACATTAAATTTTAGCTTGTGGGAATTAGCACTGTTATTAGTTGGCGTTGCTTTTGTAATAGGAACGGTTTATTTAATTAAACTGTTTAAAAGTCTGGCAGCAACATTTGACACAACCACAAAGCTCATGGAGGAAAACCGTTTGGCACTTCGCAGTATCATGGAAAATGCCGATGATATAACCAAATCGACTGCCCACATTGTGGATAAATCAAGTATGATGGTTGATGAGGTTGAAGTGGCTTTGAATACCATCAAGCAAGATGTCATTGATCCCGTGGTAAAAGCGGCATCCGTATTAAAAAGAGGTTTGGGCGTTTTTCAAACCAAAAATAGAAAAGACAAGGTATAGGCCGTGGATTACAGCCCTAGGCCCAATGACGGTGATCACCTCATTGGGTCTACTTTTAAATTTCCGCGAAGGCAACGGTAAGACCCTTCCCTAAAGGTAAGCATGTAATCGATGACCATCCGGAAATGTGTTGTTTCCGGTAGATTAATTGTGAAATGGAGATTGTATGAGCAGTAAAAACATAAATGAAATGGGAAAAACAAACATGGTATGTATAAAAGGCGAAATCGACATTTACTCTATTGAAAAGTTTAGAGATACAATTGAAAAAATAATAAAAACACAAGCGCCAGAAATTATTTTGGACTGTTCTGAGTTATCTTATATGGACAGCACGGGCATGGGCGTTTTAATCGAATTGAGAAACAAGACCAAAGAAATGGGACAAAAGATTATTATGATGAATCCACGGCCCAACATCAAAAAATTACTAACTCTCACAGGTGTGGATAAAATAATTGAAGTCATCGACAGTCCTGTTAACTAAGCAATGAGAAGGGGTAGAAGAATGGATAGTATAAAACTGACACTGCCAACAAAACCAGAATACGTCAGCTTGGCACGTCTTACAATTGCGTCAGTAGCTAACAATATGGGTTTTTCCATAGGAGATGTAGAAGATCTGAAAGTTGCAGTATCCGAGGCATGCACAAATGCTTTGAATCATAGTAAAAATTCAGATACAACCTACGATTTGACTTATGTTGTGGAAAATCAGAAATTAGTCTTTACGGTGACAGATCGCGGGGTTGGCTTTGAACCAGAATCAGTGGCAATGCCAGATCTTAACGGAAAACAATTAGGTGGCTTTGGTTTATTCATCATCAAATCACTAATGGATAGGGTGGAAATTATTAGTGAGAGGGGATCAGGAACCTCAATTACCATGATTAAGAACCTATCGACGACCCATGAAGTATGAGCGGAAAATTAGTAAAGAAGATGTCAAAAAGTTATTTGCCGAGTACGAAGAAACCAGGGATCGTGAATTACGGGATCAAATAATTGAAAACTATCTTTATATACCAAAAATTCTCTCACGAAAATATGGACATAAAAGCGGGGATAATGAAGATATCTTTCAAGTCGCTTGTTTGGGTTTAATGTATGCGGTGGAACGATTTGATGTCAGTCGGGGGTATGAGTTTGACACCTTTGCCACACCGACAATTATTGGAGAAATAAAGCGTTATTACCGAGATCGTGAATGGTTGATACGGATTCCCAGGAAGGTTCAGGATCTCAATCGGGAGATTAACCAAACCCGGACAACTCTGGAACATAAACTGATGCGTTCACCAACCATATCAGAAATTGCCTGCTATCTCGAAATATCTGAAGAAAGCATCATCAAAGCCATGGAAAGCAGCAATGCCTATTATCCGAAATCATTATCAATGGAATATGAAAGCAATCAGGATGGCCAGGAAGTCAGTTTGATGGATCTATTGGGAAACCTGGATAATAACATGGAAAATGTGGAAAACATTGATCTGTTAAAGCAAAAAATTCAAGCGCTTAATCCGGTCGAACGAATTATTGTGGAGCAGCGGTTTTTCCGTGGAAAAACGCAAAAAGAAGTGGCGGAGTATATTAATAAATCGCAGATGACCGTATCCCGGATTGAAAAGAAAGTGATGAAAAAGATAAAAGAGGATCTATAAATGAATCTTTTTGTGGATTATTTTTTAGAAATATTATAAAATAGCGTTATACCAAAAAAACAAACTAAATCATTGGCAAAAATAAGCGAGGGGGAAACAGCATGAAAACGTATCCAACTAAAAACATCCGTAACATTCTTATACTAGGTCACGGAGGAAGCGGGAAAACAACCTTGACTGAAGCATTGGCATTTAATGCAGGTGCCGTTGATCGTATGGGAAGAATTGACGAGGGAAATACCCTATCGGACTTTGATCCAGAAGAAAAAAGACGAAAGTTTTCAATTTCTTCATCTATTATTCCTTTAGAATTTGGTGGACATAAGATCAATCTTATTGATGTGCCAGGTTATTTTGATTTTATTGGTGACGCCTATGCGGCGCTTCGCGTGGCAGACGCAGTTGTTATCGTTCTTGATGCATTGGCTGGAGTTCAGGTTGGAACAGAAAAAGCCATTGAGCTTTTGGAAAAGGCAAACATTCCAGCAATCATTGTTGTTAATAAAATGGACCGAGAGAATGCCACCTTTGCAAAGGTAATGGACGAGTTAAAAGAAACATTTGGAAATAAGGTGGTGCCTTTTGAATTACCAATGGGTGAAGGCGAAGCAATGAATGGTGTTGTTAACATCGTTGATATGACTGGTAGCCAACGAAAAGATAACCGTTGTTTTGATGTGCCCATCACCGATGAAATGAAAGCAGAACTGGAACCCTATCGGGATATGATTATGGAGTCGGTGGCTCAAACCAGCGAAAGCCTGATGGAAAAGTATTTTGAAGGTGAAGAACTGACCCAGAATGAAATTCATACCGGCATTCGCCAGGGGATTGATAATGGTGAATTAATTCCGGTATTATGCACTTCAGCAATATTAAACATTGGGGTAGAAACCCTTGAAAATATGATTATTGAATATTTGCCATCACCTGGCAGGGGAAAATTTGAAGTTGGAAAAGATCCCCGGGATAAAAAAGAAATCGAACGTAAATGCAGCAATAAAGAACCTTTCTCTGCACTGGTATTTAAAACCATTGCCGACCCATATGTTGGTAAACTTTCAATTTTTAAAGTTATGTCAGGGATATTGGATCATTCGGTAGAAGTGTATAATGCGACTCAAGAAGTAAAAGAAAAAGCGAATCATATTTATGTTTTAAGAGGAAATAAACAGATTGAGGTTGAAAAACTTGAAGCTGGTGATATCGGAGCGTTTTCCAAGTTAAACGACACCGTCACCGGGGATACCTTAACCAGCATCAAATCACCGATCGTTTATGATAAAATTGAATTGCCAAAACCAATTATATCCATGGCCATTGAGCCGAAAACCAAAGCTGATATTGACAAACTGGCCACTGGACTGCATCGCTTGGTGGAAGAAGATCCAACCATGACAGTCAGTCGTAATAAGGAAACCAAGCAAACATTGGTATCCGGTTTGGGAGAAATGCATCTGGAAATAATTTCCCAAAAACTGAAACAGAAATTTGGTGTTGATGTTAATCTCGTTGACATGAAGGTTCCATATCGGGAAACGATTAAGAAAAAAGCCACTGCCGAAGGAAAACATAAAAAGCAATCCGGTGGGAGCGGCCAATTTGGTCATGTTTGGATTGATTTCGAACCGGGAGTTGATCAGAATGCGCCTTTCCAGTTTGTGGACAAGGTTGTTGGTGGGGCAGTACCTCGAAACTTTATCCCGGCCGTTGAAAAGGGTCTTGAATTATGTATGCTAGAAGGCGTTCTGGCCGGATTTCCGGTAACCGGCGTTAAGGCAACACTTTATGATGGTTCCTACCATGCGGTGGATTCCGATGAAATGTCCTTTAAGATGGCCGCTACTGCAGCCTATCGGAAGGGAATGAAGGAAGCTGGCCCAGTTATCCTCGAGCCCATTTATCACATTGATATCACCGTGCCAGAAGAGTACATGGGTGATATCATGGGTGATTTAAATAAAAAACGTGGCCGGATCATGGGAATGGACTCAGCATCAGGTGGAAAACAGCGAATATTGGCTGAAGCACCGCTGGCAGAGATGTTTAAATATGCCACTGAGTTGCGCTCAATGACTCAGGCTCGAGGTGAATTCTCAATGGAATTTGTCCGATATGAAGAAGCGCCAATGATAATTGCAGAAAAAGTAATTGCCGCTGCCCAAAAAGAAAAAGAATAAATAAACAAAACTTGAATTTCAAGCGGGAAGAAATTTCCGCTTTTTTTTGATTAAAAACCGAAGAGTATGTTATAATAGTTCGATTAGGATACGAAGGAGCTACCAATGGAATTATTAGAACAAAAGATTAGACAAGAGGGTCGTGTCAAAGGCCAGGGAATCCTGAAGGTGGATTCTTTTTTAAATCATCAGTTAGATGTGGAATTATTTGAAGAAATGGGAAAGGCTTTTGCCAAACGCTTTGCCGGAGAGGGAGTCAATAAAATACTGACGATTGAGACATCGGGAATTGCTATTGCAACCAGTACATCCAGATATTTTGACTATTGTCCGGTGGTTTTTGGAAAAAAATACGTATCATTAAATTTAGACGAGGAAATTTATTCCAGTGATGTTTATTCCTATACCAAACAGCAAGCCTATAAAATTATGGTTTCAAAAAAATATTTAAACCCTTCGGATCGTATTTTAATTATCGACGATTTTCTGGCCAATGGAAAGGCTGTCGAAGCGTTAATTGATTTGATTAACCAGGCGGGTGCCACCTTGGTTGGTGTAGGCATTGCCATCGAAAAAGGATTTCAGGATGGCGGGGCATTAATTCGTCAGCAGGGAATCGCTCTGGAGTCATTAGCAATTATTGATGACATGAGTGTGGAAAAAGGAATCGTATTTCGTGATCAATCTGGAAAGAAGTAAGAATATGGACAATAATGGGCCCATTGGGGTCATTGATTCGGGTATCGGTGGTTTTACAGTACTGAAAGCACTACAAGACCGACTGCCCAATGAAAATTACCTCTATTTTGGTGATTCAATGCGGATGCCCTACGGTGAGCGGGAAAATGATGAACTGATCATGCTGGCCAATACAATCATCAGCGATTTGGAAAGCAGGGGTGTCAAGGCGATTGTGTTAGCCTGTAATACCCTATCCTCTCTGATTGTCGAACTGACCGCACAAGTTCCATTATTCAGTGTGATTGAAGCCGGCGTACAGGAAACTCTGAACTGGCGAGATCGGGGTCTGGTTGGACTGATCGCGACCACGGCAACGGTGAAAAACCGGGGCTATGAAAAAGAACTGGAACTATGGACAAAAGATGTTGAGTATATTGCCCAGGGAACCCACACCCTGGCAAAGGTGATTAATGATGGTCAGAGCGATTTAAAGATCTTAAAACACAATATCGAGGAAGCCGTTGAACCGATTCTTTTAAAAGGAATTAAAAAAGGAATCGTCATTGAGGAACTCTTGCTTGGTTGTACTCATTTTCCAATTGTATCGGTAACCATCCGTCAAATGTATCCAGAATTAGAATTGATTAATCCGGCGAATGGACTGGTTAATCAACTGAACAAGTATTGCACGGAGTTTGATTTTTTCAACACGCAGGAACCGGCAGGGACGACACATATTCTGATGACTGCCGACTATGATATTTTTGAGCGGATGGTTAGGGAGTTGGAACTCAATTGTGATTCGCTTGAAATGACGGAACTAAGATTATCGTAAGAATAAGGAGTAAAATATGACAACAGAAACACCCGAAAAAAAAATAGTATATAGCGGAATTCAGCCATCCGGTACCTTTACCATCGGAAATTATTTTGGAGCCATGAAAAACTGGGTTCATCTTCAGGAGGACTATCGCAGCCTTTTTTGCGTGGTTGATCTACATGCCATTACCATGCCGCAGAACCCGGCTGATTTGCGGCGACGGACCTATGAATCCATTGCGCTGCTTTTAGCGCTGGGGATTGATCCGAACAAGTCAATTCTTTATGTTCAGTCAATGGTGCCGGAGCATTCGGAACTGGCCTGGATTCTTAACTGTTCAACCTATATGGGGGAACTCAGCCGTATGACCCAGTTTAAAGATAAATCTCAAAAACAGGGCGAAAATATCCGCGTTGGGCTCTTTGACTATCCGGTGTTAATGGCGGCTGATATTCTTTTATATCAAACCGATTTAGTGCCAGTGGGAAATGACCAACGGCAGCATGTCGAACTGGCAAGAGATATTGCCATTCGCTTTAATCAACAATTCGGTGATGTGTTTAAGGTGCCAGAAGCGTATTTTGGAGAATCGGGAGCTCGGATCATGAGTCTTCAGGAACCCAACCGAAAAATGTCAAAATCCGATGAAAATGCCAATGCCTTTATCTCGCTGTTGGATGATTCCAAAACCATTGTTAAGAAATTTAAACGTGCTGTCACCGACTCGGATATGGCAGTTCATCATAATCGGGACGAAAAACCGGGGGTTTCTAATTTAATGGAAATCTATTCCTGCGCTACCGGAAAAAGCCTGGACGAGATTACTCAGGAATTTGAAGGGAAAGGCTATGGTGATTTCAAACAGGCAGTTGGCGAAGCCGTCGCGGATACCATGCTGCCAGTCCAGAATGAATATCATCGCTTGTTGAACGAAAAAGCCTATCTGGAACAGATCATGCATACTCATGCGGAAAAGGCATCCCAGATCGCCTGGAGAACCCTGTCAAAAGTACGAAAAAAAGTCGGCTTTGTGACCGTATAACAATAGTTTGATGCAAACAACATGATGTAACAATTGTCGGTACTACTCTATCTTTTTACTACAGTAATTATCACCATCTTTAATAAAAGATGGTGATTTTTTAAAATAGCGGATAATTAGTGGTTGGAACAATAAGAAAGGAAGCAGTCATGGGAATTACAATGATAATTGGGCGGCAGTCACCGGTTTTGAGTGAAACGGTTTACCGACAAATTGGTGAAGCGCTGGTAGCAGGAAAAGAAAAACTGATTTTAATGGTTCCAGAACAGTTTACTCTGGGTGCAGAAGAAGCTTTAATCAAAGCTAATCATCTCGCTGGTTTGTTAAATGTGGAAGTGTTGAGCCCTAAACGGTTGGGAAACCGGGTCTTGCAGGAAACCGGTGGGCTGACTAAGACTTATATGGATACCCATGGGAAGAACATGCTGCTGCAAAAAACGCTGGGAGATATTCAAGAACAATTGACCATCTACCGATCCAGTGTTAAAAAGCTTGGATTCCTCCAGAGTATTTCAGATCTGATCAGTGAATTAAAACAAAATGAGATTACCCCGGAAAATTTGGCAGAAACTCGGAAGACTCTGACTCAGGGGATCATGCCGCAGAAAATGGATGATGTTATCAAAATATATGCTCATTTTCAGGAATTACTGGGAAATGACCGCAAAGATGAGGAAGACTTTCGTAATTTTGTCTGTGACAAGATTCCAACAGCGGAGTTTCTCAAACAGACTGAAATCTGGCTGGATGGTTTTCAGAATTTCTCGGCTCAGGACTACCGCATGATTGCAAATCTGGTGGAAACGGCAAAGGAAATCCATATTGCTTTGCCCTTAGATCCGGAGCCGGCGGCTCGGGATCAGGAAGTATTTCAACTAACCGATAATACCATGAAGGCCATCAAGGAAATTGGTGCCAGAGCAAGCGTTTCATTCAAGCTGGAACCGGTGTTGCATAAAGCTAAAAAAAGTCCTGAGCTGCAGCATTTAGAATCAAATCTCTTTGCCTATCCTAAAATGGAATATGGTGAGGAAGTCCACCAAATCAGTTTAACCCAGTGTCAAAACACCTGGGAAGAGGTGGAAATGGGAGCCCGGAAGATTCTTGAACTGATTCGCGAAGACGGGCTTGCCTTTCGGGATATCGTGGTACTGGCTGGCGATTTGGAAGAATATGGCAGTATCATCAAACGGATCTTCACTCAGTACAAAATTCCCTACTTTATGGATGATCTCCGAGCCATCGGGGATAACCATCTGGTGGAAGCTGTAGTCTCTGCATTAGAGTCGATTCAGAACAATTATCGCTTTGATGATGTTTTTGGTTTTGTGAAAACCGGTTTTTCGCCCATCACCCTGAGCGAAAGTGAAGATCTGGAAAATTATGCCCTGGAGTTTGGAATTCGGGGGAAACAGTGGGAGCATGAATTTACTAAAATCAGTCAGAACGAAGCGCTGGATTTAGAAAGTTTAAACCAGCTACGAAACCAACTGATTGAGCCCCTGTCGGCTTTAAAAGAAACCATGAAAGTCAGCCAAACCTGTCAGGAGTATACCAAAGCCCTGTATAAATTTTTGATCGCTATTAAAACGCCGGAAAAAATTGACGCTCTGGTAGAACAGCTTTCAGCAGCGGGCAATTTTGAAGCTATGGAAATCTATCACCAGATCTGGAACATTCTGATGGAAGTTTTTGACCAAATTGTCGAAACCATGGGCGATGATACGGTGAAACCGGAAGAATTCTTACGGATTTTAAAAAGCGGGTTTCAGGGCTATCGGCTGGGGATCATTCCACCGTATCGGGATTATGTCAGCATCACCGATTTACGGCGAAGCCGTAGCAGTGCCTTTGAGGCTTTGATTGTTTTTGGTTTAAATGAAGGTAAGATTCCCGGCACCGGTACGGAGCCCAATCTCTTTTCAGATCTGGAGCGGCAAATTTTGGGAACTCACCAGATAAAGCTTCAAAATAATCGCAGTTTTCAGATGGATCAGGAGCGCTTTCTGGTTTATGATCTGTTAACCAAACCAAAATCGCGATTAGCTCTGTATTGGCCCTTAGCTGACATGGAAGGAAACAGCCAGCAACCGAGCATTCTGCTCAGCCAATTAATCGGTATCTTTCCTAAAATTAAAATCATTTCAACCTTGAATGATGGCGTTGACGCGTTTTGGAATGCCCTCAGTACTCCGGAAGGAACCCTGGAGCATCTGATCAGCCATTTGCGAAATAAAAAAGCGGGGATGGACAAACAGAGCCAGCTTGAAGAGGATGCCCTCTGGGATGCGGCAGCCGATTGGTATCAAACAAATCCAGCTTATCAAGAGATCTATAAAAATCTGGAAGATGCCTTAGATTATAGAGGGGTATCCCAGGAAATGACCTCATCAGAAGCAGCAACGCTTTATGGAAAAAATCTGCGAACCAGCATTACCCGTTTGGAAAGCCACCGACAATGTCCTTTTTCCCACTATGTCAAATATGGATTAAAGCCCGAAGGGCGACCGATCTATAACATTCAGGCGCCGGAAATCGGGATTTTACTGCATGAGCTGATCGACGGATTTTTCCGAAAAGTCCAGGATGAAAACCTTAATTTACGAACCCTGCCAAAAAGTGATCGTGATCAGATGATGGAAGCGGTGATGGCAAAATGTCTGCCCCAGATCAAAACCAATGTCTTTAACAGTACCGGTCAAAACCAGTATCTGGGCAAAAAACTGGAGCGGGTGGGCAAAAAGTCCATTGATATCTTAGTCCAGCAACTCTGTGCTGGAGATTTTGAACCCAAGGCCACCGAATTCAGCTTTGAACAGGAAATCAGTCTGCCCGACGAGAAGTTGGGCGAGGTCAAGATTTATGGAAAAATCGATCGGCTGGATCTGTATGAAAAGGATGGCGATACCTGGATCAAGATTATTGACTATAAAACCGGAACCAAAAAGCTGGGCTACGATGATATTTATTATGGCCTGTCCCTGCAATTGCTGGTTTATCTGGATGGTGCCATGACCGTCATCGATGCTGAAGAGCTACTTCCGGGGGGAACCTTCTATTTTTATGTGGATGACCCGATCCCCCGCTTGGATTTTGGCGAACAGGTTGAGACAGCCATCAACAAGAGTTTTAAACTCAACGGTCTGCTATTGGATGACACCGAGGTGATCGCCGCAATGGATCACAACAGCGACGCTAAAACCTCTGAGTTTCTACCGGTTTATCGATCGGAATTCAAGCTGAGCGAGGCAGAATTTGGCGACATCATTGCCTATGTGCGAAAAACCGTGGTGCGCCAGATTAAAAAGATCTATGAAGGTGACATTAAAGTGCGCCCATATAAAAAAGGAACTTCATACGCCTGTCAGTTTTGTGAATACAAGGGCATCTGCCAATTTGACGATGATATTATCAAAGGCGGCTATGAAGTGTTAAAGTCGGCCATGAAAAAGGAACAGTTTTTCAAATTAATTCAGGGAGGGGAAACCAATGAAGTGGACCAGTGATCAGCTCAAAGCCATTGAAAATCGTGACACCAATATGCTGGTTTCAGCGGCGGCCGGATCTGGCAAGACCGCCCTGCTGATCCAGCGGATTATCCGGATTGTGCTGGAAGAAAAGGTGGGTGTCGATGAACTGCTGATTCTGACCTTTACCCGGGGCGCTGCCGGCGAAATGAAAAATCGGCTCAGTCAAGCTTTGGCCCGAGAACTGGAAAACCCGGAAAATGACCGCAGCTTTTTAATGAAGCAAATGAATATCTTAGGTGGCGCGTCAATCTCAACCCTCCACTCTTTTTGTCTCAGCGTGTTGCGGCAGTATTTCCACAAAGGCGATATGGATCCGGGTTTTGCCATCGGCAATGATACCGAAATCGCCCTGATGCTCAAGGAAACTCTGGAAGAAGTCTTCGAAGATGAATATCAGCAGGCCATTGCCAATGTAAATCTGGATAGAGAGAACATAGATAGAGAAAATCTGGATAAAAAGAGTCCAGAACAAAATATTGATTTTCTGGATTTGATTGAAAAATACAGCGGTAATAAAAATGATCAAGCCTTAAAAGATACGGTGGAAACCCTGTACCGTTTTATTGCTACCCAGCCAAATCCCACCGACTGGTGTGAAAATGCCTTAGCGCTCTTTGACTGTGATGCAAAAAGTCTGGAGGCATCGGTTTGGGGAGTATCCCTAAAAAAAATCATTGAAACAGAGCTCCAGGGCGCTATGGATTCCGCGGATAAAGCCAGAACCGCAAGTGATGCCACTGGCTTTGAAAAAACGTTTGAACAAATGGATCATGAAGTAGAGCTTTTAAAAGCGGTGGAAAGCCGTATAAAAGAGGATCTGGTATCGGGGCTGAATGCTCTTAAAGCTCTGGAATATGAGCGCTTTAAAGGGACTCCCAAACAGGACAAGGAACTTAATGAAACGATCAAAAAATACCGGGATGAAGCAAAGAGCAGCATGACCAAGCTGCAGAAGCGGTTTGCCATCAACATGGATGAAATGGTGACGGAACTCAATGCCCTGAAGAAGCCCATGAGTGACCTGGTCAGCCTGACTCAAAGATTCTGGACCGCTTTTCAGCAAAAGAAGTCTGCTAAAAATCTTTTGGATTATAATGATCTGGAACAGCTGACCCTTAGAATACTAATGGATCAGGAAGTCGCCGACGAGGTCCGGGCCAAGTATCGCTATATTTTTCTGGATGAATATCAGGATACCAATGAAATGCAGGAAACCATTCTCCAACGGATTGTCCGGGATAATAACTATTTTATGGTCGGCGATGTCAAGCAGAGCATCTACCGCTTTCGGTTAGCCGATCCGACGATTTTTATCGGAAAATACGAAAGCTTCGGCCAGGATGATAATCAAGACAACAGTCTGGTGACGCTGAATCAGAATTTCAGAAGCGCCCAGGGGGTGATCAATGGGGTTAACGCCGTCTTCAGCAAGATCATGACACCGGGTTTGGGAGAAATCAATTATGACGAACAGGCCATGCTCAACAAAGGTCTGCCACATGAAGGCCCCTATGAAAAGACCGAGATCCATGTGATCGAGACCAAGCCCCAGTCCAGTGATACTGCCAATTATCTAGAATTTGATGAAGATCAGGAAGATCAGAGTGCGGTGGAAATTGAAGCCCGCTTTGTCGCCAATCAAATTCAGGCCCTGGTCGGAACCCGCTTTTTTGATACCCGACATAATCAGGAACGGGCCATCACCTATGGCGATTTTGGGGTGCTGATGCGAAGCGTGGCCGGCAGAGGGGATGTGTACCTTAAGGTCTTCAGCGAAATGGGCATTCCCACCTATTTTGACGGCGGCACCAACTACTACGAGTCGCTGGAAATCACCATGATTTTGAATCTGCTGAACCTGATGGATAATCAGCATCAGGATCTGCCGTTATTGAGTATTATGACCTCACCCATCGGTAATTTTACCACCACCGAATGCACTCGGCTGCGGATTAAACATCCCCAGGGATTTTTCTATCAGGCAGTAACAGCCTATTGTCAGGAAGAAAGCGATGAACTGGCTGATAAACTCGGCCATTTTTATGAAAAACTGAACACATGGCGGGATCAATCTAAGCTGATGCCGGTGGAAGATTTTCTCTGGAAAATCTATCTGGAATCCGGTTATTATGCGTTTGTAGGCGCCCTTCCCGGCGGGGAGCAACG
Organism: Acetobacterium woodii; assembly: GCA_016213825.1. GTDB lineage: Bacteria > Bacillota > Clostridia > Eubacteriales > Eubacteriaceae > Acetobacterium > Acetobacterium woodii_A. The sequence goes on along the minus strand of JACQZP010000014.1, from coordinate 8,420 downwards.
CCAATGCAATTTGCGGATTCTGCTAAAGCGGGCCGGGGATTATAAAAAATCCACCCTCAAAGGTCTGTACCAGTTTATTCGCTTTGTGGAAAATATGAAAAAGCATAAGCAGGATATTTCGCCCCCGGCGATGGTCAGCAATCACGAAGCGGTGGTGCGGTTGATGACGATTCATAAGAGTAAGGGTCTGGAATTCCCAATCGTCTTTCTGGCCGGCACTGGTAAGGGCTTTAATAAGCGGAGCAATAACAGTCAGATCCTCTTTCATAAAGATCTTGGCATCTGTCCCGACTATGTCGATCTGGGAAAGCGCTATAAACATAATTCGCTGGCCAAAGAGGTCTGCAAAGCCCAGAGTAATATGGAAATGCTTTCCGAAGAAATGCGGCTGCTTTATGTGGGGATGACCCGGGCTGAGGAAAAGTTGATTATTGTCGGCACCGTTAAAAACCTGGAAAAGGCCCAACAGAAATGGGACGATGAACCGGATGAATATCATTTACTAAATGCTGCCAGCCTTTTGGACTGGGTCATGATGGGGATCTTAGATGGAACGGGTCAGACTGGAGCAGATCTGGATCTGGTTGATTTCAGAATTTCATACCATCATAGTGATAGCGGTTTGTTGAAAAATACTGATAAAAATATCGCAGCGGAAAGTCCAGAGAATTTGGAAGATTTACAAGCGTTTGTTCATCAAAAAGAATTTGCAAATGTGAATCAGGAAATGCAGCAGAATCCGGAAAATAAAATCCTGATCAGCCCGGAAGTTAGAGAAGCTATCTATAACAGGCTAGATTATCGCTATCCAGCCAAAGTGGATGATGTTTTGCCCAGCAAGATGAGTGTTACCGAAATTAAAAACTACCGAAAAGCTCAATTGCATGAAAAGGGACTTGACAGAAATATTCCCCAACGATTGGAAGGTCCGAAATTTCTGGAACAGAAACAGACTGATTTCTCAGCCACCCAACGGGGATCAGCGCTTCATTTATTAATGGAAGTGGTGGACTTAAAACCAATCCAAGCGGCGCTAGTAAAAACTGGCGCAAAAGATTTGCCGCGGTTTTTAGAATCGTATCTGGCAGATCAGATCAACCATTTGATCCAACAGGAATTTCTGCCCGAGGCATTGGCAAAAACAATCCGCTTGGACACTCTGATTGGCTTTTACACCTCGCCATTGGGGATTCGTCTGTTGTCGGCCGCACAAATTAGACGGGAGATCCCGTTTAACTATGCTTATGAGCCCGCTAAAGTCAGGGATGAGTGGGCCGAAATTGAGCAAAAAATTATCGTTCAGGGGATTATTGATTGCGCTTTTATGGAAGATGACCAATGGGTGATCGTTGATTATAAGACCGATCATTATCAAGATATCAATCAGCGGGACAAAATTGTCGATGGTTATAAAATTCAGATTAATCTTTATGCAGAAGCTTTGAACGAACTCACTGGTATCCCGGTAAAAGAAAAAATAATCGGGTTGATCAGCATGAAAGAAAATATCAGTGTTTGACAGATAAGTGCTATCATTTGATGTTTTCTTAATAAATTCATGGTAGAATAATAAAAAGAAAAGTAGGGTTTAACTGCCTGAGTATCCAAAATTGCAGCGATTCTATTCTGTAGAATAGATAATTGATTGGATGGAATACCTGTCCAGGATAATTGAACCATAATTAAATAACAAAGGAAATATCAATGAAAGCATTGCAGAAAGATACATTCAGAGAAATCAAAAAATCAAAAAATCGCTTTTTATCCATTGTAGCGATCATTGCGCTGGGGATCTGTTTTTTCGTCGGGGTTAAAACAACCGGACCAAGCATGAAATACACGGTCAGCCAATATTATCAAAATCAGCAACTGATGGATATCCGGCTGGTTTCTACCTATGGTTTTCAGCAAGCTGACGTGGAAGCAATCAAAAATACCCCGGGGGTCAATAGCGTGATGCCCAGTTATTCGGCCGATGTGATCATTGAGCGGGGCGATAAACGACCGGTTATCAAACTGATGGCTTTTCAGCAAGATCAAGCCCTTAATCAGCCACTGCTGATGGCAGGACGACTGCCGGAAAATGCTGGCGAAATACTATTGGAACAACCCCAGGAAGATAAGGGCATGGGCTTATCCAGCTATGCTTATCAATTGGGTGACACCATCAAGTTAGCGCCCGAAGTTGGTGACAAAGCCCTTTCCGACTCGCTCAAGCGGGATAATTACACCATCGTTGGTTTTGTCAGATCGCCGCAATTTGTTTCGATTGAACGGGGCAGTACCAGTGTCGGTCGGGGTGAAGTGGATTATTATGGCTTTATTCCCGCCGAAAATTTTGCTGCCGAGCGCTACACTGAAGTTTATGTTTTGTCGGAGGCGACCGCCAATGGTGTTTATCCGTTTTCAGATGAATATCAGGCAGCGATTACGGCGTTACAGGATCAGTTTGAAACGCTGGGGATCAAACAACTGGAAATAAACCATGCCGATATTTTAGCCAAGGCCCAGGTGGAGTTAGATAAGGGCCGCGCCAAGTATAACGATGGCGTCGCCCAATTTAATGATGGGATCGCTCAGGGTGAGGCGACATTAGCCGATGCCAGAAACCAATTGCTGGATGGCGAAGCCGCTTTAAGCTTCGGCTGGGATGAATACAATACTAAAATTGCAGCGTCCCAGGCCCAGCTGGCCGATGCCCAAAATCAGATTACCCAAGGAGAGGCCGATCTGGTCCAGGGAGCGGCGACCTTAAAACAGCAACTGGCAGCGGGCGAGGCCCAACTGGAGACGATGCGTCAGGGAATCACGGACCTGGAAAACGGTATTGCCCAGATGGAAGCTCAGGATCCCTCCGGGCAGTTACCGGCACTGGAAGCCCAGCTCATAGAGCTGCAAAATCAGATTGCCCAGGGCGAAAGTGCCTTATCAAACCTTGAAGCCATGCGATCAGGGGTCGAAGCGCAGATTCAAAGCCTGGATCCTTTAGCCCCAGATTACCCGACACAGCTGGCTGCTTTGGAAGCGCAATTAACAGAAATTGACAATCAGATTGTGGTGGTTCAGGACGGCCTGGCCCAGGCATCTGCCGGGGCAGCCCAGGTTCAGGATGCCATCAATAGCATTTATGCCTTTCAGGCGCAGTTAGCCGAGATGAAAAACCAGTTAATTGAACTGGAAACCATGCTGCCCAATGCCGAAGCAGCTCTAAAGCAAGCCGGAATCGACGGTCAAAATCAGCTGGATGCCGGTTGGGCAACCCTGGCCAGCAGTAAGACCCAGCTTGCCAACGGCATTGCCGCTTTTGAGGCCGGCCGGGAAGACGGCTTGAATACTCTCATCGCTTCGCAGAATCAGATCGACTCCGGGTGGGCCGAATTAAATGATGGCGAAGCTCAGCTGGCTCAAAAACGGGCCGAAGGAGAGGCTGAGTTGGCCAATGCTGCCAATGATTTGGCCAAGGCAGAGGCGAAAATCGGCGATCTGGAATTCGGGAAATGGTATCTGTTCAACCGGGATGACAACCCTGGTTATACCAGTTATGGCGAAGATGCCAAGCGCATTGACAATATTTCCGGGGTGTTCCCGCTAATCTTCCTGTTGGTGGCGGCATTGGTATCCTTTACGACCATGACCAGGATGGTGGAAGAACAGCGAACCCAGATTGGAACACTTAAAGCCTTGGGCTATAAACATTATCAGATTGGCTCTAAATTCTTTGTTTATGCTATCTTAGCCGGAGCGATTGGTTCAATCATCGGTTTGATTTTTGGCATCAATACCCTGCCCTATTTAATCGCCGGCGCCTATGGACTGCTCTATCAGGTGCCGGATCTGATCATTGCACCACCCTGGATCCCGATCATCATCAGCTGTCTGGTTGCCATTTTATGTACGGTGGCGGCGGCACTGATTGTCACCCATTATGAATTAAAGGAACATCCGTCAGAGCTCATGCGGCCCAAAGCACCAAAAATCGGAAAACGAATTTTTTTGGAAAGTATCCCGTTTATCTGGAAGCGCTTGGGCTTTATCGAAAAGGTCACGGCCAGAAATCTGCTGCGTTATAAGGGGCGATTCTTTATGACGGTGATTGGGATTGCTGGCTGTACGGCCCTTATCCTGGCTGGCTTTGGTCTTCAGGACGCGATCTTTTCGATGATTCCACGACAATTTGAAAACATTACCGTCTTTGATGGTTATATGGCATTAAAAAATGAAGAAACGCTTGCTGATAAGGCTGATTTTAAAATAATACTGAACAATGATACCCGTTTCAGTGAAAACATGTTGGCGCATCAAGCGAAAATGACCATCGAAAAAGCCGGAACCGGTATTAGCAAAGATGCCTATTTATTTGTCCCGGAAACGGCTGCGAGTATTAACAATTTTATCCACCTTCAGAATCGAAAATCGGGAGCGCCGATTAATCTGGAAGAAGCCGGAGTGGTCTTATCAGAAAAAGTAGCTACTGGACTGGGACTCAAAGTGGGTGATACAATTCGAATTTACAATGAAGATGAAAGCCATGAGGTTGTCTTGGGGGCGATCACTGAAAACTACCTGGAAAATTATATCTACTTGTCACCAGCAGTTTATGAAACCGCTTTTGGAAAACCGCTGACTGTGAATATGGCCTATGTCAATATTCCTGACACATCAACTGATCTGGAAAATGCCATTGCCAGCGATTGGCTGGCCAAGGATGGGGTAGTGGCGGTGAACTTTACCGGAAACATTGTCAAATCATCATCTGACAGCATCAGCAGTTTAAGTATTGTGGTGGTGGTTATGCTGCTTGCCGCCGGCGCTTTGGCAGCGGTTGTTTTATATAATCTCACCAACATTAATATTTCCGAAAGGGTCCGTGAAATTGCCACCATCCGCGTTCTCGGTTTTTATGACATGGAGGTGTATAAATACATCTTTAGAGAGAATATTGTCCTTTCTGTTATTGGCGTTGTCGTCGGTTTATTTTTAGGGGTTTTTCTAGATGAATTAATCATCAACACAGTGGAAACCGACATCGCCATGTTTACCCGGGGAATTGAACCGTCGAGCTTTATTTATGCTGTTGTGTTTACCCTGGCATTTACCTTTATCGTCAATATCCTGATGACGCCGATTATTAAGCGAATCAGTATGGTCGAATCGCTTAAATCAATTGAATAGAAAAAGCAGTAAATAAAAATAAAATTGAGTAAAACAGGACGAAAAAACGCCAGTGGGAAATTGATTTTCCACTGGCGTTAATCTTTATATTGTGTTATTAGTGATATAGGAATCTCCAGATGTGTCAAAAGGAGTGCCCTTTTCAAGGATCATAATCTCAATACCTTCTAGGCGATAACTAAATCCGGCCGAGCCGGAATATTCATTATTCTGTGCCCAACCCAGCCAGCCTAAATTTTGAATATGGGTGCGATAGTAAAGATCAAACTTGTCGGCATCAGCCCCAGTCAGTTGAATCTGAATGGCTTCTAATCGCAGACCTTCACCGGAAGTCCCGCTTAACGCGCCGTTATATCGCCAATCCGATTCCCAGCCAATATTCTGGATATGGGTTTTATAGGCAATACCCACATCGGAGTTAGGGCAGTCAACTTTCACATTAACTGCTTCTAACCGATAACCCAAGCCTTCGGAGCCGCTAAATGCGCCATCGTATTTCCAATCCTGCCAGCCAATATTTTGGATATGGGTTCGATATCCTACGGATATGGTATTGGGTTTGATTACAGCTGCCGCCGCCAGCGCCTGATCCAACTGGAGCAAACCATAACCATAATAATCGTCTCGGCCTGAACTGCCTAAATCAAGGGCTGTTTTTTCAAGAATGCTTTCCACTTCGGCTGCACTTAAACTGCTGTTTGCTGCTAGCAATACGCCACAGGCTCCAGCGACGATCGGAGCTGAAAAGGAAGTACCACTATCAGCGGTATATCCGCCAGTCATATCAGTAGTATACACGTTTTCACCAGGGGCTGCCAAATCGACCATATTGTTATATTGTGAAAAAGAAGCACGGTTATTGGAGTGAGTAGTGGCAGCTACTGAAATAACGCCATTGTACGAAGCAGGATAAGAAAGTAAGCCGGCTTCATTGTCTGTTGGTTCACCTTCATTGCCAGATGCTGCGACCAGCACCTTGCCGCGGTCTTTAGCATATTGAATGGCGGCTGCTTCGCTGTTATTATATTCATAACCGCCATAGCTCATGTTAATAACCTTAATATCTGAACGATCAGCAGCATCCATTAGCGCAGCACAAATATTACTGACAGTGAGACCTTTAGTACCAACGCGGTAAGGGGCAATTTTTATATTGGCCGATCCGGCTACCCCAGAGATGCCGACGCCATTATTGGCTGTTGCAGCTACAAATCCACTGACCAAGGTACCATGACCGTCCTGATCGATAACATTGGGACTTTTAGTAACATAATCATAGCCAGCAATGGTGCGACCTATTAAATCTGGATGATTGATGTTTAATCCTGTATCTAATACTGCCACACCAATAGTTTCCGAATTTGAGACCTGATCCCAGGTTTTATCAGTACCGATAGTTTGAAATTGCCAGGCTTTGCCATCCGTAACATAAGGGTCATCGGGGAGTGAATAAGTATTAATGATGCTATTTCGGTCTGCAACCAGAACATTGGGATTTTCATTAACCTTGTTGACGAATGCATCGATATTCACATCATTTTTAACTTCCAGTACATCGACCCGATCTGACACGGCTTCGCCGCTGACGACTTCGTTGGTGGATAAAAACAGACTTTGAACATTCATTGCGCTGGACTGTTTGTAAATAATAACAACTTGTTGATTAATATCGCCGTTACTTTCAATATCCGGAATTTCGGACAGGGTGTTAATCGTCATTTGATTATTCTCGCTTTTCACTGATTCAAAGGCCAGAGCGTTGGCCGGTAAAAAAGCCATAAGCAGCACAACACAAATTAACGAGATGCGCTGTTTAATTTTACGTTTCATTAATGATTCTCCTTATAAATTAAAAGTTTGTCATGAAACTATTTCACTGACACCCTCTTGTTTCGTTAAAATAGTATTTGATGTTAGAATTATATCACAATTCCGTAGAGATTGCCTTATCTTTACCCATAAATTAGCGATATCGTTGAGGAGTGTTCGGGAATATTGATGATTGGATAAACAAATAGGTTTATTAAAATTAATGGTCGTTTCTCAAATGGAAATTCTCAGCTGCGGGGTTTTTATAAGTAAAAATTGAATGTTATAAACCTACTAAAATAGTTCGTTTTGGCAGATAAAACAAGAATTAAAGTCGAATTTTTCCACCTTCTTTTTCTTTTAATTAAACTATTTACATGTTAAAATGATTGCAATTGAATGTGATACCGTTTACCTGACAGAAAAGAAGTTCTGATTTGGAAGGAATGAGATCAAAATTAAAACCTTTGTTAAATAGGTGATTTTGTCAATGCCTTCCTGTTCCTAACAGGAAGTTTTTTTGTGATTTGTAATGAAGCGTGTGAAAGGGGTGATGGATCATCGAACGGGTAGCAGTACTTACCGCTATTTTAGAAAATCCCCAAGCAGTACAGGAAGATTTTAACCGGATTATTGCCGAATATCAATCATTGGTTATTGGAAGAATGGGATTACCGCTGGCAGATAAGGGCATTTCGATTATCTGTATTACCTTATGTGGTAATATGAATGAGATCAATTCTTTAAACGGACGGTTAGGTAAACTAAGGGAAGTACATTCAAAATTGACTGTCTCAAAAAAAGAATTTGAAGAAAAGGATGAAAAAGAAAATGTTTAGAAAAATGAATGCAAAGAAATTAATGATCCTCCTTGGTTTGATGTTGGTGATGACCTTGGGATTTACCGCTTGTCAGGCAAAACCGGCCGAACCTCAAACTGTTAAGGTTGGGACCCTTGCTGGGCCAACCGGAATGGGTATGGCCCAAATGATTGTCAACGGTGTTGATCTTGGCGAAAATGTGACCACCGAATTTACCGTAGCTGGTGCACCAGATCAACTAACTGCCAGTGTCATCAATGGCGATTTTCAAATTGCGGCTCTTCCCAGTAATTTAGCAGCAGTGCTGTTTAATAAAACCGAAGGCAAGGTCGTTTTAGGTTCGGTTAATACGCTGGGAGTGCTTTATATTGTGGCTGATGAAGCGGCTGGCGTTACAAGTATCGCCGATTTAAAAGGAAAAACAATCGTTGCCAGTGGTCAGGGTTCCACCCCTGAATATGTGTTAAATTACTTGTTGCAGAAAAACGGATTGACACCAGGAGTAGATGTAACCATTAATTATGTGGCTGAACATAGCGAAGTAGTGACCCAATTAGCAGCTGGTAAAGCCACCATTGCCATGAGGCCGGAGGTTCAAATCCTCTCACTCCGACCATT
>JACQZP010000003.1 GCA_016213825.1 Acetobacterium woodii | reverse complement strand
CAGGTATAGGCAAAAAAGCGCGCAATAAGGTTGGTTATCCATTATTAAATTTATTATTTAGAATAAGAAACAAATGAAAAAACGAGGTTTTACATTGATCGAACTTTTGGTCGTTATCGCCATTATCGGCATTCTCGCTTCAGTGGTGTTGGCATCGCTTAATACCGCACGAGCAAAGGGTGCAGATGCAGCAATCAAAGCAAACTTGGCAAACATGAGAGCGCAGGCCGAGCTTTATTATGACGATACAGCTGCAGGCAATGGTGGTTATAGCTCAGCGGCAATAGCTACATTACCTGCTACTTCGTGTACTACAGCAACCTCTGTATTTATAAACGCTCAATTTACGAGTGCAATCGCTGCATTAACTACAGCTTCTGGCGTAGCCCCTGTTTGTGTTGTTGGCGGAACGAGTGGTTCAAAAGCGTCATCATGGGCGATGTCTGCTACTCTCAAGACCAACTCTGCTACTAGTTGGTGCGTAGACAGTACTGGTGCTTCAAAATTAGGAACAGCAACAGGAGGTGCTGGTGCTTGTATCTAAAGTCTCATTCATTTTCTCATTCAAAAACCACCCCTAGGGGTGGTTTTTGTGTTACTTGTGATATTATTGTAATTAATGAGCACAGTTCTCTACATTATAATTTTTATTTTAGGAACCATTGTCGGTAGTTTTCTTAATGTGGTAATTTTTCGTTACAACACGGGCGTATCATTTTTCTCCGGTAGATCGTTTTGTCCTTCGTGCGGGAAGAAACTCTCATGGTATGAACTTGTGCCTATTGTGAGTTTTATTGCTTTGCGAAGAAAATGTGCGGGATGTGGAAGTAAAATTTCTTTCCAATACCCCTTAGTAGAAATAGCAACAGGGATACTATTTCTACTGACAATTTTCAATTTTCAATTTTCAATTTTCAAAATAGAACCGTTTTTTAATATTCTTTACTATTGGATTATCTGGAGTATTTTGGTCATTATTTCCGTCTATGACCTGCGCCACAAGATTATCCCCGACCTTTTGGTGTTCCTTTTTGCGGGCCTTTCGCTTGCGCATCTTGTTGTAAGTACTGGTTGGGGAAATGTTTTTCACACACCTTACCTTTGGGATTTTCTCGCTGGACCTCTTTTTGCTTTACCATTTGCGGCATTATGGTTTTTTTCGCAAGGCAAGTGGATGGGGCTTGGCGACGCAAAACTCGCACTTGGAATCGGGTGGTTTTTGGGACTCATCAAGGGCGGTTCAGCGATCATTCTCGGATTTTGGATGGGGGCCATTGTCGGACTTGCCCTTGTTGGTATAAGTAAACCCCCCCACCAATCCCCTCCGCGATACACGACCGCAAGTAACACTAAAACAGGTATGCCATCCTCCGACAATCCTAATAATCATAGTGGGGATTGGTGGGGGGGTAAACTCTCGATCGCGAAACACCTCCACTCAAATTATGGGCTCAAGAGCGAGATCCCGTTCGGACCGTTTCTTATTCTTGGAACCATCATTGCATTCTTTTTCAACATCAATGTCTTTGATTTAGGGTTCGTATTGTTCTAAACTGTAGAGACAGGGAAGTAGAGAAAACTTGATAATGAAAATATTTTTGAAACACAACAAACGATTCCCCAAGAACAATCAAGGGTTCACATTAGTGGAGCTCCTCGTAGTCTTTTTCATAATGGCGTCCATTCTTGCCGTGGTGATTCCCGGGTATCTTGATTATTCGACAAAACTCGATCTTCAAAACCTCGCGCTCGATGTTGCGCTTACAATACGCGAAGCGCAGAGTTATGGAGCAGGAGCAAAGATTACCTCTGGCGGGAGTTTTAGTACAGGTTATGGTGTTCATTTTGTTAAAGGGGGTACTTCCTTCATACTTTTTGAGAACATAAGTGACGGCAATGGGAATTACAATGTGTATTCCAATGCTGATAAAACAATCCAAACATATACCATGAAAAATGGATATAGTATTGATGTAATATGTGATGCAGATGATATAACACTATGTAAGGATGGTAGTCTTGATGTTGTTTTTAACCGCCCCAATCCAAACGCAATTATCAAGGTCAACAAGGTTGTATCTGGGTTCTTTGTGGACGGATTTTCAGGGGAATCAGCAACCGGAAGGGTGGATCTTATTTCACCCGATCAGGCTACGACTAGTGTTGTTGTTGAATCAACGGGTAATATTTCTATAGGTATTAAAAAATATAAGTAATTTTCTCCACAAAACGGACTATGAATATATTTACAACAATAATGCGATGGCCAAATAGATTGCGACACTCTTGCGATATGACCCACCGCCCTGCTTCCTTCAAAAGAGGATTAGTGGGCGGCTTTACCCTCGTTGAGCTCATTGTTTCAATGGCACTTTTTACTGTTGTTGTTTTCATTACCACCTCCGCCTTTCTTAATCTCTCTCGTCTTTACAAGAAAGCAAGTGTAACAAGGGCGGCAATGGATACTCTTAATATCGCGATGGAAAATATGACACGTAACCTTCGCACAGCCACTCTCTATAATTGTGGTGCGGACCAAAGCTACATCAGTTCCTCGTCAGGGTATGGTGTGGGTGCGGTGCTTCCCCCACGTGATTGTGCTTTAAGTGGTAGTACTGCAATTTCATTTATGTCCCCCAATATGCGTATCGGTACATATCAATTATCGATTCCTCAACAATGGGAAATTGATGAGAATGGTATCTTGTATCCGTACATAAAAGATGTGCCACCCGGCTTTTCTTGCTGTGAAGTTCTAACGGCATATGATGAGATCTATATCACAAATCTTAAATTTTACGTAATTGGTGCCGATAGTACGAGTGGTACCACAAAACAACCTCGGGTGAATATCGTGATTCAGGGGTATGTTCCTAGCGATCCGGATAAGACGAAATTCAGTATCTATACGTCTGTCACGCAACGCTCGCCGAAATAATAACGAGGAGAAAATTTGAATATGAATTTTTTGCAATCAAAAACAAATAATACAATTAAAAACAAACCCACTGGTTTTACCCCCACACCTATAAACATAGGTGTGAGCTCGCAAGGCGAGTGGGGGTTTACCCTCGTGGAAACCCTTGTCGCTATATCAATCCTTTTGATGGCGGTGGTCGTACCCCTCGTCCTTATTTCTGGAAATATTGCTCTTATTTTCTCCGTCAAGGATAAAATTACGGCAACGTATCTTGCGGAGGATGCGATAGATTTTATTAAATATAAAATTGACACGAATTTCAATACTCCACAATATTGGTTGACAGGCATTCCTTGTGTGGGTGGTGGTGCATGTCAAGTTGATTCTTTTAACGATGCTATGGTTTTATGCAGTGGAACATGTCCCGTTCTCCAATTTGATTCTACGACAGGAATTTATGGATATAGTTCCGGCTCGGCATCCAAGTTCACCAGAACAGTCACTATTACGGGCTTAACTCCGTCAACTAATGACCCTTATCCTACAATGGCCCCGCAAGAGGTTATAATAACTGCAACAGTTTCTTGGCAAGATCACGGGGCGTCAAAGCAGACCACAATTTCCGAACACGCGTTCTCGTGGGGGACATAGAGGAACGTGTAACTTGTAACCTGTAACACATGACAAGAATCAGCCAAAAAAATAAATCAAAAAATGGAAGCGTGCTTATTCTCGCGCTTATTATGGCAAGTATTCTGCTTTCGGTTGGTATGGGAATCTCAAATATTGCGCTCAAAGAAATAAAACTTTCATCAATCGGCGATGAATCTGGTAAGGCATTTTATATGGCAGATACCGGAGCAGAATGCGCGCTGTATTGGGACTTAAGGTCGACCACGACTGTCGACACGATTGATGACCTTAATGCTAATGGCAGTCAAATGTATGTTTTTGCTACATCTACAGATGTATATTGGACCACTCCTACCAACATTAAGTGCTTTAAT